>NZ_JANUEX010000020.1:0-1229 GCF_024808755.1 Rahnella sp. BIGb0603 | reverse complement strand
TGAATCGCCACGGGTTTAACAGACACCTCGGAGTCATTTAAGATGACTTAAAGAGAGGTGCCCATGAGCGGTAAACGTTATCCCGAAGAGTTTAAAATTGAAGCAGTCAAACAGGTTATTGATCGCGGTCATTCTGTTTCCAGCGTTGCAACACGTCTCGATATCACCACCCACAGCCTTTACGCCTGGATAAAGAAGTACGGTCCGGACTCATCCACTAATAAAGAACAGTCAGATGCTCAGGCCGAGATCCGCCGACTCCAGAAGGAGTTGAAGCGGGTTACTGACGAACGGGACATATTAAAAAAAGCCGCGGCGTACTTCGCAAAGCTGTCCGAATGAGGTACGCCTTTATTCGTGACAACTCCCGTTGCTGGCCTGTTCGTCTGCTCTGCAGGGTGCTGGATGTTCATCCCAGTGGCTTTTACGCCTGGTTTAAGCAACCGTATTCTCAGCGCCATCAGGTAGATCTGAGACTGACGGGACAGATCAAACAGTTCTGGCTGGAGTCCGGTTGCGTTTATGGTTATCGCAAGATCCATCTGGACTTGCGGGATAGCGGGCAACAGTGCGGAGTGAACAGAGTCTGGCGACTGATGAATCGTGCCGGGATAAAGGCTCAGGTCGGTTACCGTAGCCCGCGGGCACGCAAAGGCGAGGCCAGTATCGTATCGCCCAACAGGCTCCAGCGACAGTTCAATCCGGATGCTCCGGATAAGCGTTGGGTAACGGACATAACCTACGTCAGGACCCACGAAGGCTGGCTGTATCTTGCTGTGGTTGTTGATCTGTTCTCACGCAAAATTATCGGCTGGTCAATGCAATCACGGATGACAAAGGACATTGTCCTGAACGCACTGCTGATGACTGTATGGCGGCGTAATCCCCAAAAACAGGTGCTGGTTCACTCGGACCAGGGCAGTCAGTACACAAGCCATGAGTGGCAGTCGTTCCTAAAAGCACACGGCTTGGAGGGGAGCATGAGCCGTCGCGGTAACTGTCACGATAATGCGGTTGCAGAAAGCTTTTTCCAGTTGCTGAAACGCGAACGGATAAAGAAAAAGATCTACGGAACGCGGGAAGAAGCCCGCAGCGATATTTTTGATTACATCGAAATGTTCTATAACAGTAAGCGTCGGCATGGTTCGAGCAATCAGATGTCACCGACAGAATATGAAAAGCAGTATTATCAACGGCTCGGAAGTGTCTAGATTATCCGTGGCGATTCA
>NZ_JANUEX010000018.1:0-1713 GCF_024808755.1 Rahnella sp. BIGb0603 | reverse complement strand
GCACAGAGTCAATCTAAAACACCTTTGGTGTTGTAAGGTTAAGCCTCTCGGGTCATTAGTACTGGTTAGCTCAATGCATCGCTGCACTTACACACCCAGCCTATCAACGTCTTAGTCTTAAACGTCCCTTCAGGTGGCTTAAAGCCACAGGGAAGACTCATCTCGAGGCAAGTTTCGCGCTTAGATGCTTTCAGCGCTTATCTTTTCCGCATTTAGCTACCGGGCAATGCCATTGGCATGACAACCCGAACACCAGTGATGCGTCCACTCCGGTCCTCTCGTACTAGGAGCAGCCCCTCTCAATCTTCCAACGCCCACGGCAGATAGGGACCGAACTGTCTCACGACGTTCTAAACCCAGCTCGCGTACCACTTTAAACGGCGAACAGCCGTACCCTTGGGACCTACTTCAGCCCCAGGATGTGATGAGCCGACATCGAGGTGCCAAACACCGCCGTCGATATGAACTCTTGGGCGGTATCAGCCTGTTATCCCCGGAGTACCTTTTATCCGTTGAGCGATGGCCCTTCCATTCAGAACCACCGGATCACTATGACCTACTTTCGTACCTGCTCGAGCCGTCACTCTCGCAGTCAAGCTAGCTTATGCCATTGCACTAACCTCACGATGTCCGACCGTGATTAGCTAACCTTCGTGCTCCTCCGTTACTCTTTAGGAGGAGACCGCCCCAGTCAAACTACCCACCAGACACTGTCCTCACCCCGGATCACGGGGCCGAGTTAGAACATCAAACATTAAAGGGTGGTATTTCAAGGTTGGCTCCACGCAGACTGGCGTCCACGCTTCAAAGCCTCCCACCTATCCTACACATCAAGGCTCAATGTTCAGTGTCAAGCTATAGTAAAGGTTCACGGGGTCTTTCCGTCTTGCCGCGGGTACACTGCATCTTCACAGCGAGTTCAATTTCACTGAGTCTCGGGTGGAGACAGCCTGGCCATCATTACGCCATTCGTGCAGGTCGGAACTTACCCGACAAGGAATTTCGCTACCTTAGGACCGTTATAGTTACGGCCGCCGTTTACCGGGGCTTCGATCAAGAGCTTCTCCTTGCGGATAACCCCATCAATTAACCTTCCGGCACCGGGCAGGCGTCACACCGTATACGTCCACTTTCGTGTTTGCACAGTGCTGTGTTTTTATTAAACAGTTGCAGCCAGCTGGTATCTTCGACTGGCTTCAGCTCCGGGAGCAAGTCCCTTCACCTACGCGCCAGCGTGCCTTCTCCCGAAGTTACGGCACCATTTTGCCTAGTTCCTTCACCCGAGTTCTCTCAAGCGCCTGAGTATTCTCTACCTGACCACCTGTGTCGGTTTGGGGTACGATTTCGTGTTACCTGGAGCTTAGAGGCTTTTCCTGGAAGCATGGCATCAGCTACTTCACCACCGTAGTGGCTCGTTATCACGCCTCAGGGTTAATATGTAACCGGATTTACCAGGTCACACCCCCTACACGCTTGAACCGGGACAACCGTCGCCCGGCCAGCCTAGCCTTCTCCGTCCCCCCTTCGCAGTAACACCAAGTGCAGGAATATTAACCTGCTTCCCATCGACTACGCTTTTCAGCCTCGCCTTAGGGGTCGACTCACCCTGCCCCGATTAACGTTGGACAGGAACCCTTGGTCTTCCGGCGTGCGGGTTTTTCACCCGCATTATCGTTACTTATGTCAGCATTCGCACTTCTGATACCTCCAGCA
>NZ_JANUEX010000017.1:0-5035 GCF_024808755.1 Rahnella sp. BIGb0603 | reverse complement strand
GCCAGAACGGTAGTGATTGCTGCAGTCAGGGTAGTTTTACCGTGGTCAACGTGGCCGATAGTACCAACGTTAACGTGCGGTTTTGTACGTTCAAACTTTTCTTTAGACATCGATTGTCCCTCTAAGACACGGTTAAATCGGTGGTATCACCACATCAACCAAGCATTTGCTTGACGAATTAGTTTACAGAAAGAAAATCAGGAGGGAGAATTTGGAAGTGGTGCTGATAGGCAGATTCGAACTGCCGACCTCACCCTTACCAAGGGTGCGCTCTACCAACTGAGCTATATCAGCACATACTTGGAGCGGGCAGTGGGAATCGAACCCACATCATCAGCTTGGAAGGCTGAGGTAATAGCCATTATACGATGCCCGCATCCTGGAACTCGGCTACCTGATTTTTCTGAAGAACTCGAAGACGGGGAAAAGGACGTGAGACACTTAATTCCTCACCTTCACTTAAAGCGACTCTTTCACTTTAAGTTGCTTCATTGCTGAAGCCTGTATGGTGGTGGGGGAAGGATTCGAACCTTCGAAGTCGATGACGGCAGATTTACAGTCTGCTCCCTTTGGCCGCTCGGGAACCCCACCTAATTGTTTAGTACTTGAATGGTGCCGGCACCAAGAGTCGAACTCGGGACCTACTGATTACAAGTCAGTTGCTCTACCAACTGAGCTATGCCGGCATCAAGTGCTGCGCATTCTAGGGAGAGTTTACGGGGTATGCAACAAATAAATTGCATGTTTTGTTCTAACGCTCATGTTTTATTCAAAAAATAGGCTTTTGCCCTAATTAAGGCGCTTGAAGGTTCAAATAATGTGCAAAAACGTCCCCCTCATATCTCACTGTCGAGCCACTGGTGCGCCTTTTCATCTCTGTTCATCTTAAAAAAATTATTCACACCGCCCAACTGTACGATTTATGCACTGAAAATGTGCAGTTGCTGCATCAAAGACCCCCAATCGGCGTTTTCTTTTCGGCTAGTACTGATTTAAAAGCATTTTTTGTTGGCGTAATTTTTGCAGTCTTCTTTTCGGACGCGCTGTTTCTTATAGGAGTGCTGCAATGAAAATAGTCATGCTGAATGCGGCGACATTACCTATTTACCGCGACGAACTGACTCAACTTCTGGTAGAGGCCAACCAACAGGGACGATCCGCGGGGTTTCCCTACGCAATTGAACAGAAAGATGCCGAGGATTCTTTCAATTATTTGCGCCACGCGCTTGCTCAAAATAAGCGTTTGCTTTGGATTGCCCGGGATGAAAAAGGTGTTATGGGAACAGTCCAGCTGAATTTAACGCAACCGGCAGATTCACCGCATGAGGCAGAAATTAATACTCTTTTGGTTTGTACTCGTGCCAGACGGCGGGGCGTCGGAAGATTGTTAATACGTGAACTGGAGCACACTGCTCAGAATCTGCGGTGTAATGTTCTGTCTTCCGATATGCAATCGGGGTCTGAAGCAGAGGCCTTTTACCGTGCTCAGGGTTACCGCTGTGCAGCTTTCAAAGCTCAATCTGACCGCTACAGCCGGAAAAATGAAGTGGTCTACTATAAACGGCTCACTGCGTTTGCCTGTTCCTCCCCTCCCCTCTTTTGATCCCCACGGGGCGACGAAAGCCGCCCCAATCTTTTACGACATCTTCCTTGTTTGCATAACTTTCTTAAAAATTTTTAAACTCAATCAAAGAAATCGATAAGTTATAAGAAAAAGATCTCTCCTGAAAATTAAGGTGTCTATAATATGCTGCTGGTTTACTGTCTGGAGTTGGCGTGATCGCCTTTCCTGACCTGCGCTAACAGGCAGACTTTAACTTATGAAAAAAAGAGACCCATCTTTGGCAACTCCTTATCTGCAGTTCGATCGTGCGCAGTGGGCAGCCTTACGTGATTCAGTACCGCTAACGCTCAAAGAAGCGGAAGTCGTGAACCTGAAAGGTATCAATGAGGATTTATCCCTCGAGGAAGTCGCGCAGATCTATCTGCCGCTTTCACGCCTTCTCAATTTTTACATCAGTTCCAACTTGCGCCGGCAAGCTGTGCTTGAACAGTTCCTCGGTACAGACGGACAGAAAATACCTTATGTCATCGGCATTGCGGGAAGTGTTGCTGTGGGCAAGAGCACAACAGCGCGTGTCCTTCAGGCGTTGCTGAGCCGTTGGCCGGAGCATCGCTCAGTGGAGCTGATTACTACTGATGGATTTCTCTATCCCAATAAAACGCTGCAAGAACGTGGGATCATGAAGAAGAAGGGGTTCCCGCAATCTTACGATATGCATCAGTTGGTAAACTTCGTTTCTGAAGTTAAATCAGGCGCTAAACGTGTTACTGCCCCGGTGTATTCGCATCTGATTTATGATGTGATCCCCGATGGGAATAAAGTTATTGAGCAGCCAGATATTTTAATTCTTGAAGGGCTCAATGTTTTACAAAGTGGTATGGATTATCCTCACGATCCACATCATGTATTTGTTTCTGACTTTGTTGATTTCTCAATATACGTTGATGCTCCGGAAGATTTATTGCAGGGCTGGTATATTAATCGCTTCCTAAAATTCCGCCAGGGGGCATTCTCTGATCCCGACTCCTATTTTCATCACTATGCAAAACTGCCGGAAGAAGAAGCAGTAAACATTGCGACCCAGTTGTGGAATGAAATTAACGGATTGAATTTAAAAGAAAATATATTACCAACTCGGGAAAGAGCCAGTCTAATACTGACGAAAAGCGCGAATCATGCGGTTGAAAGCGTCCGTTTGAGAAAATAAGTATTTTAGAGATGAATAAAGGAGAGCCGATGCTCTCCTTTATCTTATTCAGGCACCGCGAAGTGAAATCTCACCCCCAATATACGGTTTAATAAGACCATCTTGCTCGAGCAACAATGCGCCCTGGGGATCAATTCCCCGTTCGATGCCAAGAATTTCCTGATCACCAATCAGCAATTTAACCGGCCGGTCGAGGAAATTATCTAAATCCCGCCAACGGGCAATAAACGGTGTCAGACCTTCCTGTTCAAAATGAACTAAAGCAGAACGCAACTCTTTGAGTAACGTCGCTGTCAGTTCGTTGCGATCGATATTCACGCCCGCTTCCTGCAAGTTGATCCAACCTTGGTTGATGGTATCGGTCGCAGGTTCACGCATTTTTAGGTTAATACCAGCACCGATAACAAGATGAGCAGCATCTCCAGTTTTTCCTGTCAATTCAACGAGGATACCAGCCAGCTTACGGTCATTGAGATAAAGATCATTAGGCCATTTAACCCGGACATCTACCGCCCCAAGGCGATGAAGCACTTCCGCCATGACAATCCCGATCACTAGGCTCAGCCCCATTGCCGCAGCGGGACCTTGTTCCAGTTTCCAGTACATGGAAAGATAAAGATTACTGCCGAAAGGTGAAAACCACTTACGACCGCGGCGGCCTCGCCCAGCCTGCTGATATTCAGCGGCACAGGCATCACCAGAATTCAGCTGACCAATCCTGTCCATCAGATACTGATTAGTTGAATCAATCACGGGCAGGACACTGACTCCACCAGCCGGGAGCATGGCGAGAATCTTCTCCTCTTCCAACAACTGAATAGGATAAGGCAGGCTGTAGCCTTTTCCAGGAACCGTGAAGATATCGACCCCCCAGTCCCTCACTGTCTGTATATGCTTATTAATTGCAGCACGACTCATTCCCATGGCTGTACCAAGCTGCTCACCAGAATGAAACTCACCATCGGCCAAAATTGAGATCAATTGCAGTGGTACTGTAATATCCTTCATGACAGAGCCTCCACGGCATTCACTTCACCTTGTGCGGCAATGAAACGGACTTCAGGCTCAAGCCAAATACCAAATTTTTCGGCAACTACATCACGAACATGTTTCGCCAACGCTCGAACATCGCCGCTGCTCGCATGGTCTTTATTAATGAGTACCAGGGCCTGTTTCTCATGCACCGCTGCGCCGCCAATACTAAAACCTTTCAGGCCGGCCTGTTCAACTAACCAACCCGCGGCCAGTTTTACGTGTCCATTGGCTTGTGGGTAAGAGGGCATTGAAGGGTATTGGCTGCTGATTTTCTCTGCAACCAAAGCATCAACGGTTGGGTTTTTGTAGAAACTGCCCGCATTCCCGGTGACAGCAGGATCCGGTAATTTGCTGCGTCGCATTGAGCATACTGAATCAAAGATCTCCTGCGGCGTTACAGTCTGGGGATCCAGACGAGTCAGGTCACCATAAGTGAGCTTCGGCAGCCATTGCTTCGTCAGCTTCAAACCGACGGCTACGATTGCATAACCGTTTTTATAAGAATGCTTAAAGATGCTTTCGCGATAGCCGAACTGACAATCTTCATCACTTAAACGCACCAGTTTTTCGGTTTGCAGATCTAAAACATCAACATAATTACAGACACTTTGCAGCTCAATTCCATAAGCACCAATGTTCTGAATAGGCGCCGAGCCTACACAACCGGGGATCAGAGCCAAGTTTTCCAGCCCCGGAATATTGTGTTCCAATGCGTAGCAAACCAGCCCATGCCAGTTTTCTCCGGCACCGACATGCAATAGCCATTCATCATTATCTTCAGCCAGTTCAATGCCTTTTATCCGGTTCAAAACGACCATACCGGCAAAATTATCAAGAAAAAGAACGTTGCTTCCTTCACCTAAAAGCAGGAAGGGTTGCTGCTTTTCGTTCGCAGACTTCCAGGCAGTGATCAGCTGTTCCACACTACAAACGCTCACGATTTCAGCAGCATGTGCAGCTAGGGAAAAGGTATTTCGGGATTGAAGAGATGTGTCGTCAATCGACATAACTAGATTACTCATTGGTGACTAATTTGAGCTTAGTTTAACCGATTCATTGCTCCCTGACGCACAGTTTTCTGGCAGAGAGTCAGTCAGGAAAGAATGAAAGTAACTACAAATCCCTTCAAATTTCCCCAAATTTCCCATAGCAAAAAGCCCTGTACGTCAGTACAGGGCTTTCCACTTATTTGATGCCTGGCAGTTCCCTACTCTCGCATGGGGAGACCC
>NZ_JANUEX010000016.1:0-7590 GCF_024808755.1 Rahnella sp. BIGb0603 | reverse complement strand
GGGTCATCGCCGGCTGCGTACTGTGGATCGTAAAGGTCGATGGTTTTGAGATTCTCGAGGAAGTTCTGCAAGTCGACGCCCTGTAGCTGGGTTTTCAGCGACTCCGCTTCACGTAATACCTGCTGATAATCAGCCAGCATCTGATCGTAGCGTTTATAGGCTTCCAACAGCTGCGAGTTGCTCAGTACGGTTTGTTTCATGTACTGCTCGTAATCCCGGATACCCTGCGATATTTCCCGTAATTGTCCGGCGATTTGTGTCGCATCTGTTACCGGGATAATGGCGTAAGCGGGCATACATAAGCAGCCAGACAGGAGAGATGTGAGGAAAAACAGTGTTTTTAAGTGCATGCGCATATCCTTTCTTCGCTGAGTAAACCTTCCTGTACGGCTCTGTCGCGCTGACGCTTGACCAACGCTTCCCCGGGCAGATTGAAATCTGTCCGGGATCACCGTTTCGGATGTAAGGAATGCTCACCACAGGACGTGGCGGATTGGAGGCGCTTAACGGCCGGAGGATGCGCGTAACCGGCTGGATAATGGTACCAAAGGTGGGCAGGTAGTCCAATTAGTGACCGTGTCGTTTTGCTATTATCATGCTCTGATGAGTATCTTGACCGATGTTAAGGAGGGCGGCGGCTATGAATAAAAAAAGAAAATCGGGTGCACAGATTTCGGGGGATCCTCGAAAGAGGCAGGCCAATAAAACTCAAAAAGAAAGTGGCAGGGCGCAGCGCCCTTCGTTGTCTGCTCTCAATACGGGAATCGACTTAAATGATGATGATTTAGATGAGTCAGAAATTTTGCAGGATGAATTTATTCTGGCATATCCTGAATGGGAAAAAAGCGGTGACTGGGCTATTACGTCCCAGATAATCAGGGCGTTTGATGGGTTCATTCTCTGGAGGAAGGTGGCAAAAGGAGAACCTTTCGATATCAAGGAATGTTTTGAACGGAATAAAATCACTGACCTGGCGGAGGACGCAACCAACTTTTTGATATCTAAAAATCTGTACCCGAGCCAATAACGCAAAAAAGCCTAGCTTGGTGGGCTAGGCTTTTTTGCGTTAAGAATGACCGTGCTGCTTATAACCTGCGAACTATGACAATAGTCGCGCCAATCGATCTCCCCGTCAACGTTCAGCTTCAATAGCTGACATTTCGAGACTTGCTACCAAGTCATGCGATATAAAGTGCGCAAATAACACCCTTTTCGACGATGTTTGAAGATCTTCAGAGAACCTTATGTGTATTTATACATACCACTCAAATGCCATCAGAGTGGCCACCAGTTCGTTTTAAAACGAATGCGTGGTCTAGTCCGTTTTTTTTGTAAAAGTCTCTTAGAATCGATTTGAAGGCGGTTTGCGTGGATAAACGGATCTAGACACTCAATAAGGTTAGGACATGAGCAGGGATGTTTAGTAGAATGAAGGTCTGCGGCTCAGTGAGCATCAGAAAACAAAAAGGCAGCTATCAGGTACGGGCGTCGGAACCTAAGCACTTGATAGCTGCCACTTCCAGTTCAGAGACTGAAAACGACCTGATGCAGGTTGCTTTGTTTAGCAACTCGTATCAGGCCGTGGCGCATTATTGCGGGAATTTGTCACCAAATTCCAGAAGATTTTGCGATCTATTCTGCGCTGTGCAGGGTAGAAAGAGGCCGCTTAACTGGGTTTATCCTTCAGTGTTGGAGATAGATCCTTATGAGTAAATTAGTAATTTCTAAGCAAACATCATCCCTTCTTTTAATCAAAGGGGATTGCCATGCGTAAAGTAACCGATGATTACACCCCAGAAAAAGCGCATGACGAGCTGATCGCTTTTTTTCATCCCCATCCCGACGCGGTTGATGTCATTAACTCCCTCACCCGAACCGAGTCATGCGTTCTCGCTGCATTGCTACTCGACAGCAAATCGTTAACCACCTCCGGATATACAATCCCTGCTGATTGTTGTGTAAATCGTGCATCTGCAGTCGTCCATTCCTTAGAGAAAAAGCACTCTTTCCCTATCTCAAGTCGTAAGGTTGAAACTGAATCAGACGTGGGTAATAAAACTCAGCAATCCCTTTTCTTTATCACGAAAGAAGATCAGGAAAGGCTGAAAAAAGACCCGCTGACCGTTTTCAGCCAATGTCATGAAAATGCCGTGGCTAAAAAGGAGAGCCAGGCGCAGAGGGATCTGAGAAGGTTGGTTAGGGAGTACGGGGAAGACGGAGTTTTCAATATGATTAAGCGCGTTGCAAATGATGCGGAAGGCTCCGATAAAAACGCCGGATAACATAGAGTTAAATCTTAAATAAAAGCCGCATAAGCGGCTTTTATTATTTTGAAACCGCGTCATAAAAAATGGGATTTTGGCCTGTTCGCTAAATTTTAGCGGCTAAAATCTCCGCCGCCGGTTTACGTGCATAGCTATTCACCGGCTCAAAAGTTATCAGTACCATTCAGGGCGGTTTTCAGGGGGTAAGGTGGACAAAAACAGCGTGTTGGACATCAAAACGCGCAGAGGGCCGTTGAGGCGGTGCAGAGAAGGGATGTTATGGTAAATGCGAGTATAGGGCTTATACAAAAAAGCCGCCCTCTGGGCAGCTTGGAATCAGATTTTTTTGCCTAGCGGCATGAGATGAATGGTTGCCATAAGCGCGGCAAAGAAAAACATCAGCATGGAGAAAAGATCGGGAGCACCAAACCATGATGCATATCCGATGTGCGACTCCGAGCTGTTTAAGGCATCCAGAACAGCATGAATGACGTTTATGCCCATTTTGACTTCCTCAGTGGATTAATTCGGAACTAGTTACGGTCGTAATAGCAAAGTCCATTTTACGCCTACAGAGAGGGGGGGCGAAGTCGTGATGGATGAGATGTAATGCTCAGTTGTAGGCGCAGTGGCCTATGACCACTTCAATTATTTTTCTCTAATTTTGATTTATCTGCCCCTTTCATCCCATTCAGCACAACGAGCACATTCAGCACAATTCAGCACATTCAGCACAGCGAGTACAGCAATGGTGCGTAACTTATTGTTTTTATAGGTGTGCATGTTTTGTTTATTACATCTCAACTATTTAGTTGTAATTAATTTTTCTTTATGAACACTCTATATGTAGATGTACAACATCACAGCCAAGCATAAACCATGATATAACTCATTGATTTAAAAGGATATTAATATAATATTGAATCATCAAATTACTACTGGAGGTAAATAGAGTGTCTGAAAAATCTAAAGAGTTACTGCTAGAGGAAAATGTAGTGTCAGGAAGAGCTAAGAAGGCCGGAAGAAGGACAATAGCCACAAAAAGGAAAAACTTACTTGAGGACTTGTGGGCGGGGGAACTTGACAACCTAAATATATGGAATCGCCATGACCATGATGGTTTTACTACAGTACCCAGAACTCTAACTTACGTTAACCGGATATTAGATTTTCTTGGAGGGACTGGCTCTCCTTTATCTCAAACTTACCTTGCTCTTTGGTGTCGAGTGTTCGACGAAGGGTTTGTTGAAATTAGAGATAAAGAAGGAATCGCATATGAGGCAGGATTTAGTGGCCAAAGAGCAGTGACGACTTGGACAGGAAGGATGAAGAAGATAAGAGAGCTAGGCTTCATAACAACAAAGCCGGGGACCTCAGGTGAGTTTCAATATGTGATTTTGCTCAATCCTTTATCTGTAATAAAAAATCTCTATGAGGGAAAGGAAAAAGATGAGCGTTACAACGCCTTAGCAGGCCGTATGCAGGAGGTAGGTGCTAAATGGGAGTGATTTATGGCTAGTTATTTTCCAGCGTTAGAAATTTCTGGGAATGCTTACGACTTTGAGCATCTAGATCCCTTCGTCATGATAGTTAATAGTGACATGGCGAGGAAAAGTTTAAGAGTGCACGTGAGATTTACTAACCATTGTTTCACAAGAGGTTATGACTCTTTCTCTCATCCAGCCGGTGAGCCTGCTATTGAGGATCATAGTGGAAATAAGAGAACATTTTGCCCGATAAGATATCGGTTGTCTTTGAGTCTCCCGGACATCATTAAACGATTAATTAATCCTCAGGAGAAGGTTTACCAGACCTTCGCCAGGAGAAACTGGGCTTACACAGTGACAATTGATGACCCAGCTGGACCATATCATTTGTTTTTCGAGATAAGAAAATCTCCGGCTTCAGAGCGACACTTACAGGATTTAAATATTGTTATTGAGAGTGCTTACCATGAAGAAAAAGGATATGGCCCGCCGAACCTTTTGGGAAGAGTAGGCTTTGTTGCCCTATGCGGTATGGTTTTTTGTGGCAAGAAGCTTGCGACGAAGAGATAGAAAAAAAGCACCACAAGGGTGCCTTTTCTTTTTCTTGATAATCGTTCCGGACACCACTAGCTTTCGCTTGGGTTCGCCTTGCGCGAACACAGGAGTCTCACTTTTCCTGCTGGGTAGCGCTCAATCTCATCCGGTCAGTCGCTACGACATAGTTACTATAACAAAGCCAACCCCGTAATTCAGTACAACATCAATGCAGATATCTAAATGAAGACTTATGACTACATGGAGCACCATCAGTACAGAAATGTACATTAACTATATGAAATCAAATGTGGTAATGTTATATATATTACAACTAAGGGTTTGAGTTGTGATGTAAAAGTCATCTCTTTAAAATGTATGCTAATGCAGCCGTAAAAAAAGATAATTTCATCAACATGTTGATTTTAAAGTACTTGTTCTAATTTGTTGTTTTTCTGATTTCAGTTCATAACGGAGCATGTGCTTGCCAAAAATGTAGAGCTTATATCGGCATTTGCTACAGCATGGGAAACGAGGATCTTCTTGAGATCCTTTTCATCTGAGCGTAATCTCTTGCCCAGAAACGAAAAAACCGCCCAGCAAGGCGGTTTTTCCGAAGGTTCGTAGTGTCAGCAAACACTTTGAACCGCGGTAACAGGGTGTACAAGACCACTGAAACCTAATTCGTCCTTTCAGTTTAGCCGTAATTCGGCCTCAACTTCAAGAACTCTGCATCAGTAATCTTGTACACCCGTTACCAATGGCTACCGCCAATGGCGATTCGTCGTGTCTGTCAGGGTTGGACTCAAGAGTGTGTTACCTGATACGGCGCGGTAGTCGGACTAAACGGGGAGTTCGTGCAGATAGTCCAGCTTGGAGCGAACCACCTAACAGGAACCCAGTTGCACGGGTAGGAATGAGAAAACGCCACCTTACGGCGGTCTGCAACGGGTAAACCTCATGGTGGGAACAGGAGAGCGCACGAGGGAGTCGCCGGTACGGAAACGTCTGGCATCTTTAAGTCCTGTCAGGTTTCGCCACTTCTGATTTGAGCGCCGGTTATCGCAAGATTTCTGTGAAGCTCGTCAGGAGGGCGAAGCCTATGAAAAAACAGCCCGGTGGGCTGCGCCATCTCCGTCTTTTCCCATACCGTCTTCTCTCTAGTGTTATCCCATGATTTTTCTTCACACTCATTTTTTCCCTCGAACCGCACCGCTCGCCGCAGTGTTGACTAGCGAAGTCTGTCAACGCGAGGAAGCGGAATATCGCCCACTCTCAATGTGTTCGCGTTACACTCCTTTCTTATCCTTGTGTGCCACTTTATATAGGGGTGTTTTATGGCTTGGCACAGTGTGTCACAGGCACAGAAACTGGCGCGTAAAAGCCGCCGTACACTTTACCGTGATATGGCGGCAGGCCGCTTGTCTTGGCGTACCAACGATAACGGGCATCGTGAAATTGATACCAGTGAACTTATGCGTGTCTATGGTCCGCTATCTGACGATGGCACGCGTGAGCGGCACACTGTGGCACAGCCTTCTGGCACAGGTAATAATGATGTATTGCTTGCTGAGATCAGGTCATTGCGTCAGGAGGTGGCTGAACTGAAAGGCATGATGTTACGTCTTGAACACAAACCTGACGTAGTTCCCGAAACCGTGGCAAAAAAATTGCGTTGGGCGTTTTGGAAACGATGGTAAGGGGATCATGGATACTCAGATTTTCAGATTGGCGTCGCCGGATATCTGAAAGTTTACGCCGCGTAAATTTAGGCTAATTATTGAGCCTCACCCCCCTATTTTACCCCCTATGGCGGCCTCTTTTTTCACATAGTGGGTAAAATAGGGGGCAACATAGAGGGGGAGATGTGTGTTTTGGTCTTAACCAAAACACACACAAGGGCATGAGGGACTAATTTTCTGGACGAAAATCAGACCCTTGAGGGTTACACCCTCTCTAAGACCTTCGCGGCTGAACGCCGCTGCGGCCTCAGATTCACCCAGCCCCGTCCGACGTCTTCGACGCCTGACCCACCCCTTAAGACGG
Source organism: Rahnella sp. BIGb0603 (assembly GCF_024808755.1). NCBI lineage: Bacteria > Pseudomonadati > Pseudomonadota > Gammaproteobacteria > Enterobacterales > Yersiniaceae > Rahnella > Rahnella sp. BIGb0603. The sequence goes on along the minus strand of NZ_JANUEX010000016.1, from coordinate 1,259 downwards.
CAGCTCGTTTCACTCACAAGCCTTTAAGGTGTGGGTCAGGCGCCTTCGGCTTAGACGGGGGGGCGTTGCCCCCACTGCACGAATCGTCCGTAGGCGGACTCGGAACGCTGGGGCGTTCCGTCGTTTGTGGCTCCCCCAACGGCACGATCACCCTGAACGGGTATCGCAAACCGTCGCTGTTTATTTTGTGCAAAAAAAACGGCCACTCACGCGGCCGTCATTCTGATTTCGCTTTCAGTTACCAACCGGCAAACCAAAATACAGCCTTGCTGCGGTAATATCGCCACCGCTTTCTCCCAGCTTTCCCATAAGCCAGGAGATCTCATAATCCACGTCGAATTGCGTGATTTTACCCGCCCACCGAGTGGCTTTTGACTGCCCATCAAGCTCGTCATAAAGCACGATCAGATCCCGTAATTTCTGTTTTTTTTGTCCCGGGGACAGTTTTCCATATGCCTGCTGGCAGTAATTTTTTGTCCCTCGTGACGGCACTGCTTGCTCTGCTTTCATGCGCGCTTCGTCTTTGCATGCTCCCGTATTTTTTGCATCGCAGGTCTTCATTAACTCGGGCACCATTTTTTGGTGACGTTCGTCTACCGCATTTTGGATAGGGTCTACATGCCGTTCAGCAGCGCCGACGTTAGCCGACAGGACAATAAGGAATACGGCTATAGCACCAGTAATAAATTTCATCAGTTTTTACCCTCAAAAGCCTCAGCCATACGTTGCTCTTTCAAAGCCCGGGTTCTGGCCATTTTATTGAAATAGTCGTTAGCAAGCTGATTCGACATGCTGAAATCGGTATTGGTCTGCGCCTGTTGATTCAGATTTTGTTCAAGCATGACCTGATTCTGCCGGGCAAGAAGCTGCATAGTTTTCAACTGGTCGTTGTCACCAAGGTTTTGCAGATCGTCATTTAAGCCTTGAACCTGTTTGGTTTGGTCTGTGAGATTTTGTTTAAAATTATTGGTTGCTACCTGCTGACGAACAGCCATTTCAGCTTTGTTTTTTCGGTACTGAAAGATGGCTTTGGCGCGTTCTCTGTCATCACCGGTGTAGGGGATCGCCGCGTTCATATCTGACCACTCCTGGTCGGTCATTCCCCAGCCATTGAGTAGTTTATTCCGCTCGACCGCATCGTCCCACGGTTGGCTTCCTACATTAGGGTCATCGCCGGCTGCGTACTGTGGATCGTAAAGGTCGATGGTTTTGAGATTCTCGAGGAAGTTCTGCAAGTCGACGCCCTGTAGCTGGGTTTT
>NZ_JANUEX010000015.1:0-26653 GCF_024808755.1 Rahnella sp. BIGb0603 | reverse complement strand
TTTCATCCGGTTGCCGCTGTTTTTAACCTTTCCGACCCGGTCACTTCGTGATGTTGTTCACGTTGTTCCCTGTCGATGGAGCGGCATTATAGGGATCCGAATTTTTTGCACAAGCCTTTTTTTGAATAAAAGGATCGACTGCATATTTTTCGACCCTTTCGCCGTGATCTCGTCCGATCCGCTGGTTTTGTCACCGTTCTTATCGCCTCTGAATTGGTATTTCCCGCAGCCAGGACTATATTGCCAAGGTTAAAACTCAATTATGAGGTACTTACCTATGTCTCAGGCTTTGCGCCCTTATCAGGGATTAACGCCAACATTGGGCGAAAGGGTGATGGTGGATCCTTCCAGTGTTGTTATCGGGGATGTCGATCTCGCGGATGATGTCAGTATCTGGCCGCTGGTTGTCATACGCGGTGATGTAAATAGTGTGTCGGTAGGTTGCAGATCGAATGTGCAGGATGGCAGCGTGCTGCATGTGACTCATCAGTCCCGCCAGAATCCTGAAGGGCACCCTCTTATTATTGGCGAAGACGTCACGGTCGGGCATAAAGCAATGCTGCATGGTTGTACGATCGGAAGCCGGGTTCTGGTAGGAATGGGATCCATACTGCTGGATGGAGCGATCATAGAAGATGATGTAATGATTGGCGCAGGAAGTTTGGTTCCCCCAGGAAAGCGGCTCGAAAGCGGCTATCTCTATTTAGGAAGCCCGGTTAAGCAGATCCGCGAACTGAGCGCCGATGAACTTGCGGGGCTGACCTACTCTTCAAATAACTATGTCACATGGAAAGATGTCTATCTGGCGAGTAAATAGTTAATGAGCCTGGACAACGTATTCAACAAGGCTGTTCAGGCTCTTTCAGTTAGCCCAGTAAATCTTGTTTTAACTGCGCCAGCACGGGCTCTATTTCTGGCATAACACCGTGCCATAAATAGAAAGCATGAGCGGCCTGCCCCACCAGCATTCCCAAACCATCAGCATAATGCGTCACACCGTTGCCTTTGGCCCAGCAAAGAAAAGGTGTAAGACCGGCCTGATAATACATATCGTAAACGCGCGTCTGTGCAGTGAAAACCTGTTCAGAGATTGCCGGGATTTCACCATTAATACCTGATGCCGTCGCATTGATAATCAGATCGAATTTCTCGCCGGCCAGATCGCTGAACGCAAGAGCCCGGATCTCACCTTTGCTCTCGAATATATGACTGAGATGTTGTGCACGTTCAAAAGTACGGTTGGTAACGACAACGGAGCATCCGTAGGATAAAAGCGGAAGGATCACTCCACGTGCAGCTCCGCCAGCGCCTATCAGCAATACCCGATCGTCGGGCTGAATAAGCGCCAGACGTTCCAGATCGCTCAACATTCCTATTCCGTCGGTGTTATCCCCGAGCAATCTTCCGTCTTCAAGTTTTTTGAGAGTATTTACAGCGCCAGACATCGCCGCACGGTCAGTCAGTTCATCTGACTCAGCAAATGCCCGCTCTTTGAAAGGCACAGTAATGTTTGCCCCCTTGGCTCCCTTTTCAAAAAAGGATCGCAGCGTTTCTTCAAAATCTTCATTTGGCGCCAGCATCGTTCCATAACTGTGTTCAAGCCCTGTCTGGCTGGCAAACAATGCATGAATACGGGGGGATTTGCTGTGACTGATTGGATTACCGAATACCGCGAAAGATGGCATGACTTTCGTTCCTTAGCCTTGACGAATGAGATCGCCGGTGAGGGCATCCCTGATTTCAGATGGGTTTTCTCTTCCACCCACCTGGCCGTTGAGCACTGGGAAATCCTCACCAAACTGGAGACGGACTTCATCAGCCAATCGGCAAGGTTCCTGACCATTCAGATTCGCGCTGGTAGAAACCAACGGTTTTCCAAACTGCTGGCAGAGTTCTTTAACCCGCGGATGATCGGTTACGCGGACCGCCAGCGACGAGAAGCGCCCTGTCAGCCAGTCAGGCGTAGAGGGTTTTGCAGGCATCACCCAGGTCACCGGTCCAGGCCAAAACGACAAGATATGTTCGAGTTGCTGATGGGTTAATGATGAATCATCAATATAAGGGAGAAGTTGCTGATAGTTATCGGCGATTAAAATCAGCCCTTTATCTTTAGGACGTTTTTTAAGAGCCAAAAGAGACTCAACCGCCTGCTCGCTGTCAGGATCACAGCCTAACCCGAATACGGCCTCAGTCGGATAAGCGATAACCTGCTGTTGATGTAATGCTTCAAGTACCTTTGCAAGTGAGTTTTCTGCTTCTTTATTCATTTTCTTCGTTATCTTTTATTTCTACGGCTTTGCCGCACAGTTTACTGGCACAAAATAGTTTTATACCCTGCGCCGTTTTCTTTTCCATCAATAAAGGATATTGGCAGTGCACGCACTCGCCGGCAACGGGCTTATTATTGATGGCAAACTGGCAGTCCGGGTAGCGGTCGCAGGCGTGAAAAACCTTACCAAAGCGAGACTTACGCTGCAGCAGATGTCCTTTGCCGCATTGCGGACAACTGAGGCTGGTTTCTTCGGGTTTATCGATGACTTCAATATGGTCGCATTCCGGATACTCGCTGCACCCGATAAACATCCCATAACGTCCCTGGCGAAGCACCAGCGTGGCGCTGCATTTGGGACATAACTGCCCGTCCAGGATTTTCACAATATGTCCGTCGGCCTGTGATTTCAGGGGGCGGATATATTCGCACTGTGGATAGGATGAACAGCTGAGAAAAGGGCCGTGGCGACCACTACGGATCACCAGATCGGCCCCGCATTCCGGACAGGATTCATTTTGCTTTTCAGCAAAAAGTGCTGCTTTTGTCATATGTTACGTTTTACCTGTTATCTCTTAATGCAGATAACCTTCATTAACTTCAAATAACAGCTCTTCCATTTGCTGATATGCACTTTCATATCCGGGAATATTAAAAAGAACCATCAGCACCACCCACTTAAGATCCTCAAGATCGAATTCTTCAGTGTCCAGAGCCATAACACGATCGATTACCATTTCACGGGTATCGAAGTTTAAAACCTTTATCTGTTCCAGGAACAACAAAAAGCCACGACAACTGCTATCTAAACGGCTCGTTTCCTCGTCGGTGTAAACACGTAATGCTGAAGGATCTGAATCCAGCATATAAGATGGGGTTCCACCCTCTTGCATATCCGCAAGTTTTTCAAGCCAATTCAGCGCATTGTGAATATCGGCCCGGTGAAAACCAGCCTCGGTCAAGTCATCCGTTAACCTATCCTCGTCAACATTCATCTCCGCTTCGTTGTGAATGTAAGTTTCAAATAAGTACATTAGTACGTCGAACATGGCTTGCCCTCTTAATTCGGACATAGCCGCCGGATACAGCTGCGATCCATCCTGCTAACTCCAGCTCGAGTAGTTTACCTACCACTTCTGGCACAGGTTGGCCGGCACGTTCGGCGACGACGTCAACAGATGTCACCTCATATTCTACGTTAGCCAACACATCAGCAAATGGCAATTCAACTTCGCATTCTTGTGCACAAATAATCGCCTCTGACGCCTTTGGTGGCTTATCTCGGGGTGCTTTTGACAGTTCGGGGATTCGCAGAGTCGGAAACCAGGTTAAGCCGCTTCCAATATGCTCGGCAATATCATTAGGCTCAGTAACCAGGTAAGCGCCCTGTTGGATAAGCCAGTGAGTTCCTTCTGACGTCGGGCTGCCTAGTGGGCCGGGCAAAGCAAAAACTTCTCGGCCCTGTTCAAGTGCATAACGGGCTGTGATCAACGACCCGCTGCGCAACGTTGCTTCCACAACCAGAACACCCGCGCTGAGACCACTGATAATGCGGTTCCGGCGCGGAAAGTTGGCCGCAAGTGGCGGCGCAGTCACCAGATGCTCAGAAACCAGGGTCCCGCCTTGCTCAAGAATACTGTCGGCTAACATCAAATGACGAGATGGATAACGCTTCATCAGCCCGCTGCCAAGAACGGCGATAGTTTTTCCCTGTGCCTGTAATGTTGCTTTATGACTAATTCCATCAATTCCCATCGCAAGCCCGCTCGTCACGGTAAAACCGCTGCTTACCAGCCCGCCGGCAAAAACCTGTGCATATTGTTCACCGTAATGGGAGTAGTGACGGCTTCCCACCATTGCTATTTGAGGAGATAACAGCAAATCCGGATTACCTTCGACGAACAAAATCAATGGCGGAGACGGAATCTGCGCTAACAAAGGCGGGTAGAGCGCACAGCCAAATGTGACAAGATATCGGCTATCCCCTTCCAGCCAGTTTAGTGACGCGGATAGCCATTGCTGATTGATATTCCTGAAATCTTCTATTTGCTCCGCGGTAAGGCCGCACGAGAATAATTCAGAAGGGCCATAATGCCCCTGGCAGAAGAGTGCCCGAATTATGCCTTCGGCATGGGCAGCATCAAGGCGCCTGACGGCTGATAAACGTATCCATACTTCCTGTAATGTCATTATCCTGCCTCTGTTCAATGCCTTTCGACGAAGGATTCAATTGGCAGAGGATGCTGTCAATCGGAGCAGGAAATGTCTAGAATAGAGTCTATATATCTTCAATCAATTGAATAAAGATCCAGAAAAATATGTCCGTATTACAGATATTACATTTCCCAGACGAGCGGCTTCGCATTACTGCAAAACCGGTCAAAGAAGTTAACGCCGAAATTCAGCAGATCGTGGATGATATGTTTGAAACCATGTATGCAGAAGAAGGCATTGGCCTGGCTGCGACTCAGGTAGACATTCATCAACGTATTATCGTTATTGATGTCTCTGAAAATCGCGACGAACGCCTCGTTCTCATCAATCCTGAGCTGCTGGAAAAAAGCGGCGAAACCGGTATTGAAGAAGGCTGCCTGTCGATCCCTGATCAACGTGCGCTGGTGCCGCGCGCTGAGAAAGTTAAAGTCCGCGCTCTGGATCGGGAGGGTAAAACCTTCGAGCTGGAAGCTGATGACTTACTGGCGATTTGCATCCAGCATGAAATGGATCATCTGGTGGGTAAATTATTCGTGGATTACTTGTCACCACTGAAACGTCAGCGTATTCGCCAGAAGATGGAAAAAATGGCCAAGCTGAACGCGCGGGCTGACTAATATTCGAGTAACACAGGACACTGCTTTGCGGATTATATTTGCCGGTACCCCAGACTTCGCAGCGCGTCATCTTGACGCGCTTTTGTCATCAGAACATCAGGTTGTGGGTGTATTTACCCAACCCGACCGCCCGGCCGGCCGTGGTAATAAGCTGACTGCAAGCCCGGTAAAAACGCTGGCACTTGCTCATGATATTCCCGTGTTTCAGCCGAAATCTTTGCGCCCTGAAGAAAACCAGTCACTGGTGTCCGATTTGGAAGCTGATGTGATGGTGGTCGTGGCTTATGGCCTGATTCTCCCTAAAGCTGTGCTGGATATGCCTAAACTGGGCTGCATTAACGTGCACGGTTCCCTGTTGCCACGCTGGCGTGGTGCCGCGCCGATTCAGCGTTCCTTGTGGGCTGGCGATGCTAAAACCGGTATCACTATCATGCAGATGGATGTGGGTCTGGATACCGGCGACATGCTGCATAAAGTGGAATGTGACATTCTTCCGGAAGATACCAGTGCATCCCTGTACAACAAACTGGCTGAGCTCGGCCCGGAAGGTATGCTTGAAACGCTCGGGCAGCTGGCGAACGGCACGGCTCAACCAGAAGTTCAGAACGAAGAACTCGTTACGTACGCTGAAAAGCTGAGCAAAGAGGAAGCACGCTTAGACTGGACGCTTTCCGCAGACCAGCTGGAACGTTGTATACGTGCATTTAATCCGTGGCCTGTCAGTTTCTTTATGATTGACGAGCAGCCCGTAAAAGTCTGGTCAGCTGAAAGTTTGCCTGCAAGCCATAGCACCCTGCCCGGCACCATTGTTTCTGCAGATAAAAAGGGGATCCAGGTTGCTACGTCTGACGGCATCCTGAATATCACCCAGTTGCAACCTTCAGGTAAAAAAGCAATGTCCGCACAGGACTTGCTGAACTCTCGTCGTGAATGGTTTATCGAAGGCTCTCGTTTAGCCTGACTCTTCCGACTACGCCCGATATTTCGTCGGGCCTTACCTTTCTGATAATGCTGATCCATTCAGCCATTTGAACAATGAAAACAGCCTATAATCTTCGTAGTATTGCAGCTCAAGCCATCAGTCAGGTTTTAGATAAAGGCCTGTCATTGTCGACGGTCCTTCCCGGTTTGCAGAAAAATATTTCAGAAAAAGATCGCGGATTATTGCAGGAATTATGTTTCGGCACTCTGAGGGTATTGCCTCAGCTCGAATGGTGCCTGCAACAACTCATGGCAAAACCGTTGACGGGAAAGCAACGGACACTGCATTACTTACTGATGGTTGGCCTGTATCAGCTAATTCATACGCGTATTCCCGCTCACGCAGTGTTAGCTGAAACTGTTGATGGTGCTGTGGCACTAAAGCGCCCTCAGCTAAAAGGTCTGATCAACGGCGTTCTCCGCCAGTTCCAGCGTCAGCAGGAAGAATTGCTGCAACGTATGGCCAATAATGACAGCCGCTATCTCCATCCGAGCTGGCTTCTTAATCGTCTTAAGAAAGCCTACCCCGACGCCTGGGAAAGCATTATTGATGCGAATAATCAAAGGCCGCCTATGTGGCTACGCGTAAACCGCATGCACAATACCCGCGACGATTATCTTCGACTGTTGAATGAAGCGCAGATTGAAGCCGTTCCACATCCTGAATATTCCGATGCACTGTGTCTGATCACGCCTTGTCAGGTCAGTCTGCTCCCAGGATTTTCAGAAGGATGGGTGACGGTTCAGGACGCTTCTGCACAAGGCAGCGTTGATCTGCTGGATCCACAGGATGGCGATATGATCCTCGATTTGTGCTGCGCGCCTGGCGGTAAAACGACCCACATACTGGAGGCCGCGCCTAAATCTCATGTGCTGGCTGTGGACGTGGATGAACAACGTCTGAAGCGTGTTCATGAGAATCTGCAGCGTTTAAAACTTAATGCGGAAGTGAAACAAGGCGATGGACGTGAGCCACAGGCCTGGGCTGGCGAGCGTATCTTTGACCGCATTCTGCTGGATGCACCGTGCTCGGCGACCGGCGTTATCCGCCGGCATCCCGACATAAAGTGGCTACGCAGAGACAGCGATATTACTGAGCTGGCAGGCTTGCAAAAAGAGATCCTGGAAGCCGTCTGGCCACGCCTTAAAAGCAAGGGTGTAATGGTTTACGCAACATGCTCAGTTTTGCCCGAAGAAAATTGCCTGCAAATAGTGGAATTTCTTAAATCTCACCCGGATGCGACGCTAGTTGAGACCGGCACGAGGGAAAACCCAGGCAGACAAAACCTTCCACACGCCGATGACGGCGATGGCTTCTATTACGCTAAACTGATCAAAAGCTGATTGTTTACTATTAATGCTACTTATTCAGGCTGAAATCTTCGAAGCCAAGCAGAGAGTCATATGAAAATAATAATTCTCGGTGCCGGACAGGTTGGTGGAACACTCGCTGAAAATCTGGTGGGTGAAAACAATGACATTACCGTTGTCGATACCAACACCGTCCGGTTACGTCAGCTTCAGGACAAATTTGACCTGCGCGTTGTGCAGGGACATGGCTCTCACCCACGCGTACTCCGCGAAGCCGGAGCTGAAGATGCCGATATGTTGGTGGCGGTGACTAATTCGGACGAAACCAACATGGTGGCATGTCAGATTGCGTATTCGCTTTTCAATACCCCAAACCGCATCGCACGCATTCGCTCCACGGAATATATCCGTGAATCCGAAAAGCTTTTCCATCCTGAAGCTGTGCCGATTGACCATCTGATTTCGCCTGAGCAACTAGTTACCGATTACATCTACAAATTAATCGAATATCCGGGTGCATTACAGGTTGTGAACTTTGCAGAAGGGAAAGTGAGCATTGCCGCAGTCAAAGCCTATTATGGCGGTCCGCTGGTAGGTAATGCACTCTCTTCAATGCGTGAACACATGCCGCACATCGAAACTCGCGTTGCGGCCATTTTCCGCCAGGACCGCCCGATTCGTCCGCAGGGTTCAACCATTATTGAAGCAGGTGATGAAGTGTTCTTTGTTGCCGCCTCTCAGCACATCCGTGCGGTTATGAGCGAACTTCAACGGCTGGAAAAACCATATAAGCGGATCATGATTGTCGGTGGCGGTAATGTGGGTGCTGGCCTGGCACAAAAGCTTGAGAAGAATTACAGCGTAAAACTGATAGAACGCGATCAGCAGCGGGCAGCTGAACTGGCCGAGTTGCTGCAAGACACGATTGTTTTCTACGGCGATGCCTCTGATCAGGAATTGTTAGCAGAAGAACATATCGAACAAGTTGATGTGTTTATTGCGATTACTAATGATGATGAAGCAAACATCATGTCGGCGATGCTTGCAAAACGTATGGGCGCCAAAAAAGCGATGGTTCTCATTCAGCGCAGTGCGTACGTGGATTTGGTACAAGGCAGCGTGATTGATATTGCGATTTCACCTCAGCAAGCGACGATTTCGGCACTGCTTGGGCACGTCAGAAAAGCAGATATCGTCAGCGTTTCGTCATTACGCCGTGGTGTAGCCGAAGCTATTGAGGCGATTGCACATGGCGATGAGACCACCTCTAAAGTTGTTGGTCGTACGGTAGAGCAAATTAAATTGCCGCCAGGTACGACTATCGGCGCGATCGTCCGTGGGAATGACGTCATCATTGCTAATGGAAATAGCAGAATCCAACAAGGTGATCATGTGGTGATGTTCATTACAGATAAGAAATTTGTCAGGGATGTGGAACGTTTGTTCCAACCTAGCCCGTTCTTCTTATAAATTGATGAATTGCCGAAAATATATGGCGTTAAGCAGGATTCAGTAGAGAACTTTTGTAGCGAAGACGCGACAAATGGTCTTTACTTGGTTGGACACATTTGATGAATTTGCCAAGGAGTATTTTATGAGTTTTATGAAAGAGTTTCGTGAATTTGCCATGCGTGGCAACGTGGTCGACCTTGCCGTCGGTGTAATCATTGGTGCAGCCTTCGGCAAGATAGTGTCATCATTTGTTGCTGATATTATTATGCCACCGCTGGGTTTACTCATTGGTGGAGTCGATTTCAAGCAATTCGCTTTTGTACTCAGAGACGCACAAGGAACGGTACCGGCAGTCGTAATGCATTACGGTGTGTTTATCCAAAATATTTTTGATTTCGTCATTGTTGCTTTGGCAATCTTCTGCGCAATCACTTTGATGAACAAAATGCGCCGTAAACAGGAAGATGTTCCTGCGGCACCACCGAAACCGACTGCGGAAGAAACTTTGCTGGCAGAAATTCGTGATCTGCTTAAAGAGCAGCAAACACCGAGATTGTAACGAAGAAGAAAGTTGCTGTTGCTTTAAGTTTTAGAAGGGCAGTGTTGAATATTCGATTAAACGCTCAACACTGCCCTCCATATAATTCCCTTTTCCATTTTTTTCTTTTCTACGATAACTTCCCTTACCCTTTAGATTCTTTTCAATGCGCTGCTTAAACAGTGGATCATGAAGAAGAGCCTGCAAGGCATTATCCTGAATGGTCCCTTTTTGGTGCTTATACTGAGTCATAACTCCCTCGTTTTTTAGAAATGCAACATGGCTAAATTGCCAGCGCATAATACTGCGTTTAATTTCCAACCGGTAGCTCTTTTCAAAATGCTTGAGCAGATTAGATCACTTTTCCTGCCCCATCTTCAAGCGCTTCTAATATTGAACAACTCTCACTGGTATGCGCAGAACCACAGCAGGCGGCACTCAATCTTTTCAAAGATTCACGCATCCGGGTGAGCTCTTGTAATTTGAGCTCAACCTCAGCCAGACGCTCATCAACAATAGACTTAGATTCCTGACATGTGTGATGAATAGGATCGACCCGAATAGAAAGCAGTTCTTTAATTGCTTCAAGCGTAAACCCGGTAGATTTTGCATACCGAATGAAACGCAACCGTTGTAAGTCGTTTTCATCATATTGACGATAACCGGAGGTAGTCCGTAAACCCGCCGCCATCATTTCCTGTTTTTCATAATAACGAACAGTATCCGTAGAGACCCCTGCCAAAGCAGCTAGCTCACCAATTTTATACATATTCACTCACCTCTAAACTTATCCTTCAGCGCATCTTTGTAGCGCCCATGAAGAAAATCGATATTCATTCCCGCTTGCTGCAAACGCAACTGAAGAATTTTGAGACGCTTTTCAACAGCTGAAAACTGAGGATCATCCCGCGTTAAAACATTAAGTATATGATCTAATTCGATCGCTTCTTTTCGGTCCTGCAACTCAGGAGGCAAATAACCTGCGTTTTTAAGAATACGATAAGCGGTTCTTAGCTCTTCAGGAATGCCGCTGTCATCATCGAGTATAAGAGGTCTGCCAGCTCCCGGAAGATTATCAAACTCACCATTTTCCCGGGCCTCTTTAATGTGTTTTTCAACCCACTGGTCAATAAGAAACATGATTTTGCCTCAGCCAAACGGTTAGCTTCACAACGTTAAGGCAGCATAGCGCGGATAAAAGAGAAATTCAGGATGAATGGTGCCGGAGGTAACGAAATTTAAAGCATCAAAATTTAGACGTAAAAAAACCGGGCAGAGCCCGGCTTTTTCATGCATCTACAGATTATTCAGCAGTTGCTACTTCTGCTTGTGACTCTGCACGATCAACGAGCTCGATGTAAGCCATCGGCGCATTGTCGCCTGCACGGAAACCACACTTCAGAATGCGAGTGTAACCACCGGCACGGCTCGCGAAACGCGGGCCCAGTTCATTAAACAGTTTTGCCACGATCTCGTTATCACGAGTACGGGCGAATGCCAGACGACGATTTGCAACGTTGTCGGTCTTGGCAAGAGTAATCAGCGGCTCAACAACGCGACGCAGCTCTTTCGCTTTCGGCAGGGTCGTCTTGATGATCTCATGACGAACCAAAGAGCCGGCCATGTTACGGAACATAGCCTGTCGGTGGCTGCTGTTACGGTTCAGTTGACGACCACTCTTACGATGGCGCATGACCTTATCCTTCTCAGTAAAACCTTAACCTGTGATCCGGTTACTCGTCAGCAATACTTGCTGGTGGCCAGTTTTCCAGGCGCATGCCCAGAGACAAACCACGGGACGCAAGTACGTCTTTGATCTCAGTAAGAGATTTTTTACCCAGGTTAGGTGTTTTAAGTAACTCAACCTCGGTACGCTGTACCAGATCACCGATGTAGTGGATTGCTTCTGCCTTAAGGCAGTTAGCAGAGCGGACAGTCAATTCCAGATCGTCAACAGGGCGCAGCAGGATTGGATCGAATTCCGGCTTCTCTTCTTTGACTTCCGGTTGACGTACATCACGTAAATCAACGAAAGCTTCAAGTTGTTCAGCAAGAATGGTCGCCGCACGACGGATCGCCTCTTCAGGATCGATCGTACCGTTGGTTTCCATTTCGATAACCAGCTTGTCCAAATCAGTACGCTGTTCTACACGCGCTGCTTCAACATTGTAGGCAATTCGCTCTACAGGGCTGTAGCATGCGTCTACTAACAGACGACCAATTGGGCGCTCATCTTCTTCCGAATGAATTCGGGCAGACGCCGGCACATAACCACGACCGCGCTGAACTTTGATACGCATGCTGATAGCAGCGTTCTCATCGGTCAGGTGGCAGATGACATGTTGCGGCTTGACGATTTCGACATCACCATCATGGGTAATGTCGGCTGCAGTCACAGGGCCAATGCCAGACTTATTCAGGGTAAGAATAACTTCATCTTTCCCTTGAACTCTCACCGCCAGCCCTTTCAGGTTGAGCAGGATCTCCAGGATATCTTCCTGTACGCCTTCTTTGGTGCTGTACTCATGCAGTACACCATCAATCTCAACCTCGGTCACCGCGCAACCCGGCATGGATGAAAGCAGAATACGGCGCAGTGCGTTGCCTAAAGTATGGCCAAAGCCACGTTCTAAAGGCTCAAGGGTCACCTTGGCGTGCGTCGAACTGACTTGCTCGATATCTACCAGGCGCGGTTTTAGAAACTCTGTCACAGAACCCTGCATTGTGTCCTCTCTTTGGTACTAAGCTTTACTTGGAGTAAAGCTCGACGATCAGGTGTTCGTTAATGTCGGAAGACAGATCAGTACGTTCAGGCATACGCTTGAACACACCTTCCATCTTAGCAGCATCAACTTCAAGCCAAGTCGGCTTTTCACGCTGTTCAGCCAACTCCAAAGCGGCCTTCACGCGAGATTGCTTTTTAGCTTTCTCGCGGATGCTGACAACGTCATTCGGAGATACCTGATAAGAAGCGATGTTAACAACGCGACCGTTTACCATGATAGCTTTGTGGCTAACTAACTGGCGCGATTCCGCACGAGTAGCGCCGAAGCCCATACGATAAACAACGTTGTCCAAACGACCTTCAAGCAGTTGCAACAGGTTTGCACCGGTGTTGCCTTTCAGGCGTGCTGCTTCTTTGTAATAGTTACGGAACTGACGCTCCAGAACACCGTAAATACGACGAACTTTTTGCTTTTCACGTAACTGTACACCGTAGTCAGACAGACGCGGTTTACGCGCACCATGCTGACCAGGAGCTTGTTCAATTTTACACTTGGTATCGATCGCGCGAACGCCAGATTTAAGGAATAAATCTGTGCCCTCACGACGGCTAAGCTTGAGCTTAGGACCCAAATATCTTGCCATTTTCTCTCTCCAACAAACCTAAAAAAGCAGCGTTATACGCGGCGCTTTTTCGGCGGACGACAACCGTTATGAGGGATAGGAGTCACATCAGTAATATTAGTGATGCGGAAACCAGCCGCGTTTAATGCGCGGATAGTAGACTCACGACCAGGACCAGGTCCTTTAACCATAACTTCCAGATTCTTGATACCGTATTCTTTCACTGCGTCAGCGCAGCGCTCTGCTGCAACCTGAGCTGCGAACGGAGTGGATTTACGAGAACCACGGAAACCGGAACCACCAGCTGTTGCCCAACCCAAAGCATTACCCTGACGATCGGTAATGGTAACAATGGTGTTGTTGAAAGAAGCATGGATATGAGCCACGCCGTCAGAGACTTGTTTTCTTACACGTTTACGTGTACGAACAGGTGCCTTTGCCATTTATTCAATCACCCCGATTATTTCTTGATCGGTTTACGCGGACCCTTACGGGTACGTGCGTTAGTCTTGGTACGCTGACCGCGTACTGGAAGACCACGACGATGACGCAAACCACGATAAGTCCCAAGGTCCATAAGACGCTTGATGCTCAGGGTGACTTCACGACGCAGATCACCTTCAACAATGAACTTGGCAACTTCGTCACGCAGTTTTTCGATTTGCTCTTCAGACAGCTCACTGATCTTAACATTTTCAGCAATACCGGATGCAGCACAGATAGACTGTGAGCGGGTTTTACCGATGCCGTAGATCGAAGTTAATGCGATCACGGTATGTTTCTGATCAGGAATGTTAATGCCTGCTATACGGGCCACTATGCACTCCTACTATTTATATACGGCAATACCATTCTGAAAAGCCCGTTTTCAGGATACTCAAATAGTATTGCTGCTTACATACAAAAGATTGGCTGGCTAATCTAGCCAGCTCAACCCAACTTTGCAAGAAAAATATGCGAGATAATCAGCCTTGACGCTGTTTATGCTTCGGTTCTGCGCTGCAGATTACGCGAACGATACCGTTACGCTTAACAATTTTGCAGTTACGACATAATTTCTTGACGGAAGCACGAACTTTCATTTTTACTCTCCGTAACTTCGCAAACGCACCAGATTAGCGGTTATAGCCTTTCAGGTTTGCTTTCTTCAATGCAGACTCGTACTGACTTGACATCATCAGAGTTTGCACTTGAGCCATAAAGTCCATAATGACAACGACTACGATTAGTAGTGAAGTACCACCAAAGTAGAATGGAACTTTCATCGCGTCACGCATGAACTCCGGGATAAGGCAGATGAAAGTAATATACATCGCACCAATTAAGGTTAAGCGAGTCATTACTTTATCGATGTACTTCGCCGTTTGCTCTCCCGGACGAATTCCTGGTACAAATGCACCGGACTTCTTCAGGTTATCTGCTGTCTCACGCGGGTTGAACACCAACGCAGTATAAAAGAAACAGAAGAAGATGATTGCAGTCGCATAGAGTAACACATAAAGCGGTTGTCCAGGCTGCAAATACAGCGAAATCGTAGTCAGCCAGTTCCAACCAGTTCCACCCCCGAACCATGATGCAATCGTGGCAGGGAACAGAATGATGCTGGAAGCGAAGATTGCTGGGATAACCCCGGCCATATTCACTTTCAACGGTAAGTGCGTGCTCTGTGCTGCATAGACACGACGACCTTGTTGACGCTTGGCGTAGTTAACGACGATACGACGTTGACCACGTTCTACAAACACAACAAAGAAAGTCACTGCAAACACTAAAACTGCAACCAACAGCAACAGGAGGAAGTGCAGGTCGCCTTGCCGAGCTTGTTCGATAGTATGGGCAACTGCTGGCGGAAGACCCGCTACGATACCGGCAAAAATAATGATCGAAATACCGTTACCGATACCTCGTTCAGTAATTTGCTCACCCAGCCACATCAGGAACATTGTCCCGGTAACCAGACTCACAACTGCAGTAAAGTAGAATGCGAAGCCTGGATTCAACACCAGGCCTTGCATACCAGGCATGTTCGGCAAACCGGTAGCAATACCGATAGACTGAAACACTGCCAATACCAGCGTACCGTAGCGGGTATACTGGCTAATCTTACGACGGCCAGCCTCCCCTTCTTTCTTAATTTCCGCTAACGCTGGATGAACCACCGTTAACAACTGGATAATGATCGATGCCGAAATGTACGGCATGATCCCCAGAGCAAAGATTGAAGCACGGCTGAGAGCACCACCAGAGAACATGTTAAACATTTCAATGATAGTGCCTCTTTGCTGCTCGAGCAATTTGGCAAGTACAGTGGCATCAATACCAGGGATCGGAATAAAAGAGCCGATACGGAAAACAATCAGCGCACCGATAACAAACAAAAGTCTGCGCTTCAGTTCGCCTAGTCCACCCTTGGCACTTTGAAAATCTAATCCCGGTTGCTTAGCCATCTGCTACTTATTCCTCAATTTTACCGCCAGCAGCTTCGATAGCAACACGAGCGCCTTTGGTGACACGCAAACCACGCAGAGTTACCGCACGACCAACTTCGCCTGAAAGGATTACTTTCGCGAACTCGATCTGGATACCAACTACGTTAGCGGCTTTCAGCGCGTTCAGGTCGATCACGTCGCCTTCCACCAGAGCCAGTTCAGACAGACGAACTTCTGCCGTGATCATAGCTTTGCGGGAGGTGAAGCCGAATTTCGGCAGACGACGATATAAAGGCATCTGACCACCTTCAAAACCGCGACGTACGCCACCGCCAGAACGTGAGTTCTGACCTTTGTGACCACGACCACCGGTTTTACCCAGGCCAGAACCGATACCACGACCTACACGCCTTGGCGCTTGTTTGGCACCATCAGCCGGAGACAGAGTATTTAAACGCATCTCTTACTCCTCAACCTTAACCATGTAGGAAACCAGGTTGATCATACCGCGTACAGCAGGAGTATCCTCGCGCTCTACGGTGTGACCAATACGACGCAGACCCAGACCAACCAGAGTAGCTTTATGCTTAGGCAGGCGGCCAATAGAACTGCGAGTTTGTGTAACTTTAATAGTCTTTGCCATGGTTAATTACCCCAGAATTTCTTCAACGGATTTACCACGCTTGGCAGCGACCATTTGTGGGGATTTCATATTTGCCAGAGCGTCGATAGTTGCACGAACCACGTTAATCGGGTTTGTAGAACCATAAGCTTTAGCCAATACGTTATGTACCCCTGCAACTTCCAGGACGGCGCGCATTGCACCACCGGCGATGATACCGGTACCTTCGGAAGCCGGCTGCATGAACACACGGGAACCCGTATGAGCACCTTTAACAGGATGCTGCAGGGTGCCGCTATTCAGCGCGACATTCAACATGTTGCGACGGGCTTTTTCCATCGCTTTCTGGATCGCTGCCGGAACTTCGCGTGCTTTGCCGTAGCCAAAACCAACGCGACCGTTACCATCACCAACTACTGTCAGTGCGGTAAAGCTGAAGATACGGCCACCTTTTACGGTTTTAGATACGCGGTTTACCGCGATCAGCTTTTCCTGCAGTTCGCCAGCTTGTTTTTCGATGTGAGCCATCTTAAACCTCTTCCTTAGAACTGAAGGCCAGCTTCACGGGCAGCATCTGCCAGTGCCTGGACTCGACCATGATATTGGAAACCGGAACGGTCAAAGGATACTTTCGTGATCCCTTTTTCCAATGCGCGTTCTGCGATAGCTTTACCTACAGCAGTGGCAGCATCTTTGTTGCCGGTATACTTCAGTTGCTCAGTAATAGTTTTTTCTACAGTAGATGCAGCAACTATGACTTCAGAACCGTTTGGTGCGATGACCTGTGCGTAAATATGACGCGGGGTACGATGTACCACCAGACGAGTCGCACCCAATTCTTTGAGCTTGCGGCGTGCGCGGGTCGCACGACGGATACGAGCAGATTTCTTATCCATAGTGTTACCTTACTTCTTCTTAGCCTCTTTGGTACGCACGACTTCGTCGGCGTAACGGACACCCTTGCCTTTATAAGGCTCAGGACGACGGTAGGCACGTAAATCCGCAGCAACCTGACCGATTACCTGCTTATCAGCGCCTTTCAGCACGATTTCAGTTTGGGTCGGACATTCTGCAGTAATGCCTTCCGGCAGTTGATGATCGACCGGGTGAGAAAAGCCTAAGGCTAAATTCACCACGTTGCCTTTAACAGCAGCACGATAACCAACACCTACCAGTTGAAGCTTTTTAGTGAAGCCGTCGGTAACACCTACAACCATAGAGTTCAACAGTGCACGAGTGGTACCCGCTTGGGCCCAACCATCTACAGCGCCTTCGCGTGGAGCGAAAGTCAGTGTATTTTCTTCCTGTTTTACTACTACAGCGTCATGGATAGTACGTGACAGCTCGCCGTTTTTACCCTTAATCGAAATAACCTGACCGTTGAGTTTAACCTCTACGCCGGCAGGAATGACGACGGGTGCTTTTGCAACACGAGACATTCTTTCCTCCCAATTAAGCTACGTAGCAGATAATCTCGCCACCAAGACCAGCCTGGCGAGCTGCACGATCGGTCATAACACCTTTAGAGGTAGAAATAACAGCAATACCCATACCAGCCATAACTTTAGGCAGCTCATCTTTTTTCTTGTAGATGCGCAGACCTGGACGGCTGATACGTTGAATGCTTTCTACCACTGGGCTTCCCTGGAAGTACTTCAGTACTAATTCCAGTTCAGGTTTGGCGTCGCCTTCGATTTTAAATTCTTCAATGTAGCCTTCTTCCTTCAGCACGTTGGCAATAGCCACTTTCAGCTTGGAGGAAGGCATGGTGACCGCAACTTTGTTCGCGGCTTGACCGTTACGGATACGGGTCAGCATATCCGCGATCGGATCTTGCATGCTCATCTGTCTTTACTCCCGTGATTCAATTGGTGACAATTACCAGCTAGCCTTTTTAAGACCCGGAATTTCACCGCGCATAGCGGCTTCACGGACCTTAATACGGCTCAACCCGAACTTCCGCAGGAAAGCATGCGGACGACCAGTTTGACGGCAGCGGTTACGCTGACGAGACGGGCTGGAATCACGCGGCAGAGACTGCAGCTTAAGAACCGCATCCCAACGATCTTCGTCGGATGAGTTCACACCAGAGATAATAGCTTTCAATTCCTCGCGTTTAGCGCGGTATTTATCAGCCAGTTTTACGCGAACGACTTCGCGTGCTTTCATGGATTGCTTAGCCATTAGTAACCCTGCCTTACTTGCGGAACGGGAAGTTAAAGGCTGTCAGCAATGCACGGCCTTCATCATCGGATTTCGCAGTAGTGGTGATAGTAATATCTAAACCACGAACGCGATCGACTTTATCATAATCGATTTCCGGGAAGATGATCTGTTCACGCACGCCCATGCTGTAGTTACCACGACCATCGAAAGACTTAGCAGACAAGCCGCGGAAGTCACGAATACGTGGAACAGCAATAGAGACCAGACGCTCAAAGAACTCCCACATGCGTTCGCCGCGGAGGGTTACTTTACAGCCGATCGGATAGCCCTGACGGATTTTGAAGCCTGCAACTGATTTGCGTGCTTTGGTGATCAGCGGTTTTTGACCGGAGATTGCTGCCAAGTCAGCTGCTGCGTTATCCAGCAGTTTCTTGTCAGCGATCGCTTCACCAACACCCATGTTCAGGGTGATCTTCTCGACCCGAGGGACTTGCATGACAGAATTGTAACCAAACTCAGCCATGAGTTTTTTTACGACATCGTCTTTGTAGTAATCATGCAGTTTCGCCATCGTACTACTCCAAATTACTTGATAGTTACGCTGTTAGACTTGAAGAAACGTACTTTTTTGCCGTCTTCGAATCTAAAGCCTACACGGTCCGCCTTGCCAGTAGCCGTGTTGAAGAGAGCAACGTTAGAAACCGGAATTGCAGCTTCTTTTTCAACGATGCCACCTGGTTGATTCAGGGCCGGTACAGGCTTCTGATGTTTTTTAACCAGGTTGATACCTTCAACAATGACCTTGCCAGAAGACAGGACATTTTTTACTTTACCGCGCTTACCTTTATCTTTACCGGTAAGCAGGATAACTTCGTCATCACGACGGATTTTCGCTGCCATGGTTCGCTCCTTAGAGTACTTCTGGTGCCAGAGAGATAATTTTCATGAACTTCTCATTACGCAGTTCACGAGTTACCGGCCCAAAAATACGCGTGCCGATTGGCTGCTCGCTGTTATTGTTTAAAATAACGCATGCATTACCATCGAAGCGAATGACAGAACCGTCCGGGCGACGAACACCCTTCTTGGTGCGCACCACTACCGCCTTCAGCACATCGCCTTTCTTCACCTTACCGCGAGGAATTGCTTCCTTGATGGTAATTTTGATGATGTCGCCGACGCCTGCGTAGCGACGGTGCGAGCCACCTAGAACCTTGATACACATTACGCGACGTGCACCGGAGTTGTCGGCCACGGTCAGCATAGTCTGTTCTTGGATCATGTTAGTGCTCCGCTAATGTCAACTACAACTTTAGGACCCAGGATAGGTCGTTAAGAAATCCCCACAATATGAGGGCGCGGCATTATAACACCGGTTCCCGATTATGGGTAGAAAAAATAAACGGCCCACGTACATGAGCCGTTTATCTATTTTTGAGAGGCGCTACTGTATTACAGAATCGCTTTCTCTACAACGCGAACCAAGGTCCAAGACTTAGTCTTAGACAGTGGACGGCATTCGCTGATTTCTACAACGTCGCCGATACCACATTCATTGTTCTCGTCATGTACGTGCAATTTAGTCGTACGCTTGATGAATTTACCGTAGATCGGGTGTTTCACCACACGTTCAATCGCAACAACGATGGATTTTTCCATTTTGTCACTGATTACACGACCCTGCAGAGTACGGATCTTGTCAGTCATTACGCACCCGCCTTTTCAGTCAGTAAAGTCTTCACACGTGCGACATCACGACGCACTTGTTTCAACAGGTGTGTTTGCTGCAACTGGCCACTTGCCGTTTGCATGCGCAGGTTAAACTGCTCACGCAAAAGGTTCAGCAGCTCAGTGTTCAGCTCTTCCACGCTTTTTTCGCGCAGCTCTTGTGCTTTCATTACATCACCGTCTTAGTTACAAAGGTGGTTTTGATAGGCAGTTTGGCTGCTGCCAGCTGGAAGGCTTCACGAGCCAGCTCTTCAGGCACACCGTCCATTTCGTACAGGACTTTACCAGGCTGAATCAAAGCAACCCAATACTCTACGTTGCCTTTACCTTTACCCATACGAACTTCGAGCGGTTTCTCGGTGATCGGTTTGTCCGGGAATACTCGGATCCAGATCTTACCTTGACGCTTAACTGCACGGGTCATCGCACGACGTGCTGCTTCAATTTGACGAGCAGTCAGACGACCACGGCCAACAGCTTTCAGACCGTAAGTGCCGAAGCTCACATCCGTACCTTGCGCAAGACCACGGTTGCGGCCCTTGTGCACCTTACGGAATTTTGTACGCTTTGGTTGTAACATCAGCGACTCTCCTTACTTGCGGCCTTTACGCTGCTGCTTTTTAGGTTGAGCAGCCGGTTCCGGTTGTTCAACTGCAGCCATACCACCCAGGATCTCACCTTTGAAGATCCATACCTTAACGCCGATTACACCATAAGTGGTGTGCGCTTCAGATGTGTTGTAATCGATATCCGCACGCAGAGTATGCAACGGAACACGACCTTCACGGTACCATTCGGTACGCGCGATTTCAGCACCGCCAAGGCGGCCGCTTACTTCAACTTTGATACCTTTAGCGCCAAGACGCATTGCGTTCTGTACAGCACGCTTCATAGCACGACGGAACATAACACGACGTTCCAGCTGTGAAGTGATGCTGTCAGCAACCAATTTTGCGTCCAGTTCCGGTTTACGGACTTCGGCGATGTTAATCTGCGCAGGAACGCCAGCGATATCCGCTACGACCTTACGCAGTTTTTCGACATCTTCACCTTTCTTGCCGATAACGATGCCAGGACGAGCAGTGTGAATAGTCACACGGATGCTCTTCGCTGGACGCTCGATAACGATGCGAGAAACGGAAGCTTTCGCCAGTTCTTTAGTCAAGAATTGGCGAACTTTAAAGTCGCTGTCCAGGTTGTCAGCGAATTCTTTGGTATTCGCATACCAAGTAGAGTTCCAAGGTTTGACAATACCCAGGCGAATACCATTAGGATGTACTTTCTGACCCATTGCTAGTCTCCAGAGTCTCAGCGATCGGACACAACCACAGTGATGTGGCTGGTGCGCTTCAGAATGCGATCTGCACGACCTTTTGCACGAGGCATAATGCGCTTCATGCTTGGGCCTTCGTCTACGAAAATCTTCGTGACTTTCAGATCATCGATGTCAGCGCCATCGTTGTGTTCTGCGTTAGCAATGGCAGACTCCAGTACCTTCTTAACCAGACCAGCAGCTTTCTTGTTGGTGTAGGCCAGAGTTTCCAGAGCTTGCGACACTTTCTTACCGCGAATCAGGTCCGCAACAAGGCGAACCTTCTGAGCAGAAGAACGAGCGTGGCGATGTTTAGCGATAGTTTCCATCTCTTCCTCCTACCTTAGCGCTTTTTAGCTTTTTTATCAGCCGCATGGCCGCGATAAGTACGAGTCGGCGCGAATTCACCCAGTTTGTGACCGACCATTTCATCGGAAACAAATACTGGTACGTGCTGACGACCATTATGGACAGCGATGGTCAAACCGATCATGTTAGGAAAGATCGTTGAACGACGGGACCAAGTGCGCAAAGGCTTCTTGTCACCGCTTTCCACCGCTTTCTCTACCTTCTTCAGCAAGTGCAGGTCAATAAAAGGACCTTTCTTGAGAGAACGTGGCATGGCTTATCCTCTAATTATTTTTTGCTACGGCGACGTACAATGAATTTATCAGTACGCTTGTTGCTACGGGTCTTCTTACCTTTGGTTTGAACGCCCCACGGAGTTACCGGGTGCTTACCAAAGTTACGACCTTCACCACCACCGTGTGGGTGATCGACTGGGTTCATCGCAGTACCGCGAACGGTAGGACGAATACCACGCCAACGTGCAGCACCTGCTTTACCCAGAACACGAAGCATATGTTCAGAGTTACCGACTTCACCTAAGGTGGCGCGGCAATCAACTTGAACTTTACGCATTTCGCCAGAGCGCAGACGCAGAGTTACGTAGGAACCGTCACGAGCAACGATCTGAACGTAGGCACCGGCTGAACGAGCCATCTGGCCGCCTTTACCTGGTTTCATTTCTACGTTGTGAACCGTTGAACCTACTGGGATGTTACGCATAGGCAGGGCGTTACCTGTCTTGATTGCAGCATCAACGCCAGATTGGATCTGGTCACCCACTTTCAGGCCTTTCGGCGCCAGGATATAACGGCGTTCGCCATCTTTGTACAGAACCAGCGCGATGTTCGCGGAACGGTTCGGATCGTACTCCAGACGCTCAACCACTGCAGCGATACCATCTTTGTTGCGTTTGAAGTCAACCAGACGATAATGCTGTTTGTGGCCACCACCGATATGACGGGTGGTGATACGGCCATTGTTGTTACGGCCACCGCTTTTGCTCAGTTTTTCAAGCAGCGGGGCAAAAGGTTTACCCTTGTGCAGCTCAGGGTTAACCACTTTAACAACGTGGCGACGACCCGGAGATGTAGGTTTACATTTAACAATTGCCATTGTTCTTACTCCTCCGACTTACTCAGCGCCGCTGATGAAGTCCAGATTCTGGCCTTCTTTCAGGGTGACGTAAGCTTTTTTCCAGTCGCTACGACGACCAACACGCTGACCGTGACGTTTAACTTTGCCTTTAACCAGCAAGGTGTTCACATCTTCGACTTCGACTTCAAACAGTTTCGAAACCGCAGCTTTGATTTCTGCTTTAGTCGCGTCTTTGGCAACTTTGAGAACGATGGTGTTGTTCTTTTCCATCGCAGTAGAAGCTTTTTCAGAAACGTGCGGCGCGCGCAGCACTTTCAGCAGACGTTCTTCACGAATCATGCCAGCATCTCCTCAACTTGCTTCACAGCGTCAGCAGTCATAACCACTTTGTCGAAGGCGATCAGGCTTACTGGATCGATACCTGCTACATCGCGAACGTCAACCTTGTACAGGTTACGTGCGGCCAGGAACAGATTCTCGTCGACTTCGCCAGTTACAATCAGCACGTCTTCCAGAGCCATGTCTTTCAGTTTCTGTGCCAGCAGCTTAGTTTTAGGCGCTTCAACAGAGAACGTCTCGACAACGATCAAACGATCTTGACGTACCAGTTCGGACAGGATGCTTTTCAGCGCGCCGCGGTACATCTTTTTATTTACTTTTTGACTGTGGTCCTGTGGCTTGGCAGCGAAGGTTACACCACCGGAACGCCAGATCGGGCTCTTTACAGAACCTGAACGCGCACGGCCAGTACCTTTCTGACGCCAAGGTTTTTTACCGGAACCAGTTACTTCAGCACGGGTCTTCTGAGCACGAGTACCTTGACGGGCACCTGCTGCATAAGCAACAACGACCTGGTGTACCAGCGCTTCATTGAAATCACGCCCGAAGGTAGTTTCGGAAACAGTCAGCGCGCTCTGCGCGTCTTTCACTACTAATTCCATTCCTATCTCCTCGACGTTAAGCCTTAACAGCAGGTTTAACGATCAGGTTGCCACCGGTAGCACCCGGAACAGCACCCTTGACCAGCAGCAGGTTGCGCTCAGCGTCAACACGTACTACGTCCAGGCTTTGAACGGTTACACGCTCGTTACCCAGTTGGCCTGCCATTTTCTTGCCTTTGAACACTTTGCCCGGAGTCTGGTTCTGACCGATAGAACCCGGAACACGGTGAGACAAGGAGTTACCGTGGGTAGCGTCTTGGGTACGGAAATTCCAGCGCTTAACTGTGCCAGCAAAACCTTTACCTTTAGAAGTACCGGTAACATCAACTTTCTTAACGTCTGCGAAAATTTCAACGCTAATGTTTTGACCTGCAGTGAATTCTTCACCTTCTGCAAGGCGGAATTCCCACAGACCGCGGCCAGCTTCAACGCCAGCTTTAGCGAAGTGACCCGCTTCTGGTTTGGTTACACGGTTAGCTTTTTTGCTACCAGTAGTAACCTGCACAGCACGGTAACCATCGTTGTCCAGGTCTTTGACCTGAGTAACGCGGTTTGCTTCAATTTCGATAACGGTTACAGGGATAGAAACGCCATCTTCTGTGAAGATACGAGTCATACCCACTTTCTTACCGACTAAACCAATCATTGTTTCAACCTCTCAATCGCTCAATGACCCTGATTAACCCAGGCTGATCTGCACGTCTACACCAGCAGCCAGATCCAGACGCATCAGAGCATCAACGGTTTTCTCGGTTGGCTCAACGATGTCAACCAGACGCTTGTGAGTGCGAATCTCATACTGATCGCGCGCATCTTTATTGACGTGCGGAGAAATCAGAATGGTAAAGCGCTCTTTGCGGGTCGGCAGCGGGATTGGACCACGAACTTGCGCACCAGTGCGCTTCGCAGTCTCAACGATTTCCGCAGTTGATTGATCGATCAGACGATGATCAAACGCTTTCAGGCGGATACGGATTCTTTGGTTCTGCATGAGACCAGAGCTCCAATTATTTTAAACGTAAATGATTACTCCTCATACCCATTTCGATTGATGGGAGAGTGTAATCGTTCTTAACATAACCCCCATATCGGGAGTATTGTCGACCGACAAGTAAACTTATCAGCCAGCTGATTCTTATCGAATCAGACTTACCAAGATTAGGTAAGCCCGCGCATTATACGTAAACAGGGAGAATAAGCAACAGACATTACCAAATGGAGTGCTTTTATTTTGCACTGCCGTCAACTCGTTCCATCACCCACCTCATCACCTGAGTTTCAGGATCATTTATTGGCGGGCTGTATTACAACTGGGTGAGATATCAACATCCCGTTTCAGTCTTGATTCATAATGAATTCAGTTGGTCATTGCCTCTTCAGGCGCCAATATCATCCGTCATAAAAGATGTTATGACTTTGAATTAGCTAACGGGGGCATTCTTTGTACTATCCAATTTTATCTGAAGGTCAGTTTCAGGGGGTCGCCCGCTGTGTAGCTGCTTTCAGCGGCTTTTTGGCCGGTATGTTGCTCAATATCGTAGTTACCCGATTTATTCTAAAGTTTGCTTCGATTCCTGTGCCCCCGTTCACTCTGCCCGATATATCTTATGCGAGAAGCTCTGATGAACCCGATCTATACCTGAAATCTCCATTGCTTAGACAGATGAATTTTCGAAGGGCCAGCCTGTATTACCAGGACCAGCTTTCATACCGATCCCTTTTTGTCACCGGGAGCTGCACGCTCTTGTTTTTAGGTATGTCCTTTCTCTTCGATAATCCTATGGCCTGGCTGATAGTTTGTCTGTTTTCTTGTTTTCTCATCACATTGAGTGTTATCGACGCTTCAACATTTATTTTACCGGATGCCTTAACACAGCCGTTGCTGTGGCTCGGTCTGATGCTGAGTGCACTCGGTCATGGCGTGCCCGTTGAGTCTGCTATTTTCGGCGCAGTTTCAGGCTACCTGTCTCTTTGGTTTCTTTATTGGTGTTTGAGACTTGTGATGAAGAAAGAGGGGATGGGTTTTGGTGATTTTAAACTACTGGCAGCAATAGGCGCCTGGTCAGGCTGGGAAGCATTGCCTGCTGTATGTACACTGGCGGCATTAATCGGAATTTTTTATGCCGTGGTTTGGGGGAGGTTCTTACGACGGGGTAGTTTGATTCCTTTTGGCCCTGCCCTTTCAATATCTGGACTTCTGATTTACATCAGCCAGAGGAGTGACATTGTCTGGCTGATGTAATCGATTCTGCTATTGGGATGCTTCTTTGAGCTGGGACTGGATGTAGTTTTGTAACCCAATACGCCCAATTAATTCGATCTCAGTTTCGAGCCAATCGATATGGTGCTCTTCATCTGCAAGGATGGTGATCATTAAATCCCGGCTGACATAATCATGGACTGAATCAGCGTAAGCAATCCCTTCTCTCAGGTCTTTGGCCCCATCGAGTTCAAGTACTAAATCTGACTTCAGCATCTCCTCAACATCTTCGCCAATATTGAGCTTTCCGAGATCTTGAAGATTTGGGATGCCTTCGAGGAAAAGTATGCGTTCAATGTAAATATCGGCATGTTTCATTTCGTCGATAGACTCATGATACTCGATACCATTCAGGCGCATTAAGCCCCAGTTTTTGAACATTCGGGCGTGCAGAAAATACTGGTTAATTGCAACCAGCTCATTTCCAAGAAGTTTGTTGAGATGAGCAATGACTTTTTTATCGCCTTTCATAGGTAACTCCTCCGTTCCGGTATCTAAAGCGTAGATCCGGCACAGAGTAAGTCAAAAAAAAGGCACACTTTTTAACGAAGTATTTTTACGCGATGTTTTTGAACTCTGGGATTTGTTGTAATTCATCTTCCATTATCTGTCGTGCAGCCCGCACACATTTTCCACACTGAGTTCCTACTGGAACAAAATTTCTGAGCTGCTGGAACGTTTGTGGCTGGTAACGCCTGACGGCCTGTCTGATCGTTTTATCACTGACCGAATTACATAAACACACGTACATATAAACCACACTTCGTCTAAATCTTAGGCTTACTGTAAATGAGAATGGTTATTATTGCAAATCCTGTTTATGCTCTTTATCTCACAAAAATTAGAAAATAAAAAAGGGTGCCGAGGCACCCTTTTTTGCTCTTAATTATCAGCGATTAAGCGATAACTTTAGCAACAACACCAGCACCTACAGTACGGCCGCCTTCACGGATTGCGAAACGCAGACCGTCATCCATCGCGATTGGGTGGATCAAGGTAACAACCATTTTGATGTTGTCGCC
>NZ_JANUEX010000014.1:0-27206 GCF_024808755.1 Rahnella sp. BIGb0603 | reverse complement strand
GGCGACAACATCAAAATGGTTGTTACCTTGATCCACCCAATCGCGATGGATGACGGTCTGCGTTTCGCAATCCGTGAAGGCGGCCGTACTGTAGGCGCTGGTGTTGTTGCTAAAGTTATCGCTTAATCGCTGATAGTTTTTTGTCACTATACGTTGACGCAACACACCCGAAAAGGGCATCATTCGATGCCCTTTTTTCTACGCTGTGGTGCTAGAACCTATCTCATCAGCGATTTATACGTCATAATCACTGGTGAGATAGGCTCTGAAATATAGCGTAAAACACCGAATTGCGCTCGAGTAGAGCATCGATCGGTTTGGTTTGCCTCGCAATGCGAGGCAAAGTTGTTTGTTCTGAATCATTGTGACGGGTTGGTTTATGAGTGCGAATACCGAGGCTCAAGGGAGCGGGCGCGGCCTGGAAGCGGTAAAGTGGCTGGTTGTTGCCGTTTTGTTGGTTGTAGCTATTGTCGGTAACTATTATTACCGTGCATACAGCCTGCCGTTACGCGCGTTAGCCGTAGTAGTTATTATCGCAATTGCAGGCGCAGTGGCTTTATTGACCACTAAAGGCAAGGCGACAGTTGCGTTTGCTCGTGAAGCGCGCACCGAAGTACGTAAAGTCATTTGGCCAACGCGCCAGGAAACATTGCATACCACACTGATCGTTGCTGCGGTGACTGCCGTTATGTCTCTGATTCTGTGGGGGCTGGATGGTATTTTAGTCCGCCTGGTATCTTTCATTACTGGCTTGAGGTTCTAAATGTCTGAAGCACCTAAAAAACGTTGGTACGTCGTCCAGGCGTTTTCTGGCTTTGAAGGCCGCGTAGCGCAATCGCTGCGTGAGCACATCAAATTACATGACATGGAAGAGCTGTTTGGTGAAGTCATGGTTCCAACCGAAGAAGTGGTTGAGATCCGTGGTGGCCAGCGCCGTAAAAGCGAACGTAAATTCTTCCCGGGTTATGTGCTGGTCCAGATGGTGATGAATGACGCCAGCTGGCACTTAGTTCGCAGCGTTCCTCGTGTGATGGGCTTCATTGGCGGAACGTCAGATCGTCCTGCACCGATCAGCGATAAAGAAGTCGATGCGATCATGAATCGCCTGCAACAAGTGGGTGATAAACCACGTCCTAAAACATTGTTTGAACCAGGTGAGCTGGTACGTGTTAACGACGGTCCGTTTGCGGACTTCAATGGTGTGGTCGAAGAAGTTGATTACGAAAAAAGCCGCTTGAAAGTGTCTGTTTCCATCTTTGGCCGTGCAACACCGGTTGAACTGGATTTCGGACAGGTTGAAAAGGGCTAACGGCACCTTTCTAAATATTCATTAGAACAGATGTTGTACAGGGCGCGAAATTGAACTATAATTTCGCGCCTTTTGTTTTTATGCGCAGCCTCTGCGTGTGGAAAGTATAAAGTATTGTAAATAACGGGGAGCCTCTTCAAACAGGCGATATCACCCAAACGAGGATATTTACCATGGCCAAGAAAGTACAAGCCTACGTTAAGCTGCAAGTTGCAGCCGGTATGGCAAACCCAAGTCCGCCAGTTGGTCCAGCTCTGGGTCAGCAAGGCGTGAACATCATGGAATTCTGTAAGGCGTTCAATGCTAAGACTGATAGCATGGAAAAAGGCCTGCCAATTCCTGTTGTTATTACTGTTTATTCTGACCGTTCTTTCACCTTCGTTACCAAAACCCCTCCTGCAGCAGTACTGCTGAAGAAAGCGGCTGGTATCAAGTCTGGTTCCGGCAAGCCGAACAAAGACAAAGTAGGTAAAGTAACGAGTGCTCAGGTTCGTGAAATCGCAGAAACCAAAGCTGCGGACATGACTGGTTCTGACGTTGAAGCGATGACTCGCTCCATCGAAGGTACTGCTCGTTCCATGGGCCTGGTAGTGGAGGATTAATAGAATGGCTAAGCTGACCAAGCGCATGCGCGTGATCCGTGACAAAGTTGATGCTACTAAACAGTATGACATCACCGAAGCCGTTGCTCTGCTCAAAGAGCTGGCCACTGCTAAATTCGTAGAAAGCGTGGACGTTGCTGTTAACCTCGGCATCGATGCACGTAAATCTGATCAAAACGTTCGTGGTGCTACCGTTCTGCCTAACGGCACCGGTCGTTCTGTTCGCGTTGCCGTCTTCACCCAAGGTGCAAACGCTGAAGCTGCTAAAGCTGCAGGCGCTGAGCTGGTAGGTATGGAAGATCTGGCAGACCAGATTAAGAAAGGCGAAATGAACTTCGACGTTGTTATTGCATCTCCAGATGCAATGCGCGTTGTTGGCCAATTAGGTCAGGTTCTGGGTCCACGCGGCCTGATGCCTAACCCGAAGGTTGGTACTGTAACTCCTAACGTTGCTGAAGCAGTTAAGAATGCTAAAGCAGGTCAGGTTCGTTATCGTAACGACAAAAACGGCATCATCCATACCACAATTGGTAAGGTTGATTTCGAATCCGACAAGCTGAAAGAAAACCTGGAAGCTCTGTTGGTCGCTCTGAAAAAAGCGAAGCCTTCTCAGGCTAAAGGCGTTTTCATCAAGAAAGTAAGCCTGTCCACTACCATGGGCGCGGGTCTTGCTATTGATCAAAGCGGCCTGAGCGCAACAGTTAACTAATTAACTGCTGACGTTTATCGCTTTACGCGGGCGGTAGATTTGTCTAGAATCTATGGCCCGTTGTTTCGTTAATGCGAAACCAAGATTTTTCGGTTGGAGCCTGGCCTATCCAGGCCTCCGTCCAAGACCGCAGGTGTCCTGAAAGGGACTTAATCCTTCCTGCGTAGACGGTGACAGAGCCTGAAGAAAATATTTCTTTGTCTTTTTTATAAAGAATTAAGATTTGTCTTTGCTGGATTCTCTGCTCACCGTGTTTGAACGCTTGATATCGATCTCGATAACAAGTGATGTGAGTTCCGGGGATTTTCCCCGGCTAAATCCAGGAGCAAAAAGCTAATGGCATTAAATCTTCAAGACAAACAAGCGATTGTTGCTGAAGTCATCGAAGTAGCCAAAGGCGCGCTGTCTGCGGTTGTTGCGGATTCCCGTGGCGTAACTGTAGATAAAATGACTGAACTGCGTAAAGCAGGTCGTGAAGCTGGCGTTTACATGCGTGTTGTTCGCAACACCTTGATGCGTCGCGTCGTAGAAGGTACTCAATTTGAGTGCCTGAAAGACACGTTTGTCGGTCCAACCTTGATTGCATTCTCTACTGAACACCCAGGCGCTGCTGCCCGTCTGTTCAAAGATTTCGCTAAAGCGAATGCAAAATTTGAGGTTAAAGCTGCGGCCTTTGAAGGTGAGTTTATCTCTGCGGCTCAAATCGACCGCTTGGCAACTCTGCCTACTTACGAAGAAGCAATCGCACGCCTGATGGCAACCATGAAAGAAGCCTCTGCAGGCAAACTGGTTCGCACTCTGGCTGCTGTTCGCGATCAGAAAGAAGCTGCTTAATCAGCCTTTCTTATCTCGTTCATTTGCTTACGTATACACTATTTCTGAATTCTAGGAACACTTGAAATGTCAATCACTAAAGAACAAATCATTGAAGGCGTTGCAGCTCTGTCTGTAATGGAAATCGTTGAACTGATCTCCGCTATGGAAGAAAAATTCGGCGTTTCTGCTGCTGCTGCTGTTGCAGGTCCTGCTGCTGCTGCTGAAGCTGTTGAAGAAAAAACTGAGTTCGACGTTATTCTGGCTGCTGTTGGCGCGAATAAAGTTGCAGTTATCAAAGCTGTTCGTACTGCAACTGGCCTGGGTCTGAAAGAAGCTAAAGACCTGGTTGAGTCTGCTCCAGCAGCTCTGAAAGAAGGCATCAGCAAAGACGACGCTGAAGCTCTGAAAAAATCTCTGGAAGAAGCTGGTGCTTCTGTTGAAGTTAAGTAAGTTTAACTTCCCGGAGTGCAGTCTGTCCTAACAGACTGATGGCTGGTGACTTTTTAGTCACCAGCCTTTTTGCGCTATAGA
Source organism: Rahnella sp. BIGb0603 (assembly GCF_024808755.1). NCBI lineage: Bacteria > Pseudomonadati > Pseudomonadota > Gammaproteobacteria > Enterobacterales > Yersiniaceae > Rahnella > Rahnella sp. BIGb0603. The sequence goes on along the minus strand of NZ_JANUEX010000014.1, from coordinate 23,239 downwards.
GTGTCAGTGGTGTTTCACACTGTTTGAGCACTGAACTACTCTAATATCTCTTTCTATAGACGCCTTAATATATTGATGCCTCTTGCTGTAGCTCATCTACAGATAACGCACAACGAAATGATTTAAGAGTGGTAGAAAACAGATATTGCGGGAAGCGTTTCTGCTTTCCGGTCGACATAAACGGTGTTGCATGAACTGTCCTTCTCAGGGCAGACAAGATTGGGTCACTGATCAGCGAGCTGAGGAACCCTATGGTTTACTCCTATACCGAGAAAAAACGCATTCGTAAGGATTTTGGTAAACGTCCACAAGTTCTGGACATTCCATATCTCCTTTCTATCCAGCTTGACTCGTTCCAGAAGTTTATCGAGCAAGATCCGGAAGGCCAGTACGGTCTGGAAGCTGCATTCCGTTCTGTATTCCCTATCAAGAGCTACAGCGGTAACTCTGAGCTGCAATACGTTAGCTACCGTCTTGGTGAGCCAGTATTCGACGTTAAAGAATGCCAGATCCGTGGTGTGACGTTCTCCGCGCCATTGCGCGTGAAACTGCGCCTGGTAATCTACGAACGTGAAGCACCAGAAGGTACGGTCAAAGACATCAAGGAACAAGAAGTCTATATGGGCGAAATTCCGCTCATGACCGAAAATGGTACCTTTGTGATTAACGGTACTGAGAGGGTTATCGTATCTCAGCTGCACCGTAGTCCGGGCGTATTCTTCGACAGTGATAAGGGTAAAACCCACTCATCGGGTAAAGTGCTTTATAACGCACGTATCATCCCTTACCGCGGTTCATGGTTGGATTTCGAGTTTGACCCGAAAGATAACCTATTTGTACGTATTGACCGTCGCCGCAAATTGCCAGCGACCATCATTCTGCGTGCATTAAATTACACGACTGAACAGATCCTTGACCTGTTCTTTGACAAGGTGACTTACCAGATCCGCGACAACAAGTTGCAGATGGAACTGGTACCTGAGCGCCTGCGCGGTGAAACAGCTTCTTTTGATATCGAAGCTGACGGTAAGGTCTATGTTGAAAAAGGCCGCCGCATCACTGCACGTCATATTCGTCAGCTTGAAAAAGACGAAATCCAGCGCATCGAAGTTCCTGTTGAGTACATCGCAGGGAAAGTCGTTTCTAAAGACTACATCGACACCAATACCGGTGAGCTGATCGTCCCTGCTAACATGGAATTGTCTCTGGATCTGCTGGCTAAATTGAGCCAGTCCGGTCACAAAACCATTGAAACGCTGTTCACAAACGATCTCGATCATGGCGCGTACATGTCCGAGACCATTCGCGTCGACCCAACCAGCGATCGCCTGAGCGCACTGGTTGAGATCTACCGCATGATGCGTCCTGGTGAGCCACCAACGCGTGAAGCAGCTGAAAGCCTGTTCGAAAACCTCTTCTTCTCTGAAGATCGTTACGACCTGTCTGCTGTTGGCCGTATGAAGTTCAACCGTTCTCTGCTGCGTGATGAAATCGAAGGTTCAGGTATCCTGAGCAAAGACGACATCATCCAGGTGATGAGAAAGCTGATCGGCATCCGTAACGGTCAGGGCGAAGTGGATGATATCGACCACTTAGGGAACCGTCGTATTCGTTCTGTCGGCGAAATGGCTGAAAACCAATTCCGTGTAGGTTTGGTTCGTGTTGAGCGTGCGGTTAAAGAGCGTCTGTCTCTTGGCGACCTCGATACTCTGATGCCTCAGGACATGATCAACGCTAAGCCGATTTCGGCTGCGGTGAAAGAGTTCTTCGGTTCAAGCCAGCTGTCACAATTTATGGACCAGAACAACCCGTTGTCTGAGATCACGCACAAACGTCGTATCTCTGCATTGGGCCCGGGCGGTTTGACCCGTGAACGTGCTGGCTTTGAAGTTCGAGACGTACACCCGACTCACTACGGTCGCGTATGTCCAATCGAAACGCCAGAAGGTCCAAACATCGGTCTGATCAACTCCTTGTCTGTGTATGCACAGACCAATGAGTATGGTTTCCTGGAAACCCCTTACCGCCGTGTGCGTGAAGGCATGGTTACCGATGAAATTAACTACCTGTCTGCCATTGAAGAAGGCAACTTCGTAATCGCTCAGGCGAACTCCAACCTGGACGAAGAAGGCCGCTTCCTGGAAGACTTAGTCACTTGTCGTAGCAAAGGCGAATCAAGCCTGTTTAGCCGCGATCAGGTTGACTACATGGACGTTTCTACCCAGCAGATCGTATCCGTTGGTGCTTCTCTGATTCCATTCCTGGAACACGATGACGCCAACCGTGCATTGATGGGTGCGAACATGCAACGTCAGGCAGTTCCAACCCTGCGCGCTGATAAGCCGCTGGTAGGTACTGGTATGGAACGTGCTGTAGCGGTTGACTCCGGTGTTACTGCCGTAGCTAAACGTGGCGGTATTGTTCAGTACGTGGATGCATCCCGTATCGTTATTCGTGTTAACGAAGAAGAGATGTACCCGGGCGAAGCAGGTATCGACATTTATAACCTGACCAAATACACCCGTTCTAACCAGAACACCTGCATCAACCAGATGCCGTGTGTGAATCTGGGCGAACCCATCGAGCGCGGCGACGTGCTGGCAGATGGTCCGTCAACAGATCTGGGCGAACTGGCTCTGGGTCAGAACATGCGTGTCGCGTTCATGCCTTGGAACGGTTACAACTTCGAAGACTCCATCTTGGTCTCCGAACGTGTTGTGCAGGAAGATCGCTTCACGACCATCCATATCCAGGAACTGGCGTGTGTGTCTCGTGACACTAAGTTAGGGCCTGAAGAGATCACCGCTGACATCCCTAACGTGGGTGAGGCTGCGCTCTCTAAACTGGATGAATCCGGTATCGTTTATATCGGTGCTGAAGTGACCGGTGGTGACATTCTGGTCGGTAAAGTTACACCTAAAGGTGAAACTCAGCTGACTCCGGAAGAGAAACTGCTGCGTGCGATCTTCGGTGAGAAAGCGTCTGATGTTAAAGACTCTTCTCTGCGTGTACCAAACGGCGTTTCCGGTACGATTATTGACGTGCAAGTCTTCACCCGCGATGGCGTGGAAAAAGACAAACGTGCGTTAGAAATCGAAGAAATGCAGCTGAAACAGGCTAAGAAAGACCTGACTGAAGAGCTGCAAATTCTGGAAGCTGGCCTGTTTGCACGTATCCAGTCTGCGCTGGTTGCTGGCGGTGTTGAAGCTGACAAGCTGGGCAAATTGCCTCGCGACCGTTGGTTAGAACTGTCACTGACTGACGAAGACAAACAGAATCAGTTGGAACAGCTTGCTGAACAGTACGACGAACTGAAATCCGAGTTTGAGAAAAAACTCGAAGCTAAGCGTCGTAAAATCACTCAGGGCGATGATCTGGCACCAGGTGTGCTGAAAATTGTTAAAGTGTATTTGGCCGTTAAACGTCAAATCCAGCCTGGTGACAAGATGGCAGGCCGCCACGGTAACAAAGGTGTTATCTCCAAGATCAACCCGATCGAAGATATGCCTTACGATGAAAACGGGACTCCTGTTGATATCGTACTGAACCCGCTGGGCGTTCCATCACGTATGAACATTGGTCAGATTTTGGAAACCCACCTGGGTATGGCCGCGAAAGGTATTGGTGAAAAAATCAATGCCATGCTGAAGAAACATGAAGAAGTTTCTAAGCTGCGCGAGTTCATCCAGCGTGCCTATGATCTGGGCGACGATGTACGTCAGAAAGTTGATCTGAACACCTTCACCGATGACGAAGTATTGCGTCTGGCTGAGAACCTGAAAAAAGGTATGCCAATCGCAACACCAGTCTTCGACGGTGCGAAAGAGACAGAGATCAAGCAACTGCTTGAAATGGGCGGAATCCCTACCTCTGGCCAGATCACACTGTTTGACGGCCGTACCGGCGAGCAATTTGAGCGTCAGGTTACCGTCGGCTACATGTACATGCTGAAACTGAACCACCTGGTTGACGATAAGATGCACGCGCGTTCTACCGGTTCTTACAGCCTTGTTACTCAGCAGCCGCTGGGTGGTAAAGCGCAGTTCGGTGGTCAGCGCTTCGGTGAGATGGAAGTGTGGGCACTGGAAGCATACGGTGCCGCTTATACCCTGCAGGAAATGCTGACTGTTAAGTCCGATGACGTTAACGGCCGTACTAAGATGTATAAAAACATCGTAGATGGCGATCATCGTATGGAACCAGGCATGCCGGAATCCTTCAACGTATTGTTGAAAGAAATCCGTTCTCTGGGTATCAACATCGAGCTGGAAGACGAGTAAGTACTCGAATTCGCACTGATCACAGGGGCACCTGCCTGTTAATCAATACAGACCAGGTGCCTAACAGGTCTAACCCGACGGGAGCCAATCCGTGAAAGACTTACTAAAGTTTCTGAAAGCGCAAACTAAGACCGAAGAGTTTGATGCGATCAAAATTGCTCTGGCATCGCCAGACATGATCCGTTCTTGGTCTTTTGGTGAAGTTAAGAAGCCAGAAACCATTAACTACCGTACGTTCAAACCAGAACGTGACGGCCTTTTCTGCGCCCGTATTTTCGGACCAGTAAAAGACTACGAATGCCTGTGCGGTAAGTACAAGCGTTTAAAACATCGCGGCGTGATTTGCGAGAAGTGCGGCGTTGAAGTGACCCAGACTAAAGTACGCCGTGAGCGTATGGGCCACATCGAACTGGCTTCCCCGACTGCACACATCTGGTTCCTGAAATCGCTGCCATCGCGCATCGGTTTGCTGCTGGATATGCCATTGCGTGACATCGAACGTGTTCTGTACTTCGAATCCTATGTGGTTATCGAAGGCGGCATGACTAACCTCGAAAAACGCCAGATCCTGACTGAAGAGCAGTATCTGGATGCGTTGGAAGAGTTTGGTGATGAGTTCGACGCGAAGATGGGTGCTGAAGCAATCCAGGCTCTGTTGAAAAACATGGATCTGGAAGCGGAATGCGAACAACTGCGTGAAGAGTTGAACGAAACCAACTCCGAAACCAAACGTAAGAAGCTGACCAAGCGTATCAAGCTGCTGGAAGCGTTCGTTCAGTCTGGTAACAAACCAGAGTGGATGATCCTGACCGTGCTGCCGGTACTGCCACCAGACTTGCGTCCATTGGTTCCGTTGGACGGCGGCCGTTTCGCTACATCAGATCTGAACGATCTGTATCGTCGCGTTATCAACCGTAACAACCGTCTGAAACGCCTGCTGGATCTGGCTGCGCCAGACATCATCGTACGTAACGAAAAACGTATGCTGCAAGAAGCGGTAGATGCTTTGCTGGATAACGGCCGTCGCGGTCGTGCTATCACCGGCTCTAACAAGCGTCCGCTGAAATCTCTGGCAGACATGATTAAAGGTAAACAGGGTCGTTTCCGTCAGAACTTGCTGGGTAAACGTGTCGACTACTCTGGTCGTTCCGTTATCACCGTAGGTCCTTACCTGCGTCTGCACCAGTGTGGTCTGCCGAAGAAAATGGCACTGGAACTGTTCAAACCGTTCATCTACGGCAAGCTGGAACTGCGTGGCCTGGCCACCACCATCAAAGCCGCGAAGAAAATGGTTGAGCGCGAAGAAGCTGTCGTTTGGGATATCCTGGACGAAGTTATCCGCGAACACCCGGTACTGCTGAACCGTGCACCAACCCTGCACCGTTTGGGTATCCAGGCGTTTGAACCCGTTCTGATCGAAGGTAAAGCAATTCAGCTGCACCCGCTGGTTTGTGCGGCATATAACGCCGACTTCGATGGTGACCAGATGGCTGTTCACGTACCGTTGACGCTGGAAGCTCAGCTGGAAGCGCGTGCGTTGATGATGTCCACCAACAACATCCTGTCACCTGCGAACGGCGAGCCAATCATCGTTCCTTCTCAGGACGTTGTATTGGGTCTGTACTACATGACCCGTGACTGTGTTAACGCCAAAGGCGAAGGCATGGTTCTGACTGGTCCTAAAGAAGCTGAGCGTATTTACCGCGCCGGTTTGGCCTCTCTGCATGCGCGTGTGAAAGTGCGTATTACCGAAGAGATCAAAAATACCGAAGGCGAAGTTACGCATCAGACGTCGATTATCGACACGACTGTGGGTCGCGCCATCCTTTGGATGATCGTACCAAAAGGTCTGCCGTTCTCTATCGTCAACCAGCCTCTGGGCAAAAAAGCTATCTCCAAAATGCTGAACACCTGTTACCGCATTTTGGGCCTGAAGCCGACCGTTATTTTTGCTGACCAGATCATGTACACCGGTTTTGCTTACGCTGCCCGTTCAGGCGCGTCAGTAGGTATCGATGACATGGTAATCCCTGCGAAGAAAGCAGAGATCATCGAAGAAGCAGAAACCGAAGTTGCTGAAATCCAGGAACAGTTCCAGTCTGGTCTGGTCACTGCTGGCGAACGCTATAACAAAGTGATCGACATCTGGGCTGCGGCCAACGAACGTGTTGCTAAGGCAATGATGGAAAACTTGTCTGTTGAAGACGTCGTCAACCGTGACGGTGTTGTTGAACAGCAGGTTTCCTTCAACAGCATCTTTATGATGGCCGACTCCGGTGCGCGTGGTTCTGCTGCACAGATTCGTCAGCTGGCCGGTATGCGTGGTCTGATGGCGAAACCAGATGGTTCCATCATTGAAACGCCAATCACCGCGAACTTCCGTGAAGGTCTGAACGTACTCCAGTACTTCATCTCTACTCACGGTGCTCGTAAAGGCTTGGCGGATACCGCACTGAAAACTGCGAACTCCGGTTATCTGACCCGTCGTCTGGTTGACGTGGCACAGGACCTGGTAGTTACCGAAGACGACTGTGGTACTCACGAAGGCATCATGATGACTCCGGTCATCGAAGGTGGCGACGTTAAAGAACCACTGCGCGAGCGTGTACTGGGTCGTGTGACTGCAGAAGATATCCTTAAGCCGGGTACGGCGGATATTCTGGTTCCACGTAACACCCTGCTTCACGAGAAGACGTGTGATCTGTTAGAAGAGAACTCTGTCGACAGCGTGAAAGTACGTTCAGTCGTAAGTTGCGAAACCGACTTTGGTGTGTGTGCAAACTGCTACGGTCGCGACCTGGCACGTGGTCACATCATCAACAAAGGTGAAGCGATCGGTGTTATTGCAGCACAGTCCATCGGTGAGCCGGGTACTCAGCTGACGATGCGTACGTTCCACATCGGTGGTGCGGCATCTCGTGCGGCTGCTGAATCCAGCATCCAGGTGAAAAACACCGGTACCATTAAACTGAGCAACCACAAGCACGTTAGCAACTCTAACGGCAAACTGGTTATCACTTCCCGTAACACTGAGCTGAAATTGATCGACGAATTCGGTCGTACCAAAGAAAGCTATAAAGTGCCTTACGGTTCCGTGATGGGCAAAGGTGATGGCGCATCTGTTAACGGCGGCGAAACCGTTGCTAACTGGGATCCGCACACAATGCCAGTTATCAGTGAAGTGAGTGGTTTCATTCGCTTTGCCGATATGGTTGATACTCAGACCATTACCCGTCAGACAGATGACCTGACCGGTTTGTCCTCTCTGGTTGTTCTGGATTCTGCAGAACGTACTGGTAGCGGTAAAGACCTGCGTCCGGCACTGAAAATCGTTGATGCTAAAGGCGACGACGTATTGATCCCAGGTACTGATATGCCTGCTCAATACTTCCTGCCAGGTAAAGCGATCGTTCAGCTGGAAGATGGTACTCAGATTCACTCTGGTGACACCCTGGCGCGTATTCCTCAGGAATCCGGCGGTACCAAGGACATCACCGGTGGTCTGCCACGCGTTGCTGACCTGTTCGAAGCGCGTCGTCCGAAAGAGCCTGCAATCCTTGCTGAAATCAGCGGGATCATCTCCTTCGGTAAAGAAACCAAAGGCAAACGTCGTCTGGTAATTTCTCCGTTAGATGGCAGCGATGCTTACGAAGAAATGATTCCAAAATGGCGTCAGCTGAACGTGTTCGAAGGCGAAGTTGTGGAACGTGGTGACGTCGTATCCGACGGCCCTGAATCTCCACACGACATTCTGCGTCTTCGTGGTGTTCACGCGGTAACCCGCTACATCACCAACGAAGTGCAGGAAGTTTACCGTCTGCAAGGCGTTAAGATTAACGATAAACACATCGAAGTTATCGTTCGTCAGATGTTGCGTAAAGGCACCATCGTTAGCGCTGGTGGCACGGACTTCCTGGAAGGCGAGCAGGCAGAAATGTCTCGCGTTAAAATCGCTAACCGTCAGCTGGAAGCTGAAGGCAAAATCACGGCAACCTTTACCCGTGACCTGCTCGGTATCACCAAGGCATCCCTGGCGACCGAGTCCTTCATCTCTGCTGCATCGTTCCAGGAAACCACGCGCGTTCTTACCGAAGCGGCTGTTGCCGGTAAACGTGATGAACTGCGTGGCCTGAAAGAGAACGTTATCGTTGGCCGTCTGATCCCAGCCGGTACCGGTTACGCTTATCACCAGGATCGTGCACGCCGTAAAGCTCAGGGCGAAGTGCCAGTTGTACCGCAAGTCAGCGCGGACGAAGCAACGGCTAACCTGGCTGAACTGCTGAACGCAGGTTTCGGTAACAGCGACGATTAATCGTCTTCTGTCGAAACGCATAAAACCGCTCTTTCGGGAGCGGTTTTTTTTTGCCTGAAATAGGGGAGTTGATAATGTCAGGAAAGAGGAGCCGGAACAGGAAACTGGACGATAACCCGTTCCGGCTGGTTGGAAGCAGCACCGGGATGAATGGCGCTGGCCGGTTGCGATGATGCAGCGACAGCGGCACGGTAACCTTCCCGGCGTGCTGGCGCGAGAGGCAAAATCGCTTTATGGAATACGCATTCCTGAGAGATTATCGCGTTGCTGTCTGGCGACATTTTCCTGCGGCGTACGCCCCAAAAAACTGTCCCAGTCTTTCCACACGGGCTGCAATCCTGCTTGCGTTAATGCCGCAGCCACCCGCTGAGGTGAGCGGTTATCATGTGGCGCAAATTGTTCCAGTTCCGGATGATCGTCTGCGTAACCGCCCGGTTGAGTTTTGGATCCGGCGCTGACCGTGTTGATCGCCAGAGGAATGACATGATCGCGGAAATACGGTGACTCGCGTGTCGACAGGGAAAGCTCGACATCCGGCGACAACATCCGGAAAGCGCAAATCAGCTGCACCAGTTGGTTTTCCTCCAGCAACGAAGCCGGTTCGATTCCGCCGGTGCACGGGCGCAATCTCGGGAACGCCACCGAATAGCGGCTTTGCCAGTAAGTTTGTTGTAGATAAAGCAAATGCTCAGCCACCATATAACTGTCAGTTCGCCAGTTTCCGGAAAGCCCGAACAACGCGCCGAGTCCGATCTTATCGATTCCCGCGCGCCCCAGCCGGTCAGGGGTTTCCAGCCGCCAGAAGAAATCTTGTTTTTGCCCGCGCAGATGATGCAGCGCATAGGTCGGTGCGTGATAGGTTTCCTGATAAACCAGAACACCGTCCAGCCCCAGCGTTTTTAACTCGGCGTATTCTTCCTGAGGTAGCGGCTGCACTTCAATCATCAGTGAATCAAAATGACTGCGGATAGCCGGGAAATGTCGGCGGAAATAATCCATACCAACTTTCCCTTTATGCTCGCCCGTAACCAGCAACAGGTGTTTGAATCCCAGCGCGTTCAGCGCCTCACATTCAGCGATGATTTCCTCTTCATCCAGCGTCTTACGTTTGATTTTGTTGCTCATCGAGAAGCCGCAGTACGTGCACTCATTGGCGCAAAGGTTGGAGAGATAAAGGGGGGCGAAGAAATTCACGGTATTGCCGAAACGCTGGCGCGTGAGCTGTTGCGCGCGCTGGGCCATTTCTTCGAGATACGGTAACGCGGCCGGAGAAATCAGTGCCATAAAACCATCACGGTCGATTTTGTTCCTGCTCAGCGCCCGCTCAACATCACTGGACGTTTTGCTGTTAATTCGCAGGGAAATATCGTCCCAGTCGAGCGTTGACCAGACATCGGTAAAGTTGCTCATAAGCTTGCCTGCGGGGAAGTCAGAAAACCGGTCAGGGGGCTGGATGCGCTGGCGTACCGTTGCCGTCCGCCTAATCCGCTTTGACGGGCAAGCACGCCCGCTTCAACGGCCAGCCGGAAAGCTGTCGCCATGGAAACCGGATCACGCGCAACGGCAATTGCCGTATTCACCAGCACGGCGTCCGCGCCCATTTCAAGCGCCTCAGTGGCCTGACTGGGTGCGCCGATCCCGGCATCAACCACAACGGGCACGCGCGCCTGTTCGATAATAATTTGCAGAAACTCACGGGTTTGCAGCCCCTGATTAGAGCCTATCGGTGAGCCGAGCGGCATCACTGCCGCGCATCCGGCTTCTTCAAGACGCTTGCACAGCACCGGATCAGCACTGCAATAAGGCAAAACGACAAACCCCTGTTTCACTAGTATCTCTGCGGCTTTCAGGGTTTCGATGGCATCGGGCAGCAGGTATTTCATGTCCGGATGGATTTCCAGTTTGACCCAGTTTGTGCCCAGTGCTTCGCGGGCCAGTTGAGCGGCAAACACCGCTTCTTCTGCCGTTTTTGCCCCTGACGTATTGGGCAACAGGCGCACGCCAAGTTGCTGCAAAGGCGAAAGAATATCATCGCCGCCACGCCGCAGATCGACGCGTTTCATCGCCATGGTCACCAGCTCAGAGCCCGATGCTTCCAGTGCCAGTTGCATCAGCGCCGGACTGGCGAATTTTCCGGTTCCGGTAAAAAGGTGTGAGGTAAACGGAGCATCAGCAATTTTTAACATGTTTCATCCTCCGGCTATCGCCTGAAAGAGCAAAATCTCATCACCGTCTGCCAGCCAGTGTGCAGGCCAGTTATCGCGGGGGATAATGACCTGATTTACCGCCAGCGCGCTGCCCGCAGTGTTTAACGCCAGCTCATCGAGAAGAGCTAATAGCGTGAGCGGCTGACTGAACTGATGAGATTCATCATTGACCAGAATATTCACGCATAGCCTCCGCAGACGGTACAGGCAGATGATCGCGTGAGTTGCAGTGAACGCCAGTTCTGTGTTTTTCCGTCGAACAGCCGGAGTTTGCCGCTCAGTATGCAAGGCAGCCCAGCCAGGATTTTCAGTGCTTCGAGCGCCTGTAATGTACCGATAGTGCCCACTACCGGCCCGAGTACGCCGGATGTCCGGCAGTTACGTTGCACGGTTTCCTGATCCGGATACAAACAGGCATAACAACCGTGAGCGTAGGGTGCTTCAATCACCAGAAGCTGTCCGCTGAATCCGACGGCGCTGCCGCTGATTAGCGTTTTGCCTGCATCCACGCAGGCTTTATTGACGGCATGACGGGTCTCCATGTTGTCGCTGCAATCCAGAACGATATCGGCATTGGCCACCGCTTGTGTCAGTGCTTCACCCAGCAGGCGTTCCGTAATGGCCACGGCTTCGCAAAGCGGATTCAGGCGCAGCAGTTCACGCTTTGCCAAAGTGGCTTTGGGCTGATCGAGATCGGCTGTGCGGTAAAGGATTTGCCGCTGAAGGTTGGTGATATGCAGCCGGTCGTCATCGGCCAGAAAAAGCGTGCCGACGCCCGCCGCCGCCAGATACAGGGCGGCAGGAGAACCGAGTCCGCCAAGTCCGACGATCAGCACCTTTGCCGCCTGTAACTTTTCCTGCGCCTGCGGGCCGAATTCCTCCAGCATCAGCTGACGGCTGTAACGCATAAACGCCGCATCGTTAAGCATCTTCCGGCACCTTGCTGGCACACAAGGCCAGCAGTTCGGCGGTGGCTGCACGCCAGTCCATGGCCTGCGTAATGGCGCTGACGACCGCAATGCTGCCGACGCCGCAGTCCAGAACCGACGGCGCGCGGTCAATGCTGATCCCGCCGATGGCCACTGTCGGAAAGCGGCCATCGAGTTGCTTAATGTGTCGGGTGAGTTCTTCCAGACCCTGTGGCGCCGACGGCATATCTTTGGTCTGCGTCGGGAAGATATGGCCCAGAGCGATGTATGAAGGATTCACGGAAACGGCGCGCGTCATTTCAGCCTCGTCATGCGTGGAAACGCCCAGTCGCAGACCGGCCTGACGAATTGCCGCAAGATCGGCTGTATCGAGATCTTCCTGACCCAGATGCACGCCATATGCATGATGCTTCACCGCCAGACGCCAGTAATCGTTGATGAACAGCCGCGCCTGATATTTTTTTCCCAGCGCGATGGCCTCGATAATTGCCGGTTCGACGTCTTCATCGGGTAAATCTTTCACCCGCAACTGCAGCGTTTTCACGCCTGCATCGAGCAGACGGGCGATCCATTCCACCGTATCGACAACCGGATATAAACCAAGGTGAAAAGGAACGGCGGGGAAGGGCTGAGCTGACTGATTCATTTGTTGATCTCCGTGGCAGGATGATAAAGCTCGCCGCCGCGTGAACGGAATTCAGCTGACATTTGTGCCATGCCGGATTCAACGAGTTCGATGGGCCGGGCTTTAGCTTCCAGCGCGGCGGCGTAATCGCGAACTTCCTGAGTGATTTTCATTGAGCAGAATTTCGGGCCGCACATCGAACAGAAGTGGGCGACTTTGCCGGATTCCTGCGGTAACGTTTCATCGTGGTAGGCGCGGGCAGTGGCCGGGTCCAGAGCCAGATTAAACTGATCTTCCCAGCGGAATTCGAAACGGGCTTTGGACATGGCGTTGTCGCGGATTTGCGCACCCGGATGGCCTTTGGCTAAATCGGCGGCATGTGCTGCAATTTTGTAGGTAATCAGACCCTGCTTAACGTCTTCTTTATTCGGCAGGCCGAGATGCTCTTTCGGTGTGACGTAACACAGCATGGCACAACCGAACCAGCCAATCATCGCAGCGCCAATACCGGACGTGAAGTGGTCATAACCGGGCGCAATGTCGGTCGTCAGCGGCCCGAGCGTATAGAACGGCGCTTCGTGGCATTGCTCGAGTTCTTCCGTCATATTGCGGCGGATCATCTGCATCGGCACATGCCCCGGCCCTTCAATCATCACCTGCACGTCATATTCCCAGGCGATTTTCGTCAGCTCGCCCAGCGTGTGCAATTCTGCAAACTGCGCTTCGTCGTTGGCGTCCTGAATCGAGCCGGGACGCAGACCGTCACCGAGAGAAAGCGAGACATCGTAAGCGGCGCAGATTTCGCAAATCTCCCGGAAATTTTCATACAGGAAGCTTTCGCGATGATGTGACAGACACCATTTCGCCATGATTGAGCCACCGCGCGAAACAATACCGGTCAGACGTTTGGCGGTCATCGGCACATAACGCAGCAACACGCCAGCGTGAATGGTGAAGTAATCCACACCTTGTTCCGCCTGCTCCAGCAGGGTGTCGCGGAACATTTCCCAGTTAAGGTCTTCGGCCACACCATTCACTTTTTCCAGCGCCTGATAAATCGGCACCGTACCGATCGGCACCGGGCTGTTACGCAGGATCCATTCACGGGTTTCATGGATATAGCGGCCGGTGGAGAGATCCATCACCGTGTCCGCGCCCCAGCGCGTCGACCACACCAGTTTTTCAACTTCTTCTTCGATGGATGACGTCACCGCCGAGTTGCCGATATTGGCGTTCACCTTCACCAGAAAATTGCGGCCAATGATCATCGGCTCGGATTCCGGGTGATTGATGTTGGCGGGGATAATCGCGCGACCGGCGGCCACTTCCTGGCGAACAAAGTCGGCGGTGATATTCGCGGGCAGGTGCGCCCCGAAGCTTTCACCGGGATGTTGCTGGCGCAGGACTTCTCCGCGGATCCGCTCACGCCCCATGTTTTCGCGAATAGCGATGAATTCCATCTCAGGGGTAATCATGCCCCGTCGCGCATAATGCAGCTGTGTGACATTTTTACCGGCAATGGCTTTTCGCGGGCGCGGAAGATGTTCGAAGCGTAAATGATCCAGCCCTTCGTCGGCCAGGCGCTGCTGAGTAAAACCGGAGCTGACTTGCGGAAGTTCTTCGGTATCGGCGCGTCCGGTTATCCAGCGGGCACGCAATTTTTCAAGACCGGTATGCACGTCGATGGTCGCAGACGGGTCGCCATACGGTCCGGCGGTGTCATAAACCGGAATCGCTTCGTTTTCTTCAAACTGCGGGTTGTCTTTTCCGCCGCCGACCAGCGTCGGGCTGAGCTGGATTTCACGCATAGGGACACGAATACCGGCGTTGTCGCCCTGAAGATAGATACGTCGGGAATTGGGAAAGGCTTCGCCCTGCAAGCTGTCGATAAATGACTGTGCCTGTGCGCGTTGTTCACGGCGGTTAGCGGGCTTTTTTTCGGATGTAACGGGTTTCTGGGTACTCGACATAGCAAATTCCTTGTGTTGTTTTCACGGCAAAAAGCGTGACAGAACGTAATGGAAAATTGCTTGTCTGGAGGTTTACGGCAGGAGTAAAAATGGGCGGTTGAACGCTGGCGGCCGTTTGCAGGCTGATGCCAAATCGCGCTAAACGCATAACATTACTCTTGTTCCCTTCGCGGGTACTAACCCGATCAGGTTCCGCGGATCCCGAATTAACGGTCTCAGCCTGGCATCATCTCCGCGAGGAAATTTTGCACGAGGCACTCCGACAAGAAGCCTCAATATAGGAGGCCGTTGTAAAAACTACAACCCTGAGCAGGGTTTTTATTGTGGCAACGTGTTGTGCAGAAGTAACACGTTACGCGGGTCTGGCAAGATGCTCTTCGTTTGCAGAAGGCAATTCTTTGCGACTTTCCGGATCAAAGGCCAGAATGATCAGTTGATCCTCAAGCTGAAAACGCGCATCCAATGCTTCACCCACATCGGATAATGCATAATGAAATGCGAAAGCATTGTCATCATCAATATCATTTTCGGTGTAACTGTCATGGAAAGCCATGATAGCTTCAGTATTGAGCTCGAGTGCAGGGTATATTTTCGCAGCCTGTAATTTTATCTCTGCACCTTCCACTTCATCGATGACCCGTTGATAAAGATGGAAATGACCGGCAGAAAGGTAATCCACCAGGTTATGGCAAAAGTTGTCCAACGCTTTTTCATTCAGCGGTGTATGTTTTTCTTTATTGGGTTTCAGGCCGACCAGTGTGCAGTAAGACACCAGCAATTCTTTACGCGCGTGCAGCCATTGATCCACTAACTCATTACTGCCACCAACGCGTTGGGTCAGTCTTTCCAGACGATTTAGCATGGTTGACTCCGTGAGCGAGAAAAAAGTAACCAAAGGTTACTAATATGTAAATATCAACCCCAGATTGTCAGTCTCGTCGAGGTTATGCAACAACAATTATGGAATTACAGATCACAGAAGAACATACCGGCTGGTGGGTAATCAGCTATGAGGGCAAGCTGTGGCTGCCCGAAGGTGAACTGCCGAATGGCAGCGCTGCGCAATTTTCTCTGACGGGCAAAATCGCGCGTCAGATTGGTGAATGGCAGGGCGAACCGGTGTGGATGGTACGTCAGGCGATGCACAATCACATGGTGTCTGCACGGCAGATGCTCGATCAGGATCGCGGGCTATTCCAGCTGGTCGGACGTGGCGTGCAGCTGTCGGAATTTTACCGTTCGCACAAGTTCTGCGGCTATTGCGGCCACGAGATGCACGTCAGTAAAACCGAATGGGCCGCGCTGTGCGGGCATTGCCGCGAACGCTATTATCCGCAGATTGCGCCCTGCATTATTGTCGCCATCCGCCGCGGTGATGAGATTTTGCTGGCGCAGCATGTCCGCCATCGCAATGGCATTCATACGGTTCTGGCAGGCTTCGTGGAAGTCGGGGAAACTCTTGAAGAAACTGTGGCGCGTGAAGTCATGGAAGAGAGCAATATCCGCGTGAAGAATGTCCGTTACGTCAGTTCTCAGCCGTGGCCTTTCCCTAATTCGCTGATGATGGCGTTTATGGCCGACTACGACAGCGGTGACATTGTGCATGATCCGAAAGAGCTGCTCAACGCAGGCTGGTATCGCTTTGATCAACTGCCACAGTTGCCGCCACCGGGGACCATCGCCCGCCGGCTGATTGAAGATACGGTTGCGCTGTGCCGCGCAGAAAGAGATGAAGACGACGTGTAGCAGGAGTGTTGCATGCTAGAATGCCGCCAGATTATTTTCGGGCGGCCCGAATATTGAAGGAAAAAGACAGAATGAATGAGTTGAAAAATGACCGCTACCTGCGCGCCCTGTTACGCCAGCCTGTGGATATCACACCGGTCTGGATGATGCGTCAGGCGGGCCGTTATTTGCCAGAATACAAAGAAACCCGCGCTGTAGCCGGTGATTTTATGTCGCTTTGCAAGAATGCAGAGCTGGCCTGCGAAGTGACCCTCCAGCCACTGCGTCGCTACCCGCTGGACGCCGCGATTCTGTTCTCTGACATCCTGACCATTCCTGATGCCATGGGGCTGGGGTTGTATTTCGAAGCCGGTGAAGGCCCTCGTTTTTCTTCCCCGCTGACCTGCCGTGCCGATGTGGAAAAACTGCCCGTCCCCGATCCTGAAATGGAACTGGGATACGTCATGAATGCGGTTCGTACTATCCGTAAAAACCTCAAAGGTGAAGTGCCGCTTATCGGTTTTTCCGGCAGCCCGTGGACACTGGCGACATATATGGTGGAAGGTGGCAGCAGCAAAGCCTTCACAAAAATCAAAAAGATGATGTATGCCGATCCGCAGACTTTGCACCTTTTGCTCGATAAAGTGGCTGACAGCGTCATTCTCTACCTTAATGCTCAAATCAAAGCGGGCGCTCAGTCTGTCATGATTTTTGACACCTGGGGCGGCGTGCTGACGCCTCGAGATTACCGCGAGTTTTCCCTGAACTACATGCATAAAATTGTCGACGGCCTGATCCGTGAAAACGAAGGGCGCCGTGTGCCGGTGACGTTGTTCACCAAAGGCGGCGGACAATGGCTGGAAGCGATGGCGGCAACCGGTTGTGACGCGCTGGGCCTCGACTGGACAACAGATATTGCCGAAGCCCGTCGTCGCGTGGGCGATAAAGTGGCGATTCAGGGCAACATGGATCCTTCCATGCTCTATGCTTCTCCGGTACGTATTGAACAGGAAGTGGAAACCATTCTGGCCGGTTTTGGTAAAGGCAACGGTCATGTGTTTAACCTGGGCCACGGCATTCACCAGGATGTTCCGCCAGAAAATGCGGGTGCGTTCGTGGAAGCTGTACATAGCCTGTCCCGGCAATATCACGAGTAAATCCGGCGTATGATTGATACCCGCGCATTACGTGAAGAACAACGGATCCTTGCAGATCAAATTGAACTGCGGGATCCGACTGAATTCAGCACACCGGCGTTGATCGCGGGTGTGGATGTCGGTTTCGAACAGGGTGGTGAAGTAACGCGAGCCGCGGTTGCGGTTCTGCGTTATCCCTCGCTTGAGCTGGTGGAATACCAGATAGCCCGCATTCCAACCGTCATGCCTTATATTCCCGGCTTCCTTTCTTTCCGGGAACTACCGGCGCTGTTGCAGGCCTGGAAGCAAATCAATGCGCGGCCCGATCTGGTGCTGGTTGACGGGCAGGGTATTGCGCATCCGCGCCGTCTTGGCGTCGCCAGCCATTTTGGCCTGATGATTGACGTGCCAACAATTGGTGTAGCGAAGAGCCGCTTGTGCGGCAAATTTCTGCCTCTCGGGGAAGACCAACACAGCCAGCAGGCGCTGTATGAAGGCGATGAGCAGATTGGCTGGGTCTGGCGCAGCAAACTGCGCTGTAATCCGCTGTTTATTTCACCGGGCAATCGCATCAGCATGGAATCGTCACTGTACTGGGTTGAACGCTGCATGCGGCAATATCGTTTGCCAGAGCCAACCCGCTGGGCGGATGCTGTGGCATCAAATCGGGCAGCGTTTCAACGCTGGCAACGGTTGAGTGATGATCTTTAGGAATCAAGGAATAGGGATATTGATTTATTTCAGGTAAACTCCCGCGCAGAAAAGTTAACGAGATCAACTCATGTTACGTAATCCAATTCATTTACGTCTGGAAAAGCTGGAAAGCTGGCAACACGTGACGTTTATGGCGAGCTTGTGTGAACGCATGTACCCGAACTATCAGGCTTTTTGCCTGGAAACCGGGTTTGGCGAGGCACAGCTTTACCGCCGTATCCTGGATTTAATCTGGGAAACGCTGGTGGTAAAAGACGCCAAGGTCAATTTTGACTCACAGCTCGAAAAACTGGAGGAAGCCGTGCCTTCTTCCGATGATTACGACATTTATGGTGTTTACCCGGCCATCGATGCGTGTATCGCATTAGGCGAACTGATTCATTCACGTCTGAGCGGCGAAACGTTGTCTCATGCGGTTGCCGTGAGTGAGACATCAATTCGTACTGTTGCGATGTTGGAAATGACTCAGGCCGGTAAAGAAATGACCGATGAAGAGCTGAAAGTCATTCCTGCTGTTGAAGAAGAATGGGACATCCAATGGGAGATTTTTCGCCTGTTGGCTGACTGTGAAGAGCGTGACCTGGAATTAATAAAAGGGTTACGTTCTGACCTGCGTGAAGCCGCTGTCAGTAACATTGGCATAAATTTAGCGCAATAAGGCTAGAAAACGTGATTTAACGCCTGATTTGTCGTGCCTTAAGGCTTCACATCCGCACCCTGTCTGGTCTACATTTGGGGTGCGTAAAAAAAGTGGCTATCGGTGCGTGTATGCAGGAGGGTGCTGTCAATCGGCATATCCGTCGCACTCGATGCTTTGCAAACGATAAACACACTGTAAAGGATAACTTATGAACAAGACTCAACTGATTGATGTAATTGCTGACAAAGCTGATCTTTCCAAAGCACAAGCCAAAGTTGCTCTTGAATCTACTCTGTCTGCTATTACCGAGTCTCTGAAAGAAGGTGATGCTGTACAATTGGTTGGTTTCGGGACTTTCAAGGTAAATCATCGTAACGAGCGTACTGGTCGTAACCCACAGACTGGTAAAGAAATCAAAATCGCAGCTGCAAACGTACCTGCGTTCGTTTCTGGTAAAGCTCTGAAAGACGCTGTTAAGTAATTGCTTGCAGTGAAAAGAATAAGCGGAGGGGCCTGTAAGCCCCTTCAGTTTATCACCCCCAGGCTGGTGGCAGGTTTACTGGTTCTCGGTCTGGTGGGTTGCAGTTCTAAAAACTCCTCTGAATTATTCTTTGCCAGCGGGTATGTTGCCGATCAGGGTATCAACAGGCTCTGGCGCGAAGACAACGCACAAAACGAACCTCAAACTATTCTCAACGTATACAGCCCCTATTTTGGCGGCGATACGGTCATTACCCGGTATGAATTCCAGCAGGGGCAATTACACCTGATTAAAGAAACGCATGCGACGCAAACTGATTTAGGCGTGATGCTGCGTTTTGACGATAGCGGGCACGTCAGCTTTATGCAGCGGCAGCTTCCTGAGCGCAGGGAAAAATTATCGTCAGATGATATCGAGCGCTATAAATATGAAGCGACAAAAATCCTCGATCTGAGTAATGCGCTGCGCGTGGGCAATGTCCGGCTGGTGCAGGCTAACTGGCGACAGGGTTTGATCACCACCTGCGCGGGTGAACAGGTGACGCCGAAACTGACCGTCCGTTCCCAGGTCTGGCTGGCTAAACGGGCCAGTCGGAGCAACGACAATCTTGGCCTTGCCTGGCTGACCGCACCCGAAGGCAACGAATTGCTGCTGGTTGCAAATGAAGATTTCTGTAAGTGGGAACCTAAAGAGTCAGATCTCTGATCCCGCTTGCTAATACGTATAAAGGAAAGGCACGCCGAAGCGTGCCTTTTTTGATCGTCAGGTTCTGATCGTCAGATGAACCGCGATTACTGATTGCGTTCGCGGTCAATGGCGCGATAGCCGATATCCTTGCGGTAAAAGCTGCCTTCCCAATGAATATCTTTCGCTAAATCATAAGCGCGCTGCTGAGCGGCTTCGACGGTTTTACCCAGCGCAGTCACACAGAGTACGCGTCCGCCATTTGTCACCACGCGTTCATCTTGCAAACGAGTTCCGGCCTGGAAGACTTTGCCGTCCGGGACTTCTTCCAGCGGTAAACCGTGGATCACATCACCGGTTTTGTAATCGGCAGGATAACCGCCAGCGGCAATTACAACGCCCAGCGAAGGACGCGGATCCCACTCAGAGGTTTTCTCGCCCAGACGACCTTCCGCACCGGCCAGACAAAGATCGACCAGATCCGAGCGCAGACGCAACATGATTGGCTGAGTTTCCGGATCCCCGAAGCGGCAGTTAAATTCGATCACTTTCGGCTGGCCGTCTGCGGAAATCATCAAACCTGCATACAGGAAGCCGGTGTAAGTATTATTCTCAGCCGCCATGCCGTGCACGGTTGGCCAGATAACCTGATCCATAACGCGCTGATGAATTTCATCCGTCACAACCGGTGCCGGGGAATAAGCGCCCATACCGCCGGTGTTCGGGCCGCTGTCGCCATCGCCAACACGTTTGTGATCCTGACTGGTTGCCATAGGCAGAACGTTCGTGCCGTCAACCATCACGATGAAGCTCGCCTCTTCGCCATTCAGGAATTCTTCGATAACGATGCGGTGGCCAGCATCGCCAAACGCATTTCCTGCCAGCATATCGTGGACTGCATCTTCTGCTTCTTTCAATGTCATCGCTACGATGACACCTTTGCCTGCAGCCAGTCCGTCAGCTTTAATGACGATCGGCGCGCCTTTGCTGCGCAGATAAGCCAGTGCCGGTTCGATTTCGGTGAAGTTCTGGTAATCCGCGCTGGGAATATTGTGGCGAGCGAGGAAATCCTTGGTGAAAGCTTTTGAGCCTTCCAGCTGCGCCGCTTCCTGCGTCGGGCCAAAAATTTTCAGACCCGCAGCGCGGAATGCGTCGACCACGCCAATCACCAGCGGGGCTTCCGGGCCGACAATCGTCAGGCCGATATCATTGCTTTTGGCGAACGCCAGCAAACCAGCGATATCCGTTGCAGCGATATCGACATTCTCCAGCAGAGGTTCCAGTGCGGTACCGGCGTTTCCGGGTGCGACAAAAACTTTGTCCGCCAGAGGAGATTGCGATGCCTTCCATGCCAGTGCATGTTCACGCCCGCCGTTACCGATAATTAAAATATTCATTCGAGGACTCCGGGTGAGCGGGCGCATCGCACCCGCTAAAAGAAAATTAATGACGGAAATGGCGCATGTCGGTGAACAGCATTGCGATACCGTGTTCGTTTGCGGCCGCGATAACTTCGTCATCACGAATTGAACCGCCTGGCTGAATCACACAGGTAATGCCTACCGCAGCGGCTGCATCAATACCGTCGCGGAACGGGAAGAAGGCATCGGATGCCATCACGGAACCTGCGACTTCCAGACCTTCGTCAGCGGCTTTAATCCCCGCGATTTTCGCTGAGTAAACGCGGCTCATTTGGCCTGCGCCAATACCGATAGTCATTTTGTCGCGTGCATAAACAATAGCGTTGGATTTTACGAACTTAGCGACTTTCCAGCAGAACAGTGCATCAGTCAGTTCCTGCTCAGTTGGCTGGCGCTGGGAAACAACGCGCAGGTCACCGGCATCAACCATGCCCAAATCACGATCCTGAACCAGCAGGCCGCCATTGACACGTTTGAAGTCCAGCGCTTTCTGGCGTCCTTGCCATTGGCCGCATGTCAGAACGCGGACGTTTTGTTTTGCCGCAGTCAGGGCCAGCGCTTCAGGGCTGACTGATGGGGCGATGATCACCTCCACAAACTGGCGGCTGATGATCGCTTTCGCGGTTTCAGCATCGAGCTCGCGGTTGAAGGCAATAATGCCGCCGAAAGCAGAGGTCGGGTCAGTCTGATAAGCACGTTCGTAAGCAGTCAGAATATTGTCGCCGATGGCAACGCCGCAAGGGTTCGCGTGTTTGACGATGACGCAAGCTGGCTCTGCAAATTCCTTCACACATTCCAATGCCGCATCGGTATCTGCAATGTTGTTATAGGAAAGGGCTTTGCCTTGAAGTTGGGTCGAGGTCGCAACGGAAGCTTCGCTGACGTTCTCTTCTATATAGAAAGCGGCGTTCTGATGGCTGTTCTCGCCATAACGCATATCTTGTTTCTTTATATAGCTAAGATTCAGGGTACGCGGGAACTGACCAGACGCAGATTCGGTATCGCCGTGATATGCCGGAACCATGGTGCCGAAGTAGTTGGCAATCATGCCGTCATAATAGGCGGTGTGCTCGAAGGCTTTAATCGCCAGATTGAAACGGGTTGCCAGCGTCAGTGAGCTGCTGTTGGCATCCATCTCTTCAATAATAGAAGCGTAGTCACTGCTCTTCACCACGATCGCTACGTCTTTGTGGTTCTTCGCCGCCGAGCGGACCATGGTCGGGCCGCCGATATCAATGTTTTCTACCGCATCTTCCAGTGAGCAATCCGGGCGTGCGACGGTTTGCGCGAATGGGTAAAGGTTCACGACCACCATGTCGATTGGCGCGATCGCGTGCTGCGCCATAATTTCATCATCTTTCCCGCGACGGCCGAGGATCCCACCGTGAACTTTCGGGTGCAGGGTTTTGACGCGTCCATCCATCATTTCCGGGAAACCCGTGTAGTCAGACACTTCTGTGACTGGCAGACCGGCTTTTGCCAACAGGCTGGCGGTGCCGCCAGTGGAAAGTAATTCAACGCCACGCGAAGAGAGTGCCTGGGCGAATTCTACGATACCGGCTTTATCAGAAACACTGAGCAGGGCGCGGCGGATTGGACGAGATTGTTGCATGGTGGTTTATATCCTTGGCTTTGGAGTCGCAATAAAGAGCGTTATCGGAATTCAATGAGCGTTTTCTTCTCTCTCTATAGAGCAATTTGCAGAAAAACGCGGGATTGAGCTCAGATAACTTCCCTCTGGCGACTTACTTTTCATTTATCACCCGTAACAGGTGTCGAAAACTGACGCGCGAAATTGTAGCGAAAACGATTGCGCGACGCTCGCAAAATTTGAGATTCCTGTGCGGCTGTGGATAAATCTGTGTAAAACACGGTATAAGCGGTGTGTTTGCTGTGTAATGCAGCAAACGGTATTTTTTCTTAAAATTAGCCCTTGCGGGCTGCTGAGAACTCCCTATAATGCCGCTCCATCGACAGGGAACAACGTGAACAACATCACGAAGTGACCGGGTCGGAAAGGTTAAAAACAGCGGCAACCGGATGAAATAAACGGTTGACACTGAATGAGGAAAGCGTAATATACGCCACCTCGAGTTAGCAAGCGAAAGCGCGTAA
>NZ_JANUEX010000013.1:0-124406 GCF_024808755.1 Rahnella sp. BIGb0603 | reverse complement strand
ATCTTTTTCTCTTCCTGTCCGAGCGACTTGTCAGTCGTTGTTCCCGGTCAGTGGAGGCGCATTATAGGGAGTTCTCAGAAGGCCGCAACCCCTAAAATACAAATAATTTACTGACCGCTGAATCTTTCATCAAATGACGTTTAAAGCGGCAATTCCTGGATACTTCTGAAGCCATATGACTGCAAAACAGGCAGCAGACTTTGCGCTTCAGCCGTCATCGCCATGCAATACGCCACACTTTCTATTTCAACTTCCGGATTTATTTTTGGAATCGGCACGTGAGATGTCTCAATTAACCAATGTGCGCGGCGTGCAATCGCAGAACCGGAGTCGATCATACGCGTACCGTCGGGTAAAACCTGTGACAACTCTTCCGAAAGGAGCGGGAAGTGTGTGCAACCTAATACCACTGTGTCCGGAGGTTCGCGCAAACGCAGCCACGGATGCAAGATTTTCTTCAGCGCAGCCAGTGAAACTTCTTCGCCATGCAGCTTCGCTTCCGCCAGTTCGACCAGCTCGGCTGAGCCCAACATCAAAATCTGACAATCCGTCGCGAACCGTGCGACCAGATCATGCGTATAAGGACGCTGAACCGTCGCACGTGTTGCCAGCAACCCGACAACTCCGTTGCGCGTTAATTTCGCCGCAGGTTTGATGGCCGGGACAACGCCGACGACCGGACAACTGAATTTGGCGCGCAATGCAGGAAGGGAAACGGTGCTCGCCGTGTTACAGGCTATGACAATAATAGAGAGGGGATGGCGTCTCGAGACGGCACTGACAATCTCGACGACGCGCTCAACGATAAATTCTTCTGACTTTTCACCGTAAGGGAAAGCCACATTATCGAAGGCGTATATATAGTGCAGGTCCGGCAACATCTGCCGGACCTCATCATACACCGACAACCCGCCGACGCCGGAGTCGAAAACCAGCACCGTCGGACGGTCAGGAACTTGCGTTATGTCAGAAGGTATAGCTTCCAGAGAGGTAGTACTCACGTCCTGGTGTGGCATAGCCATAAGCCGTCTCGTAATCTTTATCAAACAAGTTGGCAATTCTACCACGAACTGTCAGGTGTGAGGTCACAGGATATGAGGCCGCAAGATCCCACAAACTTACACCGCCCAGTTTAACGGTCTGATAAGGATAAGTACCGTAATCGGTGTCGTAACGCTGTCCCAGATACTGATAGTTGATCGACCAGTCGATGTCAGCGATGTTCCAGTCAATCTGGTATTTTGCCTGCTGTTTGGCGCGGCGGGTCAGGATCTCGTTGGTGGTCGCGTCACGCGGATCAAGATATTCCAGCGTAATCTGGTGTTGCAGCGGACCGGTATCGAATGAACCTGTCCATTCCACACCCTTAATCGTCGCTTTACCGATGTTGTAATAATTACTGGTGGAATCGTTGTAAGCGATCATCTGATCGATGTCGTTACGATAGACGTTCAGACGCCAGCTAAGGGGCCCCGTCAGACCTTCCAGCCCGCCTTCCCATTGCTTACTTTCTTCTGGCTTGAGATCAGGATTACCATAGTAATCGCTGTAAAGCTGGCTCAGGTTCGGCGATTTGTACGCCGTGCCGTAAGAAGCAATCAGACGATAACCATCGACGAACTCCCAGGCAGCGCTGCTTTGCCAGGTGGTATGCTGACCGAACTGAGAGTTATCGTCGCTACGCACCGCGCCTTCCAGCGTGAAATCGCTGATTTTTTGCTGGGTGGTCAGATACACGCCGGTATTGTGCTGGTCATAGCCATCTGCCAGATAGCTGGTACCCGGTTCGGTCGTCAGTTTCTGCCAGTCCAGACCCGCACTGACTTCCCCTTTCCCTATCTGGAACGTATTACCCCATTGCAGGTTGTACTGATCGGAATCGTCCAGAGAAGCGGAAGCGTCATACGGGCCGTATTTAGGATCGTAGTTATAGTCTTTGACGTGGCTGTAGCTGCCAATTAACTGTGTGGCGTAAATGCCATTCTGATAACGCAGACCGGTGTCGTATGTCCGGCTGTAAAGCTGACGGGTATCAATCAGCGCGCTGCCCGGCGAATAATACGCATCATAAGCCGTGCGGTTGTCATATCCGTACGCACGTGCAAAGCCGCTGATCTCTTCATTGAACTGATGCTGCAGCGCCAGATACAGTGTCTTGCTCATGAAGCCGTCACGGTCGGGCTGAGGAACACCGCCGTTATTGCCATCCGCGACCACATCGATTCCACGGGTGTAGGTGTAATCCCCTGCCGCAGTCAGCGTAGTGTTCTCACCTAATTTCTGCTGCGTTGAGCCATTGTAGTTCTGATAACCGTGCGAGCCGACACCCGCCCCGAGCGTTGTACCGTCTTTGTCGCGCGTCGTAATAATGTTGATGACGCCGCCAATGGCATCGGAGCCATAAACCGCCGAACGCGGGCCGCGAATAAATTCAATGCGCTGAACTAATGAAAGAGGAATTTGACTGACATCGACGGAGCCGGAAATACCCGCCTGATTAAGACGAATACCGTCCATCAGTACCAAAGTATGGCTGGAGCTGGTGCCGCGAACGTACACAGAGGTCAGCTGACCCATTCCGCCGCTCTGGCTGATGTCCACACCCGGTAAACGGCGCAGCACATCGGCCACGGATTTCGACTGCCACCGGTCGATATCTTCGCGCGTGACGATATCCGTTGGCGCTAATACAGAAGAAACGGGCTGTGGAAAACGGTTAGCGGTCACCACCATATTATCGCTGCTGTTTGTGGAAGTACTGTCTTGCGCCCACCCTGAAAAAGCCGTGACGGATAATGCCGTCAGCAGCACATGCTTTTTAATTGTCATGAATCGAGCATCCAAACTTAATTGGCGGATGCCGCAGAGGATCACCGGCGATAATTCGCGACGACGATGATTAATGCGACGTAACATCGGCAGGTCTTCGGACTTAGGATTTGCAGGCTCATTAATTACGTCGTAATTATTTGAGATAACCCGCACCGGGCGATGACTTCCCATCCCCTCTTTCTTCTTTCCTGTATAAGGAGAGAGAAGCAGGAAACAGTGTCTGCATAATAAAGAATGCTATCGCCGTGATTTCCCCATACCGCTGCGCGCCAGTTCCGGATTCACACCGGATTCCCTTTTAACTCAGTCAATGAGGCCGAAACGCAATCGTACGATCAACCTATTTGGAAATCCAGACATCCGTAATAGCAAGTAAGCTTTCACGATATAAATGTAACAATGGTGGACTTAACGGAGACATTCCCTACAATCCCCCGCTAAGTTTGTCCATTCATTCCCTGCTAGACGAGATAACCGATGACGCCTGAAAACCTGCCCATTGAAAAGTACGACGACCAGCTGGCGGAAAAGACCGCACGTCTCACGGCGATGATGTCGCCATTTAATGCGCCACAGCCTGACGTTTTCCGTTCTCCCGTCAGCCATTATCGGATGCGCGCGGAATTTCGTGTCTGGCACGATGAGGGCGACCTTTACCACATCATGTTTGATCAGCAGACTAAAGCCCGCGTGCGCGTGGATCAGTTCCCGACCGCCAGCGAACTGATTAACCGCCTGATGCCGGTGCTTATCTCAGCCATCAAACAAGATCCGGCGTTGCGCCGTAAGATCTTCCAGATCGACTATCTCTCGACCCGCAGCGGCAAAATCATCGCCTCACTGCTTTATCATCGTAAGCTGGATGATGAATGGCAGCAGGCCGCCACAATTCTGCGCGACCAGCTGCGGGCTGACGGTTTTGATATCCAGCTGATTGGCCGCGCTGCGAAAACCAAAATCATGCTCGATCAGGATTATGTCGATGAGGTTCTGCCGGTGGCGGGCCGCGATATGATCTACCGTCAGGTGGAAAACAGCTTCACCCAGCCAAACGCTGAAATGAATATTCAGATGCTGGAGTGGGCACTCAAGGCTACGGAAAATTCTACCGGCGATTTGCTGGAGCTTTACTGCGGGAATGGCAACTTCTCGCTGGCTCTGGCGCGTAACTTCCGTCGTGTGCTTGCCACAGAAATCGCCAAACCTTCCGTCGCCGCCGCGCAATACAACATTGCCGCGAACCGCATTGATAACGTGCAAATTATCCGCATGGCGGCTGAAGATTTTACCCAGGCGCTCAATGGCGTGCGGGAATTCCGCCGCCTGCAGGATGTCGATTTAAGCGGATATGAGTGCAACACAATTTTTGTCGATCCGCCGCGCAGCGGGCTGGATGACGAAACCGTGAAAATGGTGACTGGCTACGACCGTATTCTTTATATCTCCTGCAATCCGGAAACGCTGTGCGCGAATCTGGAAACACTGAGTAAGACCCACCGCGTCACGCGCCTGGCATTGTTCGATCAGTTCCCGTACACGCACCATATGGAATCTGGCGTGCTGCTGGAAAAAATCTGACGGCGAATGAAAAAACAAAAAACGGGCACTCAGAAGGTGCCCGTTTTTATTTCTGGCCGTTATCCACCCTATTACAAATAAACCCGCAGATATTCTGACAAACACAGAATCGCCATCGCCTGTCCGTAAGGCATCGACGTCAGCGCGATTTCGCGATAGAAATCGAGATCATTACCCATCGCCGTGCCGAATGACGTTTGCGTCAGCTCGCCTGCCGGATTGATGTGTTTGATCACGCCCTGAATGGCTTTCTCCGCCACCGGCGCATACGACGCATCGATATAACGTTTACGCACTGCTTTCAGAATGCCGTAAGCAAATCCGGCAGTAGCTGAACTTTCCAGGTAAGAGTGTGGATCGTCGAGCAGCGTATGCCACAAACCGCTGTCATCCTGACATTTCGCCAGCGCGCTGACCTGGCTTTCCAGCACCTGTAACAGATAGCGGCGGGTGGCGTTGTTCTCTGGCAAATCCACCAGTTCGAGGAACTCGGGAATAGCAATCGTCAGCCAGCTGTTACCGCGTGCCCAGCGGGCCTGAGCAAAATTATGATGACCGTCGAACGTCCAGCCGTGGAACCACAGGCCGGTTTCGCGATCCATCAGGTACTGAACGTGAACCAGAAACTGGTACGTTGCTTCTTCCACAAACTCCGGACGATCCAGCAATTTTCCAATTTTCGCCAGCGGCAGCACACTCATCATTAGCGTGTCATCCCACATTTGCTGATGATTTTCGTTGTTATAAACGATGTGCTGCATCGCACCTTTAGCAGTGCGCGGCATTTCATACATTACCCATTCCGCCCAGCGTTCCAGATAGGGCCGCCATGCCGCATTACCGGTTTCTTCATAACGGTAAGCCAGCGTCAGGAACGGGCTCATGGTATTCACGTTTTTCGTCGGCGTGCCTTCCGCCAGACGCGCGCTAAACCAGTCGTCGATCACCGCCCGCATTTTCTCGTCGCCGGTCTGCTGATAATACTGATAAATACCGTAAAGCCCGATGCCGTGCGTCCATTCCCAACCCGCCCAGCCTTTGGTGTCAATGACGCGGCCATCGTCGAGCCGCAACAGGAACTCACCGGTTTTATCTTCGATATTCACCAGATTGTCCGTCACATTGTGGATCAGCGCTTTCAGTTCATTGCGCGAAATGAAATGTTCTGGCTGGCGTAAAAGCGCACTGTGTTTCACTTCAAAAACTTTCATGGTGTTCTCCTGATAAATATTCACCAAAATTACAAACGTCCCTGTGCCGGAATTTCGGCGGCATTTTCACGGGTCAGCTTTTCAGGTGGCGGATTGTGGCGATGCAAATAACCAATATTGTTGTTGCCCCACAGCGATTCGTATTTCATCCCTGTCAGCATTTCGACGATCGCCCGATCTTCCGGCGTAATTTGCTCCGGCACGATGCGGTTCGCGTCACGCATTTTCTGCGTTTCGCGGGTCAGCACGCCGTGCGTTTTCTGATTAAGGCGGAAGAACAGTGAAATGATGAAGCCCATGCTGAGCATCAGCAGTGAGCCGATCACCAGAACGCCGAGAATGGTGTGGCCGACAGCCGGAACCTGCTGGCTCTGCCCGGAAACAAATCCGGCGAGTTGCAGGATAATCCCCACCAGCATCACGGCACCGGCCTGCGAGGCTTTTCGTGTCAGCGTCATCACACCGGCGAAAATCCCCTCGCGGCGCTGGCCGGTAATGGTTTCATCGACATCGGCGATATAGGTGTAGATATTCCACGGCACGTAGTTGATCCCGCCGCGCCCGAGCCCTGCCAGCGCAGAAATCAGCAGCAGTAACGACATTGAATCGTTCATTCCGGTGTAATAGAGCACGCCGTAAGAAATCGCCGCCAACCCGAATAACGTTACGGCCAGACGATAGGACGGTGCCGGTCCGAAGCGGATGCACAGCGGGATCATCCCGATAACCGCCACAAATTGCAGAATCGCCATCATGCCCATGAGGTTGGAAGCAATCGCCGCACTTTGCATCAGCACAAACACCACGTAGTACGTGAAGACGGCGTTAAACACGTCCTGCGCAATATACCCGCCGAGATACAAACCAAGATGCTGACGGAAAATCTTGATACGCAGCGTCGAGGACAGTTCCACTTTCAGGCGTTTCAGGCTTTGCACCAGCGTCAGCTGCTGGCGTTCGCGCTCAATTTTCTTCGTGGCTTCGGATTTGAGTTCTTCCGGCCGTTCCCAGGTAAAGAAGTACACCAGCGTCAGTACGAAGGCGCAGATCACCGCAAAGACCAGACTCGAATAGAAGAAGGAAATGGCATTATCTTTGCCAAAATGCTGCAACAGAATTCCCGGCAGGAAAGCGGCGAGAATGGCAGAAAGCTGCGCCAGCGCGATACGGGCTCCAGAGAATTTGGTTTTCTGTTTGAAATCGTCGGTCATTTCCGGCACCAGCGTCTCATACGGCACCAGAATCATGGTGTAAACGATATCGAACAGCAGATAGGTCAGCAGGTAATAGACATATCCCATGTCGCCCACCCACATGAAGCTGTAGCTGAACACGCAGGGAATACCAAGCAGAATAAAGAACTTACGGCGACCGAACCGTTTGCCGAGCCAGGTATTACCAAAGTTATCCGTGAGATAACCCATTAACGGGCTTAACACCGCATCGGCGACGCGCGCGGTCGCAAAGATGAAGGTCGCTTCGATGGGCGAAAGGCCGCAGAACGTGGTGTAGAAATAAAGCAGCCACGCCGCGGTCAGGGCTGTGGTGCCTGCCCCCAGAAAATCGCCAGAACCGTAGGCGATGTAATTAAAGAATCCTATCTTACGTGTTTTCATTGCCGTCTGGCCTCTGTTAAATCACCTGTAGGCGTAGGCTGAATGCGAACGAAAATACTTCGTCCGGCCATGATTCAAATTAGCGAGGAGCCCGGATGAAAACCTTTTGGTTTTTGCCACTCAGACAGACTTTATGGCAAAGAAATAAAGAAGTGGACGATCAATATCTAAATATTGAACATAGGTTTGATATTTATGAAATGACAGTTCATAAAAAGACAGTCGGAGAAGATTACAAATGGTCGCGGTCAGACGTAAGGCATAAAAAAGGCAACCTGAAAGTTGCCTGATTTTTCATAGGAATGAGGAAGTTACTGCGTCGTCGATTTACGCTTTTTCAGCTTCAATCCTATCCAGAACAAAAGCACGACACTGATCAGCAATGGCAGAGAATTCGACCCTAATTCAGGATATTCCACGCGGACAAACGTACTGTAAAGTAGCAATCCGAGAAGGAAAGAGGCCGCAGCCAGCACCGGTAAACCGGTGGGCATTTCGCCTTTGTGATAACGAACATGAAGGCAATACACCGACAACACCAGGGCGATTATCGGGAATATCGAAAACGCGACGACGGAGCTGAATAACGCATCGAAAGTGCCATTAATCGACAGTCCGGCAATCAAAGCCAAAACCAGAGTGCCATTATCCTGGTTCGCTTGTTCGGTCATCTTCTTTACCTCTGGTCTTATTGTGAATAGGAGTCACCGCCGTTCTTTCCTGCTGCCGGCGATACCAGTAATACGCACCTTTAGAAATCATGCGCAGTTGCAACACCAGACGCTCTTCCAGCTGGCGGCGCTGTGCGATATCCACGTCCAGCGCTTCCGCACCGGCGTTGAAAACAATGATCACCATCGCTTCGGCCTGCGCTTCGGTAAAACTGCGCGGCATGTGGTTTTCGAGTTGCAGATAGTCGGCAAGTTCCGCAATAAAATGCTGAATTTCACGGGCGACAGCCGCACGAAACGCGGAAGACGTACCGGAACGTTCGCGCAACAGCAGACGAAAGGCGTTGGGGTTATTTCCGATGAACTCCATGAAAGTCGAAACCGACGTGCGGATCACGCTGCCGCCTTTGGCAATACGCTGGCGCGCCTGGCGCATCAGCTGGCGCAGCATCAAACCGCTTTCATCAACCATCGTCAGACCCAGTTCATCCACGTCACGGAAATGCCGGTAAAAGGACGTCGGCGCAATACCCGCTTCACGGGACACTTCACGCAAACTCAGACTGGCAAAGCTGCGCTCGGCACTCAGCTGGCTAAAAGCCGCTTCAATCAGTGAGCGACGCGTGCGCTCTTTTTGTTGTGCTCTTACGCCCATAACATTCATCCGGATAATGTTCTTCTTTTTGATTATTCGCCCGTTATAGCTTCACTATACCAAAATTTTTACCGGGCGGAGCCATAGATACCACAGCATAAAGTGGGTCAGAATGTTGCCGTATTACCATTAAATGACAACTGCATGTGGGGTAATTAGGTGTAATATGTTACTTTCTCGTTGTGATTTTGTATAAAAATAGGTTTCGAACTATGCCACAGCACTCACATTTTGATGCCATCATCATTGGCTCAGGCCCTGGCGGAGAAGGCGCCGCGATGGGACTGGTTAAACAAGGCGCCCGGGTTGCTGTCATCGAACGCTATAACAACGTCGGTGGCGGATGTACTCACTGGGGAACCATCCCTTCCAAAGCATTGCGTCACGCCGTCAGCAGAATCATCGAATTTAACCAAAACCCGCTATACAGTGATAACTCCCGCACCCTGAGCTCCAGTTTCCCGGATATTTTGCGTCATGCAGATTCCGTCATTAACCAGCAAACCCGCATGCGTCAGGGTTTCTACGAAAGAAACCAATGCCAGCTGTTCTCCGGCGACGCCAGTTTTGTCGATGCCAATACCATCAACATCCGCTACGCCGATAATACGCACGAACAAATCACCGCCGACAACATCGTGATTGCCTGTGGTTCGCGCCCTTACCGTCCGGCCAATGTCGATTTTGGTCATCCGCGCATTTATGACAGCGACCTGATCCTCGAACTGAGCCATGAACCCCGCCACGTCATCATTTATGGCGCGGGCGTTATCGGCTGCGAATATGCCTCTATCTTCCGTGGTCTGAACGTAAAAGTGGACTTAATCAACACCCGTGACCGGTTGCTATCTTTCCTCGATCAGGAAATGTCAGACGCGTTGTCTTATCACTTCTGGAATAACGGTGTGGTTATCCGCCACAACGAAGAATTCGAGATGATTGAAGGCGTGGAAGACGGCGTGATCATGCACCTGAAATCCGGTAAGAAAGTGAAAGCTGACGCGCTGTTGTACGCTAACGGACGCACCGGTAACACTGACAAACTGGGTCTGGAAAATATTGGTCTGGAAGCCGACAGCCGCGGTTTGCTCAAAGTAAACAGCATGTATCAGACGGCTTTGTCGCATATTTATGCCGTCGGCGACGTCATTGGCTATCCGAGTCTGGCTTCAGCGGCTTACGATCAGGGCCGCATTGCCGCACAGGCGATGATTCAGGGCGAAGCGAAAGTGCATCTGATCGAAAACATTCCGACCGGCATTTATACCATTCCTGAAATCAGCTCCGTCGGCAAAACCGAGCAGGAACTGACGTCCATGAAGGTACCTTACGAAGTGGGCCGCGCGCAGTTTAAGCATCTGGCACGCGCGCAAATCGCCGGAATGAATGTGGGGAGCCTCAAGCTGCTGTTCCATCGTGATACCAAAGAAATTCTGGGTATTCACTGCTTTGGAGAGCGCGCTGCCGAGATTATTCACATCGGCCAGGCAATCATGGAACAGAAAGGCGAAGGCAATACTATCGAGTATTTCGTTAATACCACCTTCAACTATCCGACCATGGCAGAAGCTTATCGCGTAGCGGCACTGAACGGATTAAACCGCCTTTTTTAAGCCCGCGGCTTTATCCATATAAGGTTGCATGTGCTCTTTGATGGCTTCAGCCAGTTGTTCATAGCGCCCACGCAGTGGCGAACCGGGACGATATACCAGCGCGATCGTGCGACGGGGTTCCGGTTTGTCACACGTCAGATACGTGACGCCATCGCGGCTGCGCTCATTCGGCACGGCCAGCGAAGGCAGCAAGGTAATGCCACTTCCCGCCGCTACCATATTACGCAGCGTTTCCAGACTGGTTGCGCGGAAATGCGTATCTTCGTCCGCCCCTGCCTGGAAGCAAAAACCGAGCGCCTGATCGCGCAGACAATGTCCGTCTTCCAGCATCAGCAGTTTTTCACCCGCCAGATCTGCCATCGCCACGCGATCGCGTGATGCCCACGGATGATCGTCGTAGATCGCCAGTTTCATCGGCTCATCAAACAGCGGCACTTCAATAAAAGCTTCGCTCTCTTTGACCAGCGCCAGAATTGCGCAATCGAGTTTTCCGCTGTCGAGCTGAGCCAGCAACTGATGGGTTTGCGCTTCGTGCAGATACATTTCGAGTTTAGGGAATGTTTTATGCAGTGAAGGAATGATTTGCGGCAACAGATAAGGCCCGACGGTAGGAATTAGCCCGATATGCATCGGCCCGGACATCGCTTCGCCCTGCTGGCTGGCCATCTCTTTGAGGACTTTCACTTCACGCAGCACCGTGCGCGCCTGATCCACCAGCAGTAAACCGGCTTGTGTGAACAGCACCTTACGACTGGTTCTTTCAAGCAGCATCACGCCCAGTTCATCTTCCAGCTTACGGATTTGCCCGCTTAACGTCGGCTGGCTGACATGGCAGGAATCTGCTGCACGACGAAAATGGCGGAACTCTGCCAGTGCCACAAGATACTCTAAATCACGAATGTTCATTTTTCCTCCAGTCCCTATAAGGCAATGCGATAGCCGATAACGATAGATAAGATAGCAATCAACGATTATATCTATCAACCATTATCGTGAATAATGCCTTCCAACGAAATGGCAATGCCGAAAATAATTCATATTCTATCGATTAATTAAGAGGTTATTCATGTTTGCAAGCCAGGAAGGGAAACACGTACCGCACGTTACTTTTCACACCCGCCAGGGCGATCAGTGGGTAGATCTCAGCACCGATGAATTGTTCAAAAACAAAACAGTGATTGTCTTTTCACTGCCGGGTGCATTTACCCCGACCTGTTCTTCAAGCCATCTGCCGCGTTACAATGAACTGGCACCGGTGTTCAGACAACACGGCGTCGACAGCATTCTGTGCGTCTCTGTTAACGACACGTTCGTCATGAATGCCTGGAAATCAGAACAGAAGGCATCGAACATTACCTTTATTCCGGACGGCAATGGTGAATTCACCAAAGGCATGGACATGCTGGTCGAGAAAGCGGATTTAGGTTTCGGCCCGCGTTCATGGCGTTATTCCATGCTGGTACGTAACGGCGTGGTCGAGAAAATGTTCGTTGAGCCAAACAAGCCGGGCGACCCGTTTGAAGTGTCAGATGCAGACACAATGCTGAAATACCTGGCACCCGAATACAAAGTGCAGGAATCGGTTTCCGTATTCACCAAACCGGGCTGCCCGTTCTGTGCCAAAGCCAAACAGATGTTGCAGGAACGCGGTATTCAGTATGAAGAAATCGTACTGGGCAAAGACGCCACCACCGTCAGCCTGCGCGCTGTCACCGGCCGCGCGACCGTGCCGCAAGTCTTTATTGGTGGGCGCCACATCGGCGGAAGCGACGATCTGGACGTTTACCTGCATTCAGAAACACAAGAAGTGTGCGAAGTTGCACAATAAGCTTCACCGGAACCAGCTGTAAGAAGTAAGACGATAATCCCTGCATTACCAACAAAAAAGCAAAGTTAGACTACGTGAACTTTCGGCGGGCTTAGTGCCCGCCATTTTTTGTTTCTGCGATCTCAGCCCGTTTTTTCCCGACCTTCTCCTGCAACACTTTGCGGTCAATTTATTCCGTATGGCAGGACGATGACGGCGCAAAAGCCCCGCACAAAAATCACTCAGCAGGATGTCGCGCGTCTGGCAGGCGTTTCCGTTGCTGCGGTTTCGCTGGTGCTTGGCGGCAAAGGACGGATATCCCCCGAAGGCGTGGAGCGTATTTATCAGGCCATCGATCAGCTCGGTTACCGTTTACCGGCCACACCGTCAGTCGCACCTTTCACACGAACGGGCATTCTGCTTTCACCAGATTGCGCTTTCGCCGCCGGTTTACTCCCCGAATTGTCCTGTGCGCTGCAACAAACCGGCTTCACACTTATCCCGGGCTACGCAGACACCTCAACGCTTCTGGAGCACGCCGCGCAGCTTCTGGCGCAGGACGTGCGCGGGATTTTCGTCTGCGGGAAATTACTCAATGCGCAGCCTGATACGCTGAAAGCCCTGCATGCGCGGGCGACGGCGCGGCATGTGGCGCTGACCGGCGTCGGCACGCATTTCCATACCGGTCCGCTCGCGACAATTCATCCCGACAATGCGCTGGCCGCACACATGGCAACGGACGCGTTACTTCAACAACAGCACCTGAATATTGGTTATCTCGGCGGGGAAAATCATTCGCTGGTTCGCGCCGAGCGGCTGGGCGGCCTTTCGCTCGCGCTCGGGAAAGCCGGTCTGGCGTTTTCCGCATCGTTAAGTCAGCCCTGTGCAGCGACATTTGACGACAGCTTCCGCGCAGTCACTCAGCTCATTAAACAAAGCCCCAAAATTTCCGCGATCCTTTGCGACAACCCGACGGTATTACTGGCCGCGCATCACGCGCTGGCCGAAGGTTTGCAAACCTCCCGATGGCGGCTGTTCTCGCGGCGCATCGCTCTGGCTGGTTTCGGCGAGTGCGAACATTCCCTGAAACTGGCTTTGCCTCTGGTTGCCACACGTCATACCGAGATGGCGACACGGGCAGTGGAATGCCTGCATGCGCAACTGGCCGGAGAGTCATTATTGCCTGACGACCCGCGTCTGAAGGTATCTCCGGCGTTTCTCGCTTCTGCTTAAAAAAACCGGCGAAAAATTTTACCCGTTTTATTTATCAATTCTGAACCCTGCCTTTTGACGGTTTTTCCGCCAGCCCCAATGCTGTGAGCATTGTTTTTCGGATGGTTAACGTCAATGACTGACTTCGCAGCGCATGCCCGGGATCGGGCGCAGCATTTTCTCACCTTACTCGCCCAGTGGGTGGCGATCCCTTCGCCGTTCGACGCTGCCAGCCTACAGCCGGATGCGCCTTTTGGCCGCGGCGTTGCCGACGCGCTCAGCTGGTGGCAAAAACTCGGCGACGACGCCGGGCTGAACACACTCAATGTCGACAACCACGCCGTGCATATTGAATACGGCAGCGGCGAGGAAATCGTGTATGTCTTTGGTCACGCTGACGTGGTTCCCGCCGGTGACGGCTGGCATTTTCCGCCGTATCAGCTCTCGCGGCTGGGCGACAATCTGATCGGTCGCGGCGTCGTGGATGACAAAGGCCCGATGATTGCCGCCTGGCTGGCGCTGGATATTCTGCGTGAACTAAATCTTCCTCTCTCACGCCGCATCCGGCTGGTGGCGGGCGGCAACGAAGAGAGTGGTTTCCGCTGCATTCGCCGCTATTTTGAATCGCAGCCGCAACCTGCTTTTGCTTTTACGCCGGACGGAAAATTCCCGGTGATTTACGGCGAAAAAGGCTCTTTGCTGGTCACGCTGACGTCCCCGGTTGAACAGCCTGGTTTGACCGTGTCCTGCGGCAGCGTGCTGAACACCATCCCTGACGTCGCCCGGCTGAACGGATTGTCGCTCTCCTCTGGCGGCTGGACGTTATCCGACGGTTTTACGTTGCTGGCCGAACCGGGACAAATTAATCACTGGCAGCTTTATGGTCGCGGCGGACACTCCTCAAAACCGGAGACCTGCCTTAATCCGATTGCCGGTGCCGCGCAACTACTTCATCAACGTTTCAGCGCACGCTGGACACAACAACTTTGCGAAATCACCGCGCCAGAAACCGGCCAGAGCGGCATGCAATTCGCGCTGAATACGCCGGGAGAATGCGGTCAGATCCTGCTGGTTCCCGTCGTACTGAACATCAAAAACGGGATGGTGTCGCTGACGCTGAACGTCCGTTATCCCGAAAACCTGACCCCGGAATACATCGCTGAACGGCTTACGCTCTGGAATCTCAGCTGGCCCGACAGCCGCATCAGCATTGAGCCGGTCAAATCACCGAGCCTTTATCCGCCGGACAGCGCGCTGGTGAAGACGTTGCACGAGATTTACACCCGTCATACCGGCGATACAAACCACCCGTCGCGCACCACCGGCGCAGGCAGTTACGCCAGCGCAATGCAAAACGCGGTGATTTTTGGCTGCGAATTTCCCGACGGCTCTTCCGGCAATACACACGGCGCGGACGAATACGGCAGCCTGAGCCGTTTTATCAGCGCCATCGGCATCTACGCCGAAGCCCTTTACCGGCTGGCAAATCTGCCCGCCGCTCCTTCCGATAACACGAGGTAATTCACGATGTCTGCAAAAAAACTGATTGCGCTGTGCGCCTGCCCGATGGGTCTTGCTCATACCTTTATGGCAGCCGAAGCCATTGAAGTCGCCGCCCGCCAGCGCGGTTATGACGTGAAAATTGAAACCCAGGGTGCCGACGGTATTCAGAACGAACTGACGGCAGAAGATATCGCGCAGGCCACAGTCATCATCCATGCCACCGGTATTACGCCGCAAAATATCGAGCGTTTTAACGGCGTCGAAGTGTATGAAGTTGAACTGAAAGATGCGGTGAAAAATGCCGGCGGACTGATTGATGAGATTGAGGCCGATCAGGCTCAGTGATCCCACTTTTGCTTTTTTAAGCGCGAGGAGTTTTCCGTGGCGATAAGAAAAAGAGTCATTAATACCGGTCACAGTCAGGCATCCGACACACCGCCTGCGGGGCCTGCAGGCAAAGGCCAGAGCCATGCCTGGAAAGAATTTAGCAAACACATCATGACCGGTATTTCCTACATGATCCCGGTGCTGATCATGGGCGGTCTGATTGGCGCGCTGTCGCAAATCATTCCTTATGTTTTTCTGGGAATGTCGCCGGACGAATCCATTATGGGGGCACTCAACAGCGGGCGATACAGCGGCAGTTCGGTCTGGATGCTGCAAATCGCCAGCATCATGGAAAGCTTCGGTTTCACGCTTTTTGGCTTCGCCATTCCGATGTTCGCAGCATTTACCGCCAACTCCATCGGCGGAAAAACGGCGCTGGCGGCCGGGTTTATCGGCGGTTATGTCTCGATTAAACCTGTCGCCATTCCGGCTCTGATCAATGGTGAATGGGCCGCCGCTGCGCCGGTCGCTTCGGGCTTTCTGGGTGCTATCGTGATCGCGTTTGTGGTCGGGTATTTCGTCCGCTGGCTGAACAACACCATCAAACTGCCGCACAACTGGCTGGCGTTCAAAACCACCTTTTTCATCCCGCTGATTTCCGCCATTGTCGCGATGTTACTGATGGTTTTCCTGATAACCCCAATCGGCGGCTGGCTGAACACGCTCATCCGTGAAGCGTTGCAGGCCGCAGGCGCGGCGGGCACATATTTCTACGCCACCTTACTGGCAGCGGCGACGGCGTTTGATCTCGGCGGACCGGTGAACAAAGCCGCTGGGTTTGTGGCGCTCGGCTTTACGACGGAAAAAGTGTTGCCGATAACCGCGCGCTGTCTGGCGGTCGTTATTCCTTCGTTCGGCCTCGGGCTGTCTACGGTGATCGACAAATGGCTGGTCGGGCGGCGTGTTTACGATCGCCAGTTCAATCAGATTGGCCGCACCGCGATTTTCCTCGGTTTTATGGGGATTTCCGAAGGCTCGATTCCGTTTGCGCTGGAACGTCCGGGGTTTGTCATTCCGGTATACGTGGTGGGGGCAATTATCGGCGCGCTGCTCGGGGTTTCACTGGGTGCCGTGCAATGGTTCCCGGAATCCGCCATCTGGGCATGGCCGCTGATCAGCAACATTCCGGCCTACCTGATGGGTCTGGCGGGCGGTTCGCTGTTTATCGCCGTGACCTGCGTGTTCTACCGTAACCGTTTAATCAAAAAAGGGCTGCTCGACGTCGCCTGAACCCGGAGAAAATAATGAGTCGTCAGCAACGTCTGGGCGTTCTGCGCCAGCTTATGCAGGAACAGCACCTACCCGCCGTGCTTCTGACCGACAGGTTCAGCAAGTACGCGGTAACAGAACTGTACAGCGCGTCGGGGTATGTGCTGGTTACGCCAGCCGACCTGTGGATCCTGGTCGATGGCCGCTACAGCGCCGAATGCCGGCAGAACAATCCGGACGTTGAGGTGCTGACGCTGACCGCCGAAAACCCGCTCGCGGATGTGATTAAACGGCTGATCCCCGGTAAACCGTTGTTTGCAGATGCCAGCCAGTTATCGCATCTTGCGTGGCAGGCGCTGGAAAAACAGTGCAACGTGACGCTGCAACACCGGGATATGTCGTTTTTGCGCGTGCATAAATATCCCGATGAAATCGCCAAAATCCGTGAGGCTGCGGCGATTGCTGACCGCGCGCTGGAAACGGTCATGCCGCTGATCCGGCCAGGTATCAGCGAAAAAACGCTGGCGGATCATCTCGAAATGGCGGTGAGACAAGCTGGCGGCAGTAAAACGTCGTTCGATACCGTGGTGGTTTCTGGCCTGCGCGGCGCGTTGCCACACGGGCGTCCAACCGATAAAAAGCTGATGGCCGGTGAACTGGTGACGATAGATTTCGGCGCGGTGTATCAGCATTACTGTTCGGATATGACGCGCACTTTCGCGCTGGGCAACGTCAGCGCGGAACTGAAAGCAATTTACGACACGGTACTTCTCGCCCAGCAGTCCGCACATGACGCCGTCAGGCCGGGAATTCGTTGTCAGGAACTTGATGCCGTGGCGCGCGATATTATTTCTGCGGCAGGTTTTGGCGGGTACTTCAGCCACAATCTGGGGCACGGTTTAGGGCTGGATGTCCACGAAGCGCCGGCACTCAGCCCGCAAAATGCGCAGCCGCTGGAACCGGGAATGATCATCACCATCGAGCCGGGAATTTATGTGCCGGGTCTGGGCGGCGTGAGAATTGAAGATGACGTGCTGGTGACGGAAACGGGCAGCGAGGTACTGACGCACAGCCCCCGGGCGTGGAAAGACATCTGTTTCTGAAGTGATTTTCTCCCCCTTCACAGGGGGAGAAGCCGGAAGGCTTAAAAACCCAAACGCGCTTTCGCGTCGGCAATGGCCTGCGCCACCTGCTGCGGAGAAACACCGCCTTTGGCCGCACGTTTATCAAGACAGGATTGCAGTTCGAGAATGGCGTAAACGTCATCGCCAATCACGCTGCTGAATTTCTGCAAATCCGCCAGCGGCAATTCTTCCAACGCTTTGCCCTGATGAATCGCTTCGACCACCGCTTCACCCACAATATGGTGCGCTTCACGGAACGGAACACCTTTGGCAACCAGATAATCCGCCAGTTCGGTAGAATTCGCGTAACCCTGCTGCGCGGCTTCTTTTGCACGCGGACGTTTCACCTGAATCCCGTCCAGCACCAGAGATGCCATGTTCAGGCAATCCAGCCAGGTATCGAGCGCGTCGAACAGCCCTTCTTTGTCTTCCTGCATGTCTTTGTTGTACGCCAGCGGCAGACCTTTCATGGTCATCATCATGCCAGTCAGTGCGCCCTGCACACGACCACATTTGCCACGGATCAGCTCCAGCGCATCCGGGTTTTTCTTCTGCGGCATCAGGGAAGAGCCGGACGTCACGCGGTCGGACAAATCAATAAACGCCGCTTCGCCGGTGTTGAAGAAAATCAGATCTTCGGCGAAACGGGAAAGGTGAACCATGCTGATGGCGGCGTTGGACAACAGTTCCAGCACGTGGTCGCGGTCGGAAACGCTGTCGAGGCTGTTGCGGGTCGCTGCAGCAAAACCTAACCAGCCCGCCAGTTGCTCGCGATCCATCGGATACGCTGTACCGGCCAGTGCGCCACAACCCAGCGGGCTGACGTCCAGACGGGTCAGGGTATCTTTCAGGCGGCTTTCATCACGCGCCAGCATTTCCACATATGCCATGCACCAGTGCGCAAAAGTCACCGGCTGCGCGCGCTGCAGGTGGGTGTAACCCGGCATCACGGCGTCCTGATTGGCTTCGGCCGTCGCGACCAGCGCCTGTTGTAAATGATGTAACGCGTCACCCAGTTCGACGACCTGCGCTTTACACCACAGTTTAATGTCGGTTGCGACCTGATCGTTACGGCTGCGGCCTGTGTGCAGTTTTTTGCCAAGATTGCCGACTTTATCGATAAGTTTGCCTTCGACCCAGCTGTGAATATCTTCAGCGTCGCTGGCTAAAATAGCGCGGGGATTGGCACGGACTTCTTCCAGCAAAACGGTCAGGGCTTCTTCCAGCTGGATTTGCTCGTCAGCAGTTAATACGTTGACGGTCACCAGCGCTTTGGACCAGGCAACCGAGCCCACGATATCCTGTTCTGCCAGCCGGTAATCGAAACGCAGTGAGTCATTGAGTTCTTTAAACCGCTGGTCTGCTGCCTGAGTAAAACGTCCGCCCCAAAGTGCCATTTTCCTGCTCCTGAATTAATTATGCAAAAGGGCGCACTATGCTGCGCCCTTGAAAAGCGTATACCGAATGCGCCGCCGTTGCGTTACGCCAGAATACGTGTGCCGATGGCGACGCCGTTAAACAGTGCCGGTAATTGTTCGGCGTGGCGCCAGCTGGCGATGTCCACCGGACGGCCTAGAGAACGTGCGGCGTCCAGCGCGGCGTGAACTTTGACGATCATTCCGTCGGTGATAATACCCTGCTCGATAAGCTGTTCGGCTTTCTCTGCGCTCATTTCCGGAATGCGCTGGCCTTTGCCATCGAGAATGCCGCTGACATCAGATAGCAGGATCAGATCTGCACCCAGCGTGGCTGCCAGCGCCGTCGCTGCCTGATCCGCGTTAACGTTCATCAGTTCGCCCGCAGCGGTAATACCGATTGAGCTGACAATCGGCAGATAACCTGCGCCATGCAGAGTGTTAATCAGCGCCGGATTGCCCGCTTCGGCTTTACCAACGAAGCCCAGAGATTCATCCAGCTGGGTTACGCTGACCGTGCCGCCGTCTGCCAGAGACAGACCAACGGCGTTAATGTGGTTTTTCACCGCCCACGCCAGCAGGGTTTTGTTCGCGCTGCCCGCCAGTGCGCCGGTAATAATGTCAATCTGATCGGCCGGCGTCACACGCAGACCGGCTTTTTTCACGACAGGAAGATTCAGCTTTTTCATCAGCTCATCAACCAGGCAGCCGCCACCGTGAACGATCACCAGCGGGCGATGATATTCCTGACGATAAGCCACGACCGCCATGAACAGGCGCTCAAGTGCTTCTTCATTATCCAGCAACACACCACCTAACTTGATGACTAACGGATTCATAGCTGTTCGTGCCCCGACCGGTTGAGAATGTTAATTAATAACAATGCGTTTAATTTAATCTACCATCCCTGAACGTCTGAATAAACGCTCAGGGACGCGTGTTTTCTGTTTGCTGACAATCTGAGGATTGTTAAAGCAGGGATTGCGTTTCCGGGAAGCCAAAGCGGATATTCATGCACTGCACAGCCTGCGCGGACGCGCCTTTCAGCACGTTATCCTCCGTCGCCACCACAATCAGATGTTCGCCTTTCACCGCGAAGCCGATATCACAGAACGGCAGGCCGACCACGTCTTTCAGCGCCGGAACGCCCTTGGTGTACAGACGCACCAGCGGTTTGTCGTGATACGCATTGTGGAAAGCTTCTGCCACATCCTCCTCCGTCACACCTGCATTCAGACGGCATGTAATAGTCGCCAGAATACCGCGCGGGAAGTTACCCAGATGCGGCGTGAAAATCACCGGCACGCCAAGATGCTCGGCGATTTCCGGCTGATGGCGATGGCTGAAAAGTTTGTACGGCTGAAGGCTGACTTCACAGAAGCTGTTGCCCAGCGTGGCTTTGCGGCCTGCACCGCTGACGCCGCTGGTGGCGTTGATCACCGGCCACTGGCTGTCATTGAGCAAACCGTTTTCGATAAGCGGTTTCAGCGCCAGCTGAGAAGCGGTCGGGTAACAACCTGGCACAGCAATCAGCTGCGCGTCTTTTAATTTGTCAGCCTGCCATTCGGCCAGGCCGTACACGGCTTTATCGAGCAAATCGAGATGCTGATGCTCGAAACCGTAGAATTCGGTGTAAAACTCAGGTTTGCTGACGCGGAAAGCTCCCGAGAGATCGAACACCACGCAACCCGCCGCCAGAAACTGCGGGGTCAGGTCATGGCTGACTTCATGCGCGGTCGCCAGAAACACCACATCGACACCTTTCGCTGCTTCCGCCACGTCTTTGAGCGGCAAAACAGGCAGATCGACGATGCCTTTCAATTGAGGGTGCAAATCGGAAAGCAATTTTCCTGCATCTGCACTTTGCGCTGAAACCGTTAAACCGGTTATGTTCATATGTGGGTGGCGGTTCAGATAGGCCGCGAGTTCGGCTCCGGCATAACCTGTGGCACCAACAATCAGCGTATTCAACATAGGGTCTGTTCACCTTCTCAATTTTGGGTAAGGAGCCGGATAATTATTCTGGTTTCCTTACGCACTGGCTTATTGTATTTTTATTCACAATTATTGCATGAATATGAATACTACCCTAACTAAAGGCTGTCAACAGTGAAGATGAAATTACCTCCTTTTATTGAGCTCTATCGGGCGTTAATCGCAACCCCTTCCATCAGCGCAACGGACGCTGCTTTGGACCAGAGCAATGAGACGCTAATCCATTTACTGGCAGGCTGGTTCGGTGATTTAGGCTTCAAAGTTGAAGTACAGCCCGTCCCAGGTACGCGCAATAAATTCAATATGTTAGCCAGTACCGGCGAAGGTGCCGGCGGCTTACTGCTGGCTGGTCACACCGACACCGTTCCGTTCGATGACGGACGCTGGACACGCGATCCTTTCACCCTCACCGAGCATGAAAATAAGCTCTATGGTTTGGGTACTGCCGACATGAAAGGTTTCTTCGCGTTTATCCTCGATTCACTGCGCGATGTTGAGCTGACCAAACTGACTAAACCGCTGTATATTTTAGCGACGGCGGATGAAGAAACAACGATGGCCGGTGCCAGCTACTTTTCTAAAAATGCGAAAATTCGTCCGGACTGCGCAATCATCGGCGAACCGACCTCGTT
The DNA here is from genome assembly GCF_024808755.1 of Rahnella sp. BIGb0603. Taxonomy (NCBI): domain Bacteria; kingdom Pseudomonadati; phylum Pseudomonadota; class Gammaproteobacteria; order Enterobacterales; family Yersiniaceae; genus Rahnella; species Rahnella sp. BIGb0603. The sequence continues at coordinate 102,946 of NZ_JANUEX010000013.1, read as the reverse complement.
GAAACCGGTTCGTGCGCACAAAGGTCATTTGTCGAATGCCATCCGCATCACCGGTCAGTCCGGCCATTCCAGCGATCCGTCGCGCGGCGTGAACGCCATCGAGCTGATGCACGAGTCGATTACCCATCTGATGACGCTGCGCAATACGCTGAAAACCCGTTACAACCACAGTGGTTTTGTGATCCCGTATCCGACCATGAACTTCGGTTATATCAACGGCGGCGACGCGCCAAACCGTATTTGCGCCTGCTGCGAGATGCACATGGATATTCGTCCGCTGCCGGGCCTGACACTGGCTGATATCAACGGTCTGCTCAACGAAGCGCTGGAGCCTGTCAGCCAGCGCTGGCCGGGCCGTCTAGCTATCGAAGAACTGCATCCGCCGATCCCGGGCTATGAATGCCCGCCAGATCACCCGCTGGTTCAGGTGGTCGAAAAGCTTCTGGGCGTGGAAACGGAAATCGTTAACTACTGCACCGAAGCGCCATTTATTCAGGAACTGTGTCCGACGCTGGTTCTGGGGCCGGGTTCTATCGATCAGGCGCACCAGCCAGATGAATATATTGATACCGCGTTCATAAAACCGACACGCGAGCTGATTTCTCAGGTCGTTCATCACTTCTGTTATCACTGATCCTGAATCAGGGTTGATGAAGAAACAATCAGGGCGCTTCCGGGCGCCCTTTGATACTGTACAAATGATGGATTAGCCAAACTGATATCGTCGCGGTTGTAATTAAATTTCAGCGACATCGCCAAAAAGACCATTTTTAACGTGAGTGATCGGGTGTTTTTGGGTTAAAACAGGTGCGGTATTTAAAAAGTATGGCCAGGTTGGCGGGTGAACGGGGCATGAATGCCTGACGGGTGAAAGTTATTTACAGAATATAAAAATCAAACGAGAGAACGGGTCAGAGGTGATATGAACGAACAATATTCCGCAATGCGAAGTAATGTCAGTATGTTAGGTAAATTGCTGGGCGACACGATCAAAGATACGTTGGGAGAACATATCCTGGATCGTGTTGAAAAAATCCGTAAGTTGTCCAAATCCTCACGTGCAGGAAATGATGCAGATCGTCAGGAATTGCTGTCAACGCTGCAAAATCTCTCGAATGATGAGTTGTTGCCCGTTGCCCGTGCTTTCAGCCAGTTCCTTAATCTAGCCAACGTAGCCGAGCAATATCACAGCATTTCGCCACACGGCGAGGCAGCCAGCAACCCTGAAGCTCTGGCACAATTGTTCGATCGTCTGAAATCCAAAAATCTCTCTGAACAACAATTGCGTGACGCCGTTGACCAGCTTTCTATCGAACTGGTGCTGACCGCACACCCGACGGAAATCGCCCGCCGCACGCTTATCCACAAACTGGTGGAAGTGAATAATTGCCTCAAACAACTCGACCATAACGATCTGGCCGATTACGAGCGCAAACAAATTATGCGCCGCCTGCGTCAGTTAATTGCGCAGTCATGGCACACCGACGAAATCCGTAAGAACCGCCCTTCTCCGGTTGATGAAGCCAAATGGGGTTTTGCGGTGGTCGAAAACAGCCTGTGGGAAGGCGTTCCTGCTTTCCTGCGTGAACTGAATGAGCAGCTTGAGACATCACTGAATTACAAAATGCCGGTGGAAGCCGTGCCGGTGCGTTTCACTTCCTGGATGGGCGGCGACCGCGACGGTAACCCGAACGTGACTGCCGATATTACCCGCCACGTTCTGTTGCTGAGCCGCTGGAAAGCCACCGATCTGTTCCTGCGCGATGTCGCTGTGCTGGTTTCCGAACTCTCCATGACCGAATGTACGCCGGAACTTCGCGAGCGGGCCGGTGGCGCGGATATCCTCGAGCCGTACCGCGAAATCATGAAACAGCTGCGTACCCAGCTGACCACCACGCAGGTGTATCTCGAAGCCCGTCTGAAAGGCGAACGCGTTGCGCGTCCTCATGATTTGCTGGTGAAAAACGAACAACTCTGGGCACCGCTTTACGCCTGTTACCAGTCACTGCTGGCCTGCAATATGGGCATCATCGCGAACGGTCAGTTGCTCGATACCCTGCGCCGCGTACGCTGTTTCGGCGTGCCGCTGGTGCGTATCGACGTGCGTCAGGAAAGTACCCGTCATACCGACGCGATCGCTGAAATTACCCGCTATCTGGGGCTCGGCGATTACGAAAGCTGGTCTGAATCTGACAAGCAGGCGTTCCTGATCCGCGAGCTTAATTCTCAGCGTCCGCTGGTTCCACGTCACTGGGAACCGAGCGCTGACACCAAAGAAGTGCTCGATACCTGCCAGGTGATTGCGGAAGCGCCGGAAGGCTCTATCGCCGCTTATGTCATTTCCATGGCGCGTACGCCGTCTGACGTTCTGGCCGTGCATTTGCTGCTTAAAGAAGCCGGTTGTCCGTTCCCGATGCCGGTTGCGCCGCTGTTCGAAACGCTGGATGACCTCAATAACGCCGACGATGTAATGAAGCAATTGCTGAGCATCGACTGGTATCGCGGCTTCATTCAGGGCAAACAAATGGTGATGATTGGCTATTCCGACTCCGCGAAAGACGCGGGCGTGATGGCAGCGTCATGGGCGCAGTACCGCGCACAAGACGCATTGATCAAAACCTGTGAGAAAGCCGGTGTCGCGCTGACGCTCTTCCACGGACGCGGCGGTTCTATCGGCCGTGGCGGTGCGCCAGCGCAAGCTGCGCTGCTCTCTCAGCCGCCGGGCAGCCTGAAAGGTGGCCTGCGCGTGACCGAACAGGGCGAAATGATCCGCTTCAAATTTGGTCTGCCGGAAGTCACCATCAGCAGTCTGGCGCTGTATACCTCCGCCATTCTGGAAGCCAATTTGTTGCCACCGCCTGAGCCGAAAAAAGCCTGGGTGGACATCATGGAACAGCTGTCTGACGTTTCCTGCAAAATGTATCGTGGTTATATTCGCGAGAATAAAGACTTCGTGCCTTATTTCCGTGCGGCGACACCGGAGCAGGAACTGGCGAAACTGCCACTGGGCTCACGCCCCGCGAAACGTAAAGCCAACGGCGGCGTGGAAAGCTTGCGCGCGATTCCGTGGATCTTCGCCTGGACGCAAAACCGTCTGATGCTGCCAGCCTGGCTGGGCGCAGGTGCTGGTTTGCAGGCCGTTGTCGATGACGGGAAACGCGATGAGCTGGAAGCCATGTGCCACGACTGGCCATTCTTCTCTACGCGTATCGGTATGCTGGAAATGGTGTTCGCCAAGGCCGACCTGTGGCTGGCGGAATACTACGATCAGCGTCTGGTCGAAAAAGAACTGTGGCCGCTGGGCGCGAAACTGCGTGAGCAGCTGGCAGGCGATATCAAAGTGGTGCTGGCGATTTCCAACGACGATCATCTGATGGAAGATTTGCCGTGGATTGCTGAATCTATCGCATTGCGTAACGTCTACACCGACCCGCTTAACGTGCTTCAGGCTGAGTTGTTGCACCGTTCACGTGAGTTGGAAAAAGACGGCAAGCAGGATGCGAATGTCGAACAGGCCCTGATGGTAACCATCGCAGGCGTTGCGGCCGGTATGCGCAACACCGGTTAGTTCAGCCGTAAAGCCCAAAGAAAAACCCGCGAATTCGCGGGTTTTTTGCTTTCTGCATTCGGGACATTGTTTACTTATTTACTTAAGCGCGAACCGGAACGGCGATGTCAGGACGCACACCCAGCGTATGGCAAATTGCGTAGCTCATTTCAGCACGGTTCAGGGTGTAGAAATGGAAGTCCTTCACGCCTTCGCGGCTGAGGATTTTCACCATGTCCATCGCGATATTTGCGCCGACCATTTTGCGGGTTTCCGCATCATCGTCCAGCCCTTCAAACTGACTGTTCATCCAGTTCGGGACACGCACGTTAGTCATGGTGGCAAAACGCGTCAGCTGTTTGAAGTTGGAAACCGGCAGAATGCCCGGCACGATTTCAACATCAATGCCCTGACCCGCACAGCGGTCACGAAAACGAAGATAACTTTCTACGTCGAAGAAAAATTGTGTAATGGCACGGCTGGCGCCCGCGTCGATTTTACGCTTCAGGTTGATCAAATCTGCCTGTGCGCTTTTGGCTTCCGGGTGAACTTCCGGGTAAGCCGCCACGGAAATATCGAAATCACCCACTTCCTTCAGCAGATGCACCAGATCTGTGGCATACATATCCGGTTTACCGCCGCCCGCCGGTAAATCCCCGCGCAGCGCGACGATATGACGGATGCCGCTTTCCCAGTAATCCTTCGCAATCTGACGCAGTTCATCACGGCTGGCATCGATACAGGTCAGGTGCGGAGCCGCTTCCAGACCGGTGCGCTCTTTAATGCCTTTGATGATGCTGTGTGTGCGGTCACGCTCGCCGGAATTAGCACCGTAGGTCACGGACAAAAACTTAGGCTTAAGGCTGCTGAGACGGTCGATGGAGCTCCACAACGTATCTTCCATCTCGCTCGTGCGCGGCGGGAAAAACTCGAAAGAAACGTTAATCTGACCCTGCAACTCTGCCAGATTCTGGTTCAGCGCTTCGCGCTGGTTTGCGTGGAAAAAGCTCATAAACACTACCTCATGGATCACTGCGTTTTAATTATTGGCTTATATGGTAAGCGTCTAGACGTCTAAACGTATGGATAGACAATGGAGGAAGTGAGCAAAACTGTCAACTGCAAAAATGCATATGCATGTGATTAATCTTCACTCAAATTGAAAGAATTTCATGTTGGGGGAAAGTGGAGAGGAAGAGATGAGGATAAGTCTGTAAGCCCCCTTCCGGCAGTAGCCGGAAGGGGGTGGGTAATTAAAGCAACTGAGTCAACCGGTTAAGGTCAGATTGCAGTGCGCCAGCGGTAACATCACGCCCGGCACCCGGCCCGCGGATGACCAGCGGGTTGTCGCGATACCAGCGGCTTTCGATGGCAAAAACGTTATCGCATGGCAGCAACGCGGCCAGAGGATGGTCCTCTCGCACCGCTTCGACACCAACGCGCGCTTTACCGTTAGCATCGAAACGCGCAACATAACGCAGCACCAGACCCATTTCGCGGGCGGCTTCCAGACGTTGCAGCATTTGCTGGTTCAGCGCTTCGCCGTCCTCAAAGAACTGATCGACGGAACCCGTTTCACATCCGGCCGGCACCAGCGATTCCACACGGACCTGCGTCGGTTCGATTTCATAACCCGCTTCACGCGCCAGGATCACCAGTTTACGCATCACGTCCTGACCGGATAAATCATCACGCGGATCCGGCTCAGTCAGCCCCTGCTGCCACGCTAAATCCACCAGTTCGGTGAACGGCAGCGTGCCGTCAAATTGCAGGAACAGCCACGACAGGGTGCCGGAGAAAATCCCGCTAATGGCCAGAATGCTGTCGCCACTTTCGCGTAAATCGCGCACCGTATGGTTGACAGGCAAACCGGCGCCGACGGTGGCGTTATACAACCAGTGGCTGTCGGTTTTGGAAAACGCATCACGGATCTGACGGTATTTATGGGTATCCGACGCGCCCGCCAGTTTATTCGCGCTGATCACATGAAAACCGTAGCTGGCGAAATCCAGATACTGATCGGCCAGTTCTGCGCTCGCCGTGACATCCAGCACCACCAGATCATCATAAGGATGCGCACGCATCCACAGGAACAGCGATTCTTCGTCGTGTGTCTGAGACTCATCGTCGAAGAAGGCCAGCGCACGGCTGGCATCCAGACCTTCGTAATTGAGCAGGCTGCGTTTGCTGTCGACCACACCGGCCAGCACAAATTCGAAACCGCTGCGGGCAGAAATATTCTTTTGTTCACGGGCAAACAGTTCCAGCCAGCGTGAACCGATATTGCCTTTACCAAACAGCATCAGACCAATTTGTTTTTCAGCGCGGAACAGGGTTTTGTGCAGCCCCTGAATCAGATGAGCGGTCGGACCGACGCGCAGTACAGCCACCAGGCTGATGCCGTCTTCCGACTGCCAGATGAATTCGATCGGCTGATCTTTCATTTCCTGATAGAAACGGTGGCTGTGCAGCGGGTTTTTACACACGCCCGCACCGACCAGCGCTACCATTGCCAGCCCTTCACGCAGCGTCAGGCGCCCCGGGAATGCGGCATCTTCCAGCACCTGCAAGGCGCTGCCCGCCACTTCGGAGGTATAGCAAAATTGCAGCAGATTGCGGTCAGGATGCACGCCGGTACACAGCGGTTTGATCTGCGCACGCTTGAGCAGCAACTCAACATCTTTTTGTGCCAGCACAAAATCATGCGCAGACGGAATAGCCATTTCGATCAGGCAAATATCATCGTGGCTGGTGACAATTTTTGCGCCCGTGCCGGAAGCCAGCACGCGTTCGATACGCGTCGAGCCCTGCTCCGGTTTGTAGCTACAGCGCAGCTGTAAATCGATATCGCTGCCGGAAACCGGCTGCAAAGTGCGGGTATGCAAGACCGGTGCGGCCAGACGCGCCAGTTCACTGGCTTCATCCAGACGCAGCAGCGGCAACAGGCAGGCATCTTTCACTTTACGGGGATCGGCGCTGTAAACCCCGGCGACGTCACTCCAGATGGTAACGCGGCTGGCGTTCGCCAGTGCGCCAATCTGGGTGGCGGAATAGTCGCTGCCGTTACGGCCAAGCAGAACGGTTTCACCGGCGTCACTGCGGGCGATAAACCCGGTCACCACCAGATATTGCTGGGGATGCTGCGCGATAAGTTGTTGCAGAAGCGGATAAGAACGCCCTTCATCTACCTGAGGCTGGGCCGCGCGTTCAGCACGCAGAAATTCGCGCGCATCCAGCCAGGCGGCAGGCAGCTCCATTTTGCACAACACAGCAGACATCAGTCGTGCAGACCAGATTTCGCCATGACCGACGACTTCTGCGTAAACCGCATCGGTCATCTTGTCATCGAGCAAAACAGCCAGACGTTCGAGGTCATGAATAAAAGAAGCAATAAGCGGTTCTGCCATTTCCGGCGGAAGCAGGCCGGAAATCAAATCACTCTGATACCGGCGCAAGGCCTGCTGAACCTGATGCGCGGAAAGCCGGTCGGTCTGGCTCAGTTTCAGCCAGCTGATCAGCTGGTTGGTTGTGCTGCCCGCCGCCGACACCACCATCATGTCGCCCGGCTTTGCGTACTCAGCCATAATACCTGCGACGCGCAGATAACATTTCACGTCAGCCAGGCTGCTGCCACCAAATTTGTGCAACTGCCGGCTTCCCGCCGGCGCTGCAACCGCTATTGCATTCATACTTACCTCGTTGCCACTGACTGGAATGCGTGTTCCAGATCAGCAATCAAATCTTCGCTGTCTTCAAGACCTACAGAAATACGGAGCAAGCTGTCAGAAATCCCGGCGGCTTTACGCGCTTCCGGCGCCATGCCAGCGTGTGTCATGGTTGCCGTATGAGAAATCAGGCTTTCGACGCCTCCCAGTGATTCTGCGAGGGTAAATAACTTCAATTCTTTCAGGAAATGACGCAGCTGTGCCTCATCTCCGTTAAATTCAAAACTGATCATGGCCCCGAAGCCACGTTGCTGACGGCGGGCAATTTCATGCCCCTGGTTTTCCGGCAGCGACGGATGATACAGCTTTTTGACCTGCGACTGTTTTTGCAAATACGCCACAATCGCCAGCGCATTTTCCTGCTGTTGTTTTACGCGAACCGTCAACGTGCGCAGGCCACGCAACAGCAGATAGCTGTCAAATGCCGCGGCGGTCACACCAATATTGTTCGCCCACCACGCCAGTTCAGTTGCATGCTCTGCGGTCTTAGATATTACCGTACCGGCGACCACATCAGAATGCCCATTCAGATATTTCGTACAGGAATGTACAACTAAATCCGCCCCCAGCTTCAGCGGGTTTTGCAACGCCGGGCTCAGGAACGTGTTATCCACGACGGTTAGCGCGCCAGCCGCGTGAGACGCCGCACAAATCGCCTCGATATCGACCACGCGCAGCAGCGGGTTGCTGGGGGATTCAATCAGCACCAGTTTTGGTTTTTCCTTCAGCGCTTCGGCCAGCGCCTGCGGGTCACCCTGATCGACAAACAGCACGCGGTAAGCACCGCGCTTGCTCAGGCTGTCGAACAGACGGTAGCTGCCGCCGTAGCAATCGTGCGGCGCAACCAGCAAATCACCAGGTTTGAGAAACACCGTACACACCAGATGGATTGCGGACATCCCGCTGCTGGTGAGCACCGCGCCCGCTCCGCCTTCCAGATCGGCCAGCGCACGCTGAGCGATATCACGCGTCGGATTTCCGCGGCGTGAATAGTCATGGGCTCTCGGCTGATTGAAATCTTCAAAGTTGTAAGTGCTGGAAAGGGCGATAGGCGGAACTACACAACCATATTGCTGATCATTGTTCAGGCCACTGCCCACGGCAATGGTGGCTTGCTTGTGCGTCATAGTCGTTTCTTCCTGACGAAATGCGGAGGATGAGGGTGTAAAGAGTAACGCCCGGAATTATAGACGTCAATACATCTGGACATCTAAACTTCTTTGCGTATAGATTGAGCAACAGAGCAATACCCGCTAAAATTATGACGTTAATGAAGATGTCCGGCAGATCCGTTGCGTGAAGCAATTAAGCGCAAGGCGACAAAATGAACAATGCCGCAGGGCAAATCGTGAGGTATCCCTGTAAAATGACGACATTTATTTAGTGAGAACAGTGAAAATCGGGCATAATCACGCGGTTTTCAGTATTTTATTTTTTGATAAATTTAAGGTGTCCCATGGCTGAGTGGAACGGCGAATATGTCAGCCCTTACGCTGAACACGGTAAGAAAAGTGAGCAAGTTAAGAAAATCACGGTATCCATTCCGCTGAAAGTCCTGAAAATTCTCACCGATGAACGCACCCGTCGTCAGGTGAATAACCTGCGTCATGCGACTAACAGTGAATTATTGTGTGAAGCTTTCCTGCATGCGTTCACCGGTCAGCCTTTGCCGAATGACGAAGACCTGCGTAAAGAACGCAGTGACGAAATCCCGGAAGCGGCGAAGATCCTGATGCGTGAACTGGGTGTTGATCCTGATACCTGGGAATATTGAGAAACGCTGAGATTTTCTGACAGCCCTGTGCAATTCATTGTGCGGGCTTTTGACGAGCGGGCGATCAATAGAACGTTTTGAATCACTGAAGGTTTTGTCTGGCGGGAAGTGAAACGACAGGCAACAAAAAAGGCGCCAAAGGCGCCTTTTTTTGCTCTCAAGCGTAAGCTTATTTGCTGCTTGGAACGCTGAAACGCTTGTTGAAGCGGTCAACGCGGCCACCGGTAGCGACTTCACGTTGCTTACCAGTGTAGAACGGGTGACATTCGCCACAAACGTCCAGGTTCAGATCGTGACCCACAGTTGAGTGAGTTTTGATTACGTTACCGCATGAGCAAGATGCAGTAACTTCTACGTATTTAGGGTGAATACCTTTTTTCATGGAAAACCTCTTCTTAAGGCCGCGTCGCTATCCAACCCTGTTCCGTCAGACACCACGCGTAGTGGATGATAGGCTTTAGTACGAAATGCACTAAAGGCGGCGAATCATACAGAATCTCTGAGAACCGCGCAATGATGTTCATGCATTTCGAAGGACACAGTGTACACTATCTCGTCATTTTTTTATAGTCTGGACCCACAATGCCTGTTGCCCACGTCGCGTTACCTGTTCCACTTGCCCGTACTTTCGATTACCTCCTGCCGCCTGGATTGCAGGTTTCTCAGGGTTGTCGGGTCAGTGTGCCTTTCGGTAAACGCGACGCCATTGGCATCGTGACGCGCGTCAGCGACTCGAGCGAATTTGGCCTGGATAAGCTGAAACCCGTGCGTGAAGTCCTCGACTCTTCCAGCCTTTTCACGCCCGATCTGTGGCGCATCCTGCTCTGGGCTGCCGACTATTATCATTTCCCGATTGGCGAAGTGTTGTTTCACGCACTGCCGGTGTTGTTACGTCAGGGGAAACCCGCTGAACTGACGCCGCTCTGGCAATGGTTTGCCACCGAACAGGGGCGCGCCACGCCGCTCGACAGCCTGAAACGTGCGCCAAAACAGCAACAGGCGATGGCGGCACTGATCCAAAAACCGCTGTATCGCCATCAGGTTGCTGACCTCGATCTGACCGATACTGCTTTGCAGGCACTACGGGCGAAAGGACTGACAGATTTACGCAGCATCGCGCCTGCCACACAAGACTGGCGCAAAGATTTCTCCGTCGTGGGCGAACGCCTGCGCCTGAATACCGAACAAGCCACCGCTGTCGGAGCCATCCGCAGTGAAGATCAGCAGTTTTCTGCCTGGCTGCTGGCCGGGGTAACAGGTTCGGGTAAAACCGAAGTGTATCTGAGCGTGCTGGAAAATATTCTCGCGCAGGGCAGTCAGGCGCTGGTGATGGTGCCGGAAATCGGTCTGACCCCGCAAACCATCGCGCGTTTTCGCGAACGTTTCAGCGCGCCGGTCGATGTTTTGCATTCCGGTCTCAACGACAGCGAGCGACTTTCAGTGTGGCTGCGGGCGCGTAATGGCGAAGCCGGAATTGTGATCGGCACGCGCTCGTCGCTGTTCACGCCATTTGCACGTCTGGGCGTTATCATTATCGATGAAGAACACGACAGCTCTTATAAGCAGCAGGAAGGCTGGCGGTATCACGCGCGGGATCTCGCGGTATATCGCGCCCATGCGGAAAACATCCCCATTATTATGGGCTCGGCAACGCCTGCGCTGGAAACGCTGCACAACGTGGAACTGGGCAAATATCGCCAGCTGAAGCTGACCAAGCGTGCCGGTAACGCCAAACTCGCGCGGCAAAATTTGCTGGATTTAAAAGGGTTGCAGCTGAAAGTCGGGCTTTCCCAGCCGCTGATCCAGCGCATGCAGGAACATCTTAAAGCGGACAATCAGGTCATGCTGTTCCTCAACCGCCGCGGCTATGCGCCTGCCCTGCTCTGCCACGAATGCGGATGGATTGCTGAGTGTCAGCGCTGCGACCACTATTACACGCTGCATCAGAACCAGCGCCAGTTACGCTGCCACCATTGCGATAGCCAGCGTGCCGTGCCGCATCAGTGCCCGCATTGCGGTTCGACGCAGCTGGTGTCAGTCGGCGTCGGCACCGAGCAGCTGGAAAACGAGCTGGCGCCGTTGTTCCCCGATACGCCAATCACCCGCATTGACCGTGACACTACCAGCCGTAAAGGTTCGCTGGAACAGCATCTGAACGAAGTCCATCGTGGTGGCGCGCGTATTCTTATCGGCACGCAAATGCTGGCGAAAGGCCACCATTTCCCGGATGTCACGCTGGTCTCGCTGCTGGACGTTGACGGCGCGCTGTTCTCGGCGGATTTCCGTTCAGCAGAACGTTTTGCCCAGCTTTATACTCAGGTTTCAGGCCGTGCCGGTCGTGCAGGCAAACAAGGTGAAGTGGTTCTGCAAACGCATCATCCTGAACATCCGCTGTTGCAGGTTCTGTTGCAGCAAGGCTACGACGAATTCGCAAAACAGACGCTTGCCGAGCGCAAGAGCGTCTTTCTGCCGCCTTACACCAGCCACATTATGATCCGCTCAGAAGACCACGATAATCAGCAGTCGGCGCTGTTCCTGCAACAGTTGCGAAATCTGCTGGAATCCAGCCCGCTTAAAGATGATTCGTTGTGGATTTTAGGGCCGGTGCCTGCGCTTGCGGCCAAGCGCAACGGACGTTTCCGCTGGCAGCTCTTATTGCAGCATCCTTCCCGCCGCGTTTTGCAGCATCTGATCAAAAGTTCTCAACCGCTGATTACCAGCCTGCCGCAGGCTAAAAAAGTGAAATGGACGCTGGATGTCGATCCGATCGATAGCTAATCCGCATAAATAGTCAGGATTTCTGCGTGATGGATCGAAAAAAGCATCTGCATCACACTTTTAATGCAAATTAGGTAACAAATCCTACTCACATTCTGTTTAGAATGTGATGAGCTACACAGCATGGGTAGCCAGGTGAGGAATGTGGATGTTGTTGTGTCAGTTTGATGCTGTTGCAAGGAGAGATGCGTTGGATCACAAGAAAGAATTACCCGCCGCGACAATGAAAGATGTGGCAGAACAGGCAGGCGTTTCAACAGCAACGGTATCCCGCGCGTTAATGAACCCGGAGAAAGTCTCCGCATCTACCCGTCAGAAGGTCGATCAGGCTGTCATGGCCGTAGGATATTCTCCCCATGCCTTGTCCCGAAACCTGAAACGCAATGAATCGCGAACTATTCTGGTGATCGTCCCGGACATCTGCGATCCGTTTTTTGCCGATCTGATCAAAGGGATCGAACGCACCGCCGCCGAAAGCGGTTATCTGGTGCTGATTGGCGACTGCGCTCAGCAAAACCAGCAGGAAAAAACCTTTATCAATCTGATCATCACCAAACAGATTGATGGCATGTTGCTGCTCGGTTCTGATTTACCTTTCGATGCCAGCAAAGAAGAACAACGCAACCTGCCGCCGATGGTGATGGCCAATGAATTTGCGCCCGAACTGGAACTGCCGACGGTTCATATCGATAACCTGACTGCCGCGTTTGAAGCGGTGCATTATCTGCTGAATCTGGGCCACCAGCGTATTGCCTGTATCGAAGGGCCGAAACACATGCCGCTTTGCCAGTATCGCTCGCAAGGTTATGTGCAGGCGCTGCGCCGCAACGGGATCAGCGTCGAAAACGCATTAACCGCTCAGGGCGATTTTACCTATGAATCCGGCGCGCGGGCGGTGAGCGAACTGATGGCGCTGCCTTCTCCGCCAACGGCCATCTTCTGCCATAACGACATTATGGCGATTGGTGCGATGTTCCAGGCGAAGAAAATGGGTTTACGTATTCCGCAGGATTTATCGGTTGTGGGCTTCGATGACATCAAAGCCAGCCAGTTTACCGATCCTCCGCTGACCACCGTCGCGCAGCCAAGATTCCAGCTTGGTCGTCAGGCTATGTTATTATTACTTGAGCAGTTACAGGGAAATCCGGTACAAAACGGTTCGCTTCTGCTTGATAGTGAGCTGGTCGTACGCCAAAGCACGGCCGCCCCGAAAGCGTGAGTCAGTTTTTGATTTGTTATATATGCAGGGTTAAGTAACATGACGCACTTCTTCATTCATCACGACACAGCGAAACGATAGTGGCACAAAGAGACTATGTAAGCCGTGGGCGCTCAGGAGCGCGGCGGAAAAGTACCAGCCGGAGTAAAAAACGCAGTTCCCCAACGATCTCCAAAACCATGGTGGTGTTAGCCGTTGCGGTACTGGTGGTGTTTGTCGGTGGCCTCTATTTTATTGCGCACAATAAACATGAAGAAGCGGCGGTACTGCCGACGCATGTTGTTCGTCCGGGTAACGGATTGCCGCCTAAGCCTGAAGAACGCTGGCGTTATATCAAGGAGCTGGAAAACCGTCAGATGGGCGTCACCACGCCGACAGAACCGACGGCGGGCGGTCAGGTTGAATCCAAAACTCAGCTGACGCCGGAACAGCGACAGCTTCTTGAGCAAATGCAGGCCGATATGCGCCAGACGCCGACACAGCTGTCTGAAGTGCCGTATAACGACCCAAGTCAGGTCGCCACGCGTCCGGCTCAGACGCAGCGTCAGGTTCAGCAACAACAGCCAACTTATGCCCAGCAACAGCCGGTGCAGACACAGCCGCGTCAGGTTCAGCAGCCAACGTACACGCCGCAGACGCAGCCGGTACGCGCGACGCAGGCTCAGGTGCAAACGCAGCCTGTTCAGCCAAAACCTAAGCCACAGGTGAAAGAACCGGTCAGGGAAGTGCCGAAAGAACAACCGAAAGCACAGCAACCGGCTGCCATCACACAGGCAGCGCCAGAAAAACCGAAAGAGCAGGAAAAAACCCAGCGCTTTATGGTGCAGTGCGGTTCATTCAAAGGCGCCGATCAGGCGGAATCCCAGCGAGCCAAGCTGGCATTCGAAGGGTTTGAAGGCCGAATCACCACCGGTGGCGGCTGGAGCCGAGTGGTTATCGGCCCGTACAACAGCCGTTCTGGTGCTGACAGCACACTATCGCGTCTCAAAGGCGCTGGCATCTCCGGTTGCATTCCCGTCGCAACCGGGGGTTGAAAACCCGTAATCCTTCCCCAATCTATACTTTCAATATGCCCCGTAAGTTTGTGAGACACGCGAAGTGTCCCACAAGCCTGCGGGGATCTTTTCCGTCTGCAACGAGGAACCGCTCGTGACAACAATTGTAAGTGTACGCCGTAACGGCAAGGTCGTTATCGGTGGTGATGGCCAGGCCACATTGGGAAATACCGTCATGAAGGGCAACGTCAAGAAAGTACGTCGCCTGTACAACGACAAAGTGATCGCTGGTTTTGCTGGCGGTACCGCTGACGCCTTCACGCTGTTTGAGCTGTTCGAACGCAAACTGGAAATGCACCAGGGTCATCTGGTGAAAGCCGCCGTTGAGCTGGCTAAAGACTGGCGTACCGACCGTATGCTGCGCCGTCTCGAAGCGCTGCTGGCCGTTGCGGATGAAAATGCCTCGCTGATTATCAGTGGTAACGGCGACGTCATCCAGCCTGAAAACGACCTTATCGCGATTGGTTCCGGTGGCCCGTATGCCCAGGCGGCAGCCCGCGCATTGTTGGAAAACTCAGACCTTGGCGCACGCGATATCGTCGAAAAATCGCTGACTATCGCCGGTGACATCTGTATCTATACCAACCATTTCCACACCCTCGAAGAATTGTCTTCTAAAGCGTAAGGATCGAAAATTATGTCTGAGATGACCCCGCGCGAAATTGTCAGCGAGTTAGACAGCTACATCATTGGCCAGGATAAAGCGAAACGCGCTGTCGCGATCGCCCTGCGTAACCGCTGGCGCCGTATGCAGCTTGATGAAGCGCTGCGCCACGAAGTCACCCCAAAAAATATTCTGATGATCGGCCCGACCGGTGTCGGTAAAACTGAAATTGCCCGTCGTCTGGCCAAACTGGCTAATGCGCCGTTCATCAAAGTCGAAGCCACTAAGTTCACCGAAGTGGGCTACGTCGGGAAAGAAGTAGATTCAATTATTCGTGATCTGACCGATGCCGCCGTGAAAATGGTGCGCCTGCAATCCATCGATAAGAACCGCTTCCGCGCCGAAGAAATGGCCGAAGAACGTATTCTCGATGTGCTGATCCCGCCGGCGAAAAACAACTGGGGCCAGGCTGACGAAGCGCACGAGCCTTCTGCCGCGCGCCAAAACTTCCGCAAGAAATTACGTGAAGGCCAGCTCGACGACAAAGAAATCGAAATCAATCTGGCGGCTGCGCCTGTTGGCGTTGAAATCATGTCCCCTCCGGGCATGGAAGAGATGACCAATCAGCTGCAATCCATGTTCCAGAACATGGCCGGACAGAAGCAGAAACCGCGCAAACTGAAAATCAAAGAAGCTTACAAGCTGCTGGTTGAAGAAGAAGCGGCGAAACTGGTGAACCCGGAAGAGC
This sequence comes from Rahnella sp. BIGb0603, assembly GCF_024808755.1. Taxonomy (NCBI): domain Bacteria; kingdom Pseudomonadati; phylum Pseudomonadota; class Gammaproteobacteria; order Enterobacterales; family Yersiniaceae; genus Rahnella; species Rahnella sp. BIGb0603. The sequence continues at coordinate 87,496 of NZ_JANUEX010000013.1, read as the reverse complement.
TGAAAGAACAGGCGATTGAAGCCGTTGAACAGCACGGCATCGTGTTCATCGATGAGATCGACAAAATCTGTAAACGCGGCCAGAGCTCAGGCCCGGATGTGTCACGCGAAGGCGTTCAGCGCGATCTGCTGCCGCTGGTGGAAGGCTGTACCGTTTCCACTAAACACGGCATGGTGAAAACGGATCACATTCTGTTTATTGCCTCTGGCGCGTTCCAGACTGCCAGCCCGTCAGACCTGATCCCGGAATTGCAGGGGCGTCTGCCAATCCGCGTTGAGCTACAGGCGCTGTCGACTGAAGACTTCGAACGTATTCTGACTGAGCCAAGTGCATCCCTGACTCATCAGTACAAAGCATTGATGGCGACCGAAGGTGTGACCATTGATTTCACGGCTGACGGCATCCGTCGTATCGCGGAAGCGGCATGGCAGGTGAACGAAACCACCGAGAACATTGGCGCACGTCGTCTGCACACGGTTCTGGAGCGCCTGATGGAAGATATTTCCTACGACGCCAGCGAAAGCAACGGTATCTCCATAAACATTGATGCAGATTATGTTAGAAGCCACCTTGATCAGCTGGTAGCTGATGAAGATCTGAGCCGTTTTATCTTATAATTTGCTCATACGTTCCGAAAGTGATCTTCAGGGAGGCGTTTGCCTCCCTGATTTTTTTTAGATTTCGGACTGACTGTTCACCTGAGCGAAATCACCTATGAGCACAATGACTCCCTGCACCCCGACCACGCCTGCCCGCGCATGGCTTGAAAGCCTGCGTCCTAAAACGCTGCCTCTGGCTTTTGCCTCAATTGTCATGGGTTCGGCGATTGCCAGCCTGCAAGGCGTTTTCCATCCGCTCATCGCGCTGCTGGCGTTGCTGACGGCGGGTTGTCTTCAAATCCTGTCTAATCTGGCCAATGATTATGGCGATGCCGAAAAAGGCAGTGATACGCCCGATCGCGTCGGGCCGTTGCGCGGGATGCAAAAAGGGATGATTACCGCCGCACAGATGAAGCGCGCGATTATCCTGACCATCGCCCTGACGCTCGTGTGCGGTATCGCGCTTATCGCTGTCGCCTGCCACAAACCGAGTGATGTCGTGGGCTTTGTGATCCTCGGCCTTCTCTCTATTGGCGCGGCCATCACATATACCGTCGGCACGCGCCCTTACGGTTATATGGGGCTGGGTGATATTTCCGTTTTGATTTTCTTTGGCTGGATAAGCGTCGCCGGGACATTCTATTTGCAGGCGGGATATTTTGACTGGATTGTGATGCTGCCAGCCACCGCAACGGGATTGCTCTCGACGGCGGTGCTGAATATCAACAATTTGCGCGATATCGAAACCGATCGCGCCAACGGCAAAAACACGCTGGCGGTTCGCCTCGGGCCAGTGAATGCCCGCAATTATCACACGTTTATTTTGGCCGCCGCCACACTGTGCCTGGCCATTTTTTCCGCCGTGTATTTGCGCCACTGGACCGGCTGGTTATTTATTCTGGCCGTACCGATGCTGGTGACTCACGTCATCCGCGTAAGAAAGTCCAAAACATCTTTGGAAGTGCGTCCGCTGCTCGAACATATGGTGAAAACGGCGTTACTGACTAACGTGTTGTTTGCGGTGGGTCTGTTACTCAATTGAATAAAAGTGGCCTGATGTGCGTTTATCGAGCCGCTTTTCACATTTAACAATTGATGATTTTGCCAACATCCGTCCGAAAGGGATATACTGAACACTCATGCAGCAACCAGATGAAATCCTATGAAATACGATACTTCCGAACTTTGCGACATCTACCATGAAGAAGTGAATGTCGTCGAACCCCTGTTCTCCAACTTTGGTGGCCGTACTTCATTTGGCGGGCAAATCACGACAGTGAAGTGTTTCGAAGACAATGGCTTGCTTTATGACTTGCTGGAAGAAAATGGCCGTGGTCGCGTACTGCTGGTCGATGGCGGTGGCTCCGTTCGTCGCGCATTGCTTGATGCCGGTCTGGCACGCCTGGCGTTGCAAAACGAATGGGAAGGCATTGTGATTTACGGTGCAGTTCGTCAGGTAGATGATCTGGAAGAACTGGATATCGGCATTCAGGCGATGGCAGCGATTCCGGCGGGGGCAGGCAGTGAAGGGATTGGCGAAAGCGACATTCGTGTCAATTTCGGCGGTGTCACCTTCTTCTCCGGTGACCATCTTTATGCCGACAACACCGGTATCGTGCTGTCGGAAGACCCGCTCGACATCGAATAACCTTGCGCTTTCAGCAACAAAAAAGGACGCCGTGGCGTCCTTTTTTATTTTCAGGCCGAAGTCATCAGACTTCTTCCATTTTTCCCAGCAATGCACGCAGACGGTCCTGCCACACGTGCTGTTCTTCTTTCAACTGTGCATTTTCACGCACCAGCGATTCATGATTACCACTCGCCTGCTGAACTTCCTGAGACAGGGTATTGTTTTGTTCTTTCAGTTCTTCGATTTCCATCTGCAAAAGAGTAATGGTATCGATCGCTTGCTGAACTTTAGCTTCTAATTTCTCAAATACTTCAAATGACATTTTTCGGTCCCCTTATGTTCGCAAGGCGCACATCTTATGTTCTGCCGCATCATCCGGACACGGCTCAAGAATTCCTGCACTCCGTCGATTTTGATAACGAATACAAACCAAATCCGGGTCTGAATTGCGCCAAAGTCTTGTAAAACCAGCGGGTGTCTTACCGGGTGATTGTATGTAGCCAGCTTTGCCCTGTCTAGCAAGAACCCCTTCCTGCACGCAGTCTGTTGCAATTTTACAGCGCCGGGTATCAGGAAATGCTTAAAAAGCAGCGTCACTCACCAGAAATCCCCGTTAATACCGAATAACCTTATCCGGCCTGTTGTTATGTTCGTTTCAACCGACGCGGCCCAAAAATTGTTAAATCGTGGCCTTTTTTCCGCGCGTGATGGCCTGCGAATACGCGAAATCGCTCATTTTTATGACACGACACACAAAATTTGATTTCGCTATTTCTCGTTTATGCTCGTTAACGATAAATTCACATTACGTTCTCATTTAATGATGAACGTCAAAATCCGATTACGTTCACGTACGACATAACAGAAAAACTATAACCAATCATTAACATCATCCTTAGCAGGATCAAACTATGAGCCAAACCATGAGTTCCACATTAAAAGGTCAGTGCATCGCTGAGTTTCTGGGTACCGGGCTTATCATTTTCTTCGGTGCAGGCTGTGTTGCTGCATTGAAGCTTGCCGGAGCATCCTTTGGCCAGTGGGAAATCAGTATCGTCTGGGGTTTCGGTGTGGCCATGGCCATTTACCTGACTGCGGCGATCTCAGGCGCACACCTGAACCCGGCTGTCACCGTCGCGCTATGTTTGTTTGCAAACTTTGAAGGACGCAAAGTTCTGCCTTACATAATCGCGCAGGTCGCAGGCGCCTTCTGTGCCGCCGCGCTGGTTTACGGCCTTTACTACAATCTGTTCTACGATTTCGAGCAAACTCACAACATGGTACGCGGCAGCGTAGACAGTCTGAGCCTTGCCGGTATCTTCTCGACGTATCCAAACCCGCACATCAGCGTATTGCAGGCGTTCCTGGTTGAAACCGTGATCACCGCCGTTCTGATGTCGCTGATCCTCGGCCTGACCGATGACGGCAACGGCCTGCCACGTGGCCCGCTGGCTCCGCTGCTGATCGGTATTCTGATTGCAGTTATCGGTGCATCCATGGGGCCACTGACCGGATTCGCACTGAACCCGGCGCGTGATTTCGGACCGAAACTGTTCGCTTACTTCGCAGGCTGGGGCAAAGTGGCCTTCACCGGCGCCCGCGATATCCCTTACTTCCTGGTACCGATTTTTGGCCCACTGCTGGGTGCGTGTCTGGGTGCGGTCGGCTATAAAGCATTGATTAGTCGTCACCTGCCACACCAGATTAACGAAACAGCGGCTGACAAAGCGTCACAGCCAACCAAACAGCGCAAGGCCTGATCGGCTAAACTGTTCCACAGCTTACTCATTTGCAGGATGAAAATTATGTCAGCAGATACGACTCACGAAAAAAAATACATTGTCGCACTCGATCAGGGTACGACCAGCTCACGCGCAGTAGTGCTGGATCACGATGCCAACATCATCAGCGTTTCTCAGCGTGAATTTACCCAGATCTACCCTAAATCTGGCTGGGTTGAGCACGATCCGATGGAAATCTGGTCATCGCAAAGCTCGGTACTGGTTGAAGTGCTGGCTAAAGCCGACATCAATTCCGATCAGATCGCCGGTATCGGTATCACCAACCAGCGTGAAACCACCATCGTGTGGGAAAAAGAAACCGGCAAGCCGATTTATAACGCGATTGTGTGGCAATGCCGTCGTACTGCTGATATCTGCGAAAAGCTGAAAAAAGACGGGATGGAAGAGTACATCCGTCACAACACCGGCCTGGTGGTTGACCCGTACTTCTCCGGCACCAAACTGAAATGGATCCTCGATAACGTTGAAGGCTCCCGTGAACGTGCTAAACGCGGCGAACTGCTGTTCGGGACTGTGGATACCTGGCTGGTCTGGAAAATGACTCAGGGACGCGTTCACGTGACGGATTACACCAACGCATCACGTACCATGCTGTTCAATATCCGTGATTTGAAGTGGGATGAACGCATGCTCGAAGCGCTGGATATTCCGCGTGAAATGCTGCCGGAAGTCCGTCCTTCCTCTGAAATTTACGGCCAGACCAACATTGGTGGTAAAGGCGGTACGCGTATTCCAATCGCCGGTATTGCCGGTGACCAGCAGGCGGCGCTTTACGGCCAACTGTGCGTGCAACCGGGTATGGCGAAAAACACCTACGGCACCGGCTGCTTCCTGTTAATGAACACCGGCACCGAAGTTGTTGCATCGAAAAATGGTCTGCTGACCACCATCGCCTGCGGCCCGCACGGCGAAGTAAACTACGCGCTGGAAGGTGCCGTTTTCGTTGGTGGCGCATCTATTCAGTGGCTGCGTGATGAGCTGAAACTGATCAGCGATGCGACTGACTCCGAATATTTCGCGATGAAGGTGAAAGACACTAACGGCGTTTACGTGGTGCCTGCTTTCACCGGCCTCGGCGCCCCTTACTGGGACCCGTATGCCCGTGGCGCAATCTTCGGTCTGAGCCGTGGTGCGAACAGCAACCACATCATCCGCGCAACGCTGGAGTCTATTGCTTATCAGACCCGCGACGTACTGGATGCCATGCAGGCCGATTCCGGTGCCCGTCTGCAATCCTTACGCGTGGACGGCGGCGCGGTCGCCAACAACTTCCTGATGCAATTCCAGTCCGACATTTTGGGTACCCGCGTTGAGCGTCCTGAAGTGCTGGAAGTTACCGCGCTGGGTTCTGCTTTCCTCGCAGGCCTGGCCGTCGGTTTCTGGAACGATCTGGAAGAAGTCCGCAGCAAAGCCACTATCGAACGTGAATTCCGCCCAAGCATTGAAACGACGGAACGTAATGTCCGCTATAAAGGCTGGCAGAAAGCGGTGGCACGCGTTCGTTCGTGGGAAGATCACGACGAGTAATCCCGTCAGTTTTACGCCAACACCTTTTATGAAACTCCCCATCCGGGGAGTTTTTTTATGCGTCCTTCCCACTGTGCTAAAATCTGCGGCACAGATGAGCCTTGCCTCACCGAACTCTTTCTTTTCTTCCAACAGGTTTTCCAATGAAACGTGAATTAGCAATCGAGTTCTCCCGCGTGACCGAAGCTGCCGCGCTCGCCGGTTATAAATGGCTGGGCCGCGGGGATAAAAACCTCGCCGATAACGCCGCCGTGCAGTCCATGCGCATCATGCTTAATAAAGTCGATATCGACGGTACGATTGTGATTGGCGAAGGTGAAATCGATGAAGCACCGATGCTGTATATCGGCGAAAAAGTCGGTACAGGCAACGGCGACGCGGTCGATATCGCGGTGGATCCGATTGAAGGCACGCGCATGACCGCAATGGGTCAGTCCAACGCACTGGCTGTGCTGGCTGTGGGCGATCAGGGTTCTTTCCTCAACGCCCCTGATATGTACATGGAGAAAATTGCCGTCGGTCCTGGCGCGAAAGGCGCTATTAATCTGAACCTGACGCTGGCAGAAAATCTGGCGAATATTGCCAAAGCGCTGAACAAACCGCTGACCGAACTGACCGTTGCCGTGCTGGCAAAACCGCGTCATGACGACGCAATCCGTGAAATGCTGACCGCCGGTGTCCGCGTATTTGCGTTCCCGGACGGTGACGTCGCAGCAACCATTCTGACCTGCATGCCGGAAAGTGAGGTTGACGTGCTTTATGGAATTGGCGGCGCGCCTGAAGGCGTGATATCTGCGGCCGTTATCCGCGCGCTGGATGGCGATATGCAGGGGCGATTACTGGCGCGTCATGACGTCAAAGGAGAAACGCCGGAAAACCGCCGGATTGGCGAAGAAGAGCTGGCGCGCTGTAAAGCGATGGGGATTGAAGCCGGGAAAGTGCTGTTGCTTGATGATATGGCGCGCAACGACAACGTGATTTTCTCCGCGACCGGGATTACCAAAGGCGATCTGCTGGAAGGCATCAGCCGTCAGGGAAATATGGCGACCACCGAAACACTGCTGATTCGTGGCAAATCCCGCACCATCCGCCGCATCCGTTCGACGCATTATCTCGATCGCAAAGACGCCGCGCTGCACGAATTCATTATCTGATCCGCGGCCTTCCGGTCATCAAAAGGCAGGGTTTTTTGCCCTGCCTTTTTTAATGTAAAACAAAACGTTAAGCCGCATGCCCTTCATGCTGACTGCGGTTCGACATCGGCCACCAGCACAGCAAAATCAGCACAGCCATCGCAAACATCAGCAGGCCAAGACTGAACTGACCTGTTTGCGGCAACATCGCTGACATCCACGCCACCAGCCCCGATCCCATATTTTGCAAACCGCCCACCAGCGCCCCTGCAGCCCCCGCCAGATAAGGGAAAGGCTCCATCGCGCCGGTCGTCGCCAGCGGGAATAACATACCCGCGCCGAAGAAGAACAAAGACGCAGGCACGATCAGCGTCCAGATATTCATAATGCCCAGCCAGCCCGGGATCCACATCAATAACCCCGCCAGCAGACAGCTGATGACCGAATGCCACATCAGTTGCTGGAAGCTTTTCTCCGTACGCCCGGCATACCAGGCACCGAAGAATGCCGCAGGGATCGGCAGGATAAACAGGATGCTGACCATCACGCCGCTCAGCCCCAACACGCCGCCCATCAGCACGCCGCAGCTGGCTTCAAAGACCGCCACGCCCGCCAGCGCGCCCACCAGCATTACCAGATAACGGCTGAAATTGGCGTCTGCCAGCAACAAACGCAGGCTGCTGAGCATTTTGCGCGGCGGATGGTCAGCGGTAAATTCCGGGCGGGTTTCCGGCAACCAGCGGTACATCGAAAACGCGACGCCCGCGCACAGAATAAGCAGAAAACCGAAACTCGCCCGCCAGCCTAACCACGCGGCCAGCGCACCACCGATAACCGGCGCTAACAGCGGGCTGACCAGAATCCCCATGTTCAGCAAACTGTTGGCGTGGCGCAAAGCACCGCCGCTGTATAAGTCACGCGGCATGGTTCTCGCCATCACGCCCGCTACGCCGGTGCCCAGCCCCTGCACGGCGCTGGCGGCAATCAGCATATTCAGACTGGATGACACCATCGCGCCCGCCGCACCAATCAGGAAAATCATCAGACCGGTGAGGATCACCGGTTTGCGCCCCACGTTGTCGGACAACGGGCCGTAAATCAGCTGCGAGCCGCCGTAGGTCAGCAAATAAGCGGCCATAACGCGCTGCACTGCCCCCGGTTTGACGGCCAGACTGGTCGCCATATCCGCGATGTTCGGCACATAAATGGTCTGCGCCATCTGACCGACCGCCACCAGCAATATCAGCATCACAAGCAGGTGAATATTTTCCAGATTTTTCATTTTTCAGTTCGTTATCAGATAAGGTGGAAAAAGTTCAGAACAAATAACCAGAAAAACCGCCGATAATACGGCGGCGCATAAGTTAACAAATTCAGATGAATAAGCGAGGGGTGCGGCAAACTCTCCTGTTATTTTGCTGGCAGCGACAGGAGCCAGATCTGTAACGCAGACTGTACAGAAATCGATACTGGCTAACGGACGCAGAACAGGCTGATAACATTTAACCGATAAGGGATCCGAAAAATTTGAAATAAAATCAGCGCATAAATTCGCTATGCATGACGAAATCAGAAACGACAGGAGTTTTTATGGCTGATTGGGTAACGGGAAAAATCAAAAAAGTTGAGCACTGGACGGACAATTTGTTCAGCATCACGGTCAATGCGCCAGTCGACTCTTTTACCGCAGGCCAGTTTGCCAAACTCTCTCTGGAAATCGACGGCGAGCGGGTTCAGCGTGCATATTCCTACGTCAATCCGCCTTCCAGCGCAGACCTGGAGTTTTATCTGGTCAACGTGCCGGAAGGAAAACTCAGCCCGCGTCTGCACGTGATGCAGCCCGGCGACGAAATTCATGTCACCAAAGAAGCCGCCGGCTTTTTCGTGATTGATGAAGTTCCTGAGTGTGACACGCTTTGGATGCTGGCAACCGGTACCGCCATCGGGCCTTATCTGTCAATTTTGCAGGAAGGAGCCGGTCTGGAGCGTTTTAAAAATATCGTACTGGTCCACGCCGCGCGCTTTGCTGCCGATCTCAGCTATTTACCGCTGATGCAGCAATTACAGCGACGTTATGAAGGCAAACTGCATATTCAGACCGTCGTCAGCCGTGAAGAAATTTCAGGCTCACTGACCGGCCGTGTCCCGGCGCTGATTGAAAATGGCACGCTGGAAGGGGCTGTCGGCCTGAAGATCAACGCGGAAGACAGCCACATCATGCTCTGCGGAAACCCGCAGATGGTCCGCGATACCCAGCAGGTGCTGAAAGACCTGCATGGCATGCGCAAGCATCTCAAACGCAAACCGGGTCATATGACCAGCGAACACTACTGGTAAGTATTTTTTGTTATGCAGATTTAAATCTGACGTCTTCGGGCTCCGGGCCAAAACGATTTGTGCCCGGTGTACCGGCGAAAGCGCCGCAGTCGATAATCAGCATGATGAAAATGACCGAAGGCACCAGCCGTCCTAATACCCAGCTCCACGTCTGCGGCATCGCCGCCGCCCAGTTTCCGGCCACCAGCATCCACGCCAGCACAAACAACAATGCCCACCAGGCCGACTTATTGCGGTCATGTAACCTTTTCACCAGCACCGCCGCCGTTGGCCACAACAGGACGACCAGCGCGAAACCCGCGGTCTGATAGGTAATCCATAGCTGTGCGGCAAAGAAGAAATCGGCGGCCATCAGAATCAGCCAGCTGATCATCCAGATCCAAAAATCGCGGCGGCCCAGGCGGCCGTTAAAAGAAAACAGTGCGTGCTGTAACGTCATTGACCGTCGGTTCCCTAAAAAACAATGAGAGGAAAATGTTAAAACAGGGCGAGTGTACCTGATGCACCGTGGCCGGGAGAATGTTTACGCACTCCTTTTGACATTGCCCCCCGATCACCGCTTTAATCGGTCTGTTGAAACAAAATAAGAAACGCCCTATGACTGTTGCTAAATCGATTTTACAACTGGCTTTGCCCGTATTACTGATACTCGCGGGCCAGAACACAGCCCTTGCCGATCCGCCGGCTGACCATTCCGGCGCAGAAGAGATGCCGAAAGCCCCGTATCTTCTGGCAGGCGCACCGACATTCGAAACGACGCTGATTAACTTCCGCGCCAAATACAATGAAGCGAATCCGACCCAGCAGATCGGCGAATTCCGCGCAATCAGTGAATCCGCTAACAGCTCGCTGACCCGCGCGGCCAGCAAAATTAACGAAAATCTTTATGCCTCCACCGCGCTGGAAAAAGGCACAGGCAAAATCAAAACGCTGCAAATTACCTATTTGCCGATTCAGGGCCCTGAAGAGAAAGCCGCCCGCACGCTGGCTGTCAGCTATATGGCGAATCTGATGCGTCAGTTTGATGCCACCCTTTCGCCGGAACAAAGCGTGGCGAGAGTGACGTCCCTGATTGAAAAAGGGAAAGGTCAGCAATTTTATAAACAGGAAGTTGGGGCGGTGCGTTTTGTGATTTCAGACAATGGCGAAAAAGGCCTGACGTTTGCCGTTGAGCCGGTAAAACTGGCGCTGGCCGAGCCCTGAGATGACGGTTTTTAATGACAAAAAGCAAAGCCTTTATGGTCAATGATCTCTATACTGTTGCACAGGTAATCTGCTTGTTTGGCAGAAATTTTAATCGACACTCGCGTCCCCTTTTGGAGGAAAAAACATGCGACATCCATTAGTGATGGGTAACTGGAAGCTTAACGGCAGCACCCACATGGTTAACGAACTGATTGCTGCTCTGCGTACCGAGCTGAGCACCGTTGTAGGTTGTGGCGTTGCAATTGCTCCACCAGAAGTTTACCTGTCACAGGCTAAACACGCTCTGGCCGGCAGCCGTATCGCGCTGGGTGCTCAGAACGTTGATGCTAACCTGTCCGGCGCATTCACCGGTGAAATCTCTGCCGACATGCTGAAAGATATCGGTGCAAAATACATCATCATCGGTCACTCAGAACGCCGCACTTACCACAAAGAAAGCGACGAGTTCATTGCTAAGAAATTTGGCGTGCTGAAAGAAGCGGGTCTGATCCCTGTTCTGTGCATCGGTGAAACTGAAGCAGAAAACGAAGCCGGTAAAACTGAAGCCGTATGCGCTAAGCAACTGGACGCTGTTCTGAACACTCTGGGCGCGAAAGCATTCGAAGGCGCAGTGATCGCTTACGAACCTGTTTGGGCAATCGGTACAGGCAAATCAGCGACCCCAGCTCAGGCTCAGGCCGTTCACAAATTCATCCGTGACCACATCGCTAAACAAGATGCTGCTGTGGCTGAACAAGTTATCATCCAGTACGGCGGTTCTGTTAACGCTGCTAACGCTGCTGAACTGTTCACTCAGCCAGACATCGATGGCGCACTGGTTGGCGGCGCATCACTGAAAGCTGACGCTTTCGCTGTGATCGTTAAAGCGGCCGCAGAAGCAAAACAAGCGTAAGCCTGTTCCTTCTGAGCGCAAAAAACCCCGGCTTGCCGGGGTTTTTTATTGCCTGAAAACAGGATTAACGCTTGCTGATTTGGTCGAAAATCCCGTCAGTCGCGAAGTGATCTTTCTGCGCCTGAGCCCAGGTTCCTGCAACATCACCAATGGTGAACAGTTTCAGTTTAGGGAATTCAGCATCGAATTTTTTCTCAACAACCGGATCACGCGGACGATAGTAGTTTTCAGCTGCAATAGTCTGGCCTTCCGGTGAGTACAGGTACTTCAGATAAGCTTCTGCCACGGTACGCGTATCACGCTTATCGACCACTTTATCCACCACAGAAACCGTTGGCTCTGCCAGAATCGATTCGCTTGGCGTCACGATTTCAAACTTGTCTTTTCCAACTTCTTTGGTGGCCAGCAGCGCTTCGTTTTCCCAGGCAATCAGCACATCACCAATACCGCGTTCCACAAAGGTATTTGTCGCGCCGCGGGCACCGGAATCCAGCACTTCCACGTTTTTATACAGCGCTTTCACAAAATCCTGAGCTTTCGCTTTGTCATTGTTGTTGTGATGCAGGGCATAGCCCCACGCAGCCAGATAGTTCCAGCGCGCACCGCCTGATGTTTTAGGATTCGGGGTGATAATCGATACACCCGGTTTGATCAAATCATTCCAGTCGTGAATTTGTTTCGGGTTGCCTTTGCGAACCAGGAATACGATGGTCGACGTGTAAGGGGCAGAATTGTCTGGCAGGCGGGTGATCCAGTTTTTATCAATACGGCCGCGTTCAGCGATAGCATCTACGTCATACGCCAGGGCGAGGGTCACGACATCGGCTTCAATACCGTTAATGACAGACGTTGCCTGCTTGCCTGAACCGCCGTGTGACTGGCGAACGGTCACGGTATCACCGGTTTTGCCCTGCCAGTATTTACTGAATGCTTTGTTATATTGTTCATAAAGCTCACGGGTTGGATCGTACGACACGTTCAGTATCTGAATGTCTTTGGCAATCGCCCCGGTTGCTACCAACAGTAATGCCAGACCTGCACCCCATTTACGCATACGCATCGCACTCTCTCCCAAAAATAGTTTTTATGGATTTCATTAATTTGATTGGATGAACAGAGCGTGCCAGAGAAAAAGAAAACAACTAAAGAATAAAAGGTTTTTTTCTATTACTTTCTGGAATAACCAGAAACAGGTCGAAAAAAAACCTCCCGTAAAGGAGGTTCTTATATTCAGGCAAGAAGCTGTTTTTAGAACAGTTTTTTAGCTGTGTCGTACCAGTCTTCTTTGAACTTACTTTTCTTGTTCTCAGGAGAAATACACACAGAGATCAGTTCGTGAACCATTTTCTCGTTTTGAACACCGACGCAGTAACCGCCTTTACCGTAGTCACGACCTTCTTCCATCAGCAGGTCTACCGCGTAAGCACCCATGCGGGACGCTAAAATACGGTCATAAGCAACCGGTGCACCACCACGCTGGATGTGACCCAGTACGGTGCCACGGGTTTCACGACAGGTTTCTTTCTCGATGTATTTAGCCAGCTCATCGATATCATCTAACTTTTCAGTGATGGCGACGATAGCGTGCTTTTTACCTTTCGCGATGCCGGCTTTGATTTCAGCAACCAGATCATCACGTTTGAATTCTACTTCTGGGATGGCGATAAATTCGCAACCACCGGCAATGGCCGCAGCCAGAGTCAAATCGCCGCAGTAACGGCCCATCACTTCAACGATAGAGATACGCTGGTGTGAAGAAGAGGTGTCACGCAGGCGGTCGATAGCTTCAACCACAGTACCCAGAGCAGTGAAGAAACCGATGGTGTAGTCAGTACCGGCAACGTCGTTGTCGATGGTGCCTGGCAGGCCGATACAACGAATGCCACCTTCTTTCGTCAGCAGGTCAGCACCGGCATAAGAACCGTCACCGCCGATAACGACGAGGCCGTCGATACCGCGATCTTTCAGGTTTTGCAGGGCAACTTTCCGCATGTCCGGATCGCGGAATTCAGGGAAACGCGCTGAACCCAGGAAAGTACCGCCACGGTTGATCATGTCTGAAACGCTGTAGCGGTCGAGTTCTCGCATGCGATTTTCGTACATGCCGAGATAGCCATCTTCAATACCGAAAACTTCCAAACCTGCGGATAACGCCGAACGCACAACGCCGCGGATCGCAGCGTTCATGCCCGGTGCATCGCCACCGCTTGTCAGTACACCAATTTTTTTGATCATGACTACCTCTGAACTTGTAGATGCAATTTCTTAAGAATCTTGAGCCTGCCCGTCGGCGGATTTAACTTTTGCAGCCAAAGGGCTTATTAGCGTTTGAGCCTATAGTATAACAAAACACCGTAGCTGAATTGATTCAAGTCAGCAAGAACACGCATACAACGCTCTGTACATCGCAATTTACTAATTCATACGGCTTTTACAAGATATTTCCGGTTGGTTACGCGCAGATTTCCATCTTGTTAATTTCCGGTTTTGTGAAACAATTCCAAATTGCGGACAAAAAAAACCCCACCTTTCGGTGGGGGAAGACAGGGATGGTGTCTATGGCAAGGAAAAACAGGGATCTTACTCGGTCGTGCTGGTACTACTCGTCTTCTGGGCAGAAGGGGGTTGTAAACCAGAAAGCTGCGCTTGCATCTCTTTCATGCGTTGCTCGTGCTTCCGGTTAAGTACATCTTTTTGCTCGGGAGACAGAAGATTAAACATCTGGTTGCGGATGCGGGCCATTTCGACCTGGCGGTCCACTTGTTCCTGAGCCATTAATTCGGCTTGAGCCCTTACAGCGGCCTGATTAAATTTTTCAGCGGTCACCAGCCTGTGCATAGTTTCCATCTGTTCTACATTTACATGAGGCAAATCTTTACGGGCCTGATGCATTAGGTCGCGCATTTGTTGGCGCTGTTGCTCGGTCAGATTCACACCATCAAACAGTGTGTTGCGTTCCTGAGGCTTATCCAACAACGTGCTATCATGTTCTGCTGGCATCGCCGACACTGGTTTTGCGCCATCTGCTAAAACGACACCTGAACTCAGCGTCAGAAGCGTGGCCAAACCAATTGAAGCTGCCTTAAACATCACATACTCCTAAAGTCTTTATCGCTCATCGCGAATCATTGAAAAGCAGTCTAAACCTGCTGCTGCAAACAAGCGTCAGTGCTTGTAAAAGTACGTAAAGTCATGGAATAGCGGCAATTGATGACGTATTTTGCGTCTAGAGGTAAATACAATGAATAAAATTTTGTTAGTTGATGATGACCGTGAACTGACTTCACTTTTGAAAGAATTACTCGAAATGGAAGGCTTTAATGTTGTGGTGGCTTACGACGGTGAGCAGGCATTAGAGAAAATCGATAATACCATCGATCTTCTGTTACTTGACGTGATGATGCCGAAGAAGAACGGCATTGAAACCCTTAAAGAATTACGCCAGCGCCACCAGACGCCAGTGATTATGTTAACCGCTCGCGGCAGTGAATTAGACCGTGTTCTCGGCCTCGAACTGGGTGCCGATGACTATCTGCCAAAACCGTTTAACGACCGTGAACTGGTTGCGCGCATCCGCGCCATGTTGCGCCGTTCCAACTGGAGCGAACAGCAGCAAACCAATGAAAATAATGGCTCGCCAACGCTGGAAGTCGACGGGCTGCAACTTAACCCCGGCCGCCAGGAAGCCAGTTTTAACGGTGAAGCGCTGGATCTCACCGGGACTGAATTTACCCTGCTGTATTTACTGGCAAAACATCTCGGACAGGTCGTTTCACGCGAGCATCTGAGCCAGGAAGTACTGGGTAAACGTCTGACGCCGTTTGACCGTGCCATCGATATGCATATTTCTAATTTGCGCCGTAAATTGCCCGACCGTCAGGACGGACATCCGTGGTTTAAAACCTTGCGCGGACGCGGTTATCTGATGGTTTCTGCTTCATGATAAACAGCCTTACGGCGCGCATCTTTGCCATTTTTTGGTTCACATTAGCGCTGGTGCTGATGTTGGTATTGATGGTGCCGAAACTCGATTCTCGCCAGATTACGCCGTTGCTCGATAACGAACAGCGGCAAGGCCTGATGATTGAACAACATGTCGAAGCCGAACTCGCCACGGATCCGGCTAATGACCTGATGTGGTGGCGCAGACTGTTCCGCGCGATCGATAAATGGGCTCCGCCGGGCCAGCGCCTGTTGCTGGTCACCAGCGAAGGCCGCGTCATCGGTGCGCAGCGCAATGAAATGCAGATCGTGCGTAACTTCATCGGGCAGTCTGACAACTCCGATCGTCCGAAGAAAAAGAAATATGGCCGCGTTGAAATGGTGGGGCCATTTTCTGTTCGTGACGGCGAGGACAACTATCAGCTTTACCTGATGCGTCCGGCCAGCAGCTCTCAGTCTGATTTTATCAATCTGATGTTTGACCGCCCGCTTCTTTTGCTCATCGTCACAATGCTCATTAGCGCTCCGCTTCTGCTCTGGCTGGCATGGAGTCTGGCGAAACCTGCACGTAAGTTGAAAAACGCCGCAGATGACGTTGCACGGGGAAATCTCAAACAACATCCGGAACTCGAAGCCGGACCGCAGGAGTTCCTCGCGACTGGCGCCAGTTTCAACCAGATGGTCAGCGCGCTCGAACGCATGGTGACCGCGCAACAACGGCTGATTTCGGATATCTCGCATGAACTCCGTACACCGCTGACGCGACTTCAGCTGGCAACCGCGCTGATGCGTCGTCGCCACGGTGAAGGCAAAGAGTTGCAGCGCATCGAGAATGAGGCGCAGCGTCTGGACGGTATGATCAATGACCTGCTGGTGTTATCGCGCAGTCAGCACAAAAATGAGCTGTCGCGGGAAACCCTGAAGGCCAACGAATTGTGGGCTGGCGTGATTGATGATGCACAGTTTGAAGCTGAGCAGATGGGCAAAACCCTTGAGGTGACCTCGCCTCCGGGCCCGTGGAAACTCATCGGCAATGCGGCAGCGCTCGACAGCGCACTGGAAAACATTGTGCGCAACGCCCTGCGCTATTCACATCATCACATCGCGCTGAACTTCGCTCACGATAACGAAGGTATCACCATTACCGTGGATGACGACGGCCCAGGCGTCAGTGAAGAAGATCGCGAACAGATTTTCCGTCCGTTCTACCGGACTGATGAGGCTCGCGATCGTGAATCAGGCGGAACTGGCCTCGGGCTGGCGATTGTGGATACCGCCGTTCAGCAGCACAGAGGTAAGGTTAAAGCCGAAGACAGCCCGCTGGGTGGCCTTCGCCTGATTATCTGGCTGCCGCTGCACCAGCGTTGAGTTTCTGCTATTCTGCGTCCCTCTATCAGGGGGACGCATGCTTAACATCGTTTTATTTGAACCAGAAATCCCGCCAAATACCGGCAATATTATCCGTTTGTGTGCCAACACCGGATGTCAGCTTCACCTCATCGAACCGCTGGGTTTCGGCTGGGACGATAAGCGCCTGCGCCGTGCCGGGCTCGATTATCACGAATTCGCTCACATCAAACATCACCCAAACTACGACGCTTTTCTCAGCAGCGAAAATCCGCAGCGTCTGTTCGCTTTGACCACAAAAGGCACGCCCGCTCACAGCGGCGTCAGCTATCAGGATAATGATTTTTTGCTGTTCGGCCCGGAAACGCGCGGCCTGCCCGCTACAATCCTGGATGCACTGCCTGCCAGACATAAAATCCGTATTCCGATGCTCGCAGAAAGCCGCAGCATGAACTTGTCGAATGCTGTTTCTGTGGTGGTTTACGAGGCCTGGCGCCAGCTGGGATATCCGGGTGCTTTACTCAAAGAGTAAACCGGAAGAGAAAAAATGAAATGAACGATGGCATGCAAGAACATGCCATCGGAAATCTGTCAGATACCGTCGCCAAATTCAAAACCCTGCGCGATACCGTTGAAATGCTGATCCATATCCATTGAAGGTCGTTCGCTTTCTGGCCGCCCGACGATGCGTGCAGGAACGCCTGCCGCCGTGGTGTGCGCCGGAACAGATTGCAATACCACAGAACCCGCCCCGATTTTTGCCCCTGCACCCACTTCGATATTGCCGAGAATTTTCGCTCCCGCGCCAATCATCACGCCTTCACGAATTTTCGGATGGCGATCGCCGACCGTTTTGCCCGTCCCCCCAAGCGTGACCGATTGCAGAATCGATACATCGTTTTCAACCACGGCGGTTTCACCGATGACAATCCCGGTGGCGTGGTCAAACATGATGCCGCAACCAATACGCGCCGCCGGGTGAATATCCACGCCGAAGGAGACAGAAATCTGATTCTGGAAATAAATCGCCAGCGCTTTGCGATCCTGCTTCCACAACCAGTTGCCGATGCGGTAAGCCTGAAGCGCATGAAAACCCTTGAGGTAAAGCAATGGCGTGGAGAATTTGTCGACCGCTGCATCTCGCTGATGCACCGCCAGAATATCGCGGGCAGCGGAGAGGATCATTTGCTCGTCATTGCGGTAGGCTTCTTCGACCACTTCACGAATCGCCATCGCCGGCATGATTGGGTTGCCCAGCTTGTTAGCCAGAATGTAGCTCAGCGCGCTGCCCAGCGTTTCATGTTTGAGTAACGTCGCGTGGAAAAAGCTGGCCAGCATCGGTTCACACTCAGCCAGTGCTCTCGCCTCTGATTTAATGTTATTCCAGACCAGTTCTAATTCTTCTAGCGACATCACTTTTCCTTACGACTTAGCAGGTTTTGATAATAAAAAGCCGCCCTGTCGGGAAACCCAACAAGGTGGCTATGCTTCATGTCGCCTTTCAGTGGCTGTGTTTTTCGTCCTTGCTCGCACGGGCAAGCAGACTGATGGCCGCTTCACGGGCATCTTTACCGCAGTACAACACCTGGTAAATCTGTTCCGTAATAGGCATCTCAACGTTATTACGCTGAGCCAGCGCCCGTACTTCTTTCGTGTTGCGATAGCCTTCAACAACCTGACCGATAGTGTCCTGAGCAGTCTGAACATCTTTGCCCTGTCCCAGCATAATGCCGAAACGACGGTTACGTGACTGATTGTCCGTGCAGGTTAACACCAAATCGCCCAGCCCCGCCATGCCCATAAATGTCGCAGGATCAGCACCCAGTGCGGAGCCGAGACGGGTCATTTCGGCCAGACCACGGGTGATCAGCGCAGTTCGGGCATTCGCACCGAAGCCAATCCCATCGGACATACCGGCACCAATAGCGATGACGTTTTTAATCGCGCCGCCAAGCTGTACTCCGATAAAATCAGGATTGCTGTAAACCCGGAAACTCTTGCCGCAATGCAGCAACTGCTGAAGATCTTCAGCGAAGCTCGCATCGGTGGCAGCCAGCGAAATCGCTGTCGGCATCCCGGCAGCCAGCTCCTTGGCAAACGTCGGCCCGGAAACTACGGCCAGCGGAATGGCATCACCCAGCTCTTCACGCGCAACATCCTGCAACAAACGTCCGGTTTCCGCCTCAAGCCCTTTCGTCGCCCACACTACGCGCGCATCGGCCCGCAAATGCGGTTTCAGCTGACGCAATACGTCGCCAAATACATGGCTCGGCACGACAACCAGCACATTGCGGCTGGCCGCTAATGCGACAGACAGATTGGTTTCGAGCAGAAGATTATCGGGGAACGGAACATCAGGAAGGAATTCCTGATTACAACGGGCTTGTTGTAAGGCATTGATGTGGTCGGGATTGTGTCCCCAGAGCACAACGGGATGGCCATTTCTGGCGAGAGTAATCGCTAAAGCGGTGCCGTAAGATCCGGCACCGATAACAGTCATTGACGCATTGACGGTTTTCATCAGGCATCCTGATGCGGTTCAGCACCTTCGCCTTCAGCTTGCTGTTGCAGATAGTTCATGAACAGAGCGTCGAAGTTAACAGGTGCCAGGTTCAGTTGCGGGAAGGTACCGCGTGAAACCAGGCTGGTGATGCACTCACGCGCATACGGGAACAGGATGTTCGGGCAGTACGCACCCAGGCAATGTGCCATCTGGTTGCCATCGATACCGGAGATAGTGAAGATACCACCCTGTTGAACTTCGCACAGGAATGCAGTTTCGTCACCCAGTGAAGAAGTTACGGTCACACGCAAGACGACTTCGTATACGCCTTCAGCGAGCTGGCTGGAAGCCGTATCAAGATCCAGTTTCACTTCCGGCTGCCAGTCCTGCTGGAAAACCTGAGGAGCATTTGGCGCTTCGAAAGAAATATCTTTGGTGTAAATACGTTGGATCTGGAAAGCCATCTCGGTGTTGTTTTGTTCTGACATGTGAGTAGTACCCTCGGGTTAATAGTCCTTTTAAACACTTAATGAAAATACGCGGCTTGCGGCATTAACCCAGTAACGGGTCAAGGCCACCACGCGCATCAAGTGCATGTAAATCATCGCAACCGCCCACGTGCTGCCCGTCGATAAAAATCTGAGGAACAGTCGAATGACCGCTGCGGGCGATCATTTTTTCACGCGTATCTGCGTCACCATCAATAGCGATTTCATCAAATGAAGCGCCTTTGCTATTGAGCAGGGCTTTCGCACGATGGCAGTAAGGACAGGTTGCCTTGGTATAGATTTCAATTTTAGCCATGGGTTCCACCTCTGGGTCGTAGATTTTAGTGCCGTTGCGACGGGGTCTGAATCTTACTTACCGCGAACTAAAGGCAGGTTTTCACCGCTCCAGCCGCTGATACCTTCTTTCAACGTGAAAACACGTTCGAAACCTGCTGCGATCAGGCCTTCTGCCGCCGTGCGGGAAGTCTGGCCGGTGGCACAGACAACGATAACCGGTTGCGCTTTGTGCTTGCTCAGTTCGCCCAGATTATTGTTTTTAATGTCTGCACTCAGCACATTTTGGGATTCTGCGATGTGGCCTTTGCGGAATTCTTCACGCGCGCGAACATCGACAACAACAGCATCTTCTTTGTTGATCAGGCGGGTAGCTTCGCCACGCGTGATCTCTTTCACTTTAGAAAAACGTGTTTTAAAGGTGGTCACAATTACTGCAATCAGTAACGCAACCCACGCCAGGCTGAGAACCGGATGCGCACTGATGAATGGCATAATATCTTGCATGGGGTGTAGCAACTCCCGTCAGTTGGGGGAAAATTCAAGGCTTCAGAGTATACCTGCGCGTCGGCGCAAATACAGCCAGTATGCGCGGGCTAATGCCACAAACTGCGGCACATCCCGAAAAATTAACACGCCTTTATGCCGAAAGTTAACTCCCGCCGCGCTCCATCTTTGATCTCCCACGGCTATTCCCCTTTCAGCGCTGGGGTAAAATCAGCCCGCTTAAATGCACTTAGCCACGCCTGTTTTTTCACATCGAGCTGGCGAGCCTATTGAGCATTTCATCTTTCAAATTGAGGTCAATTGACATGTCGAGCAATAAAAAACCGATGGTTCTGGTTATTCTTGATGGCTACGGATTTCGCGAAGAACAACAAGATAACGCGATTCTGAATGCAAAAACCCCGGTCATGGATAAGCTGTGGGCGACTCAGCCTCACACCCTGATTGCTGCGTCAGGCCTTGACGTAGGCTTGCCTGATGGTCAGATGGGCAACTCCGAAGTGGGCCATGTTAATTTAGGCGCAGGCCGTATCGTTTATCAGGATCTCACCCGCCTTGATAAAGAAATCAAAGAAGGCGACTTCTTTAATAATAGCGTACTGACCGGCGCGGTTGATCGCGCAATCAGCGCGGGCAAAGCCGTTCACATTATGGGTCTGCTGTCCGCGGGTGGCGTTCACAGCCACGAAGATCACATTATGGCGATGGTCGAACTGGCTCACCGCCGTGGCGCAAAAGCCATATATCTGCACGCATTCCTGGATGGCCGCGACACGCCTCCGCGCAGCGCTGAAGCCGCGTTAAAACGTTTCTCAGAGAAGTTTGCAGAAATCGGCACCGGACGCATCGCATCTATCGTCGGTCGTTATTATTCAATGGACCGCGACAACCGCTGGGATCGTGTGCAACTGGCTTATGACCTGATGTCTCAGGCCAAAGGCGCATTCACCGCAGATAACGCTCTGGCAGGCTTACAGGCCGCTTACGCCCGTGACGAAAATGATGAGTTCGTGAAACCGACTGTGTTGCAGGCTGCCGGCGAAGAAACCGCGGCAATCAATGACGGCGACGCGATGATCTTCATGAACTTCCGGGCTGACCGTGCGCGTGAAATCACCCGGGCCTTCATCAACACCGACTTCGACGGTTTTGCCCGCGAAAAAGTGATCAGCTTCGGCGATTTCATCATGCTGACGGAATACGCCGCTGATATTAAAGCTGCATGCGCGTATCCGCCTGCATCATTGAAAAACACGCTGGGCGAATGGCTGATGGCGCATAAGAAAACTCAGCTTCGTATCTCCGAAACTGAGAAATATGCGCACGTAACCTTCTTCTTCAATGGCGGCATGGAAGATGCGTTTGAAGGTGAAGACCGCATACTGGTGAAATCACCAAATGTCGCGACCTATGACCTGCAACCGGAAATGAGTTCAGCAGAACTGACCGATAAATTGCTGGGTGCGATCGCCAGTGGCAAATATGACGCGATTATCTGTAACTACCCGAACGGCGATATGGTCGGACATACCGGCGTTTATGATGCTGCCGTCAACGCAGTAGAAGCACTGGATCATTGTGTTGCCCAGGTTGTTGATGCCGTGAAAGCCGCCGGTGGCCAGTTGCTGATCACCGCCGACCACGGTAACGCGGAACAGATGCGTGACCCGGCAACCGGCCAGGCGCACACAGCACATACCAGTCTGCCGGTTCCGCTGATTTACGTGGGTGGCAACGCGCAAGCAATCGAAGGCGGGAAATTGTCTGATATTGCGCCGACTATGCTCTCCCTGATGGGGATGGAAATCCCGGCCGAAATGAGCGGCAAACCGCTGTTTATTGCGCGTTAATTTCCGTTAAGAAAGCGAATTTAAGGCGTATCAGCGCAGGCTGGTACGCTTTTTTTGTTTGTGCATCAGCCGGTTGATTAGTGTTACGATAAGATAAGGGACAGCCATATTGTCTATCATCCACGGTCGACAAGCGGAAAAAAGTTTGAGCAAATTCATTCATTTCAGCCTGATGAGAACCCGCCTTTCCGCTCAGGACAAGGCCGTATCTGCCTTCCCATCTCCAGCCTTATTACTTTGCGCTTCATTGTTAACCCTCTCCGTGAGTGTGCACGCTGACGAAAACAAAGATCAGCTCAAAACCATTCAGCAGAACATTGCGGAAAAAGAGAAAAGCGTAAAGCAGCAGAAACAGCAGCGCGGAACGTTGCTGCAACAGTTGCAGGCTCAGGAAAAAACCATTGCTTCCGCCAGCACTCAGTTGCGCGGGACACAGTCGACACTGGCGACGCTGAACAAAGATATCGCCGGGCTGAATGCCTCTATCGATAAATTGCAAAAACAGCAGAAAACGCAGGAAGCTATACTTGCAAAGCAGCTGGATGCCGCATTCCGAATCGGCCAGCATAAAGGCCTGCAACTGCTGTTAAGCGGTGAAGAGACCGAGCGCAGCGAACGCATCATGGCCTATTTTGGCTATCTGAATGAAGCCCGCCAGAAAACCATCGAAGAACTCAAACAAACGCGTACAAAACTGGCAGAACAGCGGGTTTCCCTGCAATCGAAAGAAACTCAGCAAAAAAGCCTGTTAGGCGAGCAGCAGGCGCAGCAACAAAAACTTGAGCAGGCTCGTTCTGCGCGAAAACAAACGCTGACGGCGCTGGAATCCTCATTGCAAAAAGATGAGCAAAGCCTGACAGAGTTGCGCGCCAACGAAGCCAGTCTGCAGAATAAAATTGCCGCCGCTGAACGTGCAGCAAAAGCCCGCGCCGAGAAGGAAGCGCGCGAAGCCGCCGCCGTCCGGGCGAAAGAACAGCAGGCGAAGAAAACTGGCACCACCTATAAACCGACCCAAAGTGAGCAATCACTGATGGCGCGTACCGGCGGCCTGGGAAGACCATCCGGACAGAATATGTGGCCAGTTAACGGTTCGTTGATACATCGCTTCGGCGAACAACTACAGGGTGAACTACGCTGGAAAGGCATTGTCATTTCAGCTCGCGAAGGCAGTGATGTCCGGGCTATCGCCGACGGACGTGTCATTCTGGCGGACTGGTTACAAGGCTACGGTCTGGTTGTGGTTATCGACCACGGCAAGGGTGATATGAGTCTGTACGGTTACAACCAGGACGCACTGGTCAGCGTCGGCGATCAGGTGAGAACCGGTCAGGCCATCGCGAAAGTGGGAAACAGTGGCGGACAAGGCCAGCCATCGCTGTATTTTGAAATTCGTCGTCAGGGCCAGGCAGTCAATCCACAGCCGTGGTTGGGAAGATAGCATTGCGATATAAAAAGTCCGTTTTAGCTGCCCTTTGTGGTACTGCGTTTTTCGTTTGTCAGGTTCAGGCAGCGAAATTATCCATCCTGATTGATGACTTTGGTTATCGCCAGCATGAGGAAAACCAGGTACTTCAGATGCCTAAAGCGGTATCGGTCGCGATTTTCCCCAATGCGCCAGATTCGCAAATGATGATGAACAAGGCACATCAGCAGGGCCGCGAAATTCTGATCCACCTGCCGATGGCGCCGCTCAGTAAGCAGCCACTGGAAAGAAATACGCTGACACCGTCCATGAGTGCCGCAGAGGTGAAGCGTATTGTCGATCAGGCCATCAGTAACATTCCGTACGCGATTGGTATCAACAATCATATGGGTAGCGCAATGACCTCAAGCCTGACGGGGATGGAAAACGTCATGCAGGCGATGAATGCTCATAACCTGTTCTTTCTCGACAGCATGACCATCGGCAACACGCAGTCCATGAAAGCCGCTCAAGGCACCCGCGTGAAAGTCATCAAGCGCAACGTCTTTTTAGATGATGTGCAAAATGAAGCCGAAATCCGCCGCCAGTTCGAGCGCGCGATTCAGTTAGCCCGCAAAAATGGTTATGCCATTGCCATCGGCCACCCGCATCCGACGACGGTAAAAGTGCTGCAACAAATGCTGCCAAATTTACCGTCAGATATTGTGCTGGTGCGCCCAAGTGATTTGTTAGATGAAGCCCAGCGCAGCGCGCCTTCGGGCAAACCGGTGAATATCCCGTCTGCCAAACCATCACGCAAAGGCATCAGCCAGTGCAAGATCAAACATCCTGTCCAACCCGTTTACGCCGGCAGCCTGTTTAACGCCGTGGGAGAAAGCCTGCAATCGCTGCCAGCCATTCAGTTCGTAGAGCGGCAATATGGGGTTTGGGTCAGCTTTGTTGAGAAACCAACCGCTGCGCCGGTGGTAGCAGAGCCAACTATTGCGCCTCAAAAATAACACTTCAGGGCCTCTTTGACACAAGAGGCCCCGCACATCAGTACGACCAACCCATACTACCAGTCCAAAATCACTTTTCCTGAGTGGCCGGACCGCATTGCATCAAACCCTTTCTGGAATTCGTCTATCGGGAAATGGTGAGTAATCAACGGCGTGAGATCTAACCCTGACTGAATTAGCGCCGCCATTTTGTACCAGGTTTCAAACATTTCCCGGCCATAGATCCCTTTGATAAACAGCCCCTTGAAAATCACCTGATTCCAGTCGATGGCCATTTCTGTGGAAGGAATGCCGAGCATGGCAATCCGTCCGCCATGATTCATGGCACTGAGCATGCTGCGAAACGCCGCCGGTGCGCCGGACATTTCCAGTCCGACGTCAAACCCTTCTGTCATTCCGAGTTCTTCCATGACGTCCGGCAGGCTTTGCTGACTGACATTGACCGCCCTTGTCACGCCCATTTTTCGCGCCAGCTCCAGCCTGTATTCATTCATGTCGGTGATCACCACATGGCGCGCGCCTACGTGTTTGCAAATCGCGGCGGCCATAATCCCAATAGGACCGGCACCGCTTATCAGCACATCTTCACCGACGAGATCAAAAGACAGCGCGGTATGCACCGCATTGCCCAGCGGGTCGAAAATAGCCGCCAGATCATCAGAAATATTGTCCGGAATTTTGAACGCATTGAATGCAGGCAAAACCAGATATTCCGCGAAAGCGCCCGGACGGTTGACCCCGACGCCCTGCGCATTTCGGCATAAGTGCGTGCGACCGCCCCGGCAGTTACGGCAATGCCCGCAGGTGATATGGCCTTCACCGGAAACCCGATCGCCGATGCTGAAGCCTTTAACTTCCTGGCCAATGCCGACAACTTCGCCAACGTATTCATGCCCTACCACCATCGGTACGGGGATCGTTTTCTGCGACCATGCATCCCAGTTATAAATATGGACATCCGTTCCGCAGATAGCGGTTTTGCGGATTTTGATCAGCAAATCGTTATGGCCCATTTCCGGTACCGGCGCATCCGTCATCCAGATGCCTTCTTCACGTTTGAGTTTTGCTAAGGCTTTCATGAAAACTCCTCAGGCGATCACGCCAAGTTTTTTGCCAATACGGGTAAAGGCTTCAACCGCCTTTTCGATTTGTTCCGTGCTGTGCGCCGCAGACATCTGAGTACGGATACGCGCCTGCCCTTGCGGCACTACCGGATAAAAGAAACCGGTGACATAGATGCCTTCCTGCTGCAAAAGCGCGGCAAATTCTTGCGCTAAACGGGCTTCGCCGAGCATGACAGGAATGATGGCGTGATCGGCGCCGGCCAGCGTGAAGCCTGCTGCGGTCATTTTTTCACGGAACAGTTTGGCATTACTGAGCAACCGTTCGCGCAGTTCACTGCCTTCCTCGAGCATGGAGAGGACTTTCAGCGAGGCGGAAACAATCGAAGGCGCTAAAGAATTGGAGAAAAGATAAGGACGTGAACGCTGGCGTAACCAGTCAATGACTTCCTGACGTGCTGCGGTATAACCGCCGGAAGCGCCGCCCAGCGCTTTGCCGAGCGTACCGGTGATGATATCTACCCGCCCCATCACGTCACAATATTCATGAGTACCGCGTCCTTCGGTACCGACAAAACCGACAGCATGGGAATCATCGACCATAACCAGCGCATCAAAACGTTCCGCCAGATCGCAAACACCTTTCAGGTTAGCAATTACACCATCCATGGAAAATACGCCGTCGGTTGCGACCAGAATATGCCGGGCACCGTCATCTTTCGCCTGCTGTAAGCGGGCTTCGAGTTCGTCCATATTATTGTTGGCATAGCGATAGCGTTTCGCTTTGCACAACCGGACGCCATCGATTATTGATGCGTGGTTAAGTGCATCCGAAATAATGGCGTCTTCCTCACCCAGCAGCGTTTCGAATAAACCACCATTAGCATCAAAACAGGAGGAATAGAGGATTGCGTCGTCCATACCGAGAAAATCAGCCAGACGATGTTCGAGTTCTTTATGGGCATCTTGTGTACCGCAGATAAAACGCACCGACGCCATACCAAAACCATGGCTGTCGAGCCCCTCTTTCGCGGCCCGGATCAGCTCCGGATGATTCGCTAATCCAAGATAGTTATTCGCACAGAAATTGATGACCGGCTTACCGCCCGCGACAGACACTTCGGCTTGCTGAGGCGTCGTTAAAATGCGTTCTTCTTTAAACAATCCATCAGCCCGCGCCTGATCAAGCTGGTCTTCCAACTGCCGATAAAACGAAACAGACATACAGTATTCTCCTGAAATGACTCATTCACGGAATACATTACTGATCTGGATATGAAATAACGATGGAACTGCTCACAATATCTTTGTTTTGCAGCATAGTTCACGCCTTACGGTCTGAAACACAAGAATGCGTGTTATCGGACACCTTCCCAATGTGAGCTTCATAATGAAGTGTTATGATATTACCCAATTACAGGCTGCGCATGGTGCGCGGTTCTTAAAATGATTAAAGGTGGATCCCATGATTATCGTCACTGGCGGTGCTGGTTTTATCGGCAGCAATATTATTAAATCGCTCAATGATATGGGATACCGCGATATTTTGGTGGTTGATAACCTGAAAGACGGCACCAAATTCGTCAATCTGGTTGATCTGGATATTGCGGATTATTGTGACAAAGAAGATTTTATTGCCAGCATCGTAGCAGGCGACGATTTGGGTGATATTGACGCCATTTTCCACGAAGGCGCCTGTTCGTCCACCACCGAGTGGGACGGCAAATACATGATGGATAACAACTATCAGTATTCAAAAGATATCCTGCACTATTGCCTGGATCGCAGCATTCCTTTCCTTTACGCCTCTTCTGCCGCCACTTATGGCAGCCAGAGCACCAGCTTTGTAGAAGACCGTAAATACGAACAACCGCTGAACGTCTACGGTTACTCCAAGTTCCTGTTTGACCAGTATGTTCGCGAAATCCTGCCTCATGCGGATTCACAAATTTGTGGTTTCCGTTACTTCAACGTCTACGGGCCGCGTGAAGGCCATAAAGGCAGTATGGCCAGCGTTGCGTTCCACCTGAACAATCAGATCAAAGCCGGTGAAAATCCGAAATTGTTCTCAGGCAGCGAAGGTTTCAAACGCGATTTCATCTACGTGGGTGACGTAGCCGCCGTGAACCTGTGGTTCTGGCAGAACGGTATTTCCGGTATTTTCAACTGCGGGACGGGCCGTTCAGAATCCTTCCAGGCCGTTGCGGATGCCGTCGTTGCTTACCACAAATCTGGCGATATCGAATACATTCCTTTCCCGGAAAAACTGAAAGGCCGTTATCAGTCCTTTACACAGGCCGATATGACCGCGCTGCGTAACGCCGGTTACGACAAACCGTTCAAAACGGTTGCTGAAGGCGTAACGGAATACATGAGCTGGCTTAACCGCACAGTATAAGTCCGCTGATTGAGGAATGGATTAACGGTATGAAAATACTGGTAATTGGGCCGTCATGGGTCGGTGACATGATGATGTCACAAAGTCTCTACCGCACGCTGAAAGCAGCGCATCCGGAAGCGCAAATCGACGTGATGGCACCTGCATGGTGCCGTCCTTTACTCGACCGGATGCCGGAGGTGCGTCAGGCTCTGCCGATGCCGTTAGGCCACGGTGCTCTGGAACTCGGTGAGCGTCGCCGTCTGGGCATTTCACTTCGTGGCGAACAATATCAGCGCGCCTTCGTGCTACCTAACTCGTTCAAATCAGCACTGGTTCCGTTCTTTGCCCGCATTCCTCAGCGTACCGGCTGGCGTGGCGAAATGCGTTATGGCCTGCTCAATGACCTGCGTGTTCTCGATAAAGCCGCCTTTCCTCTGATGGTTCAGCGCTATGCCGCGCTGGGCTACGACGCGCAACAAATCCGCACCGCTGCCGACCTGCCGCAGCCGATTCTCTGGCCGAAATTACAGGTGTCAGAAGCGGAAGTGGCGGCGGTTAAAATCTCATTTGCCGTCAGCGATAACAGGCCGCTTGTGGGCTTTTGTCCGGGTGCAGAATTTGGCCCGGCAAAGCGCTGGCCGCACTATCATTACGCCGCTCTTGCCGAAAAACTGATTGGCGAAGGCCAGCAGGTGGTGCTCTTTGGTTCTGCGAAAGACCATCAGGCGGGCGAACAAATACGCCAGTCTCTGACGGAAGGCGCCCAGCCTTTCTGCCTGAATCTGGCGGGTAAAACGTCGCTGGATCAGGCTGTTGTAATGATTGCCGCCTGTCAGGCCGTCGTCAGCAATGACTCAGGGCTGATGCATGTAGCGGCCGCGCTGGATAAACCGCTGGTTGCTCTGTACGGGCCGAGCAGCCCGGATTTCACCCCGCCGCTCAGTCATCGGGCCAAAGTTATCCGCCTCATCACCGGCTATCATAAAGTCCGCAAAGGCGATGCCGAAGAAGGCTACCACCAGAGTCTGATCGATATTCAGCCAGAACAGGTCTATCAGGAATTAAGTCAGCTACTGAATTCAGGGAAGGAGCAGTAATGCGGGTTCTCATCGTCAAAACATCGTCAATGGGTGACGTCCTGCATACTCTCCCGGCACTGACGGATGCCATGCAGGCTATCCCTGGGATCCGGTTTGACTGGGTCGTGGAGGAAGGTTTCACTCAAATTCCCGGATGGCATCCGGCGGTAGACCGCGTTATCCCGGTAGCCATCCGGCGCTGGCGCAAAAACTGGTTTGGTTCCGAAACCCGCCAGCAACGTTGTGATTTCAAACGTGAAGTGCAGTCACGAACTTACGATGCCGTCATCGACGCACAAGGCCTGATCAAAAGCGCGGCACTGATTACCCGTGTCGCAAAAGGCGAAAAGCACGGTCAGGATTGCAAAAGTGCCCGCGAGCCTTTTGCCAGCTGGTTTTACAATCAACGTCACGAGATCGATAAAAAACAGCATGCTGTCGAACGCACCCGTGAGCTTTTCGCAAAAAGTTTGGGCTATCAAAAGCCGGCGACTCAGGGCGACTACGCCATCGCCGCACGCTTCCTTTCACATCCATCGCAAGATGCTGGTCAGTATCTGGTCTTCCTTCACGCCACTACTCGCGCTGATAAACACTGGCCTGAAGAGCACTGGCGCGAACTGATTGGCCTGCTCAGTACGCAGAATATCCGTATCAAACTGCCGTGGGGCGCGGAACACGAATATCAGCGTGCGCTGCGACTTGCAGAAGGTTTCCCTTTCGTTGAAGTATTACCCAAATTAAGCCTGCAAAATGTGGCCGAAGTGTTGGCAGGGGCAAAGGCTGTCGTTTCAGTCGATACCGGCCTGAGTCATCTGACTGCCGCACTGGATCGCCCAAATATCACGCTTTACGGCCCGACAGATCCTGGGCTGATCGGGGGATATGGGAAGAATCAGTTTATTTGCCGCCCGCTATCCGGGAATCAAATGGCGGACATTCTTCCTGAACAGGTAAAAACACTGCTCGATAAGGAGGCCGGTTAATCGTGGGATCTTTTTTCAAACAGATTTACCGATACACGCACCCGCGGTCATACAGGCACAATGAAAATTTATGGCCCTATATGAAAATAGGCAGAGCGCGTTCGGGGGAAATAACTAAACTCGAATATCGCGGCCAGTATGTACCCATAGCCGATCTTTCCTCCTTAAAAGGAAAGTTTTCCGGGCCGGTAATGCTGACTGCCACCGGGCCTTCCGTAAAAGAAATTGATTTTACCCAACCCCCTCTCCCGATTCCGGCTTTTGGCGTTAACGGAGCCTGGTCGCTGAGCCAATTTTTTGAATTCTCGTTTTACGTTATCGTTGACATGGGATTCTTCGATAAAAAGCCCGAAATCGTAGCTAACATTATTGCCGCACGTAATTTGACCTTATTTACGACGGCGCATGGCATAGCCAGAATCGTTGATCGCTTCGGATTAAAAAATATTCAGTGTACCTTAGCGCTTATCGAAGATGCTGCTTGTAGAATTTACCAGCCTGCACTCAAACCTCATGAGCTAAAAGGTTTTTATGTTGTTAAAGAGAGCTCAGCTGAGTTTGCTCCGGACCGCGCAGATATCGGTTTTTCAACGGATATCCGGCAGGGGATTTTTGATGCCGGTACCGTGATTTACTGGGCATTACAGATTTCCCTGTATCTTGGTTTTACCGAACTGTTTATCGCAGGCCTGGATATGAACAACTTTGATAAACCCCGGTTTTATGAAAGCCAGAGCGATATGCAACCCACGAACCTTAAAGGTATTTTCACAAACCTTGTTTTACCTGCCTTTCAACATGCCAGCTTATTACTTAAAGATAAGAAAATAAGAGTTGTTAATCTTTCAGTCAATAGTGCTATTCCAGACTACATTTTTGAAAAGGTTTCATATAATGATGCATTTTTTAAGAAGAATTAATGCAGAGCATCTTTATTATTTATTCTTTACATTGTTTCTTTTCTTCAGTGCAATTTTTTGCGGCTATACAAGATCGACAAACCTTTTCCATTTATCGGGAATAGTTTTCCTTTTCCTAATTTTCAGAAACAAAACATTTCGCGATACCCTTCTGCATAAAAAACAGATGCTTTATGGGCTGCTTTTTTGCTCAATTTATCTGTTGTATTTTTCGCTGAGCACCCTTTGGGGAGACATCCCGTCAAACCTTGAGTCAGCGTTAACACACAGTTTATACATTCTGATCTTTGTCGCCATGGTCGCGAAAATATTAAGCAGCGAGAAAAGAGAGATTGCTCTGGCAGCGATAATTTTCGGATTTGTTGCTTTGGCGCTTTTCTTAATTGTTGTTGATTATCAAAATTTACTGACCAACCGACTGATGAGCCCAATATCTCCCGGCCCGAGTAATGTCATCGATGTCGGCGGATACTTTTCAATCGGGATAATTCTCTCATTGCTGGCGTTCAAAGAGAGTAAAAAACCTGTGTTTATCATCACAGCCTCTATACTTTTCATCGCATTATTACTCACTCAAAGCCGCGGGCCCTTTATTGCTCTGGTGATCTCGCTGATCGTCACGTCACACTATAAAATTCTTTCCAGGAAAAACGTTTTAATTGCAGCCATCGCACTTGCCGTTGTCATTACAGCCATGTCATATATTGGCATTACTGAGATGGTCATTGAACGTTTTCAGGAGTTGTCATCGCAGGTTTACTTACGTCTCAGTATCTGGCGACATACGTTTGAAGTGATCTCTCCTGACATAGTTTTCGGTTACGGTTTTGATAAGAGTCTGAATTTCATTAATTACAGTGGCGAACACATCACAACGACACATAGCTTGTATCTTGGGAGCATGCTGAAAGGCGGGTTGGTCGGTGTCATTTCACTTCTGATGCTGCTGGGTTATATCGCTTACAGGGCGTTATGTTACATCAAGGAAGAAAGACGTTTTGAGGCAGCTATCTTCATATTCATGCTGATCTTTTATGTTTCGCAGGGAATGTTCAATATCAGTAATCCCAGCGAAAGCTGGTACTTATTCTGGTTCCCGATAGGTGTTTTGCTGGCCGGAGAAATAAAGAAAGCCCGATAGTAAATGGCGAAACAGAGCAAGGGAAAAATAGCTATTCCCTTGCTCTCACCCTCAGAGCGGTAACAATAATTCAATTCTTTCCATGACATCCTCAGCATTAATGATAGCTAAAGGCTGTATTTTTATATCTGCTGCCAGATTTTTAATATCTGTAGAAACACGCATGACCTGATGCAATTCCATATCCTGATAAGGCCCCGTATGGTCAGGATTTGCTGTCACGAAAAGGCTGACAGTTTTGGTTTTCAGCGCGACGGCAAGATGAAGCGGTCCGGTATCTCCGGTAACGAGCACATCCATGTTTTCTATAATGCCCATCAATTGCTTCAGATCGGTTTTCCCGATATAGCTGGTGACCCGTTTTACTTCATCTTCCGACAATGAATTCAGGAAGAATTTTTCATAGGCCAGTTCTTTTTTTGTCCCAATCAGCACAACTTCATACTCTGGCCCCAATTGGAAAAGTACCTTCGCAAGCTCAGAAAATTTTGATATCGGCCAGCATCTTATTGGTTCAGAGGCGCCCATCTGAAAACCAATAATTTTCTTTCCGGCTTCTTTATTAAGATGCGTGAAATCAACTGGAATAACCATTTCATTATTGGATACATCGCAACCTAACAAACTGCACATATTCAATTTTCGTTGAATCAGATGGCAGCTTAAAAACGATCCTTCATTAACAAGCCACTTTTCCATCCCAATCTTCTTACCGCCGTATATATCCTTGACGATATATTGGGAGCCGGACATCACTGCGCTAAGAATGTCGTAGGGTGCTTTTGAGTGTAAGATTACCGTTAATTCAGGCGGCCGCTCTCTAAGTTGTGTGACCAGTTTTCTGACGTGTTTTACCTTCTCATCCCAATATACTATCCGGTCAAAAAAAAGACTTCCCTCAACGAGGGTTTTATTTTTTTCACTGGAGACCAGTGTAATAAACGCATCCGGGTAGCGTTGTCTTACCGCACGAATGGCTGGCGTATTGAACATTAAATCGCCCAGCGCCGTGGTCGAGTAAATAGCAATACTTTTAAAATTCTCTTCTGCCGAGAATGACTTCCGGCTTTTCAGAGTGGGCTTAATCTTTACATAGCAATGTAAGAAAAGATTAATCCAAAATATTTTCATCCTTTTCTGCGACATCTTAGTCCATCTTCCATTGATAATATTCTGCCAGAGTCATCCCCTGTGCCCGTTCGCTTATCCAGCTAAACAGCTTTTCCAAATCGTCGTAGAGTCTTTCAATGTCTTGTTCGTTTTTGAACGTCGGGCTTCCGCCGGGCATGAACTCTGAAGAGTGCAGCATGAACTCGATATAGTCAGAACCCTGCTTAAGAGTCTGCTCAGCAACCTTTTTCATATTCTCAACATTGCCACCGGATGGGCGCAACCAGAGCGTAGAAGGCGACCGGGTTTTTCCGCGAAGTTTATCGTAGCCGCTCTTAATATGATTGAGCATTCCCGAGTGCTTAAGCTGAATACTCATCGGGACTTCAAGAAGCGGAGAATTGCCCGCTTTTGCAATATCATTGAGGTCAATGAAATAAGCCTCTTTCGGAAAACGGCTGTAATCCGTTCCGCCTGCCCCTTCAGGGTTACCCGGTGAAGATGACCAGTTCACATGCGGTGTCACCGAACAATCAACCAGATATCCCTGCTCAACCAGCAGCGACGCATAAAACTCATTAAACGCCCAACGACCCGCGCGATGGCTGAGCATTTTTGTCTGGAAATTGTCTTCCAGCAGTTTCGTCATAAATGCCACTTTAGCCTTGATTTGGTCTTCCGGGAATTCGATCAGGTAAGGCTTGTGTCGCCAGTCATCATCGGTCAGCGCGATAAGCGGAGGGCTATTCCAGGCATGTAAATGCATGCCAACTTCACCTTGTCCCCGCCGGATCACATCACTGGCAAACTCCACATAAGCAGCATCCTGCGCCATTTCATAATTCGTAAGATAAACCGGCTTAAAGGCGTACTTTTCGCAAAGGCTCTGGAATCGCGGCAGAAAGCGGGTGTTCTCAGTGGAAATGCGCTCATGATTTTGCCAAAGATTGTCACCCTCGGTATCTATGGTGATGATAAATGCGGGTTTTTTCATTGAACTGGCCTAATTTTATCTTATTAATCAAACGTACAGGATGACGGTTACGCGGGCATGCCAATGCAAACATACCGCTATGACAACAATTTATTGGATTGTTTCTATTTTTTGGGATTTTCACCCTCAACGCAAGAACCGTGTTGGGTGTAGCCTGAGGCTTCAGTGTACTTTAGAATCGTGCTTTGATTCCTAAACAGTGATGAATTATGACGACTGCTCAAGCACAAAATCCGGATTCCTCTATCAGGCGTATCCTTATCATCAAACTACGTCATCACGGCGATATGTTGCTGACGACCCCGGTCGTCAATACATTGAAGGCGCGTTATCCTGACGCTGAAATTGATATGCTGATATACCAGGAAACCCGGGATATGCTGGCGGCCAATCCTTCCATTCATCACTTGCATTGCATTGACCGCACCTGGAAAAAACTCGGCGTGTGGTCCCATATGGCTCATGAAATTCGTTTAATGAAACAGGTCATGTCCCGCCATTATGATCTGACGCTCAACTTAAGCGATCAGTGGCGAAGTGCCATTGCCACCCGACTTACGGGCGCGTCTGTCCGCCTGGGTTTCGATTTTCCAAAACGTCAGGGCGCATTTTGGCGTTTTTGCCACACCCAACTGGTCAGTACGAAAAACCATCATGCACTTCATACCGTTGAACAAAACCTCTCCCTGCTGGCCCCCCTTCAGCTTCCTTTGATAATACCGGAAGCCACGATGAGTTATGCTCAGGAAGACGGTGAAAAGGTACAGCATTTATTACAGCAGAATCAGGTTTCTGGCCGTTATATTGTGGTGCAGCCTACCTCTCGATGGTTCTTCAAATGCTGGTCAGAAGAAAAGATGGCCGCCATGCTTACGCAATTGCACGCTGAAGGCTATCCACTGATAGTCACTTCCGGGCCGGACAAACACGAGCTCGCCATGGTCGATCGTATCCTGAAACTTTGTCCTCAGATCAATCTGATTTCTCTGGCCGGCAAATTAACGTTACCCCAGCTTGCCGCCTTGATTGATGGTGCCGCACTATTTATCGGCGTGGATTCTGTCCCGATGCATATGGCGGCGGCTTTGAAAACTCCTCTCGTCGCTCTGTTTGGCCCGTCAAAACTGGTTTTCTGGCGCCCATGGGAAGCCACAGGTGAAGTGATTTGGGCCGGTGATTTCGGGCCACTTCCTGATCCGGACAATATCGATACCAACACGTCCGAACGTTATCTGAATGCCATTCCCGTAGACGTCGTGACTGATGCGGCCAGGAGATTATTAGCATGAAAGCATTCCGGCTTGCTTTAGTTCGCCAGAAATACCGCCCTGACGGAGGCGCCGAACGGTTTGTTTCCCGGGCGCTGGAAGCACTTGAAAACCAAAATATCGAGCTTAATGTCATCACCCGCGAATGGCAGGGTGACATTAACCCCGATTGGAATGTGCATCTGTGCAACCCGTGGAAATTCGGTCGTGTAAGCAGGGAGCGCGGTTTTGCCAACGCGGCCCGGCAAATCTGGCAAAAAGAGAAATTCGATTTGGTGCAAAGCCACGAACGGATACCTGGCTGCGATTTATACCGGGCCGGTGATGGCGTTCATGTCAGATGGCTGGAAGAGCGTTCGCGATTGTTGCCTCAGTACAAAGCAAAAAGACTTTTCACCGACAGGTTTCACCGTTACGTCATGCAAGCCGAAAAGGATATGTATGCTGCGCCAGAGTTGAAAGCGGTTATCTGTAATGCCGAAATGGTTAAAAAGGAAATCATTGAGCGGTTTTCTGTGCCCGCAGAAAAAATTCACGTCATTTATAATTCTGTAAATAACCAACATTTCAAACCGGTGACCGCCCCGCTGCGCGCTCAGCTTCGCCAGCAATATGGTGTGCCGGCGAATGCGACTTGCATGATCTACGTTGGCTCGGGCTTTGAACGTAAAGGCCTGGACGCGGCAATTAAAGCCATTTCAGGAACGTCGCGACATCTTCTGGTTGTCGGCAAAGATAAAAATGAGCCACGGTATCGCGAATTAGCGGCTGCAAGCGGCTGCAAAGATCGGGTGCATTTCTTTGGCGTTCAGCAAAATACGCTGCAGTTCTATCAAATGGCTGACGGGTTGCTACTCCCTACTCTATACGATCCGTTCCCCAACGTGATTCTCGAAGCCATGGCCTGTGGCCTGCCCGTGATCACTACCCCAACCTGTGGTGGAGCCGAGTTTATAGAAAATGGGAGAAACGGATTCGTTTGTGATGCGCTGGATATCAACGACCTGCAGCAAGCGATTATGGCTCTGCCGTCGAATGTGGTAGATTCTCGCGAGTCTCTAAACTCACGGGAAACGGTCATGAACAATACGCCTCAGCACCTTTCAGAGCAGCTTCTTAACCTCTATAAAGAGCTTCTGAACCGATGATAAATATTCTGATTGTTATCGATGGTTTGCCAGGCGGCGGTGCCGAAAAGGTTGTTCTGACATTAGCCGAAGGCTTTCTGCGCGCCGGACACCGTGTTTCGCTATTTTCATTAAGAGACGTTTGTGAGTATCCGCTGCCAGACGGTCTGACTTACCGGGTGATAAAAGATAAATGCCGTGCGCCGTGGCGTAAAATCACTGAGCTTACACGCCGTGCCCGGTTGCTTGATCAGGCCGTACAATCCAGCGACGAATTTGATTTGGTATTATCAAACCTGCACAAAACCGATCGTATCGTTTCCCGCAGCAAATACCTCCCCCGCCATAAAGTCTGGTTCTGTTTACACGGGATGTTCTCAACGTCTTATCTGGGACACCGGACCGGCCTGAGCCGCTGGCTGAAAAAACTCAAGATAAAAAAGGTTTATCAGGACCGGAATATCGTGACTGTTTCACAGGCCGTCGCGGATGATTTAGCCCATTTCGAACTCCGTCCCTCTCAGCTTAAGGTGATCTACAACCCGTTCGATATTGATGCAATCAGACTGGCTGCCGCACAGGAATGTGAGCTTCCTCCGGGATCGTACCTGATCCATGTGGGGCGTTTTCATGAGAATAAGCGTCACGACCGGCTGATTCAGGCTTATGCAGAAAGCTGCATCGAACTCCCTCTGGTTCTGCTGGGCCAGGGTTCAGAAGCGAAAACTGAAAAGCTGAAAACATTAGCTCAGGATCTCGGCGTAGAAGACAGGGTTCTGTTTCCCGGATTCAGGCCTAACCCTTATCCTTTCATTCGAAATGCAGCAATGCTGGTACTGAGTTCGGACAGCGAAGGGTTTGGGAATGTATTGGTTGAAGCCCTGCTTCTGGGCACCCCGGTCGTCAGCACACATTGTCCGGGCGGCCCTGCTGAAATCCTGCAAGGTGAACTTGCCCGCGGGCTGGCTCAGTTGAACAGCCATCATTTAGCGCAAGTGATGGTGGATATTTACCAGAATCCCCCGGAAATCAATCAGGAAACATTATCGGGCTTTGGCATTGCACATATTTGCGAACAATATTGCTCGCTGGCAAAAAATGCTGAGAGCTAAATAAGAATTCATTCTGAGCACCCGCTGCTCTACGTTTATTCCAGGATAATTATGCTGCAGACCCCTTCACTGAGTATTATCGTTGCCGTTTATAACGGGGAGCAATTTCTCTCCCAATTTTTCGACAATATCATCCAGCAGGCATTAACCGATTTTGAGATGATTATTGTTAACGACGGTTCAACGGATAAAAGTGCAGAAATTATTGAATCCTATCGGACATCTTTTGAGGCGTACAAGGTATTCACGATTGAAAACCAGGGCGTTTCTATCGCACGTAATCACGGTTTGTCACAAGCCACCGGCCAGTATCTGGCATTTCCGGACATCGATGACAATATTCATCCCGGAATGTACCAGAAACTGCTGGAGATGGCTGAAAAGAACTCGCTGGATGTGGCAACCTGTAATGGGCGCTATGTCTATGAAAATAGCGAAAAAAACAAAATAATCTTCCCACCAGAACGCTTATCTTCGACAGGCGTTATTTCGGGTGACGTCTGGCTGAAACAGGCACTCAACTCCCGCAAGTTTCTGCATGTGACCTGGCTGAACATCTACAATCATGATTTTATTAAACGTCATCACTTTTCTTTCGAGCCAGGACTCAGACATCAGGATATTCCGTGGACGACTGAGATTCTGCTGGCGGCAGAACGTGTTCAATATACCAGCGATATTTTCTACGATTATTTAATCCATTCGAATTCGGTTTCACATAGAACAGACGGTGACGCAACTGAAGTCCGCTCTGCACATCATTACATGAAGATTCTTCGTATGCTGGATGATATTAATCATCGGTATCAGGAAAAAGTCGCTAAAATTCCAGCGTGTAAATGGCAAATAGCAAAAGAAGGTCTGGGCATTCTTCATACTGTCGACAAAATAAAAGACCCGGCATTGAAGAAAAAGCTGGTTGAGGAAATTTTCCAGCAAGGTGTCTGGAACCTGATGTGGCGAAACGCCAATACTTTCCGCCTCCGCTGGCGGCTGGGGCGTCGGTATTTCAAATTGCGAAAATTAATCAGTGGATAGATCCCGTAACGGTCGGTAACCGCATCTTGATGCGTGAGCCGCCCAGCCTCTGGCGTTAAAAGTATTAGCTTTGATTTGGCTAAAAACTTAGAATTCCAACCCTACTCGAGACTTCACGGATATTATGTTGCAAACGCTGTATACAGTTCTTCTATACCTCATCCAGCCTCTTATCTGGATCCGTTTGCTGGTACGTGGCCGGAAGTCACCGGCATACCGCAAACGCTGGGCTGAACGTTATGGCTTCTGCAAAGGGAAGGTGGTTTCTGGCGGCATCATGCTGCATTCCGTCTCAGTGGGCGAAACTCTGGCGGCAATTCCTTTAGTCCGCGCCCTGCGCCATCGTTATCCTTCATTGCCCATTACAGTCACCACGATGACCCCAACGGGCTCCGAGCGTGTTCAGTCCGCTTTCGGTGCTGGTGTTCATCACGTTTATCTACCTTATGACCTGCCTGGATCGCTGAACCGTTTTCTCAATGAAGTGAACCCCAAGTTGGTTATCATTATGGAAACCGAGCTGTGGCCAAACCTCATCAGCGCCCTGCATCGCCGTAAAATTCCCTTAGTGATTGCTAATGCACGCCTTTCTGAGCGTTCGGCTAAAGGCTACCAAAAGCTGGGCAAATTTATCCGCACTGTTTTACAACGCATCACGCTGATTGCCGCGCAAAATCAGGAAGATGGCGATCGTTTCCTTTCACTGGGATTAAAACGTAATCAGCTCGCGGTTACCGGCAGCCTGAAATTTGATATTTCCGTGACGCCGGAGCTGGCCGCTAAAGCCATCGCGCTGCGCAGTCAGTGGGCATCACGCCGCCAGGTGTGGATTGCGACCAGTACGCATGAAGGGGAAGAAACCTTGCTGTTGGAAGCGCATAAAGAATTGCTGAAAGCTCATCCGACGCTGTTGCTGATCCTTGTGCCGCGCCATCCGGAACGTTTCCCCGTTGCCTGTGAACTGACACGCAAAGCGGGTCTGACCTTCACACAACGCAGTACGGGGGAAGTGCCTTCGTCGGGAACGCAGGTCGTGATCGGCGATACGATGGGTGAGTTAATGCTGCTGTACGGAATTGCCGATCTGGCGTTTGTTGGTGGCAGTCTGGTCGAACGCGGAGGTCATAATCCTCTGGAAGCCGCAGCACACGCCATTCCAGTCCTGATGGGTCCGCATACGTTTAACTTCAAAGATATCTGCGCCAAGCTCACGCAGGACGATGGGTTGATCACCGTGACAGATACACCGTCGCTGGTCAAAGAAATCTCCACGTTGCTGACAGATGAAGATTATCGTCTGTATTACGGGCGTCACGCGGTAGAAGTTTTGCATCAAAATCAGGGAGCGCTACAACGCCTGCTGCATTTACTGGAGCCTTATCTGCCCGTGCGGGGTCATTAATGGCCGATAAAAAACGTTTATCCGTCGTGCTGATTGCACGCAATGAAGCAGATCTGCTGCCCGAATGCCTTGAGTCTGTGGCCTGGGCAGATGAAATCATCCTGCTTGATTCAGGCAGTGAAGATGCCACGCCGGACGTTGCCCGTCAGTTCGGCGCCAAAGTTTTCACCAACGAGCAATGGCCGGGTTTTGGCAAGCAGCGCCAGTTAGCGCAAAGCTATGCGACTGGCGATTATATTTTGATGATCGATGCGGACGAACGGGTTTCCCCGGAACTGCGTCAGTCGGTGGAAAACGTTCTGAATAATTCTCAGGAAAACACGGTTTACAGTTTTGGCCGCAGTAATTTATTCCTCGGAAAATTTATGCGCCACAGCGGCTGGTATCCCGATCGTGTCAACCGCTTATATCCTTCAGCCTTCCGCTATAACGACGATTTAGTTCACGAATCGCTGAACACGGGCAATGCCGCCGTTATCCCTTTGCAAGGCGATTTGCTGCACCTGACTTGTCGGGATTTCTTTGCTTTTCAGCGTAAACAGCTTAGTTATGCCGAAGCATGGGCCCGTCAGCGCCATCAGCAAGGCCGCCGTTGCAGCTTTTTCTCTGTCATTTCACACACATCAGGCGCATTCATAAAAACCTGGATCCTGCGGGCGGGTTTTCTGGATGGGAAACAGGGTTTGATTCTGGCAGGCGTCAATGCACAGTATACTTTCAATAAATATGCCGCCCTGTGGGCACTCAGCCATCAACTGCAAAAGTGAGCTTGTATGAGCACTAAGGCAATTTATCCCGGTACTTTCGACCCGCTGACTAACGGACATCTTGATATCGTGACGCGTGCTGCGTTGATGTTCGATCATGTCATTCTGGCGATTGCCGCCAGCCCGAGCAAAAAACCGATGTTTACTCTGGATGAGCGTGTGGCGCTGGCCACGCAGGTCACTTCTCATCTGAAAAATGTTGAAGTGATTGGCTTTAGCGATCTGATGGCGAACTTTGCCAAAGCGCAGGGCGCGAATGTGCTGGTGCGTGGCTTGCGTGCGGTGTCTGACTTTGAATATGAGATGCAGCTGGCAAACATGAACCGGCATTTGCTGCCGACGCTGGAAAGCGTATTTATGATGCCATCAAAAGAGTGGTCGTTTATTTCATCATCTCTGGTGAAGGAAGTGGCCCGCCACGGTGGCGATATCACGCCGTTCCTGCCTCAAAAAATCACTCAGGCTCTGA
Source organism: Rahnella sp. BIGb0603 (assembly GCF_024808755.1). Taxonomy (NCBI): domain Bacteria; kingdom Pseudomonadati; phylum Pseudomonadota; class Gammaproteobacteria; order Enterobacterales; family Yersiniaceae; genus Rahnella; species Rahnella sp. BIGb0603. Next base: position 46,164 of record NZ_JANUEX010000013.1, on the reverse strand, counting down.
TGGATAAGATCAGCGCCTGAGTCTGTTCTACCGCTGGCAGTTAGGGCAAAAAAACGTGGTACGCTGAGCGTGTTTCTTACTCTCGACAGGCGTACCGCATATCCTGCAAGGCTCGCCAGCGCGGCCATAAACCTGTAACTCCTGCGCGAAATACCCCGGTTTGCCATCCGACTGAAGGAAATCTTTCAGCGTGGTTCCACCCTGCTCAATGGAACGCAATAACACCGCTTTAATGGTTCTGACCAGTAACTCGGCCTCATCGAGTTTGAGCGAATGCGCCAGCCTGTCAGGTGAAATACCCGCAACAAACAGCGATTCGCTGGCGTAGATGTTGCCTACCCCGACCACCAGTTTGTTGTCCATCAGCCACGGCTTGATGGGGGATTTTTTTGTGCGCGACTTCTCCAGCAGATAACCGGCGGTAAAATCCGTACTTAAAGGCTCCGGCCCGAGGTGCGCTAAAACATTGCTGGCCGCCAGATCTGAAGACCATAACCAGGCTCCAAAACGCCGCGGATCGGTATAACGCAACACAAAACCGGTATCCATCACCAGATCGACATGGTCATGTTTACCCGGTTCGGTTTCTTCCGACAGAATCCGCAAACTGCCAGACATGCCCAGATGAATGATGATCCAGCCCGTCTTAAGCTCAACCAGCAGATACTTTGCACGACGTTGAACGCTCAGCACCAGTTGGTCACTGAGCGACAGAATCTCTGTAGAAACAGGCCAGCGCAGACGCGGATTACGCACGATAGCGTGCATGATCGTGTGGCCTTTCAGATAGGGTTCAATCCCTCTGCGGCTGGTTTCAACCTCAGGTAATTCCGGCATAATTTCTCCCTTAGCAGAATGATTCTCAGAGTGTGTCGCAGACATCAGCATCAGGCAAACAAAAGTCGCTCTGAGCGGAAATGGCCAAATTCAGACAATAAAAAACCCGGCCGGAGCCGGGTTTTATTAATCCACTAAAATTATTTAATTTTAGCTTCTTTATAGATCACGTGTTGACGGACAACTGGATCGAATTTCTTCAGTTCCAATTTTTCCGGCTTAGTACGCTTGTTCTTCGTGGTGGTATAGAAGTGACCAGTACCAGCAGAAGAAACCAGCTTGATCTTCTCGCGAACACCTTTAGCCATGATGCAGTTCCTTAATACTTCTCACCGCGGGCACGCAGATCGGCCAAGACCGTCTCAATACCCTTCTTATCAATAACACGCATACCTTTAGCAGATACACGCAGAGTTACAAAGCGCTTCTCAGCCTCAACCCAAAAACGGTGGGAGTGCAGGTTCGGCAGAAAACGGCGTTTGGTCGCGTTCAGTGCGTGGGAACGGTTGTTACCGCTCACCGGGCGCTTGCCAGTAACTTGGCAGACTCGGGACATGTCTATTCTCCAAAAATCAAATCAGCTCGAGCTTCGTATAGGGTATGGCCGCCTCGTCAGGCTTTAGAGCCCATCTCAGCAAACTCCACTGAGAACCGACTCACTGTCGTCGGGTAAAAACCAATTCATCAGGTTAGAAACCTGCTGAGATAGGCTCTTAACGCCAAACCCAAGATTCTCAAAGGTGGCGTAGTATACGCTCTGTAGCGTAAGTGCTCAAGTCCCGAACAGCTAAAGATCCCTAAGGATCTTCAAAAAACGACGCTAAATCCAACCGCGTTCAGCAAAAGAGACTGTTTCTCCGTGGCCTACAACCAAATGGTCAAGGACGCGAATTTCCAGCAGTTGGCACGCTCGAATAATCTGTTCAGTCACTTTCCGGTCCATCAGGCTGGGCTCAGCCCGACCGGATGGGTGATTATGCGCCAGAATTAGGGCTGCCGCATTAACCTTCATCGCACCGCGAACAATTTCGCGGGGATACACTTCTACGTGCCCAATAGTACCAGCAAACATCTCCTCATGGCGAATAACGCGATGCTGGTTGTCGAGAAAAAGTACCAGAAAGACCTCTCTTTCCCGAAAAACCAGCAAATTCTGCAGATATTCCCGCATGACCTCCGGGCTGAGCATCGCATTCTCCGCATTGAGGTGACGTAAATATGACCGGCGCGACAGTTCTGAAACTGCAACCAACTGTGCAAATTTCGCGACGCCCATCCCTTTAATGCCCGCCATTGAATCAAAATCAGCCATCAGCAACTGATGCAGAGAACCGAATTTTTCCAGAAGATTCTTCGCCAGCGCCATGACGTGCATTCCCTGGCAACCGGTACGCAGATAGATCGCCAGCAGCTCCTGATCGGTCAGCCCTTTTGCGCCCTGTTGCAGTAATTTTTCCCGTGGAGGCAATTCACCCGGCCAGCTTTCCTGTACTTTCGTCATCCTGACTCCTTTTAGGCGCCGATTCTGGCACAGAGCCCTGCTCGTCGGGGTTTCCGGTTTAAAAGCCTGCGAGGCGTTACGCAGAATTTTTATTCATCCGCTTAAGAGCATCGCCAATAGCTGTCATCATTCCGCGTTATGCTAAAATGTCGCTTCTTTCGGCTTACAACCAATCGGACAATGATGATGACGGGACTTTCCGGCAAACATATTGTGCTCGGTATCAGCGGTGGTATCGCTGCCTATAAAGCACCAGAACTGGTACGTCGCTTACGTGAAAGAGGCGCAGAAGTCCGCGTGGTCATGACACAAGCGGCGAAATCCTTTGTGACCCCCCTGAGCCTGCAGGCCGTTTCTGGCTATCCGGTCTCTGATGACCTGCTTGATCCTGCTGCCGAAGCGGCAATGGGGCATATCGAGTTGGGCAAATGGGCTGACTTAGTTCTGATTGCTCCCGCCACGGCTGATTTACTGGCACGAATGAACGCAGGTATGGCGAATGACCTGCTGACGACTGTCTGTCTGGCAACCGCCGCGCCCGTCGCTGTTCTGCCGGCTATGAACCAGCAAATGTATCGCGCTGCCGTCACTCAGGAGAACCTGGAAAAACTGGCCGCACGTGGCACGTTAATCTGGGGCCCCGACAGCGGAAGCCAGGCTTGTGGCGATATCGGCCCTGGCCGGATGCTCGATCCGCTGGTGATAGTCGATTTAGCCAATACCCATTTTTCTGCTCATAAAGATCTGGCGCATCTGAATATTATGGTGACTGCAGGCCCGACCCGAGAACCTCTGGATCCGGTGCGTTTCATCAGCAATCACAGTTCCGGGAAAATGGGGTTTGCGATTGCCAAAGCCGCCGCTGAACGCGGTGCGCAGGTCACGCTGATTGCCGGACCGGTCGTGCAACCGACACCTCTGAACGTTCGCCGGATTGATGTGGAAAGTGCGCTGGAGATGGAGAAAGCAGTGCAAGCTTTTGCAGCCTCCCAGCAAATTTTTATTTCCTGCGCTGCCGTGGCCGATTACCGCGCTGAAATCATTGCTGATGAGAAAATCAAAAAGCAAGGCGATGAAATCACTATAAAAATGGTGAAAAACCCCGACATTGTCGCGGGCGTCGCTGCCATGACGGAAAACCGTCCCTACGTCGTGGGGTTTGCCGCTGAAACCCAGAATGTGGAAGAATACGCGCGGCAAAAAAGGATCCGCAAGAATCTTGATCTGATTTGCGCCAACGACGTTTCACTTGCCGGACATGGTTTCAATACTGATACCAATGCCTTGCATCTTTTTTGGCAGGACGGGGATAAAATCTTACCGCTCAGCGATAAGTCCCTGCTTGGTCAACGTTTATTAGAAGAGATTGTCAGCCGTTATGATGAAAAAAATCGACATTAAAATTCTCGACCCGCGCATCGGTTCGACTTTCCCTTTACCTGCCTACGCAACGCCGGGATCCGCAGGTCTGGATTTGCGCGCCTGTCTGGACGCGTCGGTAGAACTGAAACCGGGCGAAACGACGTTGCTGCCAACAGGTCTTGCTATCCATATCGGTGATGCAAATCTGGCGGCGGTTATCCTGCCACGTTCAGGTTTAGGCCATAAACACGGCGTCGTTCTGGGCAACCTGGTCGGTCTTATCGATTCCGATTATCAGGGTCAGCTGATGGTTTCCGTCTGGAATCGTGGTCAGACTACATTTGTTATCGAACCGGGCGAGCGCATTGCTCAGATGGTATTTGTGCCTGTCGTTCAGGCAGAATTCAATCTGGTGGAAGATTTTGACGCCAGTGAACGCGGCGAAGGTGGTTTCGGCCATTCAGGTCGCCAATAAGAACCTGTTCAGCACCGCAGATTTTGACGCGATATTGAACAGATCCTTATCACTATCAGACCGTAACAACACCAAGGGAACGAAATAAGCCGCAGGATCACAGCGATTCATGCGGCAGTTGTGCGGTTTCTCCATGATTTTAGCCGTTTTTTAGCAAGGGTCTATTCAGACATGGCAGAGAAAGAAACGACAAAAAGGAACCGGCGCGAAGAGATTTTGCAGGCGTTAGCGCAAATGCTTCAGTCCAGCGATGGCAGCCAGCGGATCACCACCGCGAAACTCGCCGCCAGCGTAGGCGTTTCAGAAGCAGCTCTTTACCGTCATTTTCCCAGTAAGACGCGGATGTTTGACAGCTTAATCGAGTTTATCGAAGACAGTCTGATTACGCGTATCAATCTCATCCTGCAGGATGAAAAAGATACATTGAACAGAATCCGTCTGATTTTGCTGCTGATTTTAGGTTTTGCCGAACGCAATCCGGGGCTCACCCGCATTATGACCGGTCACGCACTGATGTTCGAACAGGATCGCCTGCAGGGTCGCATCAACCAGCTTTTTGAGCGAATTGAAGCGCAGTTGCGTCAGGTTTTACGGGAAAAGAAAATGCGTGAAGGCAGCGGGTTTATCAGTGATGAAACCCTGCTTGCCAGCCAGTTACTGGCATTTTGCGAAGGGATGCTGTCGCGGTTTGTGCGTTCTGAATTCAAGTATCGTCCGACTCAGGACTTTGATACACGCTGGCCACTGATTTCTGCTCAGCTGCAATAACGTCATTTTCCAGCACAGGTTACAGATGCAAAAAAGGGCCGAAAGGCCCTTTTGTTTTTGGCCCTACGGCTGGATCATTTTTCCATGTTCATCCAGCATCGCAGTCAGCAAGGCCGTACCGTTTTGCCCTACCCGAAATGCACCATAACGCGCGCTGGCGAAACGCTCACCGTGACCTTCCTGGAAAAAGTAAGCATTCGTTCCCACCGTCAGCATTCCGGCATTCATATGATACTTCACCCGTAACTCCCCTGGCTTCAGCGGCTCGCCGCTATCAAACCTCGCCTGAGTGACCTGCCGCTGCTCATTGACTGTCACAATAATTTTGCCACTGACTGGCAGGCAAGGCGTCTGTGGAACCGAATCACACACCTGACGTTGCCGGGATAACTCCTGCTGCAAAGCCTGCGTTATGGCATAACTGAGAGCCATATAATCCCCCTGCATGAGAGAACGCGGATCAACCGGTGCAAGCGGCAATATCATCACCGCCCCCTGTTTAAGTATCTGTTCTTTTTGCCAGATACCGGCATTCACGGCGATCAGCGCCAGCAGTATCACTAATCCCGCCAGCCATTTTCTCAAATTAGTGGTTTGCATACGCTTCCTCCTTCCGCGCCGGTATCAGTTTTTTGGCGGCAAATGCCAGCGCCAGCAGCGCCACGCCAGTGACAAACATCAGAAGGGATTTCTGCAATAAACTGACACCGAGGAAGTAATACCAGTCAATAACATAAAGCGCGAGGAAACAGCCGCTGGCGGCCAAAACCCCCTGACTTCCCTGATAACGCGCCATCAGTAATAACCACAGGCCCAGGCCGATTCCCGGTGCATAATAAGCAGCGAAACCGCACAACAAAGCAGCAACCAGAAGCAGCGGCGCTGATGACGTCTTTTTCACCACCGTCTGATACAAACACCCGATGATTAAACCTGCGGCAATACCTGCGCCGGTTCCCGTCGAAAGCGTGAAATACCCTGCTGGCCGCCAGAAAAAATCAAAGAAAAGTGAGGAATTAATACCGGAAAAACACTGCAATATCAGGCCGGACGGGATCCCCCAGAGGAGAGGGGAAACAGCCTCAGCGCCTGCAGTGGCTGTTAAGTTAATTTGTTCCCTGATAATCCACAGCCAGAAAATCACAATGACAGCAATCAGCGCTGAAACCACACAAAAACTGACGACTGGCGGTAAATACATCCCGGCCAGCAAATTGCCGGAAAGTATCAGTAAAAAAGTCGCCGCTGTTACCGCCATAAAGCGGAATGTACGATCTGCCATCGCCAGCGCCATCACTGCGAGAACCGGCAATGAACAAAGTGAGCCCACCAGAAAATACATATCCCAACTGGCTTCAAAGAGCATACAGAAGCCAAAGCACAGGCCACAGGTTGCCGCTATCGCCCATGCCAGTCCGATATGATGTTTGCTCACACCCTGCGCGCGAAGAAATCCGCCCGCGACCAAGGCAAGGATCAGCGAAGGGATAATCACAGTGGCAGCATTAGGGTCATTGAGCAGGCCGGCAACATAGAGCACCAGTATCAGCAGGAACAGAATGATCATGGCCGCCACCCAGCCACCGACACCCAGCGTCAGCCGCAGATACCAGGGGAGATGAGACGAGTGATCGTATTGCTGAATCTCTTCAATTTGCGTCTGATTAAGCAAATTATGTCGGCGTAACTGTTCGGTCAGCAATGCCACTTTCGTGAAGGAAACCTCGACCGGCTGGTTCTCATAGAGTTTACGCCGCCAGTGGAGCATCAAAGCGCCACATCCCGCCAGCCATAGAGCCATCAGACAGCCCAGCATAAACAGCCCCCCCACATCGTAAGAACTGTCGAACATCTGCATGATCAACACGCACCCGATGGCCGCTCCACTGGCCGTCCCCAGCGTCAGCATACACAGGTCAGGATGGCGGTAGCGGTAGAAGAAGTAGCCCGCCAGTAAAACGAGCAGCCATAACGCCGTCGCAAAGTGATGAGGGGGATCGTAACGCCAGCCGGATACATTTCCGGCAACGATGGAAGTCAGCATTAACAGGAGAAAACCGGCCATCACACGGGAGAACCAGCGACTGGCGAGCCACGACTTAGGATTGTGTTTAATTGCCCGCAGGGCAAGCACTTCCCGCGTAACCAGACACAACACCTGCACAATCAAGTAACTATAAAGTGCGGTGGAGGGAAAATAGTCGAGACCATCAAATGCCGCGCTGTCCATCAGGGACATAGACACCGTGACGTAATAGAGCTGAAAGGTAAGATTGGCAAGCAACCAGGAGCAGAACCACAAACTGTTCTGTCGGGCGATGAGGGCTAAAGGCAGGAAAACAAACAGCCAGGCTCTGAACAACTCCCAGCTGTCGGCCCCCGTCTGATAAATCTGCCCATAGAGGGCAAACAGCGCGCCAAAACTGAGAGCGGCCGCCAGTAAGGCACTACGCGCAAGTCCGTCATACCAGCTCCACCAGACCACGACGGTAAGCGCAACGACCAACAACTCTGCCAGCGCAAACTTTGCCATCTTCGGCATATCTGCCCAGTTCCAGGCGACAAAAAAGACGGCAGCCGCGACCAGCGATAACAATCCCAGCAGCGAGAGTAACGGCACCAGAAATCTTCGCCATTGCGGAAAATCAGGCCGGACACCGCAGAAATCATAAATACGCTGGCATTCTGCGGGTGTCAGGCTTTTGCCTTTAACCAGCCGCTCCGTCTGGCGACAGAGAAACTCTGCTGCCCGCGAAGGCATCCATTCTTTGCTGCCTGCTTCAGTTTGTGTCATGACATCCCTGCCTTATAAAGTTTTACCCGAGATTAAACGCCATACTCCTGCCGGTAAGCCCGCACAGCAGCCAGATGGTCAGCCATTTCCGCTTTTTCTTCCAGATACTCAATCAGGTCGGCCAGCGTAATAATTGAAATCACTTTACAATGATAGTCGCGTTCAACTTCCTGAATCGCAGAGATATCCGCGCGGCCACGTTCCTGACGATCCAGAGAAATCAGAACGCCCGCTAGCGTTGCATTGTGAGCATTGATGATTTCCATGGACTCACGGATAGCTGTACCGGCGGTAATCACATCATCAACCAGCATGACGCGGCCCTGAAGAGGGCTGCCCACCAATAAACCACCTTCACCGTGATCTTTGGCTTCTTTGCGGTTGAAACAATACGGCACATCGCGTTCATGATGCTCAGCCAGCGCGACGGCAGTGGTGGTTGCAATCGGAATCCCTTTATAGGCCGGGCCGAAAACTAAATCGAAATCAATTTTTGAATCCATCAATGCTTCAGCGTAAAAACGTCCCAGTAACGCCAGATCACGGCCAGTGTTAAACAAACCGGCATTGAAGAAGTAAGGACTTATGCGCCCGGACTTCAGGGTAAACTCGCCGAATTTCAAAACCTGTTTGTTCAGTGCAAACTCAATAAACTGGCGCTGATAGGCTTTCATTGATGGTCTCCTCGATAATGTCTTATATCTGCAATTGTCAGCCCGCAGGCCATAAAAAAGGCGACTTCTCAGTCGCCTTAAAAAATTATTCCGCCAGCGCCGCTTTCTGCGCCTGGAAGATAGTGTCGATGCCCCCTCTGGCGAGGGCCAGTAAACTGAGCAACTCCTCATGACTGAACGGCTCGCCTTCTGCGGTGCCCTGCACTTCAATCATGCGGCCATCTTCCATCATCACGACGTTCATATCCGTTTCAGCGGCCGAATCTTCGACATACTCAAGGTCGCAAAGCGCTTCGCCTTTAACAATACCCACAGAGACGGCGGCAACCATCCCTTTCATCGGATTGGCTTTCAGTTTACCCGCTGCTACCAGCGCGTTCAGTGCATCTGCCAGCGCCACACAGGCACCGGAAATGGACGCAGTACGCGTGCCGCCGTCAGCCTGCAAAACATCGCAGTCCAGCGTGATGGTGAATTCACCCAGTTTTTTGAGATCCACTGCCGCACGCAATGAGCGGGCAATCAGACGCTGAATTTCAAGGGTACGACCGCCTTGTTTGCCTTTCGCGGCTTCACGCGCATTACGGCTGTGCGTGGAGCGTGGCAGCATACCGTATTCAGCCGTGATCCAACCTTGTCCCTGACCTTTCAGGAAACGCGGAACGCCTTCTTCGACCGTCGCGGTACACAGCACTTTGGTATCACCAAACTCCACCAGCACGGAACCTTCAGCGTGTTTAGTGTAATGGCGGGTCAGTGTTACGGGGCGTACTTGTTGTGCATTTCTGCCTGCTGGACGCATGGATAGTTCTCCGGGTCGCGAATCGTGTTTGGCTGCGCATTATACGGACTTCGCGAGGTAATGCCTATCATGACCCGCTTACCGGGGCTATAATCGCTGCATCTTTACATTAACAGGTACGCATACATGATCCGTAGTATGACCGCTTATGCCCGACGCGAAATTAAGGGTGACTGGGGCAGCGCCGCGTGGGAACTTCGCTCGGTAAACCAACGTTATCTCGAAACTTACATCCGTCTGCCAGAGCAATTTCGCAGCCTGGAGCCGGTTATTCGCGAGCGCATTCGTGCCCGGCTGACCCGCGGTAAAGTCGAATGTAATCTGCGTTTTGATCTCGATCCGGGCGCGCAAAGCACTCTGCAACTGAATGAAAAACTGGCGAAACAGCTGGTTGAAGCGGCGCAATGGGTAAAAATGCAAAGCGACGAAGGCGAGATTAATCCGCTGGAAGTTCTGCGCTGGCCGGGTGTCATGCTGGCCGAAGAGCAGGATCTGGATGCAATCAGCACTGAACTGCTGCTCGCGCTGGAAACAGCTCTCGATGATTTCATCGCTGCCCGCGAAAGCGAAGGCGCCGCACTGAAAACAATGATCGAACAACGCCTTGATGGCGTTAGCGCAGAAGTCATCAAAGTCCGTGCCCAGATGCCCAATATCCTGCAATGGCAGCGCGAGCGTCTGGTCAGCAAGCTGGAAGACGCGCAGGTACAGCTGGAAAATACCCGTCTGGAGCAGGAACTGGTTCTGATGGCGCAGCGTGTTGATGTTGCAGAAGAGCTGGACCGTCTGGAAGCGCACGTTAAAGAAACGCATAAAATCATGAAGAAAGATGAGGCGGTCGGCCGTCGTCTTGATTTCATGATGCAGGAATTTAACCGCGAGTCGAACACGCTGGCATCCAAATCGATCAATGCCGATGTCACAACATCCGCCATCGAGCTGAAAGTCCTTATCGAACAAATGCGCGAACAGATCCAGAACATTGAGTAAATCATCTGATCTGATGCAATAAAAAACGCCTCCCGTCAGCCTGACCGGAGGCGTTTTTTTATGCTTTAGCTCTGAAATTCAGAAAGAAATTAATCTTCCCAACGTTTCAGCAGTACACAAGCATTCACACCGCCAAAACCAAAGCCGTTGGACAGCGCGTAAGTAATGCCGTGCTTCTGTGCCGTATTGCCGACGATGTTCAGGCCTGCAGCCGCTTCATCTTTGTTTTCCAGATTCAGCGTTGGCGGAACAATCTGGTCGCGAACGGCCAGAATAGTGAAGATGGTTTCCAGACCACCCGCCGCGCCCAGCAAATGCCCGGTAGCAGATTTGGTGGACGTCACCGCCAGCTTACCGTCGGTGCCGAACAGGGTTTTAATCGCATTGATTTCACCCAGGTCGCCCACCGGCGTAGAGGTCGCATGCGCATTCAAATGCTGCACGTCTGAAGGCTGAATCCCCGCCTGACGCAAAGCAATTTTCATCGCACGACCGGCACCGTTGCCGTCTTCCGCACCGGAAGTCATGTGATAAGCGTCGCCGCTGGTACCGTAACCGACGATCTCAGCGAGAATTTTTGCACCACGCGCTTTCGCATGTTCCAGTTCTTCGATAACCAGCATGCCTGCACCTTCGCCCATCACAAAGCCGTCGCGGGCGCTGTCAAATGGACGGGATGCTTTTTCCGGATGATCTTCGTGGCCGGTAGACATCGCTTTTGCCGCCGCGAAACCACCCAGGCTCACGGTATCGATAGCCGCTTCAGCGCCACCACACAGTGCAACATCCGCTTCATCATTGCGAATCAAACGAACCGCATCACCGATTGCCTGAACACCCGCCGCACATGCGGTAACCGGCGCACCGATTGGACCTTTGAACTGGTGTTTTATGGAAACCTGGCCAGATGCCAGATTCACCAGGAATGAAGGAATGGTGAACGGGGATAAACGCTTAGCACCGCGGCTGTCGTTGGTGCGCACAGCATGTGCAATCGCCGGGAAACCACCGATACCAGAACCGATGACGGTTGCAGTACGTTCCTGCTGTTCAGCGGTTTCCGCTTTCCAGCCTGAATTCGCAATCGCCATATCGGCAGCTGCCATGGCGAAAAGAATGAAACGGTCCATTTTCTTCTGGTCTTTCGGCACAACAAACAGGTCAGGATCGAAACCTGATTCAGGATCCTGTTCTTTAGTTTGTACCTGACCGCCAATTTTCACGGACAGTGTTTCAACAATTTCTTCCGGCAAAACGCGGATACCAGACTGACCGGCCAGCAGGCGCTTCCAGATAGTTTCGATATCACAGCCCAGAGGACTCACAGCCCCCATGCCGGTAATAACCACTCGACGATGAGTCATAAAACTTTCCTCTCTGTCTGTTGAAGACATAAGTTTCTGCTGAAACTTCCACCAGCGGGCAGAAACGATTTAATTAAAGGCTGACAGTATGTGACGAATTACGATTTTGTAAACCCGTAACTCGAAATTTTTGTCGTGACTATTTTGCCAGACTGCGCAGAACCAGACCGGTAATGGCCTGAACGCGTTCTTCCAGTTGCTCCGGCGTTTTTTGTTCCAGTAACAGCGGGTGAGAGAACGGAGTCGTTACGCTGGTGATGGCCATACAGACTTCATCCAATGGCGTTTTACGTTCAAATTCGCCAGACTCACGCCCGTCGCTGACTATTTTTTCAACGATGGCATACATCATAGCCCGGTGATTTCGCGTGGATTTCCACTGCTGCGCAGAAGCTGTCGCAGCCAGGTCGTGTAACTTTCGATCCTGAAAGAAGAGATCCAGACTACGTGTTAACAACGTTTTAAAAATTGAACGCAGGCGCAGAGTTGCACTTTGGTCACTCTGGGCAATCAGCAGCAAAGCCTGATCAATCTGACCGACACGCTGGGAACAGATGGCTTCACCAATCGCCTGTTTTGACTCAAAAAATTTATAAATATAAGCACTTGAAACACCGATCGATTTCGCCAGATCCGCCACAGACGTTTTGGCATAACCATACAGACGAAAGTGCTCAAATGCCGCATCAATAATTTGTTCGCGCCGTTCGTGTTCAGCTGGTCCACGCTGAGTTAACGCAACCGGAATTTCGGGCTTCATACACTCCTCCGGACAGATAAAATCATTGGGTCTTGCGTCTTTTAGTGACGATTTTAAATAATCGTAACTTAAAAATAGACACTTTTCACCTTTATGGGAGAGACACTTCAGGTAGAAAACGAAAGAAGGATGAACAAACTGGCATGCGATAACTGTTTTTCTAATCTAAAATAAGCCAGAATCCTTCCCGAGCCTTTTGTTTAGCCTGACTGATGCGTAAATAACATTAGTTTTAATAATCTGAAATAAGATGCAAAAGAAAAATTCAATCGAGAGTTTATGAAAAGCTCATTACTCTACGCGGCTCCTGCTTTCTCACTTACTGATTTGTCCGGCGAACATTCATGTTACTCACAGTTCTTTATATTATTGGGATCACCGCAGAAGCCATGACGGGAGCTCTGGCGGCCGGGCGTCGTAAAATGGACTCCTTTGGCGTCATTATTATCGCAGCGGCGACTGCTATTGGTGGCGGCTCTGTTCGTGACATGTTGCTCGGACACTATCCTTTAGGTTGGGTTAAGCATCCGGAATACATCGTCATTGTTGCCGTTGCTGCCATTATGACGACCTGGCTGGCCCCACTGATGCAACATCTTCGCCGGCTATTTCTTGTGCTTGATGCCGTAGGCCTGGTGGTGTTTTCAATCATCGGGACGCAGGTTGCGCTTGATATGGGTCACGGCGCAATTATTGCTTCAGTCTGTGCAGTGATTACTGGCGTTTTCGGCGGCGTACTGAGGGATATGATGTGTAATCAGATCCCGCTGGTTTTCCAGAAAGAAATCTACGCAGGGATCTCTTTCGCCTCCGCCTGGGTTTATATCGGCCTGCAATACCTCGCGTTACCGCACAATCTGGTGGTGATCATCACCCTGCTTGTCGGTTTTATCGCACGTCTTATCGCGCTGCGCTTTCGTCTCGGCCTGCCGGTTTTCAACTACCCGCACTCAGACCATTAAGTTATCGGCTGGCTTTGTACACTACTGAAAAGCAGGCAGTTCTGCCTGCTTTAGCCGCTCGGCCAGCGCCATAACCTGCGGGTGATGAATAAAGCCGTAAACCTGACGGGCCCGTTTTTGCCCAACTCCGGCCTTTGTTTCCCAATCACCGGAAGTCAGTTGTTCCAGCTGACCCCAGTTTTGCCTTTGCTCCGCAAACTTCAGGGCAAAGGTAGGAAAACCCAATGCTGACAGCCAGTGTCTGAAACCTTTATCCCGTGCCAACTGGATTTGCGCCGCCAGCTTCTGCGCCTGCTTAACACTAATCCCCGGCACAGCCGCCATGTCCTTCTCATTCAGATTTAACCACGCCACCAGTGAATCAGCCGAAATCCTCTCGAACAGCTTTTGCCACGTCGCACCACCAAACCCGGCCATATCTAGTCCTTCAGGACCGCTTAGCCAGACAAGGCGCGAGAGAAACTGCTGCGCGCAACCGGGCTCCGGCGTGAAGCAAGAAAGCGCATCATATTGTTGTGGATCAGGAAGGTTTATTTCGGGGCGTTCGCTCACGCGCCACGTGACATCATCAAGCCGCGGGATCCCCTGACCGGCCAGACTGATAGCCACCTGATCACCGGGCAACACATCCCATGATTTAAAGCGGGCAACCGAGCCTACACTGACTTTACTCACCGATTTATCGTCCAGTTTCAGCGTCTTCAGGTTCAGAATTACGGTGACTTTTCCACTTCGCCCCGTGGTTGTTGTAATACCGGAGACTTCTGTGAGTTGTCTTGCGGGCGGGTATTTCCACGCAACTGCCCATGTAGCGGGTTTATTCATCCAGTATTTTCCGGATGGCTCTTCTTGCTGGCGGATCACCACGCCGTCGGTCGCAAAAGGCAGCGGCTGGAGAAACCAGGTATCCCGCCATTTCGATACATCTTCCACAGAGTTAACTGCAAGTGTGAATTGAGAAACTTCAGGGAAACCTAAAGCACTAAGTTTTTGGAGGTGTTCCTGCATATCGGCAGGCCCGTCAGGCCAAGACCAGATGAAGATGCCAAACTCACTGAGCTGATCGGATATCGAATTTCGCATCATGGCGCCCGCCACTTTCGATCTCGCATTCATGCCACCTTCAACACTTTGTTGATGACCGGTCATCTTCAAATACAGCTCGCCCTGCAATACCAGTTCCGGGCTTTTGTCGGCAATATTGAGTGGAATTGACGGAATGGAAGCCGCTTTAACCGTCCAGTTCTGGCCTTTAACACCATCGCCCCGGCTTAGCAGGGCCGCCAGTTTGCCATGCCGGTAAATCACCGAAACGGCCACACCGTCGACTTTAGGCTGCACCCAGAGATTTTTACGGCCGCGCATCCAGTCTGATACGCCCTGTTTATCGCGTAATTTATTGAGCCCGGTATGTGCTACGGGGTGAGCAATGGTGGCATCATCGCCACCCGGCACCGTAAGCTCAGGCAATGGCAATCCGGCGCACTGCAACCACTTACTCTGTTTCTGTCGCAGGTTATCGTAAACAGAATCTTCGATCGGGCTGCTTCCTGATTCATGGTACGCCTTGTCCCATTGAGCCAGTTGCTCCGAAAGCTTATGTGTTTCCCGGTTCAGCTGGGCCGCTGACCATGCAGGACAATCTTGCGGGAATATCTCACCGGCAACCGTTGGGAAAATAAAACAGAACACACTGATAAAAAGAATGAAACGGCGCATAAGCACCTCCTTGTGGGTGCCAGTAAACGCTGTCGATATTTTATCTGCCAGTGCCAATGTTCGTTCTTACGAGATGCTTTCCTGGTTATTTCATTCGTTGCTGTAATACAAAGAAATTTTGGAATACAGCGCGTAATTCCACAAAGTGGGGCTGTTTTCCCGGGCTTAGTTACGATGAAATACGTCGGAACGCTGCACCGAATGCGGCGAGCGTGTATACTGTGCGAGAGATCACTCTTCGCATACTTCCTATCAACCCATTCAGTTGAAACGTCATCATGGTTCAAGGCACGCTATATATTGTCTCCGCCCCTAGTGGAGCAGGTAAATCAAGTCTTATTCAGGCTTTACTTAAAACACAACCGCTCTACGACACACAGGTTTCTATTTCTCATACAACCCGTTCAATGCGACCGGGCGAGAAACACAGCGAACATTACTTCTTTGTCTCAAAAGAAGAGTTTCGCGAGATGATTGAACGTGATGCCTTTTTAGAACACGCAGAGGTTTTCGGTAATTACTACGGGACTTCACGTGAAACCATTGAGCAGGTTTTGGCGTCTGGCGTTGACGTTTTCCTGGATATCGACTGGCAAGGCGCTCAGCAAATCCGGAAAAAAATGCCTCAGGCACGCAGTATCTTTGTATTGCCGCCATCAAAAGATGAGCTTGATCGCCGCCTGCGTGGCCGTGGTCAGGATAGCGAAGAAGTTATCGCAAAACGTATGGCGCAGGCCGTTGCAGAAATGACGCACTTTGCCGAATACGACTATTTAATTGTGAACGATGATTTTGATCTGGCGTTATCGGATTTAAAAACCATTATTCGCGCCGAACGTCTGCGTCTGAGCCGTCAGCGGCTCCGTCATGACGGATTAATCACCAAACTATTGGCAGACTGAAGTCACTTTCAGTATTATGCCCAGTCTTTCGTCACCCTGTGGAGTAGCACATATATGGCACGCGTAACTGTTCAAGACGCTGTTGAGAAAATTGGTAACCGTTTTGACCTGGTGTTGGTGGCTGCTCGTCGCGCACGCCAGCTGCAATCTGGTGGTAAAGATCCACTGGTCGCTGAAGAAAACGATAAATTCACCGTTATTGCCCTGCGCGAAATCGAAGAAGGCCTGATCACCAATCAGATCCTCGACGTTCGTGACCGTCAGGAGCAACAAGAGCAGGAAGCCGCAGAGATTCAGGCAGTGACTGCCATCGCTGAAGGCCGTCGTTAATTAACGAAACGGATCTCACTTGTATATCTTTGAAAGCCTGAATCAACTGATTCAAAAATACCTGCCGGAGGAGCAAATTAAGCGCCTCGTGCAGGCTTACCTCGTGGCGCGGGATGCGCACGAGGGGCAGACACGCTCCAGCGGTGAGCCTTATATTACTCACCCGGTAGCCGTGGCCTGTATTTTGGCTGAAATGAGGCTCGATCATGAGACTCTGATGGCGGCGTTATTACACGACGTTATCGAAGACACGCCTGCAACTTACCAGGATATGGAACAACTGTTTGGCAAAAGCGTTGCTGAGCTGGTTGAAGGCGTTTCAAAGTTAGACAAGCTGAAATTCCGCGATAAGAAAGAAGCGCAGGCGGAAAACTTCCGCAAAATGGTCATGGCGATGGTGCAAGACATCCGCGTCATCTTGATCAAGCTCGCTGACCGTACCCATAACATGCGCACGCTGGGCTCTTTGCGCCCGGATAAACGTCGCCGCATTGCCCGCGAAACGCTGGAAATTTACAGCCCGCTGGCACACCGTTTGGGTATTCACCATCTGAAAACCGAGCTTGAAGAGCTGGGCTTCGAAGCACTCTATCCAAACCGTTATCGCGTTATCAAAGAAGTGGTGAAAGCTGCGCGGGGTAACCGTAAAGAGATGATCCAAAAAATCCTCTCTGAGATAGAAGGCCGTTTAACCGAAGCCGGTATTCAGTGCCGTGTAAGTGGTCGCGAAAAACACCTGTATTCGATCTATTGCAAAATGCACCTCAAGGAACAGCGTTTCCATTCCATTATGGATATTTACGCCTTCCGGGTGATCGTTAAAGACCTTGATACCTGTTATCGCGTATTAGGCCAGGCTCACAGCCTGTACAAACCGCGTCCGGGTCGGGTTAAAGATTACATCGCCATCCCCAAAGCCAACGGCTATCAATCCCTGCATACCTCTTTAATCGGCCCGCACGGTGTTCCGGTTGAGGTACAAATCCGGACCGAAGATATGGATCAGATGGCAGAGATGGGGGTTGCGGCACACTGGGCTTATAAAGAGAACAGTGAAACCAGCACGACGGCGCAGATTCGTGCGCAACGCTGGTTGCAAAGTCTGCTAGAACTGCAACAGAGCGCGGGTAACTCATTTGAATTTATCGAGAGCGTTAAATCGGATCTGTTCCCCGACGAGATTTACGTCTTCACGCCGGAAGGCCGTATTGTCGAATTGCCTGCGGGCGCGACACCGGTCGACTTTGCTTATGCCGTGCATACCGATATCGGCCATGCCTGTGTGGGTGCACGTGTCGATCGCCAGCCTTATCCGCTCTCGCAGCCGCTGACCAGCGGTCAGACAATCGAAATCATTACCGCGCCGGGCGCCCGTCCGAATGCAGCATGGCTCAACTTTGTCGTCAGCTCACGCGCTCGCGCCAAAATTCGTCAGATGCTCAAGAACCTGAAACGTGATGATTCCGTTTCGCTCGGCCGACGTCTGCTGAACCATGCGCTGGGTGCCGGTAAGAAATTGTCAGACATTCCGCCAGAGAATATCAAAAACGAACTCGACCGCATGAAGCTCGCGGCGATGGACGATTTGCTGGCTGAAATTGGTCTCGGCAACGCCATGAGCGTCGTCGTGGCTAAAAACCTGATGGGTGATCAGTCTTCAATGGCAACATCGGGCACACGTAATCTGCCAATTAAAGGCGCAGACGGCGTGCTGATTACCTTCGCGAAATGCTGCCGCCCTATTCCGGGCGACCCGATTATTGCTCACGTGAGTCCGGGTAAAGGACTGGTTATTCATCACGAGTCTTGTCGTAACATTCGCGGTTATCAGAAAGAACCTGAGAAATTCATGGCCGTTGACTGGGACGATCACCAGGAAACCGATCAGGAATTTATTGCGGAAATCAAAGTCGACATGTTCAACCATCAGGGCGCTCTGGCAAATCTGACCGCTGCGATTAACGCCGCGCAGTCAAATATCCAGAGCCTGAGCACTGAAGAAAAAGACGGCCGCGTATACAGTGCCTTTATCCGCCTGACGACCCGCGACCGCGTTCATCTGGCGAATATCATGCGTAAAATTCGTATCATGCCGGACGTCATCAAAGTTACCCGCAACCGAAACTGATTGTTATGACCCCAGAACGTTATGCGCGTATCCGTGAAATGCTTGCGGCCCGACAGCCAGACCTGACGGTCTGCATGGAACAGGTGCATAAACCGCATAACGTTTCTGCTGTCATCCGGACCGCCGACGCCGTCGGCGTTCACCAAATCCACGCGGTCTGGCCAACGACCCGAATGAAGACGTTAGTGTCTTCCGCTGCAGGCAGCAACAGCTGGGTTCAGGTCAAAACACACAAAACAATTCAGGATGCCGTCGCACAAATGAAGGCGCAAGGTATGCAAATTCTTGCGACCAACCTGTCTGAAAAAGCCGTCGATTTCCGCGCGATTGATTACACCCGCCCGACCTGCATTTTGCTGGGGCAGGAAAAAACCGGTATTACTCCCGAAGCGCTGGCTCTTGCAGACAGCGATATTATTATACCGATGATCGGGATGGTACAGTCGCTGAATGTGTCTGTGGCCTCCGCTTTAATCCTGTACGAAGCTCAGCGTCAGCGTGAAAATGCCGGAATGTATACTCGCGATAAAAGCGTTTTAAGTGAGAAAGAACAGCAACGTCTGCTCTTTGAAGGTGGCTATCCGGTCTTATCTCATGTGGCACAACGTAAGAAATTACCGCGCCCGTTCATTGATGAGAAAGGTCAAATTATTGCTGATGATGAATGGTGGTCAGCGATGCAAATGACGGTGAAAAAAAGATGAAAGGCCGCCTGCTCGACGCCATCCCGCTGACGTCGCTTTCCGGCGTCGGAGCCAGTCAGGCAGACAAACTCGCTAAACTCGGTCTTGAAACTATTCAGGATTTATTGCTACATCTCCCTTTACGTTATGAAGACCGTACCCGCCTCTACACCATCAATGATTTACAGCCCGGCATTTTCGCGACTATAGAAGGCGAAGTGCTGCGCAGTGATATCAGTTTTGGCCGCCGCAGAATGCTGACCTGTCAGATAAGTGACGGCACCGGCATGGTGACATTACGCTTCTTCAATTTTAACGCCGCGATGAAAAACAGTCTGGCTGCAGGCCGTCGTGTCACCGCGTATGGTGAAATTAAACGCGGCACAATTGGCGCCGAAATTATTCATCCGGAATATCGTATTCAGGGTGAAAACAGCGAAGTGGTTTTGCAGGAATCGCTGACGCCAGTTTATCCGACAACGGAAGGCATCCGTCAGGCCACACTGCGTAAACTGACCGATCAGGCGCTGGAATTACTCGATACCGTGCCCATCGCTGAACTGTTGCCGGAAGAACTGAGCCGCTCGTTAATTCCGCTTCCACAGGCGCTGCATTTACTGCACCGGCCGCCACCAGATATTCAGCTGGCCGATCTGGAGAAAGGACATCACCCGGCACAACGACGTCTGATTATGGAAGAGTTGCTGGCGCACAATCTCAGCATGCTGGCCGTTCGCGCCGGCACGCAAAGCTATAAAGCCATGCCGCTGCATCATGACGATCGCCTGAAAAATCAGTTTCTTGCCTTGTTGCCGTTCAGCCCGACCGGCGCACAACAGCGCGTGGTGGCTGAAATCGAACAGGATTTGGCAAAAAACTATCCGATGATGCGTCTGGTTCAGGGCGACGTCGGTTCAGGTAAAACGCTGGTAGCGGCACTTGCCGCGCTTTGTGCGATTGCGCAGGGTCAGCAGGTCGGGCTGATGGCGCCCACAGAATTACTCGCCGAGCAGCATGCTAATAATTTCCGTCAGTGGTTCGAACCGCTGGGTATTCAGGTCGGATGGCTGGCCGGAAAACAAAAAGGCAAAGCCAGACTGGCGCAGCAGGATGCGATTGCCAGTGGTCAGGTTTCGATGGTCGTCGGGACTCACGCGATCTTTCAGGAACAGGTTCTGTTCTCCTCATTATCGCTGGTGATCATTGATGAACAACACCGCTTTGGCGTTCATCAGCGGCTGGCACTATGGGAGAAAGGTCTGCAACAGGGATTCCATCCGCATCAGCTGATCATGACCGCAACGCCAATCCCGAGAACGCTGGCGATGACCGCTTACGCCGATTTGGATACGTCTGTAATCGATGAACTTCCACCTGGCAGAACGCCGGTAACGACGGTTGCGATCCCTGATACTCGCCGCAGCGATATCATCAGCCGCGTGAAAAGCGCCTGTGAGCAGGAAAACCGCCAGGCTTACTGGGTTTGTACGCTGATTGAAGAATCCGAAATGCTGGAAGCTCAGGCAGCGGAAGCCACATGGGAAGGGCTGAAAGAAGCGCTGCCTGCGCTGAATATCGGGCTGGTTCATGGCCGGATGAAAGCGCAGGAAAAACAAGCCGTTATGCAGGCGTTCAAAAAGGGCGAGGTGCAGCTTCTGGTGGCGACAACCGTCATCGAAGTGGGCGTCGACGTGCCCAACGCCAGCCTGATGATCATCGAAAACCCGGAGCGCCTCGGGCTGGCGCAGTTACACCAGCTACGTGGCCGCGTCGGGCGTGGTGCTGTCGCATCCCACTGCGTGTTGTTATACAAAACACCGCTCAGCAAAACAGCGCAGAAGCGCTTGCAGGTTTTACGCGACAGCAACGATGGTTTTGTCATTGCTCAGCAGGATTTAGAAATCCGCGGGCCGGGTGAATTACTGGGCACGCGCCAGACAGGTAGCGCTGAATTTAAAGTGGCTGACTTGCTGCGCGATCAGGCTATGATCCCCGACGTACAGCGCATTGCACGATATCTCCAGCAGCAGTTCCCCGATCATGCCAAAGCGCTAATTGAGCGCTGGCTGCCGGAAAGAGTGCGTTATACCAACGCATAATTCTTATGCTTTTCGACTTTTCTTTTTCTATCTGAAACGCCAAAACATTATTGAAAATGATATTTTGGCTTCAATGTATTAACTCAACTTTTGCTCATTTCTGCCTCAAAACCATCAAGCCTTCTGGTTATTTGATGACCTTCACAGACTGGGGTAAAGTCGGTAACCGGTTTCACACCCCGCCACTACACTGATGATAATTAAGGTAAGCCTGTCAGTTCCCCTCACCATAAGGCCAAAATCATCATGAGTATCAGCCAGTCCCTCTTTGATTTTATAGAACAGAAAATCAGCCCGTTTGCGGCCCGGTTATCTTCCCAGCGCCATGTCATGGCGGTGCGTGACGGGTTTATTTCAGCAATGCCGTTTATGATTGTTGGGTCCTTTTTGCTGGTTTTTGTACATCCACCTTTCTCTCCTGAATCCTCATGGGGATTTGCCCGAAGCTGGCTGGAATTGTCGGCAAAATATGAAGTACAGATTCTGACGCCATTTAATATGACGATGGGGATTATGTCGATCTACATCGCTGCGGCCATTGCCTACAATCTGGCGCGAAGCTACAAGCTTGACCCGTTTATGACCGCGATGCTGTCGCTGATGTCTTTTCTGCTGGTGGCTGCGCCTCAGATTGATGAAAAAATGTCTACAGCCGCACTGGGCGGCGTAGGGATTTTCACCGCAATTCTGGTGGCGATTTATGTGACCGAACTGACACGCTTGCTGAAAAAATACAATATTGGCATACGTTTACCCGAGCAGGTTCCTTCCAACATCAAGCATTCGTTTGATTTGCTGATCCCGATTATTGCGGTGGTGGTGACTCTTTTCCCGCTGAGTTTGCTGGTGCAGTCGGGCTTCGACATGCTGTTACCGCAGGCAATTATGGCGCTGTTCGAGCCGTTGATTTCCGCCGCTGACTCCCTGCCCGCCGTACTTCTGGCGGTACTGATTTGCCATCTGCTGTGGTTCGCCGGTATTCATGGTTCGGCTATCGTGTCAGGAATGTTGCAGGCTTTCTGGCTAACCAATCTGGGGTTGAACCAAACGGATCTCGCCGCAGGTTTGCCGATGACGCACATCATGACCGAAGCGTTCTGGAACTTCCTGATCGTCATCGGCGGCTCCGGCGCGACAATGGGACTGGTGCTGCTGTTTTGCCGCAGTAAGTCCGCGCATCTGCGTACAATGGGGAAACTCAGCCTGGTTCCCAGCTGCTTTAACATCAATGAGCCGGTGATTTTCGGCACGCCGATTGTCATGAATCCGGTATTTTTCATTCCCTTCCTGCTGGCACCGATGGTGAATGCCGTTATTGCCTACACCGCTGTCTCAACCGATCTTCTGCCGCATATGATTTCGCTGGTTCCCTGGACGTCCCCTGCGCCGATAGGTGCTGCCTGGGCAATGGGTTGGGACTTTAAAGTGTCACTTCTGGTCATCATGCTGATGGCGCTTTCGATGGTGATTTACTATCCGTTCTTCAAGGTTTATGAGAAGCAGTTGCTGACGCAGGAAAAAGCAGCGGAAGCTGAAGCCGTGTTTACGGAAAAAGCAGAGGCTACTCAGTAAGCGATAAGTGAAGAAACAGAAAGCCTGAAACAGGCGCCGTAGCTTTTATCCCGGCGCCTGTTTTTCTTCAGTCTCCCACCGGAATTACCCGATTTCCCGTACAAAACGGAACAAGACCTTCTCAGAAAAAACCTCAGCCGGGCAAACAGTTCACAAAAGATTTTTTAACGAAGATTTCACAGTTTAAATTGTCGTTAGCAAACGTTTGCTTTTGTCGCGTATTTCAATAAAAATGCCCGCTTTGCCGCTTATTGGAATGCCATAACATGAGTTCGCAAACCACAGAACAAGACTCTCAGCAACCAGACCTTTCCCCCCAGCCAAAAAGTGAACTGATTTACCGGCTCGAAGACCGTCCGCCAATACCTCAGACTCTCTTTGCCGCCTGTCAGCATTTACTGGCGATGTTTGTCGCGGTGATCACCCCCGCATTACTGATTTGTCAGGCGCTGGGATTACCTGCGCAGGACACTCAGCACATTATCAGCATGTCGCTATTTGCTTCGGGCCTGGCTTCCATTCTGCAAATTAAAACCTGGGGTCCCGTCGGTTCCGGACTGCTTTCAATTCAGGGCACCAGCTTTAACTTTGTCTCGCCGCTGATTATGGGCGGTCTGGCACTGAAAAACGGCGGCGCTGACGTTCCGACAATGATGGCCGCGCTCTTCGGCACATTGATGCTGGCGTCCTGCACCGAAATCGTTTTGTCGCGTTTCCTGCACCTTGCACGCCGCGTCATCACCCCGCTGGTTTCCGGCATCGTCGTCATGATTATCGGTCTTTCGCTGATTCAGGTCGGGCTGACGTCAATTGGTGGCGGCTATGCGGCGATGAGTAATCATACTTTTGGCGCGCCTAAAAACCTGATTCTGGCCGCCGTCGTTCTGATGGTTATCATTCTGCTCAACCGCCAGCGTAATCCGTATATGCGTGTCGCTTCTCTGGTTATCGCCATGGCGGTAGGGTATCTGGCGGCCTGGATGATGGGCATGTTGCCTGACGTGGCACCAGCCGCGCAGAGCAACTGGATTACGTTACCGACGCCGTTGTATTACGGCCTTGGCTTCGACTGGAATCTGCTCATCCCGCTGATGCTTATCTTTATGGTGACGTCGCTGGAAACCATCGGTGATATCACTGCGACATCTGACGTTTCCGAGCAGCCGGTCAGTGGCCCTCTGTACATGAAGCGCATCAAAGGCGGCGTGCTGGCTAACGGCCTGAACTCAATGCTCTCTGCCGTATTCAATACCTTCCCTAACTCCTGTTTCGGCCAGAACAACGGCGTGATTCAGCTGACCGGCGTAGCCAGCCGTTATGTTGGCTTCGTGGTTGCGCTGATGCTGATCGTACTGGGGCTTTTCCCTGCGGTTGCCGGGTTTGTGCAGCACATTCCTGAGCCCGTTTTAGGCGGCGCAACCATCGTGATGTTCGGTACGATTGCCGCTTCCGGCGTGCGTATTGTTTCCCGCGAGCGCCTGAACCGCCGCGCGATTATGATCATGGCGCTTTCACTGGCCGTCGGCATGGGCGTTTCCCAGCAGCCGCTGATCCTGCAATTCGCGCCAGACTGGATTAAAACGCTGCTGTCATCCGGCATCGCGGCGGGCGGGATTACTGCGATAGTTCTGAATCTGGTTTTCCCTCACGAAAAGTAATCACGGGATGTAATCCACGTGCAACAGCGGCAGCGGGTCTGGAACCCCTGCCGCTTTTTATTGTCTCCCTTCTGCTAACCTGTTGAGAAAAGTCGCTGTTTGCGGCATAAACAAAGAATCTTTTTTCCTTTTTCCCGTTACAGGGCTCCAGACGATGAGATTTATCGGTAAAATTTTGCTGACGTTCGCCTTACTTCTGGTGCTGGCGATCGTACTGGTGTACGTCCTATTACAAACCCGCTGGGCTGCCGGCTGGGTCAGCCGCTGGATAAGCGACAACAGCGAGTACCGGCTCTCGGTAGAAAAGCTGGATCACAACTGGTCAATGCCTGGCCGCATCACGCTGACGAATGTCATCTTCGGGCAAAAAAATCAGCCTGAAATTCTGAACGCCGGAGAAGTGGATCTCGATTTGAGCTGGCGTCAGATTACTGACCCTTACTTTTTCGATCACGTTGTTCTGGCCAATGGCCGCCTGAACGTGAGCCCTTCAGCCATCAAGCTGCCCTTACAGGCCAATACGCTGCAACTGAGCAAGATGGCACTGACCGGCAATACCGCAGGCCTCGATATTCAGGGGCAGCAAATTAATGCCGGTATTTCGCCGTGGCAACCGAAACCGAATCAGCTTTTGGGTGATAAAGCCGATTTCCAGCTGAGCGCATTGAGCCTGACCGTAAACGGGCTTCCGGCTGAAAACGTGCTGATTCAGGGCAATATCAACAACAAGAATCTGACACTGAGTAATTTTGGTGGCGATCTGGCGCGCGGTCAGCTGACCGGTAAAGCGACGCAGGACGCCGACGGCAGCTGGAATATCGAGAATCTGCGTCTGAGCAATGTCCGCCTGCAAACGTCAAAATCGCTTTCTGCATTCTTTGATGATTTCCAGACATTGCCGAAAGTGACGATTCAGCGCCTGGATCTGATCGACGCCCGGCTGCAAGGCACTGACTGGGCTTTCAGTGATGTCGACCTTTCCGTGCAAGACCTGACGCTGGAGAAAGGCGACTGGCAAAGCGATGACGGCGAAATCACGCTGAACGCGACGGACATGATTGACGGTAATCTGCATATTCAGGATCCAATCATCAGCCTCGACCTTTCCCCGCAGGGAATTTCCATCAAACAGGCCACCGCACGCTGGGAGCGTAGCTTGCTGAGAACGACCGGTAACTGGCTGCGTGCGAACAAACGTCTGCAGCTGGATGAGCTTTCCGTTGCCGGGCTGGAATACACGCTGCCTCAGAACTGGAAACAACTCTGGCTTCAGGCGTTGCCGGCTCCGCTGGCCGAAATTTCTGTCAGCCGGTTCATCGCTAACCGTAACCTGATTATCGATATCAACCCGCAATTCCCGTTCCAAATCACAGCGCTTGATGGTTTGGGCAGTAATTTGTTGCTGGCGCGCGACCATCAGTGGGGAGTCTGGGGCGGGAAGCTGAATCTCAACGCCAGTGAAGCGACGTTCAACCGTAATGATGTTCGCCGCCCTTCCATAACGCTGGATGCGAACGACAGTCAGGTGAATATTTCCGAGCTGAGCGCCTTCACCAAAGAAGGATTACTGGAAGCGACGGCAACGGTAGATCAGCAACCACAGCGCCATTTCTCCGTGAAAATGACAGGACGTGCGGTGCCGGCAAATGAGCTGGAAAACTGGGGATGGCCGCACCTGGCGCTGGACGGTAATGCCAATATGCAGCTCAATTTGCAAGGTCAAATGCCCGCCAATGTCGATTTCAAACCGACACTCAGAGGCACTTTGCAGGTTACCGGCAGCAACGGACAGACTTTGAATCAGCAAATGGTTAACGGGCTGGTTTCAGGCGCTGCGCCGGAATAATCAATTCCGCATCTGAACGTAAAAAGGCACCGTTTGCACGGTGCCTTTTTGTTTTTACGGAAAGCGAATCAGTTGATTTCAGGTTCCAGCGGCGCGCCGGGAGCGGCGGGAAGAACAAGATAAGTGCCTTCAAACACGGCGCCGTCAGTCTCGTCGCCGTATAAATTAACTTCAAGCTGCACGCGCGCTTTGCGTCCGCGGGCCAGCCGGTCAAGGTCGCCCCGGACAGAGCCCAAATCGGCGATGGCACGCGGTCTGCCGGTCACCGGCGTGCTGTAACGGATATGCGCATCGGCCAGCACGATAGTGCCGCCCAGATGGCGCTCACGCAGCAATAACCAGATGAGTCCCCAGCCGGTCAGTGTGGCCAGCGAGAATAAGCTACCCGCAAACAAGGTGTGATGAGGATTCTGATTGCCCGTTTCCGGCATCGTGGTTACGAATCTCTGGCCGGTGTACTGGCTGATACGCACACCCATTTTTTCACTCAACGGGATGTGATCGTACCAGGCCTGCTGCAACTGACCGCACCAGTCTGGGCGGTGTAAAATATCGTCCAGCGTTTCAATGGGTTTAATCATCAGGAAATGGCGAACCGGTGTCGTTTGTGGCGTGGTGATTTCGCCCTGATTCACAAAACCCAGCTTGGCGAAGAATTCCACGGCATCTTCACGCGCGCTACACACCACACGCTTCACGCCTTCCTGCCGGGCGACAGACTCCAGCGTCATCGCCACCAGCGTCCCCAGTCCTTTGTCCTGTACATTCGGATCAACGGCCAGAAAACGGATTGAAGCCTCGTTATCGGCATTAATATATAAACGACCGACCGCAACCGGATCGCCGTTTTCATCCACAACCATCTGGTGATGCGCAATCGAATCGTAGGCATCACGTTCTGAACCTTCCGGTTGATGCAACGGCTTGCGCAGCATTTCCCAGCGGAATCGGTAATAGGCGGCCAGCTCTTTTTCGGTCGTCGGTACTCTCAGGTGATACATAGATGCTTTCTCTCCGGCATTATGCCTTATCGATCAGACTTGTAGCCAGAAGGTCACCGGCCCGTCATTCACCAGTGCCACTTTCATATCCGCGGCGAAACGGCCCGTTTCGGTAGCAATACCTTTCTCACGGCATTGCCCGCAAAAATACTGATACAACCGGTCGGCTTCCTGCGGCTCTGCGCCCTGTGAGAACCCCGGACGCATGCCTTTTTGAGTGTCCGCCGCCAGCGTAAACTGCGAAACCACCAGCAAACTGCCACCAGCCTGCTGGACGTTCAGGTTCATTTTGTCATTCTCGTCACCGAATATCCGGTACCCGATCACCCGTTCACAAAGACGTTTGGCTTTTTGTTCGTCATCGCCCCGCTCAACCCCCAGCAAAACCAGCAACCCTGGCCCGATTTCACCACAGACGCTTCCGTCGATGGTCACGCTGGCATTCAATACCCGCTGAATTAACGCAATCATACAAATCCTTCAGACTGATTTTTCTGCTGCTACTTGCTGAGCAGACTGCAATTTTCTCAGGGAACGAAACTCGCCAAGCGTAACGGTGATTTCCGCGCCAAGAAGCACGATACACCAGCTGACATAGACCCAAAGAAATAAAATTGGAATCACCGCCAGTACACCGTAAATCAACTGATACGATGGGAAAAGCTGAATATACAGAGTGAAGATTTTTTTACTCAGTTCAAATAAGGCACCGGAAACCAGGGCGCCTACCAGCGCATCTTTGGCCGGCACCCTGACCGTGGGCACGACCTGATATAAGAGCCAGAACGTCACCCAGGAAATCAGCAAAGGCAGGATCCGCAGCGCATGATCGATAAGGGAATGCACGCCACTCAGGTTAAGCCAGTTCAGCGAAAGCAGATAAGAACTGACCGCAACGCTGGCTACCAGCAGAATCGGGCCGAGCGTTAATACCATCCAGTACACTGCAAAGGAGAACACAATCGGGCGCTTGGTTTTGCTGTCCCAGATTTTATTCAGCACGCTGTCTACAGAAGCTATCAGAAGCAACGCAGTGACGATTAATCCACAAGTGCCCACCGCGGTCATTTTACTGGAGTTGGCCACAAACTGTTCAAGATAGCGCTGGATGGTATTGCCCGTTGCCGGCATGAAGTTAGAAAAGATGAAGGTTTTCAGTTGCGCACTGATTTCCGAAAAAACCGGGAATAATGCAAACAGCGAAAATACCACGGCGATCAGCGGAACCAGTGAAAGCAAAGAGACATAGGCTAAATGGCCCGCGAGAAGCGTCAGGCCATCTTTATCTGAACGCTTTAAGAGCAGGACTGTGAATTTCCATAATGATTTTGGGTAGTGCCTCAATGCCCTTTTGTGCATCCTTACATCCTTCAGGAAAAGTATTTCGGTACTGTCTGGTTATCTTCCACCCACACAGCCTCAATGCCTGCCGCACGGGCGGCTTCTATATTCTCAGCAACATCATCAAAGAACACTGCCTGACTGGCAGAAAATCCTTCTTTCTCAAGTACATGCTGGAAAATTTCCGGTTCAGGTTTACGCATGCCCAGATTTTGCGAAAGATACATCGTATCGGTATTGGCTTCAATTTCCGGGTAATGCTGAGGCCAGAAATCCAGATGTAAGCGGTTAGTATTCGACAGCACGACAACGCGATGGCCTTCTTCGCGCAGTTTCTTGAATACCGTGATCACCTCAGGCCTCAACCCGACAAATATGGCTTGCCAGCCCGCACTGAACTGCTCGAAACTGAGCGCAATGCCCATTTCATGACATAAGTCGGCGGCAAACTGTTCATCGCTGATTTCGCCACGCTCGTGCTTCTGGAATACCTCGCCCATCGAGAATCGCTCCATCAGCGTAGCCAATGGCGTACCGCTCAGATGGCTCCACACGCCAAGAACACGTTTGAAATCAATATCAATAATGACGTTTCCCATATCAAAAATGTACAGCATTGCATGCTCCTGATTTCAAAGATGACTTTTAACTTTAGCGGTAAAACGTACAGGTGAACAGTGACAGATGCGTGGGGTTAAGCGCAGGTTTGGAAAAAAAACACAAAAAAAACAGGGTACCCAAAGGCACCCTGTTTCTGTGTAACGGTATGCGTAAAAGAAGATTAACCTTCTTTTGGACCACGCATTGCACGTTTACGGTCGTTCTCGGTCAGGTGACGTTTACGGATACGCACAGACTGAGGAGTCACTTCGACCAGTTCGTCATCATCGATGAATTCCAGAGCTTGCTCCAGAGACATTTTGATAGCAGGAACCAGAGTCGTTGCTTCGTCAGTACCGGACGCACGCATGTTGGTCAGTTTCTTACCGGTCAGGCAGTTCACGGTCAGGTCGTTAGAACGTGAGTGAATACCGATGATCTGGCCTTCATACACTTCTGCGCCGTGGCCCAGGAACAATTTACCGCGGTCTTGCAGGCTGAACAGTGCGAATGCAACTGCTTTACCCTGACCGTTGGAAATCAGAACGCCATTCTGACGCTGACCGATTTCGCCCTGACGGACGTCGTCGTAGTGGCTGAACGTGGAGTACAGCAGACCGGTACCTGAAGTCATGGTCATGAATTCAGTACGGAAGCCGATCAGGCCACGTGCTGGGATCAGGTAATCAAGACGGATACGACCTTTGCCGTCTGGGATCATGTCTTTGACATCGCCTTTACGCTCACCCATGGCCTGCATGACAGAACCCTGGTGTTGCTCTTCGATATCCAGTGTCACGTTCTCGAATGGCTCTTGCATGCGGCCATCGATTTTACGGTTGATTACTTTAGGACGGGAAACCGCCAGCTCGAAACCTTCACGACGCATGTTTTCGATCAGAACCGACAGGTGAAGTTCACCACGGCCTGAAACGCGGAATGCATCAGCATCTTCAGTTTCTTCAACACGCAATGCTACGTTGTGCACCAGTTCTTTGTTCAGACGGTCAAGGATCTGACGTGAAGTCACATACTTACCTTCTTTACCACAGAACGGAGAGGTGTTAACGCAGAAGTACATGGTAACGGTTGGTTCATCAACGCTCAGCGCTGGCAGAGCTTCAACATTTGCCGGGTCACAGATAGTGTCGGAAATGTTCAGCTCACCCAAACCGGTGATCGCGATGATATCGCCAGCTTCAGCAACGGTCGCTTCGATACGCTCAAGACCCATGTGGGTCAGAACTTTACCGACTTTACCGTTACGGGTTTTACCTTCGCTGTCGATCACAGTGATCTGCTGGTTAGGTTTAACAGTACCGCGTTTGATACGACCGATGCCGATGACGCCAACATAGTTGTTGTAGTCCAGCTGAGAGATTTGCATCTGGAAAGGTGCTTCCATCTCAACTTGTGGCGGAGATACGTGGTCAACAATCGCCTGGTACAGCGGGGTCATGTCTTCGGCCATATCGTTATGGTCGTTACCCGCGATACCCATCAGTGCAGATGCATAGATGATTGGGAAATCGAGTTGTTCGTCAGTTGCGTCCAGGTTTACGAACAGGTCAAAGACCTGATCAACAACCCAGTCAGGACGCGCGCCAGGGCGGTCAACTTTGTTGATTACCACGATCGGCTTCAGACCATTAGCGAATGCTTTTTTGGTCACGAAACGGGTTTGCGGCATTGGGCCATCCATTGCATCCACAACCAGCAGCACCGAGTCGACCATTGACATCACACGCTCTACCTCACCGCCGAAGTCGGCGTGTCCTGGGGTATCCACGATGTTGATGCGGTAGTCTTTCCAATTAATGGCGGTGTTTTTTGCGAGGATGGTAATCCCACGCTCTTTCTCCAAATCGTTGGAGTCCATTACGCGTTCGGTAGCTTCTACACGTTCTCCGAAAGTACCGGATTGTTGCAGCAGCTTGTCGACCAGGGTGGTTTTACCATGGTCAACGTGGGCAATAATGGCGATGTTACGCAAATTTTCGATCACAGCTTTGCCTCAGGCATTAGAAATAGCGCGCTATTGTACACGTATTAAGCGAGGTTCTAAACAAGATCACAAGGATCTTGTTGAAACAACTTGTGGATGGCTACTTTGTGATCCCTTTCACGGTGCAAAAGAACCCCTGAACCATTATGACGCACCTTTTTGGTGCCTTGCATCTCACGATTAGCACCATTGTAGTGCAGAAATTCCGTTATGGTGCATACTTATCGAGTGCAAAAGCCCTGTAAAATGGCGTTGTTTGCATTTTCTCAAAGTTGGCACACTTTTCGCTAATAGTTTTTAGAGTAAAAATTTTTTAGGGTAAAAAGTTTTTACTGGGTGAAAGAGTCTGACCAGACAAATAATAGTGCTGTTTAGGCCACACGCCAGTTCAAGTAAAGCTGTTATTTCCAACTAAAGACCAAAAATGGTTATTCGTTCCACGACGATAATGAGAAATTCGGGAGAACTAGTATGTCCGCTGAACACGTTTTGACGATGCTGAATGAGCATGAAGTGAAATTCGTAGATTTACGTTTCACAGATACCAAAGGCAAAGAACAGCACGTCACCATTCCTGCACACCAGGTTAGCGCTGACTTCTTCGAAGAAGGCAAAATGTTTGATGGCTCTTCAATCGGTGGCTGGAAAGGCATTAACGAATCTGACATGGTTTTGATGCCAGATGCGAGCACTGCTGTTCTTGACCCGTTCTACGAAGAAACCACGCTGATCATTCGTTGCGACATCCTTGAGCCAACTACGCTGCAAGGTTATGACCGCGACCCTCGTTCTACTGCAAAACGTGCAGAAGATTTCCTGCGCTCTTCTGGTATCGCGGACACCGTTCTGTTCGGGCCAGAGCCAGAGTTCTTCCTGTTTGATGATGTGCGCTTCGGCAGCAGCATCTCCGGTTCCCACGTTGCTATCGATGATATCGAAGGCGCATGGAACTCAAGCACCAAATACGAAGGTGGCAACAAAGGTCACCGTCCTGCTGTGAAAGGCGGTTACTTCCCGGTTCCTCCGGTCGACTCCTCCCAGGATCTGCGTTCAACCATGTGTCTGACCATGGAAGAAATGGGTCTGGTTGTTGAAGCTCACCACCACGAAGTAGCAACTGCTGGCCAGAACGAAGTGGCAACCCGCTTCAACACGCTGACCAAAAAAGCTGACGAAATCCAAATCTACAAATACGTGGTTCACAACGTGGCTCACGCATTTGGAAAAACTGCGACCTTCATGCCAAAACCAATGTTTGGCGATAACGGTTCCGGTATGCACTGCCACATGTCTCTGTCCAAGAACGGTAACAACCTGTTCGCTGGCGACAAATACGGCGGCCTGTCTGAAATGGCACTGTTCTACATCGGCGGTATCATCAAGCACGCTAAAGCAATCAATGCCTACGCTAACCCGACAACCAACTCCTACAAGCGTTTGGTTCCGGGCTACGAAGCACCCGTGATGCTGGCGTATTCTGCGCGTAACCGTTCTGCCTCTATCCGTATTCCACACGTATCCAGCCCTAAAGCCATGCGTATCGAAGCACGCTTCCCTGATCCAGCGGCTAACCCATACCTGGCGTTTGCTGCACTGATGATGGCCGGCCTGGACGGTATCATCAACAAGATCCACCCTGGCGACGCGATGGATAAAAACCTGTATGACCTGCCACCGGAAGAAGAAGCAGAAATTCCAAAAGTTGCAGGTTCACTGGAAGAAGCTCTGAACGCACTGAACGAAGACCGCGAGTTCCTGACCCGTGGCGGCGTGTTCACTGATGACGCTATCGATGCTTACATCGGTCTGCGTAAAGAAGAAATGGATCGTGTGCGTATGACTCCGCACCCTGTTGAGTTCGAACTGTACTACAGCGTTTAATTTCTGATTAAACCCTGAACTCAGCGCCAGCTGTTGATCTGGCGCTGAGCGTAATACCCGACTGATGGCCTGGTTGTAACAAAGCCTTTAGCGTCAAAATTAAGTAAGACGATTTTATTTGTTGCCGTGGAAACTTTCAGCCCATCTCCGGATGGGCTTTTTTCTCCACACTCTTTCCTGCTTAACCCCTCTGGCCCGTGATTTCGCCGGGTAGCGAGATAAAATGCACCAATCAGGTGCGGGAGACTGCGGTATGGCAACTGGCAAGCTGCCCGATGCTGGGCAGATCCTGAATTCCTTAATCAACAGCGTTCTGTTATTGGACGACGAATTGGCTGTGCATTACGCCAATCCAGCCGCTCAGCAGTTACTGGCGCAAAGTTCCCGCAAACTCTTTGGTACCCCTTTGCCGGAACTGGTGGGATATTTTTCGCTCAATATCGACTTAATGCGTGAAAGTCTGACAGCCGGACAGGGCTTTACAGACAGCGAAGTGACTCTGGTTGTCGATGGCCGCGCGCACGTACTATCACTGACTGCGCAGATGCTACCGGAAGGTTTTATTCTGGTCGAACTGGCGCCGATGGATAATCAGCGACGCCTCAGTCAGGAACAATTGCAGCATGCTCAACAGGTTGCAGCACGGGATTTGATCCGCGGCCTGGCCCATGAAATCAAAAACCCGCTTGGCGGGCTGCGTGGTGCCGCCCAGTTATTATCCAGAGCACTGCCCGATCCGGCTCTGCTGGAATACACCAAAGTCATTATTGAGCAGGCCGACCGTCTGCGTAATCTGGTTGATCGCCTGCTGGGGCCACAACGCCCAAGCCAGCACGTCACACAAAGCATTCATCAGGTTGCCGAACGTGTTTGCCAGCTGGTGTCGATGGAAAAACCGGATAACGTTCAGCTGGTCAGAGACTATGACCCGAGCCTGCCAGAACTGGCGCACGATCCGGATCAGATAGAACAGATTTTGCTGAACATCACCCGCAACGCATTGCAGGCGCTCGGGGACGAAGGCGGCACAATTACTTTGCGCACACGCACGGCTTTCCAGATTACGTTACACGGCGTGCGTTATCGTCTGGTGGCCCGTATCGATATTGAAGATGACGGCCCTGGCGTACCGGCGCATTTGCAGGACACCCTTTTTTACCCCATGGTCAGTGGCCGCGAAGGGGGCACCGGTTTGGGCCTCTCCATCGCGCGCAGTTTGATTGATCAGCATTCGGGTAAAGTTGAATTTAACAGTTGGCCAGGACACACCGAATTCTCGGTTTTCCTGCCTATTCGCCAGTGAGGTTATTATGCAACGAGGGATAGTCTGGATCGTCGATGACGATAGCTCCATCCGCTGGGTACTTGAACGCGCGCTCACTGGAGCCGGTTTAACCTGCACCACGTTTGACAGCGGCAATGAAGTGCTTGATGCCATTGCGACTCAAACCCCTGACGTTTTGTTATCAGATATCCGTATGCCCGGCATGGACGGTTTAGCGCTGTTAAAACAGATTAAACAGCGCCATCCGATGCTTCCGGTCATCATAATGACAGCGCATTCCGATCTGGATGCCGCGGTCAGCGCCTATCAGCAAGGTGCGTTTGATTATCTGCCAAAACCGTTCGATATCGACGAAGCCGTTGCGCTTGTCGAGCGTGCGATCAGTCATTATCAGGAACAACAACAACCCGCGCGCAGCCAGCCCGCCAGTGGCCCGACAGCTGATATTATTGGTGAAGCGCCAGCCATGCAGGACGTGTTCCGTATCATCGGCCGTTTATCACGCTCTTCAATCAGCGTGCTGATAAACGGGGAATCCGGAACCGGTAAAGAGCTGGTCGCCCATGCTTTGCATCGTCACAGCCCGCGCGCCAAAGCACCGTTTATCGCTCTGAATATGGCAGCAATCCCGAAAGACCTGATTGAGTCCGAATTATTTGGCCACGAAAAAGGCGCATTTACCGGGGCGAATACCATCCGCCAGGGACGTTTTGAGCAGGCCGATAACGGCACGCTGTTCCTCGATGAAATCGGTGATATGCCGCTCGACGTGCAAACCCGTCTTCTGCGCGTGCTGGCAGACGGGCAGTTCTATCGGGTCGGCGGCTATGCGCCGGTAAAAGTGGATGTCAGGATTATCGCGGCTACCCACCAGAATCTGGAGTTACGGGTTCAGGAAGGCAAATTCCGTGAGGACTTATTCCACCGTCTGAACGTGATCCGCGTCCATCTGCCTCCGCTGCGTGAACGTCGTGAAGATATCCCGCGTCTGGCGCGTTATTTCCTGCAAGTTGCGGCGAAAGAACTGGGCGTTGAAGCAAAAAACCTGCATCCGGAAACAGAAACCGCGCTCACCCGTCTGCCGTGGCAAGGCAACGTGCGCCAGCTGGAAAATACCTGTCGCTGGTTAACTGTCATGGCCGCCGGTCAGGAAGTGCTGATTCAGGATTTACCGAGTGAATTGTTTGAAACGGCAGCGCCAGAGACGGGTGGGCAAAGCCTGCCGGACAGTTGGGCAACGTTGCTGGCACAATGGGCCGATCGCGCCCTGCGTTCCGGTCATCAAAACCTGTTGTCAGAAGCACAGCCGGAGATGGAGCGTACGCTGCTGACTACGGCGCTGCGCCATACTCAGGGGCACAAACAGGAAGCGGCACGTTTACTGGGCTGGGGACGAAATACCCTGACCCGTAAACTTAAAGAACTGGGTATGGAATAAAAGGCAGATGCCTGAAAGCAAAACAGCCGCAAATGCGGCTGTTTTTGTTTATGCGGCGAGCGTCAGATAACCCGGGAAAATTGCTGCTGGCGAACCTGGCGGCGCAGGTAAATATCAAAACACATGCAAATATTGCGGATCAGCAGACGGCCGCGCGGCGTGACCTGAATATGCGTATCACTCATCTCAACCAGCCCGTCTTCGGTCAGCGGTTTGAGCAGCGCCAGATCGTCGGCAAAATAATCATTAAAGCGGATGCCATAACGTTGTTCGATATCCGCGAAATTCAGCTCGAAATGGCAGATCAGCGATTTAATGACATCGCGGCGCAGGCAGTCATCATCGGTCATTTCCAGACCGCGCCATAAGGCATTCCCCTGATCTTCCACTCTGGTGTAATACGTTTTAAGGTCTTTCTCGTTCTGTGCATAGGTATCGCCCAGCATACTGATGGCTGACACCCCCATTCCCAGTAAATCGCTGTCGCCCTGCGTGGTATATCCCTGGAAATTGCGGTGCAGTTTGCCTTCGCGCTGGGCTATCGCCAGTTCGTCGTCAGGACGGGCAAAATGATCCATCCCGATAAAGCGGTAACCGGACGCCGTCAGTGAGGCGATGGTTTCCTGCAGAATCTTCAGTTTCTCTTCTGCGCCCGGCAAATCGGCGTCTTTGATTTTGCGCTGAGCGGCAAACAATTTTGGCATGTGGGCGTAATTGAACACGCTAAGACGATCCGGGTTCAGCTCTGCCACGCGTTGCAGCGTATAAGCAAAGCTTTCCGCCGTTTGTTTCGGCAGGCCGTAAATCAGGTCGATATTGGTGGAGTTGAAACCCAGAGCACGTGCGCGTTCAATCAGCGCAAAGATGAAGTCTTCATCCTGCTCGCGATTCACCAGACGCTGCACTTCTTTGTTGAAATCCTGCACACCCATACTGAGACGATTAAAGCCTTCGCTGCGCAGATGATCGAGTACATCCAGCTCAATTTCGCGCGGATCCACCTCCAGTGACATTTCTGCATCGGGCAGGATATCAAAGTGTGCCCGCAGAAGGCCCATCAGGCGGCTTATCTGCGCTTTATTAAGGTAAGTCGGAGTGCCACCGCCCCAGTGCAGCTGGTTGACCTGACGGCCTTTAAAGAGCGGCGCACGGTGGCTGATCTCTTTCTCTAGGACGTTAAGGTATTCTTCGGCTTTATGCTGTTGGCGGGTCACCAGTTTATTGCAGCCGCAGAAATAGCAGAGCTTATGACAGAAAGGAATGTGCACATACAGCGAAAGGGAACGCTCTGGATAACGCGCAGCCGCTTTTTTAAAGGCCGCATCATCATAGTTTTCGCTGAATTCGAGCGCAGTTGGATAGGATGTGTATCGCGGACCTGAATAGTTGTACTTCTGGATCAGCGCTAAATCCCAGACGGTGGTCTGTTCTGACATGGGTAACTTACTCCTTCCGGCGTCGGATGCTGCCGGTTTCCCTTACAGGCAGGCTTTTGGCCTGCCTGACAAAGGTCGCTCTGCGCAAACGTGCTTTGGTTTTCGATAACCGCCGTAGTTTACCGAATAACCAAAGCATATAACATGCAAAGAGTAAGGCTATTGCCGGGATGACCCAGCGCACGGCTTAGAAACCGTCTTTTGGATTTCCGCGCTTAAGCAACTGCATCATGTCTTCGTTCTTCTCTTCTTCTTCGTCATCTTCATCGTCGCCGAGTTCAATGCCGAGGATTTCCATCAGAACATCAATACGATCCAGCGTCTGATCAACGTAAGCCTGATCTTCTGCGCTCAGTGCTTTGCCATCATCGATAAGGTCCAGGAGTGAATCCAGCCGCTCATCATTTTCCAGCAACGTCAGTTCTTCTTCCGGCGTCATTTTTGGTTTTGCATCTTGCTTCGGCTGCGCGGCTTTTTTAGCTTTCGCCGCATTGTTCGTTACTGTCTCAACGATTAATGGCACTGCTTTCTTGCTGCCGATGCGCGGATCGGCTTTCTTAGCGCCAGAACCGTTTTGATTCTGAGCCGCATCCGGATTGGCACGTGAGCCTGCTTTATGGCCACGGCGCTTGTTATCACGCTTGCGTTCGCGCGCTTCGATATCAAGCTCTACACGACTTTTCTTCTTCGTTTTAGCTGTCGCGGTTTTGGCGCGTGGTGCTTTCGCTGGCTGTTTCATGGCATCTGCTCTTAGGTGTGTACATTTAGTATAGATTTGCGGCGGAATCTAGCAGAAAGCGAACAAAGAAAAAAGGCAGCAAGTTAACCTTGCTGCCTTTTTCTTTCCTTCAACAGAAGGACATTCCTCAAACACTTTCCCTGTATAGCGTCAACGTCCCGGTTTTTCCTTTGCCTTTCAGAGCCTCCGGCCCCGTTCGTCCTTAAATCGCAATGCATTTCCCGTGATCCGTGAATGCAGAACTCATCCGTGTTTCCCTACTTGCCTTCATCGCGTAAGAATTACTTTACCCGACTGGCGCAAAGGCTCAAGATACCCGCCAGCCGCCAGTGAAGTTTCGGAAACACTCAAATTTTATCTTGTTGATTACGATAAGAATTAAAAAATACGGCGATAAAACAAGCGAAATAACCCGCATCATGAATAGCAAATGTCTTACATCATGAAGGCAATTTCCCCCGCCTTCATCTCTGTGGTCCCTTCGCCTCATCATTCGGATTTCAAAAACACGAACACATCTCGGCTCTGTTGCAGTTATAATCGCCAGCCAGATACTCATGCCTCACGGAGACGCACGTTTTGACCAGCCAAACTTACAACTATCATATGACCCATTTCGTCATGAGCGCCCCGGATATCCGGCACCTGCCAGCTGACGAAGGCATTGAAGTCGCATTTGCTGGTCGTTCAAACGCCGGCAAATCCAGTGCGCTGAATACGCTGACGCAGCAAAAAAGTCTCGCACGTACCAGTAAAACGCCGGGACGTACTCAGCTGATCAACCTGTTCGAAGTCAAACCCGGCATCCGTCTGGTCGACTTGCCGGGTTATGGCTATGCAGAAGTACCGGAAGAAATGAAACGCAAATGGCAGCGCGCACTGGGCGAATATTTGCAAATGCGTAACTCGCTGAAAGGTCTGGTTGTGCTGATGGATATCCGTCATCCGCTTAAAGATCTTGATCAGCAGATGATTCAGTGGGCAGTGGATGTTGGTACGCCGGTAATGTTGCTGCTGACCAAGGCCGACAAACTGGCTTCCGGTGCGCGTCAGGCGCAAATCAAGATGGTCCGTGAAGCGGTAAAAGAATTCATGGGCGATATTCAGGTTGAAGCGTTCTCTTCCCCGAAGAAAATGGGCGTGGATAAACTGAGCGATAAGCTGAACAACTGGTTCAACGAGATCCCACCGGAAGTGCTGGAAGAAGAATTGTCCGGCGAATAACGTTACCGGCCATTATAAAGGCACGTGTAAGTAAAGAACATCATCAGGGTGACCAGCAGGTCGCCCTTTTTTATGGATAGCGTTTGAGGGTAGCCTTCGCAACGCCATGAAAAGCACAATAAAAAACGCCCCAGACATAAAT
The DNA here is from genome assembly GCF_024808755.1 of Rahnella sp. BIGb0603. Taxonomy (NCBI): domain Bacteria; kingdom Pseudomonadati; phylum Pseudomonadota; class Gammaproteobacteria; order Enterobacterales; family Yersiniaceae; genus Rahnella; species Rahnella sp. BIGb0603. The sequence continues at coordinate 6,846 of NZ_JANUEX010000013.1, read as the reverse complement.
GCCTGGGGCGGCTAAAATATTCAGCCAAATCCGATTACGTGAAGTAAAAGGTCTGAAAGATAGAACATCTTACCTCTGTACCCTACGAGAGAAACTTTACCCTATTTCCTGACGGGGAAAAAGAACTTTTTGTAGTTTACTTACACAAAAATCGCGGATTATGCGATCACCTTCAAGGTCTGAGCACATAATCCTGTAGCTTAATTACAAAAAAAGCTTAATTACTATCCACTTAGTCAAATGACCACTTAGTGAGCCTGGTCCCAGTTTTCACCCGTTCCGACATCCACTTTGAGCGGAACAGCGAGCTCCATGCTCGACTCCATCAAATTACGAATTTTCTCACTTGCTGCATCGACATCATCCTTATGCACCTCGAACACCAGTTCATCGTGTACCTGCATGATAATGCGGGCACGAGGAGCATCGGATTGCTTGAGCCAATCAGCAACGCAGATCATCGCGCGTTTGATAATGTCCGCTGCCGTTCCCTGCATCGGGGCGTTGATTGCGGCACGCTCGGCGCCTTTACGACGCATGGCGTTACTGGATTTTATATCCGGCAGATACAGACGGCGGCCATCAAGCGTTTCAACATAACCCTGCTCAGAAGCCTGAGTACGTGTACGTTCCATGTATTCAAGTACGCCCGGATAGCGCTCAAAATACAGATCCATATAACGCTGAGATTCTTTACGGGGAATGTTCAGCTGACGGGATAATCCAAAAGCGCTCATACCATAAATCAGACCAAAGTTAATCGCCTTAGCGCTACGACGTTGTTCACCGGTGACGCTTTCCAGTGGCGTACCAAAGACTTCTGCCGCGGTTGCACGGTGGATATCTTTACCTTCAGCAAACGCTTTCAGTAAACCTTCATCTTTGGATAAATGCGCCATGATACGCAGTTCAATTTGCGAATAGTCGGCAGCCAGAATGATGTAATCTTTTGGCGCAATAAAAGCCTGACGAATACGACGCCCTTCGTCATTACGCACAGGAATGTTTTGCAGGTTTGGATCGCTGGATGACAGACGACCGGTAGCGGTTACCGCCTGATGGTAAGAGGTATGAACCCTGCCAGACTGCGGGTTGATCATCAGAGGCAACTTATCGGTATACGTTGACTTCAGCTTTGCCAGACCACGATATTCCAGAATCACTTTTGGCAGTGGATAATCCAGTGCCAGCTCAGCCAGAACTTCTTCATTCGTTGATGGAGCCCCGCCTGGCGTTTTCTTCAGAATTGGCAATTTCTGTTTTTCATACAAAATAGCCTGGAGTTGCTTGGTCGAAGAAAGGTTGAAAGGTTCTTCCGCCAGCTCGTGCGCTTTGTTTTCCAGCTCGTTCAGGCGGATGGCCAGCTCTTTGGAATGAGCGGCCAAAATATTCTGATCAATCAAAACACCGGTGCGCTCGATATGAGACAAAACTGGCACCAGTGGCATTTCAATTTCAGTGAAAACTTTCTTCAGTGATTCACTTTCCTGAATACGTGGCCAAAGCGCCTGATGCAATTGGAGCGTAACATCAGCGTCTTCCGCTGCATACGGCGCGGCTTGCTCCAAAGCGATCTGGTTGAAAGTCAGCTGATTTTTGCCTTTCCCGGCTATCTCTTCGAAACCTACAGTTTTATGGCCGAGGTAACGATCTGCAAGGCTGTCCATATCATGGCGGCCAGATACGCTATCGAGAACGTAGGATTCAAGCATCGTGTCGTAGGCAATGCCTTTCATTTCGATGTCATAGCGCAATAAGATGCCCCGATCGAATTTCAGGTTCTGCCCGACCTTCAGTTGCTTCTCATCTTCCAGCAGCGGTTTAAGTTGCTTAAGCACTTCATCGCGATCAAGTTGTACCGGCGCGTCCAGATAATCATGAGCAACGGGCAGATAAGCGGCTTTGCCTGCTTCTGTCGCGAAAGACAGACCAATCAGGTTGGCCGTGAGCGTATCCAGACCATCGGTTTCTGTATCGAATGCAAAAACATCAGCGGCTTTCAGATAACCGACCCACTCATCGAGCGTTGCCTGATCCAGAATAGTAACGTAGCCCTCTTGCGAAAGCTGGTTAGGTTCGACAGCAGATGTTGAAGTCGTTTCTTCATTCTGCGCAGCTTTCTTAGCTGCTGCTGGCGCTTTTCCTGCCGATTTTTTAGCGCTCAGCCAGGTACCGGATTCGACGTCCGCCAGCCAGCGCTTAAATTCATAGCGGCCAAACAGTTTGTGGAGTTCATCGGCATCAGGCTCAGAAACCGTCAGTTCGGCACAAGTCAGATCCAGCTTAACGTCGGTTTTAATGGTCGCCAGCTGATAAGAGAGGTAAGCAACCTCTTTATTATCCGCCAGTTTTGCAGCCATGGTTTTTGAACCCCGGAAGCTTAATGTCGATACTTTATCCAGATCTTCATACAACGCATCAAGGCCACCAATGCCCTGTAACAGAGCTTGCGCTGTTTTCTCTCCAACGCCCGGCACGCCCGGAATGTTATCCGAAGAATCGCCCATCAAAGCCAGGAAATCGATAATCAGTTCAGGCGGTACACCATATTTCTCAACGACTTCTTCAGGCCCGAGAATCGCATTATTCATGGTGTTAATCAGCGTCACGCCCGGCGTCACCAGCTGCGCCATATCTTTATCGCCGGTACTAATGAGAACCGCATGACCTGCCTTTTCCGCTTCCAGTGCCAGAGTACCGATCACGTCGTCAGCTTCTACGCCGGAAACCACCAGCAGGGGCAAGCCCATGGCTTTAACCATCTGGTGCAAAGGTTCAATCTGCGAGCGCAGATCATCAGGCATTGGAGGACGATGGGATTTGTACTGTTCAAAAAGTTCGTCACGGAAGGTTTTGCCTTTCGCGTCGAAAACCACAGCGACATGGCTTGGTGTGTATTGCAGCAATAAACTGCGCAACATGTTAAGCACACCGTACATCGCGCCTGTCGGTTCACCCGCAGAGTTCGTCAGCGGCGGGAACGCATGATAAGCGCGATAGAGGTAAGACGAACCGTCCACCAGGATTAAGGGGGTTTCTGCTATCTGGGCCATAACTCTTCTTTATTCGTGATCAGACATGCTCTAAGGATGCCATAGCCAGCCGGAAAGACGAACCTCAGGAGGAAAAATCATTGCGAACTTGCGAGGGATCTCGAAGGATCTTCCTGTGGATAAGTTTGTGAATAGTTTCCAAAGGGGATTATTATCTGAAATGTACTGGAAAATATTACAGAATTTTAACTACTGGTTTCATCAGGTTATAGAAAGTAGGCGGGGGATTTTCGTGTAATAGAAACTTAATAGCTTTTGTGGATAGTTATATTTATTAAAAACAATTCCCGGCAGAAGACATTTATATTTTCGTCAGTAATCATTTCTGATTTTTAATTTTATAAAAATAGAACGCCAGCCCTAAGGCTGGCGCTGGGATCAAAACGTCTTATTTTTTGGTCGATAAGAAGTTAATCACATCAGAATATTGTTTGACGTAACTGTCCATTGAGCTGGTATCAAGTCCGTCATTTTTAACCATATATTTGCCGTTCACAAATACAGAAGGTACGCCTTGCAGACCCAGATCGGCAGCGGCTTTTTCCTGTTGAACAACCAGTGATTTCACTACAAAGCTGTTAAGCGCAGCATCGTAGTCTTCGCCTTTCACACCGGCCTGAATAAACACCTTACGGATATCATCAGCATTCTGAACAGACTGTTGTTTCTGAACGGCATCAAACATCAGCGGGCTGACTTTATCCTCAACACCCAGAGCAATAGCAACAGCCCATGCCTGAGTTAATTGTTTACCCAAAGGCCCCAGGAATTCCACGTGGTATTTGGTGTATTTCACATCTTTTGGCAGGTTCTTACGGATGCTGTCTGATACATGCCAGACTTGTTCGAACTGATAGCAGTGCGGGCAATAAAATGAGAAGAACTCGAGTACCTGTGGTTCATTAGCAACGGTTTTATCTAAAGTAACGTACTGTGCACCATCAGAAAACTGTGCTGCAGATACACTGAAGGCCATAACCATACCAACCAGTGCCAGGAATATCTTTTTCATATAAAGCCTATCTCCATTTAATTAAACTTCGAACATTAATCGTGACTCAGTACATTGGCATCAGCTGTAAAGGAGGTGCCTGTAATTTCTTAATTTGCTCGGTGAAAGCGGATATCTGACCACGCCAAAAATCTTCGTCCTGCATCCACGGGAAGCTTTTTGGAAACGCAGGATCACCCCAGCGCTTCGCGACCCAGGCCAGATAATAGACCATGCGCATAGCACGCAGCGGCTCAATTAACGCCAGCTCGCTGGAATCAAAATCGGCGAATTCCTCATAAGCTTCCAGCAAGATATCTAACTGAATTCGTTGTTCACTTTGCTCGCCATGTAACAACATCCACATATCCTGAACGGCCGGGCCGGTGCGGGCATCATCCATATCGACAAACAGCGGACCATCACGCCAGAGAATATTTCCCGGATGGCAATCACCGTGTAAACGTATCGACTGCCAGTCCGTATGCCAGAATTCCCGCGTTGTACGGATCAGGTTATCAGTAGCGGATAAGAAAGGTTCGCGCAGGCTGGCGGGTATCAGGGAACATTGCGCGAGAACTTCGCGCGGCTGCGTCAGATACTCATCCAATCCTATCGTCGGACGAACTTTGAACGGGCTCTGACTACCAACCTGATGAATGCGGCCGAGGAAACGGCCCACCCATTCCAGCTGGTCCAGATTATCGATTTCATACTGACGACCGCCCACGCTGGGAAACACTGTGAACAGGTAACCCTGATGGCGATGGAGGGTATCTTTATCGATTGAAAGCGGAGCGACAGCCGGTATTTCAGCATCAGCCATATCAAGCGAGAAACGATGCTCTTCGTAAATTTGCTCTTCGCTCCAGCGTTCCGGGCGGTAGAATTTCACGACGTAACGTTTTCGGTCTTCACCAAGAAATTGGTAAACCCGGTTCTCGTAGCTGTTCAATGCAGTGAGGCCGGACTCAGCAATAAGACCGACACTCTCTAACGCATCAAGGATAAGATCCGGCGACAATGCCTGAAAATTAAATGCTGAATTGTTCATGACTTCATTCGGATTGGCCGCACAGAAAAATGACAATGGGAAATAGTATCATCTATTTTTAGCGGCACGCATGAAGTTCACATAAGTTTACATCAATCTTTAATCACGCCACGGGCACGTAAAAGAGCGGTTTTAAAGTCATCCTCATAGTCTTTCTTAAGCCCCGGGATTTCAGCTGTGCTGTCGGTACCACGCATTTTAAGGTGATAAATCAAGGTATCATCGCTCAGTTCACCCAACTGTCCCTGATAACCACATTCCGTTGCCAGTTTCTGAATAAACTCCATCAGGTTCAGATCACAGTCTTCTTTCCATGCCGGGTGCAGTAGTTCGATCAACTCGTTTACGCGATGCTCTTTCATGATATTCCTTCTCCACTTGTTTTCAGACCTTAAAAATAACAGGGTTATTTCATCAGGGAAAGTACAAGCTCACCGCAGAAAAGTTTAACCTGCGCGCGGCCAAATTATGGCGTTACAATAACTGCAATAATGAGGTTTTAACGGGCAAATATTATGGATCGTAGTAGCATCACTGGCGTTATTTTAGCCGGCGGTCGGTCGAGCAGGATGGGTGAAGATAAAGGACTGATTGATATTCATGGTCAGCCTTTATTTGAACATATCGCTCAAAGATTACGCCCGCAAGTCGGAGATATTCTGATCAGCTGTAATCTGAACTCTGAGCGGTACGGAAGGGATTTCCAGACAGTTCCGGATATCAAACAGGATTTCTCAGGCCCTCTTGCCGGTATGCTTGCAGCGTTATCGGTGAGCAAAACCGAATGGGTACTCTTTGTTCCCTGCGACGTTCCGGCTTTCCCTGTCGATCTCAGTGAAATGTTATCTGCCGGGCTTTCAGGACAGAAAGCGACTTATGCTCGTGACACAGAGCGTGAGCATCCAACACTTTGCCTGTTAAACAGGAGCCTGATACCAGCACTCACGACGTATCTTAAAAACGGTGACAGGAAGCTCATGATTTTTCTTCATAGTATTGGAGCAAAATCGGTGCTGTTCAGTGATTCTGCCGCCTTTTCCAATCTCAACACGCCGGAAGATGTGGCTAACTGGAAAACCCACAACCCAGATCTCTCTCAAGATGATAAATAAAAAAACGCCTTTGCTTGGGATCGTCGCTTATAGCGGAACCGGAAAAACAACCTTGCTGAAACAGCTCATTCCCTATCTGCGACAGCGTGGCGTACGGACCGGTCTCATTAAACACACCCATCATGATGTGGATGTGGATACGCCGGGGAAAGATAGCTTTGTGCTACGTAAAGCGGGCGCAGACCAGACTATGGTTGCCAGCAGCAGCCGGTGGGCGCTGATGACTGAAACGCCGGAACAAGACGAGCCGAATCTTGAATATCTGGCAGCGCGTTTCGACAGTAATAATCTGGATATGATTTTAGTAGAAGGATTTAAGCATGAAGAAATTGATAAAATAATGCTGTACAGAAAAGAAACAGGGAAATCGCTGGAGAGTCTGATAGATCTGCATGTTATTGCTGTCGCAAGTGATGATCTGTTCATACCGGTTTCACAGGCAATCAGCATTCTGAATATAAATGAGGTAGATAAAGTAGGAGAATTTGTACTTCAGTGGCTGAAAAATAAGCAAAACTAGGGTATCTCTTCTTTTGTTTCTCCAAATTTCCCATAGCAAAAAGCCCTGTACGTCAGTACAGGGCTTTCCACTTATTTGATGCCTGGCAGTTCCCTACTCTCGCATGGGGAGACCCC
>NZ_JANUEX010000012.1:0-129012 GCF_024808755.1 Rahnella sp. BIGb0603 | reverse complement strand
ATGAGTGAAAGAACCGGTGGAGCGGTAGTTCAGTTGGTTAGAATACCTGCCTGTCACGCAGGGGGTCGCGGGTTCGAGCCCCGTCCGTTCCGCCAATTATTAAATATTATGCCTGCTAAATTAGCAGGCATAATAGTAAGCGTAATATAGGGGCGTAGCTCAGTTGGTAGAGCACCGGTCTCCAAAACCGGGTGTCGCGAGTTCGAGTCTCTCCGCCCCTGCCATATTAAAGCCCTTCGCGAAAGCGAGGGGCTTTTTTGTTATATGCCTCTCTGACTTTCCTCATTGTCCATACAACTGTGATTTATCCTCGTTTTGCTAAAATTTTGCACCATTAATGCTCAATCCTTCCCCGTTTTCTGGTTGTTTTTTGTCATGTTTCGGCTAAATACATGCACTAAATGATTGTTATCCCCGTATGTGACACCGCTCATGCTCCCATTTTCCCAGTGTACTAAACCTAATCATCGTCCGATGACGATGACCCGATCCTGACAATACGTTTTCCTCCTTTTTAAAGCATCTTTGTCGCAATGAAGGAATACGTTTGCTGGATGAAAATCCTGGCCGTACCCAACGAGTCATAACAAAAAGTAGCTCAGACTACACGCGAGGAAAAAGACATGTATAAACGCTTATTAGTGGCAGCAGCAGTTGCAACAACACTTTGTGGGGCGGCGCAGGCAGCTCCTCTGGTTGTGGGATTTTCGCAGATCGGTTCTGAGTCCGGGTGGCGTTCTGCTGAAACTAAAGTATCTAAATCAGAGGCAGAAAAACGCGGCATTACACTGAAAATTGCTGATGCCCAGCAGAAACAAGAGAACCAAATCAAAGCGATACGTTCATTTATTGCACAAGGTGTTGATGCGATCTTCATCGCGCCTGTTGTCGCAACCGGCTGGGCTCCTGTTCTGACTGAAGCCAAAGAAGCCAAGATCCCGGTATTCCTGCTGGACCGCACTATCGAAGTCAGTGATCCGACGCTTTACACCGCTGCGGTCGCTTCAGACAGCGTTTACGAGGGTAAAGTGGCCGGTGACTGGCTGGTAAAAGAAGTCGCGGGTAAACCTTGTAACGTCGTGGAATTGCAGGGAACCGTCGGTGCAAGTGTTGCTTTAAACCGTAAACAAGGTTTTGCCGATGCACTCAAAGCGGCACCAAACGTCAAAATTATCCGTTCCCAGTCTGGCGACTTCACCCGCAGTAAAGGTAAAGAAGTCATGGAAAGCTTCATTAAGGCTGAACAAAACGGCAAGAACATTTGTGCCGTTTATGCCCATAACGATGATATGGCAATCGGTGCGATTCAGGCCATTAAAGAAGCCGGTCTGAAACCGGGTTCGCAGATCAAAATCGTTTCCATCGATGGGGTTCCTGACATCTATAAAGCGATGTTAGCCGGTGAAGCGAATGCCTCTGTTGAGCTGACCCCTAACATGGCAGGCCCGGCATTTGATGCGCTGATCGCAATGAAAAAAGACGGTACTCAGCCGAAGAAATTCATCCAGACTCAGTCCGCTTTAATCCTGCCTGATATGGCTCAGAAAGAATACGACATGAAAAAAGACATGGGTTATTAAGCCGGTTTACCGGCTTGTCTCACGGACAAGCCGGTAAAAATTATTCCCTTTTCGCCGCTGGCGAATGCAGCAGGAGTAGTGACGTGACGGATAATCCAGATTCAATAACGCTGCTTGAAGTGCGCGGCTTGTCAGTTGAATTCCCCGGCGTAAAGGCGCTTGAAAATGTCGACTTCACACTCGAATGTGGCGAAATCGTTGCACTTTTGGGGGAAAATGGTGCCGGTAAATCCACAATGATTAAAGCGCTGACCGGCGTTTATAAACGCTCCGCAGGTCAGGTCTTTCTCAATGGAAAATCCATCGAACCAGTGAATACCGCAGACGCACAGTCGCTGGGGATTGGCACGGTCTATCAGGAAGTTAACCTTCTGCCGAATATCTCCGTTGCCGCGAATCTCTTCATCGGGCGAGAACCGACCCGCTTCGGACTGGTCAATCAGCGCAAAATGGAGCAACAGGCCGAAGCGCTTCTGGAAGGCTATGGGCTGCATCTGGATGTCAGCCAGCCTCTTTCCACTTATTCCATCGCTATCCAGCAGATCGTGGCCATTGCCAGGGCGGTGGACCTCTCTGCGCAAGTGCTGATCCTTGATGAGCCCACCGCCAGTCTTGATGCCAAAGAAGTCAGTATGCTGCTCGATATTCTTGTTCAGCTGCGCAACAAAGGCGTGGGGATGATCTTCGTGACGCATTTCCTCGATCAGGTGTATCGGATCAGCGACCGGATAACGGTTTTACGCAACGGCAAACGGGTGGGATCTGAACGTACTGCCGATCTGCCCCGTATCGATCTGGTACCGATGATGCTTGGGCACAGCTTTGATGAAAGCCTGCTTAAACGCACCGAACACCGGAATGTCACAGGCGAGCCATTGGTTGATTTCAAAGATTATGGTCGTCGTGGGGTGGTTGAACATTTCGATCTGAAAGTTCGTCGTGGAGAAATCGTCGGGCTGGCCGGGCTACTGGGTTCTGGCCGCACGGAAACTGCTCAGCTGATTTTTGGCATTAAAGGCCATGACAGCGGTAATGCGCAGGTTGAAGGCCGTGCGGCAACGATCAATACACCACGAAAAGCGGCGAAGCTCGGTTTTGGTTATTGCCCTGAAGATCGCAAAACCGACGGGATTATTGGTGCGGCAACGGTTCGCGAAAATATCATTCTGGCGTTGCAGGCCCGGCGTGGCTGGCTGCGTCCTTTACCGATGAAAGAACAGCATCAGATTGCCGAAAAGTTTATCAAACTCCTGGGTATCCGTACGCCCGGCACCGAGCAGGAAATTCAGTATCTTTCTGGAGGCAATCAGCAAAAAGTCCTGCTTTCCCGCTGGCTTGCGACCAATCCCCGCTTTCTTATTCTTGATGAACCCACTCGCGGGATTGATGTCGGCGCGCATGCGGAAATTATTCGCCTGATTGAAAAGCTTTGTGATGAAGGATTGGCGCTGCTGGTCATTTCCTCTGAGCTGGAGGAGCTGGCGGGTTACGCCGACCGTATCGTGGTACTGCGCGATCGTCGTCATGTTGCTGAAATTGAGCAGGCCGAGATCTCCGTGCCCGCCATTATGAAAGCCATCGCGGCTCAATGAGGAGATACCGATGAGTAACAGGAGTCTGCCGATGACAGGAAGACCGCGCAAAGTAAGATTTGTGTTTCCCAAAGGTGCCACGCAAATTGGCGCTTTTGTCGCAATATTACTGATCGACAGTCTGGTCGCACCGGGCTTTTTCTCCATCCATATTCAGGATGGCCGCCTGTTTGGCAGCCTGGTAGACATATTCAATCGCGGCGCACCCGTCGCTTTACTGGCCTTGGGGATGACGCTGGTTATCGCCACCGGCGGTATCGACCTGTCCGTCGGCGCGGTGATGGCGATCGCGGGCGCGACAGCAGCGACCATGACCGTTCAGGGATATCCGCTGACGATGGTGTTGCTGGCATCCGTGGGCGTCGGAGCGATATGTGGCTTATGGAATGGATTTCTGGTCGCTGTCCTGCAAATACAGCCGATTGTAGCCACATTGATGCTGATGGTCGCCGGAAGGGGTATCGCGCAGCTGATTACAGAAGGGCAGATCGTCACGTTTGAACACAACGGTTTGTCGCAATTTGGCAGCGGTTCTTTGTTCTATCTTCCGATGCCGGTGATTATTGCTGCCGTCATGCTGATACTGGTCTGGGCGCTCACGCGTAAAACTGCACTCGGGCTGTTTATCGAATCTGTCGGCATCAATATCCGCTCTGCCTATAACGCCGGTGTGAATGCGCGCCTGGTGCTCATTTCCACCTACGTTGTTTGCGGGATATGCGCGGCAGTCGCGGGCGTCATTGTCACGGCGGATATCCGCGGTGCCGATGCCAATAACGCCGGATTATGGCTGGAGCTGGACGCCATTCTCGCCGTTGTCATCGGCGGCGGTTCGCTGCTGGGCGGACGTTTTAACCTGCTTCTTTCGGTGGTCGGAGCGCTGATCATTCAGGGAATGAACACCGGTATTCTGCTTTCAGGCTTTAAACCCGAGTTTAATCTGGTGCTCAAAGCTCTGGTGGTTCTTGCCGTCCTGGTGGTTCAGTCGCCCCGCGTCTCGCTCAGTAATCTGTTCCGGAGAAAGGGATAATGCTTAAAAGAAATCTGCCCCTGCTGATTACTATCGTGGTGTTTCTGGCCGGATATGGGTATTGCTTCACCCAGTTTCCCGGATTCGCCTCCACGCGTGTCTTCTTTGATTTACTGACAGATAACGCCTTTCTCGGCATCGTAGCCGTCGGGATGACCTTCGTGATCCTCTCCGGCGGTATCGACCTGTCCGTGGGATCTGTTATCGCTTTTACGGGCGTATTGCTGGCGAAACTGATAGGCACGTACGGCGTCGCGCCGGGTTATGCGTTTGTCATTGTGCTGCTGATGGGGGCGCTGTTTGGTGCGCTGATGGGCTGGATTATTGATACGCTGAAATTGCCTGCTTTCATCATCACGCTGGCAGGGATGTTTTTTGTACGCGGCATGAGCTTTATCGCCTCAGAGGAATCTCTGCCGATTAACCATCCGGTTTACGATTTTCTTGCCAATTACGCCTGGAAAATGCCCGGAGGTGGCCGTTTTACTCTGCTAGCTCTGGTCATGCTGCTGGTGGTCTTTGGCGGCATCATTCTGGCTCACCGTACGCGTTTCGGTAACAACGTCTATGCCGTGGGCGGCAGCAATGTGTCTGCGGCGCTGATGGGCGTTCCCGTCAGACGCACAACGATTTATATCTACATGTTGTCGAGTACGCTGGCGGTGTTATCGGGGATCATCTTCTCGCTCTACACGTCAGCGGGGTATGCGCTGGCGGCCAGCGGCGTTGAGCTTGATGCGATTGCGTCCGTCGTCATTGGCGGCACACTCTTGAGCGGCGGTGTGGGAACGGTGCTGGGAAGTTTGTTCGGCGTCTTAATTCAGGGGCTTATCCAGACTTACATCACGTTTGATGGCACGCTCAGTTCATGGTGGACGAAAATCGTCATGGGAGTTTTGCTGTTTATCTTTATCGCACTGCAAAAAGGCATGGGCACCTTCTGGACTGCCAGAAGGGCACGCCATCCACGACCGGAGCCGTCCTGAGTCAGGACGGCGTCAGAAGTTAGTGATCAGCGGTGTTTTGAGTAACTGACGGATCAGAACCTGCTGATCGCTGTTTTGCAGCCAAACGGCGTACAACGGGCGGATCACCGGCGGAACATCTTCGTGCGCGGCGAGCTGCGGATATTCTTTCGCCCAATGCGCTGGCAGAAAAGCGCAGCCACCAGTATTTTCCAGCAACTGACGCGTCAGTTGTGCAGACGTTGTGGTCAGCACCGGTTCCTGATCGCTATTTTGCAGCTTTTCCTGCTGTGGAAAATCTGCGCCCCATTCCAGTTTCACGTAAGGCGTTTGTTCCCCTCTGACCGTTTTCTTCGATGAAAAAAGTCGTAACGAGAAATTACCCAGAAGCTGGCTCGACAGTTCATCCATCTTGGGTGGTTCAGTGGTGATCAGCAAATCCAGTTGTCTTTCATGCAATTGTTTTACCAGTGACTGGCGTAAAGCGATGCGCGCTTCGAGCCTCAGCGTGTCACGTTGGGTGTAAAGCGACTGCATCCAGGGTGTCAGATAGGCTTCCCAAAGCGATGCCGTAGCGCCAATTGACAATTCTGTGTGCTGTAACGAGCGTACAACCTCTTTTTTCGCCATTTGCCACGTAGACATCAGATTCTCGGCATAGGGCAGCAGGCGTTCTCCTGCGGGCGTTAAGCGGATGTTATTGCGATGCCGCGTGAACAAATTAGCGCCAAGTTGGGTTTCCAGTTGCCGGATACGAAAGCTGACAGCCGATTGCGTCAGATAAAGGGATTCCGCCGCCCGACCAAAGTGGCGAGTTCTACTGACCTCCAAAAAGGTTTTCAGTAATTCCGTGTCCAAAACTATCTCCAATAATTTTTGTCGTTAAGATTTAAATGTTTTGTTTTACACAATGTCAAGCCTAACTAATACTCCGCGCCATAACAGCACGACCATGAGAGAATTAGGAGCGTGTCAGATGGCGGAAAGCTTCACCACGACAAATCGTTTTTTTGATAATAAACATTACCCTCGCGGGTTCTCCCGGCATGGCGATTTCACCATTAAAGAAGCGCAAATGCTAGAACGTTACGGCTTTGCTTTTAATGAGCTGGATCTGGGGAAACGTGAGCCCGTTACCGACGAAGAAAAGCTGTTCCTGGAGGTTTGCCGGGGTACGCGCGAACCTGTGACAGATGCAGAAAAAGTGTGGAACAAATATATTGTCCGCACCCGTCGTCCGAAGAAATTCCACACGCTGTCCGGCGGCAAACCGCAGGCCGATGCTGTAGAAGACTATACGGAAAGCGACGACTAATGAAACGGGGCGATGCCCCGTTTTTTTATGCCAGATTCTTATGTAAAGTTAACAATAGCCTATCCATGGTGCGATAGCTCAGCGCCTCAGAAATATGTTTTCGTTCAATTGATTCTTTCCCCTCTAAATCGGCTAATGTTCGCGCAACTTTCAGGATCCGGTGCCACGCCCTGACCGACAATCCCAGTTTATGCAGAACCTCTTCCAGAAATTCCGCATCCGTTTTTTTTAAAACGCAGTAAATTTCGACTTCGCTGCTGTTCAGCCTCGCATTGATTTTCCCCGCCCGTTTCAGCTGAATCTCCCGTGCGGCTAATACCCGTTCCCGAACCTGCGCACTGCTTTCCCGTGCTGTCGGCGTATGGTTTTGCTGGCTTAAAATTCCGGGCGGCAACAGCGGCACTTCAATGGATAAATCAAACCGGTCCAGGAAAGGGCCGGAAAGCCTGCCCAGATAGCGTAAAACCTGCTGTGGGGGCGTGCGGTTGTGGATCCCCTGATAGTGTCCGGTAGGGCTGGGATTCATCGCTGCAATCAGCTGGGCTCTGGCCGGATAACGGACTTTTGCCCGCGCCCGGGAGATCGTGATTTCGCCCGATTCCATCGGCTGGCGCAAAGCATCCAGCACCTGACGCTGGAATTCCGGAAGCTCGTCTAGAAACAGGACGCCATTGTGGGCCAGTGAAATTTCTCCCGGCTTAGGCAGCGAACCCCCGCCGACCAGCGCGCTGATTGACGTACTGTGATGTGGCGCCCTGAAAGGCCGTACACGAGAAAACTCACCGTCATCTTCCGGGTTATACACCAGGCTGGCGATCGCGGCGGTTTCGAGCTTTTCTTCGTTACTGAGCGGGGGAAGTAAGCCAGGCAAACGGCTCGCCAGCATGGTTTTCCCGGTGCCGGGCGGTCCGATAAGCAATAAGTTATGGCCTCCGGCGGCGGCGACCTCCAGTGCGCGTTTTGACTGCTCCTGACCAATGATATCGGCGATGTCTGGCTGGCAGGCAGGTTCCGGCGCAACGGGTGGATATTCAATCGCCGGCAGGCTGTCCTCGCCCTGCAAAAAAGCACAAACCTGTAACAGATGTCCGGCAATATTGGCGACGCCGGGATCAAGCAGCGTCATTTCGGACTGATTGGCTTGCGGCAAAATTAAAATCCGGCCTTCTTTCTGTGCTTCGAGCGCCGCAGGAATTGCGCCGTTAACGCTGCGCAAAGCGCCTGAAAGTCCCAGCTCTCCCAAAAACTCATATTTCACCAGCCTGTCGCCTTTAAGCTGTTCAGAGGCCACCAGAATCGCCAGCGCGATAGATAAATCATACCGGCCACCTTCTTTGGGCAAGTCGGCAGGGGCGAGATTCACCGTAATCCGCTTGGGAGGAAAACTGAAACCACAGTTGATGATGGCGCTGCGGACTCGATCTCTGGCCTCTTTGACGGTGGTTTCGGGCAGGCCGACCAGCGTCAGGGCCGGTAAGCCATTACTGATATGCACTTCAACGGAGACACCCGGAGCCTGAACACCCAGTGATGCGCGGGTATACACCACGGCTAATGACATACTTCTTCCTTGGCTGTGAATTTTCCTGAAAGGCAGCATGACGCAGTCGGTAACGATTTTGTGAAGAAGATCTGCCAAATGCGCAGCGTCACGTAAAAAGACTCGCGGGATTATCAGGTTGCAATGCGGCAGTGCGTGGTGCGCCACACTGGCGGTAATACTCCTTAACAAATTGAGGTCTTCGGAAACAAATTAGCGGGCTAATTAAGTTGCTGTTTATACAGGCTGAGGTGTTTAATCTTTATGTATTTAACAATAAAGAAACAAATATCAATCATTGATTAACATCTCTCTGCCTCGCTGAGGATTTTCCGGAACAGTTCAGTGAGAGCACTGCCTACAGCTATTCCGGAATAGGGATAAACCCATGTTTGGTTGGACCTCCCGGCAGCGTAATGTTGCCATCGCCAGCTTTTTAAGCTGGACGCTCGATGCTTTCGATTTCTTCATTTTAGTCTTTCTTCTTAGTGACATAGCGACAGCCTTTCATGTCGATATCAAAGAAGTCACGCTGGCGATTTTGCTGACACTAGCGGTGCGGCCCATCGGCGCGCTGGTGTTCGGGCGGGCCGCAGAAAAATACGGACGTAAACCGGTGCTGATGGTGAATATTGCCTGCTTTTCCGTATTTGAACTCTGCACCGCAGCGGCGCCGTCCCTGACCATTTTCCTGATCCTGCGTGTGATTTATGGCGTGGCGATGGGTGGTGTGTGGGGTGTGGCTTCTTCACTGGCGATGGAAACCATTCCTGACCGTTCGCGCGGCATGATGTCCGGTATTTTTCAGGCCGGTTATCCGTTCGGGTATCTGCTGGCCGCGGTGGTTTACGGGCTGTTTTCGGAGATGGTCGGCTGGCGCGGAATGTTTGTCATCGGCGCTGTGCCGATTTTCCTGCTGCCTTTCATCTGGTTTAAGGTGCAGGAATCGCCGGTCTGGCTTGCTGCCCGTGAACGCAAGGAAAGCACCGCGCTGTTGCCAGTGCTCAAATCACACTGGAAACTTTGTGTTTATCTGGTCGTCCTGATGGCGGCCTTCAATTTCTTCAGCCACGGAACGCAGGATCTCTACCCGTCATTCCTGAAAGTTCAGCACGGTTTTGATGCACATACGGTCAGCTTGATTGCTATCGGTTACACCATTGCGTCGATCATCGGCGGTATCTTCTTCGGTACGCTTTCAGAGAAGATTGGTCGTAAAAAAGCCATTATTATCGCAGCCTTACTGTCATTGCCGGTGATCCCGCTGTGGGCATTTTCCAGCGGAACCTGGACCATCGGCCTGGGGGCTTTCCTGATGCAGTTTATGGTGCAGGGTGCGTGGGGCGTGGTGCCGTCTTATCTCACTGAGCTGGTGCCTGCGAACACCCGCGCTGTATTGCCCGGATTTGTTTATCAGCTCGGGAATTTGCTGGCGTCGGTCAATGCGACATTGCAGGCAGGCATTGCCGAAAGTCACGGACATAACTACGGGCTGGCGATGGCGATTGTCGCCGGGACGGTGGCGATCGTGATTTCTGTACTTGTTGCATTCGGGCGAGATACGCGCGGAAAAGCGATAACGGGAGCAATAAATAATCAGAGAACGGATCAGCCTGCTAAGGTTTGATTTTTCAGATTATTTTTGCCGGATTGTGCAGCGCGTCGCAAATAATAACGCAAGAAAAGTGTTGTCATTAAACGCATTACTGTGATAACTCTGTAGGCAATCGTTCGCAATATGAATTTTAGAAACCTAAAAATGAAAGCCCTTCTCCTCGTAGTTAGCCTAGTCGTGATTAGCGTGGTGGTGATTATTATCCCACCGTGCGGGGCTGCACTTGGACGAAGAAAGGCTTATTAAACAAGCCTGAACCTGAAAAGAAACCCCGCACCGAAAGGTCCGGGGTTTTTTTTTGGGTCAGGTATTTCAGAGAACAGTGAAGCGGGGTCGGAAAATGAGCAACAGCATAATATTCTGCACTTGTCGCAAAAAGGCAGGAGAATAAAGATGAACGGAGCACAGTGGGTAGTACAAGCGTTGCGTGCGCAGGGTGTAAATACAGTATTTGGTTATCCTGGCGGGGCAATCATGCCGGTATACGATGCATTGTATGACGGCGGCGTGGAACACCTGTTGTGCCGGCACGAGCAGGGCGCCGCAATGGCCGCCATCGGCTATGCCCGTTCTACCGGAAAAGTCGGCGTTTGTATCGCCACTTCCGGGCCTGGTGCGACCAACCTGATCACTGGTCTGGCTGACGCACTGCTCGATTCCGTTCCTCTGGTGGCTATCACCGGTCAGGTCGGTTCCGCATTCATCGGTACCGACGCCTTCCAGGAAATCGACGTTTTAGGTTTATCTCTGGCCTGTACCAAACACAGCTTCCTGGTTGAATCGCTGGACGCGCTGCCGGAAATCATGGCGGAAGCTTTTGCCATCGCCACTTCCGGGCGTCCGGGCCCGGTTCTGATCGACATCCCGAAAGATATTCAGCTGGCGACCGGCGAATTACCGCCGCATCTGCTTGCGGTAGAAGAAACCTTCCCGCATCCGGCAGCTGAACTGCAACAAGCCAGCGCGATGATCGCCGCGTCGCAAAAACCGATGATCTACGTCGGCGGCGGTGTCGGTATGGCTCAGGCGGTTCCGGCTTTACGTGACTTCATTTCTGCCACCGGTATGCCGGCAGTTGCCACCCTGAAAGGGCTGGGCGCACCGGATGCGACTGACCCGTGTTATCTGGGAATGCTGGGTATGCACGGCACCAAAGCCGCTAATCTGGCGGTTCAGTCCTGCGATTTACTGATTGCGGTCGGTGCGCGTTTTGATGACCGGGTGACAGGCAAACTGAATACCTTCGCGCCAAACGCGGCCGTTATCCACATGGATATCGATCCGGCGGAACTGAACAAACTGCGTCAGGCGCACGTCGCGTTGCAGGGTGATCTGAATGCGTTGTTACCTGTGCTGCAACAGCCCCTGAACATCAACGCCTGGCGTGATGAAGTGATGACCCTGAAAGCGCAGGGTGAATGGCGCTATGACCATCCGGGCGAAGCGATTTATGCCCCGCTTTTGCTGAAACAAATCTCCGATCGCAAATCTGCCAGTACCGTTGTCACCACCGATGTCGGTCAGCACCAGATGTGGACCGCGCAGCACATGCAGTTCAGCCGCCCGGAAAACTTCATCACCTCCAGCGGCCTGGGCACGATGGGCTTCGGTGTTCCGGCTGCCGTTGGCGCACAGGTTGCCCGCCCGGACGACATGGTGATCTGCGTTTCCGGTGACGGCTCGTTCATGATGAACGTTCAGGAGCTGGGCACCATCAAGCGAAAACAGCTGCCCGTCAAAATCCTGTTGCTGGATAACCAGCGGTTAGGGATGGTCCGACAGTGGCAGGAACTGTTCTTCGACGGACGTTTTAGTGAAACCAACCTTTCTGATAATCCTGATTTTGTGACGCTGGCCAGCGCATTCAATATCCCCGGCCAGCGTATCCACCGTAAAGACCAAGTCGATGCCGCTCTGGACGCATTCTTCACCAGCGAAGGCCCGTATTTGCTTCAGGTTTCCATCGACGAAAATGAGAATGTCTGGCCACTGGTTCCACCGGGCGCAGGCAACGAAACCATGTTGGAGAAAATGTCATGATGCAGCATAACGTCTCAATCCAGGCCCGTTTCCGCCCTGAAATGTTAGAACGCGTATTACGCGTTGTCCGCCACCGTGGTTTCCAGGTGTGCGCAATGAACATGACCCCGATGGTCAATGCGGAAAACATAAATATCGAATTGACCGTTGCCAGCCAGCGTCCGGTAGATTTACTGTCTTCACAGTTACGCAAACTTATGGATGTCGCTTGTGTCGAGATCCAGCAACATACATCACAACAAATACGCGCGAATGCGTGAGTAAAGGAACGAGAGAATGACGAAGAAAGCTGATTACATTTGGTTCAATGGCGAGATGGTTCCGTGGGCAGAAGCAAAAGTTCACGTCATGTCACACGCACTGCATTATGGCACTTCCGTATTTGAAGGCGTGCGTTGCTACGACTCCCATAAAGGTCCCGTCGTATTCCGTCACCGTGAACACATGCAGCGTCTGCGCGATTCCGCAAAAATCTACCGTATGCCGGTTTCTCAGAGCGTGGATGAGCTGATGGAGGCTTGCCGCGAAACTCTGCGCAAAAACAATCTGGTCAGCGCGTATATCCGTCCGCTGGTGTTTGTTGGCGATGTCGGTATGGGCGTTAACCCGCCGGACGGCTACAAAACTGACGTGATCATCGCGGCCTTCCCGTGGGGCGCGTATCTGGGTGAAGAAGCGCTGGAGCAGGGCATCGATGCGATGGTGTCCTCCTGGAACCGCGTGGCTGCCAACACCATTCCCACTGCGGCGAAAGCCGGCGGTAACTACCTTTCTTCATTGCTGGTGGGCAGCGAAGCGCGTCGCCACGGCTATCAGGAAGGTATCGCTCTCGACGTTCACGGTTATGTCTCTGAAGGTGCGGGCGAAAACCTGTTCGAAGTAAAAGACGGCATTCTGTTTACACCTCCTTTTACCTCTTCCGCTCTGCCGGGCATCACCCGCGACGCTATTATTAAACTGGCGAAAGATATGGGGCTGGAAGTTCGCGAGCAGGTTCTGTCCCGTGAATCCCTGTACCTGGCCGATGAAGTCTTCATGTCCGGTACTGCCGCAGAAATCACGCCGGTTCGCAGCGTTGACGGCATTCAGGTCGGCATCGGCAAACGTGGTCCGGTCACCAAACAAATTCAGGATGCCTTCTTTGGCCTGTTCACCGGCAAAACCGAAGACAAATGGGGTTGGCTGGATCCAATCAACCCACAGTAATTACCCGTCATCCTTCAGGCTGCTTCTGCGTTGGCTGCCTTTATTCACCCCGGTCACTTACCTGAGTAAGCTCCCGGGGATTCATTCAGTTGCCGCCTTGATGCAACCCGAATGATTTAGGGTAATGATGAGGATAAATAAGAAATTCAGCAGGTAGCGATTTCGCTGCCCGCTAAACAGAAATGATTTGGAGTGAACAGAGCATGCCTAAGTACCGTTCCCACACCACGACCCATGGCCGCAATATGGCCGGTGCCCGCGCTTTATGGCGCGCCACCGGCATGACCGATAACGATTTCGGCAAACCCATTATTGCCGTCGTCAACTCCTTCACCCAGTTCGTTCCGGGCCACGTGCATTTGCGTGATCTGGGTAAACTGGTTGCCGAACAAATCGAAGCGTCCGGCGGCGTGGCGAAAGAATTCAACACAATCGCCGTGGATGACGGGATCGCCATGGGCCATGGCGGCATGCTTTATTCACTGCCTTCACGAGAGCTGATCGCAGACTCCGTGGAATACATGGTAAACGCGCACTGCGCCGATGCCATGGTCTGTATTTCTAACTGCGACAAAATCACCCCGGGAATGCTGATGGCGTCTCTGCGCCTGAACATTCCGGTGATCTTCGTTTCCGGCGGTCCGATGGAAGCCGGTAAAACTAAACTTTCTGACAAAATCATCAAACTCGACCTGGTTGATGCGATGATTCAGGGCGCAAACCCGAACGTCAGCGATGCCGACAGTGAGCAAATTGAACGTTCTGCCTGTCCGACCTGCGGTTCCTGTTCCGGTATGTTTACCGCTAACTCCATGAACTGTCTGACCGAAGCGTTGGGTCTGTCTCAGCCGGGTAACGGTTCATTGCTGGCAACGCACGCCGATCGCCGTGACCTGTTCCTGAACGCCGGTCGCCGCATCGTTGAGCTGACCAAGCGTTATTACGAACAGGATGACGCCAGCGCCTTGCCGCGCAGCATTGCCAGCAAAGCTGCATTCGAAAACGCCATGACGCTGGATATCGCGATGGGCGGCTCCACCAACACCGTTCTGCATCTGTTAGCGGCAGCGCAGGAAGGCGAAATCGACTTCGACATGACCGACATCGACCGTCTGTCACGCAAAGTACCGCATCTGTGTAAGGTTGCGCCAAGCACCCAGAAATATCACATGGAAGACGTTCACCGTGCCGGTGGCGTACTGGCGATTCTGGGTGAACTGGATCGCGCCAACCTTCTGAACCGCGACGTAAAAAATATTCTCGGTCTGACCCTGAACCAGACGCTGGATCAGTACGACATCATGCTGACCCAGGACGAAGCGGTGAAAAAAATGTTCCGTGCCGGTCCGGCGGGCATCCGTACCACACAGGCATTCTCACAAGATTGCCGCTGGGACACACTCGATGATGACCGCGCCGAAGGCTGTATCCGCTCTCTGGAACATGCGTTCAGCAAAGACGGCGGTCTGGCTGTGCTTTACGGCAATATCGCCGAAGCGGGCAGTATCGTTAAAACCGCAGGCGTGGATGAATCCAACCTGACGTTCCGGGGGCCGGCCAAGGTTTATGAGAGCCAGGACAGCGCAGTTGAAGCGATTCTCGGCGGTAAAGTGGTTTCCGGCGACGTGGTCGTTATCCGCTACGAAGGGCCAAAAGGCGGGCCTGGCATGCAGGAAATGCTGTATCCGACCACGTATCTGAAATCCATGGGGCTGGGTAAAGAGTGTGCGCTGATCACCGATGGTCGTTTCTCCGGCGGGACGTCCGGTCTGTCCATCGGCCACGTTTCTCCCGAAGCGGGCAGCGGCGGCCTGATTGCACTGGTTGAAGATGGCGACATCATCGACATCGACATTCCAAACCGCAAAATGGTGCTGGACGTTCCGGCGGCGGAACTGGCAGCGCGTCACGAAGCCGAACTGGCACGCGGCGATAAAGCCTGGACGCCTAAGAACCGTGAACGTGTGGTTTCTCTGGCGCTGCGTGCTTATGCATTGCTGGCGACCAGTGCGGACAAAGGCGCAGTACGCGACAAGTCTAAGCTGGGAGGCTGACAGTCATGGCGGTATCACAACCTTTACCCGACCAGCCGTGCGGCGCAGAATATCTGCGTGCCGTGCTGCGTGCGCCGGTTTATGAAGTCGCCCAGGTGACGCCTTTGCAGGTCATGGAAAAAATCTCTTCCCGGCTGGGTAACACCATTCTGGTGAAGAGGGAAGACCGCCAGGCTGTTCACAGTTTTAAACTACGCGGTGCGTATTCGATGATTGCCAGCCTGACCGAAGAACAGGCTGCACGCGGCGTCGTTACGGCGTCAGCGGGCAACCATGCGCAGGGTGTTGCGCTTTCAGCCACCAAAAAAGGCATCAAATCTCTGATTGTGATGCCGGTGGCGACTGCGGATATCAAAGTTGATGCGGTGCGTAATTTCGGCGGCGAAGTCCTGCTGTTTGGCGCGAATTTCGACGAAGCTAAAGGCAAAGCTATTGAGCTTTCGCAAAAGCAGGGCATGACCTTTGTGCCGCCGTTTGACCATCCGGCGGTGATCGCCGGACAAGGCACGCTGGCGATGGAACTGCTGCAACAGGATGCGCATTTGGATCGCGTTTTTGTTCCCGTCGGCGGCGGTGGTCTGGCCGCCGGTGTGGCGGTGCTTATCAAACAGCTGATGCCGCAGATTCAGGTGATCGGCGTCGAAGCCGAAGATTCTGCCTGTCTGCGTGCGGCGCTGGATGCCGGTGAACCGGTGGATCTGGCGCGTGTCGGCTTGTTCGCCGAAGGCGTGGCGGTAAAACGTATTGGCAACGAAACCTTCCGTCTGTGCCGCGAATATCTCGATGACGTGATCACTGTCGACAGCGATTCTATCTGTGCGGCGGTGAAAGATTTGTTCGAAGACGTGCGTGCGATTGCAGAACCTTCCGGCGCATTGGCGCTGGCGGGGCTGAAGAAATACGTGCAGCAGCACAACATTCAGGGCGAGCGTCTGGCGCATGTGCTTTCCGGCGCGAACGTCAATTTCCACGGTCTGCGTTATGTGTCAGAACGCTGCGAGCTGGGCGAACAACGCGAAGCACTGCTGGCGGTGACTATCCCTGAGCGCAAAGGCAGCTTCCTGAAATTCTGTCAGTTGCTGGGTGGCCGTTCGGTGACGGAGTTTAACTACCGTTATGCCGATGCGGACAATGCCTGCATTTTCGTCGGTGTGCGTCTGACGCGCGGTCACGCAGAGCGTCAGGAAATTATCGACGAACTGAACCACGACGGTTATCAGGTTGTGGATTTGTCCGACGATGAAATGGCGAAACTTCACGTGCGTTATATGGTGGGTGGGCGTCCGACCAAACCTCTGCGTGAGCGGCTTTACAGCTTTGAATTCCCGGAATCCCCGGGTGCTTTGCTGAAATTCCTGCATACGCTGGGCACGCACTGGAATATTTCACTGTTCCATTACCGCAGCCACGGCACTGATTTTGGTCGCGTGCTGGCGGCGTTTGAGCTCAATGAACAAGAGCCGGAGTTCGAACAGAACCTGACGGCGCTGGGCTATGACTGTCACAACGAAAGTGATAATCCGGCGTTCCGCTTCTTCCTGGCGGGCTAAAATCAAACGGGGCACCTTAAAAGTGTCCCGTTTTTTTTATCCTGAGACGCTCAGAGTAATTGCCAGAACGCCTCGATCAGGGGTTCGTTCAGCCTTTTTTTCTGCACGCAGACGCCCAGTTCCAGCGGCGCGCCGAGCGTGACGTTATCCAGAACAGAAATACGGTTGCGAACCGGTTCCGGGCTGTTATCAACGACTACCGAGGGGATGAGTGCGATGCCGCAACCGAGCGCGACCATCGACACAATGGCTTCGTGGCCGGACACCGTGGCGTAAATCAGCGGGTTGCTCAGACGGTTTCGTTTGAACCAGATGTCGATACGTTTTCGCGCCGGGCCGTGTTCCGGCAGGATAAACGGAATCTGTGACCAGTCGGGATGTGGCACGCTGACTTGCGTTCGCACCGCGCCCGGCAGAGACGGGGAAATCAGGATCATCGGGATTTCGCCGATCTGCGTGAAATCGACGCTGCCCGGCAGACTTTCCGGGCGGCCTGCAATCCCCAGGTCCGCTTCGGTGGACTGAACTTTTTCGACCGCGTCGGCGGCGTCGCCGGTGGTCAGTTTGATTTCGACCAGCGGATGTTGCGCGCGGAAGCGGTCAAGAATAGGGGGCAGGTGGCTGTACGCAGCGGTGACCGAGCAGAACAAATGCAGCTCACCACTGAGCGTCGGGCCATGCTGATCCAGCCCGCTGCGCAGTTGCTGGTAACTCAGCAGCGTTTGCTGGGCAAAAGTTTTGAGCTGTTCACCCGCGCTGGTCAGTTGCACGGTGCGGTTGTCACGCTGAAATAACGGCTGGCCGAGTTCTTCTTCCAGCCGCTGGATCTGGCGCGATAATGTAGACGGGCTGACATGCATCGCCTTCGACGAACGGCCAAAATGGCGGCTTTCCGCCAGATGTAAGAACAGTTTCAGATCACGCAAATCCATAAAGAAGTCCCGGCTTTTTAGTTACGCAAAGGTCAAACGAAGTATATTGCATTTTTTGCAACGTCATCTTCGTAATATATCAATTTAAGCAATGTGTCGCATGACATATAGTGAATTCACGGCGTTCACCGGCTCACCGGTGAAACAAAAAATAACAGCACTTACCTCGATAGAACGGAGCAAGACATGGCTAACTATTTCAACACACTGAACCTGCGTCAGCAGCTGGCACAACTGGGCAAATGCCGCTTCATGGGGCGCGATGAATTCGCGGACGAAGCCAGCTACCTCAAAGGTAAAAAAGTGGTGATTGTAGGCTGTGGCGCACAGGGCCTGAACCAGGGTCTGAACATGCGTGATTCCGGTCTGGATGTTTCCTACACCCTGCGTGCAGAAGCGATTGCTGAGAAGCGTGCTTCATGGCGTAAAGCGACCGAAAACGGCTTCAAAGTCGGCACTTACGAAGAACTGATCCCACAGGCTGACCTGGTCGTTAACCTGACGCCAGACAAACAGCACAGCGCTGTGGTTAAAGCGGTTCAGCCTCTGATGAAAGATGGCGCAACGCTGGGTTACTCACACGGCTTCAACATTGTTGAAGTGGGCGAGCAAATCCGTAAAGACATCACCGTCGTGATGGTTGCGCCGAAATGTCCGGGTACTGAAGTTCGTGAAGAATACAAACGTGGTTTCGGCGTTCCGACGCTGATCGCTGTTCACCCGGAAAACGACCCGAAAGGCGAGGGCATGGCGATTGCTAAAGCCTGGGCAGCAGCAACGGGCGGCCACCGCGCCGGTGTTCTGCAATCTTCTTTCGTTGCAGAAGTAAAATCTGACCTGATGGGCGAGCAGACTATCCTGTGCGGTATTTTGCAGGCCGGTTCTCTGCTTTGCTTTGACAAACTGGTTGCTGACGGCGTGGATGAAGCGTACGCAGAAAAACTGCTGCAATTCGGCTGGGAAACCATCACCGAAGCGCTGAAACAAGGCGGCATCACGCTGATGATGGATCGTTTGTCAAACCCGGCGAAACTGCGTGCTTATGCGCTGTCCGAACAACTGAAAGAGATCATGGCGCCGCTGTTCCAGAAACACATGGACGACATCATCTCCGGCGAATTCTCCCGCGGCATGATGGCTGACTGGGCGAACGACGACAAAAACCTGCTGACCTGGCGTGAAGAAACGGGCGCAACTGCGTTCGAAAATGCACCACAGTTCGACGGTAAAATTTCTGAGCAGGAATACTTCGACCACGGCGTTGTGATGATTGCGATGGTGAAAGCGGGCGTTGAGCTGGCCTTCGAAACCATGGTGGCTTCCGGCATCATCGAAGAATCCGCTTACTACGAATCACTGCACGAACTGCCGCTGATCGCCAACACCGTTGCGCGTAAGCGTCTGTACGAAATGAACGTGGTTATCTCTGATACCGCAGAATACGGTAACTACCTGTTTGCTAATGCCGCAGTACCGTTGCTGAAAGAGTTTATGACCACCCTGCAGGCGGGTGATTTGGGCAAATCTGTTGCAGAAACGCAGGTCGATAACGCACAGCTGCGTGACGTCAACGAAGCGATTCGCAACCACCCGATCGAGTCAATCGGCCGCACTTTACGTGGTTATATGACTGATATGAAACGCATCGCAGTAGCGAGCTGATCCTCTTCTTACTCGAATTCTTCCGGGTTTTCGGAAGATAAATAAAAAGGGCACTGCATGAAAATGCGGTGCCCTTTCTTTTTACTGCGCCGGAACGGTAACTCAGTTGCGGTACAGGATCTTAATGATGTGGTAACCGAACTGCGTGTGCAGCGGGCCTTGTGGCTCGATCAGCGGCGCAGAGAAAACCACTTTATCGAAAGCTGGCACCATTGCGCCTTGCTTGAATTCACCTAAATGGCCGCCTTTTTTGCCTGACGGGCAGGTAGAATGTTTTTTAGCCAGTTTTTCGAAATCGCCGCCATTCTTCAGTTGTTCCAGAATATCGAGCGCCTGTGCTTCTTCCTTAACAAGGATATGCATTGCTGCAGCAGTTTTTGCCATGATTGAGACCTTTTATGCGAGAGTGTTTCCAGGGGCGTAATGTAACATCTGCAACGCCGTATGTGGACTCCGGCCTGCATTCCAGACATCACAAATTGCACCGTAAAGGCTGTCAATCTCAGGCGACGTTTCTGCTACAATCGCCGTCCTTGTCCATCAGGTGAGCAAAAATACGCCATGCGATTAAACCCCAGCCAACAACATGCCGTCGAATTCGTCACCGGACCCTGCCTGGTTCTGGCGGGGGCTGGCTCCGGCAAAACCAGGGTGATTACCAATAAAATCGCACACCTGATCCGTGAATGCGGCTATCAGGCCCGCCACATTGCGGCTGTGACCTTCACCAATAAAGCAGCGCGCGAGATGAAAGAGCGTGTGGCGCAAACCCTTGGGCGTAAAGAATCACGCGGCTTGCTGATCGCGACTTTCCACACGCTGGGGCTGGAAATCATCAAGCGCGAATTTGCCGCGTTGGGCATGAAATCCAATTTCTCCCTGTTCGACGATCAGGATCAGCTGGCGCTGCTCAAAGAGCTGAGCGAGAAGTGGCTGGAAAATGACAAAACGCTGTTGCAACAGCTGATCTCGACGATCTCAAACTGGAAGAACGATCTGGTTGATCCGTCCCATGCGGCGGGCCTTGCGCGATCGGAACGCGATCAGATCTTCGCGCACTGCTACGGGCTTTATCATGACCATATGCGCGCCTGTAATATCCTCGATTTCGATGACCTGATCCTGCTGCCGACGCTGCTGTTGCAGAAGAATGAAGAAGTGCGCGAGCGCTGGCAGAACAAACTGCGCTATCTGCTGGTCGATGAATATCAGGACACCAACACCAGTCAGTACATGATGGTGAAACTGCTGGTTGGCAACCGCGCACGTTTCACTGTGGTGGGCGACGACGATCAGTCAATCTACTCCTGGCGCGGTGCGCGGCCGCAAAACCTGGTGCTGCTGAAAGAAGATTTCCCGCAGTTGCAGGTCGTTAAGCTTGAACAGAACTATCGTTCCTCGCAGCGCATTCTGAAAGCGGCTAACATCCTGATCGCCAACAACCCGCATGTGTTCGAGAAGCGGCTTTTCTCTGAGCTGGGTTACGGCGAAACGCTAAAAGTGGTGACCGCCAACAATGAAGATCACGAAGCCGAGCGCGTGGTTGGCGAGCTGATTGCGCATCACTTTATCAACAAGACCGGTTATGGCGATTACGCGATTTTGTATCGCGGTAACCACCAGTCACGCCTGTTTGAAAAAATGCTGATGCAGAACCGCATTCCGTACCGCATTTCCGGCGGCACGTCGTTCTTCTCGCGGCCTGAAATTAAAGATTTGCTTGCCTATCTGCGCGTCCTGACTAACCCTGACGATGACAGCGCTTTCCTGCGTATTGTGAATACACCGCGTCGTGAAATCGGTGCAGCGACGTTGCAGAAACTGGGTGAGTGGGCAAATCAGCGTAACAAAGGTTTGTTCAAAGCCAGTTTCGATATGGGGCTGAGCCAGTATCTGACTGGGCGTGGCCTGGAATCACTGCAACGGTTCACGCACTGGATGGGCACTATTTCTGAACTGGCCGAACGCGAACCGGTTGCGGCGGTACGGGATCTGATCCACGGCATCGATTACGAAAGCTGGTTGTTCGAAACCTCGCCGAGCCCGAAAGCGGCCGAAATGCGCATGAAAAACGTCAATCAGCTTTTCAGCTGGATGACCGAAATGCTTGAAGGTACCGATCTGGATGAGCCGATGACGCTCACTCAGGTGGTCACGCGCTTTACGCTGCGTGACATGATGGAACGTGGTGAAAGTGACGAAGAACTGGATCAGGTTCAGCTGATGACGCTGCACGCTTCGAAAGGTCTGGAATTCCCGTATGTGTTTCTGGTCGGCATGGAAGAAGGATTGTTGCCGCATCAGAGCAGCATCGATGAAGACAATGTCGATGAAGAACGGCGTCTGGCGTATGTGGGCATTACCCGCGCCCAAAAAGAGCTGACTTTTACCCTTTGCCGTGAACGCCGCCAGTACGGGGAATTAATTCGTCCGGAACCCAGCCGCTTCTTGATGGAACTGCCGCAGGATGATTTGGCCTGGGAAAGTGAGCGTAAAGTGGTCAGTGCGCAGGAGCGTATGGTGAAAGGGCAAAGCCATCTGGAGAAAATCCGTGAACAACTGGCGAAAGCCAAAGGCGGAAACTGACAGGCAAAGAAAAGGCAGGGGATAAGCCCTGCCTCATTCGGTGCGTTTTTTTACGAAAAAAATCAGAGCTGTTCTTCGACGAACAGCGGCCAGTGGACATAACTTTGCCAGTGGCTTTCCTGTTCCAGCTCTTCTGCCCGTAACGGATGCTGAGCCAGCCAGCCCTGCGGCACAATCACATTCAGTTCATCATCATTTGCCCGTAAACGCACGGCAGGCAACGTGTCGTCGCGGCGACGGCTGGCAAAGATAATCGCAAGCCGGAGAATGCGACAAAGACGTTGTGCCTGACGCGGCGGGACGGCGTTTTGCTCATTGAGCAACGGTAAATCGAGCGTCCCGTTCTGGTTTTGCAACAGCGTCGCCAGCAGTTTTTTCTGCGCCGGCGTAAAGCCCGGTAAGTCTAAATGACTGATCAGATAGGCTGCGTGCTGCGGCGCTTTTTTGAAATCAACACTCAGCCCGATTTCGTGGATCAAACAGGCGCTATTCAGCAGCTCACGGGCGCGGGCATCGAGCTTCCATTCCTGTGACACCTGCAACGAAAAGTTCTCTGCAAGCTGTGCTACGCGCTGTGCCTGTTCATTATCAAGCAGATAGCGGCGTTGCAGATTTCGCAATGTGCGCTGGCGAATATCCTGTTCAATCGGCAGGTGCAGCATGCCGTAAACCAGACCTTCACGCAGTGCGCCACCGGCCAGCGTCATGGTTTCGATATTCAGGGTTTTGAAAATGGCGATGAGAATCGACAGACCGCTTGGGAAAACCAGCGCACGTTCAAGCGTCAGGCCTTCAATTTCCAGCTCTTCCAGTTTTCCGCACTGAATCGCACGCTGTTTGAGCTGTTGAAGTTTCGGCAACGTAATGCGCTCATCCATACCCTGAGCGACCATGATTTCCTGAAGCGCCTGAACGGTGCCGGAAGCACCAACACAAATTTGCCAGCCATTGGCGATCAGTTGAGGCGCTATCGGAAGGATCATGTCGGTCGCGGCCTGTTCGGCCTGATCGAAGTTTTCCTTTGCCAGATTTCGGTCGGTAAAATAGCGCTCCAGCCAGGTCACGCAGCCCATCGAAAGGCTGAAAAGCGTGGTGGCCTGTGCGCCGATACCAGTGACCAGCTCTGTACTGCCGCCGCCAATATCGACGACCAGACGTTTATCCGGGCCACCCGTGGTATGGGCAACGCCGTGATAAATCAGACGGGCTTCTTCTTCACCGGCAATGACCTGAATCGGGCAACCGAGAATTTCCTGAGCTTTCCTCAAAAATTCGTCCGCATTACTGGCAAGCCGCAACGTTGCGGTGGCAACGACGCGGATTTGTTCGCGGGGAATATCCTGCAATCTTTCGGAAAACAGCTTCAGGCATTGCCAGCCACGTTGCATGGCTTCCTGAGAAAGCAGGTTTTGCTTATCCAGACCGGCAGCCAGACGCACTTTGCGCTTAATTCTGGCGAGGGTCTGGATACTGCCTGCCACCTCACGAACAACCAGCATGTGAAAGCTGTTAGAGCCCAAATCAATTGCTGCATAGAGTGAGGTGGAGCTTAGCATAGGTTATCAGCCCGGACGTTTACGGTTGCTACGTGGTGCGCTGCTGCGACGTGAAGACGAATTGCTGTTACGACGCGGACCGTTTCCGGTACGAGAGCGAGCCAGACGTTTCGGCGCAGGTAAATCAGTTAACAGCGCTTCGCTGCTGTATTTGCTGACAGGAATGCTGTGACCGGTGTAGGTTTCGATTGCCGTCAGGTTCAGCGCGTACTCTTCACAAGCCAGGCTGATGGAATGACCGCTCAGACCCGCACGGCCGGTACGACCAATACGGTGAACATAGTCTTCACAGTCGTCAGGCAGATCATAGTTAAAGACGTGCGTAACGGCAGGAATGTGCAAACCACGGGCTGCAACGTCAGTCGCAACCAGAATATCCAGCGTGCCTTTGGTGAAGTCTTCCAGAACGCGCAGGCGTTTTTTCTGCGGGACATCGCCGGTTAGTAAACCTACGCGATGACCGTCGGCTGCCAGATGGCCCCAGACGTCTTCACAACGGTGTTTAGTGTTAGCAAAAATGATGCAACGGTCTGGCCATTCTTCTTCAATCAGCGTCTGTAACAGGCGCATTTTCTCTTCATTCGAAGGGTAGAAGAGTTCTTCTTTAATACGGTGGCCCGTTTTTTGCTCCGGTTCGATCTCAATCGACTCGGCATTATTCATGTTTTCGAACGCCAGTTCTTTCACACGATAGGAAAGGGTTGCTGAGAACAGCATGTTGAGGCGTTGAGTCGCAGGTGGCATCCGGCGGAAGATCCAGCGGATATCTTTGATGAAGCCCAGATCGAACATGCGGTCTGCTTCATCCAGCACCACTACCTGAATCGCGCCCAGGTCGATGTGGTTCTGTTTTGTGTAATCGATTAAACGGCCGGTGGTTCCGATCAGGATGTCCACGCCGCTTTCCAGCACTTTAAGCTGTTTATCGTAACCGTCGCCGCCATAGGCCAGACCTAATTTCAGCCCGGTAGATTCAGATAATGCTTCGGCGTCGGAGTGGATCTGCACCGCGAGTTCACGCGTAGGTGCCATGATCAAGGCACGCGGCTGGTTAGTCTGACGACCTTCCGCAGCAGGGTGAGAAAGCAGATAATGGAAAGTAGACGCCAAAAAAGCCAGCGTCTTGCCGGTACCGGTTTGCGCCTGACCTGCAACATCACGCCCAGCGAGCGTGATCGGCAATGCCAATGCCTGAATAGGCGTACAGTAATGGAACCCTTTCTTTTCAAGGGCTTCTACTGCCAGCGGGTGCAGGGCGAAGTCGGAAAACTTCTGTTCGGTCAAGTGTGTTTTGCTCATAGTGTGGTAGAATATCAGCTAACTATTGCTTTACGAAAGCGTATCCGGTGAAATAAAGTCAACCTACTGTTGGTTAATGCTACATCAACAAGGTAAAGATAATCCTTTGGAGTAGAACATGAGCGATAAAATTATTCACCTGACCGATGACAGTTTCGACAACGACGTATTGAAAGCTGAAGGGCTGGTACTGGTCGATTTCTGGGCAGAGTGGTGTGGTCCTTGTAAAATGATCGCTCCGATTCTGGATGAAATTGCCACTGAGTTCGAAGGCAAGCTGACCATCGCGAAGCTGAACATTGATGAAAACCCAGGTACTGCACCTAAATACGGCATCCGTGGTATTCCTACCCTGCTGTTATTTAAAGGCGGCGAAGTCGCAGCAACTAAAGTTGGCGCACTGTCGAAAGGTCAGCTGAAAGAGTTCTTAACAGCTAATCTGTAATCGGTCGGGATGACCAAAGCCAGGTGTTTAGCGGGCTGCCGTGTTTTTCACATTGTCCGCTAGACGCCTGTCAAGAAGCGTGCTAAGTTTACGCTTACTGCAAATAGAGCTTACCTGTAGTTTGATTCTTACGTTTTACTCTGTTGTGTCAAAAACATCTGCCTATAAAGTTTCTTTGAATAATAATTAAATTGAACTGGCACTGTGCTTGACCATCTAACGGTTTTAACAAAAATCGGCTTTAAGACACCTTCAATATCATTGCCCCTCTAGAATATCGCCCGCGAGCGACTGCCTGCGGCTGGATTTCAAAGCTGTGATTTGAAGTGTCATACAATAAACAGGCATGGATGACCCTGCCATACCCATTCACGACAGATGTTCGAGACATACCCCGAGTTTAAGAACCCACCATTATGAATCTTACCGAATTAAAGAATACGCCGGTCTCTGACCTGATTGCACTCGGCGAAAATATGGGGCTGGAAAACCAGGCCCGCATGCGCAAGCAAGACATTATCTTTTCAATATTGAAGCAGCATGCGAAAAGCGGAGAAGACATCTTCGGTGATGGCGTACTGGAGATATTGCAGGATGGATTTGGTTTCCTCCGCTCCGGAGACAGTTCCTACCTCGCAGGCCCCGACGACATCTACGTATCACCAAGCCAAATTCGCCGCTTCAACCTTCGCACTGGCGACACCATTTCCGGTAAAATCCGCCCACCTAAAGAAGGTGAACGTTATTTTGCCCTGTTGAAAGTTAACGAAGTTAACTACGACAAACCAGAAAACGCCCGCAGCAAAATCCTGTTCGAAAACTTAACCCCTCTGCATGCAAATTCCCGTCTGCGTATGGAACGTGGTAATGGTTCAACGGAAGATTTAACCGCGCGTGTACTGGATCTGGCTGCTCCGATTGGCCGCGGCCAGCGTGGTCTGATTGTTGCTCCGCCGAAAGCGGGTAAAACCATGCTGCTGCAAAATATCGCGACAAGCATTGCGTACAATCATCCTGACTGTGTGCTGATGGTTCTGCTGATTGACGAACGTCCGGAAGAAGTGACCGAGATGCAGCGTCTGGTTAAAGGTGAAGTTATCGCTTCTACCTTTGATGAGCCGGCATCCCGTCACGTTCAGGTGGCTGAAATGGTCATCGAAAAAGCCAAACGCCTGGTTGAGCACAAGAAAGACGTCATCATCCTGCTGGACTCCATTACCCGTCTGGCTCGTGCTTACAACACCGTGGTTCCGTCATCAGGCAAAGTTCTGACCGGTGGTGTGGATGCTAACGCCTTACACCGTCCAAAACGTTTCTTCGGTGCAGCACGTAACGTGGAAGAGGGCGGAAGCCTGACCATCATCGCTACTGCGCTGGTCGATACCGGTTCTAAAATGGATGAAGTTATCTATGAAGAATTCAAAGGTACCGGCAACATGGAATTGCATCTGGCGCGCAAAATCGCTGAGAAACGCGTATTCCCTGCGATTGATTACAATCGTTCTGGTACCCGTAAAGAAGAGCTGCTGACCACGTCAGAAGAACTTCAGAAGATGTGGATCCTGCGTAAAATCATTCACCCGATGGGTGAGATTGATGCAATGGAATTCCTCATCAACAAACTCGCCATGACGAAAACCAATGACGACTTCTTCGATATGATGAAACGTTCGTAATTTGGTGTAAAACTCAAACTAACGCCACG
This sequence comes from Rahnella sp. BIGb0603, assembly GCF_024808755.1. Classification (NCBI taxonomy): domain Bacteria; kingdom Pseudomonadati; phylum Pseudomonadota; class Gammaproteobacteria; order Enterobacterales; family Yersiniaceae; genus Rahnella; species Rahnella sp. BIGb0603. The sequence continues at coordinate 102,340 of NZ_JANUEX010000012.1, read as the reverse complement.
CTAAGCCGTGGCGTTTTTTGCTTTTGGTAGCTACCATAATGCTACTTTGGTGAAATTGTCAGACTATTCGGATAATAGCTGATGGTTTTTCCAGTGCCCTTTCTTTATTTTATCGGTTTACTGCCCAAGAAATGGCAACAGATAAGGTCTTGCCTGAGACAAAACCATAACTGTCACCATAGGATTTGATTTAAGGCTGTGAGGTTTATGATGCTCTCGATTCCACGCACCTTATTTTTGCAGAAGAGATCTCTTAACTGTGAATTTACTCAATATGAGTACTGAGCTTGCCATTGTTTTCGTATTTTCATTCCTGTTTCTGTTCGTTGCCCGGAAGGTGGCGAATAAAATCGGACTCGTAGATAAACCCAATTTTCGCAAACGCCATCAGGGTTTGATCCCGCTGGTCGGCGGTATTTCTGTGTATGCAGGGGTTTGTTTCGCCTTTCTTATCACCAGCTATGTCATTCCGCATGGCAACCTTTATCTCGCCTGCGCGGGCTTGCTGGTACTGGTCGGCGCGCTCGATGACCGTTTCGATATCAGTGTAAAAACCCGCGCAATGGTGCAGGCTGTGGTGGCCGTGGCGATGATGAGTTTCGCAAATCTCACGCTACGTAATCTCGGGCATCTTATCGGCCCATGGGAAATGGCACTCGGGCCGTTCGGCTATCTGGTGACCCTGTTTGCCGTCTGGGCGGCGATCAACGCCTTTAACATGGTGGATGGTATCGACGGGCTTCTGGGCGGATTATCCTGCGTCAGTTTCGGTTCTTTAGGCATCATCATGTATGGCAGTGGTCACATGGAACTGGCGCTCTGGTGCTTCGCCATGATTGCCGCCATTTTGCCTTATATCCTGCTCAATCTGGGCGTCTTCGGCCCTCGCTATAAAGTGTTCATGGGCGATGCGGGTAGTACGCTGATTGGTTTTACGGTCATCTGGATCCTGCTGCAAAGCACGCAAGGCGAAACGCACCCGATGAACCCGGTAACCGCACTCTGGCTTATCGCAATCCCTCTGATGGACATGGTTGCCATCATGTACCGCCGTCTGCGCAAAGGCATGAGTCCGTTTTCTGCCGATCGCCAGCACATTCATCATTTGATCATGCGCGCCGGCTTTACTTCCCGTCAGGCCTTTATGCTAATTACCGTGGCCGCTGCACTTCTGGCGGCGGTTGGCGTGATTGGCGAACATCTGCCTTTCGTGCCTGAATGGGTCATGCTGGCTTTATTCTTTGTCGCTTTCCTGTTGTACGGCGTTTGCATCAAGCACGCCTGGCGCGTGGCCCGGTTTATCAAACGTCTTAAAAGGCGTTTGCGCCGTTCATCTCCTCAATAATTCATCTTTTACACAAGGGCATACTGGCTGTGGATAAACCAGAAATGATAAGAAACCAGAATGATCGTGACATCGAAAATGAACTCGATATTCGTGGTTTGTGCTGCACCTTATGGAAAGGTAAATTTTGGATTGCGGGCCTGGCAATACTGTTCGCGTTAGTGGCTTTGGGCTCCTCTTATCTGATGAAACAGGAGTGGAGCTCGACGGCCATTACCGACCGTCCCACCGTGAACAATCTCTCGTCTTATTTCTCACAAGCGCAGTTCCTGCGTAATCTGGATGTGCGCACTGCGTTGCCGTCGGATACCGGTCGTCCGCCGATCTCTGATGAATCCTATAATGAATTTGTGATGCAGCTGGCCGCTTACGACACACGTCGTGATTTCTGGCTGCAAAGCCCTTATTACAAGCAGCGCCTGGAAAATGATGCGCGCGCGGATGCCGTTTTGCTCGATGATCTGATTAACGATATTCAGTTCACACCGCGCGATGCAATGAAAGTCCCGAACGACATTGTGAAACTGACGGCGGAAGATGCCGCTGATGCCAACAAACTTTTGCGTCAGTATGTTAATTTCGCCAGCCAGCGCGCGGCGCAGCATCTTTACGATGAGTTGCAGGGCGCATGGGCTGCCCGGACGCAGTCGATGAAAGCGCAGGTCAAACGCCAGGAAGAAGTGGCGCAGAGCATTTTCAAACGTACGGTGAATAATACCGAGCAGGCGCTGAAAATCGCTCAGCAGCAAAACATCACCAAAAGCGTGACGGACACGCCAGCCGAAGAGCTGCCTGATTCCGACATGTTCCTGCTGGGTGTGCCTATGTTGAAAGCGCGCCTGGAATTATTACAGGCTTCCGGGCCGGGTTATGATCTGGATTACGACCAGAACCGCGCCATGCTGTCGACGCTGAATGTAGGCCCGACGCTGACCGCGAAATTCCAGACTTACCGTTACCTCAGAACGCCTGAGGAACCTGTAAAACGTGACAGCCCGCGCCGTGTGTTCCTGATGATCATGTGGGGGATTGTCGGTGGTTTAATCGGGGCAGGAGTTGCCCTGACGCGTCGTAAAAATAAGAGAAACACATTGTGAAAGTGTTGACGATTTTCGGCACCCGTCCGGAGGCCATTAAAATGGCGCCGCTGGTGCTTGCTTTGTCGCAGGATGCGGCTTTTGAATCTAAAGTTTGTGTCACGGCACAGCACCGTGAAATGCTCGATCAGGTATTGCGTCTGTTTGAGATTACGCCCGATTATGACCTCAATATTATGAAACCGGGGCAGGGTCTGACGGAAATCACCAGCCGTATTCTGACCGGCCTGAAGCCGGTGCTTGATGAATTTAAACCGGACGTCGTGCTGGTTCACGGCGATACCACCACGACGCTGTCCGCGAGTCTGGCGGCTTTTTATCATCAGATTGCGGTCGGTCATGTCGAAGCCGGTCTGCGCACAGGTGATCTTTCTTCGCCGTGGCCGGAAGAGGGCAATCGCCTGCTGACCGGTCATCTTGCGCGCTGGCATTTTGCCCCGACGGAAAACGCCCGTTCGAATCTGACGCGGGAAAATATTCCTGAAAGCCGCATTTTCGTCACCGGCAATACGGTGATTGATGCGCTGTTGTGGGTCCGTGATCGCTTTAACAGCGATGCGTCTCTGGCGCAGCAGCTGGCCAATACCTATCCGTTCCTCGATGCCAGTAAAAAACTGATCCTCGTAACGGGTCACCGCCGTGAAAGTTTTGGCGGCGGTTTTGAGCGGATTTGCTCGGCGCTGGCCGATATCGCCCGCCAGCATCCGGATGTTCAGATTGTGTATCCGGTGCACCTCAATCCTAACGTCAGTGAGCCGGTAAACCGTATTCTGGCGGGCATCGACAACATCGTGTTAATCGACCCGCAGGATTATCTGCCTTTCGTTTATCTGATGGATAAAGCCTATCTGATTCTGACGGATTCGGGCGGTGTGCAGGAAGAAGCGCCTTCACTGGGGAAACCGGTGCTGGTGATGCGGGAAACCACAGAGCGTCCGGAAGCCGTTGATGCCGGTACGGTACGTCTGGTCGGGACTGATCCTGCAAAAATTGTTAAGGAAGTGAACCGTCTGCTGAGCGATGAAAACGAATACAACAGCATGAGCAGGGCGCACAATCCTTATGGTGACGGACACGCGTGTCGCCATATTCTTGATGCATTAAAAAATCATCGGGTATGACCATGAATTTCAATACTATTTCTGTAATCGGACTGGGTTACATCGGTTTGCCGACGGCTGCCGCCTTCGCCTCACGCCAGAAAAAAGTCGTGGGGGTGGACATCAATCAGCACGCGGTTGAGACCATTAACCGTGGCGCCATTCATATCGTTGAACCCGATCTCGACACGCTGGTAAAACAGGCGGTAGAAGACGGTTTCCTCCGCGCCGTCACTCAGCCCGAACCTGCGGATGCTTTCCTGATCGCCGTGCCGACGCCTTTTATGGGCGATCATCTGCCGGATATGAAATACGTGGAATCCGCCGCGCGCTCTCTGGCGCCGGTACTCAAAAAGGGTGACCTGATCATTCTGGAATCTACGTCTCCGGTCGGCGCGACAGAACAAATGGCAGCATGGCTGGCCGAAGTTCGCCCGGATCTGAGCTTCCCGCAACAGGCGGGTGAACAGGCGGATATCAATATTGCTTACTGCCCTGAACGCGTTTTGCCGGGCCAGGTGATGGTTGAGCTGATCAAAAATGACCGCGTGATTGGCGGGATGACCTCCGTGTGCTCGCAGCGCGCCAGTGATTTGTACAACATTTTCCTGAAAGGAGAATGTGTGGTTACGAATTCGCGTACGGCGGAAATGTGCAAGCTGACCGAAAACAGCTTCCGCGACGTCAACATTGCTTTCGCTAATGAGCTCTCACTGATTTGCGATGCGCAGGGCATTAATGTCTGGGAGCTGATCAGCCTGGCAAACCGTCATCCGCGCGTGAATATTTTACAGCCGGGACCGGGTGTTGGCGGCCACTGTATCGCGGTCGATCCGTGGTTTATTGTGGCGCAGAACCCTGAGCTTGCGCGGATCATCCGTACGGCGCGCGAAGTGAATGACAGCAAACCGCACTGGGTGGTTGATCGCGTGAAGGCCGCGCTGGCCGATTGCCTTACCACCACCGGCAAGCGCGCTTCTGAAATCAAAATCGCCTGCTTTGGTCTGGCGTTTAAACCGAATATCGACGACCTGCGCGAAAGCCCTGCCGTAGAAGTCACCCACCTGATTGCCGACTGGCATGCAGGCGAGACCTGGGCCGTTGAACCGAATGTTCATCAGCTTCCGGCATCGCTGGCAGAAAAAGTGACACTGCATTCTCTGGATGATGCCCTGAAAGACGCCGATCTGCTGGTGATGCTGGTTGATCACACCTCGTTTAAGGCGATCCCGGCCAGCGCGATCCGCCAGTCCTGGATCGTAGACACCAAAGGTGTGTGGCGGTGAGCCTGCACGTCCACGGCAATATTGAACCGCTCGACTGGGAGAGCGATTTCTTCCAGTTGCGCAGTGCCAAATTGAGCCTGGATGCGTCGGTGGAAACCGTCGTGACGCCTGAGGCGCTGGCGCAATATGCGCTGGTGCAGGCAAAAGTGGATGCGGATCAGACCGAAATGCTGGATGCGCTGTCCGCGCTCGGCTTTCGTCTGGCCGAAGGTGAAACCGATGTGTGCGTCGCGGTGAGTGCGCAGGATATCGCGTTGCCCGCCGGGCGTCTGGCGGTGCCGGAAGATATTGCAAACGTGGTGACGATCGCCCGTCAGGCATTTCGCCTGAGCCGTTTTCGGTCTCCGTGGTATCAGCCGGATGACAGCGCGCGATTTTACGCAATGTGGGCGGAAAAAGCGGTGCTGGGCACATTCGACCATCTTTGCCTGTGGGCCGATGACGCGAGCGGATTTGTGACGCTGCGCCAGCTAGCCAAGGGCGAAGCAAGAATTGGCCTGCTGGCCGTCAAACCTGAATGTCAGGGGCGGGGAGTGGGCAAGACATTAATGGCGGCTGCGAAACAATGGTGTGCCGGTCAGGGCGTTTCGCGTCTTCACGTCGCGACACAAACCGGCAACCTTCCGGCTTTAAACCTTTATCTCGCCAGCGGTGGCAAAGTCACACGCACGGCGTACTGGCTGTACAGGTGAAACGATGATCCCTTTTAATGCGCCGCCGATTGTTGGCACTGAAATTGATTTCATGCGCGAGGCGATGAACAGCGGCAAACTTTGCGGCGATGGCGGATTCACGCTGCGCTGTCAGAAATGGTTCGAACAGCATTTTAACTGCCCGAAAGTATTGCTGACGCCGTCCTGCACGGCGTCGCTGGAAATGGCCGCATTGCTGCTTGATATCCAGCCCGGCGATGAAGTGATTATGCCGAGCTTCACGTTCGTCTCGACCGCCAATGCGTTTGTTCTGCGTGGCGCGAAAATCGTCTTTGTGGATGTCCGCCCGGACACCATGAATATCGATGAAACCCTGATTGAAGCGGCGATTACGGCTAAAACCAAAGTGATTGTGCCGGTGCATTACGCAGGCGTGGCCTGTGAAATGGACGCCATCATGGCGCTGGCTGAAAAGCATCATCTGTTCGTGGTGGAAGATGCCGCGCAGGGCGTGATGTCGACTTACAAAGGCAAGGCACTGGGAACGATCGGCCACATCGGCTGTTTCAGTTTCCACGAAACGAAAAATTACACCGCAGGCGGCGAAGGCGGTGCGACGCTGATCAACGATCCGGCGCTGATTGATCGTGCTGAAATCATTCGCGAAAAAGGCACCAACCGCAGCCAGTTTTTCCGCGGGCAGGTGGATAAATATACCTGGCGCGATATCGGCTCCAGCTATCTGATGTCTGATTTGCAGGCCGCGTATCTGTGGGGAAATCTGGATGCCGCTGAAAAGATTAATCAGCGCCGTCTGGCTATCTGGAATCAGTATTATGAAGCCTTGCAGGATCTGGCCGATGCGGGACGTATCCAGCTTCCGGCTATTCCGCAGGAATGTGTGCAAAACGCCCACATGTTCTATGTTCGACTGAACGATATCGAAGATCGCGATGCGTTCATCCGTCATATGAAAGCGGCAGATATCCTCACCGTATTCCATTACATTCCGCTGCATGCCTGTCCGGCTGGCGAAAACTTCGGGCGTTTCTCTGGCACCGACTGCTTTACCACGCAGGAAAGTGAGCGTCTGGTGCGCCTGCCGTTGTTCTACAACATGACCGACGACACCCAGCGCACCGTGATTGCGGTCATGCTGCAATACTTCGCCTGACATGTCGCTGGCAAAAGCGTCAGTCTGGACCGCCGGTTCCACGCTGATTAAAATCGGCACCGGATTGCTGGTAGTCAAATTGCTGGCCGTGGCGTTCGGGCCGGAGGGCGTGGGGCAGGCGGGGAATTTCCGTCAGATGGTCACGGTGTTGGGCGTATTGTCCGGTGCCGGGATCTTCAATGGCGTCACCAAATACGTTGCCGAACACCATGATAATCCTGAGCGCCTTAAAGCCGTGCTCGGGACGTCATCATCGCTGATTTTAGGTTTCTCCACTCTGCTGGCGGCGATATTTCTGCTGCTCGCTGCGCCGATCAGTAGCGGTCTGTTCGGGCATGAGCGCTATCAGGCGGTCGTTCGCGCCGTGGCCTTTATCCAGATGGGCATCGCCTATGCCAACTATTTTCAGGCAATCCTGAAAGGGTATCGCGACGCGATGGGCAACGCGCTGGCGGTGATTGGCGGAAGTCTGATTGGTTTAGTCGCTTATCTGGCTTGCTTCAAACTGGGCGGTTACGAAGGCGCGCTGGCCGGTCTGGCGCTGGTGCCTGCGCTGGTCATCCTGCCCGCGGCTGGTATGTTGTGGAAGCGCAAATCCTTTCCGCTGGAATACTTAAAACCGGGCTGGGATCGTTTTATTGCCAGCCATCTCGGCAAATTTACGCTGATGGCGCTGATCACTTCTGTCACGATCCCGGTGGCGTATGTGATGATGCGAAATCTGCTGGCTGAACATTACAGCTGGAAAGATGTGGGGATCTGGCAGGGCGTCAGCAGTATTTCGGATGCTTATCTGCAATTTATCACCGCCTCATTCAGCGTGTATTTATTGCCCACATTATCCCGGCTGACCGATAAACGGGATATTTCCCGGGAAATCGTGAAGTCGCTGAAATTTGTCATCCCCGTCGTGGCCGCAGTCAGTTTCACGGTCTGGTTACTGCGCGATTTTGCTATCTGGCTGTTGTTTTCAAAACAATTTATCGCGATGCGCGATTTGTTCGCCTGGCAACTGGTGGGCGATATACTGAAAGTAGGCTCGTATGTTTTTGGGTATCTGGTGATTGCCCGCGCGTCTCTGCGCTTTTATGTGCTGACAGAAATCAGTCAGTTCGCGCTGCTGACCGGTTTTTCACACTGGCTGATCCCGGTTCACGGTTCTCTGGGCGCCGCGCAGGCGTATATGGCGACGTATATCGTCTATTTTGCCGCGTGCTGCACTGTATTTGTTATCTATCGTAGACGAGCATGACAACGCTGATTCACGTTTTGGGATCTGACATCCCTCATCATAATGTAACCGTACTGCGCTTTTTCAACGACGTGCTGGCCGAATGCACGCCTGAAAAGCGGATTTGTCATTTTATGGTCGCGGCGGCGGATGCTTCGGCGTTTGCTGAGTTTACGCGCCTGGACATTCGGGTTTATCCGGACAAAAAAACGCTGGCGGCGGCGGTGATTTCCCGCGCGCAAGACCGGACGCACCACTTTTTCTTCCATGGGCAATTTAATCCCACGCTCTGGCTCGCGCTGCTGACGGGCAAAATTAAAGCCTCGCAGGCGAACTGGCATATCTGGGGTGCAGATTTGTATGAATCTGCCGGAGGTCTGAAATTCCGCCTGTTTTATTTCATGCGCCGCCTGGCGCAGGGACGTATCGGGCATGTCTTTGCCACGCGAGGCGACCTGATTTATTTCCATCAGCGCTACCCGCGTACGCCGTCTTCTTTACTGTATTTTCCGACGCGGATGGATCCGACGCTGACCCAACCCGCTGATCTGCCGGAACCCGAAGGGCCGATGACAGTGCTGGTGGGGAATTCCGGTGACCGCAGTAACCGCCACATTGAAGCACTGCGTTCGCTGCATCAGCAGTTCGGCAGCGGTATCCGCGTGATTATCCCGATGGGATATCCGGCGGATAATCAGACTTATATTGAGCAGGTTCGCACTGAAGCATTAACGCTGTTTGCGCCCGAAAATGTTGACCTGATGACCGGCGCCATGGCGTTCGACGATTATCTGAATGTGTTGCGTCGTTGCTCGCTGGGCTATTTTATTTTCGACCGTCAGCAGGGTATCGGGACGCAATGCCTTCTGATTCAGTTCGGCGTGCCGTTTGTCGTCAGCCGTCAGAATCCTTTCTGGCAGGATCTGGCCGAGCAACATCTGCCGGTGCTTTTCTACGGTGATATGCTGGATGAAAAAGTGGTCGCTGAAGCGCGGCGTCAGTTACTGAATGCCGATCGCAAAAACATCGCCTTCTTTAATCCGAACTATATTTCGGGCTGGCAGCAGGCATTACTGCTCGCGGCGGGAGAAACGTCATGACGCTGGCACAATTAGGCGGCCTGACCGTCGTTTACGTGCTGTCGCTGTTGTTTATTCTCACGCTGACGTACAAAGAGTTCCGGCGCGTGCGTTTCAACTTTAACGTCTTATTTTCGTTACTGTATCTGCTGACGTTCTACTTTGGTTTTCCGCTGACCTGTCTGCTGGTTTTCCAGTTTGACGTCAAAGTGGTGCCGGTGGAAAATCTGTTGCAGGCCATGCTGGCCGCGACCTGTTTCTATGGCATTTATTACGTTTGCTACAAAACGCGGCTGAAGGCTAAACGCGACGGTCCTTCACGACCGCTGTTTACGATGAACCGGGTCGAAACCCATCTGACCTGGATGCTGCTGGCGCTGATTGCAGTCGTCACAGTTTCCATCTTCTTTATGCACAACGGTTTTCTGCTGTTTAAGCTGAAATCCTACAGCCAGATTTTCTCCAGCGATGTCTCCGGTGTGGCGCTTAAGCGCTTCTTTTACTTCTTCATTCCGGCGATGCTGGTGGTGTTTTTCATCAAACCGGACGTCCGCCGCTGGCTTTTTTTCCTCGCCAGCACCGTGGCTTTTGGTTTCCTGACCTACGTTATCGTCGGCGGAACCCGCGCCAATATCATCATCGCATTTGCGCTGTTTTTGTTTATCGGCATTGTGCGCGGCTGGATCAGCCTGTGGATGCTGGCGGTGGCGGGCGTGCTGGGCATTGTCGGCATGTTCTGGCTGGCACTTAAACGCTATGGCCTGAACGTCAGCGGCCCGGAAGCGATTTATACTTTCCTGTATCTGACGCGCGACACGTTTTCTCCGTGGGAAAATCTGGGGCTGTTGTTGCAGAACTACGACAAAATCAGCTTCCAGGGTCTTGCGCCAATTGCGCGTGATTTCTACGTTTTCATCCCGACCTGGCTTTGGCATGACCGTCCGGGCATCGTGCTCAATTCTGCCAACTATTTCACCTGGGAAGTGCTCGATAACCACTCCGGTCTGGCGATTTCTCCGACCCTGATTGGTTCTCTGGTGGTGATGGGCGGCGTGTGGTTTATTCCGCTGGGTGCTGTCGCCGTGGGCATGATCATGAAATGGTTCGACTGGTTGTACGAAAAAGGCAAAGCGGATACCAACCGCTATAAAGCCGCTATCTTGCAAAGTTTTTGCTTCGGTGCGGTCTTTAATATGATTGTGCTGGCCCGTGAAGGCGTGGACTCCTTCTTCTCACGGGTGGTGTTTTTCTGCCTGGTGTTCGGCGCGTGTCTGGTTGTCGCCAAACTCCTGTACTGGATGTTTGATGCCGCCGGGCATATCCGTGTCAAAATTCCGCGCAGAAAAAACCTCATGGAGCCTCACTCTGGCAGGAATTTGAATGAACTCTGAGAATAATGTTCCACAATACGATATTCGCGGGATCCGACTGTGGGGCTTCCGCGATATGGCACATTTTATTGATTATCTGTTTGCCGAAAATCAGGTGAAAACCGGTTCGCTGGTGGCGATGAATGCCGAGAAAGTGCTGACCATCGAAAGCAATCCGGAAATGGGCGCACTGATTAAAGTGGCGGAATACAAATATCCCGACGGCATCAGCATGGTGCGGGCTATTCGCCGAAAATATCCACAGGCGCAGGTGTCCCGTATCGCCGGTGCCGATCTCTGGGAAGGGCTGATGGAACGCGCCGGTCGTGAAGGCACGCCGGTCTTTCTGATTGGCGGTAAACCTGACGTACTGGCACAAACGGAAGAAAAATTGCGCGCCCAGTGGAACGTCAATATTGCCGGCAGCCAGAATGGCTACTTTACGCCGGAGCAACGAAACGCTTTATTTGAACGGGTCAAAAGCAGCGGGGCTGCAATTGTGACGGTGGCGATGGGCTCGCCGAAGCAGGAAATCCTGATGCGCGATTGCCGTGAAGTTTATCCGGATGCGCTCTATATGGGCGTCGGTGGGACTTACGACGTCTTCACCGGCCACGTTAAACGGGCGCCAAAAATCTGGCAAAGCATGGGGCTGGAATGGTTATACCGCCTGATTTTACAGCCCAGCCGTTTGCGCCGTCAGCTCAAACTGCTGAAATTTGTCCGTTATTACTATACCGGTCGTCTGTAATGATTTCGCCGTTCTGAATCTTCAGGACGGCGCGCTACCTCTCATTTCTTCACTTCTGTTGCATGAGTTTCCTGTCCGCTTTTCATATCAGTGCTTATCTTTCTCAATAGGCGTTTGCAACTCGTCGGGAAATACGGAAACATAACGCCGTTTTTCCGCCCCATACGGGCATCATCACTATAAAAATAACATTCCGGTCATTCCGGAAGGCAAACACAATGAGAGAGAAATTGAGGATCTATGGAGAATAAAGAAGAAAAGGGTGGACTACACCGGGGGCTGGAAGCGAGGCACATTGAGCTGATTGCACTGGGTGGCACCATCGGTGTCGGATTATTTATGGGCGCGGCAAGCACCCTGAAATGGGCCGGGCCGTCAGTGTTACTGGCGTACATTCTGGCCGGTGTGTTCGTCTTCTTTATCATGCGCTCGATGGGCGAAATGCTGCATCTGGAGCCGGTCGCCGGTTCATTTGCGGTCTACGCCCATAAATATCTCGGTCCGTACTACGGCTATCTGACGGCGTGGAGCTACTGGTTTATGTGGATAGCGGTGGGGATTTCTGAAATCACCGCGATCGGCGTCTACGCGCAATACTGGTTCCCCGAACTGCCGCAGTGGATCCCGGCGCTGATAGCCGTGGCGATTGTGGCGTCGGCGAATCTCGCCGCCGTGAAGCTTTATGGCGAAATGGAGTTCTGGTTTGCGCTGATCAAAATCACCACCATCATTGTGATGATTGTGGTCGGGCTGGCGGTCATTTTCTTCGGTTTTGGTAATCATGGCGAACCGGTGGGATTTGCCAATCTGACGGCGCACGGCGGCTTCTTTGCCGGTGGCTGGAAAGGGTTCCTCTTCGCGCTGTGTATCGTCGTGGCGTCGTATCAGGGCGTTGAGCTGGTGGGGATTACTGCCGGTGAAGCGAAGAACCCGCAGGTGACGCTCAAACGCGCTATCAATAATATCCTGTGGCGTATCCTGATTTTCTATGTGGGCGCGATTTTCGTCATCATCACGATTTTCCCGTGGAACGAAATGGGCACGCACGGCAGCCCGTTCGTTTTAACCTTCGCGAAAATTGGTATTGCCTCTGCGGCTGGTATCATCAACTTTGTGGTACTGACGGCGGCGCTGTCGGGCTGTAACAGCGGCATGTACAGCTGCGGACGTATGCTTTACGCCTTGTCAAAGAACCGCCAGTTGCCTTCGTTTCTGAGCCGGGTTTCAAAAAGCGGCGTCCCGGTTTATGGCATCGCGATTACGATTTTATGTCTGCTGGTGGGTTCATGCCTGAACTATGTGATCCCGAATCCGGAGAAAGTGTTCGTTTATGTCTACAGCGCCAGCGTGCTGCCGGGCATGGTACCGTGGTTTGTTGTGCTGATTAGCCAGCTGCGTTTTCGCGACGCACATAAAGAGAAACTGAAAAATCATCCGTTCAAATCCGTGCTGTTCCCTTATACCAACTATCTGACGCTGATTTTCCTGGCGTGCGTGCTGGTGGGTATGGCAATTAACCCGGATACGCGGGTTTCTTTACTGGTAGGCGGTATTTTCATCGCGGCGGTGTCACTGATATACTTCGGCCTGGGCATGCATAAGCGTGCCGCGCTGACGGCGGAAAAGGCAAAATAACGCTGTAAGTCATGGGTGGGGAAGGGAAGGCGCTTACTTTTAATGCGGATTGGATAAAGCGTAATCAAACGCAATATTTCTGATAAAAAGCACTAGACAGCTTGGCGTTAAAACCGTAGTATCCCCACCCGCAACGGCGCTAAGCGCCCGTAGCTCAGCTGGATAGAGCGCTGCCCTCCGGAGGCAGAGGTCTCAGGTTCGAATCCTGTCGGGCGCACCATTAGTTTGCGCTAGAGTTGCGGTGAATTGTTGAGTTAAACATTTCACGTTAGTTAGAGATATGGTGGCTATAGCTCAGTTGGTAGAGCCCTGGATTGTGATTCCAGTTGTCGTGGGTTCGAGCCCCATTAGCCACCCCACTCTAAAAATGATTTTGTGATTGTGACATGCGATGGTGGCGGAATTGGTAGACGCGCTAGCTTCAGGTGTTAGTGTCCTTCGGATGTGAGGGTTCGAGTCCCTCCCTTCGCACCACACACAAAATTCATTTTAAATGATGCGGTTAGCATCATATAATAGTAAGATGCACGACATCGGCGAGTAGCGCAGCTTGGTAGCGCAACTGGTTTGGGACCAGTGGGTCGGAGGTTCGAATCCTCTCTCGCCGACCACATTTGAAAGACCTGCTTTTTAAAGCAGGTTTTTTTTCGTCTGTAGTAAAAGAGGATGAGAACCTCCGAAGGAGGTTTGAGCCGAGCGAAGCGAGACCACGTTGCTTTAGCAACGGCCCGCAGGGCAAGCATCGAAGATGCGCGTAATCCTCTCTCGCCGACCACATTTGAAAAACCTGCTTTTTAAAGCAGGTTTTTTTTCGTCTGTAGTATTTCAACTCAGCTTGTTGTTTATCCGCGACATTTCTCTGTATGCCTGTCTCTTTCAGGAGACACTTATCTTATTGATAAGTAAAGCTTCATATAAGCTGACACTCATACGTCGTTCACTGGCGACAGAATCGCAGTCTGGTGCCCGTTTTCTGACAACACAGAAATTGGGTGTTAGTGTTAAATTAAAATAAAGCTATTATTTATCAGTGTAATAGGAAATTTTTAACAGACGCTTGCCATACTGGCACGCCTCCTGCATTATTCCTGCCGTAGATGCTCATTCCACCCATTATGTTTGCTCCGGCTTCATAAACCTGGGAATGATGCAGAGCCAATTTATAGTGCCTATTGTCATCCTGACCGATAACGCTGATGCGTTATCAACCAGAAGGCAAAACGTTGAGTGAGGCACTCATCTGTTGTCCTGGACCTGATTGTTTTTATACACCTGCTTATATTGCAGGTGTTTTTTTATGTGCGGTTTGCACCAGGCGTAAAAAAGGCTCCCAAAGGAGCCTTTTGCATAATGTGAAGTCCTGTTCTGATTAACGTTGCTGATCGTTATTGAGCGTCAGCATCAGCCCTTCACGGCGCATCTCAGCCGCTTCAGCCGGTTTATGCAGTTTATCCAGTGCATCAGCCAGCCACGCGTAATCGTAAGCATCAGGACGCTGCTTCAGCGCTTCACGGAAAGCCTCGCTCGCTTTTAGCCATTCGCCATGCTTCATCAGCAACTGTCCCAGCGTGCTGCTCAGCAGCGGCGACGGACCGTTTTGTTTAATCAGTTGATACAGCGTTTTTTCCAGTTGCTCCGGATTACCGGAACGCAGTTTAGGCATCAGCGCGACCAGACGGTCGTCATACTGGCGTTTAAGGCCGTCGAGAATCACTTCCTGCGCCAGATCCTGATCGTTGCATTCAATCAAATGTTTCGCCATCGCGATCTGCAACGCCACTTCATGACGGGTCTTGCGACTCTGATCTTTCCACCAGCGCTTAAGGCCGTCGCTGCCTTCTTCTGCCATCAGCTGGTTCATCATGCCGATATACGCTTGTTCCTGAAGAACACGCAGTTCGTCGTCGGTATGAGTTTCCGCTTTCGCCATCGAAGGCAAAATTTCCAGCAGCGAACCGTAAGCGCCGGTGCGAAGATAAGCCTGCTCCGCCAGACGTAAAATTTCCGGATGGCGCGGCGACTGCCCGAGCAACCGGTCAACGCCGTGGCGCGCAGCATGGATTTCACCTTGCGCCAGCTGGATGCGGACACGGGTGATATCCACCGGCATCTGGTCGGTATCGGCAATTTCTGCCGCACGTTCAAGATACTGATTCGTGCGGATATCATCACCACGCTGTTGCGCTGCTTCAGCGGCAAGCAGGTAATTCACCACCGGCTGATCGGCGTGATCGGCATTGCGGGCCAGCAATTTCTCCATCTGACGATGATCGCCTTCCGCCAGTTTCAGCATGGCGGCTTTGGTCTGCTTGCGTGCTTTTGAGCTTTTACGCCCGGCAAACCAGCCGCGTGTTCGTGCGCCAGTGCGCAGAACGCGGCGAAGGATCCACTCGATGAAAAACAGCACCAGAATCAGGACGACCAGCATGATGACCAGACCGGTGACGCTGGTTTCAATGTTGTAATTGTCCGTCTGAATCAGAACGTAGCCCTGATGGCCGGCCAGTATCGGGCCGACGATGATCCCGGCAAACACAATCAGGAACAGCACGAAAACTCGTAACATGCGTTATTCCCCCTGTGTTGCGGCGGCGGGCTGCTGAAGCAGGTTACGCACGCGGGTCTGCATCAGTTTTTCCAGCATCGGCTGGCTTTTCAGCTCATCCGGCACATCCATCGAAACAGATTGCTGGCTGAGGTTGTCCAGTTCTTCCAGGAAAGCTTTGGTCGACGGATCTGACGTATCAAAGTAGGCGCGAACCCAGGTGGATACGCTTTCCAGCGACTGTTTGTAGACTTCATCCTGATGGCGCGGGACGGCTTGCGCAGCAATCAGCAGGCGCGAGCGGATATTTTCCCGCAGATACACATCCTGATTTGGCGCCAGCAGCGGTTCTGCGCTGGTATCACGACGGCGGATGGTGATGAAGTCATCCATAAAGTTGTGCCAGCTTTTGGTCAGATTCTGACGCCATTCGGCCAGTGAGCCGGATAAACTGGAACTGTCGCTGTCCATCGGGGAATCGTCGGTGTCATTGTCTGCCAGACGCAGGTTATCCACCTGATTCGACAGCTGATTCAGTTTCAGAATGATGCCGTCGAAATCGACCTGAGCTACAGCGGACAAACTGCCGACGTCTTCGTTCAGCGCACGGCGAACGTCGATGAGGCTGGGATCGTTCATATCAGCCAGGCTTGCATCAGCACTTTTCAGGAGCGCAGCGGCAGTCGTGACATCCTGATCGCTCCAGAGTTTACGGCCCGCCAGTTTCACCAGATAGTCGGCTTGCGCCAGTAACCAGGTTTTGGCATCGCTGCCGGAAATACTGGCCACTTTGTCCTGCAATTCGTTCAGCTGACGGCCGAATGATGCCTGCTGACGCTCGGCGTCCTGCCGGGTTTTGTCCTGCTGAGCGAGCAGGGCAGCAATTTGCTGTTTATCCTGTTGCTGGGTTTTTTGCAGGGCATCGAGTTGTTCAGAAAGCGCTTCGTTGGAAGCCGCCTGAGCCAGCGATTGCTGATGGCCGTGGTAATAAAGGCCCGCGCCAAGCGCAATCACTAAAATAATTGCGATAGCGCCTAACACCGGCGCGGTACGCTGCTTTCTTCGCAACGATTTCAGCTCCTGGTCGCGGCCGGAGGCGTCTGGCCGGGGGCTCTCAACCGCGCTGGAGATCATCACTTCGTCATCCGCAGCGGAAGGATTTTTTTGTTCCGTCATTTTGGCACATCCCTTAGTCAGGTAGTTGTAATGCGCGGATCAGCGCATCATTATCTGCATTATCGGCAACCCGAATGGCGCTCCAGCCAAGCTGGCGGGCAAGGGTTGCCAAACGTTCGCTGACCACCACCAGATTACAGCGCAGTAACCATGAGTTTCGGTAGTAATCAGGAACTAACTGGTACAGCTGTTGCAGCATTTCTCCGCTGGTTACCACCAGCGTGTCAATTCCGGCGCGTTGCCATTGGGCGCTTTGCTCGCTGGCATCGTAATGAATCGGGCTGCGCTGATAGCACTCGCAGTACGTCACGTCGACGCCCCGTTCAGTCAGTGTTTCCGCCAGGAGTTCACGCCCGCCGTTGCCGCGCAGTATCAGCGCTTTTTTGCCTTCGAGGCGGCGCAGCGTCGGAAGCTTGAGCAGCATTTCGCTGGTTTCACCGTCCTGCGGATAAAGTACAGGCAGGCTGCTGACCCGGTGAAAAAGCAGGCCGGTGGTTCGGCCAATCGCGTAATAATTGAGGCTCTCCGGCCAGCGAACCACGGCCTGACGTAATGCGCGATCGGCGTAATTCACGGCATGTTGTGAGAGTACAAACACCAGATCCTGCTGATTTAATGAGGATAGCAGGTTCGGCAACATTGCGAGCTGGTTCCCCGGTGCAAATTCAATCAGCGGGGAATGGAAGGCCACCCGGCCTAAAGTGCGCAACCGGCTGACCAGTGCTTCTCCTCCCGGAGAGGGGCGGGTGACCAGAATGGTCATTTCGGGGCGTTTCCCTGATAGACCTCATGCAGAATTTCACGGGCACCGTTGGCCAGCAACTCTTCGGCCAGATCAACACCCATGCTTTCGGCATTTTCTGAAGGGCCGCGACGTTCGCCACACACCATCTGACTGCCGTCCGGTGCGCCAACCAGCGCACGGAGCCACAGTTCATTACCTTCCAGCTCGGCGTAACTGCCGATAGGCACCTGACATCCGCCTTCAAGGCGCATATTCATGGCGCGTTCGGCCTCCACGCGCACTGTGGTTTCGCGGTGCGCCAGAGGCGCGAGTAGATCGCGGGTGATCTGGTCATTAAGGCGGCATTCGATACCGACAGCGCCTTGTCCGACAGCGGGCAGACATTCTTCCGGCGTCAGGGCTGTGCGGATACGGTCTTCCAGACCCAGACGTTTCAGCCCGGCAACGGCCAGAATAATGGCATCGTATTCGCCGTTATCGAGTTTGGATAAACGTGTGCCGACGTTCCCGCGCAAATCGCGGATCTGCAAGTCAGGACGTTTCTGACGCAGCTGACACTGACGGCGCAGGCTGGACGTTCCAACGATGCTACCGTGCGGCAAGTCGGCCAGGCTGGCGTAATGATTGGAGACGAAAGCATCGCGCGGATCTTCGCGTTCGCAAATAGTGACCAGGCCGAGACCTTCGGGGAATTCAACCGGCACATCTTTCATGGAATGTACGGCGATATCTGCGCGTCCATCCAGCATGGCCAGTTCAAGCTCTTTAACGAACAAACCCTTGCCGCCCACTTTGGCCAGAGGAGTATCTAAAATGATATCTCCCTTCGTGACCATTGGGACCAGTTCCACCTGTAAACCGGGGTGACAGGCCATCAGCCGGGTTTGAACATATTGTGCCTGCCACAAAGCCAGAGGGCTCTGCCGGGTGGCAATTCGAATGATTTTGTCTAACATGTTTGTTACCGTTTAACTGTCTCTGCGACCATCCTACCACTGACAATAGAAAGCTGTCAGCGTAAGAAGGCATTCGTAAAAGAGGGTTAACGATGATGGAGGTCATTTGTTCCATTCAGGAACAGGCAGTAAAATCCAGAGAAGCGGAAGAGTAATTGTGGTGCGTTACTTTCTTTACGGTCAATCAGCAAGGTGTTAAATTGATCACGTTTCCAGCAATTATTCGTCAACTATTTGCACAATCGCGGTTGTTCAAAGCATAAGCATCACGATAAATGACGGATTTGGAACGGGGTTATTTCCAGACACTGTATAATCAGGCGAAACGTCTTGTACCTCTACATCGAGACATTGAAGCAAAGATTGGATGCGATCAACCAGTTACGAGTCGATCGTGCACTGGCAGCAATGGGCCCTGCGTTTCAACAGGTCTACCAGCTGCTTCCCGTCTTTCTACATCAACATCACCCTCTGATGCCGGGATACCTTGAAGGTAAGGTTCCGCACGGTATCTGCGTTTTCACGCCTGATGAATCCCAAAATACCTATTTAAATGACCTCGAAGATAAATGGGGAAGCGCGCTCGAACCTCTGGCGAAAGGCGAATTGCCGATTACTGGCGTGTATTCGATGGGGAGCACCTCCTCCATTGGTCAGAGCCAAAGCTCAGATCTCGATATCTGGGTATGCCACCAGTCCTGGCTTGATAACGAAGAGCGCAACCGCTTACAGCAAAAATGCAGCCTGTTAGAGAAATGGGCGGCGTCGCTGGGCGTGGAAGTCAGTTTCTTCCTGATTGATGAAAACCGCTTCCGCCACAATGAAAGCGGCAGTCTGGGCGGTGAGGACTGTGGTTCCACGCAGCACATTTTATTGCTCGACGAATTCTACCGGACGGCAGTCCGTCTGGCCGGTAAACGTATTCTCTGGAATATGGTGCCGGGCGAAGAAGAAGGGCATTACGATGAATATGTTCTTTCTCTTTATGCACAGGGCGCGCTGACGCCTAATGAATGGCTCGATCTCGGTGGCCTCAGTACGCTTTCGGCAGAAGAGTATTTTGGCGCGAGCCTCTGGCAGCTCTATAAAAGTATTGATTCGCCGTACAAAGCGGTGCTGAAAACGCTGCTGCTGGAAACCTATTCGTGGGAATACCCGAAAACACAATTGCTGGCGATGGATATCAAACAACGTCTGCATCAGGGTGAAATCGTCTGCTTCGGTCTTGATTCATATTGTATGATGCTCGACCGGGTGACCCGTTACCTCACCCAGATTGAAGATTTCACCCGCCTTGATTTAGTCCGCCGCTGTTTCTATTTAAAAGTCTGCGAAAAGCTGTCCCGCGCCCGTGCGTCGGTGGGATGGCGTCGCGAAATTCTCAGCCAGCTGGTGGGAGAATGGGGTTGGGATGAAGAGCGTCTGGCGATCCTGGATAACCGGGCGAACTGGAAAATCGAGCGCGTGCGCGAAGCGCATAACGAACTGCTTGATGCCATGATGCAAAGCTATCGCAACCTTATTCGCTTTGCCCGTCGCAACAATTTAAGCGTCAGCGCCAGCCCGCAGGATATCGGCGTGCTGACCCGTAAGTTGTACGCCGCATTCGAAGCGCTGCCGGGTAAAGTCACGCTGGTGAATCCACAGATTTCACCTGATCTGTCCGAAAACGATTTAACCTTCATTCATGTGCCGATTGGCCGTGCGAACCGCACCGGCTGGTACCTGTATAACCAGTCGCCGTCGATGGAGTCTATCGTCAGCCATCAGCCGCTGGAATATAACCGTTACCTGAATAAACTGGTGGCATGGGCGTATTTCAACGGCCTGCTGACATCGACCACGCGCCTGCACATTAAAAGTGGCAGTCTGTGTGACATCGCTAAACTGCGCGAACTGGTGGCCGATGTGTCCCACAGTTTCCCGCTGCGTTTACCGGCACCGACGCCAAAAGCGTTGTACAGCCCGTGCGAAATCCGCCATCTGGCGATTATCGTTAACCTAGAACACGATCCGACTGCAGCATTCCGCAATCAGGTCGTGCATTTTGATTTCCGTAAGCTGGATGTTTTCAGCTTCGGTCAGAATCAGGAATGCATGGTTGGCAGCATTGATTTGCTTTACCGCAACTCGTGGAATGAAGTGCGTACGCTGCATTTCAGCGGCGAGCAGGCGGTGCTGGAAGCGCTGAAAACCATTCTGGGTAAAATGCATCAGGACGCCGCGCCGCCGGAATCGGTGGAAGTGTTCTGCTACAGCCAGCATTTGCGCGGGCTTATCCGCACGCGCATTCAGCAACTGGTATCGGAATGCATTGAGCTGCGCCTGTCCAGCAAACGTCTGGAACCTGGCCGTTTCAAAGCGGTACGCGTTTCCGGGCAGACCTGGGGACTGTTCTTCGAGCGTCTGAGCGTTTCCGTGCAGAAACTGGAAAACGCCGTCGAGTTTTACGGAGCCATTTCCAATAACAAACTGCACGGTTTGTCGGTGAAATTGCAGACCGATCAGGCGCATCTGCCCGCGGTTATTGACGGCTATGCGAGCGAAGGTATCATCCAGTTCTTCTTCGAAGACAGCGCTGACGATATCGGCTTTAACATCTATATTCTTGATGAGTCAAACCGCGTCGAGGTGTATCACCACTGCGAAGGCAGCAAAGAAGATCTGGTGCGCGACGTCAGCCGCTTCTACTCTTCCTCACATGACCGCTTCACCTATGGCTCTAGTTTCATTAACTTCAACCTGCCTCAGTTCTACCAGATTGTGACGCTTGATGACCGTATCCAGGTGATCCCATTTCGCAGCAACGCGTTATCTGCGACCTGCGCCGTTATCCCGGAAAGCGACGCGGAACCCTCCCGCCTGAAACAGCAATTCCAGCTGCATTAGAAAAAGTGTTCCTCTGGCGGACACGCGGCAGAATATCCGGCTTTCTTTCCCTTTAAATCCCAAAAATGTGCCCGCGGGTTTTATCGATTCCTGTTGCTTTTCATGATCCACCTGCGATGATAGAGAGCTTGGTCGCATGAATTACAGGCATTCATAAAATGAAAAACGTTTTACGCTGGTCTCTGGCCGCGACGATACTATTTGCTCTCTCCGGTTGCGGGCTGAAAGGGCCGCTTTATTTCCCACCACCGGAAAAAGCCACAAAGCAAAAAACCAGCAATGTACCGGGTACTGCTAACGACGGTTCTTCGCAGCAGAAAGGTGTATCACCCGAAGATCTCACGACGAACTCCAGAGATTAATCAGCACTTTGTGTCGGCGTGCCGGCGGCTGTGTGCCGGTTCGTATCATGAAGGGATCATCGCGACTGGATTTGACCAGCGGTAAACGGAGTCAGTTATGCAGTTCTCCAAAATGCACGGCCTGGGCAACGATTTTATGGTCGTTGACGCCGTCACTCAAAATGTCTATTTCTCTCCTGAGTTGATCCGTCGATTGTCCGATCGTCACCGTGGTGTGGGTTTTGACCAACTGCTGGTGGTAGAGCCTCCTTACGATCCCGAATTAGACTTCCATTACCGTATTTTCAACGCGGATGGCAGCGAAGTGGCGCAATGTGGTAACGGTGCGCGCTGTTTTGCCCGCTTCGTGCGCATCAAAGGTCTGACCAACAAACGCGACATTCGCGTCAGTACGCAGACTGGCCGTATGACGCTGACTGTCACGGAAGATGAAGACGTTCAGGTCAATATGGGCGAGCCGGTTTTCGAACCGCAGCAGGTTCCTTTCCGTGCAGCAAAACCGGAAAAGACCTATATTCTGCGTGCAGAAGAGCGCACAGTATTTTGCGGCGTCGTGTCGATGGGAAACCCGCATTGCGTATTGCAGGTTGAGGATGTTCTGACGGCAGAAGTCGAAATCCTCGGCCCGGTGCTTGAAAGCCACGAGCGTTTTCCTGAGCGCGTGAACGTCGGGTTCATGCAGATTGTCAGCCCGGAAAGCGTCAAACTTCGCGTATATGAGCGCGGAGCGGGAGAAACACAGGCATGCGGAAGCGGTGCCTGTGCGGCGGTTGCCATAGGAATTCAGCAAGGTTTACTTGCAGAAGAAGTTCAGGTGGAACTGCCGGGAGGCAGCCTCGATATTCACTGGAAAGGGCCGGGTCATCCGCTGTATATGACCGGACCTGCCACTCATGTTTACGACGGATTTATTCATCTATGAACAATCTTGATGACCAGATTGAACCGGTGATTGCGCTTGACGACGACAGCGTCATGCAATATCTGCTGCAAAACCCGGATTTCTTTATCCGCAATGCCCGCAGCGTTGAACAGATGCACGTTCCGCACCCGGTAAAAGGCAGCACTTCGCTGGTGGAGTGGCAGCTCGGACGTCAGCGTCATCAGATTGCGCAGCTGGAAGAAGAAATTACCTTGCTGATGGAGCAGGCGTCGATCAATGAATCGCTGTTCGGGCGGATGATTGAACTGCAGGCCACGCTCGCGGCGGCCAGCAGTTTGCAGGATATGTTGAACCGCCTGCAACGCTGGGCGCGCAGTCTCGGACTGGCGGGCGCCAATGTGCGCCTGTTCAGCGAAGGCTGGCGTATCGGTGCGCCTTCTGATTTCACCCATCTGGCGGTGAGTCGCAGCGCATTTGAATCCATGCGCATTCAGCGTCTGGGCGAAACACCCCACTATCTTGGCGGCCTGAACGGTCCCGAACTGTTACTGTTATTGCCGCAGGCCAAAGCCGTGGGTTCTGTCGCGCTTTCCCTGATGGGTGAGCAAGGCGAACTGGGCGTGCTGATTTTCAGCAGCCGCGACCCGCAACACTATCAGCCGGGAATGGGCACCGTCTTACTCGATCAGTTGGCTAAAATGCTGCCTGGCCTGCTGGAACGTTGGATCGAACGGGTATGAGCCACACCGAATCGCCTCTGTATCCCGCAGTCGAGGCGTTTCTGCGTTATTTGCACGTCGAACGTCAGCTCAGTCCGTTAACGACTACCAATTACAGCCGTCAGTTAGACGCCCTGATCGTGATCGCTGGCGAGATTGGCATTGCTCACTGGCAACAGCTTGATGCGCCGAAAGTGCGTATGTTGCTGGCCCGCAGTAAACGCGCCGGTCTTGGCGCATCCAGTCTGGCGCTGCGCATGTCTTCGCTGCGCAGCTTTCTCGACTGGCTGGTGCGTCAGGGCGTGTTAAGCGCCAATCCTGCCAAAGGGATTTCCACCCCGCATTCTCCAAAACATCTGCCGAAAAATCTCGACGTCGATGAAGTGAATAAACTGCTGGAAATCGATCTCGACGATCCGCTTTCCGTGCGTGACCGCGCGATGCTGGAAGTGATGTACGGCGGCGGGTTACGTTTATCCGAACTGGTGGGCATCGACTGCAAGCATATTGATATGGCTTCAGGCGAGGTTCGTGTTCTGGGGAAAGGCAGCAAAGAGCGCAAAGTGCCCATCGGTCGAACGGCGGTGACCTGGCTGGAGCACTGGCTGGAAAGACGTGCGCTGTTTGGCCCGAAGGACGACGCGCTGTTTCTGTCGAGCCAGGGCAACCGGATTTCCGCCCGCAACGTACAAAAACGCTTCGCCGAGTGGGGCGTGAAACAGGGCGTGAACAGCCATATTCATCCGCATAAACTGCGTCACTCGTTTGCCACGCATGTGCTGGAATCCAGCGGCGATTTACGCGCGGTACAGGAACTTTTGGGCCACGCGAATTTGTCTACTACGCAAATCTACACCCATCTGGACTTTCAACATCTGGCGACGGTTTACGACGCCGCGCATCCCCGCGCAAAACGAGGAAAATCATGATGAAGTTCTATCGTCCGCTGAAACGCATTGAAGCGATCACCTTCGATTTAGACGACACGCTGTATGACAATTACGATGTTATCCGTCGTACCGATTCTGAAACGCTGAAATCGATTCAGGGTTTTCATCCGGCACTGGCCGACATGGCACCGGATACCATCCGCCTGATGCGTGCAGAATTGCTGGCAGAGGACGCAGAGATTTATCACGACGTTACTGAGTGGCGTCGTCAGGCAGTGCATCTGGCCATGACCCGCGCGGGTCTCGGTGAAAGCGATGCAAAACAGGGTACGAAAGCCGCCATGGAAACCTTCGCCCTGTGGCGCAGCCGTATTTATGTACCGGAAGAAAACCACGATGCGCTGGCCGCACTGGCTGAACGCTGGCCTTTAGTGGCGATCACCAATGGCAATGCCGATCCACACGCCTGTGGTCTGGCGCAATATTTTCAGTTTACCCTGCGCGCAGGGGATCATGGCCGGGCGAAACCTTACGCCGACATGTATAAAAAGGCGTCGATGAAGCTGGATATTCCGCTGGAAAACATCCTTCATGTCGGCGATGACCTGACGACAGACGTCGCGGGTTCCGTCCGTTGCGGCATGCAATCGTGCTGGATTAATCTGCGTAAAGGCGACCTGATGCACATTAAGGATGCCCGTCTGTTGCCGCATATTGAGATTTCGCAGTTGGCATCGCTGACAGCATTGCTATAATCCCTTCATAAATTACTCTGTATAAATTCACAGTAGAAAAGCATTCATCTGATGAGTGCTTTTCTCATCCTGACAAACGGTGCCTATGGACGTTTCTGACCTGCTCGACAGCCTGAATGAAAAACAACGTGAAGCCGTGGCCGCGCCGCGCAGCAATCTGTTGGTGCTGGCCGGGGCAGGCAGTGGCAAAACCCGCGTGCTGGTTCACCGCATCGCGTGGCTGCTGGCGGTAGAAAAGTGCTCGCCGTATTCCATTATGGCGGTCACCTTCACTAACAAAGCGGCAGCAGAAATGCGCCACCGTATCGACCAGCTGATTGGCACCAGTCAGGGCGGCATGTGGATTGGTACCTTCCACGGCCTCGCGCACCGATTGCTGCGCGCACATCACCTGGACGCCAAACTGCCGCAGGATTTCCAGATCCTCGACAGCGACGACCAGATGCGTTTGATCAAGCGCCTGATAAAAGCCCTGAACATTGATGAGAAACAATGGCCACCGCGGCAGGCGATGTGGTACATCAACGGCAAAAAAGACGAAGGGTTGCGCCCGCAGCACGTTGAAACATATAACAATCCTGTCGAGGCAACCTGGTTACGAATTTATCAGGCCTATCAGGAAGCCTGTGACCGCGCCGGGCTGGTGGATTTCGCCGAGTTATTACTGCGCGCCCACGAACTCTGGCTGAACAAGCCGCATATTTTGCAGCATTACCGCGAACGCTTTACCAATCTGATGGTGGACGAATTCCAGGACACCAACAGCATCCAGTATGCGTGGATCCGTCTGCTGGCGGGCGACAACAATAACGTGATGATCGTCGGCGACGATGACCAGTCGATCTACGGCTGGCGCGGCGCGCAGGTCGAAAACATCCAGCGCTTCCTGAAAGATTTCCCGAATGCGGAAACCATCCGTCTGGAGCAGAATTACCGCTCGACCAGCACCATTCTGAAAGCCGCCAACTCGCTGATTGAAAATAATAACGGTCGTATGGGGAAAAACCTGTGGACCGAAGACGGCGAGGGCGAACCGATATCACTGTATTGTGCATTCAATGAACTGGATGAATCGCGCTTTGTGGTTAACCGTATAAAAACCTGGCAGGACAACGGCGGTGCGCTGAAAGATTGCGCCATTCTTTACCGCAGCAACGCCCAGTCGCGTGTGCTGGAAGAAGCGTTACTGCAGATGGCGATGCCATACCGCATTTACGGCGGGCAGCGGTTCTTTGACCGTCAGGAAATCAAAGATGCGCTGGCGTATCTGCGTCTGATGTCCAACCGTAATGATGATGCGGCGTTTG
This sequence comes from Rahnella sp. BIGb0603, assembly GCF_024808755.1. Classification (NCBI taxonomy): domain Bacteria; kingdom Pseudomonadati; phylum Pseudomonadota; class Gammaproteobacteria; order Enterobacterales; family Yersiniaceae; genus Rahnella; species Rahnella sp. BIGb0603. Next base: position 76,392 of record NZ_JANUEX010000012.1, on the reverse strand, counting down.
AGCGCGTGGTGAACACCCCGACGCGCGGTATCGGCGACCGTACGCTGGATGTGGTGCGCCAGACCGCCCGTGACCGCCAGCTGACCATGTGGCAGGCCACGCGTGTCTTGTTACAGGAAAAAGTGCTGGCAGGCCGTGCGGCATCTGCCCTGCAGCGTTTCACCGAACTGGTGGACGCACTGGCGCATGAAACGTCAGACATGCCGCTGCACGTCCAGACCGACCGTGTTATCAAAGATTCCGGCCTGTTCATCATGTATGAGCAGGAAAAAGGCGAAAAAGGTCAGGCGCGTATCGAAAACTTAGAGGAACTGGTGACGGCGACGCGTCAGTTCAGCTATCAGGATGAAGACGAAGATCTGATGCCGTTGCAGGCATTCCTGTCGCACGCCGCGCTCGAGGCAGGCGAAGGGCAGGCAGATGCCAATCAGGACGCCACGCAACTGATGACGTTGCACTCGGCGAAAGGCCTGGAGTTCCCGCAGGTGTTTATCGTCGGCATGGAAGAGGGCATGTTCCCGAGCCAGATGTCACTGGAAGAAGGCGGGCGTCTGGAAGAAGAACGCCGTCTGGCGTACGTGGGTGTCACCCGCGCCATGCAAAAACTCACCCTGACCTACGCCGAAACCCGCCGCTTATACGGCAAAGAAGTCTCCCATCGTCCGTCACGATTTGTCGGAGAATTACCGGAAGATTGTGTCGAAGAAGTCAGAATGCGTGCCAATGTATCGCGCCCGATGAATAACCGCAGCGTCGGCACGCCAACCAGCGTCAGCGATACCGGCTTCAAACTCGGCCAGCGCGTGACACACCCTAAATTTGGCGAAGGCACCATTGTCAACATGGAAGGCAGCGGCGAACACAGTCGCCTGCAGGTCGCATTCCCGGGGGAAGGGATTAAGTGGCTCGTCGCCGCCTACGCCAGGTTAGAGGCCGCAAGCTAGCTTACTTGCGATCTTGAGCCCGGGGAGTGCTCGACATCCTCATGGACTACGTGTCCATTCCGGTGTCTCCGCTCTGGCCGGACTCAACCTCGCTCCGCCGCTGACGCTTGCACAACGGCGCATTAAAGGGCGAAAACCTCACCCACTTCTGCTTTCGCATACCATTCCAGCGTTTCTTTTACGCCTTCTTCGCCTTCCGGCGGGGTGCCCGGCAGATAATCGTGTTCCTGTACCGGCTGATAAGCGCCGTGTTTCACTTCAAAAATCACGCCGCCTTCGTCGAGGGATAACACGCTGTGCCAGGTATTGGCCGGGATTTCCAGCAGACGGGTTTCTGCGCCGAGCCACAGACGGTCGGTCACTTTTCCGCTGGCATCATAAATCAGCACCAGAAAACGTCCGCGCAGGGCGGTCAGCATTTCCCAGGTGTGCGGATGGCGGTGAATACGCACGTAAGTGCCCGGCTCCATGGCGATCGCCAGACGCTGAACGTCGTCTTCCGGTGCCGGATGCATATTCAGGTTCTGACGCAGTCTTGGCGAGTGAGCCGCCTTGGTGATCAGGTCGCACAGCGTGTCTTGGTTAATCTGCTTAATCATTAGGGTCATCTGAAAAGTGTGGGGAAATCAGGTCTCTGAGTGTAGCCAAAAAAACGGCTGCACATAAGCCGGGAACGTTGCTAACAATGCCTGAAATTTACGCATAAATGTTGCCAGAATCGATTTACTGGCGGTTGACAGTCTTTTTATTCCCGGCGTAACATGCGCGCACTATTATCAATGAGGAACTGCGCCTTGGACACACCCAGTAGATACTGGCTCAATAACCTGTTCATTAGGTACCACTTCTAAGGCCCTCCTCTTTGCTGATGGCCTTAGTGGTTGTCAGCGACCCCCGTTTTGTCGCTGTGAGTCAGATCTGAATTTGGTCTGAATTACGCCGGTGACATCTCTCACCTCGTGATTTTCTGTGCTTCAACGCGTTGTCCACTTTCCGTATTTATTGGGAGAACGGGCACATGCTGAGTGCTTTTAAATTAGAAAACAGCCGCTTATCCCGTTTAGAGCTGGACGAGTCAGACGATCTCAAAACCTCATTGTGGGTGGATTTGGTTGAACCTGACGAACAGGAGCGCGAACGCGTTCAATGTGAATTAGGGCAAAGCCTGGCGACGCGTCCTGAACTGGACGACATCGAAGCCTCCGCACGTTTCTTTGAAGACGAAGACGGTCTGCACATTCACTCCTTTTTCTATTACGAAGACGCTGAAGATCACGCGGGTAACAGCACCGTCGCCTTTACCGTGCGCGAAGGGCGTCTTTATACCCTGCGCGAGCGCGAATTACCGGCGTTTCGACTCTACCGTATGCGCGCCAGAAACCAAAAACTGGTCGATGGGAATGCGTACGAACTGCTGCTGGACTTGTTCGAAACCAAAATCGAACAGCTGGCGGATGAAATTGAAAACATCTACAGCGATTTGGAAAAACTCAGCCGGGTGATTATGGAAGGGCATCAGGGCGACGAATATGACGCTGCGCTTTCCACGCTGGCGGAGCTGGAAGATATCGGCTGGAAAGTCCGCTTGTGCCTGATGGATACCCAGCGCGCACTGAACTTTCTGGTGCGTAAAGCCCGTTTACCGGCAGGTCAGCTGGAGCAGGCGCGCGAAGTATTACGCGATATCGAATCCCTGCTGCCGCACAACGAATCCCTGTTCCAGAAAGTAAACTTCCTGATGCAGGCGGCGATGGGCTTTATCAACATCGAACAGAACCGCATCATCAAGATTTTCTCGGTGGTTTCCGTGGTATTCCTGCCGCCAACGCTGGTGGCCTCCAGCTACGGGATGAACTTCGAATTCATGCCTGAACTGAAATGGTCCTTCGGGTATCCGGGCGCTATTGCGCTGATGATCCTCGCCGGCCTGGCACCTTATCTGTACTTCAAACGTAAAAACTGGCTGTAACCGGCCAGACAAAATTTCCCCCTCTTGCGCCTTGCCGCGGCGGGGGATTCCGTCTTTGTTGTGTCTTTGCGGTTCCCTCTCCTGTTTGAAATATGTTAATAAAGAGCGCTGAACTCTCTTAAAAACAGACCAACTGCCATGTTGATGGAAAGGATGGCTCCGGCGGGCCAGTGGATAATCCTCGTCGTTTCCTCGCTGATTCTCGGTATTATATTTCAAGCATTCCATGTCCCGGCTGCGTTGTTGCTCGGGCCGATGATTGTCGGCGTGCTGATGGGGCTGCTGGGCGCCAGTGTGCGCATTCACCCGTTGTTCTTCAAAATCTCGCAGGGCGTGCTGGGCTGCATGATTGCGCAAAGCCTTTCGCCATCCATTTTGCCTCCGCTTCTGAATGACTGGCCGCTGGTGCTGATGGTGCTGGTGGCGACGCTGCTGGCCAGCGGGCTTTCCGGCTGGCTGCTGGTGCGGTTCAGCCAGTTACCCGGCCCGACCGGTGCGTGGGGCTCTTCCCCCGGCGGTGCCAGCGCAATGGTGGCGATGGCCGGTGATTTCGGTGCGGACGTTCGTCTGGTGGCATTTATGCAGTATCTGCGCGTGTTGTTTGTTGCGACCGCTGCCGCATTTGTCGCCCGTATGGCGATGGGCGACGGCGCGTCGCTTGCCGCTGCGGTCGTGTGGTTTCCGCCGCTGACGTGGCGTTTCTTTGCCACCGTTTTTCTGGCGCTGGCCGGTGTCTGGCTCGGGCCGCGTTTGCGTATCCCTTCCGGCGCGCTGCTGCTTCCGGCCGTCGTCGGCGCGGTGCTGCATTCCACCGGCACTGTCACTTTAGAAGTGCCCGAATGGCTGCTGGCGATGGCATACACGCTGATTGGCTGGAGCGTTGGCCTGCGGTTCACCCGGCCCATCTTCAAGCTGGCGCTGCGTACGTTGCCGCAGATGATTGCGTCGATTATCGGCCTGATGCTGATTTGCGGGGGAATGGCGTGGGTGCTGACGAAATTACTGCATGTGGATATGCTCACGGCGTATCTGGCGACCAGCCCCGGAGGGCTGGACACCGTCGCGATTATTGCGGCGGGAAGTCATGCGGATTTGGGCTTTGTGATGGCGATGCAGACGTTGCGTCTGATCACCATCCTGGCTACCGGTCCCGCGATGGCGCGTTTTATATCACGCAGCGCTGTGCCCGCTTCTTCCTCGTCTTAGGCGGCCTTGCGTGTAAAGTGCATCGCCAATAAAGAACAGCAGCCCGATCCAGATAAAACCGAACGTAATCAACTGGGAAGGGTGAACGGTTTCACCGTAGAACACCACCGCCAGCAGGAACATCAGCGTCGGGCCGAGATACTGGAAAAAGCCCAGCGTTGAAAGCTTCAGGCGGGCAGCGGCAGCGGTGAAGAACAGCAGCGGAATAGTAGTAATAATCCCTGCGGCCATCAGCATTAAGTCCAGCGACCACGGATTAGCGGCCAGATTGCTGGTCGGGCTGTTGGCGATAAAGAACAGATAGACTCCCGCAACCGGCAGCAGCCACAGCGTTTCAATCAGCATACCGGTCTGGGAATCCACACCGATTTTTTTACGCAGCAGACCGTAAAAGGCAAACGTCAGTGACAGACCGATGGCAATGATCGGCACAGAGCCAAATAACCACACCTGTACCAGTACTCCGGCAAACGCCAGCGCCACGGCAAACCATTGCAAACTGCGGAACCTTTCCCGCAAAAACAGCATCCCCAGCACCACATTCACCAGCGGATTGATAAAGTAGCCGAGGCTGGCTTCGAGAATGTGGTCATGGTTAATGGCCCAGATGAAAATCAGCCAGTTCCCACCGACAAGCAGGGCAGTAATCAGTAACATCCCGACTTTCTTCGGTTGTGCCAGTACCCGCCGGACGTCGCCCCAGCTGCGGCTGACGGAGAGCAGCACTAACATAAAGAAGAATGACCAGATCACCCGGTGAGTCAGAATTTCGTCAGCAGGCACCTGTCTGATGAGCTTGAAGTACGCCGGAGCGATCCCCCAGATCAGATAGGCAATAAAGGCAAAAATAATGCCCTGCCGGGTACGGTGTGCGTCCATGAGGTACCTGAAAAAGAGTAGGGAAAGAAGCGGAGTTTACCCGATTTCAGCCGACCATATAGGTCGCCGTGGTCGTGGCAATGTGTACGCCGGTATCGTTGTGCAGATCAACACGCGCCACGGACACTTTATTCCCGGCGCGGACCAGACTCGCGGACGCAATAAAGTAGTCGCCACGGCCCGGACGCAGATAATCCACACGTAAATCGATGGTGCCCATTTTCGACAGCCGCTGACGCATTTCCGCTTCCAGCAGAGGATGGTCGGGTTTATCGCGGCGGATAAGCGAACTGGTTACGCAGACCAGACCGGCGGCGACATCCAGCACCGCGGCAATTACGCCGCCATGCAGAATTTTTTGTGCCGCATTGCCCACCAGTTTAGTCTGATTGGAAAATTTCAGCTCAGCGTAATCAACGTCAAGGCGTTTAAGTTCAAGCCCAAGTTCGCGGTTAAACGGCATGTCATAAACGAAAATATTGCCGATCAGTTGCAGGGCAGCCTCGTGGCTGAGGGATGAAGCAGACATGGAGTGATTCCTGACGAAAATGTAAGACGCGTATGTTCGCCGAAAAAGTTAACGGGATGTTGATTTTAGGTGCGGAAGAAAGGGAATTCCAGAGTGCGACCGATAAATGTATTCAGTGGTCATGTAGAAATGTATTTGTGTGTAAAATGTCCCGCTTTGGATTTCCGGACTTAAGTCTGCAGGAAAACGGCCAGGTAGCGGGCCAATAAACAATAACTCATTTTAAAATTTTAGGGCGAGGGTAAGGAAAATGCGTAAAATTTGGGCTGTCGGTGCCGCCATTCTGGCGTTGCCAGCGTTGAGCTATGCGGCTGAAGCCACCATTCAGGAAGTGCATGATAAACCGGCTGTTCGTGGCAGCATTATCGCCAGTATGTTGCAGGATCACGACAACCCGTTCACGCTTTATCCTTATGAATCAAACTATTTGCTGTATACCGATACCAGCAATATTAACAAAAAAGCCATTCAGTCTTATGACTGGGCGGACAATGCCAAGCACGATGAAGTTGAGTTCCAGCTGAGTCTGGCATTCCCGCTGTGGCGTGGTATCGCCGGGGATAACTCGGTGCTCGGCGCGTCTTATACGCAGAAATCGTTCTGGCAGCTTTCCAACCGTGGTGAATCTTCACCGTTCCGCGAAACTAACTATGAGCCGCAACTGTTCCTGGCCTGGGCGACGGATTACGACTTCCTGGGATGGACGTTACGCGAAGCCGAATACGGCGTGAATCACGATTCCAACGGACGTTCTGACCCGACTTCGCGCAGCTGGAACCGCGTCTATGCGCGCTTTATGGCGCAGCACGGCAACTGGCAAGTCGATGTCAAACCCTGGTATCGCCTGCCGGAAAGTGACAAAAATGACGATAATCCGGACATCACCAAATACATGGGATATTACCGTCTGAAAGTCGGGTATGCCCTCGGTGACAGCGTGTTCAGCGTGGAAAGCCGTTACAACTGGAACACCGGCTACGGCGGCGCGACAACGGGCTGGAGCTATCCGATCAGCAAACACGTTCGCTTCTACACGCAGGTGTTCAGCGGTTACGGCGAATCGTTGATCGACTACAACCACAAGCAAACTCGCGTCGGTGTCGGTATCATGCTTAACGACATGATGTAATATCCGTCATACTCAGGTTGCATGCCCTTTGGCTGCAACCTGAATTATTTAGGGTATATTATGTCGGTGCAGTACAGCCCCGGCGGCTTTAGGGTTTAGCCGGGTGGTTTGAACAGTTGGGGAATTGAGTGTCTACGGCGGCAGTGATAAACAAAGAAGAGCTGGCTCATCAGGTATTACGCGATACCTTCGGCTATCAGCAATTCAGACCAGGCCAGCAAACTATCATCAACACCGCCATTTCTGGCCGTGATTGTCTGGTAGTGATGCCCACAGGCGGCGGTAAATCGCTGTGCTATCAAATCCCCGCACTGGTGATGGACGGCCTGACGCTGGTCGTTTCGCCGCTCATTTCCCTGATGAAAGATCAGGTCGATCAGCTGATGGCGGCAGGTGTTGAAGCCGGTTGCCTGAACTCGACACAAACCCGTGAGCAACAGCTGGAAGTGATGGCTGGTTGCCGCGCGGGGCGCATCAAAATGCTGTATATCGCGCCGGAACGTCTGATGATGGGCGATTTCCTCGAACAGCTGCAACAGTGGAATCCGGCGATGCTCGCCGTCGATGAAGCCCACTGTATTTCTCAATGGGGCCACGATTTCCGTCCGGAATATCGCGCGCTCGGCCAGCTGAAACTGCGTTACCCGCAATTACCGGTGATCGCGCTGACCGCGACCGCCGATGAAGCCACCCGTAACGACATTGTTCGTCTGCTTGAGCTGAACGATCCGCTGATTCAGGTCAGCAGTTTTGACCGTCCGAATATCCGTTACACGCTGGTGGAAAAATTTAAACCGCTCGATCAGCTGATCCGCTTTGTGCAGGATCAGCGCGGCAAAAGCGGCATTATTTACTGTAACAGCCGTGCCAAAGTTGAAGACACCGCCGCGCGATTGCAAAGCCGCGGGCTAAGTGTTGGCGCGTATCACGCCGGACTGGATAACGAAACCCGCGCCCGCGTGCAGGAAGGGTTTCAGCGCGACGACCTGCAAATTGTGGTCGCGACCGTCGCATTCGGGATGGGCATCAACAAGCCTAACGTCCGTTTTGTGGTGCACTTCGATATTCCCCGCACCATTGAGTCTTATTATCAGGAAACGGGCCGTGCCGGACGTGATGGTCTGCCCGCCGAAGCGGTGCTGTTGTACGATCCGGCGGATATGGCCTGGCTGCGCCGCTGTCTGGAAGAAAAACCGGCCGGTGCGCAACAGGATGTGGAACGCCACAAACTGAATGCGATGAACGCATTTGCCGAAGCGCAAACCTGCCGCCGTCTGGTGCTGCTTAACTATTTTGGTGAAGGCAAACAAAATGCCTGCGGCAACTGCGACGTGTGCCTGGATCCGCCAAAACGCTACGATGGCCTGCTGGACGCGCAAAAAGCGCTGTCGGTGGTGGCGCGCGTCGGGCAACGCTTTGGTTTGGGTTACGTGGTCGAAGTACTGCGCGGCTCGAACAACCAACGTATCCGCGAATACGGCCACGAAAAACTGACCGTCTACGGCATCGGTAAAGAGCACAGCAATGAGCACTGGACCAGCGTGGTACGCCAGCTGATCCATCTCGGGCTGATTACTCAGAACATCGCCATGCATTCGGCGCTACAACTGACCGAATCTGCCCGTCCGGTATTGCGCGGCGAAATTCCGTTGCAACTGGCGGTGCCACGTATTCAGACGCTCAAAATTAAAAGCAGTGCCAGCCAGAAAACTTATGGCGGGAATTACGACCGTAAGCTGTTTGCCAAATTGCGTAAACTGCGTAAGTCGCTGGCGGACGACAATAATGTGCCGCCGTACGTGGTCTTCAATGACACGACGCTGCTGGAAATGGCCGAACATCTGCCTGTCAGTCCAGGTGATTTGCTGGATATCACCGGCGTCGGTCAGCGTAAGCTGGAGAAATTTGGTCGGCCATTTATGAATATGATCCGTGACCATATCGATAACGGTGACGAATAAGAATTCTGTTTCCTACACATAACACTGAGAGTTGATCATGCTGATGTTATTCCTGACGGTTGCGATGGTTCATCTGATCGCGCTGATGAGTCCGGGACCGGACTTCTTCTTTGTTTCACAAACTGCCGCCAGCCGGTCACGTAAAGAAGCCATGATGGGCGTGATTGGCATTACGCTGGGCGTGCTGGTCTGGGCGGCGGTTGCGCTGATGGGTTTACACTTAATTCTGCAAAAAATGGCCTGGCTGCATCAGATCATCACCGTCGGTGGTGGCCTGTATCTGTGCTGGATGGGCTGGCAGTTGCTGAAATCCGCACGGGCTAAAAAGCAGAATGGCGATGAAACGCCGGTGGTTCTGCCCGCGCGTGGCCGGACTTTTATGCGCGGCCTGCTGACCAACCTCTCGAACCCGAAAGCCGTGATTTACTTCGGCAGCGTGTTTTCCATGTTCGTCGGTGACAGCGTCAGCGGCGGCGAGCGGCTGGGTATCTTCCTGCTGATCGTGGTGGAAACGCTGGCGTGGTTCTCTTTAGTGGCGATGGTGTTTGCGCTGCCGAAAATGCGTCGCGGGTATCAGCGTTTAGCGAAATGGATCGACGGCGTGGCAGGTGTGGTTTTCGCTGGCTTCGGTATTGCGCTGATCGTAAATCGCTGATTAAAACGTTCTGCATAAAAAAGGGTCCGGTGATTTGCCGGACCCTTTTTTGCATTTCAGCGAATTACACTTTTCGCGCACTCGCCAGCAACACGCCCACCAGCATAAACAGCGAGCCAAAGATGCGGTTCAGCAACTGCATTTGTTTTGGCGCTTTTACCCAGTTAGCGATTCGGGTCGCCAGCGTCGCGTAACCGATCATCACAATGATATCGACGACCACGGTGGTGACGCCCAATACCACGTATTGTGCAGCCTGTGGCTGGTGCGGAATGATAAACTGCGGGAATAATGCGGCCAGGAACACAATGCTTTTGGGATTGGTCAGATTCACCAGAATGGCGCGTTTGAACAAACGGCGGCGCGGCATACTGCTGGCGAGTGCGTTCAGGTCAATTGCACCGGCAGAACGCCACTGGCAAATACCCAGCCAGATCAGGTACGCCGCGCCCAGCCATTTGAGAATTTCAAAGGCCATCAGCGAGGATGAAATCAGCGCCCCGAGTCCGATACCGACCAGCACGATGTGAATGGCCAGACCGAGTTGTAATCCGGCAATCGAGGCTACGGCACCACGATAGCCGTGGCTGATGCCCGTGCTCATGGTATTAATCGCACCGGAACCGGGTGATAAACTTAAAATAGAAGTGGTGAGCAGGTAGGTTAACCACCAGTCCAGTGTCATTGCGGGACTCCCTGAGTACGTTTTAGGTTGTTTTATGGCACAATACGCCATTGTCTATAATTGCGCTATAGCTCACAAATAACACTTTCCTCCTGCCTGTCTGACGACGTTGGATCATTGAATGCCTGTGAATTATGCGAAGTGGTTAACACGCGAGAAGGAGTTTGCAGCCTTTGCGACCGGGCCTTTGCTGGATTTCTGGCGAACGCGCGAAGAGGGTGAGTTTAGCGGCGTTGATGATGTGCCGATCCGCTACGTCCGCTTTTGTTCGCCTGAGCACGATAAAGTCATCGTGGTGTCACCGGGGCGTATTGAAAGCTACGTAAAATATCCTGAAGTAGCCTACGATTTATTCCATTGCGGCTACGATGTCATGATTGTCGATCACCGCGGTCAGGGGCGTTCCGGGCGGATGCTTGACGATCCGCATTGCGGTCACGTGAAACACTTTGATGATTATGTCGAAGATTTTGACCGCTTTTATCAGCTGGAGATTGCGACGCGTCAGTATGCGAAAAAGTTCGCGCTGGCACACTCCATGGGTGGTGCGATTCTGGCGCTGTATCTGGCGAAAAATCCGCAGAATTTCGATGCCGCGGCGTTACTCGCGCCGATGACCGGTATCTATCTTCCGATGCCCGGCTGGGTTTCGCGCCGTATTCTTAACTGGGCGGAAAATCGTCCGGTTCGCCGTGACGGCTATGCGCTGGGTACCGGACACTGGCGGCCGCTGCCGTTTGTGGTGAATCAGCTGACGCACAGCCGCGCACGTTATCGCCGCAATCTGCGCTTTTATGCTGATTATCCGGAGTTGCAGGTCGGCGGACCGACCTATCACTGGGTGCGTGAAGGCATTGAGGCGGGGATGCATATCCTGAAAGAAGCCGAAAAAATCACCACGCCGGTTCTGTTATTGCAGGCGAGCGAAGACCGCGTAGTGGATAACCGGTCCCATCTTGCTTTTTGTCAGGCCATGGCCGTTGCGGGACATCCTTGTGAAGGGGAAAAACCGCTGGTCATTGAAGGCGCGCGCCATGAGATCCTGTTTGAACGGGACGACCTGAGGGCACAGGCGCTGGACGCTATCATGCGCTTTTTTGCGCGACAGCTTTAATCCGCGGTTCGCCGCGCACAACTCCATCAGAGGTTAGAACCTAACGCTATGTACCATGTTGTTGCTTCCGATTTAGATGGCACGCTGCTATCACCTGATCATACCCTGAGCCCGTTCGCCAAAGAGACGCTGAAACTGCTGACTCAGCGCGACGTGCATTTCGTGTTCGCCACCGGGCGTCACCATATCGACGTGGCGCAGATGCGCGATAATCTGGAAATCAGTGCGTACATGATCACCTCCAACGGTGCGCGTGTGCATAACACTGACGGCGATCTGATTTTCTCGCACAATCTGGATGAAGACATTGCCAGAGACCTGTTCGGCATCATGCATAACAACCCGGATATTCTGACCAACGTTTATCGCAACGATGACTGGTACATGAACCGGGACCGCGCCGATCAGGATGATTTCTTCCGTGAATCCGTCTTCAAATACAAATTGTATGAACCGGGTTTGCTGGAAACCGACGGCATCTGCAAAGTGTATTTCACCTGTGAAGATCATGAAAAACTGTTGCCGCTGGAAGAAGCCATCAACGCGCGCTGGGGCGACCGTGTCAACGTCAGCTTCTCATTGCCGGTATGTCTGGAAGTGATGGCGGGTGGCGTATCGAAAGGCCACGCGCTGGAATATGTTTCTAAGCTGATGGGCTATTCGCTGAAAGATTGCATCGCCTTTGGTGACGGTCTGAATGACCTCGAAATGCTGTCGATGGCCGGTAAAGGGTGCCTGATGAGTGGCTCATTGCCACGTCTGAAAGCTGCCCTGCCGGATGCGGAAATTATCGGCTCCAACGCCGACGACGCCGTGCCGCATTACCTGCGTAAGATGTATCTTGCACAAGAAAGCTGATCTGCTGTAAATCCAGCGTCATAAAAACGAAAGCAGGGCGTTTGCCCTGCTTTGCTAATCTTATTACCCTCTTAAATCAGACGCGTCCGGCCAGCTGTGCTTTGTGTTTATTTTCACTCAGCATGGTCAGCAACAGCAGCACAACGGCCAGCACGCAACCGGCTATCATCACGATAAAACCGCCGTCCCAGCCAAAGTAGTCCACGGTATAACCGACAATCGCACTTGCGGCGACTGAGCCGCCGAGATAACCAAACAGACCGGTAAAGCCTGCCGCCGTCCCCGCCGCTTTCTTCGGTGCCAGTTCCAGCGCATGTAAACCAATCAGCATGACCGGGCCATAAATCAGGAAGCCGATGGTGATCATACAAGCCATATCGATACCCGGATTACCGACCGGATTGAGCCAGTAAATCACGGTGGCGATCGTCACCAGCACCATAAAGAATACGCCGGTTGCGCCACGATTCCCTTTGAAGACTTTATCCGACATCCAGCCGCACAGCAGCGTGCCCGGTATACCGGCATATTCATACAGGAAATACGCCCACGAGGATTTATCCAGCGCAAAATGCTTCACTTCTTTCAGGTAAGTCGGTGACCAGTCCAGAATGCCGTAACGCAGCAGATAGACAAACACGTTAGCCAGGGCGATGTACCACAGCAATTTGTTCGGCAAAATGTACTGCATGAAAATCTGTTTCGCCGTCAGTTCCTGCTCGGAAGACTCTTTTACATAGTCCGGCGGATAATCGTTTTTGTATTCTTCAATCGGCGGCAGACCACAAGATTGTGGCGTATCGCGCATGGTCATGAAGGCGAATACCGCCAGCAGAATAGCGCCGAAAGCAGGCATATAAAGCGCCGCGTGCCAGTCGTTAAACCACGCCATACCCAGCAGGAACAGCAGCGGGGGAATACCACCGCCGACGTTATGCGCACAGTTCCATACAGACACCACGCCGCCGCGTTCTTTCTGCGACCACCAGTGGACCATGGTGCGACCGCACGGCGGCCAGCCCATCCCCTGAAACCATCCGCACAGGAACAGCAGTACAAACATAATGGCGATGCTCGACGTTGCCCATGGCACGAAGCCCATAAACAACATCACCGCCGCGGCCAGAATCAGACCAGCAGGCAGGAAAACGCGCGGATTCGAGCGGTCAGAGACCGACCCCATAATAAATTTTGAGATGCCGTAGGCAATAGAAATCCCGGACAGCGCAAAGCCTAAATCACCCCGGGAAAAGCCCTGATCAATCAGATAAGGCATGGCCAGGGCGAAGTTTTTGCGCACCAGATAGTAGGCCGCATAACCGAAGAAAATCCCCATGAAGATTTGCCAGCGGAGACGGCGGTAAAGCGGATCGACGTGAGCCTCATCAACAGGAGCTTTGTGGGGCGCGGGTTTAAAGATACTGAGCATAAATGCCTCCGATGGCATAAATCAGGTCGGACTCATCGTGAGTCACGAACGAAATGGCGGAGCCAGTGTGTTCCAAAACGAACATCATTTTAGCTATTCGCGCACAAACGAACTGTGATTTATGACGGAATTGTTACATTTATATTACATCTGAGGCAGATTTTGTGAGTACGAGTAACAGCATAAGACAAAAAAGGCGGAGCCTGAGCTCCGCCTGATATTTTCACAACATCTGAATTTACTGAATTTTCAACGTATTAATAATCGCTTCGGCATCGGTCTGTGCCTGTTGCTGATTATCTGCTGGTAGCGTGATTTGCATGGTCAGCAAATGGCTGTCGACTTTGCCCAGCACGATAGAGGAATACGCTTTCTGACCGGCAGAGGTGATGACGCTGTCGTACTGCTGCAACGTCTGGCCGTTCACCTGAATGGATTTATTGGTGACGACTTGCAGATTGGTATCACGCGCTTTTTGCTGATCCTGTAAACGACCCGCCAGAACGTCCAGTGACTCGGTGGTGTTATCACCCAGGATCACAATCACCGCTTTCTGGCCGGTGCTGTCTGCGTAGACGTGCATATTGTTTGCCTGAGTGCCCAGCTTACCGCTCTGGTCGCTCATTCCCTGCGGCAGGGAGAAAGTGACTTTACCTTCCAGCAGGCTGACCGGCGTGGTCGCTGCCGTCGCTGCGGCCGCTGGCGCACCTTTATCTGCGGCAGGTGCATCGGTGGTTTTACCGTCACACGCAGCCAGACCGGCGATCAGTACTGCCATTCCCATCATTTTCGCGATATTACGCATCGGGCTTCCTTAAGTGGCCTGTCTATCAGGCTTACATGTTGACTTAACAGTCGTTATGGCAACCTATTCAGGCCACAAATGCAAGTCAGATTATGGCGCGATTTGTGTTTTACCAGAGCCCTGTTCAGTGTGCGCGGATAGCCGAATGCGGGTTATGTCCCTGTGCGGATAAACGCTTAAGCAGCATATTCAGCAGCATGCCGTACATCGGCAGGAAGAACACCAGGCAGATCAGCACTTTGAAGCTGTAATCCACCAGCGCGATTTCTACCCAGTGCGCCGCCATAAAGGCATCGGTACTTTTGTAGAACGCGATGAAGAAGAAGGACAACGTATCACTGATATTGCCGAGGAACATCGAGGCGACCGGCGCAATCCACCAGCGGCGGTTCTGGCGCAGGCGGTTAAACACGTGAACGTCGAGGATTTGTCCCAGCACGTAAGCCATAAAGCTGGCGGTCGCGATGCGGGCTACCATGATGTTCAGGCTACTGAGCGCTTCAACGCCCTGCCACTGTGCTTCAAAGAACAGCGCGGAAATCACGTAAGAGATTGCCAGTGCCGGGATCATGACGGAAAGGATAATCCGTCGTGCCAGCGGTGCGCCAAAGATTCGCACCGTGAGATCGGTAGCCAGGAAAATAAACGGAAAAGTGAACGCGCCCCAGGTGGTATGGAAACCAAAAATGGAGACAGGCAGCTGAACCAGATAGTTGCTGGACGTAATGATGGCAATGTGGAATAGAGAAAGCCATATCAACGCGGAAAACCGCTGCTGAGCAGTAAAAGAGTACATAGATGTGACCTTTTTTTATAAAGAAATTGGGGTGAGGGAACCCAAACGTATTTTTACTTCTGCAGTGAGTCATCACGTGCGGCGCGCATATTACCTGTTTGCGCATCGTTTGCGCAACAGCTTCAATGGTTAATTTTAGCGCAATGCGCCTTGTTTGTTGCACCAGAAAACCAGCGGGTTAAACTGTCGCGCATTCACGTATGAAGATGTTGAGACACGAAATGAACAACCCCTTTATCAATCCCGACCATCAGCTTGATGCGCTGGGACTGCGTTGCCCGGAACCTGTAATGATGGTTCGCAAAACGGTGCGCACCATGAAAGACGGCGAAACGCTGCTGATCATCGCCGATGATCCGGCAACGACTCGCGATATTCCCGGATTCTGTCGCTTTATGGAACACCGGCTTTTAGCGTCTGATACTGAAAACCTGCCGTACCGCTATTTGCTGTGCAAAGGTCTGGTGGAAAAACAGGGCTGATTGCTCAGCCCTGACGGTCAGTGTGATTTCTTGCGCAACAGCCGCAGGGCATTGGCGGTGACTAGCGCCGTGGCGCCGGAATCGGCCAGCACCGCCAGCCATAAACCGGTCAGCCCCATAATGGTGGTCACCAGAAATATCGCCTTCAGCCCCAGCGCAATCGTAATGTTCTGACGGATATTCGCCCGCGTTGCGCGTGACAAACTGATCATCTGCGCCAGCCCGCTCAGGCGGTTGTGCGTCAGCGCCGCGTCGGCGGTTTCCAGCGCAACGTCAGTGCCACTTCCCATCGCAATCCCTATCCTAGCGGCTTTCATGGCCGGCGCATCGTTAATGCCGTCGCCGACCATCGCCACCGGTTTAACTGCATTCAGCGCGGTGACCGCCGAGACTTTATCCGCTGGCAGCAGGCCTGCACGGAAATCAATGCCCAGCCGGTCGGCAATGTTTTTCGCTGCACGCGGATTGTCGCCGGTGAGCATTACCGCCGACACGCCGAGGGCTTTGAGCTTCTGCAAGGCTTCTGCGGCGTCATCACGCAGGCGGTCCTGCATTGCAATCAGGCCGATGGCGTTATCTTCCTGCAAAACAACCACCACGGTGTTCCCGGTGGATTCCCAGTCAGTAATTTGCGCAAGGGTTTCTGTTGTTAGCGTATTTTCTGCCACACTTTTTGGAGTCAGCACCTGAACTTTACGGCCAGAAACAATGCCCTCCACGCCTGTACCGGCCAGCGCACGGCGATCCTGCGCCGTAAGCGGTAAAGGATTACTGATTTTTGCACGGGCTAAAATCGCCTGCGCCAGCGGGTGATGCGAACCTTCTTCGACCGCCGAGGCCAGACTTAACACTTCGCCTTCACTGATACCGTTCAGGGTTACAACGTGGGTGACTTCTGGTTTCCCTTCGGTCAGCGTACCGGTTTTATCCAGCGCGACGGTCTGAATGAGTGCCAGCTGTTCCAGCGCTGCACCGCCTTTGATTAATGCGCCCTGGCGGGTCGCTGCGGCCAGCCCGGAGGTGATCGCCGCCGGCGTCGAAATCACCAGCGCACAAGGGCAGCCAATCAGCAGCAACGTCAGCCCGCGGTAAATCCAGGTTTCCCATGAAAGTCCCATCGCCAGCGGGGGAACGATAATCACCAGCAGCGCCATCAGCATAATGACCGGCGTGTAATAGCGGCTGAAAGTATCGAGGAAACGCTCGATAGGCGCACGGCGTTCGTCAGCTTCTTCAATCAGTTGCAGGATGCGGTCGATGGCGCTGTTGCCGGGCGCGGAAGCCACTTCAAGGCGCGCCAGACGGTCAACGCACAGGCTTCCCGCCGGGACTTTTTCGCCGGGCTGATGTTCAACAGGCACTGATTCGCCGGTTAATGCGCTTTCATCGAAACTGGCGTGGCCTTGTAAAATGGCGTCTGCGGGCAGGCGCGCGCCCGCTGCGATCTCAATGATATCGCCGGGGCGCAGGCTGCTGACCGGCACCGTTTCTGTTTTGTCATTTACCACGCGTACGGCGGTATCCGGGATCAGCGCCATCAGGGATTTCACGCCACTTCGTGCGCGGCTCGAGGCGAAGGATTCCAGACGCTCGCCCACCATAAACAGCAGCAACACCATCGCGGCTTCGGCGGTTGCACCAATGAGCAGCGCACCGAGCGCCGCAATACTCATCAGCGTTTCGATGGCAAAAGGCGAACCGGAGCGCGTCTGGCGGATGGCCTGAAGGAGCACCGGCCTCAATCCCACCAGTGTGGTGGCGATAAACGCAATTTTACCCATTTGCGGGTTGAAATGATCGAGCGCCCAGCTCAGCAGCATCAGCACCGACAGGACGATCAGCGGCAGCATTTCTTTCAGACGTGACTCTTCCGCTTCCGGGATATTTTGTTTGTTATCGAGAGATTGCAGGGTGAATCCTGCGGCGGTAACGGCATTCTGCACGTTTTTTGTGATATCAAAACCGGCATCAATGACCAGTTTTTCAGTAGCAAAAAGCACTCTGGCGCGGTTTACGCCATCAAGGCCTGCAACAGAATTTTCGATTTTGCGGGCGCACGCCGGGCAATCCATTCCTTCCACCTTCCAGCTGTATTGATGGCTGGCGGAAAGCGGCGCGCTGGGGTCATCTTCGCCCGGCGAGCCTTCTGCGCTGCCATCGTCGGAAGTGTGTGAGTGCTCACCTGTTTTCGGAGTGCAGCAGCTGTCGGACGCCGTAGCGCAAGCTGATGCCGCCAGCGGAGCTTTGTCACTGCAACAGCCCGCAGGATGTGTGCCGGACTGCGCGGGCATGCTGATTTTGTTGATATGCAGTGCAGGCGCGCGTTTGCCCTGACATCCGCAGTTACAGCTGTTGTTATTTTTCATTGGGATCATAAAGCCTCCGGTTCGAAACCGAGTGGAATTACTCCCAGTGTAAACCCTGGAGTCAGCTCTAAGGTCAATAACAATTTCGAGATAGCGGAACCAGAACGATTCCGCCGCAGGAATTTACAGGTAAAGCGACCGGACAATCAGGAAGTGACCGCCGAAATAACACGCGGCAACCAGTGCGTCGGAGGCGCGGAAAGTGAAGCGATAACGGCTGGTGAGCCAGAAAATATTCCCCAGCAACAGCAGCGCAGCGCCGCAAAACAGCGAGAACGCCATGTCGGTGCTGCGCGCGAAATACTGTTCACCCGCCAGCCAGACCATCAGCAGCGTCATCGCGATGTAAGTGGTCACTGCCCAGCGAAGTTCCGCCAGGCGCGTCCAGATCACCGCCAGTAATATCGCGCCGATAATCAGCAGCGTCAGCGGTAAAGGCCAGAAGAACGTAATCGTCATCTGGCTGGCAAAACTGAGCGTATACAGCAGATGCGAGAGGAAGAACGCGCCGATGGCGTACATAAACCGCTCTTCCGGCAGCAACAGCAGACCGTCGGCAACCAGCGTCGCGGCCAGACCCAGCAGGATCAGATAGCTGTAAACATTGAGCGTCGGTGCCTGCCAGGCAAGTAAAAGCAGCAATAATAAGGTGACGGGTTTGAATACCCAGCGTTGCCAGCGCGGGCCGCGATAGCTGGCGTCAACGAACAACCAGCCTGAGAAAAATACTGCGAGGAATGGCCAACTCATTGTTTATCCTTTTATATCTAAAAAACAGAAGATAAAACCAACGCAAGGATCTGCCTTCAGGAAAACACATCCTGGTTTCCCGTACTTATTCTCAGTGTAGGAGAGGCGCGGTGCCGCAGACAATCAGAAATAACCTTATCAGGCCGTCTGTTCAGGCAGAGTTGAAGAATAGCAGCCGCAGAGGGGCTTTTTACGGCGCACTACGCGCCGTAAAACGGGGATTACTTCTTGGTGGGCAACGGAGGCTGTTTTTTCTGCCAGGCCAGCAATTCAAACACGCCGAACAGGAAAATACGGGTTTGCAGCCAGCCACCAATGGTGTCCTTTTCCTTGCCCTGCGTGGCTTTGAGCAACATCACCTGCAAGCCGTGCATGAAAAACATGAACACAATCGCCACATCTAAAAAATACTTGATCGGTTTCGGGAAAGGGTGAATCAGGTTAAACGCCAGAAACGCCCAAATACACAACATCAACAACCGACCAATATTGATCAACATCTTACAGCTCCTGTTCTGGTGAGCCGGTTTCAGGCGTCACATCGCGATGGTAAAGGCGATAAGCAACTTGTCCGGCGACTTTCTCACGATGTAAACGCCAGCTGGCAGGCACATCCAGAGTGTCGTGTTCGGCTTCTGTTTCGACATAAATCCAGGCTTCGTCTGCCAGCCAGTTATTTTGCTCCAGCAGATTCAGCGTGTCTTGCAGAATACCTTTACGGAAAGGCGGATCGAGGAAAACCACATCAAAGGCATTCCCGGCTTTTGCCAGCCAGTTCAATGTATTGACGTTAAGGACTTGCGCATCTTTGGCGTTTAGCAGCGCCAGGTTTTTCTCTAACTGTTGCGCAACCGGGCGCTCAAACTCCAGCAGGGTGGCGCTGGCGGCGTAGCGCGATAACGCTTCCAGACCGAGTGCGCCGCTGCCTGCAAAACAGTCCAGACAATGTGCGCCCTGCAAAACCGGCGCGAGCCAGTTAAACAGCGTTTCGCGCACGCGATCGGTGGTCGGGCGCAGTCCCGGACTGTGTGGAACCGGAAGTTTGCGTCCGCGCCAGAGACCGCCAATAATTCGGATCTGGCCTGCGGCTGGAGTGTTGGGTTTCTTTGCCATAGTTCGCTTGTGTAATCCAAAGCCGTCGGGCTTCGTTGCATATCGTTTGGAGGGCTATTCTACCGGTGTGCGGGCATTGGGCAAATGTTTAACATTGTCGATTGAAAAACCACCGGAATTCACTACGCGGGCGTGTTGCCGGAAGGGGAAAGTGATAGACTGCCCGACCATAACCCGATTAATAATCCGTTCGCCAATCATTAGCGGCGAGGAGTGAAGTTGTAAAATGGCAAAAGATAAAAAACGCGGTTTCTTCTCCTGGTTTGGCCGTGGCCGTCAGGAAGAAGAGCAGCAGAAGGAAGAAATCCGCGAAGAACCGCCGGTTGCCGAAGCGCTACGGAGCGATACGCCTGCACAGGAAGCGCCACCGGCACCTGAAGAATCTCACGAACAGGCGGCGGCGGAACTGGCCGAAGAAATTGTTCACATCACCGAACAGGTCGCTGCGCAGCCCGTTGCTGAAACGCCTGTGGTTGCAGAAGTCGTCACCGAAGAACCGGTCATTGAAGAAACCGTCGCCGAAGAACCGGTGCTGGTTGAAGAACAGGTTGTTGAAGACGAATTCGTTGAGTCAGCCGCTGAGATTGCAGAAGACGCCCGCGAAGATTCTCTCGACGCCGTCGACGACAGCCTGGTGGTGGAAGATCACGTTGCTGAAGAAGAACCTGTTGAAGACGCGCCGCTGCCTGTTGCGCTCGATCCTATCGTTGTGCTGCCTGCCGGTGAAACTGAGCAGGAACGTCCGACCAAAGAAGGTTTCTTTGCCCGCCTGAAACGCAGTCTGGTCAAAACTAAGCAGAATCTCGGCTCCGGTTTTGTCGGGTTGTTCCGCGGTAAAAAAATCGACGACGATCTGTTTGAAGAACTGGAAGAACAACTGCTGATCGCCGACGTTGGTGTTGAAACCACGCGTAAAATCATCACTTCGCTGACCGAGCACGCTTCGCGCAAGCAGCTGAAAGACGCCGATGCGCTCTACGGCAAGCTGAAGGAAGAAATGTCCGAAATTCTGGCGAAAGTTGACGAGCCACTGGATGTCAGCGGAAAAACCCCGTATGTCATTCTGATGGTTGGCGTGAACGGCGTCGGTAAAACGACCACCATCGGTAAGATGGCGCGTCAGTTTGAAGCGCAGGGCAAATCTGTGATGCTGGCGGCGGGTGATACTTTCCGTGCGGCCGCTGTTGAACAGCTGCAGGTCTGGGGCCAGCGCAACAAGATCCCGGTGATTGCCCAGCATACCGGTGCCGATTCCGCTTCCGTGATTTTCGATGCCATTCAGGCGGCGAAGGCCCGTAATATCGACGTACTGATCGCCGATACCGCCGGGCGTTTGCAGAACAAAGCGCACCTGATGGAAGAGCTGAAGAAAATAGTTCGTGTGATGAAAAAGCTCGACGAAGATGCGCCGCATGAAGTGATGCTGACGCTCGACGCCAGTACCGGCCAGAATGCCGTCAGTCAGGCAAAATTGTTTAACGAAGCGGTCGGGCTAACCGGCATTACGTTGACTAAACTGGACGGCACCGCAAAAGGCGGCGTGATATTCGCCATCGCCGATCAGTTCAGTATCCCGATACGTTATATCGGTGTCGGCGAAGGTATCGAAGATTTGAGGCCGTTTAAGGCAGACGATTTTATTGAGGCACTTTTTGCCCGAGAGGATTAATACGGATGATTCGCTTTGAACAGGTCAGTAAAGCTTATCTGGGCGGACGACAGGCGCTTCAGGGCGTCAATTTTCACATCCAGCAAGCGGAAATGGCATTTCTGACCGGACACTCTGGCGCGGGTAAAAGTACCCTGCTCAAGCTGATTTGCGGCATTGAGCGCCCGAGTGCCGGACACATTTTGTTTGGCGGCCATGACATCAGCCGTCTGAAATCCAGCGAAGTGCCGTTCCTGCGTCGTCAGATCGGCATGATCTTTCAGGATCACCATCTGCTGATGGATCGCACTGTGTATGACAACGTGGCAATGCCGCTGATCATTTCCGGCGCCAGCAGTGAAGATATCCGCCGTCGTGTTTCAGCGGCGCTGGATAAAGTCGGGTTGCTGGATAAAGCCAAAAACCTGCCGATTCAGTTATCCGGTGGTGAACAACAGCGCGTGGGCATTGCCCGCGCCGTCGTGAACAAGCCTGCGGTGCTGCTGGCGGATGAACCGACCGGTAACCTCGACGGCGAATTGTCGGAAGGCATTTTGCGTCTATTCGAAGAATTTAACCGCGTGGGCGTCACCGTTCTGATGGCGACGCATGATGTGGGTCTGATTGCCCGTCGAAATTATCGCACGCTGACGCTGAGTCAGGGGCGTATGTCGTCGGGAGGGGTGTACTAATGGCGAACAGTCCTAACCCGGCGAAAACCGCAAAAAGCGCACGCGCTGCGAAAAGTAAAGCATTGCAGGGTGGCTGGCGCGAACAGTGGCGCTATGCGTGGATGAACGCGCTGGCTGACATGCTGCGTCAGCCGCTGGCGACATTGCTCACGGTGATGGTCATCGCGATTTCCCTGACGCTGCCGAGTGTCTGTTATCTGGTGTGGAAAAACGTCAGTACTGCGGCTGAACAGTGGTATCCGACGCCGCAGCTGACGGTGTATCTCGACAAAGCACTGGATGATGACGCCGCAGAAAACGTGGTGAAAACCCTCAAAACTGAAGCGGGCGTGGATAAAGTCAATTATCTCTCCCGTCAGGAAGCGATGGGTGAATTCCGCAACTGGTCAGGCTTTGGCGGCGCAATGGATATGCTCGAACAGAATCCGCTGCCTGCCGTGGCTATCATCACCCCAAAAATGAATTTCCAGGACTCCGCCACGCTGAACACCCTGCGCGATCGCGTTGCGGCGGTTCACGGTGTGGATGAAGTGCGTATGGATGACAGCTGGTTTGCCCGCCTTGCGGCGCTGACCGGTCTGGTGGGGCAAATTGCCGCGATGATTGGCGTGCTGATGGTGATTGCTGTCTTCCTGGTCATTGGTAACAGTGTGCGACTGAGTATCTTCAGCCGTCGCGATACCATCAACGTTATGAAGCTGATTGGTGCGACCGATGGCTTCATTTTAAGGCCGTTCCTGAACGGTGGCGCGAT
Source organism: Rahnella sp. BIGb0603 (assembly GCF_024808755.1). Taxonomy (NCBI): domain Bacteria; kingdom Pseudomonadati; phylum Pseudomonadota; class Gammaproteobacteria; order Enterobacterales; family Yersiniaceae; genus Rahnella; species Rahnella sp. BIGb0603. Next base: position 53,628 of record NZ_JANUEX010000012.1, on the reverse strand, counting down.
GCTCGGTTTTACCGGCGCGTTGTTGTCGCTGATCCTGTCGGAAGTGCTGGTACTGCGCCTTGAGAGCGTGGTGACGCAAGTCGCGCAAGTGTTCGGCACGACCTTTGATCTGCACGGTTTGGGCTGGGACGAAAGTCTGTTGCTGTTGATCGTGTCCGCAATGATTGGCTGGATTGCGGCGTGGCTGGCGACCGTTCAACATTTACGGCGATTTACACCACAGTAGCGAGAATTTGCTATAATGTCCCCCTGCTGCTCAGTAATTGTGTCTCAGGGGGAAGCTGTTTTCGGCCTTTCCGCCACATCATTTCCCTGCTTTCTCCGCAATGGCACAAATTCACTATCCAATAGTCAGTCTGTCACATACAGTCGTCAGACTGTTGAATCCGGCCGTGAACTTTATGTAAAATTCGGGGTCGAATAGCAGCGGATATTAAGGGCTCGGCGTTGCTTCTGTGGTCGCCAGATGGCACACAGCGTAGCGGTATCATCCCGCAGCAACGTGGTATAAAACCTGCACAACGTCATACATGAGAGGCTTTTGAATGACTAACGAAATGCGCACTTTAGCATTAGTACCCCAAGGTAGCCTGGAAGCCTATGTTCGGGCAGCCAATACTTATCCTATGCTTACCGCAGAGGAAGAACGGGCACTGGCTGAGCGGCTGCATTACGACGGTGACCTGGACGCAGCGAAAGAGCTGATCCTGTCTCACCTGCGCTTTGTTGCTCATATTGCCCGCAACTATTCAGGCTACGGTTTGCCACAGGCAGACCTTATCCAGGAAGGTAACATCGGCCTGATGAAAGCGGTTCGCCGTTTTAATCCGGAAGTCGGTGTACGTCTGGTGTCCTTTGCGGTGCATTGGATAAAAGCAGAAATTCACGAATACGTGCTGCGTAACTGGCGCATCGTGAAAGTCGCGACGACGAAAGCACAGCGTAAGCTGTTCTTTAACCTGCGTAAAAACAAACAACGTCTGGGTTGGTTCAGCCACGACGAAGTGGAGCACGTTGCCCGCGAACTGGGTGTGACCAGCAAAGATGTGCTGGAAATGGAATCGCGCATGGCCGCACAGGACATGACGTTCGACCCGACACCGGACGACGAACCACGCGACGGCGCCGCGATGGCACCGATGCTGTATCTGCAAGATAAAAGCTCTGACTTTGCAGAAAGCATCGAAGAAGATAACTGGGATCGCGATGCGACAGACAAACTGAGCTACGCGCTGGAAGGTCTGGACGAACGCAGCCAGGATATCATCCGTGCCCGCTGGTTAGATGACGATAACAAATCGACTCTGCAGGAACTGGCCGATAAATACGGTGTTTCAGCAGAACGTGTTCGTCAGCTTGAAAAGAACGCGATGAAGAAACTGCGTCTGGCGATTGAAGCCTGATACGACAGCTTTCTGAAAACAAAAAGCGACCTTCGGGTCGCTTTTTTTATGCCTGAAATTCAGCGCGGATTAGGGCTTCTTCCAGATATTCCCTGTCAGGGAAAAACCGCAGGCCTGCATAAAGGCGTCGGTCACGGCTTCGCCATCGGACGGCATTTCCCAGCTTTTGACCTGCGGCAGTTGCGCCTGCATATCTTCCATCAGATACAGCCCGACGCCGCGACGCCGCGTCACTTCGCGAACCCGCAGATCCCTGAGCTCGCCGTGGTCGCCGTTCAGCCGGACTTTCACCGCGCCAAGAATGCGCTCGTTAAACACGGCGGCGAACAGCGCGTGGTGTTCGCTCAGGCTGCCTTGCCAGTCACTTTCCGTTTGCTCAGGCCAGACTTTTGCCAGATCGATGAGATCCTGCGTGCTGAGCGAAGTGAGTTTTTGGATGGTTAATTTCATGATGTGGATGGTCAGAAAAAAGAGGCGTTTAGTGTAGCGGATCCGTCTGAAAATCGGGCGTAACTTTTTTTGTACAGTAACAGGTTGAAAACTTTTTCAGCGATCCCTGTATAAGCGATAAATGTTGGCTTTAATCAATAATGCCAGCGTTAACGGCTGATTGTTTAAAAGAGAACCGATTTTCCATCCAAATAAAATTCTGTTTACACCTCATATTTCTGACTGTGCCATTTGATTTGCAGAAGAAAATTCCTGTTTAATGATATGAATTATAAAGTCTTATTCGAAAATAAGGCGAAATAAGCCGGTAACTCATTATTACTTATACTAAATTTCTTAAGTGATGATGTTTTGAACAGGCAGGCAAAGAGCAAACCACAACACACATCAAACGGGGTAATCGGATGAAAGTAACAAAGGGTAAGATCTGGCTGGCAGGGTGTATTGCATTAGCAATGAGTCAGGCGGCATTCGCGAAAGATATCAAAGTCGCCATCGTTGGTGCTATGTCAGGTCCGGTCGCCCAGTATGGTGATATGGAGTTTACAGGGGCTAAACAAGCGATCGCAGACATCAATGCCAAAGGCGGCGTGAAAGGCGATAAATTGGTTGGCGTCGAATATGACGACGCGTGTGATCCGAAACAAGCGGTCGCCGTTGCCAACAAAGTGATCAACGACGGTATCCGTTACGTGATTGGCCACCTGTGTTCATCCTCAACACAGCCTGCTTCTGACATTTATGAAGACGAAGGCGTGCTGATGATCACGCCAGCTGCAACCAACGCAGACCTCACCACCCGTGGTTATAAAATGGTAATGCGCACCACCGGTCTGGATTCTGACCAGGGTCCGACCGCAGCCAAATACATCCTCGACACCATCAAACCAAAACGCATTGCTGTTGTGCATGATAAACAACAGTACGGCGAAGGCCTGGCCCGTTCCGTACAGGACGCGCTGAAAAAAGGCGGCGGCAACGTCGTTCTGTTTGAAGGTGTGACCGCCGGCGATAAAGACTTCTCTACGCTGGTTGCGCGTCTGAAGAAAGAAAACGTCGATTTCGTCTACTTCGGCGGTTACTACCCGGAGATGGGGCAGATCCTGCGCCAGTCTAAACAAGCCGGTCTGAACGCCAAATTTATGGGTCCGGAAGGCGTGGGTAACTCCTCACTGTCTAACATCGCCGGTGATGCCTCTGAAGGTATGCTGGTGACGCTGCCAAAACGTTATGACCAGGTTCCGGCTAACCAGCCAATCGTGGATGCCCTGAAAGCCAAAAAACTGGATCCAACCGGTCCGTTCGTCTGGACGACTTACGCCGCATTACAGGCGCTGACTACCGGTATGGAACGCAGCGGCAGCATGGAACCGGCTGACATCGCTAAAAATCTGAAATCAGCTTCCGTGGACACCGTCATGGGCCCCCTGAGCTGGGATGAAAAAGGTGACCTGAAAGGATTCGAATTCGGTATTTTCGAGTGGCATAAGGACGGCACGTCTACCCCTATCAAATAAATGCCCGGCATCCTTCGCGCCGCCTCTGCGTTGGCCGCCTTCATTCACCCCGGTCACTTACCTGTGTAAGCTCCCGGGGATTCATTCAGTTGCCGCCTTGAGGCAACACGAATGATTTTGGGCATTATGTTTCAGAACAGCGCATTACTCTGCCCGGCGTCTGGTGTTATAAAAGGCGCCGGGTTGCAGTCTCAGCACAAGTTATCAAACCCTTGATTAATAAGGATAGGGTATGTCAGAGCAGTTCCTCTATTTCATTCAGCAGATGTTCAACGGCGTGACGTTGGGCAGTACTTATGCGCTGATCGCCATTGGTTACACCATGGTTTACGGCATTATCGGCATGATCAACTTCGCACACGGCGAGGTGTATATGATCGGCAGTTATGTCTCTTTTATCGTAATCGCCGCTTTGATGATGATGGGTATCGACGCCAGCTGGTTGCTGATCGGTGCCGGTTTTATCGCCGCGATTGTGATTTCCAGTGCCTACGGCTGGAGCATTGAACGCGTGGCATATAAGCCGGTGCGTAACTCCAAGCGTCTGATTGCACTGATTTCTGCCATCGGGATGTCAATTTTTCTGCAAAACTACGTCAGCCTGACTCAGGGCTCGCGCGACCTTGCTTTACCGAGCCTGGTGACCGGCCAGTGGAAACTGGGCGAGGCGAATGGTTTCGCCGCGACAATCAGCACCATGCAACTGATTATCTGGATCGTGACCTTTGTGGCCATGCTGGCGCTGACGCTGTTCATCCGTTATTCACGTATGGGGCGTGCCTGCCGTGCCTGTGCGGAAGATCTCAAAATGGCCAGCCTGCTGGGGATCAGCACTGACCGCGTGATCTCGCTGACTTTCGTTATTGGCGCATTAATGGCGGCAGTGGCGGGCGTTCTGCTGGGGCAATTCTATGGCGTGATTAACCCGTACATTGGCTTTATGGCCGGGATGAAAGCCTTTACCGCAGCGGTTCTCGGCGGTATCGGCAGTATTCCTGGCGCGATGATTGGCGGCCTGATTTTAGGCGTGGCCGAAGCGCTGACCTCGGCGTATCTGAGCACCGAGTACAAAGATGTGGTGTCCTTCGCATTGCTGATCGTGGTGTTACTGGTGCTGCCGACCGGTATTCTCGGACGTCCGGAGGTTGAGAAAGTATGAAGCGCCTGAATCTGTTAAATGCGCTGGTCTCCGCTTTCGTCCTGCTGGTACTGGCTGCATTCATCATGGGATTACAGCTGAGCCTCGATGGCACAAAGCTGGTGGTGAACGGTGCCGGTGAAGTGCGCTGGACGTGGATTGCCATCGGTTGTGCCATCGTTTTCGTGTTTCAGCTGTTCCGTCCGATGGTCAGCAGTGGCCTGAAAAAAGTGTCCGGTCCGGGCTGGGTACTGCCGAGCTTTGACGGCTCGACGCCGAAACAAAAGTTGCTGGCGCTGGTGCTGATTATTGCCGCCATCGCCTGGCCGTTTATCGTTTCACGCGGCACGGTGGATATCGCCACGCTGACGCTTATCTACATTATGCTCGGCCTCGGTCTGAACGTGGTGGTCGGGTTGTCCGGTCTGCTGGTGCTGGGTTACGGCGGCTTTTACGCCATCGGCGCTTACACCTATGCGCTGCTCAATCACTATTACGGCATCGGTTTCTGGGAAGCATTACCGCTGGCCGGTCTGGTGTCGGCGGCGTTTGGTTTCCTGCTCGGGTTCCCGGTGCTGCGGCTGCGGGGCGATTATCTGGCGATTGTGACGCTCGGCTTCGGAGAGATCGTGCGTATCCTGCTGCTTAACAATACCGAACTGACCGGCGGGCCGAACGGCATCAGCCAGATCCCCAAACCGACGCTGTTCGGGCTGGAATTCAGCCGCACGCCACGCGACGGTGGCTGGGATACCTTCAGCAACTTCTTTCACGTCACCTACGACCCGAGTGACCGCATCATCTTCCTGTACATGGTGGCGCTGTTGCTGGTGATTGCGACATTGTTCATCATCAACCGGCTGCTGCGCATGCCGCTGGGCCGTGCGTGGGAAGCATTGCGTGAAGATGAAATTGCCTGCCGCTCGCTCGGGCTGAATCCGACCCGGATCAAACTGACGGCATTCACTATCAGCGCCGCGTTTGCCGGTTTCGCCGGTACGCTGTTCGCCGCGCGTCAGGGCTTTGTCAGCCCGGAATCCTTCACCTTTGCGGAGTCCGCCTTTGTGCTGGCTATCGTGGTGCTCGGCGGCATGGGCTCACAGTTTGCCGTCATTCTGGCGGCCATTCTGCTGGTAGTTTCCCGCGAGCTGATGCGTGACCTCAATGAATACAGCATGTTACTGCTCGGTGCGTTAATGGTGCTGATGATGATCTGGCGTCCGCAGGGCTTGTTGCCGATGAAACGTCCGCAACTCAAACTGAAACTCTCTAAGAAACAAATCGCCGATCAGGGGGAACAGGCATGAGCACGCAACCTCTGTTAGCCGTTGAAGGTTTGATGATGCGTTTTGGTGGCCTGCTGGCGGTCAACAATGTGGCGCTGAATCTCAATCAGGGCGAAATTGTGTCGCTGATTGGCCCGAACGGTGCCGGTAAAACCACGGTATTTAACTGTCTGACCGGTTTCTACAAACCGAGCGGCGGCACCATTAAACTGCGTGACCAGCATCTGGAAGGATTGCCCGGGCAGAAAATTGCCCGCATGGGTGTGGTGCGAACCTTCCAGCACGTGCGTCTGTTCCGTGAAATGACGGTGATTGAAAACCTGCTGGTTGCCCAGCATCAGCACCTGAAAAGCGGTGTGCTGGCGGGGCTGTTCAAAACGCCGGGATTTCGTCGCGCCGAAGCGGAAGCGCTCGATCGCGCTGCCGACTGGCTGGAACGTGTCGGATTGCTCGAACTGGCGAACCGTCAGGCGGGTAATCTGGCGTACGGCCAGCAGCGCCGTCTGGAAATCGTCCGCTGCATGGTGACGCGCCCGGAAATCCTGATGCTCGACGAACCGGCTGCCGGTCTGAATCCGCGCGAAACCGAAGAGCTGAATCAGCTGATTGCCGAACTGCGTAACCAGCACAACGTGTCGGTGCTGCTGATTGAGCACGACATGAAGCTGGTGATGGGCATTTCCGACCGCATCTACGTGGTGAATCAGGGCACGCCGCTGGCGCAGGGCACTCCGGCTGAAATTCGTAACAATCCTGACGTGATCCGCGCCTATTTAGGCGAAGGTTAATGGGCGAAGGCTAAGGGACAGAACAAGATGTTGTCATTTAATCAGGTATCCGCCCATTACGGCAAAATTCAGGCGCTGCATGAAGTCAGCCTGAACATTAATAAAGGGGAAATCGTCACGCTGATCGGCGCGAACGGCGCGGGGAAAACCACGCTGCTCGGCAGCTTGTGCGGCGAACCGCGTGCAACGAACGGCTCGATCATTTTTGAAGGGCAGGACATCACGCAGTGGCAGACCGCCAAGATCATGCGCGGCGATATCGCAATAGTGCCGGAAGGCCGCCGTGTGTTTTCGCGCATGACCGTGGAAGAAAATCTGGCGATGGGCGGTTTCTTTGCCACGCGCGACCAGTTTCATGCCCGTCTGGAGCGTGTGTTTACACTGTTCCCGCGTCTGAAAGAGCGTCGTATTCAGCGTTCAGGCACTATGTCCGGCGGCGAGCAACAGATGCTGGCGATTGGCCGTGCGCTGATGAGCCAGCCGCGTTTACTGCTGCTCGACGAGCCGTCGCTGGGGCTGGCGCCGATCATCATCCAGCAGATTTTTGACACTATCCAGCAACTGCGCGAAGAAGGGATGACCATCTTCCTGGTCGAGCAAAACGCCAATCAGGCGCTGAAACTCGCCGATCGCGGTTATGTGCTGGAGAACGGTCATGTGGTGCTGGAAGATACCGGCGCGGCATTGCTGGCCAACGAAGCTGTGCGTGCGGCCTATCTCGGCGCATAAATTGGCTTCTGATTTTAAAAATCTATGATAAATCTACTAAACCGCACGGCAAGCGCTTTGCGGTTTTTATTTTGTGGATAAATTAACATCTCTTACATTCTTATAACTTTGCACATCATCAGGAACATGTCATGAACACAGAAGGTTTACTCGCCGCCCGTATGGTCAGGCTTAAAAGTTCGGCCATCCGGGAATTGCTGAAACACAGCAAAATGGAAGGCGTTATTTCACTGGCGGGTGGTATTCCTTCTTCAGCGCTTTTTGATTTCGACGGCCTGCGTGAAGCCACACAGCTGGCGATAACAGAACAGCCGGAGCACGCATTCCAGTATGGCCTGACAGAAGGCAGTTATACGCTGCGTGAGCGTATTGCTTCTCTTTGTCAGGAACGTGGCGTGGTCGCGCAGCCTGAAGATATCGTAGTGACCGCCGGATCCCAGCAGGCGCTGGATCTGGTGATGCGCGCCGTGGTGAACCCGGATGATATTTTCGTGGTGGAGCGCCCGACCTATCTGGCCGCATTGCAGACTCTGGAACTGGCCGAAGCGCAAATCCTCTCCGTCGGTTCAGACGGCGACGGCATGATTGTCGATGAGCTGGCGGAACTGCTGAAAACACAAAAGATTAAAGGCGTGTATCTGGTGCCGACGTTCGGTAACCCGAGCGGCGTGACCCTGAGCCGTGTGCGCCGTGAGCAGCTGGTGAAACTGGCGGCACAGCACGAATTCCTGATTGTAGAAGATGATCCGTACGGCGAACTGCGTTTCACCGAAGAACGCCAGCCGACGCTGTTTGAGCTGTCGAAAGCACTGTTCGGTCACGCGGATAACATTATCTACACCTCGACGTTCTCTAAAATTCTGGCGCCGGGTTTGCGTCTGGGCTGGGTGATTATGCCTGACTGGCTGCTGCATAAAGTCGCCATCATCAAACAGGCGGCAGATTTGCACGCCAGCGCGTTGTCGCAGAGCATTGCGGAATATTATCTCGGTCTTGGCCGTCTGCCGAAGCAGATCGAAACCATTCGTGCCGCGTATAAAAAGAAATGCCAGGTCATGGCCGAACTGCTGGAACGCGAACTGGGCGACGTGCTGACGTTTGAATATCCGAAAGGCGGCATGTTCCTGTGGGCACGTTTCCGCGAGCCGCGTAACTGCGCTGAGTGGATGAAAAAGACGCTGGAGCAGGGCGTGGTGTTTGTGCCTGGCGAATTCTTCTATGCCGATAATCCGGATCACTCGACCTTCCGTCTGTCGTTCGCCACCGCGACCGAAGAGCAGATGCACGAGGCGGTTGCCCGCCTGAAACGCGCGTTGTAAAACCCCCGGATTTCCCTTCTTTATAAGGCGCATCGTTCACCCGATGCGCCTTCTTTTTTGCCATCTGTTCGTCACCTGCACTTCATGCTGCTGTAACGTTAATGTCATTTAACTGTTATTTATCTGTAATTTAGCCGTGTCATGTTACCTCCGCATAAAAACGTTTCTCAATACCCCATTTATCTCTGCCCCTTTTACACCAGCAGAATTCAGGAGACAGGCATGTTCATCAACCTCAAAAAAACGGTCATCGGCACCGCGCTGACGCTGGCTTTCAGCGCCAATGCCTTCGCTGTGACAGAAATTCCTTTCTGGCACTCAATGGACGGCGAATTAGGCAAAGAAGTGAACTCGCTGGCCGACCGTTTTAACCAGACACACCCTGATGTCAAAATCGTGCCTGTCTATAAAGGCAAATACGACGAAAGCCTGGCGGCCGGTATCGCGGCATATCGCACCGGCAATGCTCCGGCTATCTTGCAGGTTTACGAAGTAGGCACCGCGACCATGATGGCCAGCAAAGCCATCAAACCGGTCTACGAAGTGTTCAGTGATGCAGGCATCAAAGAAGACGTTTCCCAGTTCGTGCCGACCGTTTCCGGTTATTACTCCGATTCCAAAGGCCGTCTGTTATCCCAGCCTTTCAACAGCTCCACGCCGGTGCTGTATTACAACAAAGATGCGTTTAAGAAAGCCGGTCTGAACCCGGATCAGCCGCCGAAAACCTGGCAGGATATGGCCGCGTACACCGAAAAACTGCGTGAAGCCGGCATGAAGTGTGGCTACGCCAGCGGCTGGCAGGGCTGGATCCAGATTGAGAACTTCAGCGCGTGGCACGGTCTGCCAATCGCTACCAAAAACAACGGCTTCGACGGCACCGATGCGGTTCTGGAATTCAATAAACCAGAGCAAATCAAACACATTCAGATGCTCGAAGACATGAACAAAAAAGGTGATTTCACCTATTTTGGTCGTAAAGACGAATCCACCGCCAAGTTCTATAACGGCGACTGCGCGATGACTACCGCATCTTCCGGTTCACTGGCCGACATCCGTCAGTATTCCAAATTCAACTACGGCGTGGGCATGATGCCTTACGACGCAGACATCAAAGGCGCACCACAAAACGCCATCATCGGCGGCGCAAGCCTGTGGGTGATGAACGGCAAAGACAAAGACACTTACAAAGGCGTCGCCGAATTCCTGCAATTCCTGACCACGCCGGAAATCGCTGCCGAATGGCACCAGAAAACCGGTTATCTGCCGGTGACGACTGCGGCGTATGAGCTGACCAAAAAAGAAGGCTTCTACGAGAAGAATCCGGGTTCTGACGTTGCCACCCGCCAGATGCTGAACAAGCCGCCATTACCGTTCACCAAAGGTCTGCGTCTGGGCAACATGCCGCAGATCCGTACCATCGTTGATGAAGAACTGGAAAGCGTCTGGAGCGGTAAGAAAAGCGCCAAAGAAGCACTGGATACCGCAGTACAGCGCGGGAATCTGCTGCTGCGTCGCTTCGAAGCTTCTGCCAAATAATTTTCTTGCACCTCCCCCCGCGAAGGGGAGGGAGCAAAACAGCCTCCCCCTTTGCAGGGGGAGGAGCCAAACCCGTCATCGCATTAACGAGTAAACCATCATGAGTTCACACCGTCCCGGTTTTGGTTGCAGCTGGTTGCCGTACGCGCTGGTGTTGCCGCAGCTGTTGATCACCGCGATATTTTTCCTGTGGCCTGCCGGTCAGGCGCTGTGGTATTCGGTACAGACACTGGATCCTTTCGGCTTATCCAGCACCTTCGCCGGTCTGACTAACTTCACACAGCTGTTTCAGGACCCGTACTATCTCGACTCTTTTTATACCACGCTGAAATTCAGCTTTATGGTGGCATTCATCGGACTGGCCGTTTCGCTGTTTTTCGCGGCGCTGGTCGATCACGTGGTACGCGGCAGCCGGATTTATCAGACGCTGATGATCCTGCCTTACGCCGTGGCGCCAGCCGTTGCCGCCGTTTTGTGGATGTTTCTGTTCAGCCCCGGTCTGGGCCTGATTACTCATTTCCTGGGCTCGATAGGCTACAACTGGAACCACGCGCAAAACAGCGGTCAGGCGATGTTCCTGGTGGTGCTGGCGTCGGTCTGGAAGCAGGTCAGCTACAACTTCCTGTTCTTCCTGGCGGCGTTGCAGTCGATCCCAAAATCTCTGGTAGAAGCGGCGGCTATCGATGGCGCAGGCCCGGTACGTCGCTTCTTCAATCTCGTATTACCGCTGATTTCACCGGTGAGCTTCTTCCTGCTGGTGGTCAATCTGGTGTACGCCTTCTTTGATACCTTCCCGGTGATTGATGCCGCGACAGCCGGTGGCCCGGTACAGGCGACGACCACGCTGATTTATAAAGTGTATCGCGAAGGTTTCTCCGGCCTGGACTTGTCCAGCTCCGCCGCGCAGTCCGTCATTCTGATGCTGCTGGTTTGCGGCCTGACGTTCATTCAGTTCCGCTTTGTCGAGCGTAAGGTGCGTTACCAATGATTGAGAACCGCAGAGGGCTGGATATCTTCAGCCACATCATGCTGCTGCTTGGCGTGCTGGTGATTTTATTCCCGCTGTACGTCGCGTTTGTGGCGGCCTCGCTGGATAACAAACAGATTTTCGATGTGCCAATGACGCTGATCCCGGGCACCCATTTATGGGAAAACATCACCACCATCTGGACGCAGGGGGCAGGGAACAGCAGTCCGGCATTCGGACGGATGCTGATCAACAGCTTCATCATGGCGATGGTGATCACCATCGGTAAGATTTCGGTGTCAATGCTTTCGGCTTACGCGATTGTCTATTTTCGTTTTCCGCTGCGTAACCTGTTCTTCTGGCTGATTTTCATGACGCTGATGTTGCCGGTGGAAGTGCGTATTTTCCCGACCGTTCAGGTCATCGCTAATCTGCATATGCTCGACAGCTACACCGGCCTGACGTTGCCGCTGATGGCCTCGGCGACCGCGACTTTCCTGTTTCGCCAGTTCTTTATGACCTTGCCGGATGAATTGCTGGAAGCCGCACGTATCGACGGCGCAGGCGCGATGCGCTTTTTCTGGGACATCGTGCTGCCGCTGTCGAAAACCAATCTGGCGGCGCTGTTCGTCATCACCTTTATTTATGGCTGGAACCAGTACTTGTGGCCGATTCTGATCACCAGCGATGCCTCGATGGGCACGGCGGTGGCGGGGATCAAAAGCATGATTTCCTCCGGCGACGGCTCGACCCAATGGAATCAGGTGATGGCGGCCATGATCCTGACCTTATTGCCACCGCTGGCGGTGGTGCTCCTGATGCAGCGCTGGTTTGTGCGCGGCCTGGTAGACAGTGAGAAGTAACTGAAATGGCAAATTTGAAATTACAGGCAGTGACCAAATCCTACGACGGCAAAAACCAGATCATCCAGAGCATCGATCTGGACGTGGCCGACGGCGAGTTCATCGTGATGGTCGGGCCTTCCGGCTGCGGAAAATCGACTCTGCTGCGCATGGTGGCCGGGCTTGAGCGCACGACCTCCGGTGATATCTACATTAACGACCAGCGCGTCACCGAGCTGGAACCGAAAGATCGCGGCATCGCAATGGTCTTCCAGAACTATGCGCTGTATCCGCACATGAGCGTGTACGACAACATGGCGTATGGCCTGAAAATCCGCGGCTTCGGCAAAGCGCAAATCAACGATCGCGTTGAGGAAGCGGCGCGCATTCTGGAACTGGGGCCGTTGCTCAAACGAAAACCGCGTGAGCTTTCCGGCGGCCAGCGTCAGCGTGTGGCAATGGGGCGTGCCATCGTGCGGGAACCGGCGGTATTCCTGTTCGACGAACCGCTTTCTAACCTCGACGCTAAACTGCGCGTCCAGATGCGCCTTGAACTACAACAATTACATCGTCGTCTGCGCACCACCAGCCTGTACGTCACCCACGATCAGGTGGAAGCCATGACCCTGGCCGAACGTGTGATCGTGATGAACAAAGGTATTGCCGAACAAATCGGCACGCCGTCGGAAGTCTATCGCCGTCCGGCCAGCCTGTTTGTCGCCAGCTTTATCGGCTCTCCGGCCATGAACCTGTTACCGGGCCAGCTCACCACGGACGGCACGTCGCTGGTGATGGAAGGCGGGTTTGAACTGCCGCTGCCGGTGGCGCGTCCTGAGTGGGGCGGTCGTGAGCTGACGGTCGGTATTCGCCCTGAACATATTCATCTGACTGATGACACACAAAACGGTATTCCGATGGTGCTCAATACGCTGGAACTGCTGGGTGCGGATAATCTGGCACACGGCAAACTGGCGGGCAGCGGCGTTGTGGTGCGTTTATCGCATGAAGTGTTCCCGACAGCCGGTTCGCTGTTGCGCTTGGTTTTCCCGGCGAAAGCGTTACACTTTTTCGATACTCACACCGGATTACGGATGGAATGAACATGAAAGCCTGGCCTTATCCTCGCATTGTGGCGCACCGCGGCGGCGGTGCTCTGGCACCGGAAAACACGCTGGCGGCTATCGATATGGGCGCGAAATACGGTCATACGATGATCGAATTTGACGCCAAACTGGCGCAGGGCGGGGAAATCTTCCTGTTGCACGACGATACCCTGAACCGCACCAGCAATGGCTGGGGTGTGGCAGGTGAATTGCCGTGGGAAAAACTCGAACGGCTCGACGCCGGCGATTGGTATGGCGCAGAGTTCAAAGGAGAAAAACTCCCGCTGCTCTCGCAGGTCGCCGAACGTTGTGCGCGCCACAACATGATGGCGAATATCGAAATCAAACCGACCACCGGGCTGGATGAAAAAACCGGAACCGACGTCGCGCTGGCCGCCCGTGAATTGTGGAAAAACCAGGCCGTGCCGCCGCTGCTTTCTTCGTTCGAATTTGACGCACTGGTTGCTGCGAAAAAAGCCGCCCCCGAGCTTCCGCGCGGTCTGCTGATCGACTCGTGGCACGAAAACTGGAAAGCACTGACCGACGAACTGGAATGTGCGTCTCTGCATCTCAATCACAAACTGCTTAATGAAGAACGCGTGAAAGCAATCAAAGCCGCCGGTCTGCATATTCTGGTGTATACCGTGAATAATCCGGCGCGCGCCCGTGAATTACTGGGCTGGGGCGTGGACTGTATTTGTACCGATAAGATTGATGTGATCGGGCCGGATTTCGTTTAAGCGGGTAACGCGGATCAGGCGCAGTGAACACCGCGCCTGAAGGGGGATTACGGCGTCTGATTCAGCTTCTGACCCAGCGTCTGGTTATTCTGCTGGATCTGTAAACGTTGCTGATTGCTCTGGATCTGCGATTTCAGCTTCAGCTGCTGTTGCTGCTGACTGTTACGCATGTCCTGCTCTTGCTGACGTTTCTGCATCTGCTGATTGTTCTGCTGTTGTTGTTGCATGCGTTGTTGCGACGGATTGTTCAGCAGCGGATCGTCAGGGTTCGGCACTTTTTCGACTGCACTGGTGGTCTGAACAGCAAACAGCAGCGGCAGCGCGGCGAGCATTCCATATAAACATTTCATCAGTTCATCCTCCGTTTTCAGTCATCCGTTAAGTGTATGCCATCGCAGCCGTGAACGTGTCCTTTGAGCGCACGTTTCCCTCAAAGCGTGCTGTCGCTCTCGTTTGCTCTATAATTGAACAGATGTAAACCATCTTCACGCACCGCGGTTTCCTTCATTCCGTTACAATCGTGCATCTTTATCATTTTAGGGCTCAACTGCCGTGCCTTTACTCATTATCACCACCATTTTGTGGGCCTTTTCGTTCAGCCTGATCGGCGTCTATCTGGCCGGACAGGTTGACAGCGTGTTCTCCGTATTAGTCCGTTTAGGACTGGCGGCGCTGGTTTTCCTGCCGTTCCTGCGCTGGAAAGGTCATCAGCTCACCACCATTTTGTTGTACATGGCGGTGGGCGCGATGCAGCTTGGCATCATGTATCTCATCAGCTTCGAAGCGTATCTGTACCTTTCGGTACCGGAATTCCTGCTATTTACAGTGATGACGCCGCTGTACGTCACACTGATTTATGACCTGATCAGTGGCCGCAAAATCCGTATCGGTTATGCGCTGAGCGCCCTGCTGGCGGTCGCGGGCGCGGCGATTATTCGTTACGACCACATCAGCGAACATTTCATCATTGGTTTGCTGCTGGTGCAGGCGGCGAACATCTGTTTTGCCATCGGGCAGGTGGGCTATAAACGCCTGATGGAAACCCGTCCGATGCCGCAGCATACGGCGTTTTCCTGGTTCTATCTTGGGGCACTGTTGTGCGCGGTGGTGGCCTGGTTCCTGTGGGGCAATCCGCAAAAATTACCGACCACGAACCTGCAATGGGGGATTCTGGTGTGGCTGGGCATTGGTGCTTCAGGGCTGGGGTATTTCATGTGGAACTACGGTGCGACGCAGGTTGATGCGGGAACGCTGGGAATTATGAACAACTTCCACGTCCCGGCGGGGCTGCTGGTGAATCTGGCAATCTGGCAACAGCAGCCGCACTGGCCGAGCTTTATTATTGGCGCAGCAGTGATTATGTCCTCACTGTGGGTACACCGGCGTTGGGTCGTGCCGCGTCGCGAACAAACGGCAGATGATCGCACGCGTGCTGGCGCGCCGAACGAATAAACGCTTCGGTCACCGGCTGACGCTGTTCGCCGTCGCGCACGGCGGCGAACAGACGGCTCCATAAACCTTCGCCCAGGGTCTTCGTTACGACGAGGCCCTGGCGCTCAAAACTTTCTACGACCCAGTGCGGTAACGCCGCAATCCCCATTCTCGCCGACACCATCTGGATTAATAACAATGTGTTATCGACGCTTTTCAGCGACGGGCTGACCCCTGCCGGTTGCAGAAAATGCCGCCAGATATCCAGACGCTGACGCTGAACCGGATAAATCATCAGGGTTTCAGTACTCAAATCTTCCGGCGAAATCACGGTTTTAGCCGCCAGCGGATGATCCGGTGCCAGCACCAGACGGACTTCGTAATCGAACATCGGGGAGTAGTGCAAACCGCTGCGCGGCAGAATATCGGAGGTCAGCACGATATCCAGCTCGCCCTGTTGCAGCGCCGGTTGCGGGTCAAACGTCACGCCGGATTTGAAATCCATCACCACATGCGGCCAGTTCTGGTGGAAGTTATCCAGCGCGGGCGTCAGCCACTGAATACAGCTGTGGCACTCAATCGCGATGCGCAGTGAAGTCTGGTGCGGCTCATTGCACGCCTGCAACGCCTGCTGGATTTGCGGCAGCACCTGTTCTGCCAGATTCAGCATGATTTCGCCCTGCGGCGTAAAGCGTAAAGGCTG
This sequence comes from Rahnella sp. BIGb0603, assembly GCF_024808755.1. Taxonomy (NCBI): domain Bacteria; kingdom Pseudomonadati; phylum Pseudomonadota; class Gammaproteobacteria; order Enterobacterales; family Yersiniaceae; genus Rahnella; species Rahnella sp. BIGb0603. The sequence continues at coordinate 37,676 of NZ_JANUEX010000012.1, read as the reverse complement.
ACTTTTCCGCACGAACAACCTGAAACCCAGCCGTTGCTCAAGGTCGCTGAACTGGTGCGACAGGGCCGATTGTGTCTGATGAAGCTGCGAGGCGGCGGCGGCCAGTGACCCGGTGTTGCGCAGTGCTTGCAACGTTCGCAGGTGTTTCAGTTCGATCATGAGAGTCCTTCACTGTGTCATGAATAATTTGCGCTTGTGGATTATACAGTACCTGCGGATTATGGATGTGTAAACATCTGGATGGCTAAACAGGAACTAAAAAGATGACGATACTGAATCACACTCTGGGTTTTCCACGCGTTGGTCTGCGTCGTGAACTTAAAAAAGCACAAGAAAGCTACTGGGCAGGCAATTCCACTCAGGAAGAACTGCTGGCAACCGGACGTGAACTCCGCGCCCGTCACTGGAAGCAACAAGCTGAAGCAGGCGTGGATTTAGTGCCGGTGGGCGATTTCGCCTGGTACGATCACGTACTGACCACCAGCCTCCTGCTGGGCAACGTGCCGGCACGTCATCAGAATGACGACGGCTCTGTGGATCTCGATACCTTATTCCGCCTTGGCCGTGGCCGCGCACCGACCGGTAAACCGGCGGCGGCAGCGGAAATGACCAAATGGTTTAACACCAACTATCACTACATGGTGCCGGAGTTTGTGAAAGGGCAGAAATTTAAACTGACCTGGACACAACTGCTGGAAGAAGTGGACGAAGCGCTGGCGCTCGGCCACAAAGTGAAACCTGTTCTGCTGGGCCCGCTGACCTATCTGTGGCTCGGCAAAGTCAAAGGCGAACAGTTTGACCGCCTTTCCCTGCTCAACGACATTCTGCCTGTTTATCAGCAGGTGCTGGCTGAACTGGCAAAACGCGATGTTGAGTGGGTGCAGATTGACGAACCGGCGCTGGTGCTGGAATTACCGCAGGAATGGCTGGACGCGTACAAACCGGCTTATACCGCACTGGAACAGAGCAAAACCAAACTGCTGCTGACCACCTATTTCGACAGCGTCGGACATAATCTCGACACTATCCGTCAGCTGCCGGTTCAGGGGTTACACATTGATGCCGTCGCTGGTCGCGATGATTTGCAAGCCGTCATCAGTAAACTGCCAAAAAACTGGCTGATTTCTCTGGGGGTGATCAATGGCCGTAACGTCTGGCGTGCTGATCTGAGCACCTGGTTTGACCGTCTGAAACCTCTGGTTGCAGGGCGCAACGTCTGGATCGGCAGCTCTTGTTCCCTGCTGCACAGTCCGATTGATTTAAGCGTCGAAAGCCGTCTGGATGAAGAAGTGAAAAGCTGGTTCGCCTTCGCCCTGCAAAAATGTGCCGAGCTGTCACTGTTGACGTCTGCGCTGAACCATCCGACTGAGGAAGCGCAGCTGAAACTGGCCGAATACAGCGCGCCCATCCGTGCCCGCCGTGAATCCGCCCGTGTGAATAATCCGGCAGTCGGTCAACGCGTGGCGGCGATTACGGCCACAGATATCGAGCGTCAGCACGTTTACACCGAACGTGCTAAAGCGCAGCGTGCCCGTTTCAACCTGCCTGCCTGGCCGACCACCACCATCGGCTCATTCCCGCAAACCACTGAAATTCGCGGCCTGCGTCTGGACTTTAAACAAGGTCGGCTGGATAACACCAAATACCGCACCGGTATCAGCGAACATATTAAGCAGGCCATTAAAGAACAGGAACGTCTGGATATCGACGTGCTGGTGCATGGTGAAGCTGAACGTAACGACATGGTGGAATATTTCGGCGAGCATCTGGACGGTTTTGTATTCACGCAAAACGGCTGGGTACAAAGCTACGGTTCACGTTGCGTGAAACCGCCGGTGATTATCGGCGATGTCAGCCGTCCGCAAGCCATTACCGTGGAGTGGGCGAAGTATGCGCAGTCGCTGACCGAAAAACCGGTGAAAGGCATGCTGACCGGCCCGATCACTATTCTCTGCTGGTCCTTCCCGCGTGAAGATGTCAGCCGCGAAACCATCGCTAAACAAATCGCGCTGGCGCTGCGTGATGAAGTGGAAGATCTGGAAAAAGCCGGTATCGGTATCATTCAGATTGACGAACCGGCACTGCGCGAAGGCCTGCCGCTGCGCCAGTCTGAATGGAATGCTTACCTCCGCTGGGCGGTAGATGCGTTCAAACTGAACGCCGCGATTGCCAGCGATGACACGCAGATCCACACCCACATGTGTTACTGCGAATTCAACGACATCATGGATTCCATTGCCGCGCTGGATGCTGACGTGATCACCATCGAAACCTCGCGTTCCGATATGGACTTGCTGGAATCGTTTAAAGACTTCGAGTACCCGAATGAAATCGGGCCGGGCGTTTACGACATTCACTCACCTAACGTGCCAGGCGTGGAGTGGATTGAGGATTTACTGCGTAAAGCCGCGGATCGTATTCCGGCGGAACGCCTGTGGGTCAACCCGGACTGTGGCCTGAAAACCCGCGGCTGGCCGGAAACCCGCGAATCGCTGGAAAACATGGTTAAAGCCGCCAAGCGTCTGCGCGCTGAGAAAGCCTGAATTAAAGAGTCGTTGTGTTGTTGCTGACACGTTTTGGGGCACTCCGGTGCCCCTTTTTTTTGGTGCACATTCGCACTTTGTTACGTCTGTTTCAGCCCCCGTCATACGGCGGCTGTAGCGCGATTACGGCACTCAGCCTCAGGCAGTTTCCACGCGTTGCGCCTTTCTCCGCTAGGCTTAAATCAGGATTAACTTTCTTTTTACCCAACAGACAGGGAGAAAATATGAACCGGTTTACAGACAAAGTCGTGGTAGTAACGGGCGCAGGTTCCGGTATGGGTGCGGCATCCGCACGGCGTTTTTCTTCAGAAGGCGCGATAGTCGTGCTGGTGGGGAGAACGAAAGAGAAACTGGAGAAAGTCGCCAAAACGCTGAGCAGTACGCAGTATTACATTCATCTGGCGGATGTTTCTTCCGCGCAGGATGTGGAGCGGATGGCGGCGGTGATCGAAGACAAATTCGGGCGTGTTGATGTGCTGGTTAACGCAGCAGGCGTGGTTGTGCAGGGTAAAGCGACCGAAGCGAGCCTTGATGACTGGCAGAAAATTATCGCCATCGATCTGAGCGGCGTCTTTTACTGCACGCGATTCTTCATGCCTGCATTGATCAAAAGTAAGGGAAATATTGTCAACATTTCCTCGGTTTCCGGTACCGGCGGCGACTGGGGAATGAGTTTCTATAACGCAGCGAAAGGCGGCGTGACGAACTTTACCCGCTCGATTGCGATGGACCACGGTAAAGACGGCGTGCGTGTTAACGCGGTGTGTCCGTCGCTGACCTTTACGGAGATGGCGGCCGGAATTAAAGACAACAAGCCGTTGCTGGCTAAATTTGCCGAACGAATTCCGCTGGGACGTGGTGCGGAGCCGGAAGAAATTGCTGATGTGATTGCGTTTCTCGCCAGCCATGATGCCCGCTTCGTGACGGGCGTAAATCTGCCGGTTGATGGCGGTTTGTCGGCGTCCAACGGCCAGCCTCCGCAGGCATAAGCTCCACCCTCCGCAGGTATAAGCTGATGTTTCCGGCCCGCCGCTTCACCGGCAGGCCGGATTTCCCGGTACTCCTCCCAAATTTGTGACTTCCTTTTCTTTCTGCGTCGCAGGTTAGTTATGATGGCGTGATTCCGCTGACAGGTAATCCGAACATGACGCATCCTCTTTTTTCCGTTTTATCTCCGGTAATTGAGCAACCCGAAGGCGTCCGGCAGGTCTTTTTTGCCGGTGCCCTGCATCCGGTGCCGGCACTTGCGTATCAGGTAGATTTTCCGCGTCTGGAACTCGTCCTCGAAGGGGAGCAGATGATGGAATGGGAAAATGAGCAGGGCGTGAGTCAGGTTGTCTGCATGCAGGCAGGGGATGTGCTATTTGTGCCGGCAAAAGGCTGGAATAGTCCGCAGTGGCAAACGCCGGTTCGCACCCTGAGCCTGTTATTTGGCAAACAACAGCTGGGTTTCAGCCTGCTCGGCTGGGACGGCAAACAGTTTAATTCACGTGAAAAAGGCAATACTGGCAGGCGCGGGCCGCGCGTAGGCGCTTTTATGTTGCAGGCGCTCAATGAACTGGCGTGGCACCAGGCGGATCAGCTGACGGCGCGGTTCGTGGTGAAAGGGTTACTGAGCCATGCGCAGGATTTATTCAGTTACTCGGCGCATACCGCCTCACGCAGCCAGGCGCTCTTCGGCGCGGTACGCCAGCATATCGAAGAGCATTACCGCGAACCGCTCACCCGCGATTCAGTCGCCAAGGCGTTTTATATTTCACCGAATTATCTGTCACATTTGTTTCAGAAAAGCGGCGGGATTGGGCTGAACGAATACCTGAACTATGTCCGGCTGGAGCAGGCAAAAAATCTACTGAAAGGATATGACATGAAAGTGAAAGAAGTCGCCCATGCCTGCGGGTACATCGACAGCAACTATTTTTGCCGCCAGTTTAAGAAAAGCACCGAACGTTCCCCTTCCGAATACCGCCGCCAGTATCGCAGCCAGTTTGAGAGTCTGGAGCCGTAGAAGCGCTGACGGCCCTTATTATGCGAGAACGATGCGCGTACCCTGCGGAGATGAGGCGATCTTTTTCACGGCGGCCATGACTTTATCCGGCGTGCGCAAAAAAGTGTGAATGCCTGTCTGTACGCAGCGGCTGTGAGTAAAACGGTCACTGTTTTCCAGCTGGATCTCCGTGATAAGCAAAACGATATCTGCCTGAGCAATATCGCTTTCCGAGAGCGCGTTTTCGACACCCAGCGCGCCCTGCGTCTCCACTTTCACCTGCCATTTTTCCTGCAAACACAGCTTTTCCAGGCGTTCAGCCGCCATATATGTGTGGGCGACACCGCTGATGCAGGCCGTGACTCCGACCAGTTTTAATGACATTTGCCGTTCCCCGTAGCTGGAAATTTTACCCGCCCATCGTCACGGTATACCCATCGCTTTCAGCCATTGCGCGCAATGGCGCAAGTGCGACGGCATCCGGCACCAGTGTTTTGTGCATCGAATAGGTTTTTCCTAATAACGGATATTTTGCTTCTCCGTATTTGTGGAAGGGTAACAGATGGATTTCATTTAAGTTGAAGGGCTTAAGGAAATCCAGGATCTGACGCAGATTTTCCTGTGTCAGCGTGTAGCCAGGGATCAGGGGAACGCGCGGAAGCAGTTCCACATCGCGCTGGGTCAGCGCCTGAAAATTCTCCAGCACCCGAGGTTGATTCATGTTGAGCAGGGTGCGGGCCAGCGTGGCGTCCATGATTTTGAAATCAAATAAAACCTGATCGCAGTGTTCAACCACCGAAAGCAAATGATCCCGCGGGACATCGCCTGCGGTTTCAATGGCCGTGTGGATCCCGAGGCCCTGTAATTCCTTCAACAACTCGCGGGCAAAAACCGGTTGCATCAGCACTTCGCCACCGGAAAGCGTGATGCCACCGCCGGATGATCGGAAAAAAACTTCATCCTTGAGCAGGCGGGACATCAGCGCTGGCAGCGTAATGTCTTCGCCTACATATTCCAGTGCGCCGCTCGGGCATTCCTGCGGATCCTGCAAACAGGTCCGGCAGTTCAGGCATTTCGCCTGACGTTTGATGGTCTGGATCCGGGGCGACATGGATTCCGGGTTAGCGCACCACGGGCAGCGGTGCGGGCAACCTTTGAAGAAAACCATCGTGCGGATCCCCTGACCGTCGTTGAGAGAAAATCGCTGAATGTTAAAAATGCGCCCCGTCGGGGATTTTTCAGTGGTTTCACAAGCTCCGTTGACCATGGGGATCCGCAGGTCAGAGCTGGTGTGCGGTGCGACCGATAATGTCATCCTGAATCTCCTTTGACAGTTCGACAAAGAACGCGCTGTATCCGGCGACCCTGACCACTAATCCGGCGAAATCCTGCGGACGCTTTTGCGCTTCACGAAGCTGTTCTGCATTCACCACGTTGAACTGAACATGCTGTAATTTCAGCCGGGTGAAGGCGCCGAGAAAATCAGCCAGCTTATTCAGACCCTGCAAACCTTCCAGCGTTGATGGCGTAAATTTCACGTTCAGCAAAGTGCCGTTTGAGAGCAGCATATTGTCGAGCTTACTGACGGATTTCAGTACCGCGGTTGGCCCCTGATGATCCTGCCCGAGCATCGGTGAAAGGCCGCCGTCGGCCAGCTGTTCACCGGCAAAACGACCGTCCGGTGTAGCTCCGACTACTGCGCCTAGCGGCACATGTGCAGAGACAGTGTAAGAGCCCGGCGTAAACTGGCCGCCGCGCGGGTTGCGGTAATGTTCGACTTCTTTGCAATAAAACCGCAGCAAGTCGGCACTGATTAAATCCACTTCATCGACGTCGTTGCCGTACTTCTCGAAGCGGTTGATCAGGCGGGCGCGGATCGCGCGGCCTTCTTCGCTGGCGAAATTCTCTTTCAGCGAGGCAAGCAGTTCATCAAAGCTCAGGCGTTGCTGATCAAACACCATCCCATTCAGCGCATGCAGTGAGTCACTGAGGTTTGCGATGCCGATGCCCTGAACGCCGGAAAAATTATAGCGCGCGCCACCTGCAGTAATGTCTTTCCCGCTTTTCAGACAACCTTCAATGAAAGACGACAGCAACGGAACCGGTGCCCAGTCGCGGTGGCCGATATCGCAGATATTGCTGCCCTGCGCCATTAGTTTCACGTAGTGGCTGATTTTCTGGCGGATCTGTTCCACCAGCTCAGCATAGTTAATCGCAGAATTTCCTTCGTTCTCATGCAGCGTTAACTCCATGACTTTCAGCATGTTGAACATCGCGATGTCATGCAGCCCGTACGTTTTCCCTGGGATAGACAATTCGACGCAGCCGACGACCGCATAATCCCGGGCATCTTCGAGGCTCACGCCGCGGTTCAGGAAGGCCGGAACCACCACTTCATCGTTGAAGATTTGCGGAATGCCGGTGCCGAGACGGATAGTTTCGGCTGTTTTCAGCAGGAACGGACGGTCGATGAGTTCGTTGACCCGCACACCAAGATTGGGCTGCGGCAGGCAGATGCTCTGATAAGCGTCCAGACACAGGAATGACAACACGTTGACCGCGCTGCGCCCCGTCTCCGTTAAACCGCCGAGTAAAATCGTATAACCCGTGGGAAAACCGGCGAAATACCGGGCGCTCGACGTCGAACGTAACAGCACGATGTCATTGCATTTCACCCACAGGCTTTCCAGCAGCTCTTTCAAAAACTCCGGCTGTTCGCCGTGTGAAAGGGAATGCTGATAGAACGGCAGCATGTACTGATCAAAGCGTCCGAGCGAGAGCGAACTGGCGTTGGATTCGTACTGCAAAATAATATTCATGTACCAGAACAGCTGACAGGCCTGATAGAAATCCTGCGGCTTATTGCCGGAAATATGCTGCGATATGCGGGCAATACGTTCGAGTTCAGCCTTTCTTTGCAGATCACTGCATGCCAGCGCCATCTGCTCTGCCAGAGCCGCATAACGCAAAATATGCCGCTGCGAAGCCTCCAGCAAAATTAGTGCCGCCTGATAAAACGCATTATCCGGCGCGTCGTTAACATGCTGCTTAAGTTCTGCGACTAAGTTATCCAGACCGCCGCTGAGCAGGCGAGGGTAATCAATAATGATGTGCCCCTGGCCTTTATCGGTCTGGTTGATGCTGAAAATCTGTGTTTTGGTAGCCGCTTTGACGTCTTCCGGTATCTGACTGTTGATGAAATCTTTCATCGAGCGCGATTCCCAGTAAGGGAAAAGCTGTTCGCGGTAAATCTGTTTATCCTGCTCAGAAATCGCAAAGCGATCCTGTGGACGGGTGGAAAATGCATCCAGTTCTTTAAGCAGCCAGTAAGGGTCCATTTCAGGAGAGACGATTCCCGCTCGCGGTTTTACAGTGCGATTACCGGCGATCAGTTCGTCTTCACGCAGGGTAATTTCAACGTTGTCCAGAATGTAAGCCGTCGATTTAGCGCGACGAAGCAGCGTGCATTCGCCTTCGGTGCTGCGGTGGCTTTCGGTGTACAGCAGAGCCCGTTCCAGCGAGATTTCACGCGGGTTAGCGAAAAGCGCAGTTTTCAGACGTTCGATGCGGGAAGTCATCCTGTTCTCCTTACTTTCAGTCCGTGACAGCGGCTTTGGCGAGATGTGCCGCGATTTTTTCCATAATGGCATCAGCGCGTTTAACGGCATCGCTGATGGCGACCCGAACGGTGACTTTGCCCTTAAAGCGTTCTTCCTGTTTGATACCAATATCTTTGGTCAGGATCACGATATCTGCGGCCGCGACATCGGCCGTGGTCAGCTCATTTTCCAGGCCTATCGAGCCCTGAGTTTCGACTTTGCATTCCCAGCCTCTGGCTTTCGCCGCGCGTTCAATGGCTTCCGCCGCCATATAGGTGTGGGCAACGCCGGAAGGGCAGGCCGTTACAGCAATAATTTTGGTCATGATCTTCACCTTTGGTTTTACGTCTGAGGTCAGTTAATTTCGAAATCCAGATCCAGGTCGGATTCCGGATGTTTTTTAGCGGATTGTTTTTTGGCAGCCAGATGTTTCAGCAGGTTGACGCAAAGAGCCGTCACCACCATGCCGACCAGCAATGCGCCGATGTAGCCCAGTTTTCCCTGCACCACAGGCAGAACAATCAGCCCGCCCCAGCCGGCATAGCATTGCGCGCCAACCAGTGCGGCGGTCACGGCGGCACAGGCAGAACCCATCATGATGGAAGGAATAACGCGCAGCGGGTCGGCGGCGGCGAAAGGGATCGCGCCTTCAGTGACGCCGACGCAGCCCATCAGCAGGGCGGCTTTTCCGGCTTCCCGTTCTTCAGTGGAATAGTATTTACGGCCAATCAGCGTGGCGAAACCCAGCCCCAGCGGTGGTGTAGCGATAGCGACTGCGGCAATTGCCACGACGCTATAAACGCCCTGTGCCACGCAAATCAGCATAAAGGCGTAGGCGACTTTATTGACCGGGCCGCCCATATCGAAGGCCAGCATCAGCCCCATAATGATGGCGAGCACGACAATGCTGCCCTGCTGCAGACCTTGCAGCCAGTGGGTCAGCGAGGAAGTCAGCAGCCCGACCGGTTCCCCCAGCCCCCACATCATGATGCCCGCCGTCAGTAAGGTACCGATAATCGGGATCACAAAGATCGGCATCACGGAACGCAGGATCTTCGGCACCGGGATCTTCTTCAGGTAGAAGACGATGATCCCCCCGAGAAGACCGGCGATGATCGCGCCGAAGAAGCCCGCACCAAAGGAAGCGCCGACCCAGGCACCGATGGCTGCGGGCGCGAGCGCAGAGCGGTCGGAAATGGAATAACCGATGTAAGCCGCCAGGAAAGGCACCATCAGCGTCAGACCGGCCACACCAATATCAAACAGTTTTTTCAGATTCGGATCGGTCGCTGCGTCAGGCACGGCGCCTTTGCCGTAAAGCATGACGGAGACCGCCAGCAGAATGCCGCCCGCAACCACAAAAGGGATCATATGGGATACGCCGGTCATCAGGTGCTGACGGGTATTTTTCAGAATATTAAGCAATTCTTTCATGGTGGGCTCCGGTGTCGGGCGAAAATAACGGAACGTCCTTTTCAGCAAAACCTCGGAAGCTGAAAGGATATTGACGACCACAATAGGCCGCCGTCAGGGGCGCTAATAGTGGACAAATTTGTGTTTTACTGGACTTTTGTAAGCTCAGTTCAAAAATGCGAGCAGGTTCAAATAACCCGAGTCGGGGAGAGGTTTTTACGTCAGAACTCAATGTGAGCTGCCTCGCAAAAAGCGACGGACATTACATTTGTCCAGTGTTTGTCATTTTTGTCTGGTAGCAAGTTGGCCCGCGCGACTCTTATCCTGCAATGAGCCGGTTTATCCGCCGGAATTTGGGATGAGGATTCAGAAATGACCAAGAAGTTGAGCTTCACCTGCGTACTGGTAAATGGTGTTCATGCCCGTCCGGCCAGCCATATTGAAACGCTGTGCAATGGATTTGATTCTTCTTTTCACTGGCACAATGTCCGTTCTGACCGCAAAGCCGATGGCAAAAGTGTTCTGTCGCTGATTGGCGCGGATATTTTGCTGGGTGATGAATGTCACGTCACCGTGGAAGGGGAAGATGAAGAGGCCGCCTGTGCCGCGCTGGCGCATTTTATTGAACACCAGTTTCCGCTGTGTGATGAAGCCCTGCCTGAACATGATGATCAGGCGGAGCGGGAACCTCTTCCTGAATCTCTGGCAAATCTTTGTCCGCTGGTCTTTCGGGCCCGTTCCGTCAGTGAAGGCTGCGCGCTGGGGAAACTGGTCAGCCTTGCCCGCGTGAATCTTGCTACGCTGGCGGATTTACCCGAGACGCAAGGCACGGATAAAGAACAGAGTTTACTTTCTCACGGGCTGACAGGGCTGGAGAAGTCTATCGAACTTCAGCTGATGGCAGGGAATGGCACGGTGACCGCGGTGCTGGAGGCGCATCGTTCTTTGCTGCGTGATAACAGCCTGCGTGACGCGCTGCATAAGCATGTCATGGAAGGAAAAAGTTGCGCGCAAAGCATCGTGGAAACAGCTCAGCATTTCAGCCAACAGCTGGCGCAATCTTCCAGTGCTTATCTGCGTGAACGCGAACTGGACATTCGTGATGTCAGCTTCCAGCTGTTGCAGCAAATCTATGGCGAGGATTGTTTTGCATCCCAGCAAAAACTGAGTGAAGCGAGCATTTGTCTGGCGGATGAACTGACGCCAAGCCAGTTTCTCGAACTGGATAAACAACACCTTAAAGGATTACTGCTCGGCAGCGGTGGCAGCACATCGCACACGGTGATCCTCGCGCGGTCTTTCAATATTCCCACGCTGGTTGGGGTCGATCCGCAGCCATTACAGGCATATCTGCGGCAGGATGTGCAGATTGACGGCGATCTCGGGCTGGTGGCTTGTGCGCTCAGTGAGCCGGTAAGGCGCTATTATCGTCAGGAACAGGCGGTGCATCAGGCACTGCGCAATCAGCAAAGCGAATATCTGGATAAACCGGGTTATACCGCCGACGGCGTGCGTCTTGAAGTCGCGGCCAATATTGCCCACTCGGTGGAAGCCTGTGCGGCATTTGACAATGGCGCGGAAGCTGTCGGGCTGTTCCGTACAGAAATGCTGTATATGGATCGCGCCAGTGCGCCTTCCGAAGACGAGTTATACAACATTTACTGCCAGGCAACAGAAGCGGCTAAAGGCAAAACCATTATCGTCCGCACCATGGATATCGGGGGCGATAAACCGGTCAATTATCTGAATATTCCTGCCGAAAATAACCCGTTCCTCGGTTATCGCGCAGTGCGTATTTATCAGGAATTCCTGCCGTTATTCCATACGCAACTGCGTTCAATTCTGCGTGCTTCCGCGCACGGATCGCTGAAAATTATGATCCCGATGATTTCTTCGATGGAAGAGATTTTATGGGTGAAAGAGAAACTGGCGGAAGCCAAACAGTCGCTGCGCAGTGAGCAAATCCCGTTCGATGAAAAAATTCAGCTGGGGATCATGCTGGAAGTGCCGTCGGTAATGTTCATCATCGATCAGTGCTGTGAAGAGATTGATTTCTTTAGCATCGGCAGCAATGACCTGACGCAATACTTGCTTGCCGTCGACCGGGATAACAACAAGGTTACCCGTCATTACAACAGCCTGAATCCGGCATTCCTGCGTGGTCTTGACCACGTCGTACGCGAAGTTCATCACCACGGGAAATGGATTGGCTTATGCGGCGAACTGGGTGCAAAAGGTTCCGTACTGCCGCTGCTTGTCGGCCTCGGGCTGGATGAAATCAGCATGAGTGCGCCGTCGGTGCCGGTGACGAAAGCGCGTCTGGCAAATCTCGACAGCCGGGAATGCCGTCAGTTGCTCAACCGTGCGATGCAGTGCCGCACGTCGCTTGAGGTTGAACATTTGCTGGCGCAGTTCCGTATGGCTGTGAACGATGCACCGCTGATCACCACAGAATGCGTAGCGCTCAATGCGGACTGGCGCAGCAAAGAGGAAGTGATTAAAGGCATGGTCGATAACCTGATGCTGGCCGGACGTTGTCGCTATCCGCGAAAACTGGCAGCAGACGTCTGGGCGCGTGAAGCCGTATTTTCGACCGGACTGGGTTTCGGTTTTGCTATCCCGCATACCAAATCAGAACATATCGAACAATCGACGATCAGCGTCGCGAAGTTGCCTGAACCGGTGCAGTGGGGCGAGGAAGAAGCACAGTTTGTCATCATGCTGACGCTGAATAAACATGCTTCGGGCGACCAGCATATGCGGATTTTCTCAAAGCTGGCGCGACGAATCATGCACGACAGTTTCCGCGACGCGCTGATGAATTCAACGACAGCAGCGCAGATAGAAGCACTGCTCAAACAAGAACTTGAACTCTGACAGGAGAGGGTATGGAACTTTATCTGGATACGGCTGATATCAGCGCAGTAAAACGTTTATCCCGTATTTTGCCGTTGCAGGGCGTGACGACGAATCCGAGCATTGTGGCAAAAGCCCGGACGTCATTATGGGAAGTTTTGCCCGCGCTGCGTGATGCTTTAGGCGGAGAAGGAAAACTGTTTGCGCAGGTGCTGGCAAATCAGGCTGAACAAATGGTTGAAGAAGCCGAATTGCTTCATTCACGCGTTCCTGGGCTGGTGGTGAAAGTTCCGGTCACGGCGGAAGGGCTGGCAGCCATTAAAATCCTGCGTACCCGAAAAATTCCAACGCTGGGAACCGCCGTGTATGGCGCAGGTCAGGGGCTGCTTTCGGCACTGGCCGGGGCAGAATATGTCGCGCCGTATGTTAACCGGCTGGACGCGCAGGGCGGCGACGGCATTGCGATGGTGACTGAGCTTCAGCAATTGCTGTCGCTTCATGCACCGCACGCCAAAGTGCTGGCCGCCAGCTTTAAAACGCCGCGTCAGGTGCTGGCTTGTTTGCTGGCGGGATGTCAGTCGGTCACCATGCCGGTGGACGTGGCGGAGCAGTTCATCAGCGTGCCTGCGGTGCAGGCAGCCGTCGAGAAATTTGAACAGGACTGGCAGGGCGCCTTCGGGAAGTTGTCGTTATAACCTTCTGAAATCCAACAAAAAACCCGACAGGAAAACCGGCCGGGTTTTTTATTTGTTTCACTTTTGATTGTTTACTTCACACCGTGTTTTTTATTTCACCCCATACTGTGCAAAGAAATCCAGCATACGCTGCCAGCCATCGGCGGCGGCTTCGGCATGATAACTCGGGCGGTAATCTGCATTAAACGCATGGCCGGCATCCGGATACACTACGATTTCCGCCGTCGCATTGGCCGCGCGAATAGCCTGCCGCATAGTTTCGACTGTATCCAGCGGAATGCCGGTGTCCTGACCACCGTACAAACCTAACACCGGCGCATCAAGCGCGGCGGCACGGTCAACCGGGTTGGTCGGGCTGGTCAGTGTTTTGTTGCCGACCAGTTTTCCGTACCACGCCACGCCCGCTTTCAGTTGAGGGTTGTGCGCCGCATACAGCCAGGCGATCCGGCCGCCCCAGCAGAAACCGGTAATCCCGAGTTTGGAAATATCCCCGCCGTGCTGCGATGCCCAATGCGCGGTGTGGTCGAGATCGGAAAGTACCTGCTGATCCGGCACTTTGCTGACCAGTTTTTCGAACAGCTCGCTGATTTCGGTGTAATTGCGTGGATCGCCCTGACGGAAATACAGCTCAGGCGCGATAGCCAGATATCCTTGTTTTGCCAGCCGGCGGCAGACATCCTGAATATGTTCGTGAACGCCAAAAATCTCCTGAACCACCAGAATGATTGGTAATTTTCCGGAGAAGTTTTCCGGCCGGGCGAGATAGGCGGGAAGATCTTCACCCTGCGAAGGAATGGTCGTCTGACCCGCGTGAAGCCCGTCGGTGTCGGTATGAATAGTCGTGCTGGCAACCGGTGTCACGGCAGGGGCAAAGCTGGTCGGAGCCTGTTTCAGTGTCAGTAATTCTTCTTCTTTTTTCATCGTGGTCTCCATGCAAGTGTCCATACGGAAATCTGGCTCTATGGATTAAAACTATAGCCGGAAAGCTGGAACAGCAAGGCAGAACAGATGTTCTATACTTAAAAGTTATGCAGGAAATATGTCAGGGAAGAACCATAGAACGTCCGAATCTTTCATGAGGAGTCATGTTCAATGTCGAAATCACCGTCTAAAACGACCAAGAAAAGTGAGTCAAAATCGGTAAGCCGAGCCCCTGCCACAGGCAGTCAATCTTCTCAGCCGGGCCTGGGCAATCTCGCGCCATCCGACAGCGCTTATCAGGCTTCACCGCAACCCACGCCGCCCGGCAAAGAACCGACCGCCTCCGGCAGTGCCAAAAGCCCGGAGAACACCAACGCCAAACTCGATGCGCTGGAGCGACATCGAAAAAATGGCGAGAAGCAGCCGCTGACAACCAATCAGGGCACCAAAATTGCTGATGACCAGAACTCGCTGAAAGCAGGCAGCCGTGGGCCGACGCTGCTGGAAGATTTCATCCTCCGCGAGAAAATTACCCATTTTGACCATGAGCGGATACCTGAACGTATCGTTCATGCGCGCGGTGCCGCCGCGCACGGTTATTTCCAGCCTTACCGCAGCCTGAAAGCGCTAACGAAAGCCAGTTTCCTCTCCGACCCGAAAAAGATAACGCCGGTCTTTGTGCGTTTCTCGACGGTGCAGGGCTCGAAAGGGTCTGCAGATACGGTTCGTGATATTCGCGGCTGGGCCACCAAGTTTTATACCGATGAAGGGATTTATGATCTGGTCGGTAATAACACGCCGGTCTTCTTCATTCAGGATGCCCATAAATTTCCTGATTTTGTCCACGCCGTAAAACCCGAGCCGCACAACGAAATTCCGCAAGGTGCCAGCGCGCATGACTCCTTCTGGGACTATGTTTCCCTCCAGCCCGAAACGCTGCATAACGTTTTTTGGGCGATGTCTGACCGGGGCATTCCGCGCAGTTACCGCACGATGGAAGGTTTCGGGATCCACACTTTCCGCTTTGTGAATGCCAAAGGGAAAGCGACGTTTGTCCGTTTTCACTGGAAACCGCTGGCGGGTAAGGCTTCTCTGTTGTGGGACGAGGCACAGAAACTGGCGGGAAAAGATGCCGATTTCCACCGGCGCGATTTGTGGGAGGCCATCGAAGCCGGCGATTATCCCGAATATGAACTGGGCGTTCAGCTGATCCCGGAAGAAGACGAATTCAAGTTTGATTTCGATTTGCTCGACCCTACCAAGCTGATCCCTGAAAAACTGGTGCCGGTGGAGCTTGTCGGGAAAATGGTGCTCAACCGTAATCCGGACAACTATTTCGCGGAAACCGAGCAGGTCGCTTTCCATCCGGGACATGTTGTGCCCGGCATTGATTTTACAAATGATCCGCTGTTGCAGGGGCGTTTGTTCTCTTACACCGATACGCAAATCAGCCGTCTGGGCGGGCCGAATTTCCATGAAATCCCGATTAACCGGCCAACCTGTCCGTACCATAACTTCCAGCGTGACGGGATGCACCGGCAGGATGTAGATACCAATCCGGCGAATTACGAGCCGAATTCCATCAACAATAACTGGCCGCGAGAAACGCCACCGGCTGCGTCCGGAGGCGGATTTGAAAGTTACCCTGAGCGTATTGATGCTGAAAAAATTCGGCAGCGAAGTGAATCCTTCGCAGAATACTATGCGCATCCGCGCCTGTTCTGGCTGAGTCAGACGCCAGTGGAGCAGGATCATATCGCCGGAGCATTCTCCTTTGAGTTGTCCAAAGTGGTTCGGCCGTATATTCGCGAACGCGTGGTGGATTTGCTGGCGCACGTTGACCAGACTCTGGCGGCCATCGTCGCGAAAAATCTGGGCATCACACTTTCCGCGCAGACAAGAAAGGTTAAGCCTCCGAAACCGGTTAATGGTCTGGAAGCCGATCCATCACTGAGTTTGTACGCCAGCGGAAAAGGGACGATAAAAGGGCGTCAGGTGGCCGTGCTGCTGGGCGAAGGCGTCAACGCGGCTGATGTGCTGGAAACCTTGCAGGCGTTACAGGCTGCCGGTGTTCATCCCAAACTTCTGGCCAGCCATTTGGGAAATGTAATTGCCGATGATGGTTCGGCATTGCCAGTAGACGCCACGTTTGCCGGTTCGCCGTCGATTACCGTGGACGCTGTTATTGTGCCTCACGGCCACATTGATGCTTTGCTGATGAACGGCGATTCCCGTCATTATGTGCTTGAAGCCTATAAACATTTGAAAGTTATCGGGCTGAGCGGAGACGCCCGTCGCTTTAAACCGCTGCTTGGGCTGACGGATGACGTACCGGAGGACGGGATTATCGAGGGCGAAAAGGCGGAAGGAAAATTGCTGAAAGAGTTCCTGAAAGAAATGGCTAAACATCGCGTCTGGTCGCGTAGTGCGGCAGCCGGAGCGGTTCCGGCCTGACTTGAATTTTTATCAGCCTCACTGGCAGGCGGCGTCATTCATCAGTGATATGGCAACGCCTGCTTTTATTTTTCCGTTCGGGAAAATACTTCATCCTGCAAAGTATCAGTCTGGTTAAAATTTCGGCGTAATACATTTAATTTGTGATTTATGTCACAAATTAAATGTATGCGTGATTCTTGTTGTTACATCATAGTGACTGCCGTCACGAAATAACGTCACAATGTTCAGTACAGTTGCCGGGTGTTCCTCCTGCCAATAAATGACCTTACATACAGAGGAGTTTGTTATGTCTCAGCCTGAAGTTTTCCATCTTGGCCTGGCCAAAAAAGATTTAAACGGTGCCACGCTGGCGATTGTTCCCGGCGACCCGGAACGCGTGGAGAAAATTGCCAAACTGATGGAGAACCCGGTGCGTCTGGCTTCTCATCGCGAATTTACCTCATGGCGTGCTGAGCTTGACGGCAAATCTGTGATCGTTTGTTCAACCGGTATCGGCGGCCCGTCTACGTCCATCGCGGTGGAAGAGCTGGCACAGCTGGGCATCCGGACTTTCCTGCGCGTAGGTACGACCGGCGCTATTCAGCCGCACATCAATGTGGGCGATGTTCTGGTCACAACGGCTGCTGTTCGTCTTGATGGCGCGAGCCTGCACTTTGCACCGATGGAATTCCCGGCTGTCGCCGATTTCGCCTGTACCACGGCGCTGGTCGCGGCGGCAGAATCTGTTGGCGCTGCAACGCACATCGGCGTAACCGCGTCTTCTGACACCTTCTATCCGGGTCAGGAACGTTACGACACCTTCTCTGGCCGCGTTGTTCGTCGCTTCAAAGAATCGATGAAAGAATGGCAGGAAATGGGCGTGATGAACTATGAGATGGAATCCGCCACACTGTTGACCATGTGTGCAAGCCAGGGCCTGCGCGCAGGTATGGTTGCCGGTGTTATCGTAAACCGCACGCAGCAGGAAATTCCTGACGCGGAAACGATGAAAAAGACCGAAAGCCACGCGGTGAAAATCGTTGTAGAAGCCGCTCGTCGCCTGATCTAAAAAATACTAAAACAAACACATCACATCTGTGGGCTGCCTCTGGCGGCCCATTTTTTTGTCCCGATAATCAGATCTGTTAAGGTCGTGTTAGTAAAGTGTCTGGAATAATTTATCAATCCGGCTATTTATCTGCTGATAAAAAACTGCTGATAAAAAGCCGCTGGCACAAAACCGCTGACAAAAGGAACTGCTTTTTGACTGTTCACGACATTCTGGATTACACAACGACCTTTATTCGCGCACATCAGGTGTGGGCTGCGCCCATCGTCTTCTTTCTGGCTTTTGGTGAGTCTCTGGCATTTCTTTCCTTGTTGCTTCCTGCGACGTTTATCTTATTAGGGCTGGGAGCGCTGATTGGCGAAACCGGTATTCCTTTCTGGCCCATCTGGGCCGCTGCCGCGGCGGGTGCTTTCTTCGGCGACTGGCTTTCTTATTGGGTCGGCAACCATTTTCAGGACAGAGTGGGCAACTTCTGGCCGTTCTCCCGCCATCCGCAAATGCTGATCCGCGGGCATGCATTCTTTGAAAAATGGGGCATGCCGGGCGCGTTTATCGGCCGCTTTTTTGGTCCGTTGCGCGCCGTAGTGCCGCTGGTAGCGGGGATATGTGGCATGCCAAAGAAATATTTCCAGATTGCCAACGTGACCTCCGCACTGATCTGGGCATTCGGCATTCTGGCGCCGGGCGCTTTTGGCATCCAATGGCTGAGCCGCTGGTTCTGAATCCTGCGCTGCATCGCTGAAGTCTTCAAGCGGCGCGGGCGGGAGAAATTCCTTTTTGGAAGACGTCTCGCAAAGGCGTCATGCCCCTGAAAATAGACTGGACATCCATACAGCCTGCTATTACCGTGACCGCAAGTGATTTTAAGAAGGAATGCGCGTGGATATCAGTATTTTGTACGCCCTGGGCGCAGGGCTAATCGGCCTGTTATTCGGCTGGCTGGTCGCCAGTTTGCGGCAACAGCGGCAGCAGGCGGAGTACGAAACACAGCGCCGGTTGCTGGAGCATTCGCTGGAGCAAATGAAGGCGGAAAATGACGCGCACAAAAATGAGCGACAAGCCGTTCAGCAGCAAATGCGTGAAGCGGAACTTGAGCTGCGCAAATTGCACAGCGCGGCGGCAGCCAGCCAGGAGAAATTGCAATTGCTGGCTCACTGGCAAAATGAATGCGAGCAGCTGAACCAGGAATTACGTGCCCAGCGTGAAATTAACAGCGCTCAGGAAGCCGAGCTGCGCGAGGTTTCTACGCGGCTGGACGAAACGCGCATGGCGGCAGAAGACAAACAGCGCCTGCTGATCAACAGCGAACAGCGCCTGAGCAGCCAGTTTGAAAATCTGGCTAACCGTATTTTTGAACAAAATGGTCGCCGGGCCGACGAACAGAACAAGCAAAGCCTGGATAAACTTCTGCTGCCGTTGCGCGAGCAGCTTGATGGTTTCCGCCGTCAGGTGCAGGACAGTTTTGGTCAGGAAGCCCGTGAACGTCACACGCTGGCGCACGAAATCCGTAACCTGCAACAACTGAACGTTGAGATGGCGCGTGAAGCGGTGAACCTCACCAAAGCGCTGAAAGGCGATAATAAAACGCAGGGGAACTGGGGCGAAGTGGTGCTCAGCCGCGTGCTGGAAGCGTCCGGCCTGCGCGAAGGTTACGAATATCAGACGCAGGTCAGCGTTCAGGTTGATACGAACAGCCGAATGCAGCCCGATGTGGTGGTGCGTCTGCCGCAGAATAAAGACGTGGTGATCGACGCGAAGATGACGCTGGTGGCCTACGAGCGTTACTTCAACAGTGAAGATGACAGCGAGCGTGAAGCGGCGCTGAATGAGCATATCGCGTCCGTTCGCGGCCATATCCGTTTGCTGGGTCGTAAGGATTATCAGCAGCTTCCCGGTTTGCGCAGCCTTGATTACGTCCTGATGTTTATCCCCGTTGAACCCGCTTTTTTACTGGCTATCGACCGGGAGCCAGAATTGATCAGCGAAGCACTGCGTCACAATATTATGCTTGTCAGCCCGACAACGCTGCTGGTGGCTTTGCGTACAATCAGTAATTTATGGCGCTATGAGCATCAGAGCCAGAACGCCAAACGCATTGCCGATCGCGCCGCCCGTTTGTATGACAAGCTGCGGTTGTTCGTGGATGACATGGAGTCGATGGGACAAAGCCTCGACAAAGCGCAGGGAAGTTATCGCTCCGCGATGAATAAACTCACGCAAGGCCGTGGTAATCTTATCGGGCAGGTTGAAAGTTTCCGTGCTCTGGGGGTCGAAGTTAAACGGCCTATCAGCCCCTGTCTGGCTGAGATAGCGAAAGCGGAAAATGAACCAGAAGATACCGCATCTCTGCCCGATATCTCTGATGCGGAAGAAGAACAGGCGCTGAACCCGCGTGAATAATTAAAGCTGGCAAAGGTTTCCACTGGGTCGGACTGATTCAATAAGTGAATCTTTGCAATATGTTGAATCACCATCGGTGATGGGGCTTTCTAACGGGTTCTGGTACACTTCTCCCCAAGAGTTTGACTGAAAAAGCAGGCATAAATAATGGAAAAGCAGACGCAGGAAACCACCCATTTCGGTTTTCGTACAGTAGCCAAAGATGAGAAGCAGGAAATGGTGGCGGAAGTCTTCCATTCCGTTGCGGCAAAATATGATTTGATGAATGACCTGATGTCTTTCGGCATTCATCGCATCTGGAAACGTTTCACCATTGATTGCAGCGGTGTGCGTCAGGGCCAGCGTGTGCTGGATCTGGCCGGTGGCACCGGCGATCTGACCGCGAAGTTCTCCCGTCTGGTGGGCGAAAAAGGCGAAGTTGTGCTGGCAGATATTAACGACTCCATGCTGAAGATGGGCCGCGAAAAGCTGCGTAATCTCGGCATTGTGGGCAACGTTAATTATGTTCAGGCCAACGCTGAAGCTCTGCCTTTCCCTGATAATTATTTCGACTGCATCACCATTTCTTTCGGTCTGCGTAATGTGACTGAAAAAGAAAAAGCGCTGCGTTCGATGTTCCGCGTGCTCAAGCCGGGTGGCCGTCTGCTGGTTCTGGAATTCTCCAAACCGGTTTTGAAACCGCTGAGCAAAGCTTACGACACCTACTCTTTTCATATTTTGCCGCGCATTGGCGAACTGGTTGCACAAGACGCTGAAAGTTATCGCTATCTGGCCGAATCCATCCGTATGCACCCTGATCAGGAAACCCTGAAAGGCATGATGGCGGATGCAGGTTTTGAGAATGTGACGTATCACAATCTGACCGGTGGCATTGTTGCGCTGCATCGGGGTTTCAAATTCTGATATGAGTATGCCGATGTTGTTAACGCCGTTGCTGACTGCCGCTATCGAGACGCCGCTTAATTTTCTGCTTTTCAAAGATCGCAGCATGAAGGCGGCGCGCACGCGTCTGGCAGGCAAAGTTTTACGTGTTGAACTACAGGAACTGAGTGCACCGCTGACGTTTGTTTTCAGCGAGCAAAAAATCGATGTGCTCGGACAATGGGAAGGTGTGGCCGATTGCACCGTTACTTCACGGATTTCATCGCTGCAAAAATTACGCGATCGCCAGCTGTTGTCGCCAATGATGCGCAGTGGCGAACTGGTGGTCGATGGTGATATTTCCGTGGTTCAGCAGTTTTCTGCATTGCTGGATATGGCTGAATTCGAGCCCGCAGAATTCCTGGCCCCTTATATCGGTGATATTGCCTCTCAGGGATTAAGTCAGGCGGTTCAGGGCGGTTTCCGTTTTCTGCAAAAAGGCCTTAAGCACCAGCAAAGCTATTTAGCGCAAACCCTGACCGAAGAGTGGAAAATGGCACCCGGTTCGCTGGAAGTGGTCTGGTTTAGCGATGAAGTCTCTGCACTGGTGCGGGAACTGGATGCGCTGGATAGACGTATCGAAAAACTGGAGGGTAAACCGTGACGCCTAGGGAAATGCGACGTTTATATCTGATCATCCGCATGTTTCTGATCTATGGCCTTGACGAACTCATCCCTAAAATCCGCTTAACGCTGCCGCTGCGCATTGGTCGTTATCTTTTTTTCTGGTTGCCTAATCGTCATAAAGAAAAGCCGTTGGGCGAGCGTATGCGTATGGCGCTGGAAGAACTGGGGCCGGTATGGATCAAGTTCGGGCAGATGATGTCAACGCGCCGTGACCTTTTCCCTCCTCAGATTGCCGATCAGCTTGCTTTGCTTCAGGACCACGTTCCGCCTTTTGATGGCGCAAAAGCGCGTCAGCAAATTGAAGTGGCGCTCGGTGGTCCGGTGGAAACCTGGTTTGATGAGTTCGACCAGACGCCGCTGGCTTCTGCCTCGATTGCTCAGGTTCATACTGCCATTTTGAAAGAAAACGGTAAGCCGGTGGTTCTGAAAGTGATCCGTCCGGATATTTTGCCGACTATCGTGGCGGATATCCGTCTTATGTCACGTCTGGCTGGCTGGTTACCGATTCTGTTGCCCGATGGTCGCCGTTTGCGCCCCCGTGAGGTGGTACGCGAATATGAAAAAACGCTGCTCGATGAACTGAATTTACTGCGTGAAGCGGCGAATGCTATTCAGCTACGCCGTAATTTCGAAGGCAGCCCGATGTTGTATGTGCCTGAGGTTTACCCGGATTACTGTAGCGAACGTCTGATGGTGATGGAGCGTATTTACGGTATCCCGGTTTCTGATATTGAAGCGCTGAAGAAACAGGGCACCAATATGAAACTGCTGGCCGAACGCGGCGTGCAGGTTTTCTTCACTCAGGTTTTCCGCGACAGTTTCTTCCATGCCGATATGCATCCGGGCAATATTTTCGTGAGCTATGAAACGCCCGAAGACCCTTGCTACATAGGGATCGATTGCGGCATAGTGGGTTCGCTCAACAAGGAAGACAAACGGTATCTTGCGGAGAATTTCATCGCTTTCTTTAACCGTGATTATCGTAAAGTGGCTGAATTACATGTCGATTCCGGCTGGGTTCCCCGCGATACTAACGTCGAAGAGTTCGAATTCGCTATCCGTACGGTTTGCGAACCGATTTTTGAGAAACCGCTGGCAGAAATTTCTTTTGGTAACGTGCTGCTGAATCTGTTTAATACGGCCCGCCGTTTTAATATGGAAGTTCAGCCTCAGCTCGTATTGCTGCAAAAAACGTTGCTGTACGTAGAAGGTCTCGGACGTCAGCTTTATCCTCAACTCGATTTGTGGACCACAGCGAAACCTTTCCTCGAAAGTTGGGTGCGCGATCAGGTCGGGTTGCCGGCAATGATCCGTGCATTGAAAGAGCGTGCGCCGTTCTGGCTGGAGAAAATGCCTGAGTTGCCGGATCTGGTTTACCAGAGCCTGCATC
The DNA here is from genome assembly GCF_024808755.1 of Rahnella sp. BIGb0603. Taxonomy (NCBI): domain Bacteria; kingdom Pseudomonadati; phylum Pseudomonadota; class Gammaproteobacteria; order Enterobacterales; family Yersiniaceae; genus Rahnella; species Rahnella sp. BIGb0603. Next base: position 14,819 of record NZ_JANUEX010000012.1, on the reverse strand, counting down.
AGCATAAGTTGTTGCAATACAACATTGAGAAGCTTTCCTCCCAGATCCATAACCAGAGTTCCCGTCAGGGGCAGTCTCGTTATCTTCTGGGGATTGGTGCGACGCTGCTGTTGAGCGGAACTCTTTTACTGTTGGGCGATGTTAAGGTTTATCCGGCATGCCTGATGATTGCGGGTGCAATTTCCTGGTTGATTGGATGGAAGCGCGCCAGCTGAATACTTTGCGTTAAATTGAATGCCGTTTGCGAACGGCAATGAACGTCGTTCCTTCCTGTTTGAGGTGAAAATAATGGGTGGTATTAGTATTACAAAAATCCTGATTCTCGTTGTACTCGTGGTACTGCTGTTCGGTACTAAGAAACTGCGCGGTCTGGGTTCTGATCTGGGTGCTTCCATCAAAGGCTTTAAAAAAGCCATGAGCGATGATGAAGGTCAGAAAACTAACAAAGATGCTGACACTTCTGCTTCTGATGCTGATTTCATCGCTAAGTCTGTTGAAAGCAAACCAGCAGCCAAGGCAGATGAAACCAAGAGCCAAAACAAAGAGCAGGTATAAGCCGTGTTCGATATTGGATTTAGTGAACTGCTGCTGGTATTGGTGATTGGCCTGGTAGTCCTTGGGCCGGAGCGTTTACCTGTAGCAGTAAGAACAGTAGCAGGCTGGATCCGCACACTGCGTACCATGGCGGCTTCTGTTCAGAGTGAGCTTTCGCAAGAACTGAAACTTCAGGAATTGCAGGACAGCTTGAAAAAAGCTGAAGAAGCTGGACTGAAGAATTTAACGCCAGAAATCAAAGCGTCTATGGATGAGCTGAAAGAAGCGGCTGAGTCTATGAAGCAGTCGATCAACTCAGGGCTGAACCCTGCGGAGAAAGCTGTCGAAAACGCCAAAGCTGAAGGCAACACCATCCACAACCCGGTTCTGGATGAAGCCGAAGCGCATCATGATGCAGGTATTTCTCCGGCCACGGCTGAGAAAGTAGCCTCCGCGCCTGTTGCCGCACCGCAAAGTGCCGTTGATGCTGCGCTGGCCTCCAATAAGACGGCGCATGCAGCAGCAGAACATGCTGAAACGCTGGCCGCTTCTGCGGACCCTTCGGTAACGGAATCAACCGCTGACGAGCCTTCTGTTGCCTCTGCGCCGGTAATGAAACCTGTCGCCGCTGAAGCCCCTGTTGCTGAACCCGTAGTACCGGTTAAACCGGTTTCATCAACTCAAACAACAGGTGAGCGTTAAACATGGCTGTTGAAGATACTCAACCACTTATCAGCCATCTGATTGAGCTGCGTAAGCGTCTGCTGAATGCCATTATCTGCATTATCGTGGTGTTCCTGGCACTGGTTTATTTTGCCAATGATATCTACCAGTTGGTCGCTTCTCCGCTGATCAAACAGATGCCGATGGGCGCGAGCATGATTGCGACTGACGTAGCATCGCCGTTCTTCACGCCAATCAAGCTGACGATGATTGTCTCGGTATTTCTTTCTGCACCGTTTATTTTGTACCAGGTCTGGGCGTTTGTAGCGCCTGCGCTGTACAAACATGAACGTCGTCTGATGATGCCGCTGCTGTTCTCAAGCTCTGCGTTATTCTATCTTGGCGTGGCTTTTGCGTACTTTGTCGTCTTCCCGCTGGCATTTGCGTTCTTTGCCAAAACCGCGCCCGCTGGCGTTCAGATAGCCACCGACATCAACAACTATCTCGATTTCGTGATGGCGCTGTTTATGGCGTTTGGCGTGTCCTTTGAAGTACCGATTGCGATCGTGTTGCTGTGCTGGAGTGGCGTAACCACACCGGAAGATCTGAAGAAAAAGCGCCCTTATGTGTTAGTCGGCGCTTTCGTCGTCGGTATGTTGTTAACGCCGCCGGACGTTTTCTCTCAGACGCTGCTGGCCATTCCGATGTACCTGCTGTTTGAGATCGGCGTGTTCTTTGCCCGGTTCTATGTAGGTGGCCGTCGTCGTGCTGATGTCGATAGCGAAGCTGATCCGGATCACCCTGCGTAATACATTCTTTGATGAAAAAAACCGCCCTGTTGGGCGGTTTCTGTTTTGGGACTCTTCATGTTTGAAATCGGTATTAACCTCACCAGTAATCAGTTTGATAAAGATCGTCCGCAGGTCGTTGAAAGAGCCAAATCGGCCGGTCTGAGCGGTATGTTGATCACCGGAACGTCCGCGCAGGAAAGCGTTGAAGCGCAGAAGATGGCGATGGAATATCCGGATTTCTGTTGGTCGACGGCGGGCGTGCATCCGCATCAGGCGAGTGACTGGACCGAAGACATTGAACGCAGTATTCGTGAGCTGGCTGCATTGCCACAGGTTGTCGCGATCGGCGAATGCGGGCTGGATTTCAACCGTAACTTTTCTCCGGCAGACAGTCAGGAAGCGGCGTTTACCGCGCAACTGTCGCTGGCGAAAGAGTTGCAGTTGCCGGTATTTTTGCACTGCCGTGATGCCGGAGAGCGGTTTGCCGCGTTGATCAAACCCTGGCTACCTGATTTGCCGGGCGGCGTAGTCCACTGTTTTACCGGTACGCGCGAAGAGCTGGAACTTTATCTGGCTCTCGGGTTATCGATTGGTATTACCGGCTGGGTGTGCGATGAACGTCGCGGGCTGGAACTGCGCGAAATGCTGCCGCTGATCCCTGCTGACCGGCTGATGCTGGAAACTGATGCACCTTATCTCTTGCCGCGTGATATGGAAAATAAGCCGAAGAATCGCCGTAACGAACCGGCTTTCCTGCCGCATATTGTGAATCAGGTGGCGATGTGGCGGGATGAAGACCCGCAATGGCTGGCAGATATTACGGATGAAAATGCGCGTAAGCTTTTTTCGCTGCCCGTACGTTGAAATTGATGCGTTGAAATAATGCCCCTGAAATAAAAAAGCACCGGCTACCGGTGCTTTTTTATCAGGACGTCAAAGAACGCAAATCAGATTTTCTGAAAATGCGTATTTTCGATGCTCTGACGGACCGGCTGGTTTATCAGGTTCAGCATCAGCAGTGAACGCGCTTCGCCATCGGGTTCGGTATATATGGCTTCGATACCGGTGAAAATCCCGTCAGTAATCACGACATGGTCGCCTTCATACGGCGTCTCGGGGTCGCGGTATTCAACCGAAGGCGGTTCCATCAGCTGTTTGATAACGTCCGGCTGAACCGTCGCCAGTTTTGCACCGAATCGGATGAAGTGACTGACGCCACGCGTCGCGTTGATCGTCGTGGTATGGATCCGCTCAGGGTCGAACTCGATGAACATATAATTCGGAAACATAGGTTCGCTGACGGCCGTACGGCGTCCGCGCACCATTTTTTCCAATGTGATCATCGGTGTCAGGCAGTTAACTTCCTGGCGCTCCAGATGTTCTTTCGCGCGAAGCAGCTGACCACGTTTGCAATAGAGTAAGTACCAGGATTCCATAGTTTCCCACATTAAAACGTTGAGCGGGGCAGCATACCAAAAGCCGCTCATGAGATACAGACAGTGCAAGTCAGTGCAGACGCTTGCTGATTGTCGGCCCGTTATCTTTTATTATCGAAGAAAAGCGCGGTCTTATCCCCTCTATTCGTCCTAAATTAATCAGGAGAAGTCTCATGGAGTTGTTCTTGCTGAGTAACGGTAAACTCTCAGGTGAATCCGAGTTACTGGGTTATGCAAAAGAGCGTATTCAGGCAATGTTGCAGGCGAAAAACATCCGTTCTGCTGTTTTGATTCCTTACGCCCTGATCCGCAGTGATTATGACGCCCGTGCGAAAGAGCTTTCGGAAGCGCTGGGTATTAATGTAGACAGCATTCATCACGACGCCAGCCCTGCCCAGGCCATTGCCAGCGCAGAATGTATTTTGATCAGCGGCGGCAATACCTGGATGCTCAACCAGCTGCTGCATGAAAATGGCCTGATTGTGCCGATCCAGCGTGCAGTGCGTGAACGCAATGTGCCTTACATCGGCTGGAGCGCGGGGTGTAACGTAGCCACGCCCAGCATTCGCACCACCAATGATATGCCGGTTCGCAACTCTGTGGTTCTGCCTTCTCTGGGTCTCTTCCCGGTACAGATTAACCCGCACTATATCGACGCGCATTTAAGCGGTCATATGGGGGAAACGCGCGATGAGCGTATTGCCGAATTCTGTGCGGTTAATCCGTCGGAGTCCGTGCTGGCATTGCGTGAAGGCAGCCTGTTGCAGATTTCCGGCAATACTCTGAGCTATTTCAGCGCGAAAGGGCAGGGTTTCAAAGTATTCCGCCACGGGCAGGAAACGCAGGAATATCAGGATACTCAGGCCATACAGCCGCTGGTGCCTTTTAACTGTCAGTAACGCTGTTGCTCAGTCACATCCGCATCGCCAGACCTGCAGCGTTTAAGTCTGGCGGTTATACTGCTTTTTCGTTATCAGTGTTTACCTGCTGATAACAAAAAGACAGCAACAACACCGGAGAGGCTCTATAATGCCCTCCTTCAACCCGGCGACTCAGAATCAGCATGAAATACCGTGATTTACGTGACTTCCTCTCGTTACTTGAAAAGAGAGGCCAACTGAAACGCATCAGCCAGTCTGTTGACCCTTATCTGGAAATGACCGAAATTGCCGATCGCACTTTGCGGGCAGGTGGTCCGGCGTTGCTGTTTGAAAATCCGAAAGGTTATGACATGCCCGTGCTGTGCAATTTGTTCGGCACGCCGCAGCGTGTGGCGATGGGTATGGGGAAAGAAGACGTCAGCGCGCTGCGTGAAGTGGGTGAATTGCTGGCGTTTCTGAAAGAGCCTGAGCCTCCGCGGGGTTTCCGCGATTTATACGATAAGGCACCCAAGTTTAAACAGGTGCTGAATATGCCGACCAAAGTGCTGCATTCCGCACCTTGTCAGCAGCAGATTTGGGAAGGCGACGCGGTTGATATCACGAAGATCCCGGTGATGCAGTGTTGGCCGGAAGATGCGGCGCCACTCATCACCTGGGGCCTGACCGTAACCCGTGGCCCGAACAAACCGCGCCAGAATCTCGGCATTTATCGCCAGCAGGTTCTGGGCAAAAACAAAGTGATTATGCGCTGGTTATCGCATCGCGGTGGCGCGCTGGATTATCAGGAATGGTGCCAGCAGAATCCGGGAAAACGCTTCCCGGTGAGTGTCGCGCTCGGCGCGGATCCGGCCACCATTCTTGGCGCGGTGACGCCGGTGCCGGACACGCTGTCTGAATATGCTTTCGCAGGTTTGCTGCGCGGCAATAAAACCGAAGTTGTGAAGTGCATTTCCAACGATCTCGAAGTCCCGGCCAGCGCCGAAATCGTGCTGGAAGGGTATATCGAACCGGGTGAAATGGCGCCCGAAGGCCCTTATGGCGACCATACCGGCTACTATAATGAAGTAGACAGTTTCCCTGTTTTCACGATTACGCACATGACGCAGCGTAAAGACGCCATTTATCACTCCACCTACACAGGCCGTCCGCCGGATGAACCTGCGGTGCTGGGCGTCGCACTCAATGAAGTGTTTGTGCCGATTTTGAAGAAACAATTCCCGGAAATTGTTGATTTTTATCTGCCACCGGAGGGTTGCTCCTACCGTCTGGCGGTCGTTACCATGAAGAAGCAGTACGCCGGTCATGCGAAACGCGTCATGATGGGAGTCTGGTCCTTCCTGCGTCAGTTCATGTACACCAAGTTTGTGATTGTGTGTGATGACGACGTGAATGCCCGCGACTGGAATGACGTGATTTGGGCGATCACTACCCGGATGGATCCTGCGCGCGATACCGTACTGGTGGAAAATACGCCCATCGATTATCTCGATTTTGCCTCTCCGGTTTCGGGACTTGGCTCAAAAATGGGGATGGATGCGACCAACAAATGGCCGGGTGAAACGCAGCGTGAATGGGGGCGTCCGATTGTGAAAGATCCGGAAGTCACCGCGCGTATCGACGCCATCTGGGAAGAACTCGCTATTCTTAATGATAAAGACGATGCGAAAAAATAATCGAATCTTTGTCCTACGCTTTGCTTTGATGACCCACAGAGGGAACGCATGACAATATTGAGCTGTAAAGTGACCTCGGTTGAGGCGATAACGGATACGGTTTACCGTGTCCGGCTGGTTCCGGAAGCGCCTTTTACTTTCCGCGCGGGCCAGTATCTGATGGTGGTAATGGACGAGCGTGATAAGCGTCCGTTCTCTCTGGCCTCGACGCCTGCTGAAAACAACGTCATTGAGCTGCACATCGGCGCGTCTGAGCTGAATTTGTACGCGATGGCAGTGATGGATCGCATTCTGAAAGAACAGGCGATTACTGTGGATATTCCCCACGGCGACGCATGGTTGCGCGAAGATGGCGAGCGTCCGCTGGTGCTGATTGCCGGGGGGACCGGATTCTCCTACGTCCGTTCGATTCTTATTACCGCACTTGAGCAGCAACCGCACCGTGATATCTCCATTTACTGGGGCGGGCGTGAGCTGAAGCATCTGTATGATCTCGGCGAGCTGGAAGCGATGAGCATTAACCATCCTAACCTGAAAGTAATCCCGGTGGTTGAACAGCCGGAAGAGGGCTGGCAGGGTAGAAGCGGAACGGTGCTGAGTGCGGTGATGGAAGATTTCTCATCACTGTCTGAGCACGATATTTATATCGCCGGTCGTTTTGAAATGGCAAAAATTGCCCGTGAACGTTTTGTTGCGGAGCGCGGTGCGCAGGAAGACCGTCTGTTTGGCGATGCCTTCTCTTTCATCTGATTGAGATTTAGAGATAGAGATGAAAAAGCCCGCCCCTGACAGGCGGGAAAACGGCAACTAAAACGGGAAGAACAAGATTTAAAAAGCGGGCATTTAGCCCGCTTTTTCTTTTTTACAGACTTACGTCAGATGCGTTCGAAGACGGTGGCGATACCCTGACCTAAACCGATACACATGGTGGCGACGCCAAACTGCACATCGCGACGTTCCATCAGGTTCAGCAAAGTCGTGGAAATACGCGAACCGGAGCAACCGAGCGGATGTCCGAGCGCAATAGCACCGCCGTTCAGGTTGACGCGTTCTTCCATCGTTTCGAGCAACCCCAAGTCTTTTACGCACGGCAACGCCTGCGCGGCAAAGGCTTCGTTGAGTTCGAACAGGCCGATGTCCTGCACGCTCAGACCGGCGCGTTTCAACGCCAGACGCGTTGCAGGGACCGGACCGTAACCCATAATCGACGGGTCGCAGCCGACCACCGCCATTGCACGGATGCGGGCGCGGGCTTTCAGTCCTAAAGATTTGGCATGGGATTCGCTCATCAGCAGCATCGATGATGCACCATCGGACAGGGCAGAAGAAGTCCCCGCCGTGACGGTGCCGTTCACCGGATCGAATGCCGGACGAAGGGCTGCCAGCGTGGCGACCGTGGTTTCCGGGCGGATGACCTCGTCGAAATCATAACGGGTCAGCACCCCTTCGGCGTTATGGCCTTCGGTCGGAACAATTTCATTGGCGAAATGACCGGCGACCGTGGCGGCATGTGCACGCTGATGAGAACGTGCGGCAAATTCATCCTGCATTTCACGGCTGATCTGATGCATTTTTGCCAGCATTTCTGCGGTCAGCCCCATCATCCCCGCCGCTTTCGCCACGGTTTTGCTCAGGCCCGGATGGAAATCCACGCCGTGATTCATCGGCACGTGGCCCATATGTTCTACGCCGCCAATCAGACTGACTTGTGCGTCGCCGACCATAATAGCGCGGGCCGCGTCGTGAAGAGCCTGCATGGAAGAACCGCACAGACGGTTGACCGTGGTCGCAGGAACGCTGTGTGGAATTTCTGCCAGCAGGGCGGCGTTACGGGCAATATTGAAGCCCTGTTCCAGCGTCTGCTGTACGCAGCCCCAGTAAATATCATCAATCGATTTGGCATCGACCGACGGGTTGCGTACCAGCAGGGCGCGCATCAGATGTGCCGATAAGTCTTCAGCCCTGACCTGGCGGAATGCGCCGCCTTTCGAACGACCCATCGGCGTGCGGACTGCATCAACAATGACTACGTTTTCCATGATTTCGGTCCTTATGCCTGATTGCCGGTGCTGAGATTTTCCAGCGGAGCTGCAACCGGATAGTAACTTTCATTGGTTTGCGCTTTGGCGCGTAACCCTTCTGGTGCCTGATACATCGGCCCCAGATGTGCGTACTGTTCGGTCATTTTCAGATATTCGGCGGTGCCGAGGGTATCGAGATAACGGAACGGGCCACCGTGGAACGGAGGGAATCCGAGGCCGTAAACCAGTGCCATATCGGCTTCTGCCGGGCTGGCGATAATGCCTTCTTCCAGGCATCGAACGACTTCGTTAATCATCGGTATCATCATGCGGGCAATGATGTCCTGCGGTGAGAAATCGGAATGTGCAGGTTTCAGGTTATCGGCCAGCAGGCTGATCGCCTGATCGTCGACGTCTTTACGCGGCTTGCCTTTGCTGTCCTGGCTGTAACGGTAAAAGCCCAGTTGGTTTTTCTGACCAAAGCGGCGGTTGTCAAATAAGACGTCCACGGCGTCACGGTAATTGCGTGCCATACGCTGCGGGAAACCGGCGGCCATAACGGCCTGCGCGTGGTGCGCGGTATCGATGCCCACGACATCCAGCAAATAAGCCGGGCCCATCGGCCAGCCGAACTGTTTTTCCATCACTTTGTCGATCTGGCGGAAATCGGCACCGTCGCGCAGCAGCAGGCTGAAGCCCGATAAATACGGGAACAGCACGCGGTTAACAAAGAATCCCGGGCAGTCGTTGACCACGATCGGTGTTTTGCCCATCGCCAGCGCGTAAGAGACGATGCGCGAAATTGTTTTGTCCGAGGTTTTCTCGCCACGTACGATTTCAACCAGCGGCATACGGTGAACCGGATTGAAGAAGTGCATACCGCAGAAGTTTTCCGGACGTTTCAGCGAGGACGCCAGCTGATCGATAGGAATGGTTGAGGTATTCGAGGCCAGAACGGTATCGGCACCGAGCAGGGATTCTGCTTCAGCCAGTACCGCCGCTTTCACTTTTGGATTTTCCACGACCGCTTCGACCACCACTTTGGCGCGTTCGATGCCGCTGTAATCCAGTGTCGGATGAATGGTCGACAGCACTTTTGCCATCTTCATGCCGTCCAGCTTGCCGCGTTCCAGCTGTTTATTCAGCAGTTTAGCCGCTTCATTCATGCCGAGCGTTAGGGACTGTTCGCTGATGTCTTTCATCACGACAGGCACGCCTTTCAGCGCAGACTGATAAGCGATACCGCCGCCCATAATCCCCGCGCCGAGAACGGCAGCCTGCGCCGGTTTTTCGCTGTCCTGCGCCAGTTTTTTGGCTTTGCCTTTTACGAACTGATCGTTAAGGAAAATGCTGACCAGTGCGCGTGCTTCTTTAGATTGCGCGAGAGGAACAAAACTGGCGGTTTCCAGCTTAAGTGCTTCTTCACGGCCAAGGCGCGCAGCAGCTTCGATCGTTTTCACCGCGGTCATCGGTGCCGGGTAATGCTTCCCGGCATTTTGCATGACCATGCTTTTCGCCACGCTGAAGCTCATCGCCGCTTCAACCTTGCTGAGTTTCAGAGGCTGAAGTTTCGGTTCGCGGCGGCTGTGCCATTCCAGTTTCCCCGCGATGGCCTGTTGCAGCACGCTGATACCGGCATCGCGCAGTTTTTCTGCATCAACGACCGCATCCACCAGCCCGATTTTCAGGGCATCTTTGCCGCTGATATTTTTGCCTGCGGCGATAATTTCCAGCGCGCTGTCTGTACCAATCAGGCGCGGAAGGCGCACCGAGCCGCCAAAGCCCGGCATAATGCCTAAGCTGGTTTCCGGCAAACCGATGCGCGCGTCAGCCGTAATGATACGGAAATCGGTGGCCAGTACGCATTCGCAGCCTCCGCCCAGCGCATACCCGCTGATGGCAGAAAGCGTCGGAACCGGTAAATCTTCCAGGCGGTTGAAAATGCTGTTGGCGAAATTCAGCCACTCGTGCAGTTTTTCCGCCGGTGCGTTAAACAGAGATAAAAACTCGGTGATATCCGCACCCACAATGAAAGCGGATTTCGCTGAACTGAGCAGCAAGCCTTTCAGCTCGGACTGTTTTTCCAGTACCGCAATGGCTTCGCCGAGGCTGGCGACCGTTTGGGTATCGAGCTTGTTCACCGAGCCCGGAGCGTCAAACACCAGCTCAGCAATACCGCCATCGAGCCAGTGCAGATGTAATGTTTCGCCTTGGTAGAGCATGTGTCTCTCCTGAATCATCTGGGATGATCTGGTATGACCAGATGCTTTCGAGTGTGGTTTTTATGTTAATAATTTGCAAATGAGATGTGTTTTATTTGCAGGCAAGATCACAAACCTTCCAGGACTATGGTCACGGTGAGGCTGTGGTAAGATGCTGCATCGTCTTTCCGGTGAAAAAAGGACAGTTGGATGGAATCGCTTACTACGCTTTATAAAGAACATATCGCCACGCTGCAGGCGCGTGCCCGTGAAATTCTGCAACGTTCTCAGCTTGATGCGTTACTCATTCACTCCGGTGAACTGATAACGACCTTCCTTGATGATCACAGTTATCCCTTCAAAGTTAACCCGCAATTCAAAGCTTGGGTGCCGGTCACTAAAGTGCCGAACTGCTGGCTGTGGGTGGATGGCGTTAATGCGCCGAAGCTGTGGTTCTATTCGCCGGTGGATTACTGGCACAGCCATGAGCCATTGCCTGAGAGTTTCTGGACCAAAGAAATTTCGCTGACGCCACTGGCAAATGCGGACGATATTAAAGGCCAGTTGCCGGTGGATCTGAAGCGCGTGGGCTATATCGGCTCCAGCCAGGATCGCGCCATCAGCATGGGCGTTCCGGCGTCGAACGTGAACCCGAAAACGGTGCTGGATTACCTGCATTATCATCGCGCCTACAAAACTGATTACGAGCTGGCCTGTATGCGTGAAGCGCAGAAAGTCGCCGTAAGCGGTCACCGTGCTGCGAAAGAAGCGTTTCTGTCGGGGATGAGTGAGTTTGATATCAATCTCGCGTATCTCACCGCGACCGGTCACCGCGACACTGATGTGCCTTACGACAACATCGTGGCGCTCAATGAACACGCTTCCGTGCTGCATTACACCACGCTTGATAACCAGCCTCCGGCCGAAATGCGCAGTTTCCTGCTTGATGCGGGCGCAGAATATAACGGTTATGCCGCTGACCTGACGCGTACCTATGCTGGAAAACCTGACAGCGATTTTGGCGCATTGGTTAAAGATCTGAACACCGAACAACTGGCGTTAATTGATTCGATTAAATCCGGTGTGCGCTATACCGACTATCATGTTCAGATGCACCATCGCATCGCCAAACTGCTGAAAGCGCACAAGCTGGTGGTCGATATCAGCGAAGACTCGATGGTTGAACAGAACCTGACCGGGCCTTTCCTGCCGCATGGTCTTGGGCATCCGCTGGGGTTGCAGGTTCATGATGTTGCCGGTTTTATGCAAGATGATCAGGGCACGCATCTGGCCGCGCCTTCGCAATATCCCTATCTGCGTTGTACGCGTGTGATTGAACCACGAATGGTTCTGACCATCGAACCGGGCCTCTATTTCATTGATTCGCTGCTTATGCCGTGGCGCGAAGGGCAATTCAGTAAGCACTTTGCCTGGGATCGTATTAATGCAATGAAGCCATTTGGCGGGATCCGTATCGAAGACAATATTGTCATTCATGACAATCGTATCGAGAACATGACCCGTGATCTGAAGCTGGCCTGATGCAGCCGTATTCCGTCCCCGCTGAACCGGTCAGTTACAGCGAAGAAATAAAGAAGAGCCGTTTCATCACCTTGCTGGCAAGAACGGAAGGCGTTGAGGCGGCGAAAGTTTTTGTTCAGAACGTCAGAAATCAACATCCGGCAGCGCGTCATCACTGCTGGGCATTTGTGGCTGGCGCGCCGGATGATTCTCAGCAACTGGGCTTTTCCGATGATGGTGAACCTGCAGGCACAGCGGGCAAACCTATCCTCAGCCAGCTGATGGGAAGCGGGGTGGGAGAAATAACCGCCGTCGTTGTGCGTTATTACGGCGGCATTATGCTGGGCACCGGCGGGCTGGTGAAAGCCTACGGTGGCGGCGTCCAGCAAGCATTAAAGCTGCTGGTGGTGCAGCAAAAAGTCCCTCTGGCGGAGTACGCGGTGCAGTGTGATTACAGCCAGTTACAGCTGGTGGAAACGCTGCTCTCGCAGGTTGGCGGGCATATTTTACGCAGTGAATACGGGGCTTCGGTCGATCTCGTTCTGGCTTTGCCTGCCGCACAGGCGCAGGCCGCAATCAGTCAGCTTTTCGATATCAGCCGTGGCGCGCTCATCTTGCGTCCGGTTTCTTAAATTTTTCTATGGTTAATTCGCTGAGGAACGCACCAGCATGCATTTTCGTGCCATAACACGCATCGTCGGGGTGCTCGTCATCCTTTTCTCCGGAACGATGATTATTCCCGGCCTGGTCGCTTTAATTTACCGCGATGGCGCGGGTCGTGCGTTCAGCCAGACCTTCTTTGTTGCTCTGGCCATTGGGTTATTCCTCTGGCTGCCCAACCGTAAGCAAAAAAGCGAGCTGAAGCCGCGCGAAGGTTTCCTGATTGTCGTGCTCTTCTGGACGGTGCTGGGCAGCGTCGGGGCATTGCCGTTTCTGTTCTCCGAGCGACCCAATCTTTCCCTGACGGATGCGTTCTTCGAATCCTTTTCAGGTCTGACAACGACGGGCGCGACCACGCTGGTCGGACTGGATTCCCTGCCGAAAGCGATCCTTTTCTACCGGCAGATGCTGCAATGGTTTGGCGGCATGGGGATCATTGTGCTGGCGGTGGCGATTCTGCCGATACTGGGCGTCGGGGGGATGCAGTTGTATCGCGCCGAAATGCCGGGGCCGTTGAAAGATAACAAAATGCGCCCGCGAATTGCTGAGACGGCCAAAACGCTGTGGCTTATCTATGTGCTGTTGACGATTGCCTGTGCGCTGTCACTCTGGGGCGCGGGGATGTCGGTTTTCGATGCCATCGGACATAGCTTTTCAACCATTGCTATCGGTGGTTTCTCGACGCACGACGCCAGTATCGGTTATTTCCACAGTGGCACCATTAATACGATTGTCGCCGTTTTCCTGCTTATCTCCGGTTGTAACTATGGCCTCCACTTTGCTGTGCTGAGCGGACGCAACCTGAAAGTCTACTGGCGTGACCCGGAATTCCGGATGTTCATCGGCGTGCAATTTACGCTGGTAGTGATCTGTACGTTTATTTTGTGGATCCATAATACCTACGGCTCAGGACTGGAAACGCTGAATCAGGCATTCTTCCAGGTGGTGTCGATGGCAACGACGGCAGGGTATACCACCGACAGCATTTCCAAGTGGCCGCTGTTCCTGCCTCTTCTATTATTGTGTTCTGCGTTTATTGGTGGCTGTGCGGGTTCGACCGGCGGCGGTCTGAAGGTTATCCGTATCCTGCTGCTCTATTTACAAGGCACGCGGGAACTGAAAAGACTGGTTCACCCGAATGCGGTTTACACCATCAAGCTGGGTAACCGCGCATTACCGGAACGTATTATTGAAGCAGTATGGGGTTTCTTCTCGGCTTACGCGCTGGTATTTATTGTCAGCATGCTGGCAATAGTGGCGACGGGCGTGGATAACTTCTCTGCTTTTGCCGCAGTCACGGCCACGCTCAATAACCTGGGGCCGGGGCTGGGCGTCGTGGCAGATAACTTCGCATCAATGAATTCCGTGGCGAAATGGATCCTGATTGTCACGATGCTCTTTGGCCGCCTTGAGGTCTTCACATTATTAGTGCTGTTCACGCCGACATTCTGGCGCGAATGAGTTTTTGAAAGGGAATAAGAATGAAAGCGTTGATCCTCTACTCAAGCCGTGACGGCCAGACTCATGCCATCGCTTCCTTTATAGCAAATGAGCTGAAAGAGAAGTGCAACTGTGATGTTGTCGATCTGGCTCACGCGGGCCACGTTGATTTAAAGCATTACGACCAGGTCATGATCGGCGCGTCCATTCGCTACGGTCATTTTAATGCTGTGCTGGATAAGTTCGTTAAGACGCATTCGAAAACGCTGAATCAAATGCCTTCTGCATTTTTCGGCGTGAACCTGACAGCCCGTAAGCCGGAGAAGAGAACGCCGCAGACGAATGCCTATGTGCGAAAGTTCCTGCTGACGTCACCGTGGGAACCGGCAATCTGCGGTGTCTTCGCCGGAGCATTACGTTATCCGCGTTATCGCTGGTTCGATAAGGTGATGATCAAACTGATTATGCGAATGACAGGCGGCGAAACGGATACGAGTAAAGAAGTTGAATACACTGACTGGCAACAGGTGGCTAAATTCGCTAAAGATTTTGGGCAGATATCGTTTAAAAAATCGCACTAATGCGGGCTTAATAGACGTTTAGGACAAAAAGAAAGCATTCGGAAAGTTTTTTGAAATTAAGGGTTGCGGCCTTCTGAGAACTCCCTATAATGCGCCTCCACTGACCGGGAACAACGACTCCTCTAACGAGAACCAAGTCGCCCAGTCAGGGAGAATCAACCCGGTGAAAACGCCGCATCTTGTAAAAGAAAATGGTTGACTCTTCAGGGAGAAAGAGTATTATCTGCCTCCCACGTTGCTGAGTTAATTCTCGCAACGTACGCTCTTTAACAATTTATCAGACAATCTGTGTGGGCACTCACAAGACGATATCAGCCACCTTGGTGGCAAAAAATATCAAGTCTTAGAGTGACCAAGCAGTAATTCATTTAGTTGAATTATTACGAAAGTAAACTTTGAGCACCGCTTAACGTGTTT
>NZ_JANUEX010000011.1:0-181643 GCF_024808755.1 Rahnella sp. BIGb0603 | reverse complement strand
CTTTGTGCTCGTTACAAAAAAGCAGTGTTTGCCCGCGCAAAGGCCGATTTGATCCCTGAGTTCGCAAGCCAGGGGCGCAGGGAGTCGCACCCAGGCCAGGAAAGCGCGGAAACCCGCGCCGGGTTACTGGCTGAGGGTTCGATCATCATCCGGGCAATCAAAGGATTGCGCCGCGTGACGGTGAGGAAGATATGAGCCAGCTGGATGTGCTGAGTGATTTCATCACAAAAAGTATGCCCGCCAGGACGTTCAAGGGGGCAGGTTTTTCCAGCTACATGGATGAACTGAGTTTTATCCCCGCGCAACGGGATTTAGGGCTGGAACAGTACCGCCTGGCGGTGATCCGCTACAACGCGGTATTGGCCTGGGACAGATTCCCGTACCGGCTGTATGACCCGCGCAACCTGGCGGCGTTGCTGCTGGTGTGGCTGATGGAGTCTGACCGGGAACTGTTTGAAGAATTTGGCATAGACACCGAGTTACCCGACTTTGATATCGATCTGGTGGATGAGGAAACCGCCGTGGTGGTTATCACCTTGCCGATGGTGGAAGCGTTAAACCTGGTGAAGGACGTCAAAGGCAATATCCCCCTGGACGGGGGGCAATGGCGACTTGCGGATCCAACTATTTGGTTTGCCAGTGAAGCCGTGGTGTACGGCGTTGATGAACAAGGCGCACCGCTGGGCAGTGAAAAATGATTATCCGGGGTGAGTTAGACCGGGCGCAGCTCAAAGCGGTACGTAAACAGCTGGACAGCCTGGAATTGCCCCCGGCTAAGCGTAAACGGCTGATGTGGCGGCTGGGGAAATACGGACTGATCCCGGCTGCTAAACGTAACGTCAGAAATCAGGCCAGCCCGGATGGCCAGAAATGGCAGGGACGCCAGACGAAGCGCAAAGGCAAGATGCTGCGCAATATGCCCAAGCTGCTGCATATACGGGAAATGCCGGAAATCGACGGGGTGCGGATTTACCTGAGCGGCGGCGGGTATCGCAATGGCAAAAAGAGCGTGGCGGCGGGAACGGTGGGTTACGCCCAACAAAACGGCATGAATGTGACGGTCAGCCGTCGTCAGGTTGAACGCAAAGGCAGGGCGGAGAGTTTGCCCGCAAGTCTCAGACAGGCCAAACGCCTTCGGGCGCTGGGGTACAAGGTTAAAAAGGGTAAGCGCTGGCGAAAGCCGCCGTTTAAAGAAATTCAGGAAGGGTTGACGATGGCCAAAGCCGGGCTGTTGATCCGGACATTATCGGGGAAAGCGGCGAAAGCCTCCTGGTCAGTCGATGTCCCATCCCGTCCTTTCCTGGGCATCACGGAAGACGATTTTAATAAAGCGTTAGCGCGGCAACTCCAGGGCATCGGATTTGGCGCAGGCGCAGGACACTAAGGGGAAGTTATGACGTGGCCAACGGTCGATGTAAATCAGGTCAATCAGCTACAGGGTGAAACAAACGAGATTGAGCGCGTGGTGCTCTATGTCGGTACGGGGACAATCAACGCGGGCAAAACGTTGGCGATGAATACCCAAAGTGATTTTGACGCGCTGCTGGGCGCACAGGACAGCGTTTTAAAAAGCAACGTGAACGCGGCCATGCTCAACGCCGGATCCAACTGGAACGGTTACGTGCATGTGCTGGCAGATGATGCCGGGGAAAATGCCTGGGTGGATGCGGTACTGGCTGCGCAATCCCTTTGCTCTGTTGAAGGTGTGGTGTTGCTGGATGATATCGCCACGAAAACGCCTATCAACAAAGCGGCGGAGCTGCGTGCCAAATTGCTGGCCAACTTCTCACGCTGGAACTGGTTCATTCTTTCCGTGCAGGCACCGCAGGCCGAGGAAGATTGGGCAGAATATTTGGTTCGCATGGTGGTCTTACAGGAGCAGATTTCTGCCCCGTCCGTGCAGCTGGTGCCGCGTTTGTTCGGCAATGAGCCTGGCGTGCTGGCTGGTCGCCTGTGCAGTCGTGCGGTGACTATTGCTGACAGCCCGGCGCGGGTAAAAACCGGGGCGCTGGTGTCGTTAGGCAGTGATGAAATGCCGGTAGATGGCACCGGCGCGGCGCTGGAGCTGGCCACCTTGCAAGCGTTGCAGGCGCAGCGTTTTAGCGTGCCAATGTGGTACGCAGATTATGACGGGTATTACTGGGCAGATGGCGTAACGCTGGACGCGGAAGGGGGTGATTACCAGGCGATTGAGTACCTGCGTATTGCCGATAAAGCCGCCCGTCGCGTGCGTTTGCAGGCGATTGCGAAGATTGGCGACCGTTCGTTAAACAGCACGCCGTCCAGCATTGCCGCCCACCAGGCGTATTTTGCCAAGGTGCTGCGTGAGATGTCGATTTCCAGCCAGATTAACGGCATCACCTTCCCCGGCGAAGTGAAGCCGCCGCAGGATGATGATGTGACGATCACCTGGCTGTCAGCCACCAAAGTGGCGGTGTATATCGTGATCCGTCCGTATGAATGCCCGAAAGGCATCACGGTGAGCTTGTTGCTGGACACCAGCCTGACAGGGAGTAATTAACGATGAAACGTATTTCAGGCCAGTCCACCGATGTGCGTATTGATGGTGACCTGGTTCACATTGAAAAGGTCAGTTTGGATATCACGGATAACACGGCGGCGGCATCTACTCAGGGTGTGCCTGATGGCCATGTGTCCGGGGATGTGGCGGCCGAGGGTGAAATTGAAATCTCTACCAAAGTGCTGACGCAGCTGACCGCCATTGCACGGCGTGCAGGTTCATGGCGGGGTATTGACCCGGTGGATCTGATGTTCTACGCCAAGGCCGGTAGTGAAGAGCTGAAAATTGAAGCCTTTGGCTGCAAATTGGTGGTGAGCAACCTTCTGGATAACGATCCGAAAGGCGGCAGCACGCTGAGCCATAAAATCAAATATATGGTCACCAGCCCGCAGTTTGTGCGCATTAACGGCGTGCCGTATCTGGAAGATGAAGATACCCGCAACCTGATCGGATAAGGACATTGCACGGATGCAAGAGCACGAAAAAAGTTTGTTAAGCCTGATCCTGCTGGGCGCACTTATCGCCCTGGGACAGATGTTGGTGAGCAGTGAGCCAATGACCGGAAAGCTGTTTTTTGGTCGCATTATCCTGGGTTCTGCCACCTCAATGGTGGCGGCGGCGGCGCTGATTTGGATCCCGGATATTTCCCCGCTGGCCATTGCGGGGTTGGGTGCCGCGCTGGGGATTGCTGGCCACCAGGCCGTTGAAATCTGGCTACGCAAAAAGGGAAGTCGTTATTTACCAGGGAAAGGAAAACTTAAATGACACTGAGCGAAAAACAACAGTTGTTCACGCAGCTGATTGCCCAACTGATCGAGTGGGCAGGTAATCACGGTTACCGGCTGACCTTTGGCGAAGCCTACCGCACGCCGGAACAGGCCAAACTTAATGCCAAAAGCGGCGCGGGCATTGCCAATAGCTTGCACACGCAGCGTCTGGCGGTGGATTTTAACCTGTTCATCAACGGTCAATACCAGACCAGTACCGAGGCGTATACGCCACTGGGTGAATATTGGGAATCCTTGGGCGGCGTGTGGGGCGGTCGATTCAAAAGCCGCCCGGACGGCAACCATTTCAGCCTGGAACACAACGGGGTGAAATGATGGGAAAGCAGCTGGTGATTGCCGCCCTGGCGTTGTTGGCTGCGTTCGCAGCGGGTTGGCAGGTGAATACCTGGTACAGCGATAGCCTGGAATTAGTGATCAACAATGCCGCACACGCGGCGGGGGAAGCCTCCCGCGTTGCCGGTGAGCAGATGGCCAGTGAGTCAGGCCGCAAGCTTGAAAATACGTTGGAGGCGTTGCGAAATGCGCAACCTGTGGAAATCCGCACGGAAGTGGTTAAGCCGGTGTTTACTAATGTGTGCGTGTCTGCTGATTTTGTCAGCCTGTACAACGCCGCCGCCGACAAAGCCGAACGTGCCTTATCAGGAAAATCTGTTAACCAAATGCCCGGAAAAACTCCCGCGCATTAAAGGTCTAACGGGTAAAGATATTACCGAACCCTTATTAATACTCACGCCGCAATATTCAGAGTGTGCGGCACGTCATAATCAATTAGTTGACGAAATAAACCAACGGAAGGAAATAAAACAATGAGCAAAATTACTATGGCTGTAAATGGCACCGCGCTGACTTTTGAACCAAACGCCACCGCGTATAATAAATTCATTAACGAAATGGCGATGGATAATAAAGTTGCACCGGCAAATAACTATCTGCGCCGCATTGTTCACGTTGAATGCAAAGAAGCGCTGGATACCATTTTGGATATTCCCGGTTCTGCCCTGCAAATTTGCAGTTTCGTGAATGACCAGTTCGCGCCGAAATTAGAGATTGAACTAAAAAACTAACGGCGCGGGTACGCGCAATTGAAAATAATGGCCTGGAACAATACCTGATTTTGCGCCGCCATTATTTACCGCATGAAAATGACGATCCCGAAAACTTAGCCCGCGCCGTGTGGCTGGATAACCGGCATTGGGATAATCAACGCATAGCTGTAGCAAATGGCATTGCCCTGGCATTTAAAGGCGAATAATGGCTGATTTAGATTTTACACTCAGTTTAATTGACAACATGACGCGCCCACTTCGCCAGGTGCAATCCTCTGTGAGCGGGTTCGCTCAGGAAAGTGCGGCCAGCTTTGGCAAGGTGGCCATCGGTGCCGCTGCGCTGTGGGGCGTGGGTGCCTCCATCAAGGCCGCATTGGATCCGGCCATTCAGATGTTTGATGCGATGCAGGAAGCCAGCGCGCGCGGCATTAGCGATGATGCGCTGGCCAAGGTCACGGACGACGCCCTGAAATTCAGCGTGCGCTACGGGGAATCGGCGGTGGAGTTTGTGAAATCCTCCGCGGATATCAACGCCGCCGTGGCCGGGCTGACTAACGCCGAATTGCCTCGCGTTACCGTGGTGGCCAATACCGCCGCCAAGGCGCTGAAAAGTACGGCCGGGGAAGCGTCAGAATTCATGGGGCAAATGTTTACCCAGTTCAGCGGCTACGCGGCCGAGGTGGGCAAGGTTCAGTTTGCGGAAGAACTGGCGGGCAAAATGGCCTATATGAAAAACCAGTTCGGTACGGACATGGCCACCATTAAAGACCTCATGGAAGGGGCGCGAGGTGTCGGTTCCAACTATGGCGTAGGGATGGATGAACAGCTGGCCGTCCTGGGTGAGTTGCAACGCTCATTAGGCACGGAAGCGAGCGGCTCTTATGAGGGATTCCTGAGCGGTGCCGCAGCCGGTGCGCAAAAGCTGGGGCTGAGTTTCCAGGATGCCCAGGGAAAAATGTTGTCCATGCCTGCCATGCTGGAAAAACTCCAGGGTAAATACGGTAAGAGCATTGAGGGCAATCTCAAGGCACAGGCTGAATTAGATGCCGCCTTTGGTGACAGCGCGGCGGTGATTAAACAGCTTTACGGCAACGTTGATCTGCTGAAACGCAACATTACCGAGCTGGGCAGCAATGACGGCATGAAACGCGCCACGGAAATGGCTGAGAAAATGACCCGTCCCTGGGACAGGCTGACGGCGATCTGGTTCGCCATGCGTGCCGCCATCGGCTCTACGTTGTTGCCGGTGCTGTATCCGCTGGTGAATAAAATTGCGGACGGTGGCGAAAAGCTCACGCGCTGGATGCGGCTGTTCCCCAACATTGCCCGCGTGATCGGTTATGCCACGGTGGCGTTGCTGAGCTTTGCGGCCGTGGGGGCAATCGCCAATATCGTGATGGGCGTTCACGGGTTCGTGATGATGGGCGTTACGCGTTTGCTGGCACCAATGGCCAGGCTGTTGGGGATTAACCGGCTGGCGATGGTGGCCAGTAATGCCGTGACGCAGTTATTCAGTGCCGGATTGCGTGGTCTGCGTGCCACCTTGCTGGCCGCCAGTATTGCCGCCCGCATGGGTTCAGCGTCCTTTCTGCTGATGATTGCGCCGGTGGTGGCCATCGCGGCTGCCATTGCTGCGGTGGTTATTGCGGTGATTAAGTTCTGGCAGCCTATTAAAGCGTTTGTGAGCGGGTTTATCGGCGGGTTCGGCCAGGCGGCCGGTGCGCTGTCGCCTTTCAGTGGCTTATTTTCCGGTATTGCCAAGGCGGTGGGCTGGGTGTGGGACGGCGTGAAAATGCTGGTGGGCTGGTTTGGCAACCTGCTGACGCCGATCCAAATGACGGAAGGTCAGCTGACCAACGTCACCAGCGCGGGCGAAACGTTCGGGCGGATTGTGGCGGGGGCAATCAGCATTATTCTGACGCCGTTTGAGCTGGTGTATAACGCGGTCAGTCTGCTGATCGATTTGTTCAGCATAGTGATTAAAGGCTGGATTGATGTCGTTAAATCCTTTGATATCAATTCTCCGGTGGAGTCCTTTGAGAAAATTGCCCGCGTGATCGGGGACGTATTCGGCAAGCTGTGGGACACGTTGAAATCGTCTTTCACCGGGACGTACAACTGGATTGTTGAGAAGTTAAATAACATTCCCGGCGTCAATATTGAGCTGAAAGAAGTCCCTGTGGCGGCAACGCCAAAAGGAATGCCACCGGCCAGCGCGATGCCTAACGCGGCGGCCTTGGCGGGAACGCCTGCGGGTATGCCGCCAGGATTTAGCGGGGTGGCGGGGCAAATCCCCGTTGCAGGGAATAAAACCCCTGTACCGCAGCCGCCGCAGCCCATCGGCAGCGATATTCTGACGGGTGGCGTGGTTAAAGGTGTGGAACGTGGTGGTTTGAAAAAGGAAATCAATACCAACGCGAAAACCTCAATTGATAACAGTAAGCAAATCGGCACCGTGAATATTCATCCTTCCAAAGGATTAACACCGGCCGAGCTAATGGAATGGCAGGAATTAAATTAATGACGGATTTACTGTATATCGATCTCCTGATAACCGGGCGGGATTTTACGCTGAACGCAGGTAATGAACCGGGCTTGTGTAATAACCGGATCAGCATTGCCCAGGATATTGTCCACGCCATTATTGAAAGCGGGCTGACGACATTATTAGTGGCAGAGCGTAGTCCGACATTACGCGCCGATGTGATCACGCAGCTGATTTTATTAATTGAAAGTGATGAACGCATTATTCCCGGCACGGTGAATATCACGGAAGAATCCGCAAAACGCCTGTGGGCAACGGCGGAAACGTATGACTTTGGCAAGATTTCCACCGGGGTGAATTATGAGTGAGAAACCGACGATTGATTTTGAGGCGGTGCTGAGTGAAAGCGGAATGCCGGTTACGCAGGACGAAATCAGCCAGCAGTTTACGGCCATCGTGAAAGCGGAAGGGATGATTACCAATACGTCCCGCATGTCACCGTTCTGGCGACTCATTACCGCCATTGTGACCACGCCCGTGCTGTGGATTAAAGATGTTTTAGTAAATACCGTGCTGGCCAATATGTACCTGGCCACGGCCAGCGGTGCCATGTTGCGGATGCTGGCCTGGGGCGTAAACCTCACGGCCAAGCCCGCCAGCGCGGCGCAGGGCGTGATCCGCTTTTACAAAGAAACCGCCAGTCAGGCGGTAACCGTGGCGGCCGGAACCCTTATCCAGACCGAGCGAATTAATGGCGTGACCTACGCGGTGGCGGTCGATGCGGATGTGACGCTGGCGGCGGGCGTGGCCAGTGCGCTGATCCCGGTCACGGCGACGGCGGCCGGGAACGCTTTCAACCTGGCACCCGGCTATTTTCGTATTTTGCCGGTGGCGGTGGCCGGTATCAGTAAGGCCGTGAATGAGGATGATTGGCTGTTAGCGCCGGGCGCGGATGAAGAATCCGACGACGATTTACGGGACAGGTGCCGCAATCAGTTCAACCTGGTGGGCAACTATCATACCGATGCGGTGTATCGCAGCATGATTGCAGGCGTGGTCGGGCTGAGTGTGGATCGCATTTTCTTTGTGCATGACGCGCCGCGCGGTGCCGGAACGGCAAACGCCTATTTGCTGCTTGATAGTGGGGAGACGTCCCAGCCGTTTATTGATGCCGTGAATGAGTACATCAATACGCAGGGGCATCACGGCCACGGTGACGATCTGCAATGCATGGCCATGCCGGAAACGCAGCACAATTTAACCGTTACGGTATACGTGACCAACCCGGATAACATGACGGCGGAAGAAAACACCGCTCTGATTTCCGGCGTCAGCAATCTGATCCGCAGCGCATTCCGGCAAAACGCCGAATATGACGTAAAGCGTACCTGGCCATATTCGCGCTTCTCTTTTTCCAATCTGGCCAGGGAGCTGCATAAGGAGTTTGGTGTGGTGGAATCCCTGTCATTTTCCCTGACCGATATCGTCAGTGAGCTGAGCGTGCCGCGTCTGGCCACGCTGAAAGTGGAGGTGAAAGGTGCCTGATTTCGCCACAAAAATGAAAAGCCTGAAATTGCCGTCCTGGATGAACCGGGGCGAACCGGCCAAATTTCTGAAAGCTGCCGTGAAGTTCTGGACAGGGATTGCGGAGTGGGTGACCTGGCCATTACAGCAGTTTGATCCGCTGACCTGCGCCGAACCGCTGTTAAACCTCATGGCCTATGACCGTGATATTGCGCGGTTTAACGGTGAACCGCTGTCACTGTTTCGCAAGCGTGTGGCGTTCGCGTTCATCAATGCGCAGGACGCGGGTTCAGTTTCCGGGTTTATTGCCATCTTTGAACGCCTGGGAATTGGCTACGTTGAATTGCTGGAACGCCAAGCGGGCATTGATTGGGATGTGATCATTGTCCGGGTGACGGACAGTCAGATTTCTGACAACGCTGATTTGCTCTTGCAGATTATCCGCCAGTACGGCCGCACCTGCCGCCGTTATCAGTTTGAAGTGATCACCACGTCCGGGCTGCGTATTCGCGCCGGTTGGAACCAGGGCGAATACGTTTGTTACCCCGCCAGTCTGGGCGTGACAGAAACAGGAACCGCCACGTTCGGCGCGAAGTTATAAGGAAATAACATGTCACAAACCGTCATTACACAAGCCTTTGAACAATGGAAAGCGCAGCAGGCTACTAATGGCCAGGCCGTTGTCCTGGACGAATTTGTATTCGCCAATGTGCCAAATCTGGACGTTAACGCCCCGATTAACCGCGCCGAAGTGGTGCCGCCCGCGGCGCAAATTGTTTACCGCCAGGCTGTTGAAAAGACCGGTCTGGTTAATCTGAATGCCGTCGTGTATTCGGTGACGCTGGGCGCGGATGTGGGGGATTTCTCGTTTAACTGGATCGGGCTGATTAACAAGGCCACCGGCACGCTGGCGATGGTGGTACACGCGCCGTTGCAAAGCAAAGTGAAGAATGCCAACGGTCAGCAGGGCAACGTGTTAACCCGTTCTTTCCTGATGGAGTACAACGGCGCAGAAAGCCAGACGTTGATCAGCACACCGGCCGAAACCTGGCAGATTGATTTTACGGCACGCCTGGCCGGTATGGATGAATCTCTGCGCCTGGCTAATCTGGATATTTACGGCGCTGGGGCATTTTTCGATAACGGCTTTTTAGTGGCCAAAACCGGCACGCAATTTTTTGTGACGGCGGGGCTGGGGTATGTGGGCGGGTTACGTGCCAACCTGGCGGCAAAAACCAACATCACCGTGACCACAAAACCGATGACAGTGTGGGCGGATGTGAGCTATCAGGGAACACTGACCAGTGAATACAAAACGGCGATTAAGTTCACGCTGGCCACCACGCTGAAAGACTACGTTCAAAGCGGCGTTGCGCACTACGTTTTTGCCCTGGCCAGTATTGACGCCAACGGTGTGATCACCGATTTGCGCCCAAAAGGCAGCAGTCTGTATCTGCGCCGGGATAAGAACCTGGGAGACATTGCCGATCCGGCCGCGGCGCTGAATACACTCAACGGCGTACCGAAAACGCGCACGGTAAATAAAAAGCCGCTAACCGCTGACATTACCCTGACCCCGGCAGATGTGGGCGCAATCAGTAATGTGATGCCTAACGTGGATAACACCACGGTGACCAAGCTTTACGATCCGTCCATTGTCAGCCTGTCAGGCGGCGTGACGCTGGCCGGTTACTTTAGCGATCACCCGTTGGGGGAAACCTTCCCGGCCGCTGACACGTTGGTAAGCCATCGCCGCTGGTTCAACGCCGGTGCGGCGCTGACGCAATATCTACATTGCCGTACAGGCACTATTTACGTGCGGATCGGCAATGTCAGTACGACAGAGGCAAGCGGCTGGGCATGGGTACAGACGAGTGCAAGCCCTCTGCCGTTTGGGTGGAGAAAGTTTTTTGATAGCAGCAGCCTGGAATTGGCTGATTTAACGCGGCTGGGCGTTGCTAAGTCCGGGGATAATTCAGATATCACCAGCCTGGGCAAGCTGACCAGCATTGCATCCAGCGTGAAGATGGCGGCCAATCTTGAGGTGGCCAGTTCTATTCAGGCAAATTATCGGGTGGGTGTGCTCCGCGCCGGAGAGTTTGAGGCGTATATGTCTTTTACAAGCCGTGCCGGGAAAATTTCTGCGGCGGATTTGCCCGCATCGTTAACGTCAATGGGGAATATTTATTTTCGTTTGCCGAATACGCTCACTGAAACCGATCCTCATGCGGGGCGGGCGTTAGGTGGCCATTCTGCTGCGGTGTATCCGACAGGTGAAGGTGTCATGCGAATGGACGCCAGGGACGAAGCCGGTGCAATCAAGGCGCGTATTGTCTGTGATGGGCAAACCGATAGCGTACATGTGTCGAACGGTGTTTTACGGCCAGAATGGGGTGTGACTCTTAGCTCTACTAATGCCAACTCAGTGATCCGGGGGCGTAATGATGCCGTCATTCTGCGTGATCATAACAATGGCAATATTACCCTGTCCGCCAGTCTGAAAGACGCGGGTACGCAAATTGGTGGGACGCTCTACATTGGGTATAACCGGCCGGAAGCGAATATTTTTACCTCGGCTGTTTCGGTCGATACGCCTTTAACCGTCAACGAAACCATGAAAGTTGTTAAGGATTCGACCTTTGCCGGGGCGATGACCGTTGGCGGAGAGGTCAATTTTAACGGATTGGTGAAATTCAACCGACATGAGGCAACGTGTCAGTTTAGCTCGTCAGACGCGGCCTATCCGTTGATGAATGTTAATTACTCGAATGCCGGTAACTTTGGCTTTTGGGATGCAACAAACGGGAAATGGGTGCTGCGTAAAAGAGCGTCAAACCTGACGACGGGGAATGCTGACAACTGGGTTATGGAAAGCGGCGGTCTTGAGATTACCGGCGCATATGGCCTGACGTTATCAACTGCGCTGCCGATAGCCAGCGGGGGTACCGGCGCGAAAACCGCAGAGCAGGCACGAAGCAATATTGGTGCTTATCCTCAGTCTGGTGGCAATGTGGGCGGGTATGTGAATGCTACTTATCTGAGCGCTACCCAACCACCAAATCCAGGGAAAGAAGTTCAGGGAACGTTTATTGGATGGAATGAAACAGGCGGTCAAGGCGAGTCGGATTTCGTTAATAACCGTGGCGGGGGCGTTGGTGGATTCATTTTCCGTACGGTAACAACTAACAATTCAGCAGAAACGGGGAGGGTAACATTTAGCGGTACGGGTGATGTGTATCCGGGGCGTGACATAAATACGGGCGGGTATATCTACGAAAGGTCACAGCGCGTATACAGCCCAAGTAATCCCCAGCCATACCCTACGGATTTTAACGGAATAAATACATACGTTTGGGCGTATTCAGTAAATGCCCGCAACCCCGGCGATCTCGTTTCTGGTTCAGAACTACAGCCTGCCACCGGCGATGGCTCCACCGTAGGCTGGACACTGGGCGGGACATGGCGATGCATGGGATTTGCTACAACAACGAACGCCGCGCACAGGTCAACATTGTGGCTGAGGGTAGGATAATGGCTAAAAAGATTAGATTGCCGCGTACAGCGGATATTAATAAATATATTGATTGTGATGTGAAGACTGATAATGGTGAGTTTGTGCCATTTACGGCGGTGCCGGGTGACAGCCTTGGTGATGAGATTTATCAAAAGGCAAAGGCCGGTGAATACGGCGTTGTTTCAATCGCCCCGTCAGCTGGATATGCCTGGAACGGAAAAAAATGGGCGGCCGTTCCCTTGGCGCAATTGGTGGCTACTGCCGAATTACAGCGAAATGCTTTATTTACAAAAGCGGCGGAGAGCATGGCACCGTTGCAAGATGCGGTTGATATTGATGAAGCCACGGATAAGGAACTGGCGACCCTTTCAACATGGAAAAAATACCGAGTGGCCTTAAATCGCCTGGATTTATCTGTAGCCCCTGATATTACCTGGCCGGAGATGCCAACCGATGTGGCGTAAGGCAACGCTGAGCATCCCGGAGGACATGAGCGCATTAACCTGTTCGGTGCTGCCGGTTCATCCGTGGGTTTATGGCGTTGGCCAGGCCGCTGGCGACAGCAGTTATTTAAGCCCGGTTAACGCCACGGAATACCTGACCAAAAAACTGGAAAGCTTGAGCGGTGAAACCAGCGTAGTGGTGCATATGCTCAATGCTCCAACGCACGGGGAATTTATGGCGATGCTGTCCGATTATTCCAGCGTGCTGCCCTTGCCGGTGATTGCCCAGGTAAAGCGCCGGGCAGAGGAAGCGGCCGCGCTGGCCATCACCAAAATGCAAATCCCTGCAAAATTATCCGGGGGTTTACCTGCGGCGTTGCCGTTGTCCACGTCCACTAATCGCCTGGCGGTAAACGCCCAGCGCATTGCGGCCGCTAAGGCGGAGGCGGCAACCGGGGCAAGCGCGGCCGGATTGCTGTCTGCGCTCAAAGATTTCACCAAGGCGCGGGGATCTGCCCTGGCGGCGGCGGCCGATGCGTTATCCGCCCTGAAAGGCAAAACGTCACCGGCGTGGGTTTTTACGGCCAAAGGG
Source organism: Rahnella sp. BIGb0603 (assembly GCF_024808755.1). Classification (NCBI taxonomy): domain Bacteria; kingdom Pseudomonadati; phylum Pseudomonadota; class Gammaproteobacteria; order Enterobacterales; family Yersiniaceae; genus Rahnella; species Rahnella sp. BIGb0603. The sequence goes on along the minus strand of NZ_JANUEX010000011.1, from coordinate 168,730 downwards.
AACGGCGCGTTCCTGGCCGGAGAGCTGCGCAAAAACATCCCGAACCAGGATTCGGTGTATACCCTGGCCACGTTGTTTAGCGGGGCTGATTTATCCACGTTGGAGGCGATGATCCATGACGATAACCACGTTCGCACTTAATGGCGAGGCCATCCCGCTGATGAATCTGAAGGTCACGCCAACGATGCAGTTTGCGGAAAAAGACCAGTCCGGGCAGTCATCGAGCACGGCCAATGCAGAACAGGGAATTAAGGCCAAAGAATTGCGCGTTTCCGGGACGGTATCCTTTCGGGACGCGGCCACGTTGAAGCGGTTGTTTGAGCTGGCAGAAGCAAAATCTGCCAGCGGTTCATTGCAGGTTTACCGCGTGGCCAACCTGATCGCCCAGACGATTAATTTTCGTGAAGGGACGTTCACCGGCGCGATTGATGCGCCGCAGCAGGATAATAAAATGGCCTGGCTGGTCACGTTCACCCTGCGCGAAAAAATCAGCGTAGCCGAGAAGAAAGAAGCCCGCGCAGGCAGTAAAACGGCGGCAACAAAACAGGGGGCAGGCGGTGCCAATGGAAGTGGCAACGCGGCGGCCGAGAGTGACGAAAAACTGACGTGGTTTGAGCGCAAAGTGCTGAAACCGGTCAATGAAGCATTGGGGTAAAGGGATGAAACCCATTAAGCGGTTGTATTTGTCGAGCGCGGCCACGCACCTGGTGGACGCAAACCTGGCGTTAGAATTAAACGCCTGCGGTCGGGGATTTATCACCGCGCAGACGGATGAAGATTACACCGGCAAACTTGTGCGCCTGGACGTGGGCTATCACGATCTGGTGTTGCGATGGTTTACCGGTTTTGTGGAGCGTTCGCAGCCTGCGGAAAATGGCTATCAGCGGCTTTTTGTCCGGGAGCTGGTCGGCATATTTGAGCGCCTTTGGCCGTGCTCTTTTCAGCATCCCACGCTGCGACAAATCACCGGCTGGCTGACCGAGGAAAGCGGGCTGGAATTCACGCTGGCCAGCGGTGCGTCCTACGCCGATACGCCGATCCCACATTTCACCCATTCCGGCACCGGCTATCAGCTGTTAGCCAACCTGGGCAAAGCATTCAGTATTACCGATTACGTGTGGTATCAGCTGCCCGATGGTGGCGTTTTTGTCGGTGCAGCTGCTGATGCACTGTTTGCCGGTAAGCCGGTAGAAATCCCCGCCGAATTTAACCAAAGCGTAGCCGGTGGCAATGCCATGACCGTGCCGCTGATCCAGTCTTTACGTCCAGGCGTAGAGGTGAACGGTCAGCGATTGACGAAGGTCAGATTGCATAATGATGATATGGAAATCACCTGGACGCCGCGCAATAAAGCCACCGGCCAGGCATTGCAGAAAACCCCGCTTCAACGCCAGGTTGAAAGCAGTTATCCAGAGCTGGCCAGCGGCTTGCACCTGCCGCAGTTCGCCAGGGTGGAAGCGCCCAGCGAAGACGTGAGCAATGGGAACATTGCCGATCCGTTTAGGCCGCGTTATGCCGTGGACTTGCAGCTGTTAGACGCAGACGGCAATCCGGCAAAAGATACGCCGCTTTATCCGGCCGTGCCGTTGCCGCTGCCAATGGCGGGCGGGGAATCCGGGATGTTCCAATTCCCACCGCCAGGCACGTTGGTAGAAGTCGGATTTAACGGCGGCCGCGCCGATAAGCCGTTTGTCCGTCAAACCCTTGCCCAGGGCAACAGCCTGCCCGCCGTTACGCCCGGCGAACAGCTGCAACAGCAGCGTGATGGCGTATCACAGCGGGTGACGGTGGCGGGCGATTGGGAACGCCAGACGGATCAGGTTATCCGTGAAACGTCCATGAGCCGGGTTGTCACGGCCGATGATGAAACCCGCACGCTGGTGGCCAGAGAAACAACCGTGCAGGCCACGGACAAAACCACGGTGTTGGGCAAGGCCACGTTGTTGGCCGGTGCAATTCAACAGATTGCCCAGGGAGATTACAGCCTGGCCACGCAGGCCAATTATGTGGCCAGTGTCCAGGGCAATGCGGAAACCAACGTGATTGGCCAGCTGATTGAGAAGGTCGGTATGTTACGCAGCAGCGTGGCGGGTGTGCGTCAGGAAGTAATTGCGCCAGTGGTGTGGATTGGTAGCCAGTCGGTCAATGTGTGCCAACTGATGCTTGATACCCTGGACGTGGTGAAACAGCTGGCACAGCTGACAGCCGCGCACACTCACAACAATACCGGCACGCCGCTTAATGCTCTGGCGATTACCGACACCGGCACCAAGGCCATCACGCTAAAAGAGAAATACGATCCGGTTATTGGTTAATTATATTAGTACTTATTATTCAATGGCCTGCGTTCCAACGGGCAAATTCTAGGCATGATATAATGGAACCTCAACAATCCCTTCGCTATTGAGGTTTCAAAATGATTGAGCATCTTAAAGAAGTGCTACTTGGGAAAGAACCTAATCCAGAAGAACTCAATGCATTAATTGAGTGTCTCAATAGGAATGGTGCTGCCTACAATCTCCCCCCGATTAAATTATCAGTCAATGGAATGTTATTACGTAGGCGAAAATTGACGCCTCCAAATGATTGGGATCTTGTAAAGGAGCAACTTTCCGAATGGATAAAGCAACTTGAGCTAGACGATAAATATTTCAATCGTAGATAGACGTTTGATAAAGCCCGCCGCGTGCGGGTTTTTTATTGCCTGTAGATAACCCCCCTCAATCGCACACAATGCCGTGCAGCATTGGATTCAACCCCCAGAACCCTTTCAAACGATCAAACCGCCTGAGTGAGACAGCGCGGCCGTGCGTCCACGAAACAAAGCAAGACCAGACGGAAATTGCACTACACCGCACCCGCCTGCGCTTTTTGCGTTGGTAATTTTTTTCAGTTTTAAAATTCTACAAACCAGCCCGCCAGGACGCGCCGCGCCTGGGCTTTTCCCGTCATTCCCAAACTGAAAAGATTGAAAAGAATTTCAGTAAATTTCAGTTTTCTGGATCTGTAAAGAATCGAAGTGAAAACGCATCCAGATGAAAACAAAGGGAATTATATCATTTTTGTCTGTGTATTTGATCGTTAGGGAGATCAAACTGGCTTGTTAGAAAAATGAGCTTAAGCCAGGCGTGGAGAGGGCTACGGGTGATTTCAAGCCATTTTGTAAAGATGAAATTTGTGTAATATTCTATTTGTAAATTAATGAATTATTTCTTATTAGCTAGCGTGAAGGGATGATGATGAACAACAGGCAGAAAAAAAGAAATCAACACTATGTTCCGCAGTCCTATTTGCGTCGTTTTACGATAAAAGGGGAACAGTCACTGCTTTGGAGTTTTGATAAAGAAAGTAAAAAATATTTAAGACATCCTTCATCAGTCAAAAAAGTTTGTTGCGAGGATTACTATTATTACCAATTGGATGATGCTGGGGAAGTTAACCATATCGATCTTGAAGATTCTATTTCAGAGGTTGAAAAAATTGGGAATGATATAATTAATAAAATCCTCAATATGAGGGCGATGCCATATGTATATCTTTCTATAGAGGATAAATCATATCTAGCATATTACATAGCATTTATGCAAACTCGAGGACCTGCATTTAGAAACATAGTAAATGATGTATGGGGTGATATTGCAGTAAGAACATTAAAATCTAGTTTTGATGCTAAAATATTTCCTGAACCTCCGGAAGTATTACAAAGGATGATTGATGAAAAGGGACTCCTTGAAGCGGTCAGGCTTTCTATTCATTCTTCAGTAAGTTTGGAGTACATGATTGAGTTTGCACGTCAACTTGCTCAGGTGTTCTTAAATAAACAATGGACTCTCCATATTTCTAGTAATGATTTTGAGTTTGTAAGTTCGGACAATCCAGTATCATTTTTTTCTAAGAGTAATGCATCAGGTATTGGCCCTGGACACCCTAGCGCAATTACAATTTTTCCAATTTCTCCTCGCGTATGTCTTTCTATTGAGCCTGCGCAACGACCTGACTTAGAAATAAATATTGAAAGGTGTGAGGCTTTTGTTCAGCTTAAAATAAATCAATTGATTTTTGATGGAGCGAATGAGTTAATTTTCTCATCTTCCAAACAAGATTGGGTAGAATCATATTGCAAAGAAAATCAAGGTTCAAAAGCTTTGTCTATCAATAGTGGTTTAAAAAAAGAATTCGAAATAATAAAAAACCCATTTAAAAAATGAGATAGATAAAGGTGGTGATGTAATATTGCTTATATTTAATTTAATGGCTAAAGGATAAATTAACCAAGGAACAGGGTTTGGGTATCAGGGTAATCCTGTGTCTACGATCTGGCCGTTCGGTAGGGCGTGGTGTGTTGCTTATCAAAATGGAAAATGGTAAGTCCCTCTTGCGTTCAATCCTCCGTGTTCTGAGGGTACTGCTTGCAGCTGCGCGGTTTGCCATTACTATAAAATTTTTGAAGGGCAGCACTTAATCGCCGCCCCTGAAGTATCGAATGAAAGTTAACTTAGCTGTATTAACTTACCCATTACCCATTCATGAATAGGGTAGCCGTCTCTATCTACGCCGCTAGAAGTGCTAATCATCACCCATTCACCAGACTTCAATAGTTCATTCACCCTCTTTTCGCCTTGGCGGTCTGCCCATACCGAGGAAATTACTTCAATTTCTGTTACTGCAGGGAGTGTATTTCGTTCCATAGTTTGCACCTTTCTAAACGGAAATTGAGGAAGGACTGAAACTTAGCGCGACACTTTTGCGACAAAGAACTTTATATACAAAAAAGCCACCATGCAAATGGTGGCTTAATCATATGATTTTAAAGCTAAAATTTGGTGGCCCTTGCTGGACTTGAACCAGCGACCAAGCGATTATGAGTCGCGTGCTCTAACCAACTGAGCTAAAGGGCCGAGGTGCGGGATTATACGGTAAACCTTGCTAACAGGTCTATATGTGTTCGGTTTGTATGCGCGTTTTGTGCACAGTTCTAGTATGTTGTGTTCGCAGACTTTTTTACCCATAACTCGAGCAAATACGTCTCAGGAAAACAATATGCTTACAGATATCCTCGTGGAGGATCTTCAGGTTGTGTTCTGCGGCATTAATCCCGGTCTTTCGTCCGCCCACAAGGGTTATCCTTTTGCGAATGGCAGTAACCGTTTCTGGAAAGTCATTCATCAGGCGGGATTTACCGGGCGTCAGTTAGCGCCTGAAGAGTGGCAGCAGTTGCAGAATTTCGGTTGTGGTATCACGGCGCTTGTAGGCCGGCCGACGGTTGAAGCCAGCGAGCTAAACCGTGATGAATTGCGTGATGGCGGTGAGATGCTAAAAGAGAAAATCTTGCGCTATCAGCCGCGTGCATTAGCCATTCTGGGTAAGCAGGCCTTCAGCAAGGCGTTTGGCATCAGCAAAGTGAACTGGGGGCATCAGGCGCTGAAAATTGGCCGGACAGAGGTCTGGGTTTTGCCAAATCCCAGCGGGCTGAACCGTGCGACGCTCGATGAGCTGGTCGCTTCATATCGTGAGCTGTATACGTCGCTGAATCCCTGAATTTCTGGTGAATCCGGATAAAAAAAGCCCCGCCATTTCCAGAGAAAGGCGGGGCTTTTAATGGCTGACAGCCTGAGGACGATTAATCGTCCAGGAAGCTGCGCAGCACTTCGGAGCGGCTTGGGTGGCGCAGTTTACGCAACGCTTTCGCTTCGATCTGACGGATACGTTCACGGGTAACGTCGAACTGTTTGCCCACTTCTTCCAGAGTGTGGTCAGTGTTCATGTCGATACCGAAACGCATACGCAGAACTTTCGCTTCACGTGCGGTCAGGCCAGCCAGAACGTCATGCGTCGCAGAACGCAGGCTTTCAGACGTTGCAGAATCCAGTGGCAGCTCGAGGGTAGTGTCCTCAATGAAATCACCCAGATGCGAATCTTCATCGTCGCCGATTGGCGTTTCCATGGAGATTGGCTCTTTCGCGATTTTCAGCACTTTACGGATTTTGTCTTCCGGCATCAGCATACGCTCAGCCAGCTCTTCCGGCGTAGGTTCGCGGCCCATCTCTTGCAGCATCTGACGGGAAATACGGTTGAGTTTGTTAATCGTCTCAATCATATGTACCGGGATACGGATGGTACGCGCCTGGTCGGCGATGGAGCGGGTGATAGCCTGACGGATCCACCAGGTCGCATAAGTTGAGAACTTATAACCACGGCGATATTCAAACTTATCAACGGCTTTCATCAGGCCGATGTTACCTTCCTGGATCAGGTCGAGGAACTGCAGACCACGGTTGGTGTATTTCTTGGCGATAGAAATAACCAGACGTAAGTTTGCTTCAACCATCTCTTTCTTCGCGCGACGGGCTTTCGCTTCGCCGATCGACATGCGACGGTTGATATCTTTAACCTGCTCGATAGTCAGGCCAGTTTCTTCTTCGATCTGACGCAGTTTCATCAGGCCGCGCTGTACGTCTTCGGTGACTTCTTTCAGCTTCTCAGACCACGGTTTACCCATCGCCAGAGCTGCATCGAACCAGGTATCGCTGGTTTCGTTACCGGCGAACAGATTGACGAAGTTTTTCTTCGGCATTTTGCACTGTTCAACGCACACTTTCATGATCAGACGTTCCTGAGCACGAACGCGATCCATCATGGAACGCATGCTGTTGACCAGGAAATCGAACTGTTTTGGCACCAGACGGAACTGCTTGAACACATCAGAAAGTTTCAGGATTTCTTCTGCTGCGCTCTTGTGACTACGGCCATTTTTCTTGATGACCAGACGCGTCGCTTCATGCTGTTCACGCAGTTCGGTGAACTTCTGGCGAGCCAGTTCCGGATCGATGCTGTTGTCGTCTTCAGCATCGTCGTCTTCATCTTCGTCTTCGTCGTCATCATTCTGCTCTTCTGTGGTCAGTTCAGAACCCACGTGAGTTGCAGTTGGCGCGATTTCTTCTTCGGCGTTAGGATCAACAAAACCCGTGATCAGGTCAGACAGACGAACTTCACCTGCTTCGACACGGTCATATTGCTCTAACAAATAAGTGATAGCTTCAGGATATTCAGCAACGGAGCACTGGACCTGATTGATACCGTCTTCGATACGTTTGGCGATGTCGATTTCGCCTTCACGGGTCAGAAGTTCAACGGTACCCATCTCGCGCATATACATACGCACAGGGTCGGTGGTACGGCCAATTTCAGATTCAACGCTGGAAAGTACCTGCGCCGCCGCTTCTGCAGCGTCTTCGTCGGTATCAGGGCGGTTTTCGGCCAGCATCAAATCATCGGCGTCCGGTGCTTCTTCAAGTACCTGGATGCCCATGTCGTTAATCATCTGGATGATGTCTTCGATCTGGTCGGAATCGACGATATCTTCCGGCAGATGGTCATTGACCTCAGCATAGGTCAGATAGCCTTGCTCCTTACCACGGGTGACAAGTAGCTTAAGCTGTGACTGCGGGTTTTGCTCCATAAGACGGTATCCACACTTCAGAGTATTTGGGTTGGTGTCGGTCGGGTAACATCGCCAACAATAACGTTAGGGGCGTTTATTGTGCCGCGGCCCACCAGGGCGGCTCTGCGCAGGGCCATGCCCCGCTATATATCGGCACTTAAGCCGTGTTTTCTGTGGTAACGCCTGAAGCCTTACCTTTATATGTTTTTGTTAACTCTTTCTCGCTAACACCTGATTCAGGGAACTGACTTCTGTACGTTCCTCTGGACTCAGGCCATGCGTCCTGGCTTTTGCTATCAGGGTTTCAAGCCGCTGCTCTAAAATAGAGTCATACAGGCTGGCCAGCGTGGCACGAAATTCCTCTTCGACCATCTCCTCTACGATCATGTGGTTCCATGTCGCCAGAGTTTCAAGTTGCTGGTAGAACTTATTGTCACGATACAGTTCCAGTAATTGGCCTGTTGTGAGCCCTGGCTGGGCTAAGCAAGTAGTCACTAACTCGCTGAACAGATCTAATCCTGGTTGCTTCGCTTGCTCCAAACCTTGCAGCGAGGGTATAAGTGTAGCCAGTTGTGGGTTTTGTACCAGTAACCCTATAAGTATACGCATGGTTGTGCGTTTTAGCTGGGGCGCCTGGTAGACATTGCTCCCTTCTGCCTGTTTAGGCATCAGCTTTTCTAACTGGCTGTCATCTAAAATGCCGAGCTTATTCCCTAACTGCTGACGCAAATACATCCGTAACGTTTCACCGGGAACCTGGCGGATCAGCGGCAATGCCAGCATGCTCAATTTGGTCCGCCCGTCAGGGCTGCTCAAATCAACCTGCGGCATCAGCGAATCAAACAGGAAAGTGGAAAGCGGCATTGCCTGTTCCATCCTTTGTTCAAACGCATCTTTGCCTTCTTTACGCACCAGCGTGTCCGGATCTTCGCCGTCGGGTAAAAACATAAAACGCAGCTGACGGCCATCGTTGAGATACGGCAATGCCGTTTCCAGTGCGCGCCACGCGGCTTCACGCCCCGCGCGGTCACCGTCATAACAACAAACGATGTTATCCGTGCTGCGGAACATCAGCTGAATGTGGTCCGCCGTCGTGGAGGTTCCCAGAGACGCAACGGCATAATCGATGCCGAACTGCGCCAGTGCGACGACGTCCATATACCCTTCAACGACGAGCAAACGTGCCGGAGAAGGGGCTTTCAGCTGTGCTTCATACAGGCCGTACAACTGGCGGCCTTTATGGAAAATCTCGGTTTCCGGTGAGTTCAGGTATTTCGGCGTATCGTTGCCCAAAACCCTGCCACCAAATGCAATCACACGGCCACGTTTGTCGCGTATCGGGAACATCACCCGTTCACGAAAACGATCATAGCTGCGTCCGTTGTCATTGGTGACCAACATACCGGCGTCGATCAGAGACGCTTTATCATCGGCATTCTTACCGAAACGCTTTAACACGTTGTCCCAGCCCGGTGGGGCGAAACCGATGGCAAAATGATTGATGACGTCTTCACTTAAACCGCGCCGGGCAAGATAGTCTCTGGCCGGTGCACCCGCCGGTTGTTTAAGTGATTGCTGATAGAACTCGCTAAGCGGTGCCATCAGCTGGTAGAGGCTTTGACGCTGATGACGCTCCATCTGAGTCGGGCCAGTGCCTGCTTCATACGGCACTTCCAAACCTTGCATTGTCGCCAGTTCCTCAATGCTTTCGACAAACTCAAGTCTGTCATAGTTCATCAGGAAATCGACGGCATTGCCGTGGGCACCACAGCCGAAACAGTGATAAAACTGCTTATCGCCATTTACGGTAAATGAGGGTGTTTTCTCATGGTGGAAAGGGCAGCACGCGTGATAATTTTTACCCTGTTTCTTGAGCTTTACACGAGCGTCGATCAAATCGACGATATCGATACGAGCCAGCAAGTCATTGATAAATACGCGCGGAATTCTCCCAGCCATAAGCCCCTTACTCACTAGCCTATAAACGAGAACAAGCCGCGCATTCCTTTCGGAAAGCACGGCCTTCGTATGCTACTACGCAGTCTGCGCGTTCTTAATATTGCAAATCACGCGATTTGGGGTTGCCCCCGAAGATTAATACAGACGAGTGCGGCGTGCGTTTTCGCGAGCCAGTTTCTTGGCGTGGCGTTTTACTGCAGATGCTTTAGCGCGTTTACGTTCGGTAGTCGGTTTTTCATAGAATTCACGACGACGAACTTCTGCCAGAACACCTGCTTTTTCGCAGGAACGCTTGAAGCGACGCAGAGCTACGTCGAACGGCTCGTTTTCACGTACTTTAATTACAGGCATGTGCCTCTCACCTCGATAAAATCGGTTTGTTTGCTGATGTTGTACCAGCACATTTCAAAATGGTGCGGAATTTTACTCCAATTCGCGTCGTCTTGTAAAGCACAACGGCAAATTGAAGCGGGCGCCTTTTGCAACCCTTCTGCAACATAGTGCGCTCGCTTTTGCGTCGGGCGGCGATTATATACCAATCAATCCAAATTGCTCGACATTAATTGCCGGCCGCGTGAGGAATTCCTACACCAGTGCAGCACTGGTCGGGGCTTGTGTGCTAAACTGCGCGCCGCGAGTTAGCGCGAAACTATGACGGAAAGAGTGATGCGAGTACTGGGTATAGAAACGTCCTGCGATGAAACCGGAATTGCAGTTTATGACAGCGAAGCCGGTCTGTTAGCCAACCAACTGTATAGTCAGGTAAAACTGCATGCAGATTACGGCGGTGTTGTGCCTGAACTGGCCTCGCGTGACCATGTACGTAAAACAGTACCGCTTATTCAGGCTGCGCTGAAAGAGGCCGGGCTGACCGCTCAGGATATCAATGGCGTGGCGTATACCGCCGGTCCGGGGCTTGTCGGTGCGTTGCTGGTCGGCGCAACCATCGGGCGTTCTCTGGCGTTTGCCTGGAATGTGCCGGCGGTGCCTGTTCATCATATGGAAGGCCATTTGCTGGCCCCAATGCTGGAAGATAATCCGCCTGATTTTCCGTTTGTCGCCTTGCTGGTTTCTGGTGGCCACACGCAGTTAATCAGCGTGACAGGCATCGGTGAATATACCCTGCTGGGTGAGTCCATCGACGACGCCGCAGGCGAAGCATTTGATAAAACAGCCAAATTATTAGGGCTGGATTATCCTGGCGGCCCGTTGCTGTCGAAAATGGCGGCGCAAGGTGTTGCCGGGCGATTTACGTTCCCGCGTCCGATGACCGACCGTCCGGGGCTGGATTTCAGTTTTTCCGGCCTGAAAACATTTGCCGCCAATACGATCCGCGGTAATGACGGCGATGCCCAAACCCATGCCGATATTGCCCGCGCATTTGAAGATGCCGTGGTGGATACGCTGGCCATTAAGTGCAAACGCGCACTGGATCAGACCGGTTTTAAACGCCTGGTCATGGCCGGTGGTGTCAGCGCAAACCGTACGTTGCGCGCGAAATTAGCCGAAATGATGTCTAAGCGTGGAGGCGAAGTATTCTATGCTCGCCCTGAATTTTGTACCGATAACGGTGCGATGATCGCTTATGCGGGTATGGTGCGCCTGAAAACGGGTGCAACGCCGGACTTAGGGGTGACCGTACGCCCGCGCTGGCCGCTGGCTGAGTTGCCGCCAGTCTGAGCGGGGCTGCGACTGCGTTGCTGCGTCGACCCGAAATGCTCACATACTTGAGTATGTTGCGCTTTCAGGTCTCCTGACGCCTTGTCTCGCTCCCGCTCTGTCAGGCTGGATGAGCTAAAAAAATAATAAAAAAACGACCCTCATGAGGTCGTTTTTTATGTCTGGAATGTAGCGGTTATTCGGACTTATCTTCTTTCGCGGCTTTACGCTTTTTCTTCAGCTTATCCCAGATTTTCCCTTCCTGACCGCGCCACAAACGCTGAATATTGTCGTGATGACGCAATAAAATCAGGCAGGAAAGCATGGCGACCGGGAATGTGAATTCAGGTTTAAACCACCAGACGTAGAAAGGTGCGATGAGCGCACTGACAATCGCACCCAGCGAAGAGTATCCGCTGAGCAGTACGGTCAGAAGCCATGTGCCGGTCATCAGGCCGGTTAAGTCCCAGCCGATAGGTGCAATGGCACCGAAAGCGGTGGCCACGCCTTTGCCGCCTTTAAAACGGAAGAATACCGGGTAGATATGGCCGACGCACGCCGCAATGGCGGTCAGACCGAGATACATCGGAGGAATGTTCAGACGGTACGCCAGCCAGACGGGCAGCATGCCTTTGAGGACATCGAAAATCAGAACGGCCGCTGCGGCCACACGTCCACCCAGGCGCAAAACGTTCGTAGCACCGGGATTGCCAGAACCTGCCGTGCGCGGATCCGGTAAGCGGGCGACCCGGCAGACCAGAATCGCACTCGAAATTGAGCCGCAAAGGTAGGCGAAAATAATCATTCCAAGCGCGGTAGCACTCATAAAGCCGTTCCGTCTAATAAGGGTCGTTTTAATCGCAACATCCATGGATAATACGCATTTTCTGCTGGAAGTGGTATCCGGCTGGGCCAAAAACAGAGAATCGCGTGATGGATATCGTATTTATTGAGCAACTAAATGTAATCACCACTATTGGCGCTTACGACTGGGAACAGACCATTAAACAGAAACTGGTGTTCGATATCGAAATGGCGTGGGACAACCGAAAATCCGCCGTCAGTGACGATGTTAATGACTGTTTAAGCTACGCCGATGTCAGTGACGCCGTCATAGAACATGTCTCCTCACAGAATTTTGCCCTGGTTGAACGTGTTGCCGAAGAAGTGGCGGCGCTGCTGCTGGCGCGTTTTAACTCGCCGTGGGTACGCATTAAGCTCAGCAAACCCGGCGCGGTCGCGCAGGCGGCGAACGTTGGCGTGGTGATTGAGCGCGGAAAACGCAGTTAAATCCTGCCCTGAATAAAATTCAGAATCCGGTCGTATTTTAATTGTCATAAAAAAGCGTTAAAAGAGCACTCGGGGCTACGGGGCACCCTTTGCAGAAGCGGCGCAGATGAGCCGCTTTTTTATTGTTTGTTGTTTTAGCTGTTTTTTCCGATTAGCGGATACTTAATAGGGTTGGGTCGATAATGATTGCTGAAAGTCATTCATTGCTTGTAGCGGCTATTTTGGGTGTTGTTGAAGGGCTGACGGAGTTCCTGCCTGTCTCCTCGACTGGTCACCTGATTATTGTGGGTAATCTCCTGGGCTTTACGGGAGATACGTCGAAGTCCTTTGAGGTGGTTATTCAGCTGGGATCGATTCTGGCTGTGGTTGTGATGTTCTGGCGTCGATTGTTTGGCATGATTGGCCTGCATTTTGGCAAGCCACCAGCTCATGAAGGCACGGGGACGCGCCGTCTGAATCTCGGGCATATTATTTTGGGGATGATCCCGGCGACCGTACTAGGTTTGCTTTTGCATTCACAAATTAAATCTCTTTTCGAGCCTAAATACGTCATGTACTCGCTGGTTGTCGGCGGTGTTTTACTGATTGCCGCTGAATTGCTAAAACCCAAAAAACCGCGCGCGGAAGGGCTCGATGACATTACCTACGTGCAGGCGTTTATGATTGGCGTTTTCCAGTGTCTGGCGCTCTGGCCGGGATTTTCCCGTTCGGGTGCAACCATCAGCGGCGGGATGTTAATGGGCATCAGTCGTTTTGCCGCGTCTGAGTTCTCCTTCCTGCTGGCGGTGCCAATGATGATGGGCGCGACGGCGCTGGATTTGTATAAGAGCTACAGCTTCCTGACCATGGCCGATTTGCCGATGTTCGCGACCGGTTTTATCAGCGCATTTATCATCGCGCTGATTGCCATTAAAACCTTCCTGGCGGTGATTAAGCGTATTTCGTTTATCCCGTTTGCTATCTATCGCTTCTTTGTTGCGATCGCCGTGTACTATGTCTTTATCGCCTGATAATTGCTTAGCGCAACAATAAAAAAGCCCCGCAGGATATTCACCCTGCGGGGCTTTTTTGACAGATGATACGGGTTAACTCGCCACTTCCTGCTTTTGTTTCCAGTCTGCCAGTGCTTGTGTCCGGCGCTTTTTAAGCTCATCGCGGATTTCTATTCCCTGAAAACCGGCATCCAGCACCTCTTTATTGCTAATGCTGCTCGCCACTTTGAAGGCTTCGCGCAGGTAATCACCCTGCGGATAAGGGTTATTTTCGAACGTTGTACGCCCCCGTGCGTCAGCTTCGCTGGTCATGATCATCTGTTCCAGACGCTGCGGTTTACGCCAAACGTCGATGGTATCGAACAGTTTCAGCAAGGTTTCCGGGCGCAGCTTATTCACGGTGTGGATGAGGTCATGGAACTCGGCCACCAGTTTTGCCAGATCGCGGATATGTGTCGGCACTTTCAGGCGCTGACAGATATTCTCCACCAGTTTCACACCCGCCGGACCGTGGCCGTGATGAGCCGGCCAGAATTGCGGCGGGGTCAGCGCTTTACCCACATCATGGCAAAGTGCTGAAAACCGCACATCCACTTCCGGCGTCAGTGTGCTGGCGATTTTCAGTGTCATCAGCGTATGAATGCCGGTATCAATTTCCGGATGCCATTTCTCCGGCGCGGGCACGCCAAACAACGCATCGATTTCAGGGAATAACACTTTCAGCGCACCGCAATCCCGAAGCACCTGGAAATACACCTGCGGATCCTGCGTTTGCAGCGCCTTTTCGGTTTCTTTCCAAACGCGTTCTGCCGTCAGGGCTTCCAGCTCACCGCTTTCGGCCATCTGCTGCATCAGCGTCTGCGTTTCAGGGGCAACGGTAAAACCTAAATGAGCAAATCGCGCCGCGAAACGGGCTAGGCGCAGAACGCGTAACGGATCTTCTCCAAACGCATCTGAAACGTGGCGCAGCAGGCGCAATTCGATATCACGCTGGCCGTGATAAGGGTCGAAAAGTTCACCGCTGTCACTTTTGGCGATAGCGTTAATAGTCAGGTCACGCCGCATCAGATCCTGCTCGAGCGTGACATCCGGCGCGGCATAACAGGTAAAGCCGTTGTAGCCTGAACCCGATTTTCTTTCCGTCCGCGCCAGCGCGTATTCATCATGAGTTTTGGGATGCAGGAACACCGGGAAGTCTTTGCCGACCTGCTGGTAGCCATTTTCCAGCATGTATTCAGGCGTTGCGCCGACCACCACCCAATCGTGTTCAGACACAGGCAGGTTTAATAAACTGTCTCGGACTGCGCCGCCGACCAGGTAAATCTCCACGCAATAACTCCTGAAATAAGTCAATTTCAACGCATTATGCTGCTGAAAGCCGAGCAGGGCGCTCTGCCTTTATCATAGCAAAGTTGTGTGGTTGATTTGCAGATTGATGCAAACACGAAAAGGCACCGGAGTGCCTTCACGTTGAACGAAAGTTGGAGCGGGTTAAGCGATCAGCTCATCCAGCGATCTTTTTTCCTGCGACGTGGAACCAGGTGCGGCAATACCAGACCCAGCACCAGACCGACACCGGCAACACCACCGCCGTACATAAACCATTGTAAAATAATGGTACGTTGCTTGTCGTCTAGCTGAACATTCACCGCGTCTACTTTCTTCTGCGCAACGATCAGCTGATTTTTCAGATCCTGATTTTCTTTCTTCAGGTTGTTGATGATGCTGTCGCTGGAGCCGACTTTCGTCTGCATTTCCGCGGTACGCTGGTTCCAGCTGGAATCAATATTCGTCAGCTTATCGGTTAGCGTTTTAACCTGTTGTTCCAGATCCGGAACGCGGGTTCGCAGGCTTGGGACATTACTTAACTGGTCGAGAGGGATCCACGCGGTTTTCCCTTTCGAGTCAACGATTTCGCCATATTTAGTGCTGTCGTTGACGCTGCGCAGGGTGACTTCATCACCGGCATTCAGCGTGCCAACAATGCGATACTGATTACCCGGACCGCTGTGGATATAGGTGATCAAATCGTCGGAGATATAGCGCTTCTCGTCGGCGTGGGCAGTCCATGTGATGCTTAAACCAAGCAAAGCGAAACCAATTAGGCGTAATTTCTGCATTATTTCATCGTTTCTTTGTGAATTTAGGGAACGTGAAGTGCGGATCCGTTTTATCGGGATACGTCTTCTGGCAACCGCCATTTTCAGGCCATTGCGGCAAATTATCCGGTCAGTGCAATAAAAGTTTGGTTATTGCGAAACTTTGGAAACCGATATTAAGGGCAACAGTGTGACGACGCAATGTATAAACCGGAATGAGAACTATCTTACAATCCCGCAACATGCGGCTTGCGCGCTGTGCTTATGGTAGAATTGGAGCGACGCGTTATTCCCTTATTGGCAGCAAAGAATCGGTGTGAAGACTCCTATGACCGTAGAAATAGAATTAAAATTTATCGCCACCCCGGCCGCAATCGCCGAACTTCCTTCGCAGCTCGCGGTTTTCAACGCTGAGCACACCGCGCCATCGAAACTGACCAACATCTATTTTGAGACCGCGGATAACTATTTACGTTCGCATGATATTGGTCTGCGTATCCGTGGCTTTGACGATCAGTATGAAATGACCATCAAAACCGGCGGAAAAGTGGTGGGCGGCCTGCATCAGCGCCCGGAATATAATGTTGAGCTTAAAAAGCCGGTGCTGAAACTCAGCGCGTTTCCGAAAGATATCTGGCCGGAAGGGTGTAAGCCTGCTGCGCTGCAAAAAGCACTGACACCGCTGTTCCGCACCGATTTCACCCGCGAGAAGTGGGTGATCACTTACGGCGAAAGTGAGATTGAGCTGGGCCTGGATCAGGGTGTAGTGATCGCCGGTGAGTTGTCTGAGGCGCTGGCCGAAATTGAGCTTGAGCTGAAAAAAGGGAATACCGGGGATTTACTGAAACTGGCGGCAGAAATAGGGGCGCACGGCGGTTTACGTCAGGGCGGTTTCAGCAAAGCGGCTCGCGGTTATCATCTGGCGAAGGGCAATCCTGCGCGTGAGATCAAACCGTTGCCGGTGTTTAAAGCTCAGCCGAAAGCGACGGTGGAACAGGCAATGTCCGCCATGTTCGAACTGGCGCTGGATCACTGGCAATATCATGAAGAATTGTGGGTTCGTGGCGACAAAACCGCGCGTCTGACCGTTCTGCAGGCCGTCGAAACCGTGCGTCAGATTCTGGTGCTGTTTGGCGGACTGGTGCCGCGTAAAGCGTCATCGGAATTGCGTACGTTGCTGACCGATCTGGTGCCTGTTCTGGAACAGAAATCTGCTGATGCGCAGGAAATTTGCTACAGCGCCAGCTACCTGAAATGCAAGTTAGTGCTCACTTCCTGGCTGGCCACTTCAGGCTGGACACCATTCATCGATGATAAATCAGCGAAAAAACTGGAAGGCTCCTTCAAGCGTTTCGCAGATATTATGCTGGGCCGTACCGCCGCAGATCTGAAAGAGGCGTTCGCGCAGCCGCTGACCGAAGAAGGGTATCGCGATCAGCTGGCGCGTCTGAAACGTCAGATTATTACCTTCCATTTGCTGGGCGGGGCTTATCCTGAAAAAGATGTCGCTGCCTACATTGCCGGCTGGGCGGACCTGCAGCAGGCCATCGTTCAGCAGCAGCATGCCTGGGAAGATTCAGCCCGTTCTCATGCAGTGATGATGGATGCGTTCTGGTTAAACGGACAACCTCGTTAATTGACTGATAAGCCTGGGCTAATTGCCCGGGCTTTTTTTTGCAAGGAATCTGACTTCATGTTGCCACTTTCATCTGTTTTGCAAAGCCATGCGCAGAGTCTGCTAGAGCGCTGGCGTGAACATCCTGAACACCTCCCGCTCCCCGATGATCAACAGCTGGCCGTGTTAACCAGCAGTGAATTCGTCACGGACAGTTTGCTGGCGTTTCCACAGTGGTGGCATGAAATTGAGCAAAACCCGCCTCAGGCGCAGGAGTGGCAGTTTTACCGGCAGTGGCTCGGCGAATCGCTGGCGCAAGTGACGGACGAAAACGGGTTAATGAAAGCGCTGCGTCTGTTCCGCCGCCGTATTCTGACCCGCATCGCCTGGTCGCAAGCGGCACAAACAAGCGAAGCAAAAGATACGCTGCATCAGCTGAGTGAACTGGCGGAATTGCTGATCGTCAGCGCCCGCGACTGGCTGTACGACGCCTGCTGTCGTGAGTTTGGTACGCCGGTCAACGCGGCGGGCGAAACGCAAAGAATGCTGATCCTGGGTATGGGGAAACTCGGCGGCGGCGAACTGAATTTTTCATCCGATATCGACCTGATTTTTGCCTATCCGGAAAACGGTCAGACCCGGGGCGGACGCCGCGAACTGGATAATGCCCAGTTCTTCACCCGCCTGGGACAGAGGCTGATCAAAGCGCTGGATCAGCCGACCATCGACGGTTTTGTTTACCGTGTCGATATGCGTCTGCGTCCGTTTGGCGACAGCGGGCCGCTGGTGATGAGCTTCCCGGCGCTCGAAGATTATTATCAGGAGCAGGGGCGTGACTGGGAACGCTACGCGATGGTGAAAGCGCGCCTGATGGGCGGTGCGGATGACGCCAGCAGTCAGGAACTGCGCAAAATGCTGATGCCATTTGTGTTCCGCCGTTACATCGATTTCAGCGTGATCCAGTCATTACGTAATATGAAAGGAATGATCGCCCGCGAAGTCCGCCGCCGGGGTCTGAAAGACAACATCAAACTTGGCGCAGGCGGTATCCGCGAAATTGAATTTATCGTGCAGGTCTTCCAGCTGATCCGCGGTGGCCGTGAACCGGCATTGCAGCAACGGGCACTTTTACCGACGTTGCAGGCGCTGGAAAATCTGGGCTTATTGCCGGTTGAACAGGTTTTGCAACTGCGCACCAGTTATCTGTTCCTGCGTCGTCTGGAAAATCTCTTGCAGGCGATAGCCGATGAACAAACACAGACCTTACCTTCCGATGAACTCAATCAGGCGCGTCTGGCGTGGGGCATGGATTACGCCGACTGGCCGCAGCTTCTGGATGCAGTAAATGCTCACATGCAGGCCGTGCGTGTGGTGTTTAACGATCTGATTGGTGATGACACGCCGGACGCGGAAGATGACCAGCAGCAGGCGCAGTTCAGCAGTTTATGGATTGATGCGCTTGAGCCTTCCGAACTTGCGCCGCTGGTGCCTCAGCTTGAGGAAAACGCCCTGCGCCATATTCTGCAACAGATTGCGGAATTCCGCCGTGATGTGGATAAACGCACCATTGGGCCGCGTGGTCGCGATCAGCTGGATTTGCTGATGCCGCGTTTGCTTGCGCAGGTTTGCACCTATAAAAATGCGGACGTCACGTTGCAACGCCTGATGCAGTTGCTGCTCAACATCGTCACCCGCACGACCTACATTGAGCTGCTGGTCGAATATCCCGGCGCGCTCAAGCAACTGATTCGCCTGTGCGCGGCCTCGCCGATGGTCGCGAATCAGTTGGCACGTCATCCTTTGTTGCTCGACGAACTGCTCGACCCGCGCACCCTTTATCAGCCGATTGAGCTGGGCGCTTACCGTGATGAACTGCGCCAGTATCTGATGCGCGTGCCGACGGAAGATGAAGAGCAGCAGCTGGAAGCCGTGCGCCAGTTCAAGCAGGCGCAGCATCTGCGCATTGCCGCCGGAGATATTTCCGGTGCGCTGCCGGTCATGAAAGTCAGCGACCATTTAACCTATCTGGCCGAAGCGATTCTTGAAGTCGTTGTGCAGCAGGCGTGGGATCAGATGGTCGTAAAATACGGTCAGCCAGCGCACCTTCAGCACCGTGAAGGGCGGGGTTTTGCAGTTATCGGTTATGGGAAATTAGGCGGGTGGGAACTGGGTTACAGTTCAGATCTGGATCTGGTTTTCCTGCTTGATTGCGCGCCGGAGGTGATGACTGACGGCGAACGCGTGATCGACGGGCGTCAGTTCTATCTGCGTCTGGCACAGCGAATTATGCACCTCTTCAGCACGCGGACGTCGTCGGGCATTTTGTATGAAGTGGATCCGCGTCTGCGGCCTTCCGGCGCTTCCGGCATGCTGGTCAGCACCATCGAAGCGTTTGCCGATTATCAGGCCAACGAAGCCTGGACGTGGGAACATCAGGCGCTGGTGCGCGCGCGCGTCGTTTACGGCGACCCGATTCTCACGCAGCAGTTTGATGCCACACGGCGTGGAATACTCTGCCGTCAGCGCGACGATGCGGAGTTGCGCAAAGAAGTCCGCGAAATGCGTGAGAAAATGTACCAGCATCTCGGCAGTAAAAAAGCCGGTGAGTTTGATCTGAAAGCCGATCCCGGCGGCATCACGGATATTGAATTCATTGCACAATATCTGGTCTTACGTTTCGCCCACGATCAGCCAAAGCTGACGCGCTGGTCTGATAACGTCAGGATTTTTGAGCTGATGGCGCAATACGACATCATGCCGGAAGAAGAGGCCCGTAATCTGACCCATGCTTACGTGACGCTGCGCGATGAAATTCATCATCTGGCGTTACAGGAGCACAGCGGAAAAGTTGCCGCTGACAGTTTTGCCGGTGAACGTGCGCAAATCCGCATCAGCTGGGAAAAATGGCTGGGCTGAGGGTTTTTATTCGAGGGACAGGCGCTTGTGATATTATCCGGCGCACTATTTCTATGTTGAGTTTTGCCTGTTTTGGAGTCTTGGGATGAAAGTGACTTTGCCTGATTTTCACCGCGCGGGTGTGCTGGTGGTCGGTGACGTAATGTTAGACCGCTACTGGTATGGCCCGACCAACCGTATTTCACCGGAAGCTCCGGTACCGGTCGTGAAGGTGAATACCATCGAAGAACGCCCTGGCGGCGCGGCTAACGTGGCGATGAACATTTCGTCCCTCGGTGCCTCTTCCCGTCTGATCGGCCTGACCGGTGTGGACGATGCGGCGCGCGCGCTGAGCGAGCGTCTGGCGGAAGTGAAGGTAAACTGCGATTTCGTGGCGCTGCCTTCTCACCCGACCATCACCAAACTGCGTATTCTTTCCCGAAACCAGCAGCTGATTCGACTCGACTTTGAAGAGGGTTTTGAAGGCGTTGATCTGCAACCGATGCTGACCAAAATTGAACAGGCGTTGCCGCAAAGCGGTGCGCTGGTGCTGTCGGATTACGCTAAAGGTGCGCTGACCGAAGTGCAGAAGATGATACAGCTGGCGAGAAAAGCCGGTGTGCCGGTGCTGGTGGATCCTAAAGGTTCTGACTTTGAACGCTACCGTGGCGCGACGTTGCTGACACCGAATCTTTCCGAGTTTGAAGCGGTGGTGGGCTGTTGTAAAAACGAAGACGAAATCGTGGTTCGTGGCATGCAGCTGATTGAAAACTTCGAGCTTTCTGCGCTGCTGGTGACCCGTTCAGAAAACGGTATGACCTTGTTGCAGCCGGGCAAAGCCCCTTTCCATATGCCAACGCAGGCTCAGGAAGTGTATGACGTGACCGGTGCCGGTGACACGGTGATCGGTACGCTGGCTGCGGCGCTGGCGGCCGGGAATACGCTGGAAGAATCGTGCTTCCTGGCAAACGCTGCGGCGGGTGTTGTGGTCGGGAAACTCGGGACATCGACCGTTTCGCCGGTTGAGCTGGAAAATGCCATCGGCGGTCGTTCAGACGTGGGCTTCGGCGTGATGACTGAAGAACAGCTGAAAGCCGCGGTCGCAATGGCGCGTCAGCGTGGCGAGAAAGTCGTCATGACCAACGGCATTTTTGACATCCTGCATGCAGGCCATGTGTCTTATCTGGCGAATGCCCGTAAGCTCGGCGATCGTCTGATTGTCGCGGTGAACAGCGATGCTTCTACAAAACGTTTGAAAGGCGAAACCCGTCCGGTGAATACGTTGCAAAATCGTATGATCGTGCTGGGTGCGCTCGGCGCGGTTGACTGGGTTGTGTCGTTTGAAGAAGATACGCCACAGCGTCTGATTGCCGGGATCTTACCGGATCTGCTGGTGAAAGGCGGCGACTACAAACCGGAGCAAATTGCCGGTAGTGTAGAAGTCTGGGCGAACGGCGGCGAAGTGCGCGTGCTGAATTTTGAAGATGGTTTATCTACCACCAAAATCATCAATCAGATCAAAGCGCAGGACTGATTTTCTGCGGTTGAATTTCTGATGTTCGCACCGAAGGGCTTATCTGATAAGCCCTTTTCTTTTTGATTTTTCACTCAAAAAAACAAACGGAAGTGACTCTGTTGTGAGCGGATTAAAACAGGAATTAAGTCTGGCGCAGGGCGTCGGACTGCTCTCCACTTCATTATTGGGAACCGGCGTTTTCGCGGTGCCTGCGCTTGCCGCACAGCTGGCGCAAAACGACAGTCTGTGGGCATGGCCGGTGCTGATCCTGCTGGTGTTCCCGATTGCGATTGGCTTTGCCGCACTGGGCCGGCATTTCCCGAGTGCAGGCGGTGCCGCGCATTTCGTGGGAAAAGCGTTCGGGCCCCACATGGCGCGCGTGACCGGCTGGCTGTTTTTGTCCGTTATTCCGGTCGGATTGCCCGCCGCGCTGCATATTGCTGCCGGTTTCTGGCAGGCGGCTTTTGGCTGGAGCAGCGAAAATCTGCTGCTGGTTCAGCTGGGAACGCTGCTCGTTATCTGGTTTTTGGGCACACGCAGCGCAGGATCCAGTGCGAATATCCAGACGCTGATCGCGCTTTTGGTCGTCGCCCTGGTCGTGGCAATCTGGTGGAAAGGAGATATCACGTTGCCGGAAATCCCGCTGCCTGCGGTACGTGATGTTTCGCCCTCCAGTCTTTTTGATGCGCTGGCCGTGATGTTCTGGTGCTTTGTCGGGCTGGAGGCGTTTGCGCATCTGGCGACAGAATTTCGTCATCCGGAACGTGATTTTCCGCGCGCGCTGCTGATCGGCATGCTGGTAGCTGGCGCCGTGTACTGGGGCTGTACGGTCGCGGTATTGAAATTCCATGCGTGGGGCGAAGGGCGGGAAGCGGGCGCGTCATTACCGGGGATTGTGGTACAGCTTTTCGGGCAAAAAGCGCTTTGGGTGGCCTGCATTATTGGTTATCTGGCCTGCTTTGCCAGCGTGAATATTTACACGCAAAGCTTCGCCCGGCTGGTGTGGTCGCAGGCTCAGCTGAAACCTGAAAGCAAACTGGCACAACTTTCTGCCCAGCAGGTGCCGGTAGCGGCGCTTAATCTGGTGGTGGGCTGCTGTATGTTGTTCACGTTACTGATTTACTGGCTGCATTTGCCGCTCGGGGCGCTGATTACCTACGCCAACGGGATTTTCATTCTGATCTATCTGTTGTGCATGATTTCCGGAGCAAAAATCCTGACGGGCCGGTCAAAATGGATGGCAACGCTCGGGGCGATTTTGTGCTGCGGGCTGCTGGCGATGGTTGGCTGGAAATCGCTGTATGCGCTGGTGGTGTTCGCGGCGCTATGGGGATTGCTGCCACGGGTAAAAACGGTGCTTCGTCCGCAATAAAGCCTGAGCAAAATAGATGAAAAAGGCCTGCGCAGCAGGCCTTTTCTGTTTCCGGCGGACTTATGGTTGCGGAAATTCAGGCAGGATTTTGCGGTTTTTCCGCTTCGTTCAGTTTGCCTTCCAGCGCGGCCAGACGTTGTTCCAGCACGGCCAGTTTTTCGCGGGTACGCAGCAAAACCTGGGTCTGCACGTCAAACTCTTCGCGATTGACTAAATCCATACGGCTGAACTGCGCCTGCAATACCTGACGGATTTTCTTCTCGGCATCTTCACCAAACTCACGGATCCCTTTCGGCATCGATTCGTGAACCTGGCGGGCAATTTGTTCAATTTTTTTCGGGTCAATCATGTTATTTCCTTTTCTCGAAGGCGGTGCTTTTCTTTAGTGTAATCGCTGAAGCTGTTTCTATAAACCTTCAGAGGCACTAAATGGCCAAACCACAGGATTGCTCTGCTCATTTATTGGCGTTATAGTTGCCTTGCTTATTCTCAGGGCGGGGTGAAAGTCCCCACCGGCGGTAAACCACAGAATACCGGAAGGTGATCATAATCCCTTCCACGTGGAAGCCCGCGAGCGCTCAATCCTTCGGGGTTAGAGGTCAGCAGATCCGGTGTAATTCCGGGGCCGACGGTTAAAGTCCGGATGGGAGAGAGTAACGATTCAAGCCGGGCAAATTTTTGCCCGCTGCGTTATTTTTTATAACTGTAGCACGCCTTCTGGCTGCTTCAGCTAGCCTCCTCAAGACGCCCTGATTCTGGTAATCCACATACAGAACATGAGGTTATTTTTACCATGAATCAGACCCTACTTTCCGAATTCGGTACATCCACTGAACGTGTTGAACGTGCTCTCGACGCGATGCGTAATGGCGTGGGTGTGTTGGTACTGGATGACGAAGATCGTGAAAACGAAGGCGATTTAATCTTTGCCGCCGAAAACATGACCGTTGAACAAATGGCGCTGACTATTCGCCACGGCAGCGGCATCGTTTGCCTGACCATGAACGAAGACAGCCGTAAAAAGCTCGATTTGCCGATGATGGTTGAGAACAACTCCAGCCCGTTCCAGACACCTTTCACCGTGACAATTGAAGCGGTTGAAGGCGTGACGACCGGTGTTTCAGCGGCTGACCGTATTACTACCATTCGTGCGGCCATCAAAGACGGAGCGAAACCTTCTGACCTGAACCGCCCGGGGCATATCTTCCCGCTGCGCGCACAGGCAGGCGGCGTGCTGACCCGCGGTGGTCACACCGAAGCGTCAGTGGATCTGGCCACACTTGCCGGGCTTAAGCCGTTCGGCGTGCTGTGTGAACTGACCAACGATGACGGCAGCATGGCACATGCGCCGGAAGTCATCGTCTTTGCCCGCGCGCACAATATGCCCGTGGTGACGATTGCCGATCTGGTGGCTTACCGCCAGGCGCAAACCCGTCAGGCAAGCTGACTAACCGGTTGTGCGCATTAAGAAAGGCCGCTTATGCGGCCTTTTTGCTATGTATTCCTGCATTTTGTCTGAACCGAAAATTCCCGCCCATTGCCTTTGATTTGCCTCTTCAAATTTATTGAACATCTCCTTCATGGTTATCCGGCTGTAACCGCCACTGAAAAAGAGTACCGTATTTTCATCACGCGGAAGGCGCTCCGCCGCTCCGCTCTTTTTCAGTCTGCGGTAAGGAATTAATGATGACGACTCAACGTATGCCCGCACTCTTCTTAGGCCACGGCAGCCCGATGAATGTGCTGGAAGATAACGTTTATACCCGTGCCTGGCATGCGCTGGGCGAATCTTTGCCACGTCCAAAAGCGATCCTGGCCGTATCTGCCCACTGGTTTACCCGCGGCACGGCGGTGACGGCGATGGAAAACCCGCGCACCATCCATGATTTTGGTGGTTTCCCGCAGGCGCTGTTTGATAAACGTTATCCTGCACCGGGTTCACCGGCGCTGGCGAAACGGGTTCAGCAATTGCTCAGCCCGGTAAATGTGATGGCCGATACCAGCGAGTGGGGGTTTGACCACGGCACCTGGGGCGTATTGATCAAGATGTATCCGGACGCCGATATTCCGGTGATCCAGCTGAGCATCGATGGTACGCAGCCGCCGGAATATCACTATGAACTGGGCAAAAAGCTGGCCGCGCTGCGTGACGAAGGCGTGATGATTGTCGCCAGCGGTAACGTGGTACATAACCTGCGCATGGTGAAATGGGACGGCAACGGCGAGCCGTATCCGTGGGCGATTGCGTTCGAAAAGTATGTGAAAGATAACCTGAGCTGGAAGGGCGAGGCGAAAGATCATCCTCTGGTGAAGTTTATGGAACATGAAGGCGGCGCGTTATCGAATCCGTCTCCGGATCACTATCTGCCATTGCTGTATGTTTTAGGTACGTGGGAGGGTTCGGAGCCGATCACACTGCCAACGGACGGGATCGTGATGGGAACGCTTTCCATGCTTTCTGTTCAGGTGGGATAACGCTCAAAAACAAAAAGGATAATGAATTCCTTCATTATCCTTTTTTACGCGTTTTATCCGACAATGGTATGTGGATAGAAACGTGACAGATCCTGCGTGATCAGCGCTTTATCTTCGCGGATGCCAATCCCGCAAGGCTGATCGTTGACCAGCCAGCTGCCGATCAGCGTGTAACTGCCTTCGAATACCGGCAACGGATGGAACTGTTGCACGATCATGCCTTCTGCACCATACGGGCCGTCAACACTGGCCACTTCATGGCCTTTCTCTATGACTTTGATGTTAGCGCCTTCGCGTGAAAACAGTGGCTTCACGACGTAGTGATCCAGTTCCGGGTGAGCATCTTCAGCAAAATACGCCGGTAACAGATTCGGGTGATCCGGGAACATTTCCCACAGCAACGGCAGCAGGGCTTTGTTCGACAAAATGGCCTTCCAGGCAGGTTCAAGCCAGCGAACACCGGCGTCTTCCAGCTTGGTGGCGAACACTTCGCGGAACATAAATTCCCACGGATACAGCTTGAACAGGTTGGAAATCACCTGATCCTGCGTATCGGTAAACTGCCCGCGCTCGCCCAGACCGATTTCTTCGATAAACAGGAATTCACTGGCCAGTTCAGCCTCCAGCGCGCAGTCCTGTAAATACTGAACGGTGCCGCGATCTTCTTCTGTGTCCTGACAACAGGCGATGTGCAGCAACGAAAAACCGTGCTCGTTCTTCAGTTCGCTGAAACGCTCGATCAGCTTTTCCTGCAAACTGTTGTACTGATCGGCATCCGGCGGCAAGTTACCCGCAGCGATTTGATCTTCGAGCCACAGCCACTGGAAGAAAGCCGCTTCATAGAGAGAGGTCGGTGTATCGGCGTTATTTTCCAGCAGCTTGGGTGGATTCACACCGTCATAGGCCAGATCCAGGCGCGAATACAGCGAAGGTTGTTGCGTGCGCCATGAACTGCGGACAAATTCCCAGACGTGTTTTGGGATCTGGAATTTCGCCATCAGTTTGTCGTCATTCACCACACGCTCAACTACTTTAAGGCACATCTGATGGATGTCGGCAGTGGCGTCTTCAATCTCTTCAATCTGCGCCAGCGTGAACTGATAATAAGCATCTTCACACCAGTAGGGTTCGCCATACATGGTGTGAAAATTGAAGCCAAACTCCGTGGCTTTTTCGCGCCAGTCCGGGCGCTCATTAATCGCTAAACGTTTCATTTTATCTCTTAGCCACCCATGCTGCGGCCAGGGCTGCGAGGTGCCGCAGAGGTGCTGCGTTGCATTGAGGTTTGTTTGGCTACGCTGTCGCCGAAGCCACCGCGTGTAATGGTGTTTGTGACTGCCGGTTTCGGTGCCATGGCGGTTTTCGGCACGTTCATGGTGCGGCCACCTGCGGTTGCCGGGCCATAGTTTTTGCCGGTGGCATCGACGAATTTGCCGTTTGCCGGGCTGGCCGGGTTTTTAGAGCTGAAAAGAGGCTGCTGCGCGTAAGCGCCGCCGCTCATCATCCGGCCCATCATGTAACCTGCCATCAAAGGCATCCACATGCTGCCACTGCTCTGGCCTTCGGCTGAAGCGACACCAGCCTGCGCGGGAGCCTGAGTACACTGGCCTTCGCCGAACTCAGCAATACAGTCTTCACGGCTGGCGTATTTAGGTGCCGTTTTTGCCGCTTCTGTTTTGGCTGCGTTGTAGGCATCGACGCACTGCGTGCTGCCGGACGGATTGGCTTTCGTACAGTCGTCAGCATTCTGATACAAGGAAACCGTTTCGTCGGTTTTCTCACAGGCAGACAACATAAAGACGGCGCTTACCGCCAGTGCGACAGGTGTGATCCGAGAGCTACGCCATGATTTACGGAAGGTAGCCAGGTTAACGTGTTGTGTCCGTTTCATCGTTCTTATCCCATGTGTAGGGCTTTTTTGCCCTTTCCCAGTAGGGCCTAAGAATAGGGGAAAGTGGGTGATTGTTAAAGCAGCGAAGGCAATTGTTACGAGACTTTACAGAGGGGCGTGACGGAGGCAAAAAAAAGCAGCCTTTTAAGGCTGCCCTGGTCTTTACGATGAAAAAAGAAACCTGCCAGATTTAGTTCTGGAAAGGGTTGCCGCTTTTCTTCGTCGTACGCGTTTGGGTGGTTGCGCTGGCTTTTTCAGTACGCGGCGCAGCCGCCGTGCTGTTGCCATAACCGTCCGCCGTGGCGTCCTGCTGCGGGGTTTCAGGTGCAACCTGATCCGGTGCCGTTGGCACAGGTTTACCCAGAGCACCGTTCAGTGCCATCAGATCGCTTTCGTTCAGCGTACCCAGTGCTGACTTGATGTTCAGCTGGTTGATCAGATACGTGTAACGGGCGCTGGAAAGCTGTTGTTTGGCGTTATACAGCGTGGTGGTCGCATCCAGCACATCAACGATAGTACGTGTACCCACCTGATAGCCGGCTTCCATCGCATCTAAAGAACTCTGAGCAGAAACAACGGCTTGTTTATAGGCGTTGATGCTGCTGATAGAGGCAGAGATGTTGTTGAAGGAAGAACGTACGGTCTGAACAACGCTGCGGTGCGCGCTTTCCAGTTGTTCGCTGGCGCCAACAAAATTGTACTGAGCTTGTTTGACCTGAGAGGTTACAGAACCGCCGCTGTACAGTGGCAGAGAGAAGCTCAGACCAATTTTGTTCTGGCCTGCATCGGCATCCTGGTAGCTGGAAGAACCGCCAGTTTTGTCGCCGTGGTATTTGGTATTGCTGATACCGGTAGACGCGGTCAGATCAACCGTAGGCATGTGGCCGGTTTCCGCATAACGGATTTGCTCACGAGCCAGATCCTGTGACAGACGTGCAGACAGCAAGCTCAGGTTGCGGCTTTCTGCTTCTTTCAACAGGGTGGCTACCGGCTGCGGACGCGTGGTGTTGAAGTTATCCACGTTCAGGGAAGAGAGTTGCGGATAGTACATGCCGGTCACCTGACGCAGAGATTCCAGTGCGTTATCCAGGTTATTGCGGGCAGTCACTTCATTAGCCAATACGGTGTCGTATTGTGAACGGGCGTTTTGCACGTCAGTGATAGCCACCAGGCCAACATTAAAACGCTGCGTGGTTTGATCCAGCTGACGATAAATAGCCTGTTTCTGCGCTTCGGTATAAGAGAGTGAATCGATCGCACTCAAAACGTTGAAATAAGCCGTAGCAGAATTGAGGATCAAGGATTGTTGATCAGTCTGATATGACACATCCTGAATACCGGCAGTTTTTTCCTGCAAGGTCAGTGCGCGCCATTTTGACATATCAAAAAGGGTCTGCGTTAATTGCAGGCTGGCGCTGCCAACATCACTATTAACGCCATTCGCATCGCGGTAGCCATTGGTATAACCATAATCCGCACCCAAACCGAGTTGCGGTAATAAAGGACTGCGGCTTTCGTTGATTTTTTCGAATGCAGCATCCCTGTCAGCAGCGGATTTGCGCAGGTCCGGGTTACTCGTCCTGGCTTGCTGATAGACCTGCATCAGGTTTTCGGCCTGGCTTATCGTACTGAAGCCGCCCAGGCTGAGTCCGATGAGAAGGGGGAGCAGTTTCTTCATTTGCATTCCTTGTTGTGCAGCAATGTTGTTATGTATGGTGGCGCAGTCAAATAAACCAATAGACGCGGATTCTAGCAGAGTCAGGCTAGCGGGGAGGTTGGCTTAACGTGCCTTCCCCGCTGGATGTGCCTAAATCTATCACAAACAACC
This sequence comes from Rahnella sp. BIGb0603, assembly GCF_024808755.1. Taxonomy (NCBI): domain Bacteria; kingdom Pseudomonadati; phylum Pseudomonadota; class Gammaproteobacteria; order Enterobacterales; family Yersiniaceae; genus Rahnella; species Rahnella sp. BIGb0603. The sequence goes on along the minus strand of NZ_JANUEX010000011.1, from coordinate 139,698 downwards.
TTGATTATTATTAACGCATTTTCATCAAACTGACCTCAAAGGACGATAAATTGCCTTTATGAGGGAAGAGGAAAACAATCCATGTGTGCATTCAAAAGTTCACCGGTTAGTTTCGGTAAAGATGATGTAGAAATTATTGCACGTGAGACGCGATATAAAGGTTTTTTTTCTATTATTGCATATCGGTTTCGTCACCGGCTGTTTAATGGGGAAATGAGCGGCGAAGTTGTGCGTGAAGTTTTCGAAAGGGGCCATGCAGCGGTGCTGCTGCCTTATGATCCGCAGCGCGATGAAGTCGTGCTGATTGAACAGATCCGCATCCCATGTATTGATTCCAGTGATACCCCATGGCTTCTGGAGATGGTCGCCGGTATCATTGAAGAGGGCGAGACAGTTGAAGACGTCGCCCGCCGTGAAGCACTCGAAGAAGCGAACATTGTGGTAAAACGCTGTAAACCGGCTCTGAATTACCTGGCCAGCCCGGGCGGAACCAGCGAGCGTCTTTCTATTATGGTCGGCGAAGTTGATGCGACAACGGCAGAAGGAATTCACGGTCTGGAAGCAGAGAATGAAGACATCCGGGTGCATGTGGTCAGCCGCGAACAGGCTTACCGCTGGGTGGAAGAGGGAGCGATAGATAATGCGGCGTCAGTGATTGCCCTGCAATGGCTGCAGCTACACCATGAATCCCTGAGAAAAGAGTGGGCCAACGAATGATTAAGCGCTATACCCCTGATTTCCCTGAAATGATGAGATTGTGCGAAACCAATTTCGCACAATTGCGCCGTTTGATGCCGCGCACCGATGAGCCCGGTGAAACAGTGACATATCAGGTGAGTAGCGCCACATATTGCCTGACGATCCTCGAATCGACGCGCTATACGTCGCTGGTGGAAATCAAACAGACCGCACCGGCCGTCAGTTACTGGAGCCTGCCTTCACTGACGGTTCGCCTGTATCACGACGCCATGGTGGCCGAAGTGTGTGCGAGTCAGCAGATCTTTCGCTTCAAAGCACGCTATGATTACCCTAATAAAAAGTTGCATCAGCGTGATGAAAAGCATCAAATTAACCAGTTCCTGGCGGACTGGCTGCGTTATTGCCTTGCGCACGGAGCGATGGCAATTCCGGTGTGTTAGACAGACTTCAACAACAAAGGAAACGATTTGGAAAGCCTGTTTAAACTGCCTTTGGTGAATGGGGCCAAAGTCAGAATTCTACAGATTACAGATACCCATCTTTTTGCCGGTGAAGATGAGACATTGCTGGGCGTGAATACGTTTAACAGCTATCGCGCGGTGCTGGACGCTATAAAAGCACAGCAGCGCGAAGTCGATATCATCGCGGCAACCGGCGATCTGGCTCAGGATCAGTCGGTGGAAGCCTACCATCAGTTTGCCCGTGGTATCAGCGAACTGGCGGCACCCTGTGTCTGGTTGCCCGGTAACCATGATTTCCAGCCTGCAATGGTGAATGCCTTGCAGGATGCCGGGATCAGCCCCTCCAAACATGTCCTCCTCGGTGACGACTGGCAGATAATCCTGCTCGATACGCAGGTTTTCGGCGTGCCGCACGGAGAGTTGAGCGAGTATCAGCTGGAATGGATGGAACGTTGCCTGAATGCGTATCCCGATCGCTTTACCCTGCTGATGCTTCATCACCATCCGCTGCCTTCTGGCTGTACCTGGCTCGATCAGCACAGCCTGCGTAACGCGCACATGCTGGCGAATGTTCTGGTCAATTACCCGAAAGTGAACACGCTTTTGTGCGGCCACATTCATCAGGAGCTGGATCTCGACTGGTACGGACGTCGTCTGTACGCCACGCCGTCTACCTGCGTTCAGTTCAAACCGCATTGCACTAATTTCACGATTGATACCGTCGCACCGGGATGGCGTTATCTCGATTTGTATCCTGATGGCCGTGTCGAAACCCAGGTTTTCCGTCTGGAAACCAGCGAGTTTCATCCTGACACCGAGTCGGACGGGTACGAATGAATACCTTACTTTACCTGCACGGTTTCAACAGCTCACCGAACTCGGCCAAAGCCACGTCGCTCAAAAACTGGCTGGCGAAGAACCATCCTGAAATCGATATGGTGATTCCGCAATTACCGCCGTATCCGGTGGATGCGGCTGAGCAGTTAGAAAACTTAGTGATCCGTCATGCCGGTAAAAAGCTGGGCATTGTCGGTTCCTCGCTGGGCGGGTATTACGCCACCTGGTTGTCGCAATGTTTCGCCGTGCCCGCGGTGGTGGTTAACCCCGCCGTGAAACCGTATGAACTGCTGATCGACTTCCTCGGGCAAAACGAGAACCCCTACACCGGCCAGCAATATGTGTTAGAGTCACGCCACGTTTACGATCTGAAAGTCATGCAGATTGAACCGCTGGAGTCGCCGGATTTACTCTGGTTACTGCAACAAACGGGCGATGAAATCCTCGATTACCGTCAGGCTGTGGCGTATTACACTGCTTGTCGTCAGACGGTCGAACCTGAAGGAAATCATGCATTTGTCGGCTTTGAACGCTATTTTTCGCCGATTGTAGATTTTCTTGAGCTGACGGCAGACTAACATCGTCAGGGTGACGTTTTCCCCGGATGTTTCGCGTCTGCTTTCTGCCAGTGCTTCCGCCCGCCCAAATACTGTATCGTTAGCCCACAAACCTATGAGCCACGAATAATCAACGATGAGCCAGTCAACTTATAACGCGGATTCCATAGAGGTCCTCAGCGGACTTGAACCGGTGCGCCGCCGTCCGGGCATGTATACCGATACCACCCGGCCAAACCATCTCGGCCAGGAAGTCATAGATAACAGCGTCGATGAGGCATTAGCCGGTCACGCAAAGCGTATCGAAGTGATCCTCCACGAAGATCAGTCTCTCGAAGTCATTGATGATGGCCGCGGCATGCCGGTCGATATCCACCCGGAAGAAGGCGTGCCTGCCGTTGAGCTGATTTTCTGCCGTCTGCACGCAGGCGGTAAATTCTCCAATAAAAACTACCAGTTCTCCGGCGGCCTTCATGGCGTGGGGATTTCGGTGGTGAATGCCTTATCCAAACGTGTCGAGGTGGCGGTAAAACGCGGCGGCGAAGTGTATGAAATGGCGTTTGAAAACGGCGACAAAGTTGAAGATTTACATGTCACCGGCACCTGCGGTAAACGCACTACGGGTACCAGCGTACATTTCTGGCCTGACGGCAGTTTCTTCGACAGCCCGCGTTTTTCGGTCAGCCGCCTCAGCCATTTGCTGAAAGCAAAAGCCGTCCTGTGCCCTGGCGCTGAAATCATTTTCAAAGACAAAGTGAATAACACCGAACAACGCTGGTGTTATGAAGACGGTCTGACCGATTACCTGATGGAAGCGGTGAACGGCCTGATTACGCTGCCTGAAAAAGCATTCGTCGGCACGTTCGCCGGTGACACCGAAGCGGTTGACTGGGCTCTGCTGTGGCTGCCGGAAGGTGGTGAACTGCTGACGGAAAGCTACGTCAACCTGATCCCGACCATGCAGGGCGGTACGCACGTTAACGGTCTGCGTCAGGGGCTGCTGGATGCCATGCGTGAATTCTGCGAATTCCGTAATATCCTGCCGCGTGGTGTGAAATTGTCGGCGGAAGATATCTGGGAGCGCTGCGCGTATGTGCTTTCGGTGAAAATGCAGGATCCGCAATTCGCCGGCCAGACCAAAGAACGCCTGTCTTCACGTCAGTGCGCCGCTTTTGTTTCCGGCGTGGTGAAAGATGCATTCAGCCTGTGGCTGAATCAGAACGTACAGGCCGCAGAACAGTTGGCCGAGTTGTGTATTTCCAGCGCTCAGCGACGTCTGCGTGCCGCCAAAAAAGTGGTGCGTAAGAAACTGACCAGCGGCCCGGCGCTGCCGGGCAAACTGGCGGACTGTACGTCGCAAGATCTGAACATGACCGAACTGTTCCTGGTGGAAGGGGATTCCGCAGGCGGTTCTGCCAAGCAAGCGCGTGACCGCGAATATCAGGCGATCATGCCGCTGAAAGGGAAGATCCTGAACACATGGGAAGTCTCTTCTGATGAAGTGCTGGCCTCTCAGGAAGTGCACGATATTTCCGTGGCGATCGGTATCGATCCGGACAGCGAAGATCTGACCCAGTTGCGGTACGGCAAAATCTGTATCCTTGCGGATGCGGACTCCGACGGTTTGCACATCGCTACCTTGCTGTGTGCGCTGTTTGTCCGTCACTTCCGTTCGCTGGTGCGCGGCGGTCATGTGTATGTGGCGATGCCGCCTTTATACCGAATCGATCTGGGCAAAGAAGTGTTCTATGCGCTGGATGAGCAGGAAAAAGAAGGCGTGCTGGATCAGCTGAAACGTAAGAAAGGCAAGCCTAACGTACAGCGATTCAAAGGATTGGGTGAAATGAACCCGTTGCAGTTACGCGAAACCACGCTGGATCCGAACACCCGCCGTCTGGTGCAGCTGACTATCGATGAAGACGATATCGATCAGACGCTGCGTATGATGGATATGTTACTGGCGAAGAAGCGTTCTGAAGATCGCCGTAACTGGTTGCAGGAAAAAGGCGACACCGCCGAACTGGACGTCTGACCCTTCAGATTGCCGCATAAAAAATGCCGGGCGCTTTGCAGCTCCGGCATTTTTTTTAGTAAAGCTCGTCAGACAATCAGGCTTTCTCAATAATATGGATCACCACATCCAGCACGTCGGCTTTGATGTTTTCGCGGTGCTTGTCCATATGTTCAGCCTGCTGATGCGCTTCGAGATGCGCCAGGCTTTCCCAGTCTTCCAGCATAAAGATGGAATCAGGGACCGTTTTGCGCCACGGGATCTGACCGTTGAAATCAATGTAAGGCTCGTAACGGTGACAACCTTTTTCTGCCAGAACGTCCGGCAGCAGGGCGGTAATTTTTTCCATAACCGAATCGCGACGGCCTGGTTTTACTTTGATTTCAGCAATAACAGTGATCATAAAAACCTCTTTCCCGGGTGACCTTCAACCTTAGGCCTGACCGAATACATTTTCAAGGTGAGCGCGGTAGCGGGCGAAATCCCCTTCCACGTCAGGCTGTTTAATCACGTCGTTACACATAAAGGTCGGCAGCGTGTCGAGGCCAATAAACTGGTTAGCTTTGTGCTGTGCCAGATAAACGCCGTCAACGCCAACGCCGTGGAAGAACTGCTCTTTATCTTCGAACGCTTCCAGCGGGGCATTCCAGGTGACAGAAAGCATGTAGCTTTTGCCCTGCAACAGGCCACCGGAACCGTATTTTTTGGAATCATCAGAACGGGTACGGCCATCGCTGGCGTACAGTTTGCCGTGACCTTCGGTGAAGACTTCATCGATGTATTTTTTCAGCGTCCACGGCATACCCATCCACCAGCCTGGCTGCTGATAAATGATGGCATCGGCCCACAGATAACTTTCGATTTCGGTCTGTACGTCATAACCCTCCTCAAGAACCGTCACGCGCACGTTGTGGCCCGCGTCACGCAGGAAACTGCAGGCGACGTCGGTCAGGCTGTTGTTCAGGGCACCTTTGGAGTGGGCAAAAGTCTTGCCTGCATTGATAATCAGGATGTTGCTCATGGTCTTTTCCTTAAATTGAATTCTGGCTCTCAGGCTGTTATCACGTAGTGTACCCAACTCCGCAGGGAGGAAAAATGTGATATTGCGCACAAGACTATTGACTCAGATGCAATAATGACAAGAAAAGACGTTGGATTTTGCCATCTGGCGTTCTGAAAATCGCTTAAAAACCCCGCACAAACACAGCAACTGTGACAGCCATGCGGCAGATGATGTACTATCGCGAACATCATTGCCCTGCGGCAGCCGCCTTGGTGTGCCAGCGGGTGCAAGCTTCCTAAATTTCCAAAACGATAACGCCACGGGTCTGAGGATTAAACATCAATGAGCGAAATGACTCATGACGGAACAGAGCGTTTAGCACTGCACACGTTTACCGAGAACGCCTATCTCAACTATTCCATGTACGTCATCATGGACCGCGCGCTGCCGTTTATCGGCGACGGGCTGAAGCCGGTACAGCGCCGTATTATTTATGCGATGTCCGAGCTGGGCCTGAGTAATAACGCCAAATTCAAAAAATCTGCACGTACCGTCGGTGACGTGCTGGGTAAATACCATCCTCACGGAGACAGTGCCTGCTACGAAGCGATGGTGCTGATGGCGCAGCCATTCTCTTACCGTTATCCGCTGGTTGACGGGCAAGGGAACTGGGGCGCGCCGGATGATCCGAAATCCTTCGCGGCGATGCGTTATACCGAATCGCGGCTGTCGAAATACGCCGACGTTCTGTTACGCGAGTTAGGGCAGGGAACGGTCGATTACGTGCCGAACTTTGACGGCACCATGCAGGAGCCGAAAATGCTGCCTGCGCGTCTGCCGAATATCCTGCTCAATGGCACCACCGGCATTGCGGTCGGGATGGCGACGGATATTCCGCCGCATAACATCCGTGAAATCGCTGCTGCTGCGGTTGCGCTGCTGGAAAAACCGAACAGTTCTCTGGAAGATTTGCTGGAATTCGTTCAGGGACCCGATTTCCCGACCGAAGCCGAAATCATTACGCCACGCAATGAAATCCGCAAAATGTACGAATCGGGCAAAGGCTCGGTGCGCATGCGCGCGGTCTGGCACAAAGAAGACGGCAGTGCGGTGATCACCGCGTTACCGCATCAGGTTTCGGGCGCGAAAGTGCTGGAGCAAATCGCTAACCAGATGCGCGCCAAAAAGCTGCCGATGGTCGAAGATCTGCGTGACGAATCCGATCACGAGAACCCGACCCGTCTGGTGGTGGTCCCGCGTTCTAACCGTATCGACCTGGATCAGGTGATGAATCACCTTTTTGCGACCACCGATCTGGAACGCAGCTACCGAATCAACATGAATATGATCGGCCTTGATCACCGTCCGCAGGTGAAAGGTCTGCTGGAAATTCTGACCGAATGGCTGGTTTATCGTCGCGACACCGTACGCCGTCGTCTGAATTACCGTCTCGATAAAGTGCTGAAACGTCTGCATATCCTCGAAGGTTTGCTGACGGCGTTCCTCAATATCGATGAAGTTATTCACATCATCCGTACTGAAGACGAGCCTAAACCGGTGCTGATGCAACGCTTCGAGCTGTCGGATACTCAGGCAGAAGCTATTCTTGAGTTGAAATTACGCCATTTGGCAAAACTCGAAGAAACCAAAATTCGCGGCGAGCAGGATGAACTGGCCAAAGAGCGCGATCAGCTTCAGGCGCTTCTGGCGTCAGAACGCAAACTCAGCACGCTGATCCGCAAAGAAATTCAGGCCGATGCCGAAGCCTTTGGTGACGAACGTCGCTCGCCAATCACCGAGCGTGAAGAAGCGAAAGCCATGAGCGAGCACGACTTTGTGCCGTCTGAGCCGGTGACCATTGTACTTTCCGAATCTGGCTGGGTGCGCAGCGCTAAAGGCCACGATATTGACGCGTCCGGCCTGAGCTACAAAGCGGGTGACAGCTTCCGAGCCGCAGCGAAAGGTAAGAGCAATCAGCCGGTGGTGTTTATGGATTCCACCGGACGCAGTTACGCGCTTGACCCTACTACGCTGCCTTCGGCACGCGGGCAGGGCGAGCCGCTGACCGGTAAACTCACGCCACCGCCGGGTGCGACTATCGAACACGTTCTGATGGCGTCCGACGATCAGAAACTGCTGATGGCCTCCGATGCCGGTTACGGTTTCGTCTGTACCTTCAGTGATTTAGTGGCGCGTAACCGTGCCGGCAAGGCCATGATTACTTTGCCGGATAACGCCAAAGCGTTCGCGCCAATTGAAATCAACGGTAACGATGACATGCTGCTGTCGCTCACCGCCGCAGGCCGTATGCTGCTGTTCCCGGTGGCTGATTTGCCGCAATTGTCGAAAGGTAAAGGTAACAAAATTGTTTCCATTCCTTCGGCGCAGGCGGCGAGTGGTGAAGACAAACTGGCTTGGCTGCTGGTTCTGCCACCGCAAACGTCCATCACGCTGCACGTTGGTAAACGCAAACTGGTGATCCGTCCGGAAGAGTTACAGAAATTCCGTGCAGAACGTGGCCGCAAAGGAACACTTCTGCCACGCGGCCTGCAACGGGTTGATCGCGTTGAAGTCGACGCGCCTGTCCGTGCTTCCGGCGGTGACAGCGAAGAATAGAACGGCTGTTGACCTTATCCAGTCAGGGCACATTTGTGCCCTGAACTCTTTTTAAGGGAATGCAGTGGCCTGAGACTGTTGTGCAGTGCAAAGATTTTACATTTGTATCAATAAAACCGTTGTGCCCTGCTGAAGGAGGCTTGAGAATAGTTCACCTCACAGGGAGCGAAACTGCACAGGTTTCTTACCGGCTTCGGCTGTAGTTTTAAGAGGATGTTATGTTATTTATTTTGCGTCTGATTATCGTGGTGGTTTACTCGATTCTGGTCTCTGTTTTTGGTTGTATTTATTGTCTTTTCAGCCCGCGTAACCCGAAACATGTGTCGACTTTCGGTAAGCTGTTTGGCCGCCTGGCACCGGTATTTGGCCTTCGCGTTGAAAAACGTATTCCTGCAGAAGCAGTGAATAACGGCAACTGTATTTACATTGCCAACCATCAGAATAATTACGACATGGTGACGGCCTCAGCCGTTGTCATGCCAAGAACGGTGACTGTGGGCAAGAAAAGCCTGGCCTGGATCCCGTTCTTTGGTCAGCTTTACTGGCTGACAGGCAACCTGCTGATTGACCGTGATAACCGCGCCAAAGCGCACGGCACCATTTCTCAGGTGGTGACCCAGATTAAGAAAAAAAATCTGTCGATCTGGATGTTCCCGGAAGGTACCCGCAGCCGGGGTCGTGGCCTGATGCCGTTTAAAACAGGGGCATTCCACGCCGCTATCGCCGCCGGTGTGCCGATCGTGCCGATTTGCGTGTCGAACACCAGCAACAAGGTGAAGCTCAACCGCTGGTCTAACGGACTGGTGATTGTGGAAATGCTGCCACCTATCGATACCACCGGTTACACCAAAGATCGTCTGCGCGAACTGTCCGAACACTGCCGTCAGATCATGGCGGATAAAATCGCCGAGCTGGACGCCGAAGTCGCACAGCGCGAAGCCGCAGCAAAAAAATAATAGCGTTTTTTATTTACGCCCTGATGACGACGGGTTGCAGGTTTTTAATATCCCTGCGGCCCGGCGGCGTCAGAGCAGAAATTCTGTTGCCATTGATGGCGATGGTTATTAACACAGCTCTTGATTTTGTTTTCATGGAGAAGATATGTCACTCAGTCGTCGCTCGTTCCTGCAAGCCTCCGGCGTGGCTCTTGCCGCAGGTGCTCTGCCATTTAAAGCAGAAGCGAGTGGTTCGCAACCGGCATTACCCGTTCCCCCGCTGCTGGAATCCCGCCGCGGGCAACCGCTGTTTCTGACGTTACAGGCGGCCCACTGGTCATTCCTGGGTGGCGCTAAAGCGCCGGTGTGGGGCATCAATGGCATGTATCTTGGCCCGACGGTCAAAGTGCATAACGGTGATGACGTAAAACTTATCTACAGCAACCGCCTGGCTGAGCCTGTTTCGATGACCATCAGCGGATTGATGGAGCCGGGAACGCTGACCGGCGGCGCGGCGCGCATGATGCAGCCTGGCGTTGACTGGTCGCCGGTATTGCCCATTCGTCAGGCAGCCGCCACCTGCTGGTATCACGCGAATACGCCCAACCGCATGGCGCCGCACGTCTATAACGGGCTGGCGGGGATGTGGATTGTTGAGGATGAAGTCAGTAAAAATCTGCCGTTGCCCAACCATTACGGCGTTGATGATTTCCCGCTGATCATTCAGGACAAACGGCTGGATGGTTTTGGCGTGCCACAATATGATACCCCGGCTTCCGGTGGATTCTTTGGCGATACCATGCTGGTCAACGGCGTACAAAGCCCGTATGTCGAAGTGTCCCGCGGGTGGGTACGTTTGCGTTTGCTAAATGCGTCGAATGCGCGCCGTTATGAACTGAGCATGACCGACAACCGTGCGTTCCACGTTGTGGCTTCCGATCTCGGTTTTCTGCCTGCGCCGCTGACGGTGAAACGTCTGTCGCTTGGACCGGGTGAGCGCCGCGAAGTGCTGGTGGATATGTCGCAGGGCGAAGAAGTCTCGATTACTGCGGGCGATGCGGCGGGTGTTATGGACAGACTGCGTGGTCTGTTTGAGCCCTCGAGCATTCTGGTTTCTACCATCGTCCTGACGCTCAAACCTACCGGCCTTTTACCGCTGGTCACCGACAATCTGCCGATGCGTTTACTGGCCGATCAAATCATGACCGGCAATGTGGTTCGCAGCCGCGACCTGCGTCTTGGCGACAGCCAGCCGGGTATTAACGGCGCGATGTGGGACATCAACCGCCTCGACCTGACCGCACAGCAAGGGACGTGGGAACGCTGGACCGTGCATGCGGATATGCCGCAGACCTTCCATGTCGAAGGCGTGTCTTTCCTGGTGAAAAGCGTGAACGGTGCGGCACCGCTGGTGGAAGATGCCGGATTCAAAGACACCGTCTGGGTTGATGGCGACGTGGAATTGCTGGTGTTTTTTAATCAGCCTTCGTATGACCATTTCCCGTTCACCTACCGCAGCGGAACGCTGGAACTGGCCGATCGCGGTTCTGCAGGCAACATGCTGGTTCAGCCGTCGATGTAATGGCAGAGCGCCTACGCATCAAAAGAAAACCCGCCACTGGCGGGTTTTTTGTTTACTGCTGCGGGGAAATTACAGGTCTTTCGCCGGATCCGGCCCCAGACGCTGTTCTTTATCCAGCTTGGTGACTTCCGCCAGTTCTTCTTTCTCCAGCTTGAAATCAAATACGTCGAAGTTTTCGCGGATACGTTTTGGCGTCACGGATTTCGGGATAACAATCAGCCCGTTGTCCAGATGCCAGCGGATGACAATCTGCGCCGGCGTTTTGTTGTATTTCTCAGCCAGTTTCTGAATCAGAGGCTGATCAAACACACCTTCGCCGCCCTGTGCCAGCGGGCTCCAGGATTCGGTGGCGATAGTGTGCGTGGCGTTCCAGGCGTGCAGCTGGCGCTGTTGCATCAGCGGGTGCAGCTCAATCTGGTTCACCACCGGGAAAATACCGGTTTCATCTTTCAGTTTCTGCAAATGCTCCAGCGGGAAATTACAGACGCCGACGCTTTTCGCCAGCCCTTGTTCTTTCAGTTTCAGCAGCGCTTTCCACGCATCGACATAATGGCCCTGCGCTGGCTGCGGCCAGTGGATCAGATACAAATCGACGTAATCAGTTCTCAGCTTTTTAAGGCTGGTTTCCAGCGCCTGTGGGGCGTTTAACTGATCGTCATTCCACAGTTTTGTGGTAATAAACAGCTCTTCGCGGGGAACGAGATTGGCGGCAATCGCTTCGCCGACGCCTTCCTCATTTTTGTAGATAGCGGCCGTATCGATATGACGATAGCCGGTTTCAATGGCCGTTTTCACCGCGCTGGTGGCTTCCTGATTACTGGCTTTCCATACGCCAAGTCCTAACTGAGGCATCAGGTTGCCATCGTGAAGTTTAATGATGGGTTGCGTTGCCATGAGGTTCTCCTTTCAGGGCAGAGTGCCCGCCGCAAAGCACGGGCACAGAGTAGTGAAGGCTTCAGCCTGACGTTAAGTCTAGTTAACGAAACGTCATCTTGCTGAGCAGGCTACTTATTTTATTGCGAACGCTAGTTACGCGTTCATATCCAGAACGACGCGGTAACGCGCTTTTCCTTCGTGCAGATGTTCAACCGCATCGTTAATTTTGCTCAGCGGGAAGTGCTCAACCTGCGGGGTGATTTCGTGACGGGCACAGAACGCCAGCATGTCGGCCAGACGCGAAGGTGAACCGGTCGGTGAACCAGAAACCTCAGCCTGTTTGCTGATAAGCGCCATCACATGCAAAGGAACGGCTTCCGGTACGACGCCCACAAAGTGCAACCGGCCTTTCGGTGCCAGCGTGCCGATAAAGGCATCCCAGTCCAGTGAGGCGTTGGCCGTCACCATGATGAAATCCAGTTCACCGGCGATTTTCTTCAGTTCATCGCTGTCGCGGGTGGCGACTACGCGGTGTGCGCCGAGTGACAGAGCTTCATCACGTTTTGCCAGAGACGAGGTAAACGCCGTGACTTCGCAGCCCCACGCATTCAGGAAGCGCAGCGCCATGTGGCCTAAACCGCCGATACCGACGACGCCCACGCGGTGCGTTGGCAGAACGCCAAACTGCAACAGCGGGTTAAACACGGTGATGCCGCCGCAGAACAGCGGGCCCGCGCTGGTAACGTCTACGCCTTCCGGAAGCGGGATCGCCCACGCCCAGTGACTGCGTATGCGATCCGCGAAACCGCCGTGATGACCGATAATCGTGGCTTCAACATCGTGGCAAAGATGCTGGTCGCCGGACATACAAGGGTGGCAGTGCATACAGCTGCCACGGTTCCAGCCCACGCCAACAATCTGGCCAACTTTAAGCCCTTTGTTGCGCGCATGGTCGCCGATTTTGACAATTTTACCGACCACTTCATGGCCCGGCACGAACGGATATTGGGTGATGCCCCAGTCGTTATTGAGCATTGAGAGATCGGAGTGGCAGACGCCGCAGTAATCAATGGCGACTTCAATTTCTTCATCACCGATTGGGCCGGCGTCGAATTGGAAAGCTTCAAGAGGCTGATTCGGACCGGCAGCGGCCCAGGCGTTAAACGTATTTTCGGCAGCGGTAGGTGCAGACATAATTCTCTCCTGACATTGAATTTTTGAAAATTAGGGAGTTAATGAGAAATCGGGCCGGTGACTAAACGTTAGTCACGAACAGCGTATGAAAGGTACGTTCATACAGACTAGCAGTTCACTGCATTTGTGCAGGAAGATGCGACTGCGGAAAGAGGGATTAACTGTAAGAGAAAATCGCCGCAAGGAAGATGCACATTTCTGCCAGAGTCTTGCCTGATCCTGCAAGTCTCTGTAGAAAATGAAACGCCTGTGGCAAAATCGATGCCAGTTTATCGTCTATCCGGAGCAGGAATAATGGAAAATGTGGACAGCTTGTGTGCCCGTCTGGCGGCGCGAGTGGCGCATCTTAGCGGGAATAAAAATCTCAGTCCGTCGGCGGTGCCACAGGTTACGCTAATGCATACCACACGTTACCATCCGCGCCAGCCGGTTTTGTACAATCCTGGCGTAGTGATCCTCTTTCAGGGCCGTAAAGTCGGTTATCTGGGCAAGAAAACCTTCTCCTACGATCCGCATAATTATCTGATGCTGACCGTTCCCCTGCCGTTCGAATGTGAAACGTTCAGCAGCCCCGAAGAACCGATGGCCGGGATCCAGATCAGCATTGATACGCTGATGTTGCAGGATTTGCTGATGGACATGGGGGATGAAACCGTGGCACGTCAGAAAGATTCTTCAACCGGTATCAATTCAGGCGTTCTGGACGATGATATTTTATGCGCGACCGAACGCCTGCTGAGCGTTCTGGATAAACCGCTTCACGCCCGCGTGCTGGGGCCGAAGATCATCCGCGAAATCCTGTTCTTTATCCTGACCAGTGAAAACGGCGGCGCACTTCAGGCGCTGGTTAACCGCCACACGCACTTTAGCCAGATTGCCAAATCCCTGCGTCGCATCGAAGCGCAATATGCGGATAACCTCAGCGTGGAAGCGCTGGCGAGCGAGGTGAACATGAGTATTTCGGCATTTCACCACAACTTCAAAGCGGTAACGAGCACGTCGCCTTTGCAGTATCTGAAAACCTACCGGCTGCACAAAGCGCGAATGCTGATGATTTATGACGGCGTGAAAGCCAGCGTGGCGGCGTTGCAGGTGGGATATGAAAGCGCATCGCAGTTCAGCCGCGAGTTTAAGCGCTATTTTGGGGTGACGCCGAGCGATGAAATGGCCCGCCTGCGCGAAGGCAGTTCGGGCGTTTTAGCACTGGCGGATGTGGCCTTTAAAGCGTGATTTGCGTGCTCAGAAACGGCATTTACGTTTTTTCCACACCACCAGCAATCCACCGGCAAGCCCGATAACCAGCAGCAGAACCGGTAAAATCATCAGACCCGCCATGACCTGATCCTCATGGCGCTTCACTACCGGAATGTGGCTCAGCGCGAAGCCCAGCGAAATCACCACCCCTACCCACAAAATCGCGCTCAGCCAGTTAAAGAACTGGAAGCGCGCATTGTTCAGGCCGGAAATACCGGCAATGGTCGGTAACAGCGTGCGGACAAACGCCAGAAAACGGCCAACCAGCAGCGCCGTCAGCCCGTGACGGGTGAACATCTGGTGCGCGCGCTGATGATAATGTGCGGGAAGCTGTAGCAGCCAGCCTTTGACCATCTTCGTGTGTCCGAGCCAGCGCCCCTGAATATAGCTCAGCCAGCAGCCGAGACTGGCGGCGGTCACCAGAATAATCATCGTTGGAATGAAGCTCATCACACCTTTGGCGATGAGCGCACCGGTCAGCAGCAGAAGGCTGTCGCCCGGCAGGAAAGAAGCGGGAAGAAGTCCGTTTTCAAGAAACAGCGTCGTGAACAGTACAGCGTAGATAACCCAGAGAAGATTCGGGTCGGCGAGCATACTGAAATCATGCCGCCAGAGTGCATGAAAAATGTCGCAAATAACTGCCATATTCTGTCCTGTTGCTAATCATTAAAAACTGTCACTTGCCAGTGTACCAAGGATCCCTTGTTCGTATGTTGATCTGAGGCGGCTGTAAAAAGACAGAACACTCCGGCGATAGTTCACCGGAGCTATAGGTAGAGCTTACAGATTATTCTCATTTTGCGAATGAAAATCCGACAGATACCTTACCGATCTGGGCGGTGTGTCGCAATCTCTCCCGCTCAGGCCGCCGCAATTCTTTCAAATGCGGCAGAAAGGTCGGCAATCAGGTCATCGCTATTTTCCAGCCCGATGTGAAGACGCACCAGCGTACCGGTAAAATCAACGGTTTCTGCCGGACGGATCGCCTGAATTTCTTCCGGCTGATTGGCCAGAACCAGCGATTCAAAACCGCCCCAGGAATACGCCATGCTGAAATGTTCGAAGTGATCGAGATAGTCGGAAAGCTGCTGTTTGCTCAGGCGCTGCTTGAGGATGAACGAGAACAAACCACAGCTGCCGGTGAAATCGCGCTTCCAGAATTCGTGGCCTTTGCTGCCCGGTAACGCCGGATGGTTTACGGTTTCCACTTCCGGCCGCTCTGACAGCCACTTCGCAATACGAATGCTGCTTTCTTCATGCTGTTTCAGCCGCACGCCCATCGTCCGCAGTCCGCGGCTTGCGACATATGCCGTATCCGCATCGACCATTTGCCCCATCAGATATGAATGCTCGCGCAACTGTTCCCAGCAACGTTCGTTGGATACCGCCGTACCAATCATGGCGTCGGAATGGCCGACGATATATTTGGTCCCGGCCTGAATGGAAATATCGATATCAAATTCCAGCGCCTTGAACAGAATGCCGGCCGCCCAGGTGTTGTCGATCATAATCACCACGTCCGGAGATACGGCGCGCACGGCTTTCACCATCGCCGGGATATCCGGCACTTCCATGGTTATCGAGCCCGGTGATTCGAGGAAAACGACTTTGGTGTTGGGCTGCATCAGCGAACCTAACTCCGCGCCAATGTCAGCACGGAAATAGGTGGTGGAGACGCCGAGTTTTTTCAGCACTTTTTCGCAGAAATCTTGTGTGGGTTCGTAAGCGGAACCCGCCACCAGAATATGGTCGCCGGTGCCCACAAACGACAACACCGCATTGCTGACCGCCGCCGCGCCGCACGGATAAAGCGCGCAACCCGCGCCGCCTTCCAGCTCAACCATCGCCTGTTGCAGGGAGAAATGCGTCAGGGTGCCGCGGCGTCCGTAAAACAGCTCGCCGTTGGCGCGGTTGGCGGTGGCGTGTTTTTTGTCGGCCACGGTTTCAAATACCAGTGATGACGCACGCTGGATAACTGCATTCACTGAGCCTTGCGTAAACTTCTTGTCCCTTCCGGCGCTGACCAGCGCGGTTTCAATTTTTTTAGACGACATAATCCGTATTTCACCCTGTTTGTAGCGCGGCACACTGTGGCATCCGCTGATATGCAATTAACTTAACATGATGAATTTCAGGGATCAGGCTTTTGGCGGGTGGATGAGAAAATTTCAGCAACACGGTCAAAAAAAGCCCGTCTTCACGACGGGCAAGGGAGAAACACGGGCTGGCGTCAGCCGGTATAAACGCCGAAAAGTTTGGGCAGGAACAGCGAAATGGTCGGGATATACGTCACCAGCATCAGCACCGCAAACAGCACGCAGTAGAACGGCAACATGGCTTTCACCACTTTTTCGATGCTCTGCTTACTCACTGCACTGGCGACAAAGAGCACCGAACCGACCGGCGGAGTGATCAGCCCGATCCCCAGATTCACCAGCATGATCATGCCGAAATGCACCGGATCAATGCCGAGTGATAAGACCACGGGCAACAGGACAGGCGTGAGGATCAGAATGATCGGTGCCATGTCCATGAGTGTGCCGATCAGCAGAAGCATGATGTTGATCCACATGAGGATCACGTATTTATTGTCGGAAATGGAGGT
Organism: Rahnella sp. BIGb0603; assembly: GCF_024808755.1. NCBI lineage: Bacteria > Pseudomonadati > Pseudomonadota > Gammaproteobacteria > Enterobacterales > Yersiniaceae > Rahnella > Rahnella sp. BIGb0603. Next base: position 123,068 of record NZ_JANUEX010000011.1, on the reverse strand, counting down.
GAAGAATTCAGTGATGCGCATCGGCAGCTGCATGTAGGTCATCACCGCGCCAAAGCTGGCGGCAAAGCCAATCAGAATCATCACGATGCTGACGGTTTTTACCGTGCGGTACATCAGTTTCGGCAGTTCGCTCCATTTATAATCGCGGTAGATAAACATAGTGACGAAGAACGACCATAAACAGGCGATGGCTGCGGATTCCGTTGCGGTAAATATCCCGCTGAGAATACCGCCCATGATGATGACCACCGTCATCAGCCCCCACAGTGTGTCGATAAAAATCTTCAGTGCCTGACGGAACGGCACCCGTTCGCCTTTCGGATAACCGCGTTTGTGCGCGAATAATACGCACATCACCATCAGCGTCAGGCTGAGCAGCAAACCGGGCAGAATACCGGCGATAAACAGCGCGGCAATTGAAACGGTGCCGCCGGTGGCCAGTGAGTAAATCACCGAGTTATGGCTGGGCGGCGTCAGAATAGCCTGCACCGAACCACTGGCTGTGACGGCAGCGGCGAAATCGCGCGGATATCCTTTTTTCTCCATCTCCGGGATCATCACCGAACCAATTGATGCGGTATCCGCCACCGAAGAGCCGGAAATCGCCCCGAAAAATGTCGATGCCACGATGTTCACCAGCGACAGACCGCCGCGGATAAATCCGACAAAAATATATGCAAAACTCACCAGCCTGCGGGCAATGCCGCCTTCGGCCATAATCGCACCCGCCAGAATAAAGAACGGGATCGCCAGCAGCGAAAACTTGTTCACGCCGTTAGTCAGCTGAATCATCAGCGCTTCAAACGGCAGATCAATCCACCACGCGCCGGCCAGCGCGCTAAGCCCGACGGCATAGGCGACCGGTACGCCAATCGCCAGCATCGCCGCCAGCGTTAACAACAAGATTAATGCATCCATATCAGACTCCGGTCAGGCGTCAGAATTGCCCAGCATCACGACAGGCCGCTGGTGCTGCGGTCCGGCAATGATCTGCTCAATGATGAATAACAGCGTCAGCGCAGAACCTACCGGCAACGGCAGATAGGTTTGTCCGGCAGTCAGCAGCGGGAACTCCGCGACCGGCTGCTGCCAGAGTTCACTGCACAATTGCAGGCTGTACCAGAAAATAAACACGCTGATCGCCAGCATCATCAGGTCAGCCAGCAAGGCAGAGAATTTTTTCATCGCAGGCGGCAGACGGTCGGTGACCATGGCGACGACAATGTGCGAACCCGCGCGGTAGCTGACGGCGGCACCGATAAAGGTGAATGTCACCATGCACATAATCGCGATGGGTTCAGGCCAGGAGAGGGCGCTGTTCAGGACGTAGCGGGCGAAAATACCGATGGGAATGACCGCCACCATCAGCAATAAAGCCAGCCCGGCCAGCCACATTGCGCCACGATAAAAGATGTCCATCAGGGTGTGATAACCGGAAACCATAAGTTCCTCCGCTGAAGTGTCGGGAAAGAGGCAGCGGACGCTGCCCGGTTCAACGAATTACTGAACGTCAGCGATTTGCTGCATCAGTTCCTGATGGTCTTTACCGAATTCATCGCGCACGGATTGCGTGGCTTTCACGTAGGTCGCCGGATCGATATCCTGGAATTTCACGCCGCCCGCTTTCATCGTCGCCAGCGCTTTCTCGTTATAGGCTTTCCACAGCTCGCGCTGCTCGTCCTGCGCCTCTTTGGCCAGTTTGAGGATCAACTGCTGGTCTTCGGGTTTCAGCTTGTCCCACTTCACTTTTGAATACAGGAACAGCTCCGGAATGATGAAGTGGCGGCTGTAGGTGTAGTTTTTCACCACCGGCAGGTAGTTGTGCGCGACAAATGTTGGCGGGTTATTTTCCGTGCCATCGATAACCCCGGTTTGCATCCCGCTGAACACCTCACTGACGCCCATCGCCACCGGGTTTGCGCCCATGGCTTTCAGCGTCGCCAGCGCAATCGGGCTGCCCTGAACGCGGATTTTCATGCCGTGCAAATCTTCCGGTTTCACCACCGGTTCTTTAGTGATCAGGTTACGTGTTCCGCCGTCCATCCAGCCGAGAAATACCAGACGCGAGTTGGGATTGCTGGTGATCTTGTCGCCGATTGATTTCCCAATCTGGCCGTCCAGCACCTTATGCATGTGGTCTTCATCGCGGAAAATATACGGGAGGGTGAATACGTTGATTTCAGGGAGAATCGAGGCAACCGGCGTCATGGATACGCGGATAATATCCAGAGCGCCCAGTTGTGCCTGCTCGATTTCCTGTTTTTCATCGCCGAGCACACCGCCGGGGAACGTTTTGATTTCCAGGCGTCCGTCGGTTTGTTGTTGCAGCTTTTCGCCCATGTGCTGAACGGCGACCACATTGGGATAGCCCTGCGGATGCACATCGGCGGCTTTCAGCGTTTGCGCGGCAAGAGCAGGGGGAAATAACAGGGTGGCGGAACTCAGGCAAAGGCTGAGAAGTGCTTTCTGCATTTTCATCAGTTTGTCTCCAGGGTACTCGGTAAGGGAAAGAAAATGAGAGCAAGCGTCGATCAGGGCGAACGGAAGAACCGGCCTGTTCATTATGAAAAAGGTCTAAATAAGCTTTTAAATTATAGGGATACAAGACGTGCCGGTGTGCGGTCTTCGCCTGTGCAAGCACCTTATCCTATTTTGTGTTGTGCGGTATTTGAGCGTTATCACAAACTCATAACAAATGTAAAAAGGTGTTACTTAATATTTAAAACGCTGTTTTGCCTTTAGTAATGAAAGTCAGATGATTGATTTACCATGTGATTTTTGCAGGAAATGTGATGAAGGTGGAATTGTTCATCCTTTATGCAAACCCGATAAACCTTGTCATCTGTCAATGACACGCGGGCCGCGAGGCGCGACAATGTAAATAATAATGAGAACGACTATCAATTAGGGCTTTTTCTTTGATATCATTCGGCGTTATTCATTCCTTCTACACACTGATTCTGGCTGGAGGCGACGCGTGAAAACGGCTCGCAATAAGATGAAAGAGGCGACTTCACTACTGATGTCGTTAATGTTGGTTGCTGGCTTAAGCGGCAACGCGATGGCCGCACCTGCGACGCCTGCGGCACAAGCCGTGACTTCTGCGGCGGCTCAACCTGCAACGGCTGACACCCCGGCACCGGCTTCAGCTGATGCGACCCCTGCTCCGTTAATGCAACCTGCGCCGACCGAAGCGACGCCTGTCATTCCTACCGATTTGTCTGTATTAGGCATGTATCACCACGCTGACGTGGTGGTGAAAACTGTGATGATTGGCCTGCTGCTGGCTTCCGTCGTCACCTGGGCGCTGCTGTTTAGCAAAGGCGCTGAAGTCTTCAGCGGTAAACGGCGCATGCGTCGCGAATTCGATGCGTTGTCTTCCGTGCGTACGCTGGATGAAGCCGCTGAGCAGGCCGAAAGCTTTGCCGCCAGCAGCATCAGCGCGCAGATGATTCGCGATGCGCAGAACGAACTGGAGTTGTCTGCCGGTTCCACCGACAACAACGGTATTAAAGAACGTACCGGTTTCCGCCTTGAGCGCCGCGTCAGCGCCGCTGGCCGTTACATGGGGCGTGGCAACGGCATACTGGCGACCATCGGGGCAATTTCTCCGTTCGTCGGCCTGTTCGGTACAGTCTGGGGCATCATGAACAGCTTCATTGGTATCGCGCAAACGCAGACCACCAACCTTGCGGTCGTCGCACCGGGTATCGCTGAAGCCTTGCTGGCAACGGCTGTCGGCCTGATTGCTGCGATCCCGGCCGTGGTTATCTACAACATTTTCGCCCGTACCATTACCTCTTACCGCCATCAGGTAGGCGATGTGGCGGCGCAGATTATTCTGTTGCAGGGTCGTGATTTGGATCTGGCTGCCAGCGAAGGCGATGCGCCACGCGGTCAGACAGGCCAGTTACGCGTAGGATAAGAACAGATTATGGCTATTCGGTTAAACGACGATATCGACGAAAGCGGTGAAATGCATGACATCAACGTCACGCCTTTTATCGACGTCATGCTGGTGTTACTGATTATCTTCATGGTGGCAGCGCCGCTGGCTACCGTCGATGTGCGGGTAGACTTACCGGCCTCGACGGCAAAAGCGCAGCCGCGTCCTGAGAAGCCGATCTTCCTGACGGTGAAATCTGACAAGCAGCTGTTCCTCGGCGATAACCCGGTAAACAGCGACAACCTGACCGCGATGCTTGACCAGCGCACGCAGGGTAACAAGCAGAGTACGATTTTCTTCCGTGCGGATAAGACCGTGGATTACGAAACGCTGATGAGCGTGATGGATAACTTGCGTAAAGCCGGTTATCTGAAAGTCGGTCTGGTCGGTGCAGAACAGACCGGTGCTGCGGTGAAATAAATCCTGACGCCCCAGACGCACAAAAACAGAAAAGGCCAGCATTTGCTGGCCTTTTGCTTTCCTGAAACACTAAAACTCAGGTCACCGGCGCCGGGTTAAACACCGCCAGCGCATTGTGGATGCCCCAGGTGTCTGACCAGGTTTTCTTACGGCCGCTGGCGATATCCAGAATAAAGCGGAACAACTCCCAGCCGACGTCTTCGATAGTCGCATCACCGGTTGCGATCGTCCCTGCGTTGATGTCCATCAGGTCATGCCAGCGGTTTGCCAGCGTGGTACGCGTCGCCATCTTAATGACCGGAACTGCCAGCAGGCCGTAAGGCGTACCGCGACCGGTGGTGAACACCTGCACGGTAATGCCTGACGCCAGTTGCTGCGTACCGCAGACAAAATCGCTGGCAGGTGTGGCGGCGTAGATCAAACCTTTTTTCGTCGGACGCTGTCCGGGTGACAGAACTTCCGAGATAGCACTGGTGCCGGATTTGGCGATCGAGCCGAGCGCTTTTTCGACCACGTTCGCCAGACCGCCTTTTTTGTTGCCCGGCGACGGGTTGGCGCTGCGATCGGTCTGGCCCATCGACAGGTAATTATCATACCAGGCCATTTCTTCCAGCAGGCGTTTCCCGACATCCACGTCAGCCGCTCGCGGTGTCAGCAGATGGATGGCGTCGCGGACTTCGGTGACTTCGGAGAACATCACGGTCGCGCCGCAGCGCACCAGCAGGTCCGATGCAAAGCCGACTGCCGGGTTCGCCGTAACGCCCGAGAACGCGTCACTGCCGCCACATTGTGTGCCGACGACCAGATCCGACGCCGGGCAGGTTTCGCGCTGGCGGCTGTTCAGGCGCTGAAGATGGAACTGCGCGACGGTGAGAATATCGTCCACCATCGACTGGAAGCCGACGTGCTGTTCATCCTGCAAACGCACGATGTGGGTGTCATCGAGCGAAATCGCCTGCACGTCCGGCGTACCTTCCAGCAAACGTTCCGGCTGCAATTTCTCGCAACCCAGCCCGACGACCATCACTTCGCCGCCAAAATTCGGGTTCAGCGCCAGATTGTGGATAGTACGGATCGGCACAATGGCCGCGGGCGCGTTGATTGCCACGCCGCAACCGTAAAGGTGATTGAGTGCAACAACGCCGTCGACATTGGGGAATTTTGGTAATAAATCACGCTCGATGATTTTCACCACGTAATCCACTACGCCCGCCACGCAGTGAACGCTGGTGGTGATCCCCAGAAGGTTCTTCGTGCCTACGCTGCCGTCATCATTGCGATAACCTTCGAACGTATAACCTTCCAGCGGCGGCAACGGTTGCGGGACACGTGTCGCCAGCGGCAGACTGTTGAGTTCCGGCGCAACCGGCAGCTCTACCAGGGATTCATCAATCCAGCCGCCTCGCGCGATATCCCGAACGGCATAACCAATGACTTCACCATAACGAATTATATCGCCGCCTTTCGCAATAGGGGTTAAAGCCACTTTGTGGCCTTGCGGGATATGCTCAATTAATTCCAGACCGTTAGAAAATCGGGTGCCGGCTTTTAAACCATTGTCATTAACAATAATAGCAACGTTATCGCTTTCATGAACCTTTATAAAAAGCGCTTCGGTAGCATGTTCTTTATCTTTATTACGTGACATAACTGTCTCCGCTTTATTAAATATCCTGAAAGAAGGCTTCAGGTAATTCTCTGAACGTTACGCTGACACTCTTGCTGTCCGTACGGAAGAGGGAGTTCATTATAAAGGACTGATGCCGGAAGCTCATTGTGCAACTGACCAGCTTTTTGCCCGCAGAGCGTTATTCTGTGGGGCAGGTGACAGATTAAATGTGATGAATATCACCCTTTGATTTGCAGGGATATCCGGTTTTCACAATCTGTGATTCTCCTCCCACGCTGATGTGTGTATGCAAAAGAATAGTCACAATAACATCGTGCATTCTTGTGCGATTGCACAGTGTTATTTTGAGCCCTGTTTTTTATACTGTATTGGCTCTCAGGAAGCATTTTGGAACACCCTGTGGGTTAATTTAACGCAAGGATAAATGCACGAAACGCGGGTTTTATATAAGTTTTTTTCGCAGGAAATAATAGAAAATAGAAAAATAAAACAGTATTCCAAAACTGAATTTTTTCCTGCGAAAAATTTTGCATAAATAGTGTGATGTGCAACATGAGAGTTCAGCTCCGGCCCGATGCTGCTGAACCTAAGCGTCTGAAACTCGAAAACAGTAAATTGCGATGGCGGGTTTTCCGGGCACTCCGGCTCCCGCTCCATAACGAGGTTAGAGATGAGTAATCAAATGATTCCAAACCGGTTTCGCCAGGACTTATTGCAAGGGAAAACCCTGATTGGCTGCTGGTCAGCGCTGTGCAATCCGATCTCCACAGAAGTGCTCGGTGTGGCGGGTTTTGACTGGCTGCTGCTTGATGGCGAACACGCGCCGAATGATGTCACGACGTTTGTTCCGCAGCTGATGGCGCTGAAAGGCAGCCGCAGTGCGCCGGTTGTGCGCCCGCAATTTAATGATCCGGTCGTCATCAAACGCCTGCTGGATATTGGTTTCTATAACTTCCTGATCCCGTTTGTTGAAACACAGGAACAGGCCGAACGCGCCGTGGCGTCTACCCGTTATCCGCCAGCGGGGATCCGCGGCGTTTCGGTTTCTCATCGCAGCAATATGTTCGGCACCGTGCCGGATTATTTCACCAGCATTAACGACAACATCGCGGTTATGGTGCAGATCGAAAGTCAGCAAGGCGTCGACAACCTTGATGTGATTGCGGCCGTTGACGGCATCGACGGCATCTTTGTCGGCCCGAGCGATCTGGCAGCGGCCATGGGACATCTCGGTAATGCCGGACACCCGGAAGTTCAGGCGGCAATCCGTCACATTTTTGAACGTGCAAAAGCACACGGCAAGGCCAGCGGCATTCTGGCACCGGTTGAAGCGGACGCACGTCGCTATCTGGACTGGGGCGCAACCTTTGTTGCCGTCGGTAGTGATTTAGGCGTTTTCCGCGCCGGTACTCAGGCGCTGTGCGATCGCTTTACCCAGTGAACCGGTCTCATCACATCAATATAAAGAGGATACCCGAATGAAAATTGGCTTTATTGGTTTAGGCATCATGGGCAAACCTATGAGCAAAAACCTGCTGAAAGCAGGTTATGAGGTTGTCGTGATGGATCGTAATCAGGACGCGGTCGGCGAAGTGGTGAAACTGGGCGCAACGTCCGCGGAAACACCGAAAGCGGTCGCTGCGCTCTCTGACGTCATCATCACTATGTTACCGAATTCACCGCAGGTCAAAGAAGTGGCGCTGGGCGAAAATGGCCTGATTGAAGGCGCGCGTCCGGGTACGATTTTCATCGACATGAGTTCTATCGCGCCGCTGGCCAGCCGTGAAATCAGCCAGGCGCTGGCCGCGAAAGAAATCGCGATGCTCGATGCGCCGGTTTCCGGCGGCGAACCGAAAGCCATCGACGGCACCATGTCCGTCATGGTCGGCGGAGATAAAACGGTCTTCGAAAAATGCTATGAAATCATGAAATCCATGGCCGGTTCCGTGGTGCATACCGGTGATATCGGCGCAGGAAACGTCACCAAACTGGCGAATCAGGTCATTGTGGCGCTGAACATTGCGGCGATGTCCGAAGCGCTGGTGCTGGCGACCAAAGCGGGCGTGGATCCTGATTTAGTTTTCCAGGCGATTCGCGGCGGTCTGGCGGGAAGTACGGTTCTGGAAGCAAAAGCGCCGATGGTGATGGATCGCAACTTCAAACCGGGATTCCGTATCGATTTGCATATCAAAGATTTAGCCAACGCGCTGGACACTTCTCACGGCGTCGGCGCGCAACTGCCTCTGACCTCGCTGGTCATGGAAATGATGCAGGCACTGAAAGCGGATGGTCACGGGCAATCTGACCATAGCGCCATTGCACGCTATTATGAAACCTTAGCGAAGGTTGAAGTTACCCGTTAGTCTGTGGTGGCAACGTGGCCTAAAATCGTCAAACAGGCCGCGTTTCCCTTCAGGCAGGATGCAAAACTGACAGGACGCTTTTCCACTTCGGCGCGTGCAGTTTATGAAGGTAATGACTTTATGAAAATAGTGATCGCACCGGATTCATACAAAGAAAGTTTGTCTGCTTTGGATGTGGCAAAGGCCATCGAGAGTGGTTTCCGTGAGATTTTCCCCGAGGCGGAGTATGTCAAACTGCCGGTTGCTGACGGTGGTGAAGGCACCGTCGAAGCGATGGTGGCGGCGACCGGAGGCCGCGTGGTTAAGGTGACTGTCACCGGGCCGCTGGGCACGCCACTTGAGGCTTTCTTCGGGCTCTCCGGGGATGAGAAAATCGCTTTCATTGAGATGGCGGCCGCCAGTGGGCTTGAAAGTGTGCCTGCGGCGCAGCGCAACCCCCTCAAAACCACCTCTTTCGGTACGGGCGAGCTGATCCATTCCGCGCTCGACCATGGCGTTAAACATTGCATTATTGGCATCGGCGGTAGCGCCACAAATGACGGCGGGGCAGGCATGATGCAGGCGCTGGGCGCAAAACTGCTGACCAAAGAAGGCAAGCAAATTGGTCAGGGGGGTGGCGAGCTGGAGAAACTGCACCATATCGACATCAGCGAACTGGATCCCAGAATTAAAAAATGCCGCTTTGAAGTGGCCTGTGATGTCACCAATCCGCTGACCGGAAAAGACGGCGCTTCTGCGATCTTCGGGCCGCAAAAAGGCGCGACGCCGGAAATGATCGAACAGCTCGATAGCTATCTGCATCATTATGCGCGGGTGATCAAAAAGGATCTGGGCATTGACGTTGAGCATGTTCCGGGTGCCGGCGCGGCAGGCGGAATGGGCGCGGCGTTGTTCGGATTCTGCCATGCTGAACTTCGTCAGGGTATTGAGATTGTCACGGACGCGCTGGGTCTTGATGCGCTGGTGAAAGACGCCACGCTGGTTATCACCGGCGAAGGGCGCATCGACAGCCAGAGCATCAACGGTAAAGTGCCGATTGGTGTCGCGCGCGTCGCCAAGCGTTATAACAAACCTGTCATTGGTATCGCAGGCAGCCTGACCAAAGATGTGGATGTCGTTTACAGCCACGGACTGGACGCCGTTTTCAGTGTGCTTTACAGCATTTGTACGCTGGATGATGCTCTGAAAAATGCCGCAGACAATCTGCGCAAGTCGGCACGTAATATTGCCGCCACCATTAAGTTATCGCAAAAACTCTGAGCTGAAACGGTCAGTATAAAAAACCGGTGTCCAGGCCCAGCCTGCGCCGGTTTTTGTATTTTATTTGCGGCGATTTTACGTTAGGTTTTAGAGACATTCGCCAATGAGAAAACACGCATGTCAGAGACTGATTTTTCGAAGCAGCCGGTAGAAACTCAAACCAAAGGATTAGGAACGCTGAAAGCCGGTGCGCTGACGGGCGATATCCGCGCGCAGGGCTGGAATATTCTCCGTGAAGACGTCAGCCTGCCGGTCGCCGTTCTGCTTGAAGAGAGAATCGAACACAATCTTTCCTGGATGCGTGAATTTATCCAGCGCTACCGGCTGAAACTGGCACCGCACGGCAAAACGACCATGAGCCCTGAACTGTATCAGCTGCAAACGCAATACGGCGCGTGGGGCATCACGCTGGCAACCGCGCCGCAGGTGAACGTGGCATTTCAGCACGGCGTCCGCAAAGTGATTATGGCGAATCAGCTGGTCGGTAAAGGCAATATGGCGATGATCGCCGGACTGCTGCGCGAAGATCCTGATTTTGATTTCACCTGCATTGTGGATTCAGCCGAAAACGTGAACGCGCTCGGGCACTATTTTGCCGGCCAGCAGCTCAGATTGCGGATCATGTTTGAATACGGGATTGTGGGTGGCCGCACCGGGATCCGCACAGATCAGCAGGAAGCCGACGTACTCGCCGCCGTGAAACGCTGGCCGCAATCGCTGGCGCTGGTGGGCGTTGAACTTTATGAAGGAGTCAGCAACGACGAAGCGGTAATCCGCACTTTTCTGCGTCATGTTCTGGCACGCACCGAAGTGCTGGCGCAGGCCGGGGAATTCGCTGAACCCACGGTGATTTTAACCGGTGCCGGTTCGGCCTGGTTTGACGTAGTGGCGGAAGAACTGACGCGGGAAGATCCGCATCTGGATGCGCAAAAGCGTTATACGCTGGATATCATTTTGCGTTCGGGTTGCTACGTGACGCATGACGTTGGTGCGTATCAGGCGGCGCTGGAACGTATGCAAACCAGCAATCCTGTGGCGCGTGAGATGAACAGCAGTTTACAACCCGCGTTGCAGGTCTGGGCGGCGGTGCAGTCTTTGCCGGAACCGGGCAGGGCGATTATCGCTTTAGGCAAGCGCGATGCGGGTTATGACGCCGGTTATCCGAAAGCCGCCGGGCATTTCCGTCCGCGCAGCGCCACGCAGGCCGGTTACACCACCGTGGTGCCTGCGCCTGAGAACTGGAAAGTTTACGCGATGATGGATCAGCATGCGTTTATGTCGATCCCGGAAAATGCGGATCTGAAAGTCGGCGATATGCTGGTGTTTGATATCTGCCATCCGTGCCTGACGTTCGACAAATGGCGTCAGTTATTGCTGGTTAATGAACAATGGGATGTCACCGGCGCGGTGAAAACCTGGTTCTGATGCGCTGATTTGCAGAAACCAAAACGCCCGGCATGATCGGGCGTTTTATTTTGCGGTTTTACCTCGGCAAATATGCCACCGCAGCCTGTTTCACATTTTCGATTTCGTCGAGCAGCTCGAACCATTCCGGCTCCAGCGCATCGACGCTTACGCCCTGACGCAGTTGTTGTTCGATGTAGAAACAAAGCTGTTTCAGGCGCGGCACGCCGCTGTAGCTGCAACTGCCGTGCAGTTTATGGATAAGCGCCAGAATATCGTTATCCGGCTCGTTACGCGTGATGGCTTCCACCCGTTCGGCCACCTGCGGCAGGAACTCCACCAGCATTTGCAGTAAATCCTGCGCCAGCGCGACTTTATTGGCGGACTGGCTCAGCGCCAGCTGCCAGTCGAGCGTACTGATTGGCGCGAGTTTTTCTTCGGTTTGTAACGGCGAATTCAGCTGCGTCTGATGAGAATGATGACGCGACAGCACATTTTTCAGCATGCTTTCGTCGATGGGTTTCGCCAGATAATCATCCATGCCGAGTTTCAGCAGTTGTTCGCGCTCGCCGCTCAGCGAGTGCGCGGTGACCGCGACGACCGGCGTATTCGCGTGGCGCGCCATCTGGTGAATGATTTCGCTGGCGCGGATACCGTCGATATCCGGCATCTGAATATCCATCAAAATAATATCCAGATCGGTATGACGCGCGACTTCAATCGCTTCCTCACCGCTGTGGCACAGCACGGTGGTTTCCACCAGTTCTTCGAGCAACGCGCCAATCAGTTTGAGGTTCGCCGGGTTATCGTCCACCGCCATTGCGGTCAGCGGCAGGCGCGAAGTCCGGCCTTCTTCGTTGTTAATCACCCTGACCGAGGTCTGTTGTTCTTTAAGCAACAAAGGTAGCAGGCGGATGCTGGACATCGGTTTGATCAGGCAAGCCTGCACGCCGCGTCGTTTCAGTTCTTCGGCATCGACCTGGAACTGGCTCGGCAACGCCAGCAGAAGGTGGCGCGTCATGCTCAGCACTTTTTTCAGTTTGCCGTCGTAATCGGAGAGCGTCTGATCCGGTTTGACCGGAATGCTGCACAGCATCATGTCGTAATACGCATCCGGCAGCGCCGCCAACGTGGTGCGGTGGGTGATATCAAGCGGTGTGGCTTGCAGGATTTCCATCGTGGCTTTCGCCGCCGCCGGGTTGGCTTCGACGTAGGCCAGACGTTTGCCTTCAAGGCCGCTCATAGAAACCGGCGTCACGTGGCGGTTTTCATTGAGTTCCAGCGTGACGTGGAACCAGAACGTCGAACCGCGGTTGATCTGGCTGTAGAAGCTGATGTCGCCGCCCATTTCTTTGACCAGACGCTGAGTGATGACCAGCCCCAGACCGGTGCCGCCGTGACGGCGTGAAATGCTGGCATCTGCCTGACGGAAGGCCTGGAAAAGCTGCGACTGCTGGCGCTCGGAAATCCCGATGCCGGTATCGTGGATCTGCACTTCCAGTTCTACTTGCAAATTATTCTGCGAGCGCAATTCAACATTGATATCAATGTTACCGCTTTCGGTGAATTTAATCGCATTTCCCAGCAGGTTAGTAACCACTTGCTGCATGCGCATCGGGTCGCCGAGAACGTTTTCCGGCACGTTGTTGTGGACGTTCAGCGTCAGCTCCAGCCCCTTATCATGCGCGGTGTGGGCGAGCAGGATCACCACTTCATCGAGCATTTCACGCAGGGCGAAGGGAATATGTTCGAGCACCAGCTTGCCGGCTTCCAGCTTCGAGAAGTCCAGGACGTCATTAATGATGGTCAGCAGGTGATTCGCGGAACGCTCGATGGTTTGCAGGTAATCCGCCTGCGTTGGCGAGAGCGGTGTTTTCAGCGTCTGACGGGTGAAGCCAATCACGCCGTTCAGCGGCGTACGCAGCTCGTGGGACATATTGGCCAGGAATTCAGATTTAATACGTGCGGCTTCCTGCGCACGTTTTTTCGCGAGATCCAGCTCGACGTTCTGGATTTCCATCTGCTCAAGCGTTTCACGCAAATCTGACGTGGCCTGATCGATGTTCTGCTGCACTTCTTCGTGATACGCCGTCAGCGACATCGCCATCGAGTTAATGCCGTTTTTCAGCATGCTCAGCTCGCCCGGCATATTGCCTTCCACGCGGCTGTCGAGCTGGCCGCGGCGGATACGGTCAACCGTATTGACCATATTGCGTATGGGGCCGGTGACGTCGCGCATCAGGCGGTAAGCAAACAGGGTGGCGATCCCCAGACACAGCAACAGCAGCATGGTGGAAACGAACGCTTCCTGATATTGCGCAAGGCGCACGGAACGTAAATCCAGCTCAATGGCGATATAGCCTAGCATGTGTTCCTGAGACAACATGAAAGCTTCATCATCCGTTTCCGTGTGGTTTTCGGCCTGAATCGGCGTGCGCAGGATTAACATATCGCCGGCGCGAACTTTGGTCAGGCTGCGCGGAATATCGTCGACACTTTTCACCTGTAACGGGCTGCCTTCGCGCAGCGAGTTGGAGGTAGCGAACAGTTTGTTGTCGCCGTCGAAAACGCTGATGCTGCGGACAATATCTGAGTGATTGCGGTGCAGGCGGCTGATCAGGCGCTTCACCGGTTCGCGTTCGCGGAACGTCATGCCGTATTCGCTCGCGACCGCCAGAGGTTCGATAATGCTAGCTCCGGCGTCTGTCAGCTGGTTCTGCAACTCGTTGTAGCGGTGCACCACAAAGAAAGTGCTGAGCAGCAAACCGATCATTAACGTCGGTGCCAGAATCAGGATCATCATCCGTGCGCGAAGGCTATATTTGGTCATGAGGTTCCAATGTGGGAGAATTACCTAAAGTAAGCTTAATAAACCAGCGTGCAATCGACAATAATGGCTCAATTCTACTCTCCGAACCGCCGCGTGACGACCCGGCAAACGATAACTGTGACCGCCACCGACCTTGATGCTTTCGGGCAGGGTGTTGCGCGTCACAACGGCAAAGCGGTATTTGTCAGTGGTTTACTGCCTGACGAACAGGCGGAAGTCACTTTAACAGAAGATAAAAGCAAGTACGCCAAAGGGCGTCTGAAACGTTTGCTGAATACCAGTGCCGAGCGCGTAAAACCGCAGTGCCCGCATTATTCGACGTGCGGAGGCTGTCAGCAGCAGCACGCCAGCGAGGCGCTGCAACAGCGCAGTAAAGCGGCGTCATTGTTGCGCCTGATCTCCCGCGAAACTGGCGTGCAGGCGCAGGAACAGCCGGTGATTGCCGGTCCGCAATACGGCTACCGCCGTCGCGCGCGTCTGGGATTACAAATCGCCGGCGTTAAACCGGGACGTAAAGCCGGAACCGTGAACGGTCCGCTGGTGATGGGATTTCGTCAGGAAGGGTCGAACGATCTGGTTGCCATCACAAAATGCCCGGTGCTGCGCCCTGAACTGGAGCAACTGTTGGTGCCGGTGCAGAAATGCCTCTCCTCGCTGACGGCGGCGAAACGCCTCGGGCATCTGGAACTGGTGCTGGCGGATAATGGTCCGCTGCTGGTGCTGCGTCATCTTGATCCGCTCAGTGAAACCGATCGTGCGCGTCTGACAGCATTTGCCGCGCTACATCAGCTGACGATTTTCCTGGCGCCCGACAGTGATACGCTGGAGCGTTTATGCGGCGAGACGCCTTATTACCAGATTGAGGGTTTGAATCTGAAATTTGGTCCGCGTGATTTTATTCAGGTCAATGATGCGGTTAACCAGCAAATGGTGGCACAGGCCTTGCAGTGGCTGGAACTGACACCTGAAGATCGCGTGCTGGATTTGTTCTGCGGGATGGGAAATTTCACCCTGCCGCTGGCAAAAAGAGCTAAGCAGGTTGTCGGCGTCGAAGGTGTTGCTACACTGGTGGCGAATGGGCAAGATAATGCCCGGAATAATGGATTAGATAATGTGTCGTTCTTTCACGAAAATCTGGAAGACGATGTCAGTAAGCAACCCTGGGCGGCGCAAGGCTTCACGAAAGTCCTGCTGGATCCGGCCCGGGGCGGCGCTGCTGGCGTAATGACGCAGATTATTAAGCTTGCCCCGAGGCGCGTGGTGTACGTGTCCTGCAATCCCACGACTTTGGCCCGGGACAGTAAAATTTTGTTGGAGGCGGGTTATCGCTTAGCTCAGGTTCGTATGCTGGATATGTTCCCGCACACCGGGCACCTTGAATCGATGGCTCTGTTTATCAACCCGTCTGATACAGGCGTTGTATCAGAAACGTAGGGAGAGGGTATGGTTGCGGTAAGAAGTGCACATCTGAATACGGCTGGCGAGTTTGCGCTCGACGATTGGATCAACAGTTTAGGGCTGTCCAGCCAGCAATCATGTGAGCGTTTAGCCGAAACCTGGCGCTACTGCGAACAGCAAACGCAGGGCCATCCTGACGCGTCACTTCTGCTGTGGCGCGGTCTGGAAATGGTTGAAATCCTCTCGACCCTCAGCATGGATAACGACAGTATGCGCGCCGCGCTGCTGTTCCCGCTGGTCGATGACGGCATCATCGACGAAGAAACCCTCACGCAGCAATTCGGCAAAGGCATCACGGATTTGGTTCACGGTGTCCGTGATATGGACGCCATCCGCCAGCTGAAAGCCACACAAAACGATTCGATGGGCTCCGAGCAGGTGGATAACGTCCGCCGCATGTTGCTGGCGATGGTGGAAGATTTCCGCTGCGTGGTGCTCAAGCTCGCAGAACGTATTGCGCATCTGCGTGAAGTCAAAGACGCGCCGGAAGAAGAGCGCGTACTGGCTGCAAAAGAGTGTACCAATATCTATGCGCCGCTGGCGAACCGCCTGGGTATCGGCCAGCTCAAATGGGAGCTGGAAGATTTCTGCTTCCGCTATCTGCATCCCGACGAATACAAACGCATTGCCAAACTGCTGCACGAGCGACGTATTGACCGCGAGCAGTACATCGACGATTTTGTCTCGACCGTTAAAAATGCGATGGCGGAAGAGGGCATCAAAGTTGATGTTTATGGCCGCCCGAAACATATCTACAGCATCTGGCGCAAGATGCAGAAAAAATCCCTGTCCTTCGATGAACTCTTCGACGTGCGCGCCGTGCGTATCGTGGTGGAACGTTTGCAGGATTGCTATGCCGCGTTAGGGATTGTGCACACCCATTTCCGCCATCTGCCGGATGAGTTTGACGATTACGTCGCTAACCCGAAACCAAACGGTTATCAGTCGATACATACCGTTGTTTTGGGGCCGCGCGGTAAAACGCTGGAAGTGCAGATCCGTACCCGCCAGATGCACGAAGACGCCGAGCTGGGCGTCGCCGCGCACTGGAAATACAAAGAAGGTACCGCCGTGGTCGGTGGCCGCAGCGGTGGTTATGAAGGGCGCATCGCGTGGCTGCGTAAACTTATCGCGTGGCAGGAAGAAATGGCCGATTCGGGCGAAATGCTCGACGAAGTGCGCAGTCAGGTCTTCGACGACCGCGTTTACGTGTTTACGCCAAAAGGCGATGTTATCGATCTGCCGATGGGCTCCACGCCGCTCGACTTCGCTTATCACATCCACAGTGATGTCGGTCACCGGTGTATCGGGGCAAAAATCGGCGGGCGTATCGTGCCGTTTACCTATCAGTTGCAGATGGGCGATCAGATTGAAATCATCACCCAGAAGCATGCGAACCCAAGCCGCGACTGGCTGAACCCGAGCCTCGGTTATGTCACTACCAGCCGCGGGCGTTCTAAAATCCAGAACTGGTTCCGTAAGCAGGATCGCGATAAGAACATTATTGCCGGTAAACAAATCCTCGACGATGAACTGGACCGGCTGGATATCAGCATCAAAGATGCCGAGAAACTGCTTCTGCCGCGCTACAACGTGAACTCGCTCGACGAGGTTCTGGCCGCGATCGGTAACGGCGATATCCGCATCAACCAGATGGTTAACTTCCTGCAATCGCAGCTGAAAAAGCCGAGCGCGGAAGAACTGGATAAAGAAGCGCTGCGCCAGCTGACGCAGAAAACCACGCCACCACCGACGCGTACCAAAGATAATGGCCGCGTCGTGGTCGAAGGCGTGGGCAATCTGATGCACCACATTGCCCGTTGTTGCCAGCCAATTCCGGGCGATGAAATCGTCGGCTACATCACGCAGGGGCGCGGGATTTCCATCCACCGCGCCGATTGTGATCAGCTGGAAGATTTGCGCTCGAATGCGCCGGAACGCGTGGTAGACGCCGTGTGGGGCGAAAGCTATTCCAGCGGCTATTCACTGGTGGTGCGTGTGGTCGCGAACGACCGCAGCGGGCTGCTGCGTGATATCACGACTATTCTGGCCAACGAAAAAGTGAACGTGCTCGGCGTAGCCAGTCGCAGTGATACCAAGCAGCAACTGGCAACCATCGATATGGATATCGAAATCTACAACCCTCAGGTTCTGGGGCGCGTGATTGCCAAACTGAATCAGCTTCCTGACGTTATTGAAGCGAAGCGACTGCACGGTAGTTGATTATCTTTATCTCAAGGCCCGCCAGTCGGGCCTTTTCTATTTTTATTCCGCCAGAAAAAATTTTAAAACGGACGGGCGCCATGACTGAAACTCCTTTGCAACGTTTGCTCACCATCATGAAAACTCTGCGTGACCCCCAAGCCGGTTGCCCCTGGGATAAAGAGCAGACATTCGAGACTATCGCGCCATATACGCTGGAAGAAACCTACGAAGTGCTGGACGCGATTGCCCGCAAAGATTACGCCGATGTGCGCGACGAACTGGGAGATCTGCTGTTCCAGGTGGTGTTCTACGCGCAAATGGGCAGCGAGCAGGGATTGTTTGAATTTGACGATATCTGCAACGCCATTTCAGACAAATTAGAGCGCCGCCATCCGCAGATCTTTGGCACTGAAGCGGCCTGGTCGAAAGAGGCCAGCAGCAAAGACGTGCTGGTAAAATGGGAAGCGCGTAAGGCGCAGGAGCGGGCGGAAAAATCCCTGCATTCCGCGCTCGATGACATTCCGTCTGCTCTGCCAGCGCTGATGAAAGCACACAAAATTCAGAAGCGCTGTTCCAATGTCGGCTTCGACTGGACGACGCTCGGGCCGGTGCTCGACAAAGTGTACGAAGAAATCGACGAGGTGATGTTTGAAGCGCGTCAGGCCGTGATCGACGAGGAAAAACTGGGTGAGGAGATCGGCGATCTGCTGTTCGCGACCGTTAATCTTTCACGTCATCTCGGCCATAAAGCGGAAGATGCATTGCAGGCCGCTAACCGCAAGTTTGAGCGTCGTTTCCGGCAGGTTGAGGAGATTATTCGCAGCAAAGGGTTAAATATGGAAGACGCCACGCTAGAACAGATGGAAGCTGCCTGGCAGCAGGTGAAAAAGCAGGAAGACTGAGATCGGCGAATACGACTTTGATCGGCGACAAGATCTGACAATGCTGAAACGGTTAAGCTCAGTGTCATTCAGGGGCTAAAACGCTGATCTGCGAGCATTAAAGTCCAACAAATTGAAATCTAAGATGTTTTAGTGAGTTATGCGAACAGTAATGCATGTTTTATCAGCTAACTGTTTGTTTTTGAAAGACTGAGAGGGAAGGGCTGAAAGGCAAAACCCTTCTGAACTGACGGCAAGGAAACGATGATGGACAGCAAAACGATTATTTGTGGCGCACACAAGGTTCCGGTATACTGTTTTCCCGTCTTGGTTACTCCATCATCTTTAAACCTAACCTCTCAGGTTCAGCATGACAACTAATTATATTTTTGTGACCGGCGGGGTCGTATCCTCTCTGGGTAAAGGCATTGCCGCAGCCTCTCTGGCGGCTATTCTCGAAGCCCGTGGCCTCAACGTGACCATCATGAAACTGGACCCGTATATCAACGTGGATCCGGGTACGATGAGCCCGACTCAACACGGCGAAGTCTTCGTTACCGAAGATGGCGCTGAAACCGATCTCGATCTGGGTCACTACGAGCGTTTCATCCGCACCAAGATGACTCGCCGCAACAACTTCACCACAGGCCGTATCTATTCTGACGTGCTGCGCAAAGAGCGCCGCGGCGATTATCTCGGCGCGACCATTCAGGTTATCCCGCACATCACCAACAACATCAAAGAACGCATCATTGAAGGCGGCGAAGGCCACGATGTCGTGCTGGTTGAAATTGGCGGTACTGTCGGTGATATCGAATCCCTGCCGTTCCTGGAAGCGATTCGTCAGATGGCGGTTGAAGTGGGCCGTGAACATACGCTGTACATGCACCTGACCCTGGTGCCGTACATGGCCGCTGCCGGTGAAGTGAAAACAAAACCGACTCAGCATTCTGTGAAAGAACTGCTGTCTATCGGTATCCAGCCAGACGTGCTGATCTGCCGTTCTGACCGCGCTGTTCCTGCCAACGAACGTGCAAAAATTGCGCTGTTCTGCAACGTGCCGGAAAAAGCGGTTATCTCCCTTAAAGATGTTGATTCCATTTATAAAATCCCGGCCCTATTGAAATCTCAGGGTCTGGACGACTATATTTGTAAACGTTTCAGCATCAACGCGCCGGAAGCCAATCTGTCCGAGTGGGAACAGGTTGTTTACGAAGAAGCTAATCCGGGCGGTGAAGTCACCATCGGTATGGTCGGTAAGTACATTGAGCTGCCAGACGCGTATAAGTCTGTGATTGAAGCGCTCAAACACGGTGGCCTGAAAAATCGTCTGACCGTGAACATTAAACTTATCGATTCACAGGATGTCGAAACCCGTGGCGTCGAAGTGCTGAAAGGCCTGGACGCAATCCTAATCCCGGGTGGCTTCGGTTATCGTGGTGTGGAAGGGAAAGTCGCGACAGCCCGTTATGCGCGTGAAAACAACATTCCTTATCTGGGTATTTGTCTGGGTATGCAGGTTGCGTTGATTGAGTTTGCCCGTAACGTTGCGGGTATGGATAACGCCAACTCAACGGAATTTGTGCCAGACTGTAAGTTCCCGGTAGTCGCCCTCATCACTGAATGGCGCGATGAAGAAGGTAACGTCGAAGTACGTTCCGAAGACAGTGATTTAGGCGGAACCATGCGTGTAGGTGGTCAGCAATGTCACCTGAACGAGGGTAGCCTGGTTCGCGAGATGTACGGCGAGCCGACAATAGTTGAACGCCATCGTCACCGTTACGAAGTGAACAATATGCTGCTGAAACAAATCGAAGCCGCAGGTTTACGCGTAGCCGGTCGCTCTGGCGATAAGCAACTGGTGGAAATTATCGAGCTGCCAAACCATCCGTGGTTTGTTGCTTGCCAGTTCCATCCAGAATTTACGTCTACGCCGCGTGATGGTCATCCGTTGTTTGCAGGCTTCGTGAAGGCTGCCGGTGAGTATCAGAAGCGTCAGGTAAAATAAAATACAGGGGAAACGACGTGTCGCAGATGCGTCGTTTGTCTGAAGCTTTAGTTAACTTGTACTGAGGAAATCCTAATGTCCAAAATCGTTAAAGTCATCGGTCGCGAAATCATCGATTCACGTGGTAACCCGACTGTAGAAGCTGAAGTTCATCTGGAAGGTGGTTTTGTTGGTCTGGCTGCTGCGCCATCAGGTGCTTCTACCGGTTCCCGCGAAGCGCTGGAACTGCGTGACGGTGACAAATCCCGTTTCCTGGGCAAAGGCGTTCTGAAAGCCGTTGCTGCTGTTAACGGTCCAATTGCTCAGGCTGTATTGGGCAAAGACGCAAAAGACCAGGCTAACATCGATAAAATCATGATCGACCTGGACGGTACCGAAAACAAATCTAACTTCGGTGCTAACGCGATTCTGGCTGTTTCCCTGGCTGCTGCTAAAGCGGCTGCTGCTTCTAAAGGTCTGCCACTGTACGCTCACATCGCAGAACTGAACGGTACCCCAGGCAAATACTCTATGCCACTGCCTATGATGAACATCATCAACGGCGGCGAACACGCTGATAACAACGTTGATATTCAAGAGTTCATGATTCAGCCTGTTGGCGCGAAAACGCTGAAAGAAGCCATCCGTATGGGTTCTGAAGTTTTCCACACCCTGGCTAAAGTTCTGAAATCTAAAGGCATGGGTACTGCTGTTGGTGACGAAGGTGGCTACGCGCCAAACCTGGGTTCTAACGCAGAAGCTCTGGCTGTGATCGCTGAAGCGGTTAAAGCAGCAGGCTACGAACTGGGCAAAGACATCACCCTGGCGATGGACTGTGCGGCATCTGAGTTCTACAAAGATGGCAAATACGTTCTGGCTGGCGAAGGCAACAAAGCATTCACTTCTGAAGAGTTCACTCACTTCCTGGAAGACCTGACTAAACAGTACCCAATCGTTTCTATCGAAGACGGTCTGGACGAATCTGACTGGGCTGGCTTTGCTTACCAGACTAAAGTTCTGGGCGACAAAATCCAGCTGGTGGGTGACGATCTGTTCGTAACCAACACCAAGATCCTGAAAGAAGGTATCGACAAAGGTATCGTTAACTCCATCCTGATCAAATTCAACCAGATCGGTTCACTGACCGAAACTCTGGCTGCGATCAAAATGGCTAAAGATGCTGGCTACACTGCCGTTATCTCTCACCGTTCAGGCGAAACTGAAGATGCAACCATCGCTGACCTGGCGGTCGGTACTGCTGCTGGCCAGATCAAAACCGGTTCTATGAGCCGTTCTGACCGTGTTGCTAAATACAACCAGCTGATCCGTATCGAAGAAGCGCTGGCGGCACAGGGTACTCCTGCTCCGTTCAACGGTCTGAAAGAAGTTAAAGGTCAGTAATTACTGCCCTGTAACGCTTTCTTAAAAACCCGCTCCGGCGGGTTTTTTTATGCCTGAAAAATGGTGTCGGGCAAATCTGCCATACTCATTTACAGCACAAGTTTGGCCTCACCCGTCTTATCTGTGATAATGCGCGCTGATTTTTTAGAGATGACTGAGAAAACGATGCAGTACCCGATTAATGAGATGTTCGAAACCCTGCAAGGGGAAGGTTATTTTACCGGCGTGCCGGCGATTTTTGTGCGCCTGCAAGGCTGCCCGGTGGGTTGCAGCTGGTGCGACACCAAACACACCTGGGATAAAATTGCCGATCGGGAAGTCGATATGCAGCGCATTCTGGTCAAAACCGAAGAGAGTGATGCCTGGGGTAACGCGACGTCAGAACAGTTGCTGGACGTCATTGCACAACAGGGTTACACCGCCCGTCACGTGGTGATCACCGGCGGCGAGCCGTGCATTTATGACCTGACCGAGCTGACCTCTTTGCTCGAGAAAAACGGCTTCAGTTGTCAGATTGAAACCAGCGGCACGCATGAAGTGCGTTGTTCAGTGAATACCTGGGTCACCGTTTCACCTAAAGTGAATATGCGTGGCGGGTACGACATTCTGCCGCAGGCGCTGAAACGTGCTGATGAAGTGAAACATCCGGTGGCGCGTCAGCGTGATATCGACGCACTGGAAGCATTGCTGGAAACGCTGACCGACAGCAAATCACGCATTATCGCGTTGCAGCCTATCAGCCAAAAAGAAGAAGCCACCAGACTGTGCATTGCGACCTGCATTGCAAAGAACTGGCGGCTGTCGATGCAGACCCATAAATACTTAAATATCGCCTAAATAGCGATATCGGGTGGATCAGCCTTTATAGACGCAACCCGCTGTGCAAGTTTCTTTCACGCGCACGGCGGAAAGTAAAGGCAGCTTCGGCTTCATCTCATTCCAGATCCATTCCGCCAGCACTTCGCTGGTTGGGTTTTCCAGGCCCGGAATATCATTCAGATTATAATGATCGAGGCGGTCCAGCGTCGGGTTGAATGCAGCTTTCAGATCGGCGAAATCCATTACCCAGCCTGTGTGCGGATCCACTTCACCGGTGATTTCTATACGAACGGTAAAAGAGTGGCCATGCAACCGGCCGCATTTGTGTCCGGCAGGGACGTGCGGTAAATGGTGTGCGGCTTCGAACTGAAAATCTTTAAATAATGTGGTGGTCATGAGGCTGTCTCGTTGCTCGAAAAAACGCGGCATAGTACCGGAATACCGGCTTACGTGCCATGACTTAACTGCGCTTTTCTTCACCAAATCCTGACTTTTACTCTCTTTACTCCGCCCGCATTGCTGGCTTACAGTGAGCCGGTAGAAACTAACCTGTTGAGATAGTGAATGATTACTGTGCTTCGTTGCGCTGTTCTGGCGCTGTTGTTCTCTGCCAGCGTGCAGGCAGAAACCACGGCTCCCCCACAGGAAGCCGCGCCCGCCGCGGCTAAAACCGTTCAGCCTGCGGCAAAAGTGCCACCGGTCGCCAAAACGGCTATACCGAAAGCTCCGCTGATATTCCCGCCGGGTGCCGGTGTCATGCATGTTCCTCTGGCTCAGAGTAAAAAGACGCTGGAAGTCTTCACCTACCAGCCCGCAGAGGCTGATGAAAATACGCCGGTAGTGATGGTCATGACCGGCGTTGACCGCAACGCGGCAACCTACCGTAATGACTGGATAACCGTTGCAGATCAGTATCATTTGCGCGTTATCGTGCCGCATTTCAGCGAACAGGAATTCCCGGGCGCGGCGGGGTACAACCTTGGAAATCTGGTGGACAGCAAAACGCACCGCCGTCTGCCTAAATCTCAGTGGGCGTTCAGCATGGTCGATAATCTGTTTACGACGTTGCAAAAGCAGGGCGTGACTGGCCAGAAGCAATACTATTTGTTCGGGAACAGCGCGGGCTGCCAGTTCGTTCACCGCATGCTGACGTTATTGCCTGAGCCGAATGTCAAAGCTGCCGTCTGCGCTGCGGCCGGCTGGTGGACATTGCCGGATACCGATCAGCGCTGGCCGTATGGTTTGCGTGAAGCGCCAGTGGCGGTAAACCAGCAACAGCTCAATGATTATTTTGCGAAACCGGTGCTGATTGCCGTGGGCGCTGAAGATGACGATCCGGAAAATCATCTGCTGCGTAAATCCAAACAGGCGATGGCGCAGGGGACTAACCGGCTGGAACGTGCAGAAAGCTATTTCACCACATCCCAGCAGCGTGCCGAACAGAACAATACGCCGTTCAACTGGCACTTTATGGACCTCTCTGACATCGGCCACAGCGGCAGTAAAATGTCGGTCTTTGCCGCCGGCCAGTTTGCGTGGTTCGAGCAGCATAACGCCTTCCATCTCTGAGACTTGAGCGTAAAAGCCGTGTCCTGAAAAAATTTCATCACCCCGCTCCGGCGGGGTTTTTCTTTTACTTTCCGTCACTTTGAAAATGCCCGCGAAGTGTGTGGGAAATTTCATAGCGATTTCAGTACGATAAAAAACTCCCTTTACCACTTTTTCAGATAGAACTTACCGCTAAATCCTCTTAGTCATTTTGGTTATTTATTATTTCCATCACTTCTTTAATTGTTATTATCCGGCTCGTTAACCTTACACTTTCTGAAGGTCTTTTCCGCGCGTAGGTATCCCCTGAAAGCCGCTGAAGGCCGGATTGATGACTGGCTTATGCATAAGGGAATTCGTACTGCGATGACGACTCAGGCTCCTCCAATTTCACTGCTCCCGCTGACCCCCGAGCAACTGGCACGACTTCAATCGGCAACGAGTGATTATTCACCGACTCAGATGGCCTGGCTTTCCGGTTATTTCTGGGGGATGGTTAACCAGCAACCGGGCGCTGTGGCCGCGCCGGCACCGGTGCCGGCAGCAGCATCGATTACCTTGATTTCTGCCTCGCAAACCGGCAATGCCCGCCGCGTGGCCGAACAGTTACGTGATGACCTGATTGCCGCAAAACTGAATGTGAATCTGGTGAATGCCGGTGATTACAAATTCAAGCAAATCGCGCAGGAAAAACTGCTGCTGATTGTGGCGTCGACGCAGGGCGAAGGCGAGCAGGCTGAAGAAGCCGTCGCGCTGCATAAATTCCTGCAATCCAAAAAAGCCCCAAAATTCACGGACACGGCTTTTGCGGTGTTCGCGCTTGGCGATACCTCTTATGAGTTCTTCTGCAAGGCCGGTAAAGACTTCGATACGCGTCTGGGCGAACTGGGCGCGGAGCGTCTGTTAGACCGCGTAGATGCGGACGTTGAATATAAAGAGACTGCCGCCGGATGGCGCAAGCGCATAGTTGAAGTGCTGAAACAGCGCGTACCAGCAGACACTTCCGCGCAAGCCGCGCCGACGCTGGCGGGCAGTGTAAATCAGATCGACAGCAGCCCGTATACGAAAGAAGCACCGCTGACGGCGACGCTGGCGGTGAACCAGAAAATCACCGGCCGCGATTCGGATAAAGATGTGCGTCATCTGGAAATCGATCTCGGTGATTCTGGTCTGCGTTACCAGCCGGGCGATGCGCTGGGGATCTGGTTTGAAAACGATCCGCAGCTGGTGCAGGAAGTCGTGGAACTGCTGTGGCTGAAAGGCGATGAGACGGTCGGCATCAACGGCAAATCAATGCCGCTGTCTGAAGCCCTCCAGCATCATATCGAGCTGACGCAAAACACCACGCCAATCATTGAGAAATACGCCGCGCTTTGCCGCGACGAACATCTGACCGGATTGCTGGCCGACAAACCTGCGCTTTTGCAATACGCGCAAACCGTGCCGTTTGTTGACATGGTGCGCCGGGCACCGACTGAACTCGACGCTCAGCAACTGGTGGATTTACTGCGTCCGCTGACGCCGCGCCTGTATTCGATTGCCTCGTCACAGGCCGAAACCGAATCCGAGGTGCATATCACCGTCGGCGTTGTGCGTTATGACATTGATGGCCGTCCGCGTTCCGGTGGTGCATCAGGTTATCTGGCTGACCGTCTGGAAGAAGACGGCGAGGTGAAAGTCTTCATCGAGCACAACGACAATTTCCGTCTGCCAGCAAATCCTGAAACGCCGGTCATTATGATCGGGCCGGGCACCGGGATTGCGCCGTTCCGCGCGTTCATCCAGCAGCGTGATAACGACGGCGCCAGCGGCAAAAACTGGCTGTTCTTCGGCAATCCGCACTTCACCGACGATTTCCTTTATCAGGTGGAATGGCAGCGCTACGTGAAAGACGGCCTGCTGACCCACATCAGTCTGGCGTGGTCACGTGATCAGGCGGAAAAAGTTTACGTACAGGACAAGCTGCGCGAGAGCGGCGCTGAAGTCTGGCAATGGTTGCAGGAAGGCGCGCACGTCTATGTTTGCGGCGACGCCAACCGTATGGCGAAAGACGTAGAGCAGGCGCTGCTGGAGATTATTGCCGAATATGGCGTGATGGATCTGGAAACCGCCGACGAATATCTCAGCGAGTTGCGTCTGGATCGCCGCTATCAGCGTGACGTTTACTAATCTGGCGTTTATAAAAATTAGAGCGATGAGTAAAAACTTATGAGCAAAAAGTTGTGGAGTGAACTCAATCCCGGCCCCGGTCCGCTGATTGTCGATGCGCCTCTGGCCGACGCCGAACGCCTGAAAAAGGAAAGTCATTTCCTGCGCGGAACCATTGCCGATGATTTAAAAGACGGCCTGACCGGCGGTTTCAACGGTGACAATTTCCTGTTGATCCGTTTCCACGGCATGTACCAGCAGGACGACCGCGATATTCGTGCTGAACGTGCTGAGCAAAAGCTGGAGCCGCGTCACGCCATGATGCTGCGTTGCCGTCTGCCGGGCGGGGTGATGACGCCTGCGCAATGGCTTGGCATCGACAAATTTGCCGAAGACAGCACGATCTACGGCAGCATCCGTATTACTAACCGTCAGACATTCCAGTTCCACGGCATTCTGAAACCGAACGTAAAACCGGTGCATCAGTTGCTGAATAAACTCGGCCTGGATGCACTGGCGACCGCCAACGACGTTAACCGTAACGTGCTATGTACGTCGAATCCGGTGGAGTCTGAACTGCATCAGGAAGCGTATCAGTGGGCGAAGAAAATCTCCGAACATCTGCTGCCGCGCACCCGTGCTTACGCCGAAGTCTGGCTCGATCAGGAAAAAGTCGAAACCACTGACGAAGAACCGATTCTGGGCGCGACTTATCTGCCACGTAAATTCAAAACCACCGTGGTGATCCCGCCGCAAAACGATGTTGATCTTCATGCGAACGATCTGAACTTCGTGGCGATTGCTGACAACGGTAAACTGATCGGTTTTAACGTACTGGTCGGCGGTGGTCTTTCTATCGCACACGGCGATAAAGCGACTTACGCCCGTACCGCCAGCGAGCTGGGCTTTATCCCGCTGGAGAAAACGCTGGCCGTAGCCGAAGCCGTGGTGACCACGCAGCGGGACTGGGGTAACCGTACCAACCGTAAAAACGCCAAAACGAAATACACGCTGGAACGCGTTGGCGTGCCGGTATTCAAAGCTGAAGTGGAAAAGCGCGCGGGAATTCAGTTCGCTGAAATCCGCCCTTACGAATTCACCGGCCGCGGCGATCGTATCGGCTGGGTGAAAGGCATCGACAAACAGTGGCACCTGACCCTGTTTATCGAAAATGGCCGTATTCTGGATTATCCGGGCAAGCCGCTGAAAACCGGTCTGGCAGAAATTGCTAAGATCCACAAAGGCGATTTCAGGCTAACTGCTAACCAGAACCTGATCGTGGCCGGTGTCGCCGAAAAAGACAAAGACGCGATAGAAACGCTGGCGCGTAATCACGGCCTGATCGACGACGGTGTTACCGAGCAGCGTAAAAACTCAATGGCCTGCGTGTCTTACCCGACGTGTCCGCTGGCGATGGCGGAAGCTGAACGTTTCCTGCCGGAGTTTGTGACCAAAGTGGAAGGCATCATGCACGGTCATGGCGTAGGCGATGAACACATCGTTCTGCGCGTGACGGGCTGCCCGAACGGTTGTGGCCGTGCACTGCTGGCGGAAATTGGTCTGGTGGGCAAAGCCCTCAACCGTTATAACCTGCACCTCGGCGGTAACCGCGCCGGGACGCGCATTCCGCGGATGTACCGCGAAAATATTTCAGACGCAGAGATCCTGACAATCATCGACGAACTGGTAGGGCGCTGGGCAAAAGAGCGCGAAACTGGCGAAGGTTTTGGTGATTTCGTGATCCGCGCGGGGATCATCAGACCGGTGCTTGATCCGGCCCGTGATTTCTACGATTAACCGTTACGACTGACAGGAGGCACCATGAGTTCATTGAATCTGACTCTGGCCGAACTGAACGACATGCCGAAGTCCGGACAGGCCCTGGCGCTGGCGGAAATTAACGTCAGCCTTGAAAAACTGTCTGCACAGGAGCGTGTGCAGTGGGCACTGGAGAATATGCCCGGTGAATTTGCGTTGTCCTCCAGCTTTGGTATTCAGGCGGCCGTGAGCCTGCATCTGGTGACGCAGCAGAAACCGGACATTCCGGTGATCCTCACGGATACCGGTTATTTGTTCCCGGAAACCTACCAGTTCATTGATTCGTTAACTGAGCAGCTCAGCCTGAACTTGAAGATCTTCCGTGCGGAGCAATCGCCTGCCTGGCAGGAAGCGCGTTACGGCAAACTGTGGGAGCAGGGCGTCGAAGGCATTGAGAAGTACAACCACCTCAATAAAGTTGAGCCGATGAATCGTGCGATTCAGACGCTCGGCGTGCAGACCTGGTTCGCCGGTCTGCGTCGCGAACAGTCCGGCAGCCGTGCGCATCTGCCGGTTCTGGCGGTTCAGCGTGGTGTGTTTAAAATCCTGCCGATCATTGACTGGGATAACCGTCAGGTCTTCCAGTACCTGAAAGAACATGGCCTCAGCTACCATCCGCTGTGGGATCAGGGCTATCTTTCCGTCGGCGATACCCATACCACGAAAAAGTGGGAAGAAGGGATGAAGGAAGAAGAAACGCGTTTCTTTGGGCTTAAACGAGA
The DNA here is from genome assembly GCF_024808755.1 of Rahnella sp. BIGb0603. Lineage (NCBI taxonomy): Bacteria > Pseudomonadati > Pseudomonadota > Gammaproteobacteria > Enterobacterales > Yersiniaceae > Rahnella > Rahnella sp. BIGb0603. Next base: position 94,228 of record NZ_JANUEX010000011.1, on the reverse strand, counting down.
GTGCGGCCTGCACGAGTAAATCCCCGTCATACTTCGAGTTGCAGATGCGTTGGCTGCGTGCACATACCCCGGTCACATGGTTATCTATGCTCAAGGGGATGCGTTTACTTGCCGCCTTCCTGCAACCCGAATTATTTAGGGGATTCCTGTTATTAGCGTCTCTACGACTCTTCTTTAAATCAGGCGTGTTTCGCCGGTTTCGCCAGATCCCTGAGCAGCGGGAACAACACTTTCACGGTATCCCGCGAGCGTTTTTCAATGCGGCCCGGCAGCGCGGTATCGAGATATTGCAGGTTATCGAACTGGCTCTGATAGCGGGTTGTGCCCAGCGGGAAGTGGCTGCTGACGGCGCGTTGTTGCTCGCCATCTTTCTTGCCTAATGCATAATTCGTGGCCGTCACGTTCAGCAGCGGTAATCGCGCTTCATCCAGTGCGCCGATGCCGTCGCAGCAATGCGTATTGTCATGGCTTTCCGCCGGGATCCCCAGACTGTGCGCAATCTTGATGGCGCGGACGCGGGTTAGTTTTGCCACCGCCGCAGAGGTATTCACGCCGCTGTTGAAATACAACCGGTCGCCGGTAATCAGTGAATTCAGATTGATCACCAGCAGTGTGTTTTTCTTCTCTTCAGCGCTCATGCGGTTCACAAAATCCTCCGCACCTTTCGCACCGGTTTCTTCGGCACTCAGCGCCACAAAGCGCAGACTGTAATGTGTGGGAATGGCCTGCATGCGTTCGGCCAGCTCAAGCATCACACCGACGCCTGACGCGTTATCATCCACACCCTGCAAGGTCAGGCCGCCGAGATTATGGTTGGTGTCGCTGTCGCTTTGCGGCATATAAGTATCAAAGTGCGCCATCACAATAATCTGCTGCGGAACGTCGCCGGGGCGCGCGGCAATAACGGACGTGGCGTGAATATTCTGCCAGTTTTTTTTGCCGTCGTTGCTGGTGTACAGATAGCGGGTATCGAATCCGCGCAGATCGCTTTTATACCCTAATTTATTGAATTGCTGATTCAGATAATCTGCCGCGATAAGTTCAGCAGGGCTGCCTGCCATGCGTCCCGGAAAATAGGTTGCGATATGACGAATTTGCTGACTGGCGATTTCACCCATCGCCGGAAGTGGCGACGAAGCAGCCACCGCATGACTCATTAAGACGCCGCTCAACCCGATGGCGAGCAGCGTCCGCTTCATGCGTAAAAAAGAAAACATAGCCAAAAATCCTTGTTTGCGGGTCAAAATGACCGGAAAGGGCACTACACCTGACAGGCCGCGTGTGGCGGTCTTTGTGGGCGATATAGTATGCGATTGTCCGCGCTAATAGACAATTTCCCGTTATCTCAAACCGCTCTTTTTGTCGCCCGGAACAGCCGGAAGAGTTCATGAAAAATATTCAGGCTGGCCGGAGTATAAAAAAAGCAGCCCCCTGACGGCGCGCTATATTCCATTTAGTAACTAATCATTCCTTTTCGTCATTTCAGATCAATTATTGCCTGCACGTATAGTTTGATGATTAATCCTGACAATCAATAAAGGCCTTTGTGGACTATCTACCAATATTTGCCGACCTCAAACAACGCCCGGTGCTGGTTGTTGGTGGTGGCGAAGTCGCTGCCCGCAAAATAGATCTTCTCCTGCGGGCGGGTGCACAAGTTCGGATAGTTGCACAGGCACTTTCCCCCGAGCTGGAACAACGTGAACATGCCAATGAAGTCAGCTGGCTGGCGCAGGCATTTCTGCCAGAGCAGCTCAATGATGTGTTTCTGGTGATTGCTGCCACTGATGACGCCGCGCTGAATGCGGAAGTGTTCGAACAGGCCAGTCAGCGTCATCTTCTGGCGAACGTCGTCGACGATCAGCCTAAATGTTCCTTTATCTTTCCTTCGATAGTTGACCGCACGCCGATTGTGGTCGCGGTTTCCTCCGGGGGTAAAGCGCCGGTGCTGGCAAGAATGTTGCGTGAAAAACTCGAAACGTTGCTGCCAAACAGCCTGGGGCAAATGGCGGAAATCGCCGGTCGCTGGCGCGGCAGGGTCAAAGCGCAGTTCAGTTCCATGCGTGCACGCCGTCGGTTCTGGGAGCAGGCCTTTGCCGGTCGCTTTGCCAGTCTGGCTTCTGCGGGGAAACTCGCACAGGCGGAGAAAGCGTTGCAAGAACAGTTAGAAAGTGCGGAAGACATCGCGCAAAACGGCAATGTCACGCTGGTCGGTGCCGGGCCGGGTGATGCAGGATTGCTCACCTTACGCGGTTTGCAGGTTATGCAGCAGGCTGATGTGGTGTTGTACGACTATCTGGTCAGCGACGACGTGCTGGATTTAGTCCGCCGTGACGCGGACAGAATTTGTGTCGGCAAACGAGCGGGCAGCCACTCGGTGTCGCAGGAAGAAACCAACCGTCTGCTGGTCGAACTGGCTCAGCAGGGGAAAAAAGTCGTGCGCCTGAAAGGCGGCGACCCGTTCATCTTCGGACGTGGCGGTGAAGAACTCCAGGCGGTGAAAGCGGCCGGAATTCCTTTCCAGGTCGTTCCGGGTGTCACCGCTGCCGCTGGCGCAACGGCGTATGCCGGCATCCCTCTGACGCACCGTGATTACGCGCAGAGCGTGATGTTTGTGACAGGGCATTGCCGCTCTGATGATAACGGCGTGCAGTGGGAGACGCTCGCCAAAGGAAAACAAACGCTGGCGATTTACATGGGCACGCTCAAAGCGGCTGAAATCAGCCAGCAGCTGATCGCTCACGGACGTGCAGCAACGACACCTGTCGCGGTCATCGGACGGGGAACGCGAGCCGATCAGCAGGTGCTGACCGGAACGCTCGATAATCTTGAACATCTGGCTCAAAAGGCGCCGGTACCGGCGCTGCTGGTGATTGGTGAAGTGGTGGCACTTCATCAGCAACTGGCGTGGTTTGGGCATCATCCTGAAACTGACGGGACTCAACGTCCGTCGGTTGTGAATTTGGCTTAAAGGATCTGTTATGGACGAAAAACGACTGACTCATTTGCGGCAACTGGAGGCGGAGAGTATCCATATCATCCGTGAAGTGGCTGCTGAATTCGCCAACCCGGTGATGATGTATTCCATTGGGAAAGACTCCTCGGTGATGCTGCACCTGGCTCGCAAAGCTTTCTTCCCGGGCACGCTGCCGTTCCCGCTGTTGCATGTGGACACCGGCTGGAAATTCCGCGAAATGTACGAATTCCGTGACCGTACGGCGAAAAACTACGGTTTCGAGCTGCTGGTGCATAAAAACCCGGAAGGCGTGGCAATGGGCATCAACCCGTTCGTTCACGGCAGTGCCAAACACACTGACATCATGAAAACCGAAGGACTGAAACAGGCGCTGAACAAATACGGTTTTGACGCGGCTTTCGGCGGCGCACGCCGTGACGAAGAAAAATCCCGTGCCAAAGAACGTATTTACTCGTTCCGTGACCGTTTTCACCGCTGGGATCCGAAAAACCAGCGTCCGGAGTTGTGGCATAACTACAACGGCCAGATTAACAAAGGCGAAAGTATCCGCGTGTTTCCGCTCTCCAACTGGACTGAGCTGGATATCTGGCAGTACATCTATCTGGAAAATATTGAAATCGTTCCGCTCTACCTGGCTGCGCCGCGCCCGGTTCTCGAGCGTGACGGCATGCTGCTGATGGTGGATGACGATCGTATTGATCTCCAGCCGGGCGAAGTGATCGAGAAGAAAATGGTGCGTTTCCGTACGCTGGGTTGCTGGCCGCTGACCGGTGCCGTGGAATCCGAAGCGCAAACGCTGCCGGAAATCATCGAAGAGATGCTGGTTTCCACGACCAGTGAGCGTCAGGGACGGGCGATCGACCGCGATCAGGCCGGTTCGATGGAACTGAAAAAGCGTCAAGGGTACTTCTGAGGAGCCGCAGCTAATGAATAATGCAATTGCACAACAAATCGCGGAGCAGGGCGGCGTCGAAGCTTACCTGCACGCTCAGCAACACAAAAGCCTTCTGCGCTTCCTGACTTGTGGCAGCGTCGATGATGGCAAAAGTACGCTGATCGGGCGTCTGCTTCACGATACCCGCCAGATTTACGAAGACCAGCTGTCCTCGCTGCACAATGACAGCAAGCGTCACGGCACGCAGGGCGAAAAACTGGATCTGGCTTTACTGGTTGATGGCCTGCAAGCGGAACGCGAACAGGGTATTACCATCGATGTGGCTTACCGTTATTTCTCCACTGAAAAGCGTAAGTTCATCATCGCGGATACGCCGGGACACGAACAGTACACCCGTAATATGGCGACCGGTGCATCGACCTGCGATCTGGCGATCCTGCTGATCGACGCCCGTAAAGGTGTGCTGGATCAAACCCGTCGCCACAGCTTTATCGCCACTTTGCTGGGGATCCGCCATCTGGTTGTGGCTGTGAACAAAATGGATCTGGTCGATTTCAGCGAGTCTGTGTACGAGCAATTTAAACAGGATTATCTGGATTTCGCTCAGCAGCTGCCGACCGATCTGGACATCAAATTTGTACCGCTTTCCGCACTGGAAGGCGATAACGTGGCGACGCCAAGCGAAAAAATGGGCTGGTATACCGGACCAACGCTGCTCGACGTGCTGGAAACGGTCAACATTATTAACATTCGCGAACAGCAACCGATGCGTTTCCCGGTGCAGTATGTGAACCGTCCAAACCTCGATTTCCGTGGTTATGCCGGTACGCTGGCGTCGGGGTCTGTCCGCGTCGGTCAGAAAGTAAAAGTTCTGCCGTCAGGTGTGGAATCTACCGTGGCACGCATCGTGACCTTTGACGGTGATTTGCAGGAAGCCTGGGCAGGCGAGGCGATCACGCTGGTGCTGGCCGATGAACGTGATATCAGCCGCGGCGATACGCTGGTGGATGCGGATGAAACCGTTAAACCGGTGCAGAATGCGAAAGTGGACGTGGTGTGGATGGCCGAGCAACCGCTTAGCGTCGGCCAGAGCTATGACATCAAAGTTGGTGGCAAGAAAGCCCGTGCGCGCGTGGAAAATATTGAGTATCAGGTCGAGATCAACTCACTGACTCAGCGCGTGGTGGAAAACCTGCCGCTCAACGGTATCGGCCTGGTCGAACTGACCTTTGACGAACCGCTGGTGCTGGATAATTACCAGAGCAACGCGGTGACTGGCGGGATGATCTTTATCGATCGCCTGACGAACGTGACCGTGGGCGCTGGTCTGGTTCGCGAAGCGCTGGAAGAAGTTTATCAGGAAGCGGATAAATACAGCGCGTTTGAGCTGGAACTGAACAGCCTTGTTCGCCGCCACTTCCCGCACTGGGGCGCGCGCGATTTGCTGGGTGGAAAATAAGATGGCGTTGCATAACGGCTCCTTCTTAAAAGACGACAATGTTGTCTGGCATCCGCACGCGGTGACGCGCGCGGATCGCGAGAAACAGCATGGTCATCGTGGCGCAGTTCTGTGGTTCACCGGGCTTTCGGGCTCGGGGAAATCCACGGTGGCGGGTGCACTGGAACAGGCGCTGCATGCGCAGGGTATCAGCACGTATCTGCTTGATGGCGACAACGTCCGCCACGGGCTTTGCCGTGATTTAGGGTTTACGGATGACGACCGTCGCGAAAACATCCGGCGCGTTGGTGAAGTGGCAAAACTGATGGTGGATGCCGGTCTGGTCGTGCTGACCGCCTTCATTTCTCCTCATCGCGCTGAGCGGGACATGGTGCGTAATTTGCTCGGGGAAGGGCAGTTTATTGAAGTGTTCGTTGATACGCCGCTGGCGATTTGCGAGGCACGTGATCCTAAAGGTTTATACAAGAAAGCGCGCGCGGGTGAACTGAAGAATTTCACCGGAATTGACTCTGAATATCAGCCGCCGGAAGTGCCGGATGTGCATCTTAATGGTGAACAATTGGTAACACATTTGGTTCCCCAATTATTAGATGTGATGCGTCAGCGCGCTATTATCAATCCCTGAATGTTTGCCGGCCAAACGCCAGAGAGCGTGCCGGTTTACACTGAATACAGGGATCATCTATGCAGGCTTTACTCAGCAGACTTGTCAGCCGGATCCGGGTCGAAAACACCCGCTATCAGAGGCTGGCGCAGGTCACAGACAGTTCAGACATCGACGAGCCGTCCTACTCTATGCAGGGCGGGTTCATTGGTTTCGTCTTTTACTGGCTGGCCTTTGCAATCCCTTTTATGGTCTACGGCTCCAATACCCTGTTTTTCCTGCTCTACACCTGGCCTTTCTTTCTGGCGCTCATGCCTGTATCCGTCCTTATTGGCATTGCGCTCAGTATGTTCTTTCGTGGTGGCTGGTTTAAAACGTCGGTTACCAGCGCAATCTGCGTTATCAGCATGTTCTGGACGGTCTTCTCATTTCTATCGGGCTGGTGAGTCAGGCAGACTCTTTTCCGGTTCCTTTTCTTCGGTGATGTCGTCCGACGGCCCTGCGTTTTTCAGGCGGTTTTCCCTGCAATTCTCCTTCACGATGTAACCCATTGTGTCATTCTCACCCATAATTGAGTGCGTAAGTCTGATTCTCGCAGGCATTTACCCTGCCACAGTGGAGTCAGAGGGAAAGTTGTGGGATGATTGTCCGGCTTTTTTAGGGGGCGGGGATGGGCAAACTAACACTGCTTTTACTGATTTTACTTGGCTGGCTACAGTATTCACTGTGGCTGGGCAAGAATGGTATTCACGACTACGTTCGTGTAAACGATGACGTTCAGGTGCAACAAGTTAATAACGGCAAACTGAAATCACGTAATGATCAACTTTTCGCAGAAATCGACGATTTGAACGGCGGTCAGGAAGCGATCGAAGAACGCGCACGCAACGAACTGAGCATGATCAAGCCCGGTGAGACTTTCTATCGCCTGGTGCCTGACAACAAACGAGCGCCGGGCAGCACCGTATCGCAAAGCAACCCGAATCAATAGCCATGAGCCATACTGCAGTTTCCCTTCCAAAGGTCATTGCCGTGTTACCGGCTGCCGGAATCGGCAGCCGTATGCAGGCCGAATGCCCCAAGCAATACCTGACTATCGGTGGTAAGACGCTGATAGAACACTCGATCCGTGCCTTGTTGCACAGCAGCAACGTCACCAAAGTTATCGTGGCGCTGAGCCCGCATGACACTCAGTTCCGGCAGTTACCCGTCGCCAGCGATCCACGGATCCAGCTGGTTACCGGCGGAAATGAGCGCGCCGAATCTGTGATGGCAGGCCTTGAGGCCGCGGGCGATCATGGCTGGGTGCTGGTGCATGACGCGGCGCGTCCTTGTCTGCATCCCGATGATCTGACAAACCTTCTGGCCATTTCTGCGGTCAGCAAAACTGGCGGGATCCTCGCCGCACCAGTTCGTGACACCATGAAACGTGGTGAGCCCGGCGCGCATGCGATCGCCCATACGGTGGATCGTCAGGAACTCTGGCATGCGCTCACGCCGCAATTCTTTCCTCTCGAATTATTGAAAACCTGCCTGCGCCGCGCACTGAATGAAGGCGCTGTGGTCACTGATGAAGCTTCCGCAATGGAATATTGTGGTTTTCATCCTATGCTGATCCCGGCGCGGGCCGATAATATTAAAGTCACCAGACCAGAAGATCTGGCACTGGCTGAATTCTACTTAACCCGCTTGTATCAGGAGGAGAACGCATAATGCGTATCGGTCACGGTTTTGATGTACATAAGTTTGGCGGCGAAGGCCCGCTGGTGATCGGTGGTGTGCGTATTCCTTATCCGCAGGGGTTACTGGCGCATTCCGACGGCGACGTTGCGCTGCATGCGGCCACTGACGCACTGCTGGGCGCGGCGGCGCTGGGTGATATCGGCAAGCTTTTCCCGGACACCGACCCAGCCTACAAAGGCGCGGACAGCCGTGAACTGCTGCGTGAAGCTTATCGCCGTATCCGTGCGAAAGGCTACAAGCTGGGCAATCTGGATATCACCATCATTGCACAGGCACCGAAAATGGCGCCGCATATCCCGCAGATGCGTGTGTTTCTGGCCGAAGATTTGCACTGCCATATGGATGACGTCAACGTAAAAGCCACCACCACCGAACAGCTGGGCTTTACCGGTCGCGGCGAAGGTATCGCCTGTGAAGCCGTTGCCCTGCTGATTAAGGAATGATGTTGTGGAAGATTACCGCATGATAGATATGTCCCGTCTCACCTGGTTGCTGGGTGAACCCACCGCCACCGGCCTGCTGAAAGCCAATCCGGAAGACTTTATCGTCGAAGAGGATTTGGGTTTTGAACCGGATGGCGAAGGTGAACATCTCTTAGTGCGGATCCGTAAAAATGGCTGCAACACGCAGTTTGTTGCCGAGCAGCTGGCGCGTTTTGCCAAAGTGCATCCGCGCGATGTCAGTTACGCAGGGCTTAAAGACCGGCACGCGGTAACGGAACAGTGGTTTTGCCTGCATCTGCCCGGTAAGGCAGATCCTGATTTGAGCCAGTTTAATCTCGAAGGTTGTGAAGTGATCCGTGCCTCGCGACATCGCAAGAAAATGCGTATCGGAACCTTGAAAGGCAATGCGTTTACGCTGGTTTTGCGACAGATAAGTGACATCGATAATGTCGAAGAACGTCTGGCGAAAATTGTTGAGCAGGGCGTACCGAACTACTTCGGCACGCAGCGTTTTGGGCGCGGCGGCAATAATCTGGTGCAGGCGAAACGCTGGGCAACCAATGAAGCACGCCCTAAAGAGCGCGCCAAACGTAGTTTCTATTTATCCGCCAGCCGCAGTGCGATGTTTAACATTGTCGCCAGTCAGCGTCTGGCAGAAGGCACCGTCCGTCAGGCAATACTGGGCGATGCGTTGCAACTCAGTGGCCGCGGAAGCTGGTTTGTGGCGAAAGCGGAAGAGTTTGAATCGCTGCAACCGCGTGTCGAAAGCGGAGAACTGCTGGTGACGGCGCCGTTGCCGGGTGACGGGCCGTTAGGCACGTCAGAAGAGGCCGAAGTCTTTGAGCTGGCTTGTCTGGCCGGGCAGGAAGATTTGCTTTCACTGCTCAAACGCGAGCGTGTTGAACCTGCGCGTCGAGCCATTATGCTCCAGCCTTTGCAAATGAAATGGCAGCGCTGGGATGACGTCACTCTGGAACTTAAATTCTGGCTACCGGCGGGCAGTTATGCCACCAGCGTAGTGCGTGAACTGATGCATCTGGATGAAATGAATGCGGATATTACTGAGTAACGACGACGGCGTACTGGCTCACGGCATTCAGGCACTGGCCTGCGCGCTACGTGAATTTGCGGATGTAAAGCTGGTCGCCCCTGACCGTAACCGGAGCGGCGCGTCAAACGCGCTGACGCTCGACGGTCCGTTACGTATTCAGTCCTATCCGAACGGCGATACCGCAGTCATCAACGGTACACCGACCGATTGCGTGTATCTCGGCGTCAATTCGCTGATGCGCCCGAAGCCGGATATTGTCGTTTCCGGCATCAATGCAGGCCCGAATCTGGGCGACGATGTGATTTATTCCGGCACCGTCGCGGCGGCCATGGAAGGGCGTCATCTGGGATTTCCTGCGCTGGCGGTTTCACTCGACGGTCATCAGCATTATGACACGGCAGCGATTATTACCTGCCAGCTGCTCAGGGCGCTGGCGCGCGAACCTCTCCGTACTGGCAAAATTCTGAATATTAACGTTCCGGACCTGCCACTTTCCGAAATCAAAGGGATTAAGGTGACGCGTTGCGGTAGCCGCCATCCTGCTGAGCAGGTATTTTGTCAGCAGGATCCGCGCGGACAAGACTTGTACTGGATTGGTCCGCCGGGCGATAAGTTTGACGTCGCACCTGACACCGATTTTGCGGCGGTCGCGCAAGGATATGTTTCCGTGACGCCATTGCAGGTGGATTTGACCGCCTACGCGGCTCAGGATGTCGTGGTCTCATGGTTGGAAAAGGCCGGGGTGAGCGCGAATGGTGAATAAGCCGATGTATAACCTGCTGGAGCAACTCCGGCTGCAGGGCATTCATGATGAAAAACTGCTGCATGCCATCGAGTCCGTACCGCGTGAGCGCTTTGTGGATGAGGCGTTTCAGCATAAAGCTTACGAAAATACCGCGTTGCCGATTGGCTCAGGCCAGACCATTTCTCAGCCTTATACCGTGGCGAGAATGACGGAATTACTGCGCCTGACGTCGACATCCCGCGTGCTGGAGATCGGCACCGGATCGGGCTACCAGACGGCCATTCTGGCGCATCTGGTTGAACATGTGTACTCGGTTGAGCGTATCAAAGGGTTGCAGTGGCAGGCCAAAAGACGTCTCAAGCAGCTCGATTTGCATAACGTCTCCACGCGTCACGGCGATGGCTGGCAGGGTTGGCCTTCACGTGGCCCGTTTGATGCCATCATTGTTACCGCTGCACCGCCTGAAATACCTCAAGATTTACTGCAACAACTCGAGGAGGGAGGCGTGATGGTGTTGCCCGTCGGCGAAGAAAGCCAGACTCTCCAGCGAGTCACCCGACGTGGTGATGATTTTGTTGCGGAGACCGTAGAAGCTGTCCGTTTTGTGCCGCTGGTGAAAGGCGAACTGGCCTGAACCCTGACGCGCGCAGGACTAACCCCTTAAAATTTAAATACAACTGTTATATGGTGCTGTACTGGCGATGTTGATAGCATCCACTACAGTTTTTTATGGCACGGTCCGTTCCGGGGGAAAACCTGAACGGGCATGTTGCCTGCGCGTACAGTGTCTGATGACACGAAATGCGCCAGTTGGCGCGGTGTGCGCGGATAAAGAGATATTCTGAGATTGCCGTAACGGGGGAAAATATGAGCACGGGAAGCCCAATAAAAACACTAAGCCGCATTGCAGTGTGTACATTTATCAGTGCCTGGATGGCGGGATGTTCGAACAATTCCAACACATCCGCGCCAATCAGCAGCGTTAATGGCGGCGGAAACAGCGGCAGTAGCAGTCAGAATACTCTGAATTCCCCTCCGCAAATGGCGCCTGCCGTCGGCCCAGGCGGACACATTGTGTACAACCGCAGCTATAACTCGATCCCTAAGGGAAGTTACAGCGGAAGCACCTATCAGGTGAAGCGCGGAGACACCTTATTCTACATCGCATGGATCACCGGCAATGACTTCCGGGACCTTGCTGCGCGCAATAATATCCCTGCTCCGTACAGCCTCGAAGTGGGTCAAACAGTCCAGATAAATAACGTTTCTTCTGCCGCCAGCACGAGCAGTACGACGGCCGTCACCGACGCCACAAATAGCGGTGTTCCGAAAGTTCCTACTGGGGGAATGCTCACAGGTTCTGTGGTTGCATCTCAACCAACTACCACGTATTCTGAATCTTCTGGTAAACAGAATGTAGGTAAGATGTTGCCTACATCAGGTGCAGTCACCACCACAACACCTGTTGCTGTAGCCAGCACTCCCGTCGCCACCTCAACGAATAATGGCGGTCCGGTTTCCTCCTGGAAATGGCCGACTGACGGGAAAATTATCGATAATTTCTCAGCTGCTGAAGGGGGAAATAAGGGGATCGATATCGCTGGTTCGCGTGGACAAGCTGTCGTAGCAACTGCCTCGGGGCGCGTTGTTTATGCCGGTAATGCTCTTCGCGGTTACGGTAATCTAATCATCATCAAACACAATGATGATTACCTGAGCGCCTATGCACATAACGATACAATGCTGGTCCGGGAACAACAAGAAGTGCAGGCGGGACAAAAAATAGCGACGATGGGTAGCACCGGAACCAGTTCAGTAAGATTGCATTTTGAAATTCGTTACAAGGGGAAATCCGTAAACCCGCTGCGTTATCTTCCGCAGCGATAAATCCGGGCAGAGCATCGATTCTGCCCTCGGGACCACGGGTAGGAGCAGCTTATGAGTCAGAATACGCTGAAAGTTAACGAGTTACATGATGATGTAGATTTCGATGAGAACAGCGCTGAAGCCTTTGACGAGAAAGCAATAGTCGAAGAGACTGCCGACAACGATGCTGAAGAAGAATTGTTGTCGCAGGCTGTAAGCCAACGAGTGCTGGACGCAACTCAACTGTACCTCGGTGAAATCGGTTATTCCCCTCTGCTGACCGCAGAAGAGGAAGTTTATTTTGCACGACGCGCGTTGCGGGGAGATGTGCCTTCCCGCCGCCGTATGATTGAAAGTAACCTGCGTTTGGTGGTTAAAATTGCCCGCCGCTACAGTAATCGCGGTCTGGCACTGCTGGATTTGATCGAGGAAGGCAACCTGGGTCTGATCCGTGCGGTTGAAAAATTTGACCCTGAGCGGGGCTTCCGTTTCTCTACCTATGCAACATGGTGGATCCGTCAGACGATTGAACGGGCGATCATGAATCAAACCCGTACCATTCGTTTGCCAATTCACATCGTTAAAGAACTGAACGTTTATCTGCGTACCGCACGCGAACTTGCACACAAACTGGACCATGAACCGAGTGCCGAAGAGATTGCTGAGCAACTCGACAAACCGGTGCATGACGTCAGCCGTATGTTACGCCTGAATGAGCGTATTACCTCTGTAGATACCCCGTTGGGTGGTGACTCAGAGAAAGCGCTGTTAGATATTCTGGCAGATGAAAAAGACAACGGCCCTGAAGACACCACGCAAGACGACGATATGAAACAGAGTATCGTGAAGTGGTTATTCGAGTTGAATGCAAAACAGCGTGAAGTTCTGGCACGTCGTTTCGGCCTGTTAGGTTATGAAGCTGCGACGCTGGAAGATGTGGGTCGTGAGATTGGCCTGACACGTGAACGTGTTCGTCAGATTCAGGTAGAAGGTCTGCGTCGCCTGCGTGAAATTCTGCAGGGGCAAGGGCTGAGCATCGAAGCACTGTTCCGCGAATAACTTTTCGTTAAGAAAAACTGTTCGCCGGAAAGACAGTTCGATATCAAAAAAACGGTGGGTTAATCCCCACCGTTTTTCATTTCTGCCGCCGCGGCTTCTACACCATATCTTTCAGACGGTAAATCCATTCCAGCGCCTGACGTGGCGAGAGAGAATCCGCGTCCAGAGATTCCAGCGCTTCTACTGCAGGCGACACCTCTTCTGCCAGCAGCGTCAGTTGCGGACCATCCACTTTGCTGGCGGCGGCGTTGCTGGACAACGTTTCCAGCTCTTTCAGTTTCTGGCGAGCACGTTTAATGACATCACGCGGGACACCCGCCAGCGCCGCGACGGCCAGACCGTAACTTTTGCTGGCAGCGCCATCCTGCACGCTGTGCATAAACGCAATGGTATCGCCGTGTTCTATGGCATCCAGGTGAACATTGACCGTTCCTTCCATTTTTTCCGGCAGCGTCGTCAGCTCGAAATAATGGGTCGCGAACAACGTCATAGCTTTAATGCGGCTGGCCAGATTCTCGGCGCACGCCCACGCAAGCGATAAACCGTCGTAGGTCGATGTGCCGCGCCCGATTTCATCCATCAGCACCAGGCTATTTTCCGTGGCGTTATGCAGAATATTCGCGGTTTCGGTCATTTCCACCATAAACGTTGAACGGCCAGAAGCCAGATCATCTGCGGCGCCGACGCGGGTGAATATCCGGTCTACGGGGCCGATAACCGCGGTATCCGCAGGAACGTAGCTGCCAATATGCGCCATCAGAACAATCAGCGCCGCCTGACGCATATAGGTACTTTTACCGCCCATATTCGGGCCGGTGATGATCAGCATCCGGCGCACCGGAGACATGTTCAGCGGGTTGGAAATAAACGGTTCTTTCAGTACCTGTTCCACGACCGGATGGCGGCCACCGGTGATGTTGATGCCGGGTTTCTCGCTCATCGTCGGGCAGGTATAACTGAGCGTGTAGGCACGTTCTGCGAGATTACTCAGAACATCCAACTCGGCCAGCGCACTGGCGCTTTGCTGCAAAGCGGGCAGGTGCGGCATCAGCAAATCAAACAGCTCTTCGTACAGCGCTTTCTCCAGCGACAGGGCTTTGCCTTTGGAGGTCAGAACCTTATCTTCATACTCTTTCAGTTCCGGTATGATGTAACGCTCGGCGTTTTTGAGCGTCTGACGGCGGACATAATGAATAGGAACGAGATGGCTCTGGCGGCGGCTCACTTCGATGTAATAACCATGTACACCGTTAAATCCGACCTTCAGCGTTTCCAGGCCCAGCTTCTCGCGTTCGCGAATTTCTAAGCGGTCAAGATAGTCTGTTGCGCCGTCAGCCAGTGCGCGCCATTCGTCCAGTTCCGCGTTATAGCCTGGCGAAATCACACCGCCGTCACGCACCAGAACTGGCGGAGCTTCAACAACCGCACGTTCAAGTAGTTCGACCAGCTCTGTAAATTCACCGGTTTGCTCCACCAGTGTAGCGACATGCGCGGCATCAGCATCTTGCAAAATCCCCCGGATTTCGGGCAGTTGCTGTAACGCATGGCGCATACGGGCGAGATCGCGTGGCCGTGCGCTGCGCAAGGCAAGGCGCGCCAGAATACGTTCGAGATCGCCGACCTGACGCAGCACGGGTTGCAAGTCGGCGGTCAGATCCTGTAATGCTCCGATTGCCTGCTGACGATGGGTCAGCATTTTGATGTCGCGGCTTGGCATGTGGATCCAGCGTTTGAGCATACGGCTGCCCATCGGTGTGACGGCCTGATCCAGGACTGCCGCCAGCGTATTTTCCACACCACCTGCCAGATTTTGTGTCAGCTCCAGATTACGGCGCGTCGCCGCATCCATAATGATGCCGTCCTGCTGGCGCTCCATCGTCACGCCACGAATATGCGGCAGGGCGGTGCGCTGGGTATCTTTTACATATTGCAGCAGGCAACCGGCGGCGCGGAGTGCCTGAGTGGCCTGTTCCACACCAAACCCGCTCAGATCGCGGGTGCCGAACTGGAGATTCAGCTGTTGCTTTGCGGTTTCGAGCTCAAATTCCCACATCGGACGACGGCGCAGGCCGCGGCGGGAAGCAATAAGCGGCATGGCTTCAAAGCTTTCCGGATACAGAAGTTCTGCCGGATTTGTACGCTGTAATTCAGCGGCCATGGTTTCCAGATCGTCTGGCTGAGCGACACGGAAACGACCGGAGCTGATATCCAGCGTCGCATAGCCAAAGCCACGTCCGTCTTGCCAGATGGCCGCGAGAAGGTTGTCATGACGCTCACTCAATAAGGCTTCATCACTGACCGTGCCTGGCGTCACGATCCGCACAATTTTGCGCTCAACCGGCCCTTTGCTCAGCGCCGGATCGCCAATCTGCTCAGCGATGGCGACGGATTCGCCCAGTTGCACCAGCTTGGCCAGATAGCCTTCAACGGCGTGATAAGGCACACCGGCCATCGGAATCGGTTCGCCCGCCGAAGCGCCACGTTTGGTCAGGGAAATATCCATCAGCTGAGACGCACGTTTTGCATCGTCATAAAACAGTTCGTAGAAGTCCCCCATACGATAAAACAGCAGAACTTCCGGGTTCTCCGCCTTAAGACGCAGGTACTGCTGCATCATGGGGGTGTGAGCATCCAGCCCGCTCATATCACTACCTTTATTCTTGATTTCATTCAATTTTAAATCATCCTGTTGGCTCGTACCGCCCGGGGCAACGACTTTACAACGGATCCTAACGTGAGTAGAGGTAAAAAACCACGATGCGTTTTGAAGTTGCGTAATGCTCCGCAAATCACCGTGGATCAGGATCTTCGTGCATCGTTGTAAAGACGTTTATTTTCAGTTTTTTCGGCCCTGATAATGCTCTACCATATCCCCCACCTCTTTTATTGCATGGTTACGGATATCCGATGCGCCTCCTGGCAGTCATTATTCCCCTGGTTTTAACACTTTCTGCTTGTAGCAGTAATAAGCCTCCGGCTCAGCCTGAAGGCCCGCGCAATCCTTTCTCTGACGGAAGAAATGCCAGCGGCAATTCGGTTCCCAGCGGGGGCTTTCTGTTGCAACCCGAACATACTGGCGCAGTGCAGTCCGGTGATTTCGCGTACGATCCGGCCATGAACCGGTTTGTGGACAAAATGGTCAGCGAGCATGGTTTTGATCGCCAGCAACTGCATGATGTGCTGGCGCAAACGAAACGACTGGGCTTCGTTTTACGTCTGATGGATCAGCAAGCGCCATCTGGCCCGCCGTCAACCGTGCCAAATGGTGCCTGGAACCGTTATCGCAGCAAATTTATTACGCCGGATAACGTCCAGAATGGTGTCGTGTTCTGGAATCAGTATCAGGATGCCTTGCAGCGTGCGGAGCAGGTTTACGGCGTACCGCCGGAAATCATTGTCGGTATTATCGGCGTCGAAACCCGTTGGGGCCGCGTCATGGGTAAAACCCGCATTATCGATGCGCTGGCGACCTTATCCTTTGCCTATCCGCGCCGGGCGGATTACTTCTCCGGCGAGCTGGAAACCTTTCTGCTGATGTCCCGTCGTGAGGGGGACGATCCGCTGAGCCTGCGCGGTTCGTTTGCGGGTGCGATGGGTTACGGTCAGTTCATGCCATCTTCTTATAAAGATTATGCCGTGGACTTTAACGGCGACGGCCATGCCAATCTGTGGGATCCGATTGATGCTATCGGCAGCGTAGCCAATTACTTCAAGGCGCACGGATGGACGAAAGGCGCACCCATTGCGGTGCCAGCCGCCGGGCAGGCACCGTTGCTGGAGAATGGCTTCAAGACAAAATATCCACTTTATACGCTGACGGCGGCGGGTCTTAGCCCGCTGGGTTCTCTGGGGGGTTATCAGGAAGCGAGCCTGTTGCGTCTGGATATGGGCACCAGTTACCAGTACTGGTACGGGCTGCCAAACTTCTACACCATCACCCGTTACAACCACAGCGTGCATTATGCGATGGCGGTATGGCAGTTGGGTGAAGCGGTGAAAGCGGCGCGCTGAACCTGATTTCCTGCTTTATCACGGAGGGCCGCTTGTTGTGGCCCTTCTTTTTGCCTTTTATTCCAATTCTGAATACATCGCGCAAAACGCACCGACGGGACTCACACAGCGAAAGAGAAATGCTAACATCAGGTTGAATTCAGCTGACCCGCCAGGATGGAATATGGACGAAAAACGTTTACATGAATTGAGTGCAGAAATCGGCACTGAGCTTAAATCTCAGGGATTGTGGATCACCTGCGCGGAATCTTGCACGGGCGGATTAATTGCCAAGGCCATTACGGACATCGCCGGAAGCTCGGCCTGGTTTGATCGCGGATTTGTTACTTACAGCAATGCGGCCAAGCATGAATTGCTCGGCGTGTCTGAAAGTACGCTTGAGCAATATGGCGCGGTGAGTGAGCAGGTAGTGCATGAAATGGCGCAGGGTGTATTGCACGCCGCGGGTGCGGATGTGGCCCTTTCGGTCAGCGGCATCGCCGGGCCTGACGGCGGCTCAGCAGAAAAACCTGTCGGCACGGTCTGGTTTGGCTTCGCTGGTAAAGACGGGCGTGTCGTGACGACAAAACAACAATTTTCTGGCGATCGAGAAGCAGTACGTTTGCAAGCTGCTGTTTTTTCGCTACAAACTGCGTTATCTGAGTTTCTGCAAAATTAGGCTTGATACTGTATGAGCATACAGTATAATTACTGCCAATTACCTGTACATAAATTATATTCAGTGATGCAGGTTGGATGTTCCCCTGTATCAGACGAGGAGTAAAAATGGCTATTGATGAGAATAAGCAAAAGGCGTTAGCTGCAGCACTGGGCCAGATTGAAAAGCAATTCGGTAAAGGCTCCATCATGCGTCTGGGTGAAGATCGCTCTATGGACGTGGAAACGATCTCTACCGGCTCTTTGTCTCTGGATATCGCGTTAGGCGCTGGCGGTTTGCCAATGGGTCGTATCGTGGAAATCTACGGGCCGGAATCTTCCGGTAAAACGACGCTGACCTTGCAGGTTATCGCTGCTGCACAACGTGAAGGCAAAACCTGTGCGTTTATCGATGCGGAACACGCACTGGATCCTATCTACGCTAAGAAATTGGGCGTGGATATCGATAACCTGCTGTGTTCTCAGCCGGATACCGGTGAGCAGGCGCTGGAAATTTGTGATGCGCTGACACGTTCAGGTGCGGTTGACGTTATCATCGTTGACTCCGTCGCAGCTCTGACACCGAAAGCTGAAATCGAAGGCGAAATCGGCGACTCACACATGGGCCTCGCGGCACGTATGATGAGCCAGGCAATGCGTAAACTCGCGGGTAACCTGAAAAACGCCAACACCTTGCTGATCTTCATCAACCAGATCCGTATGAAAATCGGTGTGATGTTCGGTAACCCGGAAACCACAACCGGCGGTAACGCACTGAAATTCTATGCTTCTGTTCGTCTGGATATCCGTCGTATCGGCGCTATAAAAGAAGGTGATGTGGTTGTCGGTAGCGAAACGCGTGTGAAAGTGGTGAAGAACAAAATTGCTGCACCATTCAAACAAGCCGAATTCCAGATCATGTACGGCGAAGGCATCAACATCAACGGCGAGCTGATCGACCTTGGCGTTAAGCACAAGATGATCGAGAAAGCCGGCGCATGGTACAGCTACAACGGTGAGAAGATTGGTCAGGGTAAAGCAAACTCCTGCAACTTCCTGAAAGAAAACCCGAAAGTAGCTGCTGAGCTGGACAAAAAACTGCGTGACCTGCTGCTGAGCGGCACCGGCGAGCTGAGCGTTGCCACGACAGCTGAAGACGCTGACGACAACATGGAAACCAGCGAAGAGTTTTAATTTCGCGGTTGTCTGACGTCACAGTCGATAAAATGCCAGCCTGGTTTCAGGCTGGCATTTTGCATATCTGAGGGACTCCGATGTCCACTGAAAAAGCACCGAATCAAAATGTCATCGATCTGAAACGACTTCTTGAAGAAGTTGAACAAAACAATGAATCCACATTGTTTGCGCCTCAGGAAAAAGACGCCAATGCGGCGAAAATTAATACACTGATCAGCCGCGCGATGCGTCTGCTGTCTCAGCGTGATCACGGTGAAGCTGAACTGCGCCGCAAACTGCTTATCCCGCCAGTCCCCTTTGTAAAACCCCAAAATAAACAAAGCCGCTGGTCTTCACGTAAACGACCAGACGAAAATGCCTTTGATGAAGATAATGCGGTAAAGGCGCGCCCGGAACCACGCCCGGTGCCGGAAGAGATCCCGGAGGAACATGTACAGGCAGTTATCGACTATTGCTACCAGCATCACTGGCTTGATGATGCCAAATTTGCCAGTCGCTATATTTCCGGTCGCAGCAATAAAGGCTACGGGGCACAACGTATTCGTTCGGAATTACTGCAAAAAGGTGTCGATAAAGAAATCATATCGACGGCACTGGAGGAAACGGAGGTTGACTGGTGTGTTCTGGCGCGGGATATTGCCGTCAGAAAGTTTGGAGAAAATTTACCGAAAGACTGGAAAGAAAAATCGAAAGTTCTGCGTTATTTGCTTTACCGAGGCTTCTTTCAGGAAGAAATACAGTCGATTTATCGCGATTTTGACGATTGACCGCATACGGTATTTTACTTCCCTGCGCAGAAATTTTATCTTATCCGCACTTTTTCGTTCGTGAGCTGTACAGATTGCTGCCATATGCAGCGTTATCCGGCTCAAGAGCCGTTCTTCCAGCATGATTCCGGGATATTTATGAGCAAGAGCACCGCTGAGATCCGTCAAGCGTTTCTCGATTTCTTCCATAGTAAGGGACACAACGTTGTTTCAAGCAGTTCGCTTGTCCCGACAAACGATCCGACACTGTTGTTTACCAATGCCGGGATGAACCAATTTAAAGACGTTTTCCTCGGTCTGGATAAACGTGACTACAGCCGTGCCACCACATCTCAGCGTTGTGTGCGTGCAGGTGGTAAACACAACGACCTCGAAAACGTCGGCTATACCGCCCGTCACCACACCTTCTTCGAAATGCTGGGCAACTTCAGCTTCGGCGATTACTTCAAGCACGACGCAATCAACTACGCTTGGGAATTACTGACCGGCGAAAACTGGTTTAATCTGCCGAAAGAAAAGCTTTGGGTCACCGTCTATGAGACTGACGACGAAGCGTTTGAAATCTGGGAAAAAGAAGTCGGCGTTCCAAAAGAACGTATTATCCGCATTGGCGATAATAAAGGCGGCGCTTACGCTTCTGACAACTTCTGGCAGATGGGTGATACCGGTCCTTGCGGTCCTTGCACCGAAATTTTTTACGATCATGGCGACCATATCTGGGGCGGCCCTCCGGGTTCTGCTGAAGAAGATGGCGACCGTTACATCGAAATCTGGAACATCGTTTTCATGCAGTTCAACCGTCAGTCTGACGGCACCATGCTGCCACTGCCTAAACCTTCCGTCGATACCGGGATGGGGCTTGAGCGTATCACCGCTGTTATGCAGCATGTGAACTCAAACTATGACATCGACCTGTTCCAGAAACTGATCGCCGCCGTTGCTGACGTCACTGGCGCGACCGATCTGACCAGCAAATCTCTGCGCGTTATCGCTGACCATATTCGCTCTTGCGCTTTCCTGATTGCAGACGGCGTGATCCCATCGAATGAAAACCGTGGCTACGTGCTGCGTCGTATCATTCGTCGTGCGATCCGTCACGGCAATATGCTGGGCGCGAAAGAGACCTTCTTCTACAAACTGGTTGCTCCGTTAATTGACGTGATGGGCCCGGCTGCGGCTGAGCTGAAAGAACAGCAAGCCATGGTTGAGCAGTTGCTGAAGACTGAAGAAGAGCAGTTTGCCCGTACTCTGGAGCGTGGTCTGGCGCTGTTGGACGATGAATTATCTTCTCTGCAAGGCGATACGCTGGACGGTGAGATTGCTTTCCGTTTGTACGACACCTTCGGTTTCCCGCTGGATCTGACTGCGGACGTGTGCCGCGAACGCAATCTGAAAGTTGACGAAGTCGGTTTTGAAAAAGCGATGGAAGTTCAGCGTCGTCGCGCACGTGAGTCCAGTGGTTTCAGCGCGGACTACAACAGCATGGTGCGTGTTGACGGCGTTACGCAGTTCTCCGGTTATGAGCATCTGCAACGTCATTCCAAAGTTGTGGCGCTGTTCATCAATGGTCAGCCAGTAAATGAAATTCAGGCGGGCGATAACGCTATCGTCGTTCTGGATGACACACCATTCTACGGCGAGTCCGGCGGACAGGTTGGCGATAAAGGCATCCTGAAAACGGCTGCCGGCACGTTCGACGTTTCTGATACCCAAAAATATGGCAAGGCCATTGGTCATCAGGGCTCGCTGAGCGCAGGCAAACTGAGCGTTGGTGACAGCGTTGAAGCCGAAGTTGACGTTGAGCGTCGCGAACGTATTCGTCTGAATCATTCCGCGACTCACTTGCTGCACGCTGCACTGCGTCAGGTACTGGGCAAGCACGTTGCTCAGAAAGGCTCGCTGGTAAACGATAACTATCTGCGTTTCGACTTCTCGCATTTCGAAGCGATGAAGCCGGAAGAGATTCGTCAGGTCGAAGATCTGGTGAATGCGCAAATCCGTCGTAACTTGCCAATTCAGACCACCATCATGGATCTGGATGAAGCGAAAGAAAAAGGTGCGATGGCGCTCTTTGGTGAAAAATACGAAGACAGCGTGCGCGTGCTGACCATGGGTGATTTCTCCACCGAGCTGTGCGGGGGGACACACGCCAGCCGTACGGGTGATATCGGCCTGTTCCGTATTCAGAGTGAGTCAGGCACGGCAGCAGGTGTTCGTCGTATCGAAGCGATTACCGGTGAAAACGCCATTAATGCACTCCATCAGCAAAGTGATTTGCTGCAAGATGTTGCGCACATGGTGAAAGGTGATGTGAACAGCATTACTGATAAAATCCGTACTCTGATTGAACGTTCCCGTGTGCTGGAAAAAGAACTTCAGCAGGTGAAAGGGCAACAAGCTGCGCAGGAGAGTGCTTCACTTTCCAGCCAGGCGAAAGAAGTGAAAGGCGTTAAGCTGTTGGTCCGTCAGCTGGATAACGTAGAGCCTAAAATTCTGCGTACGATGGTTGATGACCTGAAAAATCAGTTGGGTTCAGTGATTATTGTTCTGGCAACCATCGCTGACGATAAAGTCAGCCTGATTGCGGGCGTCACGAAAGATCTGACGGATCGCGTCAAAGCAGGGGATCTGATTGCTTCTGTCGCCCAGCAGGTGGGCGGTAAAGGCGGTGGTCGTCCTGATATGGCGCAGGCAGGGGGAAGTGACGTTCAGGCATTACCGGCTGCACTGGCAACAGTAGAAGCCTGGGTTGAATCCCGGCTGTAATAAGAAATAAATAGCTAACCAGGAAGCGCCATAATGTATTGTGCAATATGGCGTTTTCGGTCTTAATGGCAGGGTAGGCCTCGCGATAAAAGTCGCGACAATGATGATATCGGCTAAACTTAAAGTACTATGGCTTGAGTTGCGGGCCGCTTACAGTTTACGTAGGGGTCATGGCTTACGTTTTACCTGCTTATGATAGATAATGGCCGGGAAACTGAGAGACCCGACTCTTTTAATTATTCAAGGAGCAAAGAATGCTTATTCTAACTCGCCGAGTTGGTGAAACCCTCATGATTGGCGATGAGGTTACTGTTACCGTTTTAGGTGTTAAAGGTAATCAGGTGCGTATTGGTGTGAATGCGCCGAAAGAGGTTTCTGTTCACCGTGAAGAGATTTATCAGCGTATCCAGGCTGAAAAGTCTCAACAGACGAGTTACTGATTTACGAGGCGTCTCGTCGATGACGAGGCGCTGAACTTCCTTTATCCTCTTTTTTGATTTTTCTCCCCTTAATTTACTGCCTCCCCAGTTTTTATTTTCCTTCTGCGGCTTCTTCCAGACCTGTCATTTTTTAAAAGCTAAGCCTTTTTTCTGACCACTGAGCCCCTTTATTGCCTTCAAACTGCTCAGGTTGTGCGTGAAATGTCCAAACGGGTGATTGTTAGGAAAAAAGGGTTTGACTTATAAGGGCCAGAAAGTAATATGTGCGCCACGCAGTGCCGATGAGCTTAAACAAAGTTAGTCAGCACACTCGCAAGAGGCGTATGGTGAGGTGGCCGAGAGGCTGAAGGCGCTCCCCTGCTAAGGGAGTATGCGGTCAAAAGCTGCATCCGGGGTTCGAATCCCCGCCTCACCGCCATTTAAAATGCACCCATAGCTCAGCTGGATAGAGTACTCGGCTACGAACCGAGCGGTCGGAAGTTCGAATCTTCCTGGGTGCACCATACTTTCCTGAACGTATGTTGATTTGCAATCAAATGAGCGTGACGGGCAAAGGCGAAAGCTGATGTAGTGCGGAAAAATGGTCAGGTAAATCTGCAGTAAGAATCAAAATGCACCCATAGCTCAGCTGGATAGAGTACTCGGCTACGAACCGAGCGGTCGGAAGTTCGAATCTTCCTGGGTGCACCATTCTTCCTCTTAGTATTTTCCGGAAAAACTCAGCACGACCCCAATGCACCCATAGCTCAGCTGGATAGAGTACTCGGCTACGAACCGAGCGGTCGGAAGTTCGAATCTTCCTGGGTGCACCATATTCCAAACATGTCTGAGCGACGACTTTCATATAGAGTCCTCCGGCATGTTAGAAAAACCCGCTTTGGCGGGTTTTTTGCTTTCTGCTTTTCCTCTCTGATTTTCCCCCCTTCTTTTTCATTTCCCTGATTTTTCTGACGTGTTCGGATGTGCTGTGGGTGTGGACAAAATGCGACTTTCGCCAGACTTTGCGATAAAGTAGTTTTCCTGTTTTTTCGTGATCATGGAGCATTCGATGTACGATCGATACGAAGGGCTAATATTTGATATGGATGGCACCATATTGGATACCGAACCTACGCACCGTAAGGCATGGCATCAGGTATTGACCAAATACAGTATGCATTATGATGTCGAATCCATGGTCGCTCTGAATGGTTCACCAACCTGGCATATTGCCCGGTTTGTTATCGACAGCAATAACGTCGAAATGGATCCCCATCTCCTTGCCGCAGAGAAAACCGCTGCTGTGCAGGAAATGTTGCTTGATACCGTACGTCCTTTGCCATTAATTGATGTCGTGAAGGCTTATCATGGCCGCCGGCCAATGGCGGTAGGGACGGGCAGTGAGCACTGGATGGCTGATGCGTTATTGCGTCATCTTGGGCTGCGCGATTGCTTTGATGCGATCGTGGGTGCAAATGATGTACAAAATCACAAACCGGCACCCGACACCTTTTTACGCTGCGCTGAGTTAATCGGCGTGCCTCCTGAAAAATGCGTTGTCTTTGAAGATGCAGATTTCGGTATTGAGGCGGCCCAGCGCGCCAATATGGATTTTGTGGACGTGCGTACGCTGTGAGTAGCGTTGTGGCGCTGGCTTCATTATTTGGCAGCAGTTTTCTCAGCGCGACATTATTGCCCGGAAATTCAGAAGTCTTATTAGTCGCTTTATTGTCAGCTGGCAGCGCAATGCCAGCGGCACTGGTTTTGTCTGCAACTGTTGGCAATACCTTAGGAGGCATAACCAACGTCATCATCGGACGCTTTGTGCCGCAGCCCAAACCGCAACGTGGACTTGATGTTGCACAGAACTGGCTGAAGCGTTTTGGACCGGCGGCATTATTGCTAAGCTGGCTGCCGGTGATTGGCGATGTGTTGTGCGTGTTAGCAGGTTGGCTGCGAATGCCATGGGGTCCGGTGGTCTTTTTCATGTTGATTGGAAAAGCAGTGCGTTACATCGTTTTGGCTGTTGTGACGTTACAGGGGCTTTCATGGTTAGGTTAGATTGGCATCAGTTATCAATTATGGTCACATCTATGCAGATTCAGTATGCTTGCAAATTAATGGTTTCACCGAGCGGGAGGTCAATTTGATCCCGGATGTATCTCAGGCGCTTTCCTGGTTGGAAGCCCATCCTCAGGCATTAAAAGGTATTCGTCGCGGTATTGAACGTGAAACGCTGCGGGTCAATCCCGATGGTTCATTAGCGACGACCGGACACCCGGAATCTTTAGGGGCTGCACTGACGCACCGCTGGATAACCACCGATTTTGCTGAAGCTTTATTAGAATTCATTACGCCCGTCGATGACAATATTGAGCATCTGATGGCGTTTCTGCGTGATATCCATCGTCACGTGGCTCGTGAACTTGGTGACGAGCGGATGTGGCCATTCAGCATGCCGTGCTTTATCGAGTCCGGACAGGATATCGAGCTGGCACAGTACGGTTCATCTAACGTCGGGCGCTTTAAAACGCTTTACCGTGAAGGATTGAAAAACCGTTATGGCGCGCTGATGCAGGTGATTTCCGGCATCCACTATAATTTCTCGCTGCCGCTGTCTTTCTGGCAGGAACGTCTGGGTGTTACGGATGTTGAAAGCGGGAAAGAAGCGATTTCAGCGGGCTACTTTAAGCTGATCCGCAATTATTACCGCTTTGGCTGGGTGATCCCGTATCTGTTTGGTGCGTCACCTGCGATCTGTAAATCCTTCCTGAAAGGGCGTGAAACAGATCTGCCATTTGAATATACCGATTCCGGATTGTGCTATCTGCCGTACGCCACCTCGTTGCGTCTGAGTGATTTGGGCTATACCAACAAATCACAGAGCAATCTGGGGATCACGTTTAACGATCTGGAAACGTACGTTCAAGGCGTGAAGAAAGCGATTCGCACCCCGTCTGCGGAATACGCGGAAATGGGTGTAAAGAAAGACGGTAAATATCTGCAACTGAACACCAATGTGTTACAGATTGAGAACGAACTTTATGCGCCAATCCGTCCAAAGCGGGTCACCAAATCAGGTGAAAGCCCTTCTGATGCACTGATGCGCAGCGGGATCGAATACATTGAAGTCCGCTCGCTGGACGTCAATCCGTTCTCACCTGTGGGTATTGATGCGACTCAGGCGCGTTTCCTGGATTTGTTTTTGGTATGGTGTGCCTTAGCGGACGCACCGGAAATGAACAGTGATGAGCTGCTTTGTACGCGCAAAAACTGGAATCGGGTGATCCTCGAAGGCCGCAAACCAGGCCAGACGATTGGTATTGGTTGCAACGATGAGCGCAAGCCGCTGGTCAGCGTCGGGAATGCGTTGTTTGATGATTTGAGCCGTGTGGCGCAGGTTATGGACGAGCAGAACGGCGATCACCTTTATCAGGATGTCTGCAAAGAGCTGGTTGCTGCGTTTGATGATCCTGAACTGACGTATTCTGCGCGGATCCTTAAAGATCTGAAACAGCAGGGCGGCGTGGGCAGTCTTGGGCTGGAACTGGCAGAAAAGTATCGCCAGATGCTGGTAAGTGAACCGCTGGAAGTTTTAGATGCCAGTGCATTAATGGCAGAGCAGGACGGTTCATGGCAACGTCAGCGTGCACTGGAAGCGGGTGATACGCTAAGCTTTGAAGAATATCTGGCTGCGAACGCAGGCAGTAGCGATGAGTAGAAAAGAAAAAGGCCACAATCAATGTGGCCAAATAAACATCTCTGTTTACAGGGATGATGATAACAAATGCGCGTCTTTCACTAATTAAGACCCGCATGCTGGGAAAAGGTTTCCTGAGTTCGTAAAAAAAATTAATTTATTTAGGAGAGGTGACGATATGCCACTGTTGGATAGCTTTACCGTAGACCATACCCGTATGGCAGCACCTGCTGTTCGCGTCGCAAAAACCATGAAAACCCCGCACGGGGATACCATCACTGTGTTCGATCTGCGTTTCTGCCGCCCGAATATTGAAGTGATGCCTGAACGCGGTATTCATACGCTGGAACACCTGTTCGCAGGTTTCATGCGTAACCATCTGAATGGCAACGGCGTGGAGATCATTGATATTTCCCCAATGGGCTGCCGTACGGGTTTCTACATGAGCCTGATCGGTGTACCGGAAGAGCAATTTGTTGCTGATGCCTGGAAAGCGGCGATGGCAGATGTTCTGAAAGTGAAAGAACAGCGTCAAATCCCTGAGCTGAATGAATATCAGTGCGGTACTTACGAGATGCATTCCCTGAAAGAAGCTCAGGAAATCGCGCAACATATTCTCGATCACGACGTAGTTGTGAACCGTAACGACGATCTGGCTCTGCCAAAAGAAAAACTGTCCGAACTGCACATCTAGTTTTAGCGTGTTGCAGGTAAAAAAAAGACGCGTTCATCGCGTCTTTTTTATGTCTGTTATTCAGCGGATTAGCGTTGATTTACGCTGGTTTGCAAGGGCTGTAACGGGCGAACCTGCACCTGTTTGATCATATTGTCCTGCACGTCGAGAATTTCGACTTCGTAATCTTCAATGCGCAAACTGGTGCCGATAGTCGGGATATCTTCCAGCACTTCCAGAAGCATGCCGTTGATGGTTCGTGGCCCGTCGGCAGGAAGATGCCAGTTAAACGCTTTGTTCAGCTCACGGACGTTCGCGCTGCCTTCAATCAGTACAGAACCGTCGCTTTGCGGTGTCACTTCTTCAGCCAGAGTAGGTGACATCGACGTGGTAAAATCACCGACGATCTCTTCAAGAATATCTTCGACCGTCACTAGCCCCTGAATGTCACCGTATTCATCGACCACAATGCCCACTTTCTTTTTATTGCGCTGGAATTTCACCAACTGAATGTTCAGCGGCGTACCTTCCGGAATGTAGTAAATCTCGTCCGCAGCGCGCAGCAAGTTTTCTTTGGTGAATTCTTTCTTCTCGGTCATCAGGCGATACGCTTCGCGTAAACGCAGCATGCCGATCGCATCATCAAGCGAGTCGCGGTAGAGCACGATTCGGCCATGCGGTGAGTGCGTGAGCTGGCGGATGATGGACTTCCAGTCGTCGTTAATGTCGATGCCGACGATTTCATTGCGCGGCACCATGATGTCATCAACGGATACTTTTTCGAGATCCAGAACGGAAAGCAGCATGTCCTGATTACGGCGTGAGATTTGCGAGCGCGATTCATTCACGATAGTACGCAGCTCTTCTTTGCTCACAGCATCACTCAGGCTGGCGGTGGTTTTGATACCAAACATACGCATCAGCAGACGCGAGAGGCTGTTCAGGATCCACACCAGTGGCATCATGATTTTTTGCAGCGGACGCAACAAAATGCTGCTCGGAAAAGCAATGCGTTCAGGATTGAGGGCTGCGAAGGTTTTCGGCAGAACTTCAGCAAACAGCAGAACCACGAAAGTCAGCACACCGGTGGCAATCGCGACCCCGGCATCGCCATACAAGCGGATACCCACAATGGTTGCCAGAGCGGAAGCAAGAATGTTGACCAGGTTATTGCCGATAAGCACGAGGCTGATCAACTGGTCCGGGCGTTTTAACAGCTTTTCGACGCGACGCGCCGCGCGGTTACCCTGTTTGGCCAGGTGACGTAACCGGTAACGGTTGAGTGTCATCATACCGGTTTCGGAGGCTGAAAAATAAGCCGAAACCACCACCATGATGATCAATGTGATGATCAGGGTTGTTGTCGAGACGTGCTCCAACGGGTATTCCTTTTAATTAATGAACCATGATTTGCTGGATCAGGCGACTGCCAAAATAGGCAAGAGTCAGAAGAATGGCGCCTGCCATGCTGAACCATACCACGCGGCGGCCACGCCAGCCTTCGTGATAATGGCCCCACAGCAGGACGATATAAACGAACCATGCCAGTATCGATAAGACAGCCTTGTCGATATTCTCCGGGCTGAACAGGTTGTTCAGATACAGTAATCCGGTGCACAGCGTCAGCGTCAGTAAAATGACGCCAATCTGGGTGATGTGAAACAGTTTACGTTCAATGCTCATCAGCGGTGGCATATCGGCAGTAAATGTCAGGCGTTTGTTCTTCAACTGGTAATCAAGCCACGCCAGTTGCAAGGCGTAAAGCGCTGCGATCATCAGCGTAGCATAGGAGAATAACGCCAGGCCGATGTGTACCAGCAAGCCTTTGCTTTCTTCCAGATGCGTGATGAATTCGCCCGGAAGGAAGGTGACGAACGCCAGATTGATCAGCGAGAAGCTGTAAACGATCGGTAAGACAAACCAGCCGCGATTACGTGAGGCAACAATAGTCATCACCGTACCGATGATTAAACTGACCACTGAACCGATGTTCACCAGACTCAGGTTCTGGCCGGTGCTCACATCGAATATGCGTTGCTGTAATGCCACAGCGTGGCAAATAAGCGCTACCACAACAGAAATCAGTGCTAAACGCCGGTATGCGCTGTTCTTCCGGATGATGCTCGGAATGATCAGTGCAAGGCTGAGCAGATAGGCCAACATGGCGACGAGAGCAAAAACTGACATAGCGTTTCAGTAGCATCGAAAAGTGAATGAGAACCGCAGTATAACGTTACCGGCGTCACGCTCCAACCTATCTGAGATGCCAAAGCAGAGATCGTCCGCGCTTCGTGTTATAATCCCGCAATTACGTCGCAAGAGCGGCCTGTCATTACGTTGAGCAAGAGACGATGTTTGAGAATTTAAGCGATCGATTGTCGCGCACACTGCGCAATATCAGCGGCCGCGGGCGGCTGACCGAAGAAAATATCAAAGAGACATTACGTGAAGTGCGTATGGCGTTACTGGAAGCGGACGTTGCGCTGCCGGTCGTTCGCGACTTCATCAACCGGGTGAAAGAGAGCGCTGTTGGCCATGAGGTCAATAAGAGTCTGACGCCGGGTCAGGAATTCGTCAAAATTGTCCAGAAAGAACTGGAAACCGCGATGGGCGAGGCTAATACCGAGCTCAACTTAGCGGCGCAGCCACCGGCTGTCGTTCTGATGGCGGGTTTACAAGGTGCTGGTAAAACCACCAGCGTCGGTAAACTGGCGAAATTCCTGAAAGAAAAGAAAAAGAAAAAAGTGCTGGTGGTCTCCGCCGACGTTTATCGCCCTGCGGCGATCACACAGCTGGAAACCCTGGCGCAGCAAGTTGACGTGGATTTCTTCGCGTCCGACGCGCAGGAAAAGCCGGTGGATATCGTCACCCGCGCCCTGCAACAGGCGAAACTGAAATTCTACGACGTTCTGATTGTCGATACCGCCGGCCGTTTACACGTCGACGAAGCGATGATGGACGAAATCAAACAGGTTCATGCCGCGATTAATCCGGTAGAAACGCTGTTTGTGGTCGATGCCATGACCGGCCAGGATGCGGCGAATACCGCGAAAGCGTTCAACGAAGCGCTGCCGCTGACCGGTGTGATCCTGACGAAAGTCGACGGTGACGCCCGTGGTGGTGCTGCGCTGTCGATCCGCCACATCACTGGCAAACCGATTAAATTCCTGGGTATGGGTGAAAAAACCGATGCACTGGAGCCGTTCCACCCGGATCGTATCGCGTCCCGCATTTTGGGCATGGGCGACGTGCTTTCTCTTATCGAAGATATTGAGAGCAAAGTTGACCGTGCACAGGCTGAGAAACTGGCCAACAAGCTCAAGAAAGGCGATGGTTTTGACCTGACCGACTTCCTCGAGCAGCTCAAGCAAATGCGCAATATGGGCGGCATGGCGAGCATGATGAGCAAATTGCCGGGCGTGGGTCAGTTGCCTGACAACGTCAAATCTCAGATGGATGACAAGGTTCTGGTGCGGATGGAAGCGATCATCAACTCGATGACGATGAAAGAACGCGCTAAACCAGAAATTATTAAAGGTTCCCGCAAGCGCCGTATCGCGCTGGGTTCCGGCATGCAGGTGCAGGACGTTAACCGCTTACTCAAGCAGTTCGACGATATGCAGCGCATGATGAAGAAAATGAAGAATGGCGGCATGGCGAAAATGATGCGTGGCATGAAGGGTATGATGCCACCAGGTTTCCCGGGCCGTTAATCGACATCACTGTCTATATATCAGCCACATAGGCGGCTCATGCAAAATGCGGTCTGGGCTCTTTACGCTTTAGATTGCTTTTTGCGCCAAAATGAGTAAAATTTTCGGGCTTTTTATATTGCAACCAGACCCCGTTCCCCGATGGGGTCTGGTTGTTTTATTAACTAAAGAGGATGTTATGGTAACAATTCGTTTAGCACGTGGCGGCGCAAAAAAGCGTCCGTTTTATCAAGTAGTAGTGACCGACAGCCGCAACGCTCGTGACGGTCGTTTCATCGAACGCGTAGGTTTCTTCAACCCATTGGCTTCTGGCCAGGCTGAAGCACTGCGTCTGGACCTGGATCGTATTACCCATTGGGTAGAGCTGGGTGCAACCGTTTCTGATCGCGTTTCTTCGCTGATCAAAGACGCTAAGAAAGCAGCTTAATCTGTCGCGGTGGTGGCAATGAGCAAGCAATCCAATCCAGTGGTACCCGCTGAGCCGTTAGTACTCGGCAAAATGGGTTCAACATACGGCATTCGTGGTTGGCTCAGAGTGTTTTCATCCACCGAAGACGCTGAAAGCATCTTCGAATACCAGCCCTGGTTTATCCAGCGTGCCGGTAAGTGGCAAGTTGTCGAGCTGGAAGGCTGGAAACGCCACACTCAGGACCTGATTATCAAAGTCAAAGGCGTTGATGACAGGGATGCAGCGAATCTTCTGACCAATTGCGAAATTGTTGTTGATTCAAAGCAGCTACCTCCACTGGAAGACGGCGACTACTACTGGAAAGACCTTTTTGGTTGCCAGGTAGTGACCACTTCCGGTTACGAACTGGGAAAAATCATCGATATGATGGAAACCGGTTCTAACGATGTGATGGTAGTCAAAGCCAACCTGAAAGATGCCTTCGGACTCAAGGAGCGGTTGATTCCGTTCCTCGATGGGCAGGTTATCAAGAAAGTCGATCTCACTACTCGCACTGTTGAAGTAGATTGGGATCCTGGTTTTTGACCTCCGTAACGTTTACTGATGTAAACAACGATGGGTTGAGCGATAAAGCATTCGAAAGGGGTAGGCTATGTGGATTGGTATAATTAGCCTGTTTCCTGAGATGTTCCGCGCAATCACCGATTACGGGGTAACTGGCCGGGCAGTTAAAAATGG
Organism: Rahnella sp. BIGb0603; assembly: GCF_024808755.1. Taxonomy (NCBI): domain Bacteria; kingdom Pseudomonadati; phylum Pseudomonadota; class Gammaproteobacteria; order Enterobacterales; family Yersiniaceae; genus Rahnella; species Rahnella sp. BIGb0603. Next base: position 62,357 of record NZ_JANUEX010000011.1, on the reverse strand, counting down.
CCTGTTGAGCGTAAATTGCTGGAGTCCTCGTGACTTCGCATACGACCGACATCGTACCGTGGACGAGCGCCCTTACGGCGGTGGTCCCGGCATGCTGATGATGGTGCAACCTTTACGGGAAGCTATTCATGCAGCAAAAGCAGCGGCAGGCGAAGGTGTGAAGGTGATTTATCTTTCACCTCAGGGACGCAAACTGGATCAAACCGGTGTGTGTGAACTGGCGGCCCATCAGAAAATTATTCTGGTTTGTGGTCGTTACGAAGGGATTGATGAGCGCGTAATCAAAACCGAAATTGATGAAGAATGGTCAATTGGCGATTATGTTCTCAGTGGTGGAGAGTTACCGGCAATGACGCTGATTGATTCAGTTTCCCGCTTTATACCGGGCGTTCTGGGTCGTCAGGCTTCAGCAGAAGAAGATTCTTTCGCTGACGGATTGCTCGATTGCCCCCACTATACCCGCCCTGAAGTGTTGGAAGGCATGGAAGTTCCGCCAGTTTTACTGTCGGGAAACCACGCTGATATACGTCGCTGGCGCCTGAAACAGTCGCTGGGTCGAACCTGGCTTAGAAGACCTGAACTTCTGGAAAACCTAGCTCTGACTGACGAGCAAGAGGTGTTGCTGAGAGAGTTCCAAAAGGAACATCGGCTCAGTCAACAAAACTATGAAGGGAACGCTTAAGCGTTACGCTAAGCCCTCCCGATATATCAGTTTACCTAGGGTAAGAGACATATTATGAGCAATATCATTAAACAAATCGAACAAGAGCAGATGAAGCAAGACGTACCTGCATTCCGTCCAGGTGATTCCCTGGAAATTAAGGTATGGGTCGTTGAAGGTTCTAAAAAGCGTCTGCAGGCATTCGAGGGCGTGGTTATCGCTATTCGTAACCGCGGTCTGCACTCTGCATTCACTGTTCGCAAAATTTCTAACGGCGAAGGTGTTGAGCGTGTATTCCAGACTCACTCCCCAGTAATCGACAGCATTACTGTTAAACGTCGTGGTGCCGTTCGTAAAGCTAAACTGTACTACCTGCGTGAGCGTACTGGTAAGTCAGCTCGTATCAAAGAGCGTCTTAACTAAGAATCGCTTTCGCGACATCGAAAATACTCTTAGTTATCAAGGGTCTAGCGTAAGCGCTAGACCCTTTTTTTTTAAAGTGGCGGCAAAATGGCGGCAGAGAATAAGTCCGTGGCGGCAGGGCATAAAAAAACCCGCTTTCGCGGGCTTCATTTTTGATGCCTTTTTAGTGCATCTGGAATGACTGCTGACTGTTTTTGTCAGGATGGATCGGCACGGCATGAACTGCCCCAGGTTCGACAATAATACTGTCGATTGACTCATAGGTTTTGAACGTGCAACTGCAATTAATATTCTGACACTGGTGATAGCGTTCTTTCGTGCTGAGGCTCAGGTAACGGCTTGAACGAGCATGTGCGGCTTGCTGGCATTTCGGGCAGTGCATCATAGTAATCACCATGTAATCATTTTAATCAGATGCAATCATTGTATGTTATCCGCAAAAACATACATCTGACATTACAGTGTTTTACACATCTCGCTTATTCAGCCCCATCGCTTTCTGTCGCCTCGTAATTGACGTCTGATAGCAGCACCTCCAGATTCAGCGCCGTCACAAACCCACTTCCGCCCAGGCTGTGCGTCACCTTGCTGATTATCCAGGGCTGCGCGTCGATCACGGATTTAAAGCCGGACACGGCCACCGGCGTCTCAGGAAATAAATCAGCCCGCCCGCGAGCCAGGGAGATCGAGAACTCCGCGACGCCGCGCTGGAGTTTGTCCCACTTTGCCTGGGCTGCCCGCATGGCCGCTTTCTGCGTGGCGTAGATGGTGGTGAGGGCAAACACATTGTCTTCACTGCCCGCCAGGTATTCCCCTTCCTTCGCCTCCGGCGTTTTCTGTGCCTTCGCGCTGGTCTTCTTTGCCTTTGGATGTTGCAGGGCGCGCAGGTACTGCACTTTCGGTTTCCTTTGTACCTTCACTTTTTTAGGCTTCGGGTCTTTGGTATGCAGCCAGCTTGCCGACACGCCGGTATAAGCCCCACGGTCAGCAATATTGAACGTGTGCCCGTCGCCGTCGCTGCGGACAATCGTCATTTGCGGGATAGGCTTCCCGCTGGCCGTCCTGGCCGCACCTGGTTTGATAAACAGCAGATTACCGGCCTTGATGGCGACAACTGCGCCGTTCAGCTCCGCCAGGCGGGTAATAAATTTCGCGTCGGTTTCCTGCGTCTGGTCGATATGCGACACCGGCACGCCCCTGAACGGCTCCGCAACGGCGGGCTTGAGGTTATTGCGCGCCGCCACGGCGGACACCACCGCTTCCAGCGTCGTGTCGTGATAGGAGTTGTCGCGGCGGGAATTCAGACTGCCGCGATAGTCCGCACTGCGGGCGCGAATGGTCAGCGTGTCCGGCGTTCCGCGATGCTCCACCTCGTCCACCGTGAAATCGCCTTTGTTCGTCAGCGCCTGGCCTTTCCAGCCCAGCGCGATATTAATCACCGCACCGCGTGGCGGCATGTCCAGCAGGCCGTCGGTATCGCTCAGTTCGATGTCGAGCTGGTCAGCCTCAAAGCCTCGGTTATCCGTGAGCGTCAGCGAAATCAGCCGGTTGCTAACGTCCTGCGTGATGTCCTTGCCGCCGACGGTCACCGTGAAGTCCGGCGCAAACTGCGCACCGGCGCCGATGGTCATATCTGTAATCACAGCAGACCTCCCAGCTGACCGGTTAAGCCACCGGCCTGATCCAGCAGCCCGTCGGCCTGGGCTTTCATGTCGCCGAACATCGCCGCCAGGGATTCATCGACGCGGGTCAGCGTCAGCGTAAATTCAATCCGGCGGGCGGCACCGTTGGAAAAATGCTCCGTATGGGTTTCGCTGACGCTGTTCACCACGAACATCCCGTAAATGGTGCCGCTGCCTTCCAGCAGAGGCCACGCCTTGCCTTCGTCAGCCATCAGGTTCAGTGCCAGCAGCGACAACTTCCCGCCGGTGATTTCCGGCATCAGCACGCCGGACAGGGTAATTTTTTCCTCATTCACGCCGAGGAACTGCGGCAGCGGGCGCAGGCCGACGCGGTTGTTTACCGGCCAGCGGTAATCCACATCGCGCTGCAAGCTTTGGTAAGGGACGGTCTGCAACTGAAAGACAAACAGCCCGAGGGTTAACATCATGCTGGGTTCTCCTTAATCGTTATCCATGCGGGAACGTTGCTGTGTGGCGCGGGCGCGGTCACGGGCTTCCAGCTCGGCGCGGATCTGACGACTGGTGTCCTGGACACCCAGACCGGCACCGGCTGAAATCTGATAGGTGTGCGTGCTGCGGTCGATATAGCTGCGGCCGCCGCCGACGGACACCGGTGCATAACCGCCGCCCGGCAGGCCGCCAGCCGGTGGCGTGACCGGCGCGGGGTTATCCAGCGGGTGTTCTGCCGGTGTCACATCGCTGTTTTGTTTCGTGCGCCGGTCAGCTTTGTCGGCTGCTTTATCAATGTCTGCGGATTCATCCTTGATGATGCCGAGTTTCTCCAGCAGCCAGACCACGCTGCTGCGCAGCTTATTCGCCACCTGCAACGGTGCGGTCAGTGCGTTAGCGACCAGGTGACCAAACGACACCCCTGCATCTTTACAACTGTTCAGCGTTTCCTGCGTGGATTTCACGGGCTCAATCAGGTCTTTGAACCACTGCCACAGGACTTTGAGCTTGTCCCCCAGCCAGTCAAACACCGGCTTAAGCGGCGAAAACATCTCTTTTACCGGTTCGAACGCAATCCCTAACCCTTCAATGACGCCCGCAAAGAACGCGCTGATCGGCTCCCAGTACTTACGGATAAGCAGGGCACCGGCGACAATCGCCACGCCAATCGCGACAATCGGCAGCGTAAGCCCGCCGATCACAGTCGCAATTGCACCGCCGACGGTGCCGAGAATTGTCCAGAGCACACCGGCAGCGGCGACGATCAGATTGATACCGCTGATAACCGGACCCGCCACCAGGCCAAACACGCCGAGCGCACCGGTAATCAGCAGCGCACCGCCTGCCACCTTGCCGAGCGTGGTCGCCAGGGCTTTATTGTTCACAATCCACTTATCGAGTTTCAGCACGTAGCCGGTGGCGGTCTGCACCAGTTTGCGCAGTGAGGAATCCTGCTGATCAAACAGGTCAGTCCCGACGGCCTCATAGGCTGACTGAAATTCCTTAAAGTCGCCGCCCAGGTTGTCCTGCATGATCGCCACCAGCGCCTCGGTTTTACCGTCCGAGGTTTTCAGTGCCTGGCTGAGTTTGTCGAGTTTGCCGGATGACGCATCTCCCATCAGCACCGACGCCGCCGAGCTGGCCTCCTCGCCAAAGATGGCCTTCATGTATTGCGCCCGCTGCGTATCCCCGAGTTTGTTTTTCTCAAAGCTCTTTTGCATTTCCTTCAGGATGGTAAACAGCGGGCGCATGTTGCCTTTGCCGTCTGCCGTCTTCACCTTCAGCTCACCGAGCGCGGCAGCAGCGGTGCCCGTCGGTGCCTGTAAGCGGGTAATGACAGCGCGGCTGCCTGTGCCCGCCATTGAGCCAGTGATTTTGGCATCGGCCAGCGCGGCGGCCATCGCGGCAGTTTCTTCGACGCTGATACCGGCCTGCTTTGCCACCGGCGCGGCGTAAGTCATGGTGTCTGACAGCCCGTCAAAGGTGGCGGCAGATTTATTCATGGCCGTAGAAAGCACGTCGCCGATGTGCGCCACGGTGTCATTGGTCATGCCGAACGCGGACTTCACGCCCATCAGCAGGGTGGCGTTTTCCTCCATGGTGCGCTTGTTTGCCAGGGACAGATTCAGGATGGTCGGCGTCGCCGCCAGAATCCCGTCCTTGTCCGCGCCGGACTTCGCGACAATGATTTGCGCGGCGGCGGCATCGTCGGCAGACGCGGCGGTGTTGTCGCCGAGCTGCCGCGCCTGGGTGCGCAGCGCGGTCATGTCCGCGGAGTCTTTTTCCAGGCCAAGCGTCGCCTGCAATTCTGAGTTTTTCAGCGCAAAGTCATAGCCGGGCTTGAGCATCCCGGCACCGGCTACCGTCCCCGCCGTCGCAATGCCGACACCCGCAGCCCCTGCGCCGGTCACGCTACCGGCCAGTTGTTTACCGGACTGATACCGGCCTTTGACCGCGTTCAGTTTGGCCTGCTGCGCGCTCACCCGTGCCAGGGATTCACGCTGGCGGTTGAGCTGCGCGGTGGTGTCGCTGATGGAGGTTTTCAGGCGGCGTTCTGATTCAGACAGCGTGCGCGTGCTGATGCCCGCCTGGGTAAGTTCGGTGCGCTGACGCTGTACCGACTGCCGAAGCCCGTTGAACTGGGTCTGCAACTGCGCGGCGGTGCGCTTCGCGGACTCCATCGCCTGCGCCTGGGCGCGGGTCGGGTTGGCGGTGTTTTTGAACCCGATAGCCAGCGCCGCCGCTTCCGCTTTGGCGTCTTTGAGTTTCTGGCTGGTGACGGCAAGCTGCGCGCTGGACTTGCGGAATCCGTCAATCTTTCCGGCCTGAGCGTTCAAGTCTTTGAGCACGGTCTGAGAGTTTTTAATATCTCCGGACAGCGCCTTACTGGCGTTCTCCACCGATTTAAACGGGCGGGTCGCCTGGTCAACCGCCTTTAACAGCACCTCTACTTTTAAATTACTCACTGTCGGCTCCGCTGCGCTGCATGGCCTTATGACGCCAGCCGCAAAGCTCGGTCAGCGTCATCAGGTTCATTTCTGACGGCGGCCAGTGAAAGATCACCGCAATGTCCGCCATCAGGTCATCGACCGTCAGGGTCGGGGGAAGTTTTACTGTTCCGATTTCGGCGATAAAAAACCAATCACCTTACCCGCCAGGGCAATCAGGTCGGGCAGGTTCAGGCTTTTGCAGTCCTGGGCGGTCAGGTTCGGGGCGGTAATGCGCGGCAGGATCACGGTCAACGCGTCAACGTCGGCATTCGCCAGCGCGGCCAGGCCAATGCCGCGCAGGTGTCCGGCATTCGGTTTAATGACTTCAACCTGGTTAATGAGCGTGTCGCCGCGCTTGATCGGTTCTTCCAGGATTACGATGTTTTCATTGTGTTCTGACATAGCGGTGTCTCTTATTCAAAGGGGCGTTTTCGCGCCGGAGTCCGGCGCGGGGTTCGGGTTACAGGCCGATGTTTTTGCGGTGCTGCGCCACGCGGTCAACGCCGCCGACGATTTCCACCATGTTCACGGTATCGACTTCAATCATGTCTTTGCCGTCAATCACCAGCTTGAAATAGGTGCACTGGGTGGTGATTTTGGTTTCGGTGTCTTCACCCTGTTTGTACTCGCCGAAATCCATTTCCTTGTGGCGTCCGCGCATCGTGACTTCCACGGCGGAGGTTTCGCCGGTGTCGTCGCGCTGGAAGGAACCGGCAAAGCGCAGCGGCACGGCATCGACTGCCCCCCACTGCTGCAACACCAGCTCATCCAGCCCGCCCACCGTCCACTCAAAGCTCAGTGCGTCGTCGTCCAGCCCGAAATCAATGGCAGCCGAACCGGTCATGCCGCCGCCGCGGTAGTTCTCCAGCTTGCGGGTCAGTTTTGGCAGCGTCAGCGCGCTGACCATGCCGAGGTAGCTGTTCCCGTCGTTAAACAGGTTTAGGTATTTCAGTTTCTTAGGCAGTGCCATGTTTTAGCGCCTCTTAGCTGTTAACGGAGGTGGCGAACGTCGCCAGGTACTGATCGGTGATGCGCTGCCGCAGGGTCAAATCTTCCAGAGGCGGCACCGGGGTATAGTCGTAATCAATGAACAATTTGCCCGCTTTGAGGGTTTCGACGGTGTTGGCGTCGGGGTCATACCAGCAGTTGCCATCGATGATCAGACCGGCGGTTTTCATTTCGCGCAGTTTGGCGTTAATGCCCGCAATCATGTCTTTGATAAGCGTCGGGGTAACGGGCTTATCTGATGCCCACATATGACCTTCGGCGATAGTGTCCGCCAGCACCTGCGCGGTGCGGGTGTAGTTCTCAAAGAGGTAAAGCGGATCGTCAGAGCATGTGCGCTGCCCCCAGAATTTAAAGCCATCCTTGCGGATAAGGGTGGTGACGCACGCCTGGTTCAGCAGGTCAGCATCGGTGCCGGTGGTCTGCAAATCCCAGTACACGCTGGCAGACAGGCCGGTGACGCCGTTGATACCAACGTTAGACAGGGTTTTATGCCAGCCGGTTTCGGCGTCGATTTTGGCACGCAGGCCGAGGGCGTAAGCCGTCGCGGGGGCGATGTCGCTGGCGTTCGTGGTGGTATTCCAGGATACGAAATCAGGCCAGACCACCATCAGCTCACGCTGGCTGAAGTTGTCGCGGTATTTAATGGCATCGGACACGGTTTTGCAGCCGTAGGCGCTGATGTAACCAAAGGCGCGGAGCTGCTGACAGACGGCGGCCAGCGCCGTGGCGACGTCCTGATTGTCCAGCCCTGGCACGCCGAGAATGCGCGGCTTTACGCCGAGTTCGGTTTGCGCAGACAGCAGGGCTTTCATGCCGGTATACATGCCGGTTTCATCTGAGCCGCCGATGATGTTGGAGGTGGTTTCTGCGTCGTCTTTGCCTTCGGCAACGCGCACGACGACGACAACCGGTTTAGCCTGGTTGGCGATGGCCATCAGGGAGGCGCGGAGCGTGCCGGTTTTACCGGCCTTGCCTGCGGCGGTCAGCACGTTGGTAATGAGTACGGGCGTATCCAGCGGGAAGGTCGCCGCGTCGGCATCTTCTGCGGTGCAGACCATCCCGATGATGGCCGTGGAAACGGTGGAGATAACGCGGGTGCCGTCATTGATTTCAACAACGCGCACACCGTGATGATAATCAGCCATGGTGTTTTTCCTGTGTTAATAAGCCAGTCAATCATCGCGTGTTGGGGACAATCAGGCACGGCGTGAGGGATGTTTGAGCAATGGCACAACGTGGCGGAGCAGAAACAAAAAAGCCCCTTTCGGGGCGAGGGTCAGGCGGGGATTTCAGGCCAGGTGATATCCGGCGCGGCGTTCGCATCCAGCCGGTTAAGCAGCACGCGGTATTTTTTCCAGCCGACAATTTGCGCCTTTTCGTCCTCTGAAGCCATATCCAGATCGATGGCGTCCTGAAGCGTATCAATTTGCAAAACGGCCTGCTGCATCAGCGTTTTCTTCTGCACTTCCGCTTCCTGAACCTGCTGAATGCGCTCCGCCGCATCATCCTTCACCCAGGCCGCGCCGTCCCAGCGATCAAAGCGGGTAGCAGGGGCGATATCCGTCGTATTCTCAGGCAACGCACCCAGCTCCGTGATGGTTGTCTGCTGACCCGTCTGCGTGCTGTAAACCACCTTACCCCGAAAGTCTGCCACCACGTCCCAGGCTTCGCCGGTGAAAACCGCCACAAAGCCTTTTTCTGTCTGTGGGGGCACAATGTCCGTGCAGCGGGCAGGCAGGCCGGTATCCGGCGGGATCATGGCGTCGCTTTTGCCAATCAGTTCGCCGGTGATAGCCGAAAAGTCATACACCTTAATTGTCTGTGTCTTATCTGAATATCTGAACATTATGCGAGTCTCACAAGGTAATTAAAGGCCACGTTTTTCACGGTGTTTTCCGTGTTACCGGCGGCGTTAACGGTGATGGTGTGCCCGTGGGCGCCCATGTCGATGTAATGATCGTGTGCCCCGATATCGACATAGTGATCGTGCGCGCCGATGTAGGTGTTATGTCCGTGGTTGCCGTCCACGCTGGTCACCGGCATTTCTGTCTGATTGGCATTATTGGAACCGCTAAACCCGTAGTCTTTCGCCACGCCAATCGCACCAAAGCGGTTATTAGCACCGGCGACCCCCATCTGATGCTGGTGTGCGCCCTGGCCGTCTGACCCTTTGGTGCCGTAGTCAAAGCCGGATGTTCCTTTACGTCCGTAATCAAACGCACTCGTCGTTTTCCGTCCGAGGTCGGTATTGCTGGCTGTGGCGGTGTGGTTGTGACTTTTGACCCCGTCCTGCTCCAGGGAAAGCACGGCGCGCCCGCTGGCCGGTTTGCCTTTGAGGGTCTGCCCGCGCATGTCAGGAATAACACCGGAGGGATACGCAACGGCGAGAGACGGATACGTTGTTTTATTGAATGTCTGCCCGACCATCAGCGCAAAACCGGCGGGCACGGTGTCAGAAGGCCAGGGAACCGGCATACCGACAAGCACGTCGCCGGTGGCTAATGCGCCGATTTCTGCGGGACTGGGCTTATTGGCCTGGCAGTAAATTTCATTCCAGGCAGACCATGGACCATCAACACCGTTCCACGCCCCCGTCATGGAGCGGGTGAATTGCCGCCCGTTATTGTTAAAGGCAATCTGCTGCGTGGCATTCGGACCCCAGGTCACGAAAATCACACCGACAAAATTATTCATCGGATAGCCTTTGTCCATCGTCGCTGCCGCCACGCCTGGTACGCCGTAATGCCCAAACATGCCGCTGCCGCGCAGGGTGTTCGGGGTATCGGTTGCGGTTAGGTTCGTGCGGATTTTAAAGGCTGTTGCAATTTCATCAGACAGCGCCTTTTCACTGGCGGCGCTTTGCGCTGCCGTCCATGCGCCCACGTCTGCGGCTGTCGGTTTGTTGTTGGTGCCATATGCGGCCACCCACGGCCGCCAGGGTCCATCTTTCCCGTTCCAGTTGGTGGAAAGGCCGCGCATCCAGACGTTGCACGTATCGAAAGTGATATACATCTGCTGGCAGCCATAGGCGCTGCCGGTCACAAAGAGCGTGCCCGCTTTGGCTTCGGGGTAATTCCGGTCTGCTGTCGCGGAGGCATTGGCCGACTGGTGATAAATGACGGCTTGCACCGCCGTAAGACTGAAACCTACCGTGTTCAGGTCAGTTGAGCCGAGGGCGGTGTTTGCCGCAACGGAACCGGCGGTGCTGGCCTGCACCCAGTCACGCCAGGGTCCGTCCGTACCATTCCAGGACGCATTCAGCGCACGCGTCCACACCATGCCGGTGTTTTGCACCGTGTAACGCTGGAGTACTCCACCCGTCCAGGAGGCAGGGATAATCTCCAGCACGCCCGCCGCCTGCGAGCCTGGCGGATAGCCGTTTGCTACCGTGGCATTCGCGCCGGTGCTTTGCACATACAGGCCAATTTTTGCCAGGTTAAACGTGTTGATGTTGGCGGTGCCCAGAACGGCAGAAGCGACGGGCAGCGCGCCGACCTCAGAAGCCGTCGGCGGGTTGGCGGTGTCGTACACTTTGCGCCATCCGTAAGGCAGCACGCCGTCGGTCTGACGCCATTGCCAGCCCGTCGGGTCTGTCGTACTGACAATGCCCACGCGCACGTAAATTGTGCCGGTTGTGCAATGCAGATACTGAGTCAGCGCCGCGCCTGCGTTATACCACCGGCGATAAGTCATCAGCGTATCCGCTGCCTGAAAGGTTGCCCCGAGAGGGTGATCGTCGAAATAGCCCGCCAGGGTAACGCCACCGGTCAGCGCAACAATTGACGGGTCATAAATGGTCTTCACCGTAGCGTTATCGACGTTAGTCAGAATGTTACTGACCGCCCCCACATCCGCCGCCGCCAGGGTGATGTCAGCGCCCAGCGCTTTATTATTGACCTTGCGGGTGGAAGGCACGCGGGTATTGGCGTTGTCATTGGCGGCCTTGACCGCCTTTGGCGTAGCGGCCAGAATTTCGCTGGTACTGCTGACCGAGCTGCTGAGCTGGACAAAACCTTTTGCCGTCAGCGTGCCGTCGGGATGATTGCGGGATTTTTCATGCGCGGCCAGCAGGTCATTCACATACTGTTCCGTTGCCATAATCACCGAGTCGTCGATCAGCAAACTGATGGCTTCAGTGTTACTGACGGCAATCACCATCCGCAGCGTCTGCGTGCGGCCGGAACCTTCCGCCAGGGTCGGTTTGTAGGTGTCCGCCATATTGCAGACGGCAATCAGCACGCCGTCGTCAGCAAACAGCCCCATTTCGCGCATCCAGAAGCCGCCGACACTGGCAGAAATCACCGCCTCAGCAATCACCCAGTTGCCGTGAGTAGGATCCAGCTTTAAGGAATTGAGCGGCGTGCGGTACACCTCTTTAACCAGTTTGGTCTGGGTGGCGACGGGCGTGGTCGCCTTGCCGTTGCCGTCACCGACGGCAAGCTGCGTAATGTTGATGTCAGTCCCCGCCGCAATGGCTGCCGCGATACGCGACTGGCCGAGCGTGGTGACGACGGATTTAAATGTGCTCATAGCGTCCTCTTATGCGGGGTAAACGGTCAGCAGTTCGCCGGTGTACTGCGCTGCGCCAATGTAAACATCACCTTTGATATCCTGGGTGATGGTCAGGCCGATCAGATGGCGGCTGGCCGGTTTGGCGTCGGCAATCAGCCTTTCCATCTCGTTATACATCTCTTCGGTGATGCCGGTTTCCAGCACGCCGATATCCAGCCGAAACGTCCCGGGCTCGTCATTGGTTTCCCACCACTCGGTCACGTTAATCAGGTAGCCGAGCGGCTCCACCACGCGCCGGATGGCACCGAGGGTTCCCTTGTGGCAGTGAATGAACCACGCCGACTGAATGACGCGGCGCTTGGTGGCGACAGGCCAGTTTTCATCCCAGCGGTCAACCGACAGCGCCCACGCCAGGTACGGCAAAAACCTGGCCGGACAGGTCAGCGGATCCCAGAGCTGCCGCAGCGGCACCGGCACGTTTTCCAGCGCGGCGCAGGCATCAGCAGCAGCAACCTCAAGAACAGAGGAACCGACGGGCAGCAGGCGATCACTCATCGTAGCCGCCCACTTTCAGTGTGTACGCGGTGCAGAATGACGCCTGCGTTTTATCCAGCTCGATATCAGCGGCAGGGCTTTTCAGCTCCACCCGCTGCACGCCTTCAACGTGCAGCGCGGCATAAATGGCGGACAGCCGGATGTCGCGGCCTAAACGGTGCTGCGCGGTGGTGTAGGCGATAAGCTTCGTCTCGGCGGCTTCGCGGATGGGTTCGGCTTCCGGACCAGGGAATAAATACAGCACGGCATCAATGGTGTAATTCACGACAGTTGCCGACTGGACAGTCACGCGGTCTGCCACGGGGCGCACGTTCTCGTCATTGAGCGCGGCCTGAACCACCGCCAGCAGGTCAGCGGGGGCGGTGCCGTTGCCGGTCTGTGCCAGCACGGAAATCGTCACGCAGGCGGGCGACGGACTGATAACTGAAATGTCCGCCACGCGCCCGTCAGCCGAACGCCCGTGATATTCATAAGAGCCGACCGGACCGGCTACGCTCAGTCCTTCAAACGCCTGCTGCGCACGGATACGCAAATCCGCATCGTTTTCCATCACAGCAGCCACGGCGGGCACGCTGACCGTATCGGCAGGGATGATCGTCAGGCGTTCCACGCTGAACGTGGCGGCGATATTGTCGAGATCATTACCGGAGGCATAAGCCAGCATCACCGCCTGCGCCGCCTCGTTTACCCGCTGACGCAGGATCACTTCGCGGTAGGCGTTCTCCTCCAGCAGCTTCACAATGGGTTCAGATTCCAGCGTCAGCGTGCGCGAAATCGCTGCCTGCTGGTCTTCGGGGTACAGCGATACCAGCGTGGCTTTGCGTTCTGCCAGCAGGGTTTCGTAATCCAGCACCTCCACCACGTCGGGGGCGGGTAACTGGCTCAGGTCGATAGTTGCCATGGTTAGCTCACGGGTAAAGTTAAGGAAATGGCGGCGGACGTGTCTTTGCGGGTGCCGGTGATATCCACCACCATTTTCCCGTCGAACGTCGTTTCAAAGGTGATGCCGGTCAGGCTGACGCGTGGCTCCCACTTGAGGATCGCGCTGTAGCAGGCCGCCATGATTTGCAGGCGCAGCGCCGCATTCTGCGGGCGGTCAGTCAGTTCCGACAGCAGTGAACCATAGTCACGGCGCATGACGCGGGAACCGACGGGCGTGCGCAGAATGTCGCTGACCGACTGCTGAATGTGCGCCAGGTCTTCGACGCTGCGCCCCGTATCCGAAGCCAGGCCGATGTATTTTGCATTTGTCATGAAGGCACCTGAGTCTGACCGCCGCCCGTCTGGACGCCGCCGTGTTTATGGGTATGAACCACCACGCCGTTTGACGTGATGCTGCCGCCTGAATGGGTGAGGTTGCCGGTCATCGTGCCGCCCTTTTTAATCTCGATAGTGCCAGTGGTGAGTTTGTTGGTGCAGACCACTTCCGGCGTATCAAGCGTGATGCGCGTTTTTGCCGTGCAGGTGATTAGCGGGGCGGTGACGGCCACCTTATCGGCGGCGTTCACCGTGGCGGACTTGATGCCGGTAGCCAGCAGCGCGCCGGTTTTGGGTTCGTACTCGATCACCGCACCGTCAGGGAATGACACATGCAGGGCATCGGCTGACGCCGACGGTGCCGGGAATTCATCAGAAAAAATGCCGGGCATCACAAAGGCGGTATCCAGTTCGCCTCCCAGGCAGAACAGCAAAACCTGCTCACCGGCAGACGGTGCCCACCAGGAACGGGCGCGCCCTGCGCGGGTGGTCAGCCAGTGCAACCAGTCGGTGACGTTGCCGCCGGTGTTGACGCGACAGGTGCCCGCAACCAAATCCACCTCGGCAACGGTGCCAATACGGATCAGATTGCGCAGCAGGCGCGGAATGTCGTTCTTTGGGATGGAAGTATTCATGCATAAAAGAATGCCGACCTGTCAGACGGCATACAATTTGAGGCGGGTTGATGGTTGATGGAACAACGTAGGGATCACTGACTGAGGAGTATTAACTCAAACTTCAGCTGACACAATTCGTAGGTAGAACACCATCAAATCTGACAGTCTGGTTTGAGCGAAGAGCGGACGCCTGCATCAAGTAAACAGGTGCCCGCTAATATGAAGTGAATAGATTACTTAACCCGCTTCCCTGTTTCGTCAGTGACCTTTTCACCATCCTCTTTCGTGAATGCTCCTTGCTGAGCCTCCGGCAGTATATCCAGTACGACTTCGGAAGGTCTGCACAGGCGGGTTCCAAGAGGAGTCACGACGATGGGACGGTTAATTAAAATGGGGTGTTCGAGCATAAAACCAATCAGTTGCTCATCGCTGAATGTTTCTTCTGAAAGTCCTAATTGCTCGTAAGGCTCCACGTTTTTACGCAACAGAGCACGGACTGTGATCCCCATATCTGCAATAAGTTTAACCAGTTCATCGTGAGCCGGGGGCGTTTCAAGGTAATAAATAATGGTGGGCTCATTGCCACTGTTGCGGATCATCTCCAGCGTATTACGTGACGTGCCACAGGCTGGGTTGTGATAGATGGTTATGTTGCTCATATCAGTATCTCATTACAAAGTGACAGAGAGCCGCAGCGCCAGCGCGGCCAGAGTGACAAACAGCACAGGCAGGGTCATGATGATACCCGTGCGGAAGTAATACCCCCAGCTGATGGTCATATTTTTCTGCGACAGGACGTGCAGCCACAACAGGGTCGCCAGACTGCCTATTGGCGTGATTTTGGGGCCTAAATCGCAGCCAATCACGTTGGCGTAAATCATCGCTTCCTTGATGACGCCGGACGCCGTGCTTCCGTCAATCGACAGTGCTCCAACAAGAACGGTTGGCATATTGTTCATGACTGATGACAGGAATGCAGTCAGGAAACCCGTGCCAAACGTTGCCGCCAGCAGTCCCTTATCCGCCAGCATATTCAGAACCCCGGAAAGATACTCCGTTAAGCCAGCATTGCGCAGGCCGTAGACCACCAGGTACATACCCAGTGAGAACACAACGATCTGCCACGGCGCACCGCGCAGCACTTTTCCGGTATTAATGGCATGACCCTTTTTCGCAACGGCGAACAGCACTGCTGCGCCGACGGCTGCAATAGCGCTGACGGGGATCCCCAGAGGCTCAAGCACAAAGAACCCGGCAAGCAACAGAACCAGAACAACCCAACCGGCTTTGAAGGTTGCGGGATCTTTAATCGCACTGGCAGGTGCTTTCAGTAGAGTGACGTTGTAGGTTGCAGGAATATCCCGGCGGAAAAACAGATGCAGCATACCCAGAGTGGCGGCGATGGCAGCAATATCAACGGGAAGCATGACGGATGCGTATTCCGTAAAGCCAAGCCGGAAGAAGTCAGCAGAGACGATGTTCACCAGGTTCGACACGATAAGCGGCAGGCTGGCGGTATCGGCAATAAACCCGGCAGCCATGACAAAGGCCAGCGTTGTCTGTTTGCTGAACCCCAGCGCTAGCAACATGGCGATGACGATGGGGGTCAGGATAAGCGCTGCGCCATCGTTAGCAAACAGCGCCGCAACTGCCGCGCCCAACAGGACAATCCAGGTAAACAACAGACGACCACGTCCGTTGCCCCAACGGGAGACATGCAGCGCAGCCCATTCGAAAAAACCCGACTCATCGAGCAGCAGGCTGATGATAATTACCGCGATAAAGGTTGCGGTTGCGTTCCAGACGATATTCCAGACCACCGGAATATCACCCATATGAATAACACCAAATACCAAGGCCAGCGCAGCACCAATGCTGGCGCTCCAGCCAATACTGAGTCCCCCGGGTTGCCAGATAACCAGGATCAGTGTCAGTAAAAATATACTCCCTGCCAGTAACATTTCCGACTCCATTACATATGATTAAAAGAATGTGTTCGATTCATCTCAGCAGGATGATGCCGCTGATTTATCCAGCCACTGACGAACGTCTTCCCGCAGGCAGTGCCAGGATGTCTTGATGGTTTCTGCTGCCCATGCGGGCATATGTGGAGAAAGTCGGTAATGGACCCATTTCCCTTCCCGACGGTCCAGAACGAGCTCAGCCTCCCGCAGAATTGCCATATGCCGGGAAACTTTGGGCTGCGACTCGGAGGTGGCCCCGCAAAGGTCACACACGCACATCTCGCCTGATTCCCTGAGAAGCATCACGATAGCCAGACGGGTTTCGTCTGACAGAATTTTGAAAAGCTGAACAGGCTGTAGCATTTTCTCTTCCGGTAAATTTAGAATACACATATGATAAAACATATGTATTGGTTTGAACATTATCGATTTTAGAGAGGAAGAAAAAATGGATCAGTTTCCAGCCCTGAATGCTGAGTGTTTCGACAGGCAGATCGCTGAGCGGCTTCAGCATCCGACACCACCACGTATCCTGATTCTGTATGGGTCAGTACGTGAACGTTCATACAGCCGTTTTGCTGCCGAGGAAGCGGGTCGATTGCTCATTGCTATGGGTGCTGAGGTCAAAACGTTTAACCCGTCCGGCTTGCCTCTGCCTGATGATGCACCAGAAACTCACCCTAAAGTGACGGAGCTGCGCGAACTGGTGAGATGGTGTGATGGCATGGTTTGGAGTTCCCCGGAGCGTCACGGGGCGATGAGCGCAATAATGAAGGCGCAAATTGACTGGATCCCTTTGTCAGAGGGCGCTGTTCGTCCTTCCCAGGGAAAAACGCTGGCGGTCATGCAGGTATGTGGGGGTTCTCAGTCCTTCAATGCCGTCAATCAGATGCGTATTCTGGGACGCTGGATGCGCATGTTCACCATCCCGAATCAGTCCTCCGTGGCGAGAGCCTGGCAGGAATTTGATGAAAACGGGCGAATGAAACCATCATCCTGGTATGACCGCATCGTGGATGTGGCAGAAGAGCTGTTCAAAATCACGCTGCTGCTGAAAGGTCATACGGAGTACCTTGCCGATCGTTACAGCGAACGCAAGGAAAGCCATCAGGAACTGTCAGCCCGCGTCAATCAGGAGAAAATATAGAGTTCCTTGTATCGTGAACCCATCCTGAGTGAACTCAACAACGTCCGCTCCTGGCACAGAGCTGCCTGTCAGATTAGATTTGGCTCTGTGCCGCAGTTATGTCAGGTGAAGTCTGAGCTAATAAGTTTTAGCAATTCATCTTCCACAATTTTCATATCCTCCGCGTCCAGTCCTAACAGCGGGCGCGCCGGATACTGCATTTCTTTTGCACGGACAGACGGGCGATCCCGCAGCCCGTACTGATGCACTTTCGCCATGCGCTGAACCTGGCCGGTAAATTCCACCACCGCGTCCTCAGCGGTGCCTTTGGCCTTCATGTATTTAGCCGTGCGCAGTTTGGCGAACATCTCCCGCTTAATGCGGCCTTTCTTTGCCCGCAGCGGCTGCGGGCGGCGCGGCGTGAAAGGCTGCCCCTCCGGCGTAACCTGCTGCTTAATACGCTGCTGCTGATGTTTGCGCAGACGCTTCGCAATGGTTGCCGCCATCGCCTTCCGGCTTTGCGGTGACAGCGCCGCAATCAGCCCCGCCAGGCGGGTATCAAACGCTGACAGCTCACTCATTCCACTGACTCACTAACTCGCCGTGCAGGTACAGTTCACGCGGCCTTTCCACCGGCTCCGGCAGTGGCGGTTCCGGAAAATGCTCCACGTACAGACCGGCATCAACCTGTTTCACGATCACGCGCTCTGTGAGCTGCACGTCAATCGCGATATCGTAGGAACCATCATCCAGCATATCAGCCTTGAATTTAAAGCCGGTCTGCTGCTTTTCCGGTGTCGCCATGATGTCCGGCTGGTTCTCACGCAGCCAGGCCAGGATTGGGACAATGATCAGATCGCAGTCCTGGGCAAAGTTGGTGATCAGCAGCTCGGTCTGATACTGGTATTCAAACGACAGCGAGCTGGCTAACGTGGAAACGATGCGCCCGTTATCCACAAACATCCGCAGGGTGTCGGGGCTGGTTTGCAGCACCGGCACGGCGTCAGTCAGGGCTTTTCGCAGCTGTGCGGGTTTTAACACGGTGTTCCTCCTGGCATTGTTTGACCGCTTCCACCTGGAGGCCGCAGGCGGTCAGCGCGGCCTCCAGGTTTCTGACGTCACTGCTTAAATCGCCGTTAGTGACCGGTTCGCTTGCCGGTATCGGGCAACTGGCTACCGCCGGACAGCCAACGTAAATAATCTGCGGCGCTGGCAAATGCGGGACGTTGGTGCATCCGGCTAATACCGTCAGGCAGGCGAGCGCTATACCAATCGCGCATTTCCTGATTTTCATTAAGTAACCTTTGAATGTCATATTCACGATCCCGCGCCTGCTGACTTGCCCGTGCGAGCTGGGTGCGCAGGCTTTGCTCCTGGCGTTCGCGCGTCACGGCCTCATCGCTCAGGCGGTTAATGGCGTTGTCGCGGCTTTCGATACCGGCGGACAGCGTGCCGATGATTAGCTGCGCCTGGTCGGCTTTTTCAGTCAGGCCGCCGATACGCCAGGTTTGCAGCCCCGCCAGCGCGCAGGCTGCCAGCAGTAAAACAATCACAATGCGCATCAGACACCCCGAAGGCAGTAGGCCAGCTCATTCGCGCGGCGGCGCTCCAGGCCGGTGACGCGCTCGCCCTTCACAAACACCCAGCGCGGCAACTGCTCGCAGGCGTCACGCCATCGCCCTTTGTTGATGAAAAACGCCAGTGTGGACTTGCACGCCGCCGTCACGCCGACGTTGAACGCGAACGACACCACGGCGTCGTACACCGGCTGCGGCATGGCAACCGGCATACAGCGCGCAATGCTTTTCTCCACCCGCATCACGTCTTCCATCAGATTCACGGCGGCCTGACGTTCGCTGATGTGCGTCTGCGGCTTCACGCCCGCCGTGTGCCCGATGCCGTTTGTCCAGACGCCCGCGCTGCACTGGTACGCCGACAGGCGGCAGCCTTCAAAATCAGCGATAAGTGCCAGACCGGCGGCGGACGTTTTCAACGTCGGCGTTTGTGGCAGCACTGCGGCAATCGCCAGGACAGCGGCGACGGCGCAGCGTCTAACGATTGATGGCTGCATTGATTTCCCCTCTCACGCCCATTTGTTTGAGCAGGCGGTAAGTTTTGCGCCTGTAGTACCAGTTCACCAGGAAGGTCGCGACGCCGACGCCTGCGCCCACCAGGAAGGCGATATCCTGCGGTGACATTGCGCCGAGCCAGGCTAGAAAAGCCGCGACGCAGTAACAGATAAACGAGGTGATGCGCTCCATGGTCATCAGTCCCAAAGTGAGACGGTTTCACTGACTGCGGCCTGAGTAATATCCGGCAGCTCCACCGCGTAGCCATGGGGCAATATTGCCCCGGCGGCAGCTAACCCAACGTTAGCCGCGTAAACCTGCTCAACCACCGATTCGGTGCGCCCGTAGTAACGCCAGCAGAGCGAATCCACGGTGTCGCCCTGTTCGGCAATGACTTTCATCAGAGCAGCCCGATGATGCAGTGAGACACACCGGCGACGTCGCTGATCGCATTTCTACCGTCACGCCATAAATCATCAACGGTGCTTTCGACAATCACGGCCTTTTTGCTGCCCGCGTCGGTGGTGTCGCTGTTCGGGTAACGCTCCGCCAGAAAGGCCGCCGCAATGGACGCCACGGCGCGTTGATAGGCACCGACCTTCACGCTTTCATCGTCAATCTGATCGGCGGGTACGTCTTCCAGCGTCTTAAATCCCTGGGACTTTTGCGCTTCGCGATAGCTGTACAGCTCGGCGTTTACCTCGGTCATGGCGAACTTCGCGGCGGCGCGCAGGCGCTTAGGCGTGACAGTGCCCTCCAGCCGCAGCGTGTCGCGCAGCTCAACCGGATCAACATCAGGCCAAAAATGGGTGTTCTTAATCGCGGGTTCCGTCGCGGCGTCCGGCTTTGGTGCAGGTATAACAAGAGACGACATGTTGACCTCTGAATGGGGGGCGGTGGACGCCAGCGTTGAACAGGGTCAAAGACCTGTCTCGGCTGGCGTGCCGCCCTGCGCGGGGCGCATTCTTTTAGCTGCCGGATGCCTTTCTGATGGCGGATTCCAGGCGCTCAATGTCTTTCTTAACGCCTGATTTGTTATCAAGAATTAAGGCATTTTTCAGGCGTTCCAGGGCTAACGCCTCCTTGCCGCCGTCGCGGTAGAGATAGCCGATAATCTTGTGCAGCTGGGCACGGACTTTATCGGGCATATCCTCGGCGTCGGTCAGCTCCAGCACTTCCAGCATCAGGTCAATGCTGACCGGTTCACCGGCGGCGCGGGCACGCGCCGCCTGCTCAATCACTTCCTCAGTGAAAGCGCAGCCCGCTGTACGGGTGCCAAACGGCATCGCCAGCCGGTGTTTAAAGGCGTAGCGGGCAATGTCCAGCGCACCGGCAATATCACCGGCATCAATACGCCAGATCATGACGGTCATCAGGATGGCATCCTGTGCGCCGTTCCCTCCGGCGAGTACGCCCGACACCCATGGGGCGTATTCCGGCAACAGCTTGCGTTTCAGTTCCGCTTTCGCCTGGAAGGACTGGAGTTTGTGCAGTGCCTGTTTATCCGCATTGAGCTTCTGCATTTGCAGTTCGTAGCCGGTGGCATGGGTCAGCTGACCGGCGGCCTGCTGTGCGGCGATGATGGCTGACTGTCGCAACATGTGACGACGGCAAGGGCTAATCATGACGTCCCCCTTTATTCCGCTGGTTTATCTGCGGTGGTTTTGAAGGTGCCGAGCTGAATGTTTTCGACCAGGCAGCCGCCGCGGTAATCTTCAACCACGAAATCCTCATTAATGGATTCGTAGTTTTCGATGCGGTCACGCTTTGGCACTTCTTCAATGTGACGGCGGTGCGTACCGTCCTGCCAGTAGATGGACAGGTTATCCAGGCGGGTGATCATGAAGGCATTGGCAGGGAAGCCAGGTACACGCACCGCCGGTAAGTTACCGATGCGTTTCTGGCTGATAATCATATCCGCCGCCAGGCTTTCCGAGTTCTCCTGAGCCTTGTTCACCAGCGGGAAATACTTGTCTGCCAGCAGCTGACGGCCGCAGATCACCACCAGTCCGGTATCATCCTGATAAATCGGGTCAACCATATTGTTGGTGGCATCCATCACCAGCGCGTCGAGGTTCTCAAAGTCGCCCCCGGCACCGACGCGGACAGTCGCGGAAATCACGGCGTCATCCTCACCGAGAATTTTGCTCATCACGCGCTCCGGCGCATTGTTGCGGTACTTTTGCAGCCAGCCCACGTTCACGTCCTGCAACAGCGGGTTTTTGGTGCGGTTTGATGTCGCCGCACGCTCAACACCGTTAAAGCCGATGGTGATGCGATCCAGCGCCTGGCGTTTCACGATGGCATCACGTAAACGCGCCTGGAAATCCTGATAGCGTGCCCAGAGATCGAGCGTGGCGTAACGGAAATGGAAATCGTAGTTCGTCTGGCGGCACTCATAACCCTCAGCGGTCAGGGTATTAAAATCAGCCGTCTGACGTTCGCCGGTGCCGCTGGTGTCTGCGGTGCTGGCAATGGAACCGGACACGCCGACGCCGACCTTTTCACCCTTCATTTCATCCACCGGAATGATGTTAATCATCTGCAGGAAGGCGGAAGATTCCTGCACGCGGGTCATCAGCGTCTGCGTCACCGACGGCTCCACGCTGAATTTTTTATCCAGGTCGCCGGTGTCAACCGAGTTCAGCTCGGCAATGCGGGACAGGTAGGCGTTAAATTGAAAGCGGGTTGTTTGTTTCATGCGTTTTTTTCCAAATGGGTTAACGGTTAATCGCGAGCGCAGTGCTTAGCAGTCGGTGAAATGGGCTGCATCACCCTTGCCGCCGCCGCTTGAAACAGGGCGCTGCGTGTAGTTCTGCGGCGCGGATTTCTCCAGCTTGCCTTTGAGCGTGCTGAACTGTTCGCGGTCATCTTTTGCGGTTTGCTCCAGCGCGTTCAGGCGTTGTGTCACGGTGTTTTCCAGCGCGGACAGCTTTTCATCCGTGTCTTTCATGCCGGTTTCAACGTGCGCAACCACCACTTCAACCGCGTCATGGACGTCTTTAAAACGGGCATCGTCTGAGGTGGATTTGCTGGACAGCAGCTGTTTCACACGCGTGAACAGCGACGGCGCAGCCGGTTTCTCTTCCTCAAACTCGAACGCCGTTTCTTCGGCGGCGGTAAAGAGGTTTCCGGCATCTTGTTTGCGGCCAGCCAGCGGGTTTTGCTGTGCCTTCGCGCTGAATTGCAGGTACTCGGTGCCGAGGCTGGCGGGGCTGTCGGTCACGGCCAGGCCGATCAGGTAGGCTTTGCCGGTGTCGGAAAACGAGGGGTTCACTTCGATGGAGGTGTAAACCTTCTGGCGGGCTTTCACCATTGACACTAAATCAGGCGTCGGGTCGATATCGGCATACAGTGCCAGCTTGCCTTTCAGGGCACCGTCCGCCACTTCATCGGCGTAAACGCCGGTGACATCGCCGTACATACGAAACGCACTGTCAGGGAAATAGCCCTTGATGTGCTCCATGTTGATGCGCGCGCCGTAGACCTTCGGGTCATAGGTCGCGGCCATCTGTTCGATCCAGTCGCGGGTAATTTCGCGGCCGTCGGTGGTTGCCCCTTCGGTACAGATACGAAAGCGCTTTGTTGCTTTTGCCATTTGTCGGACTCCAGTCGGTGTGTACTTCTGAGAACCCCAAGTTTCCAGACACACGCCCGACACCGCTAGCCGATGCGGGTTGATGCTCGATGGCACAACGTGGACAGCAGGAAAATCAGCAGGCCGCTCGTTAACGTGGCAGTCATGAAAATGACAAACTCAACCATCATCAGCGACCCACGGCGACAGGCGGCACTGCTTTACTGGCAGGGTTTTTCAGTGCGTCAAATTGCGGAACTGCTGACCCAAAAAATACCGACAGTGCAGAGCTGGAAAACACGCGACGCCTGGGATAACGCCGCGCCCATTTCACGCGTGGAATCCAGCCTGGAAGCACGGTTGATTCAGCTCACCACCAAAGACGTGAAAGGGAATGCGGATTACAAAGAAATGGAGGCGTTAGGCCGGTTAATGGAACGCCTGGCAAGGGTGAACCGCTACAGCCAGAGCGGAAACGAGGTGGATTTAAATCCCAACGTCGCCAACCGGAACAAAGGGGAACGTAAGAAGCCAACTAAGAACTATTTCAGCGACGAAGCCCTGGAAAAGCTGGAGGATATTTTCCTTGCCCAGTGCTTCCAGTATCAGCGCGTGTGGTACGACGCGGGGCTTAAACATCGTATCCGCGACATCCTCAAATCCCGCCAGATTGGTGCGACGTTCTTCTTTGCCCGCGAGGCGTTACTGCGCGCCCTGGCAACCGGCCACAACCAGATTTTTCTGTCGGCCAGTAAAACCCAGGCTTATGTGTTCCGTGAGTACATCATTCAGTTTGCGCGCCTGGCCGGTGTTGAGCTGACCGGCGACCCGATTGTGATCGGCAACAACGGCGCAAAGCTGATTTTCTTAGGCACCAACTCCAACACCGCACAAAGCCATAACGGCGACCTGTACGTGGATGAAATCTTTTGGATCCCCAACTTCCAGAAGCTGCGCAAGGTCGCCAGCGGAATGGCATCGCAGGAACATTTGCGCACCACCTATTTTTCCACGCCGTCGGCACTGACGCACGGTGCTTACCCGTTCTGGTCAGGCGAGCTGTTCAACAAAGGGCGGGAAGATCGCAACGACCGGATTGAGCTGGATATCAGCCATCACGCCCTGGCGAAAGGACAGCTTTGCGGCGACGGGCAGTGGCGGCAAATCGTCACGATTGAGGATGCCTTAGCCGGTGGTTGCAACCTGTTCAACATCGACACGCTGAAACAGGAAAACAGCGCGGAGGATTTCCGCAACCTGTTCATGTGTGAATTTGTAGACGACCAGGCGTCGGTTTTCCCGTTCGCCGAGCTGCAACGCTGCATGGTGGAGAGTGCGGAGGAATGGGAGGATTTCAGCCCGTTCGCGACGCGTCCGTTTGGTTATCGCGCCGTCTGGATTGGTTATGACCCGTCGCACACCGGCGACAGTGCAGGCTGTGCCGTGCTGGCTCCGCCGCTGGTGGACGGCGGCAAATTCCGCGTACTGGAACGCCACCAGTGGAAGGGTATGGATTTTGCCGCCCAGGCGAAAAGCATTGAGGAATTAACAAAACGCTACTGCGTGGAATATATCGGCATTGATGCCACCGGCATCGGTCAGGGCGTTTTCCAGCTTGTCCGGCAGTTCTTCCCCGCCGCGATGGAAATCCGCTATAGCCCGGAAACCAAAACGAAAATGGTACTGAAAGCGAAGGACACCATCACGTCCGGACGCCTGGAGTACGACACCAACCACAAAGACATCACGTCGTCATTCATGGCGATCCGCAAAACCATGACCGCCAGCGGCAGCCGCTCCACCTACGAGGCCAGCCGCAGCGAGGAAGCCAGCCACGCCGATGTCGCCTGGGCAATCATGCACGCACTGCTCAATGAACCACTGACCGCCGCCAGCGGCGGCCAAAGCCCTAACATCCTGGAGTTTTACTAATGAAAACCACCCACATCAGCAGCCACGTCGCCCCACAAAAAAACGTCTGGACGGGCAAGGATAATTCCAGCGAGCCGCATCGCCTGAAACATCAGCCGTCAGCGGATGAATTCCGTGCGCAATACCAGGGCGGCGCGCACATCAACCACCCACACCCAAAAGGTGAACAACGTGGCTAAGCGCAAATTCCGCAAGGCGGCACAAAGCACGGTCACGGCAACGGCGCAGCAGACCAGCGGCGCGGAGGCGTTCAGCTTTGGCGACCCGACGCCAGTTTTAGACCGTCGTGAAATTCTGGATTACATCGAATGTATCGGTAACGGCCAGTGGTACGAGCCGCCGGTTAGCTTTGACGGACTGGCTCGCACGCTGCGGGCAGCGGTTCACCATAGCTCGTCACTGTACGTAAAGCGTAATATTCTGGCCTCGACCTTTGTCCCGCATCCACTGTTATCACAGCAGGAATTCAGCCGGTTTGCCCTGGATTACCTGGTGTTCGGGAATGCGTTTTTAGAAGTGATCCGCAACCAGCTCGGCGACGCCGTAGTGATGAAAACCGTACCCGCCAAATATGCGCGGCGCGGCGTGGAGCCAGATACCTACTGGTTTGTGCAGCAATGGAAAGAAGCGCACCTGTTTGAAACGGGCAGCGTATTTCATCTAATTGAGCCGGATATTAATCAGGAGCTGTACGGCCTGCCGGAATATCTCAGCGCCCTGAATTCTGCCTGGCTGAATGAGGCCGCCACGCTTTTCCGCCGCAAGTACTATCAGAACGGCGCGCACGCCGGATATATCCTGTACATGACTGACGCGGCACAAAGCAGCTCGGATATCGATCAGATGCGCAAAGCGATGCGGGACACGAAAGGCCTGGGCAACTTCCGGAATCTTTTCATGTACGCCCCAAACGGCAAGCCAGACGGGATCAAGATTTTGCCGCTGAGTGAAGTCGCCACCAAAGACGATTTCTTTAACATCAAGAAAGCCAGTCAGAATGATTTGCTGTGCGCGCACCGCGTGCCGCCGCAGATGATGGGCATTATTCCGGAGAACAGCGGCGGGTTTGGTGATTCGGTTAAGGCATCGCAGGTGTTTGTCCGGAACGAGCTGACGCCGTTGCAGGAACGTTTCAAAGAATTAAATGCCTGGTTTGGGAGTGAGGTAATCAAATTTACATCATATGAGTTGACGCCAGAATAAAACAATAAGCCCTGTGCTGCGGGGCTTTATCGCATATTACCGTTCAGAATAGACGTTCCTCCACTCCTCGCCGTGTATCTCATAGGCGCAACTCCACGCATCACCACAGCTTTCAAATATGCGCGCAGGGTTGCGCACCCACCCCGTTTTCCATTTGTGCCGAAGGATCTCAAAACCACCCTCAACAGGATGAAGAAGGAAAGTATTGTCCGTGCAGATTTTAAAATCTTTTTGGGGGATTTCTTCGCCTGGCTCCATAAACACGAATAACGCCCCGATCTTTATCATTCTCACCTGCAACCTCCCGTCATCCGAGCGCCTCAGAGCCACGCAGAGCGCGCCCGCCTGAAACCTCACCAAATCCCGCCGAATATGAGAAAACGCCCCTGCGCGCTGCTGGCTGCGTCGTTTTCGTGGTTCTGCACCTCGGCGCGCGCAATGTTACCCGCCTGCCCGCTTCTGACTTAGCTCAACGTTTTTAATGCATTACTCAGATCGTCCCTAAGCACAGCCATAGGGACGATCAGGCGTTTTTTGATCCTTACGGGATCATGCAAAACAATGCACGTAACGCATGCTATCAAGGGAGGGGGTCTTCTTTCACTGAAAACGCGTCAAAAGATTTATAGGTTGATGTATCAAAGAGAGAAATGGCTTCTACCTGATCCATAGGTACTACGTGCCTAAAATGTTGAAGGTTTAATGGATCCGAATCAGCTGTGATGTTTTTATCAAGGTAGAGTTCATAGTAGCGGTGCTGTTCGTGATAACGAAGAGTATCTTTATCTCTGTATCCACTGATATAGGGGATTAACGCAAGGTGTTGAGTATGGGAGTGTTCTATTCTAGGCGCCGCGACATACCCGATATAAACCTTTCGAGATTTGAGCGTGACGAAGATTAATTTACCTTCATCAATGGCTTGAACGAGCAGTGCTTCAATACCGTCCATTGCAGCCATTTCTCTATACGCTAGCAGTCTTTCCTTTTCATCTTGCATTTTTTGTTTAGCGTTATTGCCTGCTGCGAAGGCAAAAAGACAAGCAAGACCTAGGGAAAGAACAAAACTCCACGGATAGGACATTACATTTTTATCAGTCAGCCACCAATAAAGGTTTTTATATTCATATACATCTGCCCAAAATAGATGTGGAATCGAGATAATCAGGCTGATAAAAAAAAGTAAGGCGTATAAAGCTAAAACAGTAAAAAATCCCTGAACAACGAACTTGCATCCATGCATTGCTACTGAAAAATAAGATGTCCAACCATTTGTTCTGGCGTGGCGTATGCGGGACTGGTAATGATTTTCCGTGTACCAAAACCCGCATACCAAAACGACCATTATGACTAGTGGTCCCATCGATTTTCCTTATCGTCTGTTCGCCAACTCTTCCATACGAGCACGCATAGAGTTACGAACTTGCTGATTTTCCATGTTCAGCGTGGCATTACCATTTGTATCAGTAATGATTTTACTGTCGTTCGATTGCTTGATTTCCGAACTAATCACGCTTTGCATGACTTCACTTGGCGCTGACAGGATCTTAGCTATGTTACGTCGGCTAAATAGAGTAGTCATAAACCCTCCTCGGTGTTACCAGCCTCTGATGAGGTGTGAATATTGCCTGTTGTTTTTATAATTTGATTATAGGTTAACGCTGAATAATAAGCGCGTATTGAGGTTTGTTATCTACCTTGTTTCATAGCCCCTTGCAATGAAAACCGGCAGGCTAAATGATTACTTTACACACAACACTACATATTGTGTCTTATGCAGTTATTGACAACTATTTTCTTTCACAGTTGCTTAAATCATTAAAGCAACTGTAATTCAATCGTGGCCACTATGTTCTATCATCGTGTCAGCAAGGTCTGAAATCATTTCAAGGACCATATTCTGTTCGTCGATGTTGCATTGAGCAGAACGCGCAATATCAGCCATAAGCCGGATTTTTATCAGAGCAATTTTTAGCTCATGCGAGGAATCCATTACTCACTCCTGATTTATGACTACTGTTTATGTATACAGTACTATAAATTTGTTAGGGGACAATTTCCATAAAAATCTGCTAGTTATTTTTTAAATTATTGACTCAGTGAGTGAAATTTCTTGTTGATTGCACGCAAATTTTTACAAAGCTCACTCATTTCAGAAGAAGGCTGATGACCAAGGCCACGATTGAGACGAGTAACGCTATTACTGAGATAAACAAACTCACTGCTGTAAGCCATATAGACAACATTACATGCATGCCAGAACGGTAAAACTCCTTCATATCAACAATCTCCTTGGCAGCAAATTTGGGATCGGTGTTGTTAGGGTAACTCTCCTGGAAAGCCTTAATAGCTCTTATGTTTACTTCATGCGTGAACATACCGTTCCAAGTTTCAGCACCGTTCATAATTTTTAAAATAACCCACCGTTGAAACTTTATAAATTTCATACTATTAAATCTCCATCGCTATGATTTTTGACTGATTGCAATAGCAACACTTTGCTGTCTTTGAACAACCCATATTACAACCTTTTATTGAATTCAGCCCAATCCGGCAGCGGTTCAAAACTCATAACCTGATCCCCAAAGCTGAATTTCGCCCCACGGCTTAGCGCCTCCAGTTCCCAACGTTCCGCTATGATGCTGTGCTTCCTCAATTCGCTCTCAATTTGCGGCAGGCGTGCCCGTTCTTCGGTCGTCAATCTTGCCGACGGGGCAATATCACGGCCTTTTGTCGGGTCAAAACTTCGCTGCGCCTTGCTGACTCTCGGTGTTTCCTCCCTTATTCGCGCCACAATCGCCCTCACGGCGGCAGTGTCTGACCAGTCAATAACTCGCAGGTTGTCAGAAGTGGACGCTGTAGGCGCGCTCCCAGCCTGGCTATCACGCCAATTTGTAGCCGGTTTAATTACACCTAACCCACAGTTATTGACAGGACTCCGAGGCGCGCCGGAGGCGCTTTTTAAGGTCAAAACCTCAACGTCAACGGCAGAAGAAACGATCCGCCATTGTGTTGTACGGGTTTCATAAACACGGGAGTCGCCGAGGTGAGGCGCGAAAATACCGACAACCTTTTTCACTTCCTCATCGTATGCGTTCAGCTCATCAGCCACTCGGCGGGCTACACGCACAGTCTGATCGTCGCGAGGCACATTAGCGCCGCCCTGGGCTGACATGTACGCCATAAAATCACCGGCATCAGCAGCAGCGCGGACAGCCTCCACTTCTTCGTCAAAGGTTTCGGTCAGACTGATGGAGCGGATACGGCGACACTCACGGTATGAGCCCATGGTTGGCAGGCCGATAGGGTGAAACTGAGGAATGCGCCAGGTAGCAGCCCAGGCAGTAACAGCGGCGGCGGAATCTGTCAGCAGCTCGCCGGTTTCGTGGTCGCGTTCGCCTTCCAGTGCATAACCGTCAATGTTCTTTGCAATATATTTAGCAATGTAGCCAGCCGCGCCGCCACGGTTCAGGTGCTTACAGTCAAAGCGATTTTTAGCAGCGCCACGCTCGTCACCATCTTCTTTCATGGCGTATTTGCGCATGATATCGATCACCGGCTGACGCATGGCGGGCTTAGTGAATAACATCATATGCCAGTGCGGCGTCGCGTCGTGGTGTGGTTCCACTACCCGCATACCGTATACAGACAAATCGTTATCTTTAAACGCGGTGCGCATTTTGCTCCAGATGCCGCACAGATAACGCTGCGCATCTTTCGGGGTAAAGGCTTCCTTGTCCCAAGAGTGATTTCGCTGGACGCGTTTTTTATCGCCCTTGCCGACCATGCGGGTCGGGTGATATTTAGAAGGAGTGGTGATGGTCAGGAACATCCCAACGTCACCATTTGCGGCAGCATATTTTTCGGTGCCGGCGATCGTGCTCATTAACTCCATGCGACGGATTTCAGGGTTTGAAATGCTCGCCATCACTTTGTCGATCAGACTGAAACGCTCGCCGGTTTCGATGTTCTCCAGGTCGCAGCTTTTCAGGTAGTCGAGATTAGACAGACGGCGCGCACGTACTTCACGGATAGCCTGCTTACTGGCATAGGGAGAGGCGTCACGGTTTACTTTGCCGATGGCGATCAGCAAAGACTCACGCCAGCGGGTGCGCTGGCCTTTCAACTGACTTATCCACCAATCCGGATTTACCAGCCGTGACATACCGGCGATTGCGGAAACTGCATCTAATTTCCCTTTGCAGTATTTCTTCCAGTACATCGGCGCGACGTTGAAAGCGCGAGCCATTCCGGCGATTTCACCGTACAGGTGGCCTTGCGTGAAAGCTGAGAAAAGCGCTGTATTATCTCCGCCATTTTCTTCCAGCAATTGATCGCAATAGTCTTCATAGATTTCTTTCAGTTGTCCGGCGATATCCTGTGCGAACCGGCGCAGCGGTTTATCGCTCATGCTCGGCAGGCCGTGATACGTGTCCGCCTCCGACATGAATTTTATGGACGCATGAAGATTCATTTCATGCGCTGAATTGACGGCATCCACACGCGGCAGAATGCTGCGCCCAAGGGTATAAACCAGGTATTTATTGGCGGCGTGGATACCCTGGGTTTTCAGCAGATGCGAATGGCGGCCTGTGAAAATTTCCCGCAAGTCAGTAGAGAGGGCTTTTATTTTGATTAAAACAGCTTGCCCCTGATCGTATTCATCACGGGTAAGCAGTCTTTCCAGGCCAGAAACGGCCTGACGTGGTTTGTTCCAGGAAAACGCCCAGACTTCGGGCGTTTTAATCTGCGGAGTGAAGCGGCTTAAAATCACTTCACCTCCGACTTTTTGCAGCCCTGGAAAACGTTATAAGCTTCCTTGCGACACATTCCACAAGTTACATCGCCAATGAAAAGATCGGACCACTCTCCAGCATCGCACCACCCGCAAAGCGTAGCGTGGTTAATTCCTACAAGATGGTTAAGCCCGGCGCCGTCTACCGCACGGCTTCCCGATTCATCTTTCATACGGATCACAAATGCCATTAATCAGTCCCTTCCGTTTCTTCTTCACAAACCAGAGGGAGGTATTGCGGATTTTTAGGGGTGATTTTGGCGATGATTTCAGGGGCTGTTTTAATACTACCGGCAGCCGCACCAACTGAACGCGGCGCATCAAAAGAGGCAATTTTAAATTTCCCGTAGAGGCCACGCGCTTCACGGGTATCCGCATTTGATGCGATCACGGGATAGCTACGCTCAGCCAGTACGAGCAAGTTGGCACTCAGTTGCTCATGCTCAAGCTTGCCAAAACAGGCAGCGGCATAGCCGGTAAAATTTGCAGTTGAAGAAGCAGGAAGATATGGAGGATCACAATAAATAACATCACCAGGAAGAACCATCGCCAGCGCTTCATCAAAAGAACAGCAGATGAAAGTTGCTCGTTTCGCTTTTTCTGCGAATGCACGGATTTCTTTTTCAGGGAAATATGGGGCTTTATACTTACCATATGGAGAATTAAATCCGCCAGACCGGTTATATCGGCAAAGTCCGTTAAAACAGTGGCGGTTTAAATAAAGAAACATTACCGCACGTTCTTCGCTGGCAGATGAAAGATTGAAATCTGCACGCACGATATAGAAATCTTCTGCACTATTGCACAATTCGAAAAATTTTCTTGCGTAAGCAATAAAACGCTCTGGGTTTAATTTTATATTCTGATAAAGGTTAATTAAATCAGGATTAATATCCGCAATAAGATACTCCTCATAATCAGTATTCATCATCACAGCACAGGAACCCGCAAACGGCTCAACCAGGCGGCGGCCTGCTGGCAGATGTTGTTTTAAAATATCCATGATGCGGATTTTAGAACCCGCCCATTTCAGCACAGTGCGCACTTGTTCCATTACATGCCGCCTTTCATATCAATAAAGAAATAACCGGCGGCATTAACCGCCAGGATAAGAACAGCCACGGATAAACTGATCATTGATTGCCTCGATAATGCTTAGCGTTGAGTTCAGCCAATTCTTTGCAATACACGCACAGCTCAACACCTGGCAGAGCTGCGCGGCGTTCTTCGGGAATAGGTCGGTCACAGTCCAGACAGAACAT
Source organism: Rahnella sp. BIGb0603 (assembly GCF_024808755.1). NCBI lineage: Bacteria > Pseudomonadati > Pseudomonadota > Gammaproteobacteria > Enterobacterales > Yersiniaceae > Rahnella > Rahnella sp. BIGb0603. Next base: position 30,775 of record NZ_JANUEX010000011.1, on the reverse strand, counting down.
TGCAGAAATGCCCGCAACTGGTGTGCGAGCGGCGTAGATTTGGGCAGCCAAAATCAGGTCTGCGCGTTCCTGGGCGTTGTCGATAACATCAGCCATTTGCCACCTCCGGCTGTTGCAGTTTCACCAGGGCAGCAAACACCAGATCAGCAGCTCGGTTGTACTCATTGCGCATCGCTGTTGCGCTAGTGATTTTCTTAGCCCATATAGCGCGGTCAACGCAGCGGTTGATGAATTCGGTAGCGAGGGAAAACCTCAACTGAAACACGGCCAGCGTGGAGCAATACTGCGTGTGGGTTTCTTTATCCGTCTTAATTTCAGCCAGAATCAGATCACCGTTCTTTTTAGGAATGATGGTGAATGCCAGATCGATATCAATGCGGCTCGCCATGGCTTCCGCCATTTCTGGCGTGGCTTCTTCATGCTTCATCATTAGTGCAGGTCTCCCGATTCGTTTTGAACGCGTGTAGCTTCCTGGCGTAATGCCTCGGCAGCTTCGATTCCTGTCATTTCGTTCTGAATGATGAAGCAGGCGATAGCTTCCAGACGTGCGGCAAACACCTGTGCACGATTACCGCGCTCGTCATTACGTGCAGCATTGAGCATCAGAGTCAGATCAGGAGAGTAATCGCCCTCCGGTGAAGCCAGATCAACGCCGATAATTGCTGAACCAGCAAAACCGAATCGGGATTTATTAATCATTTCTTTCATATATAGAACTCCTGTTTTTGGGCAAAAGAATGCCCGGCGGGTTTACGCCTGTTAATTTCAATTTGGATTAATGTTTAATATTTATTTTGCAATCATCTTTACTGATAAATTTCGGCAGTGATTCAGTCAAACCAATAAAAGAATTCAGCGCCGCAACCACTTGATGCCTTTCGGTAGGTGTTAATTCTGCAAACTTCATTTCAACATGGCGACTTTTCAGGCCAGCGTGAAAGCAGATTGTTTTGCGCATATGTAGCGGCTGACTATCAAATGTTTCCTGCGCTACATTCTTTTTGTGTTCCAACATCTCTTTAATTTTAGAAAGATGCTTTATACCGATTTGAATATGTTCTTCATTTCCTAAAAACATAACCACCTCAACTAAACAGGCGCTTTAAAAGCGGCTTTGCATTTCTCACCGCCTGCGGGGCAGTGGCTTTTGACTGTGAAGGATTCCAACGCTTTCCGCCTGGTAGCTCAATGCAACCGTGACCGAAATGGCGTGAAGGGCTTTGCTGTTTTAGTAATGGAGCAATTGAAATCACCATGTTCAAACCATCCCGTTAGTGGCAACGCTGGCAACAGCACCAACAACGGAAGCCAAAGCGGGCGATGCTTCAACGCGCCCCTGCATGGCTAAACCGATTAGCGAAAGATGGCGAATGCCAGCATTAACACTTTCGATAATTGAGTTTTTAACCTGACGGGATTGACGTTCTGGTGAAACGGCGCTATTTGCGAGAGCACCCACGGCAGCAGCTGCGTGCAAAGTATAATTTGCAATATTGCCGTCTGATAATTCATTAACCGGAACCGCTGGCATGCATTGTAATTGAGCCAAAAGGCCATCAAGTAAAGTAGGGTCTTCTGTTAAATCTGTAAGACTTAGAAGTTCCTGACAGCTTAAGTTGTGAGCCTGGTCTGGATTAAGCTTATTTCTCAAAACCTGCGCACTAACACCCATTTTGTTAGCTAAATCTGTAACGTTATGTTTTTTAACGAAAGAGACGCAAGCTAAATCAAAATGCGGTTGTTTGGATTCACGGTAATCAAACATGACAACCTCCGGTAATTCTTGAATACTCAAGATTAATTAAACGCGTTATTAACGAATGTACTTACAGTCTTTAGCTTGCTGATGCTGCTTAGCACGCCAGGCTGTCATGTTGATAAGAGTGCGTGATCTGCTGACACCACTTTTTTTAGAGGCGCGAATTTTAGAGGCGTCTTTAGTCGGTGCCGGTAACAAAATGCCATCTTCCAGCCATTGCCATACAAGCCGCTCACTGATTCCGACGGATGTAGCAAAGTCGCTGACAGTCACTGATTCAGCAGTATTGATACCAACCGAGCGAGACAGACTAGGCAATAAAGCTTCAACCAAAGCTGGAACAAGCAAAGAAACAAGCTGGTTTAACTGCGGTATTGAAGAAGGGATTTCTTGAGGTTGAACGGGTGAGTGCGTTGCAATTTGTAGTGTCATATCGCATTATCTCCGGTTATGTGTATTTTTAGTGCAGTGTTGTGCATCTTGGTCGATGAACGACACTTTAGATCACATTGTGTGATGTTGTAAACAATCATTCTGTGTGTTTTAGGGCGGTGTATGAAAGAAAATCTCGATTCCTCAGGCGCGATTATCGAAAGAATGCTTATTTCTTATGGGGTTAAGACTCAAAAGGAATTGGGCGAAAAATTAGAGATCCCAGCTAATGCTGTAAGCAATTGGCAGCAGCGCGGCAGCGTTCCAGGTAAGGCCATCATTGATTGTGCTATATCCACTGGCGTGGATCTCAACTGGCTTGTTAATGGAAATCTCACAGATGCAAGAAAGTTGGTGGGAGAAGGTGAGGGGCTTCGTGGAAGCCAGCTCCGCGAGAAGCTATTAAAAGCCTCTGGTGGCAAAGAGCTAATTCGGCGGATTATGGATGCCTATGGGTTCAAAACTCAGACAGAGCTTGGTGATTATCTTGGACTTTCATCAGGCACTATCAGCACCTGGATTCGTCGAGAGTTTTTCCCTGGGGAGGTCGTCGTTACTTGTGCCCTCGATACTGGTGCGCCGCTTTACTGGCTCGCTACTGGGCTGCAATCAAAATTCTCACCAAAACAAGTCGAGCCTGACAATGAACTCCCAAGCGGGAGAACAACTTTAATCAGCATCAACAAATACCAACTCACAGCAGGACAACTGAAAGAGTCCGGCAGTGTATTCTGTGACCCGGAAATATTACCTCAAACGGTGAACAAACCTGCCTATATCTTCTCCGGTCGTTATATTTGGCTAGCAGATATGGGAGTGACTAACATTGCCAATGGCAAATGGCTCATAGATTTAGACGGTAATGTCGATGTCTACAGCATTTCACGTTTACCAGGTAATAAGTTACAAGTAAAAAATGATTCTACTGAGTTTCAATGCTCCCCCGATGAGTTAAAAGCAATCGGATTAATTTCTGCAACAACAGAGGCACATTTCTAAGGAGTTTAAATTAAATGGATTTTTATTCATCAGGGTTTATGTAAGTACTTTATATACAGGATAGTTATTAACTAAGGATATCTTCATGGGAACTTTATTAGCATTAATTTCTTTTGCAGCATTCATTGCCTTTTTTGTAGGCCTGGCTAAACCTAAACTTGTTCTAATGCCGAACAGGAAACGATCGAGCGTCATCTATATTGCCGTTTTTATAATTGCAGCAGTGGCCGGAGCAAAGCTCGATCCAACCCCTAAGACCGCGGTGGATGCCAACACTAAAAATGAACCGAAGGTTGCAGAACCAGCAAAATTTGAATACGCAAATTTATCTTTAAGCGATTATCGACGCGAAGCCCAGTCAAAACGGCATGAAATTATTAGCGACTATGTAAATTTCAAAAAAATTGATTCTAAAAGTAGCGATCCGTTTTATGCGTGCATGAGTGAAAATAGTTTATTAAAAGATGGGAACCTACCTTTAAGCACTGCCTTAGGATGGTGCGAGGGTGAGTATGAAACGAACCCCGCCGCTTTATCGAAACGTATCAATCTCGATGCTTTCCAGGGTAATTTTAGCGGCTGGAATGGGGCTTACCGCCCACTTGAAAAACTCATCAAGAAAAGCATGAATGATGATGATTCCTACAAGCATGTTGAAACAGTATCGAGCATTGTTTTAGGAAAGGATCCCCATGGTATTGTCAAAACAACATTCAAAGGAAAGAACGCTTACGGGGCAGTTGTTAAGGAGCAAGTTGCCGCAAGAGTTGATTTGAATACCGGTGATATCGTGAGCATTATCGAAAATTAAGCTCTCTCATCAGCCATGTGTCGATTTATGACCATGGCTAATCATCTCATTTTTGCGTAGGTACTACATGACCGTAAGAAAGCTACCTTCCGGACAATGGTTAGTTGAAAGCTATCCTAACGGGCGTGACAAAAAACGCCTGCGAAAAACTTTTGCAACTAAAGGGGAAGCCATTGCTTTTGAAACCTACACCCAAGATGAAACAAATAATAAACCGTGGTTAGGTGAGAAGGAAGATCGCCGTAAACTTAGTGAGCTTATCGAATTATGGGATAAGCTGCATGGTCAGACCCTATCAGCCGGAAAGTCTCGCATGGGTAAACTGCATATCATTTGCAACGGACTTAAAGATCCAATTGCCTCGCAATTAACCGCTAAAGATTGGTCAACATATCGTGGCAAGAGACTACGTGGTGAAATCAGCAACGGCTACCATGAAAACCCTGAAAAATGGATTGCTAAGCCTGTAACTGTAAACAGAGAGCAGCAATACCTTGATGCCATGTTTAATGAGCTAAAGCGCTTAGGGGAATGGTCTTTACCTAACCCACTTGATGGGGTCAGGACATTCAAAGAAGAAGAAAAAGAAATGTCCTGGCTGACAGAAGCTCAAATCAAAGAATTGTTGGCCGCATGCGAAAGCTACGGGAAGGATAATTTAACTTGCATTGTCAAGATATGCCTAGCGACTGGAGCTCGCTGGAGTGAGGCAGAAGGGCTGAGCCGTTCTCAATTATCACCAAATAAACTGACTTTTTTTAAAACAAAAGGGAAGAAAAACCGAACGGTTCCGATAGCGAATTGGCTCTATGATGAACTGAAAATGAGTCAGGGGAAGATGTTTAAACCTTGCTACCAAGAGTTCAAAAAAGCATTGGCTTTAACAAATATTGAGCTTCCGGAAGGGCAAAAAACACACGTTTTAAGGCACACTTTTGCATCTCATTTTATGATGAGCGGAGGCAATATTTTAGTGCTCCAGCGCATACTCGGACATGCCAATATTCGGGAAACTATGCGCTATGCTCACTTCGCTCCCGACCACCTGGAAGAGGCTGTAAACCTGAACCCCTTGGCATTTAAAAATGGCGGCAAAGTGGCGGCAGAGGTTGCATGACACTGCATTTCATTGCATTAAATATAGATTTAACTATATGAATAATAATGAAAATCTATATTTATCAATGCACTCCCTTAAAAGCGTCTTAACTAAGGTATCGCTAACGCGACATCGACTAGTTAATAGAGAACAAGGGGTTAGCCATCGGCTAACCCCTTTTTTTGTGTTCAGTGGCGGCAAAATGGCGGAAAATTGACTACGCAGCAGGGCGCTGGCTGCCGGGTTTTGAGATGACCCGGGCGACGGATTCGTGGGTGGCAAACGTACAGCTGCATTCAATATTCTGGCACTGATGATAACGTTCTTTAGTTGATTCACTCAGATAGCGGCTTGAACGGGTATGAGCGACTTTTCCACACAGCGGGCAATGCATCATAAAAACCTCCGGCATGACAGGTAAGCGATGGAGTCATTATGAAATTCATAACTTGCAAAAGCAAGTTATAATTGCGATGTTGAAGATTTATAAGTGATGTCTGCAATATAAATCTTCAAATCCAATGTCGTGGTAAACCCTTTGGCATTGATGTCATGTTTTGCCGAGTTAATGACCCAATTTTCATTATCAATAACCTCCTTAAAACCTTGTACATTGACCGGCGTTTGCGCACTCAGGTCTGCCCGCCCAAGTGCCAGCTGAATAGTGAAGGAAGACGAGTCGTTCTGGATTTGGTTAAAAACAGAATCAGCCGCACGTTTTGCCGTTTCCTCATCAGGATAAATTTTACTCAGCTGAAGAGGGTTTTGATTTTTACCCGCGATATAGCTGTTGTCTGCGTCCCCTTTGTTCTGGCCAGCGGTTCGTTTGAGATCGACGTTGCTGGTGGTCGCCGTTTTGACGTCATGCCATTGCGCTTTCACACCGCCATACGCCAGTTGATCAACCAGTTTAAAGGCGTATTTATCCCCATCACTGCGCTCGATGGTTCTCCACGGCAATGCCTGACCGGACGCGGTACGTCCTACGCTGGCTTTGTAGAAAATGATCGAACCGTTTTTGACTGTTACCTGAGCGCCGTAAATTTGCGCCAGCCGTGTCAGGAAATAGCTGTCGGCTTCGTTCGTCTGATCGATGTGCGAGATCTTGATGCTATCCAGCTCCGCCGGGATCACCGGAAGGGTGAGTTTATTCCGCGCAGAAATGATACGAACGATCGCGCCCAGCGTGTAATCGTCATACGACTGGCTGAGTTTGGTATCAAAGGAACCACTCAGGTCTGCACTGCGGGCAGTGACGGTGATGATGTCCGGTGCGCCGGAATATGTCACCGTATCGACGATAAAATAGCCGCAGTCATATAACGCCAGCTTCGACCACCCGAGATGCAAATGCAAAACGGTTCCCCGGGCAGGCATCTGCAACCGACCATCGCTGTCGTCGAAGGTCAGGTTCAGAGTATCCGCCACAAAACCGCTGTTATCTGTAACGGATAAACTGATGATACGGCTGGAAATATTCTCTTCCAGGACTTTGTTTTTTACCGTCAGGGTAAACGCCGGCGCAATGCGTGCGCCAGCCGGTAACTGATAATCGGTAATCATAGTCAGACTCCCTGAACGAAGTTGCTGACTGCCGAACTGGCCTTGTTAAATAGCCCTTCAGCCTGAGCCAGCAGATCGCCAAACATGGCCGCCTGAGATTCATCGACGCGTTTTAAACTGACCGAAAAGCTGATGCTCCGTGCCTGACCGTTCGAATTAATTTCGGTGTTATCGTGTGTCATGTTCTCAATAATAAACATACCGTAGATGGTTCCGCTGCCTTCGATCAATGGCCACGCCCGCCCGGACTCGGCCATACCTTCTAAAACTTGCAAATAGCTTATTCCACCGGTAACTTCCGGCAAAAGCAGCCCGCTGAGTTTCATCGACTCTTTCCCCAGCCCCAGAAACTGGGAAACCGGACGTTGCCCGATACGCGTGTTTTCCTGCCAGTTGTAATTTACTTCCCGGTGAAGCGTCTGATAGGGAAGGGTATTTAGTTTAAAAACGAACAAACCCAGTGACATCATCATCCGTAAAACCCTCCGTTAGTAAACTGGCTGTACCCGGCGTTGGTGGCGTTCCATTCCCGCTCGTTCATGGTGTTTGCGATAAGCTCACGAATTTGATTCTGATCGGTGTCCGGCGTGGCGGTGAAACTGACATTGACGGTGGTTGCGCGGTTGTCGGTCAGGTTATTCGCCACACTGTTTTTGGCCGGCTGATACATGCCCAGAATGCCGCCCGTAGGGGAAATGCTCTCCACTGGCGGCGTTGACATATCCGGGGCAGCGCCAGGTTCGTCGCCGCCGAAAATAGAATCCCACCCTTTTTTAGCCCAGCTAAAGATTTCGCCGATCTGGGAAACCGCCTTGTTCAGCGTGACAAAAACTTCACCGATTGCGATGCCGACTTCTTTACCTATATTGGTGAAGCCACTCAGTTCGTCCTGACTGAATTTTATCGGTTCGAACAAATCCGTGATCCAGCCCAGCGCGCTTTTGAAAGGCGCAAACGCTTCACTGACCGGCCCCATCACGGAACTGAAGCCTTCAATTATGCCGCCAACAACGGCACTGATCGGCTCCCAGAGTTTCACCACGGCAATGCCAATACCGGCTATCAGCGCGATGACGGGCAGAAGTGGAAGCCCGATGGCGGCGAAAGCCGCGGCAATCGCGCCGCCCGTGCCGGTAAAAATGGTGCCTAACAGACCGGCACCGGCGATCAGCATGTTTACACCGCTCAGAACCGGCGCAATGACCATGCCCAGCGAGCCCAACCCGCCAACAATCCCGGTGACGCCTAATGCCAGCCCGAGCAGTGAACTCACCAGCTGCGGATTATCGGTGATCCAGGTATTAAGCGTGTTTAGCCATCCGGAAGCTGTCTGCGTCAGCTCGCGCAGCGCAGAATTCTGACCTTCGAACAGGTTTATGCGCAGCGTGTCCCAACCTGCGAACAGCTTTTTGACGTCACCATCCAGATTGTCGCCTTTCACCGTCACGGCCATTTTCGCCTCCGGCGTGGCGCCATTCAGTTCGCCAGGCGTTTGAGCCAGAACCTGATCGGCATTCATGCCTTTTGCAGCCAGATCTTTTTGTTTCGCCACGACTTCAGAAGGCGCATGGCCGGAAACCGCCATGGAAAGCCCCTGCTGGCGCAACGCAGCAATGCGCGGATCGCCATTTTTCAGGCGGAGGAGAGACTGAACCTCGGAAATCCCGGCCTCAAAATCTGCGCCGGGTTTGAGAACGCTTTTGGCCAGCTCGAGTTTCGGCTGTGCAAAAGCGAGGGCCGACGAAGCCGCACTTTTGAGCTGCCCGGTTTGCTGTTCACGCGTCTTGAATTGCTGCCCGATTTCCAGCCCTTTTTGTTCTATCAACATCGGTCGTTGCTGGCGGCGTTGTTCCCCGGGCTGTTCTTTTGCGGCTGTTTTTACGCCGCGATAGGCCTGTTTTTCTGCCGTTTTATCCGGCTCGAAAATCGACTCGCGGAGCGATAAAGAAGCATCAGTAATATCTTGCGACATCGTGCTGAATAAATTCTTGTCGGGCACGGTCATGTAGGTCTGCCAGACGTTGGCCGTCGCCTTGCGCAGCGACGCCAGTTCGTCGTTCATTTTTCCCATCGTCGTGGGTAACTGTTCGAGATTACTCATCTGTTTTTACTCCGCTGCGTTGCAAAGCCTTATGCCGCCAGTTCAGGAGCTCCGTCAGCGACATGCCGCCCATTTCGGACGGCGGCCAGTGGAAGATCACCGCGATGTCTGCCATCAGATCATCGACGGTGAGACGGGACGCGATTTTTACGCCTCCGGTTTCGGTGATAAAAAACCAATCACCTTGCCTGCCAGCGCAATCAGGTCCGGCAATTCAAGGCGCGCGCATTCTTCTTTGGTCAGGTTGGGCATCGTGATGCGCGGCAAAATAGTGATTAACGCGTCAACATCCGCATTGGCCAGTGCCGCAAGGCCGATACCGCGCAGGCTGCCCGCGGTCGGTTTAGTGACCTGGATTTCGGTGATTTCGGTTTCACCGCGTTTTAGCGGAACATCCAAAATGACGGTGTTGTATTCAGTCTGGCTCATGATTTTTCCTGTTAAAGGAGAAGAAGCCGGCAAGGTTCTGCCGGCTGAGGGAAGGGGGTTACAGGCCGAGCGCGGTGCGGTGTTCCGCCAGGCGGTCAACGCCATTGACGATTTCCACCATATTGACGGTGTCGATCTCAATCAGCTCTTTGCCGTCGATGGTCAGCTTGAAGTAAGTACACTGCGTGGTGACTTTGGTTTCAGTGTCTTCGCCCTGTTTGTATTCGCCGAAATCAAACTCTTTGTGGCGGCCACGCATCATCACTTCGACTGCGGAAACGTCACCGGTGTCGTCGCGTTGCAGTGAACCGGCAAAGCGCAGCGGAATATCCGACGTGCTGCCCCATTGCTGTAAAACCAGCTCATCCAGGCCGCCGATAGACCATTCCAGGGTCAGCGCGTCGTCGTCCAGACCGAAGTCCACGGCGACCGAACCGCTCATGCCGCCGCCGCGATAATTCTCCAGCTTGCGGGTCAGTTTCGGCAGGGTCAGGGAAGAGACCAGGCCCAGATAGCTGTTCCCATCGTTGAACAGGTTCAGGTATTTCAATTTCTTAGGAAGTGCCATGAGTCATTGTCTCCTTAGCTGTTAATGGACGCGGCAAAATTCACCAGATAAGAGTCGGTGATGCGCTGGCGCAGGGTCAGATCTTCCAGTGGAGGAACCGGGGTGTAGTCGTAATCGATAAACAATTTCCCGGCTTTCAGGGTTTCAGCGGTGTTCGCGGTTTCGTCGTACCAGCAGTCGCCGTCGATGATGTAACCGGCTGATTTCATTTCACGCATTTTGGCTTTAATGCCGTCGATCATGTCGCGAACCAGCGTCGGGGTCATTGGCTTATCGACCGCCCACATATGTGCTTCAGCCATCGTGTCCGCCAGAACCTGCGCCGTGCGGGTATAGTTTTCAAACAGGAAGAGGGTGTCATCGCTACAGGTACGGTTGCCCCAGAAACGGAAGCCGTCTTTGCGCACCAGTGTGGTGACGCAGGCTTCGTTCAGCAGATCGGCGTCAGTGCCGCTAGCCTGCAAATCCCAGAAGACGCTGGCAGAAAGGCCGGTAACCCCGTTGACGCCCACGTTGGATAACGTTTTGTGCCAGCCGGTTTCCTGGTCAATTTTGGCGCGCAGGCCCAGGGCTCTTGCGGTGGCATAAGCAACGTCAGGCTGGCTGGTGGCAGTATTCCAGTTCACGAAATCAGGCCAGATCAGCATCAGTTCGCGCTGGCTGAAGTTATCGCGATACTTGATGGCATCGGAAATATTTTTTGCGCCATACACGCCGACATAGCCGAAAGCGCGCAGCTGCTGGCAAACGCCTGCCAGTGCCGTGGCAACGGCCTGATTATCCAGCCCCGGAACGCCCAAAATACGCGGTTTCACGCCAAGTTCTGCCTGTGCGGAAAGCAGCGCTTTCATGCCGGTGTAGCGGCCATTGGCATCGGAACCGCCAATAATATTGGTGGTCGTTTCTGCTTCATCTTCACCTGTCGCGACGCGTACTACGACGGTGACCGGTTTACATTGATCGGCAATCGCCAGCAGTGCTGCACGCAGCGTACCGGAAGTGCCCGCTTTACCGCTGGCGGCCAGAACGTCGGTGATCAGAACCGGCGTGTTGAGGGGAAATAAAGTGGCATCCGCATCTTCTGCGGTACACACCATGCCGATAATTGCTGTTGAAACGGTGGAAATAACGCGGGTGCCGTCGTTGATTTCGACGACGCGTACGCCGTGATGATAATCAGCCATCAGGTCGACTCTCTCTGTTGTGGGTGGTGAAGCAAGGATGCCGGTTCACAAAAGAAAGCGCATTCGATGGCAGGCGTGGCAGGAGTGGCACAACAGAGGGGGAATAAAAAAGAGATAATGAAAATTATCTCTTTAAAAATAGTAGGTAATATTAGTAAGTTAAATCAGAATCAGGCTGCCCGGACTATATAATTAAAAGCGATATTGCGGGGACGCATAGTGATCCATATCCCTGCGGGGTTTGATAGATTGGCAGGTAATTGTACGGCGGTCATGCTGTTATCCGCCATGATGGCAGCAAGTGTAGCATTGGACGGCGTTTTAGCTCCCGCAGGCTGTCCGGCAATCGCTGAGTCAGCGGAAACAAAAGGAGTGCCTATTGTTCCTCCTGTTGTTGTTTCATCAACTCCGAAGTAATCCAGTGCAGCGGTTCTGATACCGGTTGCTCCCTGAGCGCCATAGATGACCCGCCCTGCATCAACCCCTCGTCCATCATCCCAGCCACGAATAAATTCGCCTCGCAAATCAGGCAACAAACCCAGAGGGTAAACAGCGGCAAGTTTTGGATACTTTGCCTTATCAAATGCCGCGCCATTACATTTTAACCACCCTGCTGGTGGCGTTGCTGTCGGCCAGGGGAGGGGAATACCCACTGGCAGATCGTATTGCGGATGTGGATTCGCTGCCGCCACATGGTTCGCCATCACATTGTCTGCGTACGCTTTGACCTCAATGACTTTATCATCGACATATTTGCGCGTCGCCAGCACCACCGACGGGTCAATTTTCAGCGTCACTGCGTCTGTGCTGTTTACCACTAAGATCATGCGAACCGTCTGAGTCCGGCCGCTGCCTTCCTGCAATTGCGGTTTATAAGTTTCCGGGCAGTTGGCAATGGCAATCAGCGTATTGTCCTGATCGAATAAGCCAATCTCACGGATCCAGAACCCCCCCTGATCTTCAGGAATGATTTGTTCTGCGATGATCTGGTTAGTATTCGCCGGATCAACTGTGAGTGAGTTGAGTGAGGCTCGACGCTTTTCGCCGATCAATTTTGTTTGCGCCGGATCGGGGGTTGGCAAAATACCGCCACCGTCTCCCACTGCCATTTGTGTCAGGCTAAGTTGTGTACCCAGCGCAGTCGCATTAGCCAGTTTCGCTGCACCCAGATTGGTCAGCAACGCATAATATTTAGCTGTCATAATTAACTCTCAGGTTGTCGATTAAATGAATGGCTGAACCGCTATATACAGAGCCGGAGGCAGTAATGGTTTCAGGGAAATAGGGATAAACCGTCAGCTCTTCGCCGTCGTAAGTCGCTGCGGCGAGATAAAAATCTCCCGTGACGTCCAGATTGATAGACAGACCAATCAGATGGCGGCTACAGGGTTTAGCATCGGTGATCAGGCGTTCGAGTTCCTGATACATTTCTTCTGTAATGCCCGTTTCAAGAACGCCGACATCGAGGCGAAAAGTGCCGGGAGCATCCCTGGTCTGCCACCATTCGGTGACGCGAATTAAATATCCCAGCGGTTCAACAACCCGGCGTAATGCGCCGATGGTGCCTTTGTGTTTATGCACGAACCAGGCGGCGCTAACGGCAGAGCGTTTTGCCTGTTCGGTCCAGTTCTCATCCCATCGGTCGACCGAAAATGCCCAGGCCAGATAAGGTAATAATTCCAGCGGGCAGGAATCAGGATCCCAAAGTTTACGCAGAGGTACGTTGATATTGCCGATTTGAGAAAGCGCCTGAGCCGCGGCAATTTCAAGCTGTGTTGAGCCAGAGGGAAGGAGCCGCTCATTCATCCGAGCCTCCGACGGTAAGCGAGTAGGCCGTACATAAAGAGGCCTGAGTTTTATCAAGCACGATGTCCGCCATCGGCGACGACAGCTCGACCCGCTGAACGCCTTCAACATGCAAGGCGGCATAGATTGCAGAAAGCCGGATGTCCCGACCTAGCCGGCTTTGCGTGTTGATATAGGTTTTGAGTTGCGCTTCAGAAGCTGCGCGGACAGGCTCAATTTCTGGCGTTGGCAAGACATAGAGCACGGCATTAATCTGATAAGGCACAATTTCAGCGGCCTGGACTGTGACGCGATCGGCAACCGGACGGACATCTTCATCGTTCAGGGCTTTTTCTACCGCAATGAGCAAATCACCGGAGGCAGCGCCGTTGTTGTCACGTGACAAAATAGTCACTGTCACTACCGCGGGCGACGGGCTGATTGCCGATGCATCTGCAATACGTCCGTCTGCCGAGCGGGCATGATATTCGTAAGCGCCCGTCGGACCGGCCACGCTTAGTCCTTCAAACGCCTGAGGGATGCGCATACGTAAATCGCTATCGGTTTCCAGAATGGCAGCTGTTGGCGGAATAGTGGTGGTATCCGCAGGCTGTAAAATCAGACGCTGGACGTTGAAATTCGCTGCCAGCTGATCCAGATCGCTGCCCGTGGCATACGCTACCATCACCGCGCGGGCGGCTTCGTTTACCCGCTGGCGCAGGATCAGTTCGCGGTAGGCATTCTCTTGTAAGAGTTTGACCAGTGGCTCGGATTCCAGCGTCAGCGTACGGCTGATGGCTTCCTGCTGATCGGTGGGATACAGGGAAATCAGCGTGGTTTTACGTTCTTCAAACAGACTTTCATAATCCAGTTTTTCGACCACATCGGGGGCCGGTAACTGGCTCAAATCGATCGTTGCCATAGTGTCAGCTCACAGGAATATTGAGAGAGAAATCGGTTGCCGTATCGCTACGGTTTCCGGTCAGTTCCACGACCATTTTGCCGGTGTAACTGGTGTCAAAAGTAATGGCCGAGAGTGAAATACGCGGTTCCCAGTGCAACAAAGCGGTGTAGCAGATCGCCATCATTTGCAGGCGCAGTGCGTCGTTTTGCGGCTGGTCGATGAGCGATGAAAGCAGTGAACCGTAGTTCCGGCGCATCACCCTGGAACCGGCCGGTGTGTTCAAAATATCGCTGACGGACTGGCGGATATGATCGAAATCTTCAATCGCCGTGCCGCTGTTTTTGTTCATCCCCAGGTACTTTGGATTACTCATTGCGGGCCTCCGGTTTGACCGCCGCCAGTCTGAACGCCGCTGTGGCGATGGGTATGTACCACGATGCCGTTGGACGTCAGGCTTCCGCCGCTGTGGGTTAAATTGCCGGTCAGCGTGCCGCCTTGTTTAACTTCAAGAGAGCCGGTGGTCAGTTTGCGGGTGCAGACGACTTCCGGCGTATCCAGCGTGATGCGTGTGGTGGCGGTGCAGCGGATTTCCGGCGCGGTGACATCAACCTGCTCCGACGCGTCGATCACCGCCGTTTTGATGCCGCTGACTTTCAGGGCGCCGTTCGCCGGTTCGTACTCAAAAATCGCGCCGTCCGGAAATGCCAGATGCAGGGCATCTGCCGAAGCTGACGGTGCCGGTGAGGCATTGGAAAACACGGCCGGTAAGACGAATGCGGTATTGAGTTCGCCGCCCATCGACAGCAGTAAAACCTGTTCGCCCGGAGAGGGCGCCCACCAGCTGCGGGTCCGGCCCGCGCGGTGCGTCATCCACGGCAACCACGCCGTCACGTTGCTTCCGGTCGTAACGCGGCAGCGGGCGTTGGGTAAATCCAGTTCTGACACTGTTCCGATGCGTACCAGATTGCCAATCAGACGCATGATGTCGTTGAGTTGAAAGTTTGTATTCATGGGATTAAGGATGCCGTTTCACAGGGTTGAGCGACAACTGATGGCCGTCTGCCAGCGGATGGCACAACAGTTGTTATCGGGTTATTCGGTCCAGCTGCTGATCAGTTCTCCGTTGAGATAAACCTGGCGCGGCAACGCGACGTTCTCCGGCAGCGGCGGTTCCGGCAGGTGAGTGATCGTCCGTACGACATTCTCGTCGGCGACCTGAACCCGCTCAGTGAGTTGCAGCGTGAATGACAGCGCTGCGCCCGGCTGCACAAAAGCAAAATCGGTCAGCCGGTGCGCCGCGTTGCCGAGAATCTCAGGCTGATTGATCCGGAGCCAGTCGAGGATGGCGACCACCATCTGGTCAGTCAGACTTTCATCGGGCGCGTTGTCGCTGCTGACGCTTAACGTCAGCGGATAGCGATATTCGAAAGAAAGTGAAGAGGCCGAGGTGGCGACGACATTTCCCGCACCGGTGGTCATCACCAGCTTTTCAGGGGCGGATTGGAAAAAGGGGATTTGCTCAATCAGCCGTTGTTTTAGCTGTAGTGGTTTTTGCATGTTGTGCCTCCTGACACTTTTTGATGGTCTCAATCTGCAGGCCGCAGCTCAGCAGGGCGGATTCCAGCTGGAGAATATCGGCGCTCAGCGCCGCGTTAGTGCGCGGATGGCTGGACGGAACCGGGCAGGAACTGACCGCCGGACAGCCAATGTAAATAATCGCTGGCGGAGCTGAAGGCTGGCCGGTCGTGCAGCCGGCTAACATCAGCAGGCAGCTCAGCGTCAGCCCACTGGCGCGATTGCGGATTGTCATGAAGGCTCCTTTGCCGTTCCTGTTCCCGGGACTGCATCACCTGCGCGGCGGTGCTCAGGTCTTGACGTAACGCCAGTTCGGCGTCCGCGCGTTGCTGCATTTGCTGATTCAGCTCTGTAATCAGTTGATCCCGCTGGTGTAATTGCACGGTCAGCGCGTCGTGCTGCTGAACGGCGTTGTTGAGGTCGTGCTGTAGTGAACGGTTGGAAAGCAGCAGGATGACGATTAACAGCGCCATTCCTGCCAGAAGTGCCAGCATTGCTTTCATTCAATTCCCTTCAGGCAAACGGTGAATTCGGCGTTTCTCCGGCGTTCCAGCCCGCTGCTGCGCTGGCCTTTCACATAAACCCAGCGAGGAAGTTGTCCGCAGGCCTGCCGCCATTGTTGTTTGTTGATGAAATACGCCAGCGTGGATTTGCAAGCCGCGCCGGTACCGACGTTAAAACTAAATGACACCACGGCATCAAAGACCGGCTGCGGCATGTCGGCGGGCATGCACTTTTTGACGGCGCGCTCGGTTTGCTGGATATCCTGAAACAGTTTTTCTGCCGCCTGATGCTCGCTGATCGCTTTTCCGGGAACCACGCCTGCCGTATGGCCAATGCCGCTGGTCCAGACGCCCGCGCTGCACTGATAGGGTTGCAGCTGGCAACCTTCAAAGTCAGTAATCAGCCGCAGCCCTTCATCTGAAACCTGTAAGGCGTGATAACCGGGCAGCGCCGCCATCAGCGCCAGAACCGCGGCGGCGCTGCACCGCTTAAGAGTTGAGGTCTTCATAGGTGTTCGGATTCAGGTTGCTGCGCGCCAGAAGCTGGAAGCTTTTACGCCGGTAATACCAGTTGACGAGAAAAGTCCCGACGCCCACGCCGGAGCCGACTAAAAAAGCCACATCCTGTGATGTCAGGCCCGCCAGCCAGGTCAGCGACGTGGCAATGAAATAGGCGCAGGCCGAGCTGATGCGTTCAGTATTCAGTCCCATAACTTGATCGCTTCCTGAACCGGTTGTTCAGCGATATCAGGCATTTCAACGGCGGTGCCGTGAGGCAATAACGGGCCTAAGTCCGCGATGCCTTTATTGGCGGCGTACACTTTTTCCACGACAACCGCGGTGCGGCCGTAATAACGCCAGCACATGGAATCGAGGGTATCGCCCTGTTCTGCATAGAGTTTCATCGGTTTTCTCCGCAAGTGAGTGAAATCGTCAGGAAGTGAAATCAGTCTGCGGAATATGGCCGGAGGCAGCAATCTGAGAGGGTTGTTAAACGTGTGGCACAACAGGGAATTGAAGAGGGAGAAATGGCGGGGCGCTTAGCCCGAACAGAAGCCGGAGGAGTAAGCGCCACAACAGGAAAATACCGCCCGCAGATCAGGTTTTCAGTGTGCTTCGTCTGCGCTCCCGTGGTAACAGAGCGCGTCCTGATCCTCACCGGTCAGAGCCTGGCCAGCCAGTTCAGAAATCAGTGACATCACGACAAGAAATTCTTTTGGATTGCATTGCGCTGTCTGCGAAATGTCTGCGATCAATTGTATCCTGGACAACGTTAGCTGTTGTTTAGTCAGGTTTTCCATTTTCTCCCCTCGCCAGATACTGTGTTTATATACAGTATTCTTTAATTGATCTAATACGTCAACACTCACAGCATTTTAAAAAATATAATTCATTGAATTAATGCGGAAATTTTTATTGGCGCGGTTTTTGTATGGATTTCAGCATTCACGGCAGGGAAACCGATCCACAGTTATTGACAGAACTCCAAGGTGAGTAAAAAGGCGGAGTTTCAGGGCGTGGCTGGCGGTGACGGACAATGCGCCATTGTTCGGTATGCGTCAGGAATATCTGCGACTCGCCGATATGTGGCGCATAAATGCCGATGACTTTTTGTCGCGGTTCATCGTAGGCGTTGAGCTGTTCACTGATCTTGCGGGCAACGCGCACGGTCTGATCTTTTCGCCGGATATGGATGCCGCCCTGCGCCTGAATGTAACGGGAAAAGCTTCCCTGATCCGCCGAGCTGCGAACTTCTTCAACACGTTCGTCAAACCGGCTGGCGAGGCTCTGGTTTCTGATTCGGCGGCACTCGCGCCAGGCACCGACAGAAGGGATGCCAATGGCGTGAAACTGCGGGATCCGCCAGGTCGATGCCCAGGCGGTGACGGCGGTGGCGACATCGGTCAGCAACCGGCCAGAATCATGATCGGTTTCGCCTTCCAGCGCGTAGCCATCGATATTTTTAGCGACATATTTGGCAATGTACCCGGCAGCGCCTCCGCGGTTGAGCGGTTTGCAGTGAAAACGGGATTCCGCTGCACCGGGTTCGTCGGGATCTTCTTCAAGCGCGTAACGGCGCATCACGTCGATCACTTTTTGCTGCTGTTCAGGCGGCGTGAACAACATCATATGCCAGTGTGGCGTTCCGTCGTGATGGGGCTCAACTACGCGAACTCCGTAAACTTTCAGGCCTTTATCTTTAAATGTGGTGCGGATCTTTGCCCAGACGGCGACCAGGTATCTCTGCGCATTCTTAGGCGTAAAAGCGTGCTGATTCCATTTGGGATTGAACGTCGGAGCTGAATGCGGACTGTAAGTTTTCATCGGATGGTATTTTGACGGCGTCGTCATCGTGATGAACAGGCCCCGATCCTGCTGCTGACAGGCAACATCTTCGACGCCGGCAATCAGTGTCATCAATTCCATGCGCCGCAGTTTAGGGTTCGAAACGCTGGCTAAAACGGTATCCAGCAGGCTCAGTCTGTCACCGGATTCGACGTTTTCCAGCTCACACTGCTTCAGGTAACTGAGCGTGGAGAGGCGCCGGGAAACCACGTCACGGATGGCATTTTTGCTGGCATAAGGCGAAGTAGACCGGTTTACATAACCGCAGGCGATCATCAGCGCTTCGCGCCACAGACGCTGCTGCGAACGCAGTTGCCTTTCCCACCATTCACCGCTGACCAGCCGCGAAATACTGGCGACCGCCGCCTGCGCGGTCATCCGGCCTTTTTGCCATGCATTCCAGTACAGTGGCTGTACGCGAACGGAACGCGCCATCGCCGACAGATGCCCGAAAATCTCACGCTGCGTGCTGTCTTGCAGTAAAACGTCCGGTTCAGGCACCTGTTCCAGCCAGCGTTCACAATGATGTTCGTAAGCATCCTGCATATGAATGGCCAGGGTGTTTGCCAGCCGTTTCAGTGCGTCATCATTCAGATCGGGCAGGCGGTTGAAGGTTTCCTCTTCTGTCAGCAGCTTTTCCGAATACTGGCGGTAAAGTCTGTGGCGCGCGCTGACCCGCTGGATACGCGGCCATAATCGCTGTACAAACACGGTCATCAGGAAATGAAATGCCGGATGCACGCCCTTTGTCTCCAGTAAAAACTGATACCGCTGATGCAGGGGCGCGCGCAGGCAGCGCGGAAGGGCGGCAATCTGAGAAAGTGCCGCCTGCTGGCGCTGGCAAAAATCACGGCTCAGCGGTTTTTCCAACGGGCTGCTTATTGCCGGGCGCGGCGCATTCCACCACCACGGACCGGCTTCATTTTTTCCGGTCAGGGGAGCGAACGCAGAAGATGATGTTATCTCCGGCAAATTAATTTTCATAAACTAGTTCCCCCAAACGGTTTTGCAGAAAAAAGGCAGCAACATGCCTTCCCGGAAAAGGAATATTTCCAGAATGAATTTATTAAAAACTGAAAAAGAAAAGTTACTTATACGGGGCGGTAATTCTTTTTCCTGAGCTCATTAATCTCCTGACACTCAATACAACGCTGAACGCCCGGAATAATCTTTCTGCGCTTTTCCGGAATGACACTCCCGCAATCCTCACAGAAGTATGCAGACGGGGCACGCGTCGTGCGGGTTGCGCGGGCGATTTGTTCCTGTAAAACAGTTAACTGATATTCCTGGGATTCATCCATCCAGTCTGCCATCAGCAAAATTCTCCTGTATATCGCGCGGTAAAATGGCGCAGGGATAATATGGCCTGAGCAATTTTTAATTGCTCCTCGGGTTTTAATTCTGAATACGTCAATAAGGTATGACGGCGCTTAAGTCCGGCATGGAAACATAATGTGGTTTTCAATTTATCCGAAGCCTGATCAAAAATTGTTTCCAGTTTATTTTTTCTGTCAGAAAAATAGGTTTCCTTTAAATGCGCGATCTGGCGCAAGCCTGTGAGCCGCTGCTGCTCTGTGCCTAAAAACATAGCCCCTCCTCAATGACCCCATTCCGTGAGCAGGAGATCCTCCTCTCTTTGCCGCCTGTTGCTTCAGGAACGCATTGCGGATTCTCCACTGCGCCGTAAATTTGGTATCATGGCTTTCTATTGGTACATTACATAATCAATCTAAACTTGTATTTGCAAGTTGTCAAGATGATATTTACAGGCCCAGGGGTTTTCGCCAGATGCAATTAGATGAACTCGAAGGTGGGAAAGCCGTTCTGACGCGTATGCTTCAGGCTTACGGCTTTAGCATGCAGAAAGAACTTGGTGATCTGTATGGGTTATCCTCTGGAACGATAAGTACCTGGGTAAGAAGAGATTATTTTCCCGGTGATGTGGTTGTCGCCTGTGCGCTGGATACCGGTGTTTCACTGCGCTGGCTTGCAACGGGCAAAGGGAATATGCAGGATGCGCCGTCCGCAGGATCATCCGCTTCTGCAAGTGTGCTTCAGCTTAAAAAGTTGAGATTGCGAGGTGGCGCTTTAGAAGAGGAAGGCATGTGGGTAGTCGATCCTTCTTTACTGGACGGTTCTCTGGCTGAACCGGCTTACATCGTTAAAGGCAATCACTCCTGGATCATCGATTTAGGCAGCACAATTCCGGGCAACGGGCGCTGGCTTTTGAATATCGATGGCGATGTGGATGTCTATGACGTGGCGCGTATCCCGGGAAATCGCATTAAAGTGACGCGGCAGGACAGCCATTTCGAATGCGGCGTGGAAGAAGTCACGGCGTTAGGGCAGGTCTTTATTACGCTTGATCGCAATCTGTAATTCTTCACCCTCAGCAACCGACCGGACGCTGAGGGAAATCCCGTAAAATTCCCCTTATCTTTCTGACTTCCCAATCTGACTTTTCCTTATCCTTTCACACTGTGTGTAATTTTCACGGTACAGCAGGTTCAACCCCTGAAGAATTAGTGTAAACTTAACTTTCCATATTCTGGTTTAAAGGCTGGTAATGGTAATTTTAAGTTTACAACTAAGGCTTGATAAGTTTACGCGCTGTGTTAATGTTGTCCGCAGATGCCTCAATGGCAGCCCATTTTCCTGATAAGCGGAACACCATCATGCAAAAAGACGCCCTGAATAATGTTCATATCACTGCCGAACAAATCCTCATCACCCCGGAAGAATTGAAAAATCGCTTTCCTTTAAGCGTCAGTGACGAAACCAGCATTTCCGAAGCACGTAAAACCATCGCTGATATTGTGCATGGTCGTGATCCTCGTCTGCTGGTGGTGTGTGGTCCTTGTTCCATTCATGACGTTGACGCCGCGCTCGATTACGCGCGTCACCTGAAAACGCTGGCAGCGGAACTGAGCGACCGTCTGTACATCGTGATGCGTGTTTACTTCGAAAAGCCCCGCACAACGGTAGGCTGGAAAGGTTTGATCAACGACCCGCACATGGACGGCACGTTTGATGTTGAAGCCGGTTTGCACATTGCGCGTGATTTGCTGTTGCAGCTGGTTGGCATGGGATTACCGCTGGCGACCGAAGCGCTGGATCCAAACAGCCCGCAGTACTTAGGCGATTTGTTCAGCTGGTCGGCAATCGGTGCGCGTACGACAGAATCTCAGACTCACCGCGAAATGGCGTCAGGTTTGTCCATGCCGGTAGGCTTCAAAAACGGTACCGACGGCAGCCTGGGCACGGCAATCAATGCTATGCGTGCAGCGGAAATGGCGCACCGGTTTGTTGGCATCAATCAGGCCGGTCAGGTTTGTCTGTTGCAGACCCAGGGTAACCCGGACGGTCACGTGATTTTACGCGGCGGCAAAACGCCAAATTACAGTGAGCAGGACGTTCAGGCGTGTGAAAAACAGATGAGCGACGCGGGACTCCATCCTTCCTTGATGATAGATTGCAGTCACGGTAACTCAAACAAAGACTATCGTCGCCAGCCCGTTGTGGCTCAGTCCGTAATTGATCAGATTAAGGCCGGCAACCGCTCTATTACGGGCCTGATGCTGGAAAGCCATCTGAACGAAGGTAGCCAGTCTTCTGAACAACCGCGTTCAGAAATGAAATACGGTGTGTCGGTAACCGATGCCTGTATCAACTGGGAAACCACGGAAAACCTGTTACGCACCATGCATCAGGAACTGGGTGACGCACTGGCGGCACGAATCGCAGGAGAGTAAGTTTTTATGGTGGCAGAACTTAACGCGTTGCGCGATCAGATCGACGACGTCGATAAAGCGTTGTTAGATCTCTTATCACGGCGTCTGGCGCTGGTGGCAGAAGTCGGGGAAGTCAAAAGCCGTTATGGTTTGCCGATTTATGTGCCTGAACGGGAAGCCGCAATGCTGGCCTCCCGCCGTCAGGAAGCGCAGAACCTCGGGGTTCCGCCGGATCTGATTGAAGATGTATTGCGCCGCGTAATGCGTGAGTCCTACTCAAGCGAAAACGATAAAGGCTTTAAAACGTTGCATCCGGCGCTGCGTCCGGTAGTGATTATCGGTGGAAACGGGCAGATGGGGCGTTTGTTCACGCGTCTGCTGGAGTTGTCCGGTTATCAGGTCAAGGTTCTGGAGCAGGAAGACTGGCCGCAGGCAGAAACATTGCTGGCCGATGCCGGAATGGTGATTGTCAGCGTGCCGATTCATCTGACCGAAGAGGTGATTGCCCGCCTGCCAAAACTGCCTGATGACTGCATTCTGGTGGATCTGGCGTCGGTAAAAAACCGTCCGCTTCAGGCGATGCTGGCAGTACACGAAGGCCCGGTGCTTGGCCTGCATCCGATGTTTGGTCCGGATGTCAGCAGCCTGGCAAAACAGGTTGTGGTGTATTGCGATGGCCGCGAACCGCAGGCATACCAGTGGTTACTGGAGCAGTTGCAGGTGTGGGGCGCGCGGTTGCATAAAATCAGTGCGGTTGAACACGATCAGAACATGGCCTTTATTCAGGCGCTGCGCCACTTCGCGACATTCGCGTATGGCTTACATCTGTCGGAAGAGAATGTTCAGATTGAACAGTTACTGGCGCTGTCTTCGCCGATTTACCGCCTCGAGCTGGCGATGGTCGGGAGACTGTTTGCACAGGATCCTCAGCTTTATGCAGACATTATTATGTCCTCCGAAAGCAATCTGGCACTGATAAAGCGTTACTATCAGCGATTTGGTGATGCGCTGGCGCTGCTGGAAAGCGGTGATAAAGACGCGTTTATCAGCAAATTCAGAAAGGTTGAGCACTGGTTTGGCGATTATGCGCCACGCTTCCTGAAGGAAAGCGGTGCGTTATTGCGACAGGCCAACGACAACCGTAAGTAACGGCTGATTCAGTTAAAAAGAAGGGCGCCGCATCATGATGCAGCGCCCTTTTATTTTGGCTCAAATAACCGGTCAGAGATCGACAGACACGACGTTTTCGCTGGGATAACAACCGAGCACTTTCAGGGAACGTGTGATCGGGGCCAGATCCTTCAGCGCTTTTTTCATCTCTTCCGAACGCAGGTTGGCCTGCACGTCGATATAAAACATCTCTTCCCACGGATTGCCGTTAATCGGGCGAGATTCCAGTTTCGTCATGATGATGCCCTGATCGCGCAGAACCAGCAGCGCATTCACCAGCGCACCTGCCTGCTGACCTGTCGCCATGATCAGAGTGGTTTTGGCAGGAACCTGATCGGTCACTTCAATTGCTTTGCGTGCCAGAATAATGAAGCGGGTGATGTTTTCCTTCTGGTTCGCCAGATTGTGTTCAAGCACTTGCAGTTTATACAGTGCGCCACCGGCTTCGCTGCCGAGTGCGGCAATGTGCGGCGAATTTGCGGCGGCCACTTTTTCCATGGCAGCGGCGGTGCTTTCGCAGTATTCAATTTTCCAGTGCGGGAAGCGGTTGATGAACTGGCTGCATTGCTGGAACGGCTGCGGGTGGCTGTAGACCGTCTGGATCTGCGAAAGGTCCGTATCGGTCGCGACCAGAACGCAGTGATCAATAGGGTTAGTCAGTTCGCCGACAATCGACAGGCTGGTGTGTTGCAGCAAATCGTAAACGTCATTGATTGAGCCGGAACTGGTGTTTTCGATAGGCAACACTGCGTAATCTGCCTGACCGGTTTCTACCTGCGAGAAGATATCCTGGAATTTCTGGCAGCCGCATTCGATGAACTGATCGAAATGACGGGCAGCAAACTGGCGGGCGGCGAGGTGTGAATAGGAGCCTTTCGGGCCAAGAAACGCGATACGTGCGGAGTCGGAACTGGTTTTGTTCAAATGCTGCTGAAGAAGTGCCTGCTGTGTCAGAACGGAATCTTCGATAATAAGCTGATAAACGCGGGTGATGTAATGTCCGTCCAGACCTTGTTTTTTTCCTTCCTGAATCAGTGCATTAATCAGTTCTATCTCGCGCTCTTTATCGCGAATAGGGCGGTGAGAGTGCATCTTGGATTGCGCGACTTCAATCGCCATCGAACGTCGTTCTGCCAGCAGGGCCAGCAGTTTCAGGTCTAATGCACTGATGCGCTCGCGCAGTGCCAGTAATGAATTCTCGCTCATGTTATTACCCTTTTTGATGTTCTTTCTTTCAGCAAAATTGTGTGAAACGCAGGTATAAAAAAAGCCCCCTTTTCAGGAGGCTTTGTTGTTCGTCTTCGCATTCATTCTTTCGCGACGAAACGCCTCCCAATCAGGGGAAGGTAAAAAAGAATGCGAAGAAAAACAGACGGGTATTCATGTAGGTGTTATTTCCATAAAGTTGAACTGAGTCTTAAAGTAACCGCTGGGTTTTCCCTGTGTCAATAAGGATTTCTTTCAGGCACAAAAAACGCGCTCCTGAGAGCGCGTTGTGAACTGCCTTTTCGGATAACCCGGTTATTCCTCTTCTTCCTGCACCGGTTCCAGATTGAGTTCTTTGACGCCGGATTCTGCACGGCGGGCTTCACCCTTATGCTGCGCTTTGTTGAGCTGACGCTCAAGCTTGGTGGTCATGTCGTTAAGGGCAGCATACATATCATCATGCGTGGCACTGGCAACCAGTGTGCCATTCGGTGTACTGATGGTCGCATCGGCGACAAATCCCTGAGGTCCTTTCGACAGGATTACGTGCGGGTTAATGAGCTGAGTTTGCCATTTATCCAGTTTTTTCAGACGTCCTTCGATGTGTTCACGAATCGCGGGAGTGATGTCCATTTGTTTACTGGTAATGTTAACTGTCATATGACTTACCTCTCTTTTTCCGTCTCCGATGAATCCAACATACCAGCCTTTTTTGTGAAATGCGTGCTCAAATCCACGGTTTTTTGTCACTTTTTGTCAACTTTGAAGATTCTGTGACCCAGGGTAATTTATGGCGGGAAAGGTCTTGAGACTTGCTGCCGGAGCAGGCATGATTGATGGGATCAGTACGCTATTGTTTCGGTTTTTTCCAGAATTTTGCCGCGCATTTTTTTATCCTTTCTGTTTTCACTCCCCCAAAAAAGAGCCAAAAAAAACGGCAGCCTGAGCTACCGTTTGTGTACGGACATGTAAAATTACGCTGCGCTATTGGCGGCAATAATTTTCGCGACTTTGTCAGCCTGGTTGTTCAGCTGCAGTTCGCGGTAGGCATTTTCCATCAACGGCAGCGCGTCGTGCGTTGCTTTCGTATCCGGATAATCTTTCAGCATTTGCTCTACACGGTTAACGACAGCGACGTAAGCGCCACGTTTAGTGTAGTATTGCACCACTGACAGCTCGTATTTCGCTAAACGATCTTTCAGGAATACCAAACGTTTCGTCGCATCAGTGGCGTACTGGCTGTTTGGATACGAGTGGATCAACTGGCTGAAATCACGGAATGCTGCACGTGCATGCTGTGGATCGCGGTCTGAGCGATCAACACCGAAAAATCCTTGCAGTGCACTGTCATCCAACGCCATATCCGTCAAACCACGCATGTACATGACGTAGTCGATATTGGGATGGGTTGGGTTCAGGCGCATAAAGCGATCAATAGAAGCCTGAGCCATTGGCAAGTCAGCAGACTTGTAATAGGCATAAATCAGATCTAACTGAACTTGCTGCGAGTAAGGCCCAAACGGATAGCGGTTATCCAGCGCTTCTAATTGCGCAATCGCGCCTTTAAAGTTACCGTCCTGCAGCTTTTGCTGGGCAGTCGCATAAAGGACGTTAGGCGGATTATCGGGAACCGTTTCTTTGGAACTGGAGCAACCGACCAGCGCCAGGCTCAACGTGGCTGCTGCCACCAGATATTTCACACGCGTCATGACGTTTTGATTATCCTCAGGTGTTATTCTGGGAGACTGTCCGTTAAGCTCCCGACAAAGACCAGCTACAATAGCACATTATTTTAAACGGCATCGCCGTGAAAACCCAACGTTAACCAAGAAGCTGCATATGGCACAACAAGTACAACTCACCGCAACGGTGGCCGAATCTCAACTCGGTCAACGGTTAGATCAGGCTTTGGCCGAATTGTTCCCTGATTATTCAAGATCTCGCATAAAAGATTGGATCCTTGAAGACAGGGTCACGGTCAATGGCAAAAAAGTGACCAAACCAAAAGAAAAAGTGTTGGGTGGCGAGGCTATCGCAATCGATGCGCAAATTGAAGAAGAAGCGCGTTGGCTGCCACAAGATATCGCGTTAGATATCGTGTATGAAGATACTGATATTTTAGTCATCAATAAACCCCGCGATTTGGTTGTTCATCCGGGCGCAGGGAATCCGGATGGAACAGTGCTCAACGCATTGCTTCATTATTACCCTGCAATTATCGACGTTCCGCGCTGTGGCATCGTTCACCGTCTCGATAAAGATACTACCGGTCTGATGGTGGTCGCAAAGTCGGTTCCGGCACAAACGCATCTGGTGACGGCACTTCAGGCTCGCGAAATCACCCGCGAATATGAAGCCGTCGCGATTGGTACAATGACGGCAGGCGGCACAGTGAATGAGCCGATTGCGCGCCATTCCACCAAGCGTACGCACATGGCGGTCCATCCGACGGGTAAACCGGCGACTACGCACTATCGCATCATGGAGCATTTCCGTGCTCATACGCGTTTGCGTTTGCGCCTGGAGTCCGGACGTACACACCAGATCCGCGTACATATGGCACACATCAACCATCCTTTGTTAGGCGATCAGCTCTATGGTGGTCGTCCGCGCCTGCCAAAAGGTGCCTCCGAGTCGTTCATTAATATGCTGCGCGGATTCGATCGTCAGGCTCTTCACGCGACTATGCTGCGTCTTTATCATCCGGTCACCGGTATCCAGATGGAATGGCATGCGCCGCTTCCTCAGGATATGGTCGATCTGATCAATGCGCTCAAAGCCGATACCGAAGAGTTCAAGGATCAGATGAACTGGTAATGAGCTCGCTTATCCAGCCTCAATGGCCGCAACCGGCATCGGTGCGGTCATGTGCAACAACCCGTCAGGGAGGCATCAGTTTGCCTCCTTACGGATCGCTTAATCTCGGCGGACATGTCGGAGATAGCCCTGAACATGTCGCGGCGAATCGTCAGCGCCTGGTCGAACTCGGTGAATTGCCGTCTGCGCCGCATTGGCTGGAGCAGGTTCATGGCACCGATGTTGTTAACCTGACGCATCAAACTCCTTCACTTCCTGCTTTAGTTGCCGATGCGGCTTATACCTGTGAACCGGGTGTAGTGTGTGCCGCAATGACAGCTGACTGCCTGCCAGTTCTTTTCTGTAATCAGGCTGGTGATGAAGTGGCAGCAGCGCATGCGGGCTGGCGTGGATTGTGTGCAGGTGTGCTGGAAAATACGGTTTCCCGTTTTGCATCAGTTCCGGACAAGATTATGGCGTGGCTCGGGCCAGCCATCGGGCCGTCGCAGTTTGAAGTCGGGGGCGAAGTGCGTGAAGCCTTTATGGCTTTTGATCCCGCATCATCGGCCGCATTTGTGCCAGCGGGTGAGAAATTCATGGCGGATATTTACCTGCTTGCACGGCTACGCCTTCAGGCGGCGGGCGTTACGGCCATTTATGGTGGCGAGTATTGCACCGTGTCTGACAGTACCCAATTTTACTCTTACCGGCGCGACGGAATTACCGGGCGGCTGGCAAGTTTAATTTGGCTGATATAACCTGTCGAATCAAGACGATCCATCGCGCATAGCAGCTGTCCTCCGAATATACTGCCAAGATAACCTTGAAAACGTGAGGGTCGACCTCATCTAATCTCCAGTAGCAATTTTGTTCAGTATTGGAGGTGTTATGCGTCTGGATCGTCTTACCAGCAAATTCCAGCTTGCCCTCGCGGATGCTCAGTCTCTCGCGCTCGGGCGCGACAATCAATTTATCGAACCCGTCCATCTTATGAGTGCTTTGCTCACTCAGGAAGGCGGAACCGTGCGTCCTTTATTAACAGCAGCCGGGGTTGATACCCAGAAACTGCGCACGGATGTTGATCAGGCTTTGGGGCGTCTGCCGCAAGTTGAAGGTACCGGTGGTGATGTTCAACCATCCCATGAGCTGGTACGTGTTTTAAATCTTTGTGACAAATTGGCGCAACAACGCGCTGATACCTTTATTTCTTCAGAACTCTTCGTTCTGGCTGTCATGAAAGACCGCGGCTCTTTGACTGATATGTTGAAAGCCTGCGGCGCAACGGCCGAGAAGATTACTGTGGCTATCGATCAAATGCGTGGAGGTGAGAAAGTGGATGACCAGAATGCCGAAGACCAACGTCAGGCATTGAAGAAATTCACTATCGATCTGACCGAGCGTGCCGAACAGGGCAAACTGGACCCGGTCATCGGTCGTGATGAAGAAATTCGGCGGACTATTCAGGTATTGCAACGCCGTACCAAGAATAACCCCGTGCTGATTGGTGAGCCTGGCGTCGGTAAAACCGCCATTGCGGAAGGTCTGGCGCAGCGCATCATTAATGGTGAAGTCCCGGAAGGGCTGAAAAACAAACGCGTGTTGTCCCTTGATATGGGCGCGTTAGTTGCCGGGGCGAAATATCGCGGTGAATTTGAAGAACGTCTGAAAGGCCTGCTGAGCGATCTGGCAAAACAGGAAGGGAACGTCATTCTGTTCATCGACGAATTGCACACAATGGTCGGTGCAGGTAAAGCGGACGGCGCGATGGATGCCGGTAACATGCTGAAACCAGCGCTGGCGCGAGGTGAACTTCACTGCGTGGGTGCGACGACGTTAAATGAGTATCGCCAGTTCATTGAAAAGGATGCGGCGTTAGAACGTCGTTTCCAGAAAGTGTTTGTGGCCGAGCCTTCTGTCGAAGACACCATTGCGATTTTGCGTGGGCTGAAAGAACGCTACGAGCTGCATCACCATGTGCAAATTACCGATCCGGCGATCGTTGCGGCGGCAACTCTGTCGCACCGCTACATCTCGGATCGTCAGTTGCCGGATAAAGCAATTGACCTGATAGATGAAGCGGCGTCCAGCATTCGTATGCAGATGGACTCTAAACCTGAGTCTCTTGATCGTCTCGACCGCCGTATCATCCAGCTGAAACTGGAACAACAGGCACTGAAGAAAGAGTCGGATGACGCCAGTGTGAAACGTCTGGAGATGCTAGAAACTGAACTGAACCAGAAAGAGCGCGAATATTCTGAGCTGGAAGAAGAGTGGAAAGCGGAAAAAGCGTCCCTGACCGGCACACAGAATATCAAAGCCGAACTCGAGCAGGCGAAGATCACGCTGGAGCAGGCTCGTCGCGTGGGTGATTTGGCCCGTATGTCAGAATTGCAGTACGGGAAAATCCCTGAACTGGAAAAACAGCTGGCAGCCGCCACTCAGGCGGAAGGTAAAACCATGAAGCTGTTACGCAACCGCGTAACAGATGTGGAAATTGCCGACGTGCTGGCGCGCTGGACCGGTATTCCGGTGGCACGCATGCTGGAAAGCGAACGTGAAAAACTGCTGCGTATGGAAGAGGAGCTGCACAGCCGCGTGATTGGTCAGAACGAAGCGGTCGAAGCGGTATCCAATGCGATTCGTCGTAGTCGCGCAGGATTGTCGGATCCAAACCGACCTATCGGGTCATTCCTGTTCCTCGGGCCGACCGGTGTCGGTAAAACAGAGCTGTGTAAAGCACTGGCGACATTCCTGTTTAACAGTGATGACGCGATGGTCCGCATCGATATGTCAGAGTTTATGGAGAAACACTCCGTGTCACGTCTGGTCGGTGCGCCTCCGGGTTATGTTGGTTATGAGGAAGGGGGCTACCTGACCGAAGCGGTTCGTCGCCGTCCTTACTCTGTCATCTTATTAGATGAAGTAGAGAAAGCGCACCCGGATGTGTTCAACATTTTATTACAGGTGTTGGATGACGGTCGCTTAACGGACGGGCAGGGCAGAACGGTCGACTTCCGTAATACGGTAGTGATCATGACTTCTAACCTGGGCTCCGACATTATCCAGCAGCATTTCGGCGAAGCGAGCTATGCGCAGATGAAAGAATCCGTCATGGAAGTGGTGACACACAGCTTCCGTCCGGAATTCATCAACCGTATAGATGAAGTGGTTGTGTTTCATCCACTGGGTCATGCGCATATCAAAAATATCGCGAAGATTCAGCTGGAGCGTTTGTATAAACGTCTGGAAGAACACGGCTATTCAGCAACGCTGACCGATGCCGCGCTTGAACTGCTTGGCAATACCGGTTTTGACCCTGTTTATGGTGCGCGTCCATTGAAACGTGCCATCCAGCAGGAGATTGAAAACCCGCTGGCGCAGCAAATCTTGTCAGGTAAGCTGATTCCAGGTAAGCCAATTACTGTTGATGTGGAAAATGATCGCATTGTCGCAAGACAGTAATCAGTGGATAAAAAGCCAGTTACGGGCTCCAAAGCGATTTGGAGCCCGTTTTTTATTCATTCATTGAGCGTAATTAACGCATTCGATGTTTTTCTGAACGGTTGATAAAATAATTGAAATTAGGGGTTGCGGCTTGCTGAGAACTCCCTATAATGCCGCTCCATCGACAGGGAACAACGTGAACAACATCACGAAGTGACCGGCTCGGAAAGATTAAAAACAGCGGCAACCGGATGAAATAAACGGTTGACACTGAATGAGGAAAGCGTAATATACGCCACCTCGAGTTAGCAAGCGAAAGCGCGTAACTCACTGCTCTTTAACAATTTATCAGACAATCTGTGTGGGCACT
>NZ_JANUEX010000010.1:0-188194 GCF_024808755.1 Rahnella sp. BIGb0603 | reverse complement strand
TTAAACTCTTCGGGATAACGTTTACCGCTCATGGGCACCTCTCTTTAAGTCATCTTAAATGACTCCGAGGTGTCTGTTAAACCCGTGGCGATTCAATTCTTCTATGCAAGAGAGTGATATTTTTTAGGAATGAATTTCTAATGGATTTTTTTGCACCATCTTCTTCTAAGGTAGGAAAAATTTTGACATGAATAATTATTCAAAAGATAAATTACCCTGGTTTGGTTTATTGGCTTTGTCTATGGCTTGCTTTATCACAATGTTGACGGAAGCCATGCCTGCGGGGCTCTTGCTATGGATTAGCCAAGACTTTGGGATTTCTGCTAGTTACGGAGGCCAGCTGGTAACTGTTTATGCTGCGGGTTCATTGTTAAGTGCAATTCCGTTGATTACTTTAACTCAAGGTATGCGTCGCAAACCTTTATTGTTACTGGCTATCTTTGGATTTGCGATCGTCAATATAATCACAGCATTTTCTACCAGCTATATGCTGACTCTAGTGGTACGTTTTTTTGGTGGTGTTTTTGCCGGATTAGTGTGGTCTTTAGCTGCTGGGTTTGCCATTCGCATGTCACCTCCTCATCTTGCCGGGCGTGCGATTGCAATTGCAATGCTGGGAACCCCCTTAGCCCTGACAATTGGTATACCCACAGGTTCATATCTTGCAGGATTAATAGGTTGGCGTACTGACTTTATAGTTATGAGTGCGCTTACTATGATTTTGTTTCTTTGGGTTATTATGTCAGTGCCAGATGCGGCAGGCCAAAAAAAACGTGAACACCTTTCTCTTTTTCAGGTAGCAAAAATGAAAGGTGTATCAGTTGTTTTATTTGTAACGCTACTCTTCATTCTTGCCCATAATACAATTTTCACCTACATCGCATCATTTATTTCAAATATAGGGCTATCGGAACATATTGATTTAGTATTATTTATTTTCGGCATAGCCGCACTGGCAGGTGTCTGGGGTGCCGGTCTCACCGTTGACCGGTGGCCTAGAAAATCGATGATATTAAGCATTTTACTTTTTGCAGTATCAATCTTCGCACTAACGGTAACAAGTCAAAGCTGGTCAATATATGCGTCTATAGCCGTGTGGGGTTTCGCCTTCGGAGGCGCTCCAACCCTTTTGCAGGCCGCATTAGTAAAGACCGCGAGTGATGCTATTGATGTTGCCCAATCAATGATGGTGACTATTTGGAATATTGCGATTGGTGGGGGAGGTATCCTGGGTGGGGCGCTCTTAATGAAAACAGGGGTGTTATCTCTGCCATATTTTGTCACAGGCCTCTTGATTATTGCTTTTTTTATTACATTTTTAGCGCGTAAACATGGTTTTACTGATAAAGTAGAATAAATAGTAAATCAATGTGATCGATTAGTGTGAAGGAACATGCTATGAAAATATACAGCCAACAGCCCAACAACTTATTAAGATAGGTATCAGATATGGAAAGTCGTGATATCTTTTCTTCAGTATTGCGTCCACTTTACGGAGTGGACGATACCCAATACTCAATTCAAAGAGTACTTAATAACATTAATGCTCTATTTTGTGTTTCATCTAGTTCCCTTTCATTACGAATAAGCAACACAAAAAAACCTGTAGATTTGATTTGTCATACCGGAGTTGATAGTTT
This sequence comes from Rahnella sp. BIGb0603, assembly GCF_024808755.1. Classification (NCBI taxonomy): domain Bacteria; kingdom Pseudomonadati; phylum Pseudomonadota; class Gammaproteobacteria; order Enterobacterales; family Yersiniaceae; genus Rahnella; species Rahnella sp. BIGb0603. Next base: position 186,554 of record NZ_JANUEX010000010.1, on the reverse strand, counting down.
TTTCTCTGATTTTTACCTTAAAAAAAGAAGCTATCATGATCCTATATCTGAAAGAGTCACCCGATACGAACTGGATACCGGATTTACTATGGCTGACCTATGTAATCAAGACCCTGAATGGGGCAAAGTTCATAGATCTTCTTTTCAGTCCTTTGGATATAAAGATGCACTACTTGTCAATTTTTACTCTCAAAATGGAGACCGGGGAATTCTAGCTGTACGAAGTGATCCTCGCCGTGGAGAATTTAAAGTGGCAGATTCTGATACCATATCTCAATTATCTCCGCTTCTCAGAACTGCGCTAAATGTACATTTACAGTTATGTAATCAATCTCTAAATGAAACAGATGTACCTGATGCATTCAGTAATTCAGCAACTGCAATCATTAATATATCGAAGTCAGGCCGACTCATTAAAATGAATTCAGAAGGGCATGGAATACTCGTCAGAGAAGATGGTATATTGCTTCAGAAAAACCATATAAAAATGCAAGACAGCCATAGCCATTTTCTGTTTAAGAAATCGTTGGTGGATATTTTCACCGCAACCAATCAATACACAAAATTAATAAAAGTCCAGCGCGACAGGGATAGGTTTTATCTGGTTCGCATAGTGGCTAACAATTCAATATCGTCAAATGATCATAATGCTACATTAATTATATGTGATCCATTCCATAATGTTCGTAGTGAATCTATTTTATGTACGCTTTTTAATCTCACACTTAGGGAAGCCAACGTTGCTACCCATTTGGGGAATGGGAGTAAGCTTAGCGACATTGCGACCCAAAATGGGGTTTCAATTAACACAGTAAAAAGTCAACGTAATATTATATATGAGAAAATAGGCATTAGAAACCAAATCCAATTGGTGCGGATTGTCTGTTATCTGGAGATTATTGTGGAAACAGAGATTCAAACTCTTCATGAAAACAAATGGATATCATCTTCATTGCATGATTCCATATTTCAAAACTAACCTTTGATAAATAAGTTACTTTTTTTATTCCTTCACATTTTATCTAGGCGAAGGGTGCCAACCACTGAAGCCTCTGTAAGCACATCGGTCTTAGTTCCGCGCATTTTTTATATTTCCGTATTTTCAGGGAAATGGTGGAAAGCAGAAACAAAAAAGCGCGGTCTCCCGCGCCTTCAAAATCACTGCTTAATAAATTCGGTCAGAGCGCGACGTCAGCGACGACTTTTTGCTCTTTTTTCGGTGCAGCATTTGTCTCTGCCGCCGGTGCAGGTTCCGCCGCTTTGGGTTGCGGGTTGTCCAGCATCAGAACGCGGCTGGTGTCGCCCAGTTCTTTCTCGGTGGCGGCGACGTTGCCGTTCAGCTCAGTGCCGTAAGAAGGGATGATTTCCTTCAGTTTCGCCTGCCATTCCGGCGTCGCAACTTTGTCTTTGAACACTTTTTCCATCAGGTGCAGCATGATCGGCGCCGCGGTAGACGCGCCCGGTGATGCGCCCAGCAGCGCGGTAATGCTGCCATCTTTGGAGCTGACTACTTCAGTGCCCAGCCGCAGAACGCCGCCTTCTTTCTCATCTTTCTTGATGATCTGCACGCGCTGACCGGCTTCCCACAAGCGCCAGTCTTCTTTCTTCGCATCCGGGAAGTATTCACGCAACGCATCGAAACGGTCTTCGTCGGACAACATCACCTGGCTGACCAGATATTTCACCAGATCAAAGTTGTCGATACCCACGTGGGTCATCGGCATGATGTTGGAGAAGTTGACGCTGCCGAACAGATCCCACAGGGAACCGTTTTTCAGGAATTTGCTGGAGAAGGTCGCGAACGGCCCGAACAGCAGAACCTGTTTACCATCAAGAATACGGGTGTCGAGGTGCGGCACGGACATCGGCGGGGAGCCGACGGCAGCTTTACCGTACACTTTCGCCAGATGGCGTTTCACGATTTCCGGGTTCTCAGTCACCAGGAACTGGCCGCCAACCGGGAAGCCGCCGTAGTTATCCGCTTCAGGAATACCGGATTCCTGCAACAGGGTCAGGGACGCGCCGCCCGCACCGATAAAGACGAATTTCGCCTTGATGACGCTTTCTTTGCCGTCATTTTTCAGGTCAGCCACCGTCACGTTCCAGGTGTTATCCGGGTTACGTTTGATACCGCGCACTTCATGGCCGAGGCTCAGTGAGAAGTTGGGTTTTTTCTGTAGCGAGGCCACCAGCTGACGGGTGATTTCACCGAAGTTCACGTCGGTGCCGATCGGAATACGGGTCGCCGCGATTTTCTGTTTCGGGTCACGGCCTTCCATCACCAGCGGGATCCACTGTTTGATTTGCGCCGGGTCTTCTGAATATTCCATGCCGCGGAACAGCGTGCTTTGTTGCAGCGCCGCGAAGCGTTTACGCAGGAAATTGATATTGTCATCGCCCCACACAAAGCTCATGTGCGGCGTGCTGTTGATGAAGGAACGCGGGTTGTGCAGAACGCCGTTCTGTACCTGATAAGTCCAGAACTGGCGGGAAATCTGGAAGGATTCATTGATTTCGACCGCTTTGGAAATGTCGATGCTGCCATCGGCTTTTTCCGGCGTGTAGTTCATTTCAGCCAGCGCAGAGTGCCCGGTACCGGCGTTGTTCCAGCCGTTGGAACTTTCGAGCGCCACACCGTCCAGACGCTCGACCATGTCGATTGACCAGTCCGGCTCTAATTCCTGAAGGTATGTCCCCAGCGTCGCGCTCATAATGCCGCCGCCGATCAGTAACACATCAACGGGCTTTTCATCTTCTGCGAACGCTGACTGGCTGAATGCAACCACGTTAAGGCAGAGGATCATGGCGAGTATCTTTCTCATGACGTCTGTTTCTCTGAATGTTTAGTTTTAGTTTTGCAGGTGAAAGCTATCCAGATTCCCTGGATAAACGAAATCAACAACCCGGTGCGGTGGGGAAATAAGCGATTATTTCCTCAGAGTCTGAAAGGACAATAATGGGGAGTAACGAAAACCGCGGTGAACAACGACAAATCAACCACACAAATGTTACCGAATACTCATATTATCGAGATTTCGTAAACAATTTAACATCGTCGTTACGTGCATTAAAAATAGTTTAATACTTTAAATAATTACATAAGTTAGTTTCGGAGAGAAACTACTCAGGCGAGATTAGCCCGCAAAGCCGCGGCCTGCGCGGCCATAACGGCTGCGGGACTGTGGCCGATCAGCATGAAGTTGTAACCCGCCTCGCGCCAGTAAACGACGTTCATTTTTTGCCGGATTTCACTTTCCTGCGCCGTATTATTCCGGTGTTCGCTGCGGGTAATGCACAGCGCCATCGGCCCGTAGCGCGCATCAAGGTAAGTGATCTGCGCAATATCGTAGTCGTCGTAATGCAAAATACGGGCGTTTTTCAGCTCAGCGCCCTGCACTTCCAGCGCTGCCGGGCTGAGCCCGATGCCCATCGTTTTATGTACCCGCGCCAGCTGAATTTGCTGTTGTTCAGCAGAGTCATTCACGTCCGCCAGTGTCTGCGCGGTGTACAGCGACATGTAATCCGCCACGCGATCACGCCAGTTGTCTTTGGAAGATTCGCCGGAAAGCAGCGCGGAATAGCGTCCGGCGAGCAGCCCGACGGCCATAAAGCTGACCGACGCCGCCAGCAACGCACGGCGGCTGAATCCGCGCGAACGGGCAACCGGTGCATCCGGTATCGCGTCCAAAGCTGCCTGCAAACGCCCCACCGGCGCGTCCTGCAACATCGACCCGAACGCATCGTGGAAAGGTAAATTGCTGCGCGCCATCTGCTCCAGACGTCCGGCCAGCAGGTCGTCTGCGGCGAGCCGTGCATCAAACTGCGCCCGCTGATTTTCGCTCAGCCGGTTATCGAGGTAGGCGACCAGAACTTCATCGGAGAATGGCGCTTGCGGGATTTCGCGGGTCATTTTTTCTCTCCCTGTTGTGACTGAGCGCCGGAACCGGTGTCTTTTGCCAGCGAAAGCCGGGCAGCCGCCAGACGGCTCATAATGGTGCCAATAGGCACTGACAGCGTCATTGCCGCTTCCTGATAGGTAAAACCTTCGACATACACCAGAAACACCGCGTTCCGCTGGGCTTCCGGCAGGGCATTCACCCGCTGCATCACCTGCGTATGCCAGCGCCGGTCTTCAAAAGAGAACGCATCGGCGGGCACGTCGGTTTCACTGACATCGACAAATCCCTGCCCCTGGCGGACGTGCTGCGCCCTGAGTTCGTTGACCCATATGGAATGCAGAATCGAAAAGAACCAGCGATCGGCACCGGCGCGATCAACCACCTGCGCGCAGCGTTCAAGTGCCCGCACGCAGGTCGATTGCACCAGATCATCTGCCACGTCCGGCTTGCGCGATAACACCATCGCGTAACGCCACAGACGCGCCAGACACTGACTCAGTTCATGACGTAAGTCGGTGGGTGAAATTTAGCGTTTCCCCGTTTCAGGATTCAGGATGTCCGTCGATAGCCGCGCTCAGATCGCGATACTCTTCGCAGCCGGTGCTGCACAGGCCTCTGATGGTCGCCAGTTGCGCTTTCGCGAGATCAGGACGCCCTTTAATCATATAAGCCTCGCCGAGATATTCCCGGACTTTGGCGTAATTTGCGTCAATCGCAATCGACTTCTGATAATAGCGGATGCCTTCGTCGGTACGCCCGAGTTTGCGGGTGGCGTAGCCGCGATAGTTCCAGGCTTCTTTGGTGTTCGGGTCTTTCAGCGTGTCGAGCACCGTCAGCGCTTCCTGATACCGGCCCGATTTCGCCAGATGGTAGGCGTACTGGGTTTTGTCCTGATCGGAAATCATGCCGCCTTTATCCACCATGCAGCTTTTGGTTTTGCTGTCGTAGATTTGCCCTTTCGGGCAGTCCGGCGTTTTTTTCTCATCAGAATCATCACCCATCGCGTGCGCGGCGACACTGAACATCAGCAAATTACCCGCCAGACACACCACCGACAACGCCTGAATCACTGTTTTTGTCTTCATAGTTTTTGTCTTCCTGTAGGGGAGAGATTATTTACGGGCGGCTGACGCGGCCCGGCAGCATGCGGCGCAAAATGCCGTCGCGGAGAACGTAGTGATGGAACAGTGCGGCCAGCGCATGTACGCCCGCCAAAACAATCAGCGCCCAGGCCACATTGTTGTGTAACGTGCCGAAGGTTCGGGTCATCACACTGTCGAAATTGAAAACGTCAGGAATGGGGAAAAGCCCGAAGAAGTAGAAAGGCTCGGCCTGAGACCAGCGGAACAAAAAGCCCAGCACGATCTGCGTGACCAGCAAAATGTAGAGCGCCAGATGGGTCAGATGCGCCGCCGCTTTCATCATCACCGGCATGGCGACAGGTTCCTGTTTGCTGCGCCCGGTGCTGACCGTAAACAGACGCCAGAGCAAACGCCCGAGGATAATCGCCGCCAGTAAAATCCCGACAGAAATATGCACGGATTGCAGCCCTTTGCGCAGCGGCGTGCCGCGCTCAAGCACTTCCCAGATATGCGCGCTGGCAAACAGAAAAATGACGCACAGCGCCGTCAGCCAGTGCAGAAGAATGGTCAGCCCGTCGTAACGGTGGCGGGAAACAGAAGTGGAAGTTTGCATAAAAAACGGTGCCCGTAAGTGTTCGATATGAGGTAAACACCTGAGCACCGCTTTTTATTCGGTATGAGGGAAAAATAATTTTCAGAAATCGTTAAAAGCTGGTCGTCCGGTTGCGTCCGTTGGTTTTCGACTGATACAGCGCACCGTCGGCCACAATGATATTTTCCTGCCAACTTTTGTCTGGCTGGTAGTTCGCCACGCCCAGCGATACGGTGATCTTGAAGGGTTCGCCGTCGGCGTTGGTAAAGACCGTGCTTTCGACCGCGCGGCGGATACGCTCACAGCATTTCACGCATTCGTACGTGTTGCCGCTGGCAATCAGAATCACAAATTCTTCGCCGCCAAAACGCGCCAGAACGTCGTCTTTTCGCAGCATCATCCGCGCCACATTCGCCACGCGCACCAGCACGTCATCGCCGATCGCATGCCCGTAGGTATCGTTCACTTTCTTGAAGAAATCGATATCCAGCATCGCCAGTCCGAATCCGCTGTGGTTTTTCTGCACCGCTTTCAGGTGTTCTTCCAGCCCCATACGGTTAAAGGTTTTGGTGAGGAAATCCATCGACGAGTTTTCTTTCTCGCGGAAGAACGCGCGCACGTAGCGGAATTTACCTCCCAGCCCGTGGTAACAGATAAACATGCAAAAAAGCGTGACCAGCTGGTAGCCAAGTGAACTCCAGATAATTGCCCAGGAATTCAGATAAGGGGCCGAGACAATCAGCCGGATCACGAGGACTATCGACGTCGCGATAGCGAAGGTGCGGATGTTGTTGTCGCGCCATGGCCGGAAATAGCAGATGCCCGCAATCATCACCGCGACAAACAGGTTATCGATAGTGAACATTCCGGTGAGGAAGAATTTCAGCATAAACCCACAGAGCACGCTGAACCAGCCGACGTAGAACACGCAAATCACCAGCGGGATCATCTCAAAGCTGTAATACACCGTGCCGCTGAGTCGGAACAAATCGCGATCCAGAAAAGCCGCCACGGCGCCGCAGAGAACTCCGAACAACACACGCTTGTAGAGCGGGGAGTTAGGCCCGAGCGGGCTGTCGCTGCTGAGGAAAAAATAGAAAAACACCAGGCTGGCGTAAGTCACGCAAATATTAATGTAAAGCGCATCCAGCGACTTGATCACTTGTTCCATACAACTCCTGAAACCCGTTGCGAACCGGACAACAAAAAATCCGTGACAAGGGCGGAAAATAACCTTCGATAGTGTGAAAGATAGCCTATATATAAAGTGAAGACGGCAGCAACTCCGGCCTGTCTTCGGCGGAATTTCATCTTAAGCCGGAGAAAATACCCGTTATTACACATTAAAGTTTTGTTTTGAATAACCGATATCCGTAATAGGCACTTTTTATTTCGAGGGCTGTACGAACATATTGTGATCATTGCATATAGAGGTGTGGCAGGTGAGCGAAGTATCCCGAGAGTCGTTTGCTAAGCGGAACACGCTGGCAATCTTGTCCGTACTGCGTGACTTGAAGAAGAACCAGACGCTGGTCATGGTCAGTCACGCCCGCGGGCAATTTATCAGTAAAATTTTGGACGTTGATTCTGACAACCATCAGTTTTTGTTCGATCTGGGCAGCTCAGATTATGAAAACGGTCTGGCGATCAATGCCGGGACGCTGAACTTTGTCGCGGAACCTGCAGGTGCGAAAGTGGAATTTGCCTGCGGTCAGGTACGTCAGGTGACGTACGAAAGTTTGCCGACGTTTACCTGCGACATTCCCCCCGTTCTGTATTTTATCCAGCGCCGCGAGTATTTCCGCGTGAACGTTCCCTGGCTGCCGGATTACCGTTGCAGCGGAAAGCTGCCGGATGCCTCAGAGTTTGCCTGGCGCGTGCGCGATATTTCCCTCGGCGGTCTTGGTCTGGAAATTGACGGCACAACGCCACCGGAAATGGCTTCCGGCGCGGTGCTGAAAGATTCGCTGATTCAGCTGGCGGAACTCGGCTCGTTCAAGCTGGATTTGCAATATATCGGCTCGATGCCGCGTAAATCTGTCAGCAACAAAGGCGAAACAGTCAGCACGCAGCGGCTGAGTTTTAAGTTTCCGCATTTGTCGCCCGCGCAGGAACGTGACCTGCAACGGGCGATTTTCGAGCTGGAAAAACAGCAACATCTCAAAGCCAGACGTTTCCAGGAAAGTTAACGTTCAGATCTGAGAGAAACGGCTCAGATAAACATTCCGCCCGACGCTTCTACGCGCTGGGCGTTCATCCAGCCAGCTTCATCGCTGAGCATCAGCGCCACCATCCCGCCGATATCATCCGGCAAACCGGCACGCCCGAGTGCGGTGTTCGCGGAGACAATCTGGTTCACCTGCGGATTGTCACGCACCATTCCGCCGCTGAAATCCGTTTCAATCGCTCCCGGTGCCAGAACGTTGGCGGTGATACCGCGCGCGCCCAGCTCTTTCGCCTGATAACGCGTCAGCACTTCGATTGCGCCTTTCATGATGGCGTAAGCCGAAGAGCCCGGCAGCGCAAACCGCGCCAGACCGCTGGAAATATTCAGAATACGGCCACCGTCGGCCATCAGCGGCAACAGTTTTTGCGTGAGGAAGAACGGCCCTTTCAGATGGACATTCATCATCAGGTCAAACTGTTCTTCGGTGGTGTCAGTGAACGCTTCATGCAGCCCTACGCCCGCATTGTTGACCAGAAAATCAAAAGTTTCGCGCTGCCAGACCTGCTGAAGCTGCGTTTTCACATCAGCCACAAACGCATTAAACGAACCGGTTTCGCCGGTATTGAGCGCTAAAGCCACCGCCTTTCCACCTGAGGCTTCCACGTTCTGCACCACGGCTTTCGCCGCGTCGATCTGACTGTGGTAAGTGAAAATGACGTCTACCCCCTTTTTCGCCAATTTTTCAATGGCATTCCGGCCTAAACCACGGCTTCCGCCGGTTACGATAGCGATTTTACGATTCATTTCAGACCTCATTGGCATTTGGTAGGTTTTCGTTGTTTAAAACACAGCCTATTGGACTCCTCTGTAATGATAAATAGTCCATAATGAGTTTCACTGTCTCAAAACCAACAACAATCGGGCAAAATGTGGATAAAATTCAATCAATGAAGGTTTTCGTTCGCGTCGCGGAATTGAGCAATTTTACCCGCGCCGCCGAAAGTCTGGGATTACCCAAAGGCAGCGTGTCGCGGCTGGTCCAGCAACTGGAAATCCGCATGTCCGCCCGTTTGCTGCACCGTTCCACGCGCCGCGTTCAGCTTACGCAGGACGGTCAGGTGTTTTATCAGCGCTGCAAAGAACTGCTTTCGAGCATGGACGAACTCGAATCGATGTTTCAGTCGAACCCGGCGAGCATCAGCGGGCGGCTGCGCGTGGATATGTCGGTCGGCATGGCGACGCATCTGGTGTTGCCGCGTCTGGCGGAGTTTCTGAACCGCTATCCGGCGCTGGAAATCGAACTGAGCAGTACCGATCACCGTGTGGATGTGGTGCGCGAAGGGTTTGACTGCGTGGTGCGCAGCGGCACGTTGAAGGATTCCGGCCTGATCGCCCGCCCGCTGGGGCATCTGAGCGTGATTAACTGCGCAAGCCCCGGTTATCTGCAACGCTACGGCACGCCGGATCATCCCGATCAGCTGGCGCAGCACGCGATGGTGCATTACGAACAAACGCTCGGCAGCCATACGTCTGCGTTTGAATATCTCGACGGCAAGCAGGTGAGAACCGTCAAAAGCGGCGGTGCGGTGACGGTCAACAGCACGGAAACCTATGTTTCAGCCTGCGTGGCCGGTCTGGGGATTATTCAGGCGCCGCTGATTGGCGTTCGTAACGCGCTGGCGGGTGGCCAGCTGGTGAGTATTTTGCCGCAGTTCCGTGCGCCGCCGATGCCCGTGACGCTGGTTTATCCGCACCGCCTGAACCTTTCGCGGCGCGTCAAAGTCTTCATGGACTGGCTGACAGATATAACCCAAACGTTCATTGCCTGAGCGGTTAAACCCGCCAGACATCACCCGGACGGCTCAGGCGTCTATACTTAAGGCTGGATGCACTTTTAAGGACAACATGGATCAATGCCCATTATTTCTAAGCAAGAACCGGTAAAACAGGAAACACCCGCCCCGCTGATTAACATCAAAACCGGCAATTCGACGGTGGATAAAAACATCGGCAGATTCTCACGGCTGGTGGAATACGTTCAGTCCTGGGGCTGGGTCGCGCATTTGCTGCGGGCCACGGAACGTTTCAACGATCGTCTGGGCAGCCAGTTTGGTGCGGCGATCACCTATTTCTCGTTCCTCTCGCTGATCCCGATCCTGATGGTTTCCTTCGCCGCCGTGGGTTTCGTGCTGGCGTCCAATCCGGATCTGCTGGCCGGTCTCATCAATAAAATCGTGAACAGCATCAGCGACCCGAATCTGGCGAATACGCTGAAAAGCACGGTCAATACGGCCATTCAGCAACGCACCGCCGTCGGGTTATCCGGCCTGCTGATTGCGCTGTACTCCGGCATCAGCTGGATGGGAAATCTGCGCGAGGCGATCCGCGCGCAGTCGCGTGACGTCTGGGAACGCAATCCGCAGGATCAGGAGAAGATTTACCGCCGCTACATTCGCGATTTTATTTCGCTGACCGGGCTGGTGCTGGCGCTGATCATCACGCTGTCGCTGACGTCTATTGCCGGTGCGGCGCAAAAAACCATTGTAGATGCGCTGGGGCTCGGCGGTATCGAGTGGCTGAGACCGGTGATGACCAGTATTGCGCTGGTAATTTCCATTGCGGCCAACTATCTGCTGTTCCTGTGGATTTTCTGGATGTTGCCGCGCCATAAACCGCGCAAGAAAGCCCTGCTGCGCGGCACGCTGCTGGCGGCGATTGGCTTTGAGGTGATTAAATTCGTGATGACCATGACACTGCCGAAACTGGCCACCTCGCCTTCCGGCGCGGCGTTCGGGTCGGTCATTGGCCTGATGGCGTTCTTCTATTTCTTCGCCCGCCTGACGTTGTTTGTCGCCGCGTGGATTGCCACCGCGAAATACAAAGATGACCCGGTAATGCCCGATCACGGGAAAAAAGGCGCAAAAACGGCCAAAACGACGTCGGGAAACGACAGCGAATACACGCCTGACGACCTCATCGTGCCAGATGAAATGCATATAACCGCCGTTAACTCTGGAAGAGAAGTCAAAAAGCAGTGAATAACACCAGATAGCACTTCTCACTGCCCTTAAAACCAGAATAACTGACTAATGGCCGTACTTTTATTTCACGGTTTTGCAGTCAGTTACTCTGAATTTGTTCCATTGAGCAAACTTATGATTTGCAAACGGGCAACGCCAAAAAAGATTCCCCCGATCCCGCCCGAAATGCCGTTTTTAGGCATTTCTCCCTCGTTGAAAACCCGTCTGGCTGTGCATAAGATGCCCTTTCACCACACATTTATTTACAAACCCTCTATTTCATCAACAACAAATAAGAAACACTTATGCAAGCCTCCATCGCTCAAGAATTAGAAGCTGACGCCAACCTGGTGAATCAGAACTCACGCGGAAAAGTCATCGTTGCGTCGCTGATCGGGACGGCCATCGAGTTTTTCGACTTTTACATTTATGCCACCGCTGCGGTGATCGTGTTCCCGCACATCTTCTTCCCGCAGGGCGACCCGACGGCCGCCACGCTACAGTCGCTCGCCACATTCGCTATCGCCTTTATTGCGCGTCCGATTGGCTCCGCGCTGTTCGGGCATTTCGGCGACCGCGTAGGGCGTAAAGTGACGCTCGTGGCGTCCCTCCTGACCATGGGTGTTTCCACCGTTGTCATTGGCCTGCTGCCGACTTACGCGACGATTGGCGTTTTCGCACCAATGCTGCTGGCGCTGGCGCGTTTTGGTCAGGGTCTCGGTCTGGGCGGCGAATGGGGCGGCGCGGCATTGCTCGCAACGGAGAATGCGCCACCGAAAAAACGCGCGCTGTACGGTTCTTTCCCGCAGCTTGGCGCGCCGATTGGCTTCTTCTTCGCTAACGGGATGTTCCTGCTGTTGTCCTGGCTGCTGACCGACGAACAGTTTATTTCCTGGGGCTGGCGCGTGCCGTTCCTGCTTTCTGCGGTGCTGGTGCTGGTTGGCCTTTACGTGCGTGTTTCCCTTCACGAAACGCCGGTCTTCGCTAAAATTGCCAAAGCCGGTAAACAGGTAAAAGTGCCGATTGGCATGCTGTTCACCAAATACAAAAAAGCGACCCTGCTCGGCACGTTCATCATGGTGGCAACGTATACGCTGTTCTACATCATGACCGTGTATTCACTGGGTTACGGCACGGCAGCTCAGCCCGCGGGCCTGGGCATTCCGCGTAATGAATTCCTGCTGATGCTGATGATTGGCGTGGTCGGTTTCGGCGTAATGGTACCGATTGCCGGTCAGCTGGCGGATAAATTTGGGCGTCGCAAAACGATGATCTGCATTACCTTGCTGATGATTGTTTTCGCACTGTGCTTCCCGACCATTCTCGGTTCAGGCTCGCAGGCGCTGGTGATGGTCTTCCTGCTGTGCGGTTTTATGGTGATGGGGCTGACGTTTGGTCCGATGGGCGCGCTGCTGCCTGAACTGTTCCCGACAGAAGTCCGCTACACCGGCGCATCCTTCTCCTATAATGTGTCTTCGATACTGGGTGCGTCCGTCGCGCCGTACATCGCCACCTGGCTGGCAACTCATTACGGGTTGTTCTATGTGGGCGTTTATCTGGCCTTTATGGCAACGCTGACGCTGATCGCGCTGCTGCTGTCCAAAGAAACTGCCCATCAGTCGCTGTAACTGATCCGGACACCGTGCCAGGTTTTTCGCCTGGCACGGTGCCTTCTGCGAAGGTTTCTTATGCGTTTACGACGATTAGTTTTGCCTGCCCTGCTCCTGCTTATCATCATTGCCGCCGCTTTCTGGTATTTCTGGCCCCACTCTTCCAATCCTAACGCCTTGTGGAACATCATCAGCAAAAAATGCGTGCCGAATCAGCGCAGCACGGGCAAACCCGATCCCTGCGCGCAGGTGGATGAACAACACGGATTTGTGGTGCTGAAGGATTTGAACGGGCCATTGCAGTATTTACTGATGCCCAGCGCGCGGATCACCGGTATGGAAAGCCCGGCGCTGCTGGAGCCGGAAACGCCGAACTTTTTCAATCAGGCCTGGAATGCGCGGCATTTTATGGCGGATAAATACGGCAAACCGATTGATGACAGCAATATCTCGCTGGCGATTAATTCACAATACGGACGCTCGCAGAATCAACTGCACATCCATATTTCCTGTCTGTTGCCGCAGGTAAAAACTACGCTGGCCAGAGAGGGCGCGCAGATGGGATACAACTGGCAGGAACTGCCGGACAAACTGCTGGGCCACACGTACCTGGCGCGTAAAGTGACGCCCGCCGAGCTCAATGAGAAAGGCGCGTTCAGAATTCTGGCGCAAGGCGTGCCGGACGCAGATAAAAAAATGGGCCACTTCGGCATGGCGATGGTCAGCCTGCCGGGCGGCGACTTCCTGCTGCTCGCCAGCGAGCGCGATTTACTCAAACTCAACAACGCCTCGACCGAAGAAATCCAGGATCATAGCTGCGCAGTACTGGATCCGGTGCCCCGGTGAAATCAGCTCCTCCCTTTCGCCGGGAGGAGCGTATCAATCACTTCTCTTTCATCTGCTGCAATATCGGACCGCACTGGTTTTCTTCGTTGTCGCTTGGGGAAATCAGTGCGAGCAATGCAGCGGCCGGGGCGACGACCGCGCCGAGCGCGACGGCAGCAGCGCCACGGGCGATCAGCGGGCCGGGTTTTACACCGGCGTCCGGATTTTTATACGTGCCGCGGACATACAGCGGTGAACGCAGCGTCAGAATACGCACGCCCTTGCTTTCGGGGTTGATCGACAAATCCAGACGTTCCGTCGCCATATTGGTGCTACCGGTAATGTTGATCACCGCATTCTCGGTATCGAACACAAACAACCGTGGCGTTACCAGCCCGTTTTTGACGTTCACGTTGGCGGCGGCGCAGTTGATCGCCACTTCGTCATCGCCGAACAATTTGCTGACCACGTAGTTCCCCACGTTCAGCCCGGCCAGTTCCATCAGACCCCGGCTGATCACGCCGTCGTTGATGAGAATTTTCATGTCGCCGTTGCTGGTGCCGAGCAACGCGGCCACCGAATTCCCGGTCCCGGTCAGCGTCGCATCGCCGTTGAGATCGCCCAGACTGCGCTCCATCGACTGTACGCTCGGCAGCAACTGTTTCAGTTTCAGCTTACGCGCATGAATATCCGCACGCGCCTGCATCGGCGATTTGTCGCCCTCCAGCCGGATGGTGGAATTGAGATTACCGCCCGCCACGCCAAAACGCAGAGGGTCGAGCAGAATTTCGCCGTCGGTGAGTTTCAGGTGCGTGCTTAAATCGCTCAGCGGCAGCGATTTACCGTGCTCAATACGTTTGGCGCTAAATTTCACATCCGCGTCCATCACGCGCCAGCTTTTGGTATCAAACTTCTCTACCGGCAGCACTTTGTCAGAAGGCTGACGGGTCGTTTCGCCACGTTTCGCTTTATCCGTATTGGAATCGGCCCCGATCAGCGGCGCGAGATCAGCAAAACGCAGCTGTTTGGACACCACGTCGCCGGTCAGTTTTGGCCTTGGTTTGCTGGCCTCATAGGTCAGCGAGCCGTGAATATCGCTGTCGCCAATCTCGCCGTTAAAGTTCTGATAACGGTAAATGGCGCCGTTCTTCCCGTGCAATGTCGCCGACAAATGGCCGTCGGTAGAATACGGCGGCGTTTGCGGCAGCAGGACGCCGGTCAGACCGTACAAATCAGACAGCGTTTGCCCGGAGAATTTCAGGCGTAAATCCAGACCGCCGAGGTTCATCGGATCCTGCAATGTCCCGGCGACGGCTACGCGGGTTTTCCCCGAACGCACATCCGCCTGTAACGGGAACAGCGCGTCAGGGTCTTTCAGCGCCAGCATTCCGCCAATTTTCCCGCTGCCCGACAGGGATTCGCCGTTGTATTTCCCGTCCACTTTCCAGCCAAACACGTAAGGCGGGGTTTTGGTTTTCGGCGCATCTTTCTTATCGCCGACCACTTCCGTAAACGGCAGCGGTTTACCCAGCGGATCAATTACGGCGCGGAAATCGGCTTTGAGTTTGGCGTCTTTATAGTCAATCTGCCCGCGATCAAACACGATATCGTTGAGAGTAAATGACCAGGCTGATGGCGGCTGCGCAGGGTCTTTGGTGTCGCTGTTAGCGAGATTGAACGTCCAGTTATTTTTGCCATTATCCAAACGCAGCAGCGAAGCATCCGGCTGTTTCAGCCAGATGCGTGGTATCAGCACTTCTTTGTGCAGCAGCGCGAGCGGCGCAATGCTGGCATCAACGCGGGCGAGTTTCACCATCTGCGCGTCTTTTTCGCCGGTCTGAACGTCGGAAGGGTTTCCGAGCACGATATCTTCCGCATGGATGTGAGGCCAGGGAACCCACGCCCGCCAGCCCGCTTCATCTTTTTGCCGCGACCAGTCCACGCCCAAATCACCGCGGATCGCGAATTGCCGGTTGAGCTCAGTACTGACCTTTTGATTTATCGTGGGTTTGAGGCGGTTCCAGTCGAACATCGCGATGAAAATCACGATGGCAATCAACAGAATAACAATCACACCGACAACCCAGGAGATCACTTTACCTGTGCGCGTCATAACGCTGTTCCTTTCAAACAGTTAACGAATCCCAGAGTTTAACCATAGTTGAATTCGTCACAGCTTGCCGGAAACGGTCTGCATCAGGAGGGATAAAACGTGAAGGAGGGGCAGTGATAACGCCTTAAAAATCAGCGTGATGATAATGCATCACACCACATCAACTCACCCGGCATTTTGAGACTTAGCCTCAGCGAGTTAGGTGTGATTCATTATCCTTTGAAATGTATTGGCAGATTATCCAGATGGTCGAAAACAACGGGTCGCGCCAGATAATAGCCCTGAGCGGCCAGCGCATCAGAATTACGCACCATCGCCCATTCAGCGGCGGTTTCGACCCCTTCGATAATGACGCCTTTGCTGTAGCGCTTCATCAGCGTCACCAGCGTGTAAAACAGGCGCGAGCCTTCTTCGCTCTGACCCAGCAGAATA
The DNA here is from genome assembly GCF_024808755.1 of Rahnella sp. BIGb0603. Lineage (NCBI taxonomy): Bacteria > Pseudomonadati > Pseudomonadota > Gammaproteobacteria > Enterobacterales > Yersiniaceae > Rahnella > Rahnella sp. BIGb0603. Next base: position 170,814 of record NZ_JANUEX010000010.1, on the reverse strand, counting down.
AACAAATCGCGGGCAATTTTGATGTATTCGTAGTGCCAGGTGGTGAAGGAAGAGAAGTTGGCAATGCCCTGACCAAAGTCATCGAGCCATAACCGGTCGGATTGTTCAATCTGGGACAACGGAATGCTCAGCGCATGTTCAGCACTTTCGACCAGTTCAAAACGGACGTATGGCATCGCGTTGATTTGCGCTTGCAGCGCAGAATCAGACTGCAACATTTCCAGCACCTGACCATCGACGTTGATTGAGGCCAGTAATTCGTTATCGATGAACAGATTTTGCCAGCGCTGCAACAGGTTAAGTTGTTCCTGAACGATTTGCAGGCGTTTACCGACAGCGATCGCGACAAAATATTCTTCGGGCGAAATGAATTTATGCGGGTTCGCAGGGTGGAAAACCCCGGTCAGCAATTCAATCCCCAACAGTTTTCCTGTAGTGCGATAAATCGGCTGAAAACGGTACACTCTCTGACATTGACGCCAGTAAGACTGTGCTTTTACGCGTTCGATAGCGGTAAAAGAAGGCGTAATCAGCCCTAACATCATCTTAGTTATCATATTTTTCTGCCGTCATGAATAAGAATCAGATCATCAGGGGACATGCGGCAACATGTGTTGCGTGACTACAAGGTGATTAGTAGCCCGATTTCCTGGCTTTCATTAGTAGAGATATCTATCGGCGCTGCGCGGGGAAACTTTAATCACTCCGCATTTCTCGCCGTTCTGCCCGCATAAAAAACCAAAAAGGCTGGCTGGCGGTTCTTTTCATCCGCTTCTACAGTGGAGAACTGACCCCACGTTATTTCCCTTTTGCTTACCCGATACGGAGAAAAAAAATGCCCTACGTGAATATCAAAATCACCCGAGAAGGCGCAACCGTCGAACAAAAAAAGGCACTTATCGCCGGCGTGACCCAGCTGCTGGCCGATACGCTGGGTAAAAATCCGGCCACCACGGTTGTGGTCATTGATGAAGTCGATACCGATAACTGGGGGATCGGGGGCCGACCGGTGACCGAACTGCGTAAAGAAAGCCAGTAGCCTTCCCACGGTGATGCCCAGGTGGAAGTTCTGCTGCTTCCACTTTTACCCTCCTTTTATTTCATTTTTCCGCTTCCTGCCTAAAAAAATAAAACCTCGTTTTAATTTATTTGACTGACCGCATTCTTATGAAGAGACTAGAGCGCAATAATGACGGTCTTTTCTTTCCTTTCGTTTTAATGTTTCAGACATAGGCCAGGTACAATGACCAGCAAAAATATTGCCGTTATCGGCGAATGCATGATCGAATTGTCTCAGAAAGGCGATGCCCTTCACCGTGGTTTTGGTGGCGACACGCTGAACACGTCTGTTTATATTTCCCGCCAGGTTTCGCCTGAAGCGCTGAACGTTCACTACGTGACAGCGCTCGGCAATGACAGTTTCAGCAATGAGATGTTGCAGGCGTGGCAGCAGGAAGGTGTCCACACCGCGCTGACGCAGCGTCTGGAACACAAACTACCTGGCCTGTATGTGATTGAAACGGACAGCACCGGTGAGCGCACGTTCTACTACTGGCGCAACGATGCCGCCGCGCGTTACTGGCTCGACAGCCCGCAATCCGAAGAGATTTGCCAGAAGCTGGCAGAGTTTGATTATCTGTATCTGAGCGGGATCAGCCTGGCAATTCTGAACGATGAAAGCCGTAAACGTCTGATGACACTGCTGCAAGCGTGTCGTTCACGCGGCGGAAAAGTCATTTTCGACAACAACTACCGTCCGCGCTTATGGGCGAACAAAGAGCAAACGCAGGCGGCTTACAACGCCATGCTTTCCTGCACGGACATCGCATTTCTGACGCTTGATGACGAAGATATGCTGTGGGGCCAGAAGCCGTACGACGAAGTGATAGCCCGCACCCACGCGCTTGGCGTCAGTGAAGTCGTGGTAAAACGCGGCGCTGACAGCTGCATCGTATCCAGCGCCGAAGGCGAACTGCACGACGTTCCGGCGGTTAAATTACCGAAAGAGAAAGTGATTGATACCACTGCGGCGGGCGATTCATTCAGCGCCGGGTATCTGGCTGTTCGGTTAACCGGTGGCAGCGCGGTGGAAGCCGCCGTGCGCGGGCATGAGACTGCGAGTACTGTGATTCAGCATCGCGGGGCGATCATTCCTGTGGAGTTTATGCCAGAGCGGGTATAACGATTTTTCACTTGCAGTGGGGCTGCCAAAATTGACCGTGGGTATTTCGGTTTCTTTATTGCAGTGATCACTTAACTCGCTGCGCCGAAACCGCCCAAAAGGGGCCATGACGGGCCCCTCTTGGATCTCCCACGTCTTTTTACTGCGCGCTACCGCAGGCAAGACGGACATGTTCTGTCACTTAAGCGAGTGGCGCAAATCCTGGTGCTTCGCACTTCCTTCTCTCGGTCTTCGAGCCGCAGGTCTCGAAGCCGCTCCGTTCAGCAGGATTTTTGATCACGCCATTTTTAACTTTCTAAAAGCATATTGGTTTTGAATTTAAGATCGTACGGGCGTTTCAGAAAGCTTGCTGCGCGAGAGGTTCGAGACCTATGGCTCGAAACCCGAGCAAAGGTACCGCGCAGCGGCAAGATTTCCAGCCTGTCACTGCGGTTGCTGAAACATAGCCAGCGAGCGATAGCGCGGAGTGAAAAAGCGAGGAGAGATTAAAGAGAGGAAAAGCACTTTCCTCTCTTTATCGGTTTCGGCGCGGTGAGTTAAGTGAGCGCTGCACTTAAAAAACCGAAACTTTCACCCATCCTAACCGGGAATAAATAAGGGATTCTCCCTTATTGCGCACTCGCCGCCGCCGATGCCGCCGGCACATCACCCGCTGCCGGAGCGCTCTCCACCGGTGCCATCACTTTGTCATATACCGCCCGCAGTTCACCCGCATTCAGTTCTGGCTCACCTTTAGGTTGTGCGATAAGCATGGCAGGTTCGCGGGAAAGCTGTTGTTTCAGCTCCTGATTCAGCACCGGCAGCGTCAGCGTACTAAGGAACTGCTGACGCAATTGCTGATATTGCTCAGGCGCGATGTCGACAACGCCATTTTGCTGCGAGCGTAAACGCTGGCTCATCAGCACGTCGGTGTCGGTACGCGCGTAAGTGGCGAAAAGTTTGCTCAGCTGATCGTTCTTCTGCGCAATCAGCGCATCAAACTCAGCCTGAGAAATCCCTTTGTCACGCACGGCCAGAAGTTCTTCGGAAAGACGCTTGAACAGTTCGGTCAGCTTAGCCTGTGGCGCTTCAATTCGGATGGCGCACTGCGCACGCTGATACTGGACGTTGCAATCAAAACCAAGGCCAGGGCCCGGTGTTGTGGCGTCTTTTTTGTTTTCAAAAGCGCTTTTCAGGGCTTCTTGAAGATGCCAGAACAGCGCTTCGCGGGCCAGATCACTGCGCCAGTAAGCGGCCAGCGCCTGCGAATCCTGAATCGGCTGCCACGCGTTATCCCACATTAATGAGAGACGATCTTGCGTCAGGTTGCCGTCCATCGTGGTCATGGATTTGGTGGTGACTTCCGACAGCGTCGGCAACGTTTGTGGCGTCTGACGGCTGCCTTTCAGCGGCGAGAATGTCCGGTTGATTTGTTCACCCAGCGCGCGGCTGTCGACATTACCCACCACAAACAGCGTCATGGCGTCCGGTGTATACCACTGATGATAAAACTTCGTCAGGGCTTCGATATTGACCGGTTTGGTCGGCAGCTGATCCGGGCTATGCCCCACCAGCGTTGAGCCGACGATACGGGTACGCCACCAGGCATCCTGCGTATTTTGCGGCAATGAACCCACCGGATCCTGCGTTTCCTGCCGCGCGGCGCTGACCAGCGCAGGCGTCACAGAGATTTTACCCGCCGTATTCGCCAGCCAGTTCAGCGCATCTTTCAGCAGCTCCGGGCGGTTATTCGGCAGGCTCAGGTTATACATCGTGAAATCATAGGAACTGACCGCGGGCGGCAATGGCCGTTGCGGATTGATACTTTGCTGCCAGAGTGATTGCAGCTCAGACGTGCTGAATCCTTCGCTGTGCATCAGCGCCAGACGCGGCAGGAAATGGGCGTAGCCCGCCTGCTGGGCAGATTCTGCCAGCGAGCCGGTGCGTACCACCAGACGTAATTCAATACGATCGCTCGGACGTTGCGGCGTGGTCAGCAACTGCCAGGTAAATCCATTATCCAACTTGCCCTGCTGCCAGGCCGGGTCAGGTTGTAATGCTTCAGCTTGCACATGACTTGCGGCTGCTGCCAGCAACAATCCACCAACGAGTAAACGGATTTTGGTGCCCTGCATGTGAACCCCTACGTAATGACAATCTAATGTTCAAATATGCTGTCCTGCCGGTGCTGTTCGGCGAGCCCACAGGAACTGAATGCGTAAGTTAAGGACGTAAATTACAGCCCTTCGTTAGACCGCGCGTTTTTCGCAATGTCGCGCAGCCCGTGAAAATATTCTGGTAAAAAGCGCCGGAGGTGGCCTTTGAGGGAGTTATTATGAAGATAATCCACCGGTTACATCAAGTAACCGGTGGTTATTAGGGGATTTTGAGCCTAAATAAATGCGTTTTTTGGAACGGTTAACGATATTTTCATCCGTTCAGAGACCATTATTCAGAAACCTGACGCCGATTTCTCAGCTTCCGTCAGACCTTTCTGACCATTCAGCGTCGCTTTTAACTGACCTTCGTCCAGCTGATCACACCATTTTGCAACCACGATGGTTGCCACGCCGTTACCCACCAGATTGGTCAGCGCACGTGCTTCTGACATAAAGCGGTCAATGCCCAGAATCAGCGCCAGCCCGGCAACCGGTAAATGCCCGACCGCTGACAGCGTCGCCGCCAGAACGATAAAACCACTGCCGGTCACGCCCGCCGCCCCTTTCGAGGACAACAACAGCACGACAATCAGGGTGATCTGATGCCAGATATCCATATGGGTATTGGTCGCCTGTGCGATAAACACGGCCGCCATGGTCAGGTAAATCGAGGTGCCGTCGAGGTTAAACGAGTAGCCGGTCGGGATAACCAGCCCCACCACTGATTTCTTACAACCCAGACGCTCCATTTTATCCAGCATCCGCGGCAGCGCGGATTCAGAGGACGACGTACCCAGCACGATCAGCAGTTCTTCTTTAATGTAGTTAACAAACTTGAAGATGCTGAAGCCGGTAAAGCGGGCGATAAGCCCCAGCACCACGACCACAAACAGAATACAGGTCAGGTAGAAACACAGAATCAGCTGGCCGAGCTGCACCAGAGAACCGACGCCGTATTTACCAATCGTGAACGCCATCGCCCCGAATGCCCCTAACGGCGCAAGACGCATGATCATATTGATGATGCCGAAAATGACCTGTGAGAAGCTTTCGATGACGTTGAAAATCAGCTGGCCCTTGTGGCCCATCCGGTGCAGCGCGAAGCCGAACAGCACGGCAAACAGCAACACCTGCAAGATATTGCCACTGGCAAATGCGCCGATCACGCTCGACGGAATGACATCCAGCAGGAACGGAATAATGCCCTGGCTCTGCGCCTGCTCGGCGTAAACCGCGACCGCCTTGGCATCCAGCGCCGCCGGATCGACGTTCATTCCCGCGCCGGGCTGGACGATATTCACAATCACCAGGCCGATAATCAGCGCCAGCGTACTGACGATTTCAAAGTAGAGCAGCGCGATCGCCCCGGTGCGCCCCACGGCTTTCATGCTTTCCATGCCCGCAATGCCGGTCACCACCGTACAGAAGATGACCGGGGCGATGATCATTTTGATTAATTTAACAAAACCATCACCCAATGGTTTCATTTGAGCGCCGAGATCGGGGTAGAAATGTCCCAGTAAAATACCGAGGGTGATTGCCAGAAGAACCTGAAAATACAGACTCTTGAAGAGTGATTTTTTCATAAATACCCATCCTGAAGTGATTGCGCCGCCTTCTATTTTTGTAAGGTCAAAGTTAATGAGCGGCAGCAGGGAAATAACACACACACAACATGATGGAAATATTTCGTTTCGCACTGCAATAACGGTTCATGAAAAACCAGAGCGGAAAGCATTCAGCAATAAGTAATGTAATTAAAAAAAGTAAAGGAGGGGTAAAAAAGGCCGGACAGGAACGGGTTTCCTGCCCTTTATCGGATTCAGGCGGGCTGACAGAATTTCTGTTCGAACTCTTCTTTAGAAAGCGGCGCAGAGAATAAATAGCCCTGCCCGAACTGGATATTTTCTTTCAGCAGCCACTGGCGCTGCGCTTCGGTTTCAACGCCTTCTGCAATAAGCTGAATATCCATCGCGCGGCCAATTGAGGCCACAATGTTTACCATCACTTCGTCTTCCGGCAGAACGCTGACGAAACTGCGGTCAATTTTGATCACATCGATAGGTAAAGAACGCAGGCGGTTGAGATATTCCAGCCCGGAATAGCCCAGGCCGAAATCATCCAGTTCAATCGAGACGCCCACGGCGCGGAGTTCGCTGAGCAACAACAGCGCGCGATCCAAATCATCAATGCGCGCCGTTTCGGTGATTTCCAGCACCAGCTGACCCGGATTAATTTTGTAGCGGCTGAGCAGGCTGCGCAGTTCCGGCAGGAAATTACGCTGCTGAACCTGGACGCCGGATAAATTCACCGAGAGCGGTAAGGTAATGCCGCGCTGTTGCCAGTCGGCAAGAATGCCGCAGCCCAGTTCGAGGATTTTGTAACCCAGCATGCTCATTACGCCGATTTCTTCGGCCAGCACGATGAAATCGCTTTCCAGACCATAACTGCCGTTGGCCATTTTTCTGCGCAACAGGGCTTCAGCGCCCAACACCGTGCCGGTTTCCATATTGACCTGGGGCTGGATGAACAGCGTGAAATCGTTCTGTTCCATCGCGTGCAGAATTTCATTTTCCTGCAACAGGCGTTTCTGAATTTTCTCAGTCAGTTCCGGTTCGAAAAACAGAATCTGGTTTTTGCCCTGCTGATACGCCGACACTCTGGCCGCACGGGCATTCGCCATCAGCTGCTGTGCGGTCACCGGCGTTTCGCCCGTGTGCTGAACAATGCCGATGCTGCCGGTCGGATGCAGGGACATATTCCCGGAATCGCTTTCCTGCGGCGCATTAATGCGTTCCATGATTTGTCGCGCAAGGCGCATCGCCATAAATGGCCGTGGCACATCGCCCGCCAGCAACGCAAATTCGTTGTAGCTCAGACGCGCCAGCAAACAGTGTTCCGGCAGCACATCCATAATAGAAGAGATCAGCGGGCAGCTGACATGGCCGTCGTCGCGCAGGCTTTCAATGCCGATCAGTAACAGGTGGAAGCCCTTTTCGGGCTCCGACGAATGCAGCCGGTGTTGCAGGCGCAGCATAAACTGCTCGGCATTATTGAGGATATCTTCCGCGGGCAGCAGCGCGTCATTCATGCTTTGCTGCGCTTTTTCCAGCTGCTGCTGATTACGGTTATAACTGCGCACCAGCATGCCAATTTCATCGTCTTCATGGCGCTCCGGCAGCACCAGCTGGTGATAAGGCACTTCACTTTCCGGCAGCGATTCCAGTTCTCTGGCAATGGTGCGCAGCGGTTTGACGATCAGGCGGTTCACCACCCAGCTCACCGAGATGGTGAGGATCAGTGACAGCAGGAGATAGGTTGTCAGCATGGTCGACAGCGCGCTGACGATAAACTGATACATGCGGTACGAATCCGCCTGAAGAACCAGATACGCCAGCGGCTTGGGGGCTTTAGGGCTGGCAGCCGCAGAATAAAGGGGAACTGAAATGGTGACGGGCAGATTGAAACCGCGGGTAACCCACTGCGGCACCGGTCTGCCCGGCGGGAAATGCGTGTGCAATGCAGCAATCTGATTAGGCATCACGACGTCGGCACGGCTCAGAATCCCGACCGGTTGCAGGGTATTGAGAATGTCCTGCGTTTCTTCCAGATCGACATCGAGCACCGCCTGCGACAGCGGTTCGCGGACAGAATGTGCAATATTTTCAAGTTGCTGGGCGTAATCGTCCCTCCGCTGTTGCACAAAGTGAAACAACTGGATGACGATAAAAATACAAATGGTGACTGCAGCAATACTGGATACCGCCGCCATCTGTTTAATCGTTAATGAACGCCTGACCCGCAACTTATTTCTCCATCAACTGCCGGGCTGATTTGCCCCGCATACACTAACAGGAACGGTACTTCTGCGCAGTATACCTCATAACCGGTTATTTCGAGGTGAAACACAATGTTTTGGCTATAAAAAACAACACGTTTGACCGTCAGCATCTACACTCATTATTCACAAGGGTATTTCACTGACGAAAAACATACATTACGGGTCGTAATTGAATACTTAGCAACGTAAGAAGATCCTAACATCAACTTAACTAATGTTGTTTGTGTGCTACCGATTTCAATACGGGCAACGCATTACTCTGCTTTAACGCAAAAAAACAGATAATTAATATCTAAATCTTTCTGTAACAGGCAGTTATAGGGGCGTTGTTATTTATGCGTGATAATCCTATTTTTTGTAAAAAGTGCTCTATGCTGTAAAAGAGCTGATATATTAAGAAGAGTCTTATTCCCACTAAAAACTTAAACAAAATTAAACTTTTCTTATGCTTTGTTAGCGGCCTTTTAAAGTCCGTTTTGACGTCCAGAAAACACCGATATATATAATCCTAGCGGGCGGGATTTATGAATAAATATGACGACATTAAACGTTTTATGGATAAAACGAAGTTGGAAAAGCTTGATTATAAAGAGCTTAACGAAAAATCAACGGGTGAATCCATTACCGGTTCTATGAACCAATGGACGTTGATTAAACAAGTGTCAGCCAGCGAAAATCCGGCCGGACCGCTCGACAATGGCCGCACGACACAACCTACGCCTCAGTCTATTTCTGCCGATGAGTTTTCACTCGCTGCGTCGCAGCCCATGAGCGAACCTTCGTTCACGCAACCCCCGGTGAATCAGCCTCAGCAACCGTTGCCACAAGCCGCGGCCGCACAGCCCGTGCAGCAAAATCAGGCCGCACCGTTGTCATCGGAAGTCCCTCCGCCCGTGGCGGGTTTTGGATTGCTCGAAGCCTTGCGTGAAACGCTGCCTCCGGTGCCGCCACAGCCTGCTCCCGTGCAGGCCGCGCAGCCCGGAAAACATCAACCGGTTCACACCGCGCCGACGTTCCACGCCCAGTCAGTTATTCCTGACAACGGCGGAAGTCTGCTCGATTCACTGCGTAAAGTCATGCCTGAAGCACCTGTGCGGCCCGCGCATGTTCAGCCGGCCCCGGCTCAGCAAGCCGCCCCGGTTCGCAGCCAGCCCGTACAGCCTGCAGCACCGGCGTATCAACCGGCACCGGCCAGCCCGTACACAACCAGCACGGCGCCTGTTGCACCCGCGTCCCCGGCGTCTGCTGATGCTAACCAGCGCTTTAAACAAATGTTTAAACAGCGGGCTCCACAGCCTGTCAGCGCCTATTTACATCGCGACACACCGCTTCAACCCCTGTTAGAGATGATTGCCTCATGCCGTTAGTTTGCGTTTGTTCACCGAAAGGTGGGGTAGGAAAAACCACGGTGGCCTCCAACCTGGCCTATTCGCTTGCCCGCAGTGGCAGCAAAGTTCTGGTCATCGATTTTGATGTGCAGAATGCCCTTCGCCTTCATTTTGGTGTGCCTATTTCCGATACCCGCGGCTTTGTCGCCGGTTCAGGCAATGAATCCGACTGGAGCCAGTTTATTCTCAAAGCGGGTTCAAATACCTTTGTTTTACCTTACGGCGAAGTGACGGAAGATCAGCGTCTGGAATTCGAACACCAGTTAGCCAGCGATCCGCATTTCTTACAGCGGGGATTAAATACCGTACTGAATTATCCGGGTTTAATTATTGTCGCCGATTTTCCTCCGGGCCCGAGCCCGGCGTTAAAAGCCGTTCAGGCGCTTGCGGATTTACATATTGTGGTGATGTTAGCGGATACCGCGTCATTATCTTTATTGCCATTAATGGAAAAAAATAAATTAATTGGCACGCCTTTAAATAATAAGAAAGGTGAATATTACGTCGTTAACCAAAGTGACACTCGCCGGACATTAAGCCGCGACGTGACGCAATTTTTTGAACAACGTCTGAACGAAAGATTATTAGGCACGATCCACAGGGATGAATGTGTGCCAGAGGCAAATGCCTCGCAGCGCTCTATTATTGATTTTAGTCCGGTATCGGCTTCGGCATTTGATATTGAACTGATCAGCAAAAAAGTCGCCGCTATTTTAGGGATTAAAGTCGGTGATGGTGAATTACACGCCGCGCCTAAATCTGGCAGTTATTAACTATCACTGTTAACAGCGACCCCAAAGCGATGAATAAATTCCTGTTTTCCTTACTTGTGCTTCTGCTGCTGCCGGTGGCAGCAGTGATCATCATCACCCCTATGGACAGCCAGAAACAGTACATTTTTGGTCTGATCAGCATCGGGCTGTTATTCCTGCTCGGTATCAGCAAGAGCCGCCGTATCAGTGTGGTCATGGTCATCATGTCCGTTATCATGTCGACGCGTTATATTTACTGGCGCGCGACAGAGACGCTGCATTTTAATTCAACGATAGAAGCCATCTTAGGGATCGGGTTATTCCTCGCCGAACTGTATGTCTGGATTATTTTATTGCTGGGCTACCTGCAAACCACGTGGCCGCTGAAACGTACCATCGAACCATTGCCGGATGACACCACCCTGTGGCCAACCGTTGACGTTTATATTCCGTCTTATAACGAAAGTCTGGATGTGGTGCGTGATACCGTTCTGGCCGCGCAATGTATCGATTATCCGAAAGACAAAATCAAAATATACGTGCTCGATGACGGTAAACGCGATGAATTTGCCGTGTTCTCCGCCGATGCGGGCGTGGGTTATATCACCCGTAACGACAACTCCCACGCCAAAGCCGGTAACCTGAACCATGCGATGAAACTCACCAAAGGTGAGCTGATTTGTGTGTTTGACTGCGACCACGTCGCGACACGCGCGTTTTTGCAGGCGACCGTGGGCAGTTTTCTGAAAGACCCGCGACTGGCGCTGATCCAGACGCCTCACTATTTCTACTCGCCGGATCCGTTCGAACGTAACCTTTCCGCCGGCCGCACCATGCCAAACGAAGGCGCGCTGTTCTACGGCCCGGTTCAGCAAGGTAACGATAACTGGAATGCCACCTTTTTCTGCGGTTCGTGTGCGGTTATCCGCCGCGTGGCGCTTGAAGAAGTCGGCGGTTTTGCCGTTGAAACCGTAACAGAAGATGCGCACTCCGCGCTGAAAATGCAGCGCCGTGGCTGGAATACCGCGTTTCTGGATATTCCGCTGGCCGCCGGTCTGGCGACAGAACGTCTTGGTCTGCACGTCATTCAGCGTACCCGCTGGGCGCGTGGCATGACGCAGATTTTCCGCGTCGATAACCCGCTACTGGGCCGTGGCCTGAAATGGCAGCAACGCCTGTGTTATCTGAACGCCATGCTGCACTTCCAGTTTGGCCTGCCGCGCGTGGTGTTCCTGACCGCCCCGCTGGCGTTCCTGCTGTTTAACCTGAACATCATTTCCTCGTCAGCCAGCCTGATTTTTGCGTACGCGCTGCCGCATCTGGTGATGTCGCTGTACATCAACTCCCGCATGAATGGCCGGTTCCGCTATACGTTCTGGGGTGAAATCTACGAAACCGTCATGGCTTTCCACCTGATCCTGCCAACGCTGGTCACGATGTTCGCGCCAAAACGCGGGAAATTTAACGTGACCGACAAAGGCGGCCTGCTGGACGTCGGCTTCTTCGACTTCAACATTGTCAAACCGCACCTGATTGTCGCGATTCTGATGATTATCGGCATCGGTTACGGCGTAGTGCGGGCGATTTTCCATGACTACTTTGCCATCGATCCGAACGTTATTGCCCTGAACGTCGCATGGGGGAGCTTCAGCGTGCTGATTTTGCTGGCGGCGATTGCCGTGGCGAAAGAAACCCGTCAGGTGCGTAAAACCATCCGTATTGATGTCGCTATTCCGGCCATCATTCATTACGCCAATGGGATTTCACTGCGCACCACCACGATTGATATGTCGATGGGCGGCGTGCAGCTGGTAACGCCGGATGTGCGTTACATCGACGAAGAAATTGAAGAAGTTGAAATTCAGCTTTCTTCCGGTGCAGAGAGTTTCCCGGTGACGCAAATCAGCGGCAATAAAGAACGCCTGCGTCTGCAATTTGAAAACCTGCCGCTGTCGAAACGCCGCGAGCTGGTGCGCGTTGTGTTATGCCGAGCTGACGCCTGGATTGGCGAAGAGTATCCGCCGGACAACCCGTTCAAATCTCTGGTCAGCATTATCCGTTGCGTGTTTGAGCTGTTCTACAACACCTGGAAAGAGCGCCGTGCCAAAAATAAACCCGCTGACGCCACCAGCAAGAGTGAAGCAGCATGAATCGACCACGTAAACAGACCGTAAAACGCCGTTTATCTGCTGTGCCGGGCGCGTCCCTGCTCAGGAAAATCTCCGCAGGTGTATTGCTGACCTTCAGCAGCCTGCCGTTTACTCATGCTGAAGACGCCGCGGCGCCAGCCGTGGATCCGGCGACCAGCCTTCCCGCTGCGCCATCATGGTTGCCGCCCGTCACGCCGATGCCGGATGAAAGCGCACCGGCCAGCGCAGCACCAGCCACGGCAGCTCCGGCGGGCGACGCACCTCAGACCGATACAACGCCGTTGAATACCAGCAACACCGCGCCCGACGCCGATCCGTCGGCAGCCCCTGCGCCGGTCATTCCGCTGGTTCAGCCGGTGACCAGCACTATCACCGTGGCTGAAATGGGGCAGACCAACGGCCTGACCCTCAGCGGCGGCCAGTTGCAGTCCGGGATTATCTTTACGCTGCCTGCCGATGAAGTGGTCACCAACGCCCACCTGTCGCTGGCACTGAAAATTTCCCCGGCGCTGATTGCCCGCGATACTACGCTGGAACTGATGCTTAACGGTCAGCCTCTGGGCAATCTGCCGCTCAATCAAAGCAGCAACGGCGGCGATGTTTACGATCTGGATATTCCGTCGGCGATGGTGGTGTCCAACAACAACCTGAGCTTCCGCGTGCATGACAGCAACACCATGACCTGCGAGAAAGATCAGTCAGACAAATATTGGGTCACAATTTTGCCGACCACCAGCATTGGTCTGGAAGGTCAGCAGCTGAATATTGGCCGCAATCTGGGTAACTTCCCGCGTCCGTTCTTTGATGGCCTGCAAATGCAGGAATCGAAAATTACGATGGGTTTCTCTGCGGCGATGAAACCCGGCGATGTCAGCGCAGCGGCGATGGTCTCTTCTTATCTCGGCATGTTGTCCGATTATCGCAGCGTCGATTTCCCGGTCATCCTGAACGATTTACCGGACCAGAACGGCATTCTGTTTGGTAAGCCAGGCGATAAAATCGGTTCACTGACGTTGCCAGCCAGCAACGGCGCATCGATTCAGATTATCGATAACCCGATTAACCCGGTTTACAAACTGCTGCTGGTACTGGGCAATGATGATAACGAACTGCGTCAGGCCGCATACCGCCTGATCAGCGGCGGTATGCCGAACAATGCCGAACGTCTGGATGTCACGCAGCAAACTATTCCGTCGAGCAAACCGTATGACGCGCCGCGCTGGATTGACACCTCGCGCCCGGTCACGCTGGGCGAACTTGCGGGTAAAGATCCGGACTCCCTGATTTCCAACGGGATTTACCACGATGGCATTCAGGTCGCCTTCCGCGCCGCGCCAGACTTGTTCATGTGGGATGGCCACAACATTCCAGTGCGCATCGATTACCGTTTCCCGACGGAAAACTGGATTGATGAAGACAGCTCCCGCCTCAATGTGTCCATCAACAGCAACTTCCTGCGCAGCCTGACGGTGAACAAAGTCGGTCTGGTGGAAAATATCTGGCGTCGTCTGGGCGGTGACAGCCGTCAGGAACGTTATACCCTGCAACTCGCGCCATACCTGATTTACGGCGATAACCAGCTGCAATTCTATTTCGACATCAGGCCGAAAAAAGATGCGCCGTGCAGCATTCTGACCAGCGACAACATCAAGAGCCGTATCGATCCGAAATCCTTCATCGACCTGAGCGGAAGCTACCATTTCGCACAGTTGCCGAACCTGTCGTATTTCGTCGGTGCGTCTTATCCGTACTCCAAACTGGCTGACTTCACCGACACGCTGATGTTGCTACCGGAAGTGCCTTCTGCCGGTGAAATTCATACGTTGCTGAATCTGGCCGCACGCGCCGGGAAAGCCACGGGTGTACCGGTGAATCACGTGCAGGTCGCCTTTGGCCTGAAAGGCGATGAAAGAAATAACGCGTTGTTTGACCGCGATATTCTGGCCGTCACCACGCTGGGCGATACGCCGTTCAACCAGCAGTTACTGGCCGATTCGCCGTTCAGCGTGAATGCCGGTTCGATGGGCGTGAAAACGCCGACGCAGGTCCAGCGCATCGTGGCCTGGCTCACCGGCGACTGGTACCGCCAGCCGGTGGATGCTGACCGTTATCTGTCCTCAACCGGCGCATGGCGCGGCTTCGTCAGCTACCGCTCACGCTGGTCAAACGATCACGTCGTGGTCGTCGCAACGGGCACGGACGATCAGCAACTGCTGAAAATTCATAACGACCTGAAATCGCCGAAAATCAACGCCAACGTGCGTGGCGATCTGGCGATTATTACCGATGAAAATGGCATCCGCAGCTTCTCCGTCGGCCAGCAATTCCCGACCGGACAGATGCCGTGGTACATGATGGTGCTCTGGTACGCCAGCACACATATTGTGATCCTCTCGCTGATTGCCACACTGGTTTCACTGCTGATTGGCCTGAGCCTGTTCGTCGTGTTGCGTCGTCATGCTGCTAAACGTCTGGGTCAGAAATGAAAAGCGTCGTCTCAAGAAGAACAACAATAACAATGAAGGTAGCCGTTACTCCCGGCTATAACCTGGCGATTACCGGAGCTGGAAAATGAAAAAACATAAACTGTCCCTGGCGGTGATCAGGGCTATTTATCTGGTAGGGATCGCCGGAGTTACAAGTTTCAGTGCCACCACATTTGCGGCGGACACCACCAATCCGGCCATGAAAGCTCTGTTTGATCAGGCCGCTTACTGGCATGAACGCGCCCACGATGATCTGGCGAAAGATGCCTTGCAGAAAGTCCTGCTGGTAGAACCGAATAACGCGCAGGCGTTGTACCTGATGTCGCTGTATTCCATGCAAAGCGGCGACAAAACGGCGGCAAACCAGTGGCGTCAGAAACTGTCCAGCGTTTCGCCGGATGACCCGCGCCTGGCGTCGCTCAACAGCGCCAAAGCGATGCAGTCCATTCCACCGGCGCAGCTGGCGTCTGCCCGTCAGATGGCGGCGCAGGGGAACGTCAGCGGCGCGCTTTCTGCCTACCGCACTATTTTCAACGGCAACCAGCCCCTCGACAGTCTGGCGACCGAATATTACCTGACCATGGCGGGCGACAAATCGCTCCAGCCGCAGGCCATTCAGGGATTACAGCAGCGCGTCGCCGCCCGTCCGGACGACACGCAGGCGCGTCTCGGACTAGGCAAAGTGCTGACGTATCAGGAATCGACCCGCCGCGACGGGATAAAACTACTGAGCACGATGGCCGGTTCCAGCACGGAAGCCGACCGCTCGCTGCGTCAGGCGTTGTTGTGGATGGCACCGCAGGAAGATGACCGCGATTTGTATCAGGGCTATCAGGCGCGTCATCCGAATGACACCGCCGTGATGGCGTACTTCCAGAAAAATATTGGCGGCGCGGCGAAGGGTCAGGGCTTTACGGCGCTCAACAGCGGCGACGTCAACAGCGCGAAAGCCAAGTTTGAAAGCGTGCTGGCCGATAACCCGAACGACGCCGATGCACTGGCCGGTCTGGGTTACATCGCGCAGCGCAGCGGAAACTTTGAAGAGGCGTCGCAGTACCTGAGCAAAGCCGCGGCACAGGGCGGCGCGAACAGTGCGCAGCTGAGCAATCAGGCGCAGGATTCTGCGTTTTATGCCCAGCTGGCGAAAGCCAAAGCCGCCGCCGCGTCTGGCAGTTATGACGCCGCGCTGGCCGCCGTTACCCCGCTGGCGTCAGTCGGCGGTGAAAAAGGTCAGTCAGCCGGTTTGCTGCGTGCAGATATTCTGCGCCGCAAAGGCGATCTGGCCGCTGCGGAACAGCAGTACAGCGCACTCGGTGACAACGCCGATGCCCGCGCTGGCCTGTTCTACGTACTGCGTCAGCAAAACAAAACGGCTGAGGCCAATCAGGTTCTGAAAACCCTGCCAGCCAGTTTGCAGGCGAAGATGAATCCGCCGACCGTGGCCGACGTCATCGAACCGATGCGCCGTCAGGCCGCGCAGGCCGTAGCAAACAACGATCCGCAGCGCGCGCTGAATATTCTCCAGCAGGCGCAGGAACGTCAGCCGTCTAACGTCTGGGTAAAACTGGATATGGCGCGGATTCTGCAATCGCAGGGGCAAACCGCGCAGGCGCAGTCCATCATGGCGCCGTCTTCGCGTCCGGGCGCGTCATCGGCAGACCTTTACGCCGCCGCGCTGTTTGCGTCCGAAACCAAAAACTGGTCCACCGCCAATGCCCTGCTCTCGCGCATTCCGCGCAGCAGCCAGAATCAGGGTATGCGTGAACTGGCGCAGCGCGCCAACTTCAATGCACAAATGACGGATGCCGAAAATTATCTGCAACAGGGTAATACCGCCGCGGCCGCCAATACCTTGCGCGCACTGGCGCAGAATCCGCCGACGGCACCAGCCGATGTCGGCGCACTGGCAAAAAATCTCGCCGCCACCGGGCAAGTTCCGCTAGCCGTGCAGCTGGTTCGCCAGAACATGCGTCAGGGCGTGAACGGCAATGCGGGCGATTATGCCGATCAGATCACCGTGCTCAATTCCGCCGGTCTGGGCAACGAAGCGCAGGCTTTCCTGCAAAATCCGCAAATTCAGTCCGGCACATCCGCAACCGCACTGGCTAATCTGCGTAACGGATACGTGATCACTCAGGCCGATCAGCTGCGTGAGCAAGGTCAGTACGCCGCCGCTTACGACAAACTGGTCGTCGCGCTCCAGGCCGATCCGCAAAACCGCGATCTGATGCTGGCGATGGCGCGCCTTTATCAGTCCGGCAAACTCAATAAACAGGCCGGTCAGGTTTATAACTACCTGATGCTTAACGATACGCCGACGCAGGATGCACGCGTCGGTGCTATCAACGTTGCGCTGGGCGAAGGCGATAATAAACGGGCGCAGGAACTGTTAACCGGTCTGCGCGGCGAACGTACGCCGGACCGTTTGTTACTCGAAGCCCGCGTTGCCGAAGCACAGGGCGATCACCAGCAGGCGCTGGCGTTACTGCGTTCCGCAAAGGGCAAGATGATTGGTCTGGAAGGCGCAGACAGCACGGCGCAGGTGGCCGGATTGCAGATCAGCGACAACCCGTTTATCAACCGCTCAACGCGAACTTCACCGGGCCGTCCGGCAACACAATCGTCCTACGGAACGGTATTGCCGTGGCAGGTCTCTGATCAGGTTTCGGTGCCGGGCAATATTCCGACACCTGCCGTACCAACCGCCGTCGCACAGCGTACCGCGACGGAAAAACAGATCGACGACATGCTCGACGATTTGCAGGGCAAAACTGCGACCTGGGCGCAGGGCGATATGTCAATTCGCGGACGTGACGGTGAAAGCGGTCTCAGCCAGCTGACCGAAGCGAAAGCGCCGATGACCTTTGCCTTCGTGCCGTTTGATACGTCGCGTCTGAGCATCGGCGTCACGCCGGTTTCCCTCAGCGCAGGCAGCCCGTCCGGCACCGGCAATACCCGGTTTGGTCAGGGTGCGCTGGCACAGGCGCAGTCGGCGCAAAAAGATGTGGCCGCAGCCGCCGCAGCCGCCGGTCTGGATATCGCAAACTACAGCACCTTTGCCAAATTGCAGGCAGCCGCAGCGGCGAACTCAAGTACAAACTGTACATCGACCAATGCAACGTCCGATCAGTGCGTGGCCTACAACACGATTACCGGCACCGATCCGACAACGTATTCCGCTCCCGCCGCAGGCAACCAAAGCGCGACCGGCGTAGAAGTGAACGCCGCGCTGACCGGCGACAGCTATAAAGCGGATATCGGCAGTACCCCGCTCGGACAGGATCTGAACTCACTGGTCGGTGGCGTGCAATGGGCACCGAAACTGACTGATTTCACCACCCTGCGCGTGACCGCTGAACGTCGTGCCGTCACCGACAGTATTCTGTCTTACGTCGGCACCAAAGATAATTACAGCGGCAAGGAATGGGGTCAGGTCACCAAAAACGGCGGCAGCATCAATCTGTCCTATGACGATGGCGACGCCGGTTTCTATGCCGAAGGCGGTTACTACAGCTATCTGGGTAATAACGTGAAGAGCAACCAGTCGGTGAATGCCAACGCCGGGTTGTACGTTCGTCCGTATCGTTATGACGACCGCGAGCTGAAAACGGGGATCAACGTCGGCTACATGAATTTCGACAAGAACCTCAGCTACTACTCCTACGGCCAGGGCGGTTACTTCAGCCCGCAAAACTACGTCAGCGTCTCCTTCCCGGTGGAATACACCCAGAAGTATGACGACTGGGATTTGAAACTGTCAGGCTCCGTGGGTTATCAGTCTTACTCTCAGGATAAGAGTGCGTACTTCCCGAATAACCCGGACTTGCAGAAACAGCTGGAAGATCTGGTGGCAGAAGGTTACGGCACTGAAGCCTATTACGGCGGGAAAACACAAAACGGCATCGGCTGGAACGCAGGCGTTGGCGGCAACTATCATCTGAACAAAAGCATGCAGATTGGCGGACAGGTTGGCTACGATACTTTCGGCGACTACAACGAAAGCACCGCGCAGGTCTACTTCCGTTATCTGATGGGCCAAAATTAATCGCGGTGAAATAAAACCATGCAAGAACATAACTATACTCAGGTCGCGCAGGAATATTACCGCCAGCGTCATACCACTCCGGGCTGGCAAAGCCTGGTGCAGGTGCTATTTTCAGGTATTCTGGCCTCCGCCGACGATGACGATGGTCGTCGTTTTCTCACGCTGATGGGCAGTAATCTGGCGCGACAACATGCGTTACCGGCTTCTTCAACTCTGGGTGAACTGGAAGATAACATTAACCATATCCTCAGCCATTTTGACTGGGGTGTGGTGAAGCTGGAAGCCACTCAGCAACAGCTCGCGCTGGTTCATATTGCCTGGCCGGTGTCGCCACAAGGACAGGATGACGAATTATGGCGTATCGCCCTGATTTCGTTGTTTGAAGGTCTGTATGCCGAATGGTTGTTATCACAAGGCGGGCAGCCTTATGTTCCCCTGCGCTGGCAGGAAAGCACACCGGAAGGCGCCTTTGTTTTCCGCTATCAAAATGGTTTGTAAGGAATTTATATGTGGTTATTTCGGCGCTACAGTCTGGTGCTGTGGTTCAGCCTCATTGTTGCATTTTTCAGCTCTTCAGTAATGGCGCAGGATGCAGGCTGGTCGGCTTATAAAAGCCGCTTTCTGATGCCAGACGGTCGAATTATTGATACCGCCAATAAAAATGTCAGCCACACAGAGGGCCAGGGTTTCAGCATGTTGCTGGCCGTGTTCAATGACGATCAGGCGACGTTCGACAAACTGTGGCAGTGGGCAAACACAACGCTTTACCGTAAAGATATCGGTCTCTACTCATGGCGCTATGACCCGAATAGCAGCGTCCATGTCGCGGACAAGAATAACGCCTCTGATGGCGACACGCTTATCGCCTGGGCGCTGTTGCTGGCGGGGGATAAATGGAATGAATCCCGCTATACCCAGGCTTCTGACAAATTGCAGGCCGCGCTGATTAAACATAACGTGATTGATTACGCGGGCTACAAAGTGATGCTGCCCGGCGTATCAGGTTTCAATCAGACCAGCAATATCACGGTCAACCCGTCTTATTTCATCTTCCCCGCCTGGCAGGCGTTCTTTGCGCGCAGCCATTTAAAAGTGTGGAAAGATCTGGACGAAAGCGGCACCGCGATGCTCAGTAAAATGGCGTTTGGTGAATTCCGGCTGCCGACTGACTGGGTTGATATGCAGGCTGACGGCACGATGAAACCGGCGAGCCGCTGGCCAACGCGTTTCAGCTATGATGCCGTGCGTATTCCGCTGTATCTCGGCTGGGCACATCCCGGCAGCCCGCAGATGGCGCCGTTTATTTTGTGGTGGCAGAAGTCTCCGCGTGACGCCACACCTGCCTGGATTGACGTCATGACCGGCACCAAAGCCAGTTACAACATGTCGCCGGGCCTGTTAGCCATCCGCGACTTCACCATGGCCAATGCCGGAGCCATCAGCCCGAACCTGGCACCGAAGGACGATTACTACTCTTCCACTCTGCAACTGCTGAGCTGGTGGGCAAGTCATAAAGGGTAAAAACGGTTTGAATTGACCCTCACTATTTTTATAACGTGTTGGGTTTATAAAGATCATCGCCACAAAATGGATATTTAATATTCATTTTGTGGTTTTTTTAAGATTTCATCATCATCTATCAAATAAGAAATTTTATTATTTTCATCATGAATAATTGTCATTATCTGATCATTCTTTGAAAAGGAATACCATGATGTAAATCTTGCCTCTGATACTTTTATAAACCCTACGCCAAGATCTTCTATTCCTACAAAATAGTGACCATATTCATCGACATCAGATATCTTATTTTTAATAAGAGGGCTATCCTTATTACTTTCCCACCAGTAAATCTTTCCCCTCTGCGTAATGGGAAATTTTCTAACTATGATAACGGTACTATCCTCATCTTCGTGGACGTAGATAATTTCCGGTTTTATTAAAACGAAAAAAAAGTCACTATAATTAGTATAATAATTGTAAGAATAACGAATTTTTTGTTCATCGAATGCCTCCTTGAATGGAAATATTTTATTCCATTTCGTTAGAGAATGGTTTGAATCAAAATTTTCCCCATCTTTGCAAAACAAACCAGATTCGAAAAATCTGATAGTGCTATGTTTTACTTTCAGCATGTCATATTCACTCCGACCTAAGTAATTTTAAAAAACCTCACTGTTATACTTCACCAGAATATTTTGATAAATTTAGTCACCATCGAATATGTAACTCGTCTCACCCATTTTTTTCCTTGTTACTCGCATAAGAATACTTTTCTCGATACACCTGTCTTCTGATTTAATTTCATCAAAACAAATCAGATCAGTAGTAGAAAAAGAAAACCATATGGAATCAGCCTCTGAATTTTTTTTGAATCCATCTCCTATATCAAAAATAAAAATATGATAATGGCCGAATTCATCAGCTTTTGGTATTCCATATTTTTCCTTTAAATATAACTTGTTATCACCCCACCATTTAACTCTTCCTCTCTGAGTCAAAGGAAATTTTTTCACCACTATATCTGTGAATTCATTCCCCTGGTGTACAAATATAACTTCAGGCTCCCTTAAAGAAATAAGTAAAGAAATTACAAAAAGTAGTGTTGCAATAACGAATAGTGTTATCTTAATCCTCATGGCTTACGCCCTGAAATACTTATAGTACACTCCATCTCTGTGACAAAGGGTTTGAAAGCCATTTTGTTATAGTGCTGTAAAAAAAACCAAACTCTGAAAAACCTGAAGGTATGATATTCTGATTTCATAATATCCCATTTATCTAATCCAAAATGATCCTGAACTTTGTAATGTAGAGAAGCTTCAAACTCGCCTTTTTTGATCGACAGATAATTTAGCGTTATTTGTGTAGAATAAGTATCGTGAACTGTAATTCCCATTCCATTAAATTTATCTTTGAATCGAGTGAATTTAGGTGTTCTCCCAGCCCTGACTTCTGCATTTAAATCTAATATAGATGATTCTGGTAAGATATTAGCATTCCAGTCAATGTTATCAGACAAACCTTTAGCGATTCTGTTTAAAGTACTCCCCCCAGAAAAATCATGTCTTATCTGATCCTCAAGTGCCCTGTTTAAAAGATAATCCCGGAATAGCAACCCGCTGTTCTTTTGCATATGGTTGATCATCTTCACGATCAGCCCGCTGTAAACGCCATATAAGGCGAAAGGTTTAGACAGTTCCCTCATTTCATCAAAAAGAATGTCGCTGCATTGTTTTAATGAAAGGGTACTTTTTACTTCCGGATAAGAATGAAGAAAACGTGATGTCTTTTTTGGAAAGTAATCGATGAGCAAAGAAGAGGGACGATCGGGAAAATTATAATCCGAAAAAGGAGAAGCCTTTAACTCTTCAATTTTAGTCAGGGTATAGGGGTTTACTCTTGCTGAAACATCATCCAGTTGGTAGACAGACCTGAGTTGCTGCTCTGTCATATCACCATAGTGCAAATCCTCTGAGGACTTCGCACCTGCGGGGGTTGTATATATTCTGGCGGGCAGTCTGATTTGTGACATATAAGTTCCTTTTAATTGATGTGGTAAATATATACGAATCAATAAACTGAACTAGTCATTGATAAAGTAAATATTAATTAACAACGTATATGATTTATCCATATGAAATCAGCTAATTGTTGCTATCAAGTCCGTTATATTATTCCCAAATTTTTATTTATTATTGATCTAAGTAGTCATCCCAAATATTCCACCGTAAATATCACCCACAAAAAAGCCCGCTTTCGCGGGCTTTGTCATTTCTGCAAATCCTTCAGAATTACGCGACGGTCTGCGTCGTGCCGGTTTCATCCTGATCGACGGCGAAGCAGGCGACGAGCTGGTCGCCGTACTGTTTCAGCTGTGGCTGGAACTGTTTGCAGGTGCCGAACGCGCGGCGGCAGCGGGCGTTGAAGGCGCAACCGGCTGGCGGGTTCAGCGGGCTTGGCAGCTCGCCGGTCAGCTTGATGCGTTCACGGCGCTCGTCCGGATTCAGACGCGGCGTCGCAGACAGCAATGCCTGCGTGTACGGATGGCGCGGATTGCTGAAGATGGCGTCTTTCGGGCCCTTCTCCACGCAGCGGCCAAGGTACATCACCATCACTTCGTCGGCGATATGTTCCACAACGGACAAATCATGAGAAATGAAGACGTAAGACAACCCCAGATCCTGCTGCAAATCCATCATCAGGTTCAGCACCTGCGCACGCACGGAAACGTCGAGCGCGGACACCGGTTCATCGGCGATCACCACGTCCGGATCCAGCATCAGACCGCGGGCGATGGCAATACGCTGACGCTGACCGCCGGAGAACATATGCGGATAACGATCGTAGTGTTCGGTTTTCAGACCCACTTTCGCCATCATCGCCAGCGCTTTTTCGCGACGTTCTTCGCGGGTCAGTTTGGTGTTGATCAGTAGCGGTTCTTCGAGGATCTGACCGACTTTCTTACGCGGATTCAGCGATCCGTAAGGATTCTGGAACACGATTTGGATCTTCTGACGGCGCAGCTTTTCAGCTGTTGCGTCAGGTTTCAGCAAATCCTGCCCGCGGTAATACAGTTCACCGCCGGTCGGCACTTCGATCATGGTCAGCAGACGGCCCAGCGTGGATTTACCACAACCGGATTCCCCGACCACCGCCAGCGTTTTACCGCGTTCGAGCGTAAACGACACACCGTCGAGCGCTTTCACGGTACGTTCCTGGCCGAAGATGCCTTTCTTCACCGGGTAATGTTTTTTCAGGTCAATCGCGTGCAACAGCGGCTGCGATTGGGTGTTATCAGGACTCATAAGTAGGTCTCCCGGCATCATCCAGCGGATAATGGCACTTCGACTGACGCCCGTTCGCGAGGTCACGCAGCGCGGGTTCTTCTGTACGGCAACGGTCGGTTGCATACGGGCAGCGCGGATTGAGCAGACAGCCGTTCGGACGATCATATTTACCCGGCACTACGCCCGGCAATGACTGTAAACGGGCTTTGTCTGCCGCAAATTCCGGCAGCGAGCGCAGCAGCGCCTGGGTATACGGATGGCGTGGCGCACGGAAGATTTCCGTGGCTTTGGCCGACTCCACCACCTGACCGGCGTACATCACGATGATGTGATGCGCAGCTTCCGCCACCAGCGCCAGGTCATGGGTGATCAGCATCAGCGCCATGTTTTCTTTCTGTTGCAGTTCAAGCAGCAACTCGATGATCTGCGCCTGAATGGTCACGTCGAGTGCAGTCGTCGGCTCATCGGCAATCAGCAGTTTCGGGCGACAGGCGATCGCCATCGCAATCATCACGCGCTGGCTCATCCCGCCGGAAAGCTGATGCGGATACACGTCGAGACGCGAAGCCGGGTCAGGAATACCGACCAGATTCAGCAAATCGATGGTGCGCTGACGACGGGTCTTTTTGTTCCCGCCCTGATGCACTTTAATGGCTTCCATTATCTGGAAACCCACGGTGTAACACGGGTTCAGGCTGGTCATCGGATCCTGGAAAATCATCGCGACTTCGGCACCGACAATCTGGCGGCGCTCTTTTTCGCTGATCCCCTGAAGATTACGGCCACCGAACTCCAGTTTTTCCGCCATCACTTTGCCGGGAAAGTCGATAAGCCCCATCAGCGCCAGTGAACTGACTGATTTACCGGAGCCGGACTCGCCGACAATCCCGACCACTTCGCCCTGCTTCACGCTGTAGCTGATACGATCTACGGCGCGGAACGGCGTCCCTTCGTCACCAAAGTGAACGGAGAGTTTATCCACGGTCAGCAACGTTTTGCCGACCTGAACGTCATTCGTTAATGTTGTTTCCATCTCCAACCCCTTACTGCTTAAGTTTAGGGTCGAGGGCATCACGCAGGCCATCACCCATCAGGTTAAATGCCAGCACCGTCAGCAGAATGATCACACCGGGGAAGGTCACGACCCACCAGGCACTTTGAGCAAACTGTAAAACGTCAGACAGCATGGTGCCCCACTCAGGCGTTGGCGGCTGTGCGCCCATCCCGAGGAAGCCCAACGCTGCCATATCGAGGATGGCGTTGGAGAAGCCGAGCGATGCCTGAACAATCAGCGGCGCTAAGCAGTTAGGTAAAATATTGATGAACATCTGGCGCGCAGAACCGGCACCGGCGACGCGCGAAGCGGTCACGTAGTCACGGTTCACTTCCACCAGCACCGCCGCGCGGGTTAAGCGAACATAGTGTGGCAAAGCAACAAATGTCAGCGCCAGCGAGGCGTTAACAATCGACGGACCGAAAATCGCCACCAGCACCAGCGCCAGCAACAGACTTGGCAGGGCCAGCATGATATCGACCACGCGCATGATGATGGCGTCCACGACACCGCCGTAGTAACCGGCAAACAGCCCGAAAACCACACCGAGGATTAACGACAGCACCACAACCAGACAACCGACCAGCAGCGATAAACGCGCGCCGTACATCAGACGCGAGAGAATATCGCGGCCCACGTCGTCGGTGCCCAGCAGGAATTTCCAGCTGCCGCCTTCCATCCAGACCGGCGGGCGCAGCAGCGCGTCACGGAACTGTTCAGCAGGCAGGTGTGGTGCAATCACGTTCGCGCCAATCGCAATGACCAGCATAATAATGATGTAAGCCAGGCCGACAACGGCCCCTTTGTTACGCTTGAAGTAATGCCAGAATTCGCGCAGAGGCGGCATCGGCACTGGCGCAGCCGTCACTAACTCGTTAGCGACCGGCTCAGTGGTTTGAGACATTGTGCGCCCCTTATTTCTTGTGGCGAATACGCGGGTTGACCACGCCGTAGAGCACATCTACCAGCAGGTTAACCACAATGATCAGAGTAGCGACCAGCAACACCCCGCCCTGTACGACCGGATAGTCGCGGCGCTGGAGTGCGTCGATCAGCCACCGGCCAAGTCCTGGCCAGGAGAAGATGGTTTCGGTCAGAATGGCACCGCCGAGCAGCGTACCGACCTGCAAACCAATGATGGTCACTACCGGCAACAGCGCATTACGCAGTGCGTGGATGACGATCACCCGCATACGGTTCACGCCTTTGGCGCGCGCGGTACGGATGTAGTCTTCGCCCAGCACTTCCAGCATGGAAGAACGGGTCATACGCACAATCACCGCCAGCGGAATGGTTCCGAGCACGATAGCCGGTAAGATCATGTGCATCACAGCATCAACGAAATCACCCGGTTCGCCCCAGAACAGCGTGTCGATCAGCATAAAGCCGGTCAGCGGCAGGCTGTCATCCAGGAAAACAGTGTCGCTTATTCGCCCCGACACCGGCGTCAGGTTAAGCTGCACCGAGACCAGCATAACCAGCATGATCCCCCACCAGAATATCGGCATCGAGTAGCCGGTCAGCGATATCCCCACGGCCGTGTGGTCGAATATCGAGCCTCGTTTTACCGCCGCCAGCACACCTACCGGGATCCCGACAATGATGGCAAAAATCATTGCGCAGATACCCAGTTCCAGGGTGGCTTTAAAGCGCGGTACAAACTCCTGCCAGACAGGGGTGCGGCTTTTTAAGGAAGTGCCCAGGTCGCCATGCAGCACCCCGTTCACGTATTTGAAGTATTGTTGATAGAGAGGCTTGTCGAGCCCCATATCTGCCATTAACTGGGCATGACGTTCGGGAGAAACCCCGCGCTCGCCTGCCATGATAGTGACCGGGTCGCCTGGTATCATGTGTACGAAGGCAAAAGTCAGCAAAGTAATGCCGATAAACGTTGGGATAACTAACCCCAAACGTCGGAGTATGAACTGCAACATATCCCGTACTCTCTGTATAAAATGCCCGGAGAACCGTAGCGCTCCGGGCTTATTAGTAGCTCACAAAACTCTTAACAAGTGGATTCAATAGCGAAGCGCTATTACTCCATGCTTACGTTTTCGAAGTGGTGTTTGCCCAACGGATCAACGACATAGCCTTTGACTTCTTTGCGTACTGGCTCATACACAGTAGAGTGGGCGATGATCAGCGCAGGTGCCTGATCATGCATCACAACCTGAGCCTGCTGGTACAGCGCAGCACGTTTGGCGTGATCAGATTCAGCACGGGCTGGCTGGATCAAATCTTCAAACGGCTTGTAGCACCAGCGGGAGTAGTTGGAACCGTCTTTTGCAGCCGCACAGCTGAACAGGGTCGCGAAGAAGTTATCCGGATCCCCATTGTCGCCGGTCCAGCCCATCATCACAGACTGGTGCTCACCGTTCTTCGCACGCTTGAGGTATTCGCCCCACTCGTACGTCACGATGTTGGCTTTCACACCAATTTTCGCCCAGTCAGCCTGGATCATTTCAGCCATACGGCGCGCGTTCGGGTTGTACGGACGCTGTACCGGCATTGCCCACAAATCGATAGTGAAACCGTCTGCGTGACCTGCTTCTTTCAGCAGCTCTTTGGCTTTGGCCGGATCATACGGGTAATCCACCACGTCTTTGTTGTAGCCCCACATTGTTGGTGGGATCAGGTTTTTAGCCGGCTGGCCAGCACCCTGATAAACCGCGTCGATGATGGCTTTTTTGTTCACAGCCATGGTCAGTGCCTGACGCACTTTCACTTCATCCAGGGGTTTTTTCTCAACGTTGAAGGACAGGTAACCCACGTTCAGACCTGGCTGTTGCATCAGGTTGATGGATTTATCTTTCTTCATTGCCGCGATATCTGCCGGGTTCGGGTACGGCATTACCTGGCATTCGTTTTTCTGCAATTTCGCGTAACGCACGGAGGCGTCAGGCGTGATGGAGAAGACTAAACGGTCGATCTGCGGCTTGGTGCCCCAGTAGCCCGGGAAGGCTTTGTAGAGGATGCGAGAATCTTTCTGGTATTGCAGAAGCTGGAACGGACCGGTACCGATTGGATCCAGGTCCACTTTCTCAGGCGTTTTCGCTTTCATCATGTTGTCAGCGTATTCCGCAGACAGGATTGATGCAAAGTCCATCGCCAGGTCAGCCAGGAACGGAGACTCCGGGCGGTTCAGTACGAACTGCACGGTGTTGTCGTCCACTTTCACGATCTTGTTGATCAGATCGCCCATTCCCATACCTTCGAAGTATTCATAGCTGCCGCCGGAAACACCGTGGTAGGCATTATTTTTGTCCAGCTGACGTTCGAAGGAGAAGATTACGTCGTCCGCATTCAGATCACGGGTCGGTTTGAAGTCCTTGTTGTCCTGCCATTTCACGCCTTTGCGCAGATGGAAGGTGTACGTTTTGCCGTCAGCGGAAACGTCCCACTTCTCTGCCAGACCTGGCTGGATTTCTGTGGTCCCGATTTTGAACTCGACCAGACGGTTGTAGATAGGCACGGAGCTTGCGTCATACGTGGTGCCGGAGGTGAACAGCTGAGGGTTAAAGCCTTCAGGTGAACCTTCAGAGCAATACACTAACGTTTTTGCCTGGACACTGGCCGCAACGGTCAGCGCAATCAGGCCCATACTGAATTTCAGTAGCCCCGACTTACCTAAAGAGATTGTCATCGCTTCTGCTCCATCGATTAATGGTGATGTGGATGTGTGTGTTGTGTTTTACAGCTCACGTCACCCTTTATTTTTATATGCGGGTGACTGTGTTTGCTCGTGCGCTGCAATAAGTCCAACCAGAGCATGGTGAACTGCCATTTTTTTCCTGCGTTCTGTAAAGCTGGCTTTACAAAACCTTACCGGAAATAATCACTGGTCTTCCTTGGGGCTATCAATTTGGCAACTCCTTTCCTTGACGTCAATATAACCATCAGGCATTTACACAGACTGTGAGTTACAACAAACAAACATAAAAAAACATTTCATTAACCAAATCAGGATGAATGTTCAGTCTGGACATCAAATAACCACACAATCCACTTTGTAAAAGAATATTCCTGGCGGTTTAGCCCATATTAATTCCCTAAAAATTTCTGGCTAAATGATGAATATATGAACGGTTATTTTTGAGATTGGGGTGGAAACCAGCTGAAAATGCTGAGAAGTGCAGCAAACAGCGCGCGGCTATCAGCGAACGTGTTCATCTGAGCACTGTTAAAAAACCCCAAAATGGCGCAATTGCACACTGATGGTGCAGGTGATCATCCGTACGTATTTTGTCTGTTTTTACGCCATAAGTGAGGGCAAGGATGGACATTAATTGAAAAGAATATGTTAAGGGATTTTTAAATTCTGGCTTACTTTTTGCTTGTTCGTAAGAACGTACTACTTGCCCGATTTGCGTGAAAGTCCCAGAAGTCGGCTGGCGGGAAGAGAAAATAGAACTGTATCTGCTGAGCCTGGATTCTTATGAGAACTTCTATCAGGATCATAAAAATCACCGTAAAGGTGATTTGAAGATGATGAAATGAAATCTCAGAAGCTAAAACCCGCAACCTGAAGGGCGCGGGCTTTTTACAGACGAAAAAAAACCTGCTTTAAAAGCAGGTTTTTCAAATGTGGTCGGCGAGAGAGGATGACTGGCATCTTCGATGCCGCCCTGCGGGCCGTTGCTGAAGCAACGTTGTCTCGCTTCGCTCGGCTCAAACCTCCTTCGGAGGTTCTCATCCTCATAAACTCCGGACGAAAAAAAACCTGCTTTAAAAGCAGGTTTTTCAAATGTGGTCGGCGAGAGAGGATGACTGGCATCTTCGATGCCGCCCTGCGGGCCGTTGCTGAAGCAACGTTGTCTCGCTTCGCTCGGCTCAAACCTCCTTCGGAGGTTCTCATCCTCATAAACTCCGGACGAAAAAAAACCTGCTTTAAAAGCAGGTTTTTCAAATGTGGTCGGCGAGAGAGGATTCGAACCTCCGACCCACTGGTCCCAAACCAGTTGCGCTACCAAGCTGCGCTACTCGCCGAATGGGGCGCATCTTACTGCGACCCCCTCAGAGCGTCAACGGCTTTTTAAGACATCCGAACTGACTGACCAGATTTTATCCGATACGCCGCCAAAATGACCTACAACTGCTGTTCTGACTGAGGTTTTGCACACCAGTTGTTCGCCGGATTGATGCCGCCGTCTGGCGACGTATAACCCAGACAGCCCAGAATCGAATCGAACAGTTCAACGTGACGTTTCTTCGCGCCCACTCGCTGCTGTGCCTGTAACTGCTCAAACGCCCGTTTATGATCAGGCTGTTCGAGGAAGCTGTCGGACGCCCACACCATCATCGGTACACGGAACTGCTCCGGTGGCGCCATTTCGCGCGGCGTGCCGTGCAGGTGTGAGTTTTCATCGATAGATTCACCGTGGTCAGCAGCATAAAACACCAGTGCTTTTTTATCGCGCAGCTGATCAATCACGCTGTCGATAAAGGTGTCGGTATACAACACGCTGTTATCAAAGGCGTTAATCAGCTCGGCTTTGCTACAGGTATTGCCCATACATTCCGGGGTAAAACGGGCATAGCTGCGCGGATAACGCTGGGAGTACATGTAATGCGAGCCTTTGGTATGCAGAATCACCAGATGTTTGCCTTTCGGATAGTTCTTCAGCGATTCCTGTAATTCATTCACCAGCAGCATGTCATCGACCGGTTTACCGTCGTTGCGCTTCTCTGATGCAATAATTTCGCGGAAAGAGAAGTTATTGGTATCCGCATTATTGTAGAACCACAGCTCGCTTTGCATCGCGAACAGTTCAGACGTAAAGCCCAGTGACTTCATCACGGCAAAAATATTCTGCTCTTTCAGGGTACGCTGCGGATTATCCGCCGTTCCGCCCTCACGCACGAACATACAGCGCAGCGACAGTTTGGTCGCCGTATCGCATGACGTGCCGCGGAATGCCACCAGGTTTTTCTCTTTCGACAGACGCGGCGTAGTGTCGCGCTCATAACCCAGAATCCCTAAGTGATCCCAGCGGGTGGTTTCACCGATGATAAACACGACATAGGTATCGTCGATATCGGCAGGGGGCACATAGGTAAATTTCTTCGCCGGATCAAAGTAATTGCTCGCGTCCTGACTCTCATCAACCTGCGTATAGGCGTATAAACCCAGCGCGGCCAGCCAGTTAGAAGGCAGATATGAGTGCGCGACGACGCCGCCGTAGCTTGGCAAATCGATATTGGTTTTTTTCTCATTCACGCTCTGCGCATGATCGAGCGTACGCAGCGGGATCCAGACCAGCGCCGCCGCCATCAGTAGCACAAGCAGGGGCAACGCACGTTGCCCCGGTGTTTTCATCTGCTCGATCAATGTCAGACTCAGGTTGTTTTTCCAGATGATGAACAGCGGCACCGCACTGACCAGCGCCATCCAGATAAACAGATGCAGCCCGATGATTTCCTTACTGAGATCGATATCCGTCGTCATGACCGAAACCACAATGCCGTACCCGATCACGACGTTGAACATCACCATGTAATAACTGGCTGCGACAGAAATCAGAACCAGCAACGAGGCGATAACGCGGAAAAACAGTTTTCCCCCCAGCGAAATTAAACGCAGAACGAAAAAGGTGAACAAAACGATGGCACACACTTCGGTGACCGCCTGAACCAGTTCAGCGGAGGTGAAATGATTGACCAGAGCGGCAAAGCGACGCTGGAAAACGGAGACATTCAGGAAAATGCCAATGTAAATCGCTAACAATAAAGAGATATTTTGTTGCGATAGAGTCTTCACTCTATTCATGAATTGTTACTTATCCAGTATGTTTTTTAAAATTCCGAATCATTGTGACATGTTTAAAAGAGACTGGTTCACGGAATATGCTGAGATTGAGGTTTTATGCGGCTTTCAGGATATTTCTGCCGTTATATGGCGTCTTACCCCTTTGCGAAAAAGCAGGGAATTTTACGTAAAAAAAGGGAGGCCTTAGCCTCCCTGCGGGTATTACTTTATTATTTTATGGATATCTGAAAAGCGGCCCCTGGTGAAGGCGCTAATTCTAAAACGTTATTTTACGTTCAGTGTGACGTCGATGTTGCCACGGGTTGCATTGGAGTACGGGCAAACCTGATGGGCTTTCGCCACCAGCGCTTCGGCTTCACTGCGCTCAAAGCCCGGCAGGGTGATATCCAGCTGTACTTCAATACCGTAACCGCCTGGAATGGCGCCGATGCCTACCGCGCCTTCAATTTTGGCATCCGCAGGGATCTTAATTTTTTCCTGAGCGGCAACGGCTTTCAATGCGCCGAGGAAACAGGCGGAATAGCCCGCTGCGAACAACTGCTCAGGGTTGGTGCCGCCGCCCATACCGCCCATTTCTTTTGGAACACCCAGTTTGACGTCAAGAACGCCGTCGTCAGAAGTCGCACGACCATCACGACCGCCGGTGGCTGAGGCATGAGCACGATACACAACTTTTTCAATAGACATATTTCGTTCCTTAATCATTGAGAGTCAGAAAATATTAAACGATTTAATAGCACACTACTTATTAGATTCTATCAAACGAATCTGTGTTGTTCCTTCAGACTCGTCTGTTTAACATGCTTTCTGTAAAGCAGACCCTTACGCTTTATCCTGAAGCTTAGCCCGTAAGACTTCGAGCTGCTGCTTCAGCGCCACAATTTCACCGACCTCACAGTCTGTCGCACACAATATGGCTTCGGGAATGCCCTGTGCTTTTTCGCGCAGCGCCCTGCCTTCGGCGGTCAGGGAGATAATCACCTGACGCTCATCCGCTTTCGCCCGCTGACGCATCAGCAAACCGGCAGTCTCCAGACGCTTTAACAGCGGCGTTAACGTGGCGGAATCGAGAAACAGTTTTTCGCCGATTTCAGACACCGTGACTTCATCACGCTGCCAGAGCACCAACATCACCAGATATTGCGGGTAAGTGAGATCGAGCTGCCCGAGCAATTTACGGTAAACCTTATGCAATGCCAGATTCGCGGAGTACAGCGCGAAGCACATCTGTTGATCCAGATGCAGCATGCCGTTTTGGGTTGAGTCGGTGTCTGTTGTCATGTTCATGCCGCCAATATATATAGTGCACGATATTATCGCAAGCGCTTTTTATCCTTTTCTAAACCCGCCGGTTCAGAAGCCTTCAATTCGCTGCAACATATACGGATAAAACGGGTTCGATGAAACACGCATCAGCTGATCCATACTCACGACCAGCGCGCCGCTCTCTCCCCGTGCGGCCAGTGTTCCCAGCCGGACTCCAAACTGTACCGGGCCTTGCGGATTACGTCCGTAAAGTGAATCGTCTGTCGGGAAAGGCAGCGCCACATGCGATAACGAATAGAATTCCGACGGATAATTCAGCCCGAGCGGCATGACCGCCGCACTGTTCTGCCCCGCCTGCGTGATTTTCGCCACCGTCGCCGCATCATCCGGTGAAGCATTGGTGATCACTGTCGTCTGATACGCGCGCGGCGGCGCAGGCAACAGCCGCTCTGCCGCGGTTTCTGAAGACGGACGCAGCAACGGGCCGACGTACGCACTGCGGTTTATATCAAACAATACCAGCTGGCTGCCGTTTGCAGGGAGCTGATTAAACAGCGCCGCTACCACCGCACGGGCGCTGACGGTTGAATCGACCACCGACTGAAAAGCCAGCACCGGCGGCAACTGCGCCAGCTTGCCAGACTCCGCGTCTTTGCTGATTTGCTGTTGCAGAACATGGGTCAGCAGATAGGACTGACGGGCCGCCTTCACCGGAAATGAATTATATTTAAACGGATTAAATTCCGGCATCAGATTCAGCCAGGCGGTTTTGGCAAAGGCCGGGAAAATCGCCGGCCATCCCGCATAACCGGCAAAGCGCGCAAAACTCGTTACGCCGATCATCGGAGAAATCAGGATCACGCGCGAAGGCCGCGCCAGCGCCGGATCATCTAGCGAATCCAGCGTGTATTTCATGGCGAGCGCGCCGCCGTTGGAGAAACCCACCAGTTGCAGCGGCACATCCGGTCCGGCTACACGCCGTGCCTCACGGATTGCCAGCCTTGTCGCGGCGAGCCACTGTTCCCAGTCCACGCGGGTCAGACCGCCAGGCACCGTTCCATGGCCGGGCAAACGGATACCGACCGCCACAAATCCGCGACGGCGATAATCCTGCGCAATATGCCGCAGGCTGTAAGGCGAATCGGTCAGACCGTGCAACAGCACCACCGCCCCCACCGGTTTTCCATCGGGCATCAGCTCATAAGACCGGTTCCAGTCCTGCGCAAAATGTTCGGGATAAATCGGGCTGCGGTCGTAATAACGGTTCAGCGGGATGCGGTCTTCCCTGTCGAGTTTGTCCGTCACTTCCTGCTTCACTTCTGCAAACGCCTGCTGCTCGGCGCGCAGATAGGCCGCCCAGTCGCTTTTATCGAGCTGCGTGGCACTCAGTTCGTCCGGCACCAGCTTGTGCCACGGCTCAAGCGGCGGCCCCTGTAAGGCGTCATAAGTCCGCACACCCAAAAGGGTAATGATCACCAGAATCAGCGCCAGTAACAGTTTTTTCAGACGTTCAAAAAGACGACGAAGTTGTATCAAGTCGGAAGTTCCTCTGGCCAATGCTGAGCGGTATGCACAAGCCTGACGATTTGAATTTCTGTATCTGTAATGCGATATACCATTCTAAAATGAGCACGGATTATACATTCCCTCGTGCCGGCAACACGCCCTGCGGCATACATGGCGGGACGCTGAAAAATGCGCTCAGCGGCGGCATCAAAGTCATCATCAAGCTCAATGGCAGCTTGAGGATTTTCACACGCGACATAACTGAATATAGACCCGCGATCTTCCTGCGCATGGGGTTTCCATACCAGCATTTTGGTCATCCGTTACTTTTCCTGTTTCTTAAGTAACGCGGCTTTCCGGGCAGCAAACTGCGCCTTCACCTCTTCGTGAGGAATTGCCGGGCGCGGATCATCTAATGATTCCTGAACGCGCTCGCGAAACCAGAGATCATACGTGGCTTCATCCATCGCCGCCGCTTCATGCGCGCGTTTTAGCGCGGCTGACCGGTCAGGCCGCGTTCCTTTACCGCTACCTTCAGGATCATAGTCGGTAATATCCACTTCGAACTGCTTTATCCCCATGTCTTTCAAATAAGCCGCCACGGCGTCAAAGCGTTTGAAAACCCGAACCTTGCCACTGCGCTGGGCGATAAGTGTGCGCTGATGCTCGCCGTATCTGATCATGATTACCCATCCTCCCTGTTGCGCGACCACCTTTAACCGGCTGACAGCGCCAGCTTCTGCCAGACAAATTAATGTGGAATGGTCGATCGTTTCCTTAGACATAACCCTGCAGCCTCTCTGCAAACAATAATAAATCATCTGTTCATACAACTATATACCGACACCACTCACGAGCTACGTTTATCTTTTCGATGCGAGGCATCGCGCAAATTTTCGCCCCATTTTTGTTCAGTTGCATTCCGGCCATGGTGCAACAAATAGACGATGCGGTCATGCGGAAATAATTAAACCTAATAAATTCAAAGGTTAATAATCTGGCACAGGCTTTGCTTAGATGAATTCAATCTTGTATACCAGATGGGATTCCAAAATGCTTTCAGCTTCAGACACCGTCGCATCACCGTATCGTGGTTTTACCCTTCGGGAATGGCAGCAGCATTATCGCAGTGCGCCGGACAGCCTGCGCACCACGCTTTCTCTGGTTCTGGGAAGCCTGAGTAAGGCCGACAATGCCTGGATTTATCTCGCCACAGCAGAGCAGCTTGAAGCGCAAATCATTCGTCTGGAAACCCTTCTCGCTCAGGCCGAAGGCTCGCTGAGCACCCTGCCATTGTTTGGCGTGCCGTTCGCCGTCAAAGACAATATGGATATCGGCGGCTGGCCGACGACGGCGGCCTGTCCGGCATTTGCCTATACCGCAGAAGCGGATGCCACGGTGATTGCCAATCTCAAAGCCAGAGGCGCGGTGGTGGTCGGCAAAACCAATCTCGATCAGTTCGCCACCGGACTGGTCGGCACGCGCTCCCCTTACGGCGCAGTGCGCAATACGTTCAATCGGGATTACGTCAGCGGCGGTTCCAGTTCCGGTTCAGCCTCCGTTCTGGCACGTGGTCTGGTGGCGTTTTCACTGGGCACCGACACCGCCGGTTCCGGGCGCGTTCCGGCAGGCTTTAATAATGTCGTCGGACTGAAACCGACCAAAGGCTGGCTGTCGAATACCGGCGTGGTTCCGGCCTGCCGTCTGAACGATGCCGTCTCGATTTTCGCTCTCACCGTGGGCGATGCTCAAACCGTTGCCCACGCAGCAGGCGGATATGATGCCGCCGATGCTTATTCACGGAAAAATCCCCATACCGCGCCGGTGGCGTTTTCCGCCCAGCCGCGCATCGCTATCCCCGATCGCGTGGAATTTTTTGGTGATGAACTGGCACAGGCGGCGTTCAGCGAAGTACTCGATCGCCTGCGCCATAATGGCGTGACGCTGGAAATGATTGATTTCACGCCGTTTCGTGAACTGGCGGAGCAACTGTATTACGGCGCATGGGTGGCGGAACGCACCGTCGCTGTCGGTAAGATTTTCGAAGATAGCCCGGAAGTGATGGACCCGGTAGTACGGGAAATTGTCGCCAGCGGCCTGAACTACAGCGCGTGCGATGCATGGCGGGCGGAATATTTGCGCGCTGAGCTCTCACGCAAAATCAATCAGGTGCTGGAAGGGTTTGATGCGCTGGTTGTGCCGACCTCCCCGACCATCCGCACGCAGGCAGAAATGGGGCAGGAGCCGGTGCTCTATAACTCACAGTTCGGTATTTACACCAACTTCACTAATCTGGCGGATTTATCCGCGCTGGCGCTGCCCTCCGGTCTGCGGGCAGACGGTCTGCCCGCCGGTATCACGCTGATCGCCCCTGCCTGGCACGACGATGCGCTGGCCAGTTTTGGCCGTCAGTGGCAGCGCAGCCTGAGCCTTCCCCTTGGCGCAACAGGCCTTGCGATGAAGCCCGAAGAATTCATGACTCCCGCGCCGGTCAGTGCCGCCAGCGTGCGCGTCGCCGTGGTCGGCGCACATCTGACCGGTATGCCGCTCAATTTCCAGCTCACCAGCCGGAACGCCGTTCGGGTCGAACAAACGACCACCGCCGCCACCTACAAACTTTACGCCCTCGCCAACACTACGCCGCCGAAGCCAGGACTGGTGCGGGCTGAAAGCGGCAGCGCGATTATCGTCGAATT
This sequence comes from Rahnella sp. BIGb0603, assembly GCF_024808755.1. Classification (NCBI taxonomy): domain Bacteria; kingdom Pseudomonadati; phylum Pseudomonadota; class Gammaproteobacteria; order Enterobacterales; family Yersiniaceae; genus Rahnella; species Rahnella sp. BIGb0603. Next base: position 133,754 of record NZ_JANUEX010000010.1, on the reverse strand, counting down.
GTGGGATATCCCGCTGGCACGTTTTGGAGAATTCGTCGCCGAAATCCCGGCACCGCTCGGTATCGGATCGCTCGAACTGGCCGATGGACGCATCGTAAAAGGTTTTATCTGCGAGCCGTGGGCGATTGGCGAAGCCACCGATATTACGGCGTCTGGCGGCTGGAGAAGTTACATCCAGAGCCTGAATTCATCACCGGTTAAAAGCTGAGGGCGCGCATATGTTTAACACCGTTTTAATTGCTAACCGTGGCGAAATCGCCTGCCGCGCCATCCGCACGCTGAAACGTCTGGGCGTCACCAGCGTGGCCGTTTATTCCGACGCCGACCGGAATGCGCCACACGTCACGCAGGCGGATATCGCCATTGCGCTGGGCGGTGAAAAGGCCAGCGAAAGCTACCTGATGATCGACAAAATTCTCGCCGCCGCGAAGGAAACCGGCGCACAGGCGATTTATCCGGGATACGGATTTTTATCCGAAAGCGCCGAATTCGCCGACGCCTGCGAAGCCGCGGGCATTGTGTTTATCGGGCCCACTGCCGGACAAATCCGCGAGTTTGGTCTCAAGCACCGCGCCCGTGAATTAGCCGGCGCCGCGAATGTGCCCATGACGCCGGGCACCGGTTTGCTCGCCAGCCTTGAAGATGCGGTAAATGCTGCCGCAAAAATTGGTTATCCGGTCATGCTGAAAAGCACCGCAGGCGGCGGGGGCATTGGCCTCACGCGCTGCGACAATGAAGACGCATTACGCGCCGCGTGGGACAGCGTGAAGCGTCTCGGCGAGCAATTTTTCCGCGACGCCGGAGTGTTTCTGGAACGCTTTGTCGATCGCGCCCGTCACGTTGAAGTACAGATTTTTGGCGACGGCAAGGGCCGCGTGGTAGCGCTCGGCGAACGCGACTGTTCGTTGCAGCGCCGCAATCAGAAAGTCGTGGAAGAAACGCCTGCGCCGAATCTGCCGCAGGCCAGCCGCGAAGCCCTGCACCGCGCCGCCGTGCAGCTGGGTGAATCGGTGAATTACCGCAGCGCCGGAACCGTTGAATTTATCTATGACGCCGCACGCGACGAATTTTATTTCCTCGAAGTGAATACCCGTTTGCAGGTGGAGCATCCGGTCACCGAAATGGTCACCGGTTTAGATCTCATCAGTTGCATGCTGAAAGTCGCCGCAGACGAGCCGCCCGACTGGCCTGCGATGGAAAAATCCCCGCAGGGCGCGTCGATGGAAGTGCGAATTTATGCCGAAGATCCGCTGAAGAATTTCCAGCCAAGTCCGGGCGTGCTGACCGAAGTGTTTTTCCCCGAAAATGTGCGCGTTGACGGCTGGGTTTCTACCGGCAGCGAAGTCTCCGCATTTTACGACCCGATGATCGCCAAACTGATTGTTCACGGCACCGACCGTCAGGACGCGCTGGCGAAAATGTCTGCCGCGCTTGCCGCCACACGTCTGCATGGTATCGCCACCAACATTGATTATCTGCGCCAGGTGGTGGCTACGCCGGTGTTCCGCGACGCCCAAATGTGGACGCGGATGCTCGACAGTTTTGCTTACGCACCAAACGCCGTCGAAGTCATTGCGCCCGGCACGTACAGCAGCGTGCAGGATTATCCGGGACGCCTCGGTTACTGGGATATCGGCGTCCCCCCTTCCGGCCCGATGGACGATTTTGCCTTCCGTCTCGCCAACCGCATTGTCGGTAATCATCCTGATGCTGCCGGTCTGGAATTCACATTACAGGGGCCGGTGCTGCGTTTTAATTGTGACGCAATTATCGCCCTGACCGGCGCACGTTGTCCGGCAAATATTGATGGCGAGCCGGTTTCTTACTGGCAGCCGGTGAACGTAAAAGCCGGTCAGACGCTGACGCTGGGCCGCGCCACGCAGGGGTGCCGCACCTATCTGGCGGTACGTAACGGATTTGATGTGCCGGTGTATCTCGGCAGCCGCTCGACCTTTGCGCTCGGGCAGTTTGGCGGCCATGCCGGTCGCACGCTGCGCGTCGCCGATATGCTGACCGTTTCTCAGCCGGAACTCGCGGCCTGCACCACGCCCGCACCGGTCGGTTTACCGCAGGCCGCTGCCGAAAATATCGTGTCGCCTTACGGCGATATCTGGAATATCGGCGTGCTTTACGGGCCGCACGGCGCACCGGATTTCTTCACCAAAGCATCCATCGACACCTTCTTCGAATCCGAATGGCAGGTGCATTACAACTCCAACCGCCTCGGCGTGCGGCTGCTCGGCCCGAAACCGCAATGGGCGCGGCAGGACGGTGGCGAAGCCGGTCTGCATCCCTCGAACGTGCATGACTGTGAATACGCCATTGGTGCAATCAACTTCACCGGCGATTTCCCGGTCATTCTGACCCGCGACGGGCCAAGTCTCGGCGGTTTTGTTTGTCCGGTGACCATCGCTAAGGCCGAATTATGGAAAGTCGGACAGGTGAAACCGGGCGATAAAATCCGGTTCCATCCGATCAGTTTTGAACAGGCCCAGGCACTTGAACTGGCGCAGCAGGGCACGATTGATTCGCTGATGCCTGTCAACGCGATGGCGCTGCCGGTGCCGTCGCTGCTGCCCGATACCACTGCTTCTGCCACGATACTTGCGGCGCTTCCTGCGACAGACGACCGGCCTTCGGTGGAATACCGTCAGGCGGGCGACGGCTACGTGCTGATTGAGTACGGAGATAACGTGCTGGATCTGGCGGTGCGTATGCGCATCTACCTGCTGATGAACGCCATCAAAGCCGCCGGACAGCAGGGCATTGAAGAACTTTCGCCGGGCGTGCGCTCGCTCCAAATCCGCTATGACAGTGGCGTGCTGCATCAGAGGGCGCTGCTGCAACATTTACTGACGCTGGAACACAATCTGCCTGATGTCAGCCAGCTCAAAATCCCGACCCGTATCGTACATATGCCGATGGCCTTTGAAGATTCCGCCACACTCGGCGCAGTTGAACGTTATCAGCAAACCGTGCGTGCCGGCGCACCCTGGCTGCCGAATAACGTCGATTTTATCCAGCGCACCAACGGGCTGGCGAGCCGCGACGAAGTGAAAAACATCATTTTCGACGCCAGCTATCTGATCCTCGGGCTGGGCGATGTGTATCTCGGTGCGCCCTGCGCAGTGCCGGTTGATCCGCGTCATCGTCTGCTCAGTTCCAAATACAACCCGGCGCGTACTTTTACCGCCGAAGGCACGGTCGGTATCGGCGGCATGTACATGTGCATTTATGGCATGGATTCGCCGGGCGGTTATCAGCTGGTGGGCCGCACGTTACCTATCTGGAACAAGTTCCTGAAAAATGAACAGTTTAAAAACGGCGAACCGTGGCTGCTGCACTTTTTCGATCAGGTGCGTTTCTACGAGGTCAGTGAAGCCGAACTGGACATTCAGCGCGACGCGTTCCGCGAAGGCCGCGCACAAGTTCGTATCGAAGAGACCGAATTCGACTTTGCGCAATATACGCAATTTCTCGCCGACAACGCCGCCGATATTGCTGATTTTCGCGAGAAACAGGCCGGAGCCTTTACCCGCGAAGTGGCGCACTGGCACGAAGCGGAAAGCGCCGCAGTGGAAGCCGCCGCCAACGCCGTGCAGTTAGTGGAGGACGATGCGGATCAGGACGGGCATCTCGTCAGCGCCGATCTGAACGGAAACGTCTGGAAAATCCTGGTCGAGCCGGGTCAGCAGGTCGAAGAAGGCCAGCCACTGATCGTTGTCGAAGCCATGAAAATGGAACTGTCGGTTACCGCGCCGTGCGCCGGCATCGTTCTGAAAATCAGTTGCCAGCAGGGTCGTCCGGTCGGTCCGGGTGATGCCTTGCTGTGGCTGGACGCAGCCGTTTAACGCTACCGACAAACAGGGAATATTTCATGCAACTGACGGGCTCTAAATCTTCACGCAGTAAAAGCCGTCCGGAAGGGCTGGCAGAACGTATTTATCAGCAACTGAAAGACGACATTTTCAGCTTCCGCCTGCTGCCGGGTGACCGGTTCAGCGAAAACGACATCGCTGACCGGATGGAAGTCAGCCGCACGCCGGTGCGTCAGGCGCTGTTCTGGCTGGAACACGAAGGTTATGTCGAAGTGTTTTTCCGCAGCGGCTGGCAGGTTCGTCCGTTCGATTTCGACTTTTTCGAGCAGCTTTACGATCTGCGCATCGTACTGGAACTGGAAGCGGTGAAACGTCTGTGCGCGCTGTCGCCGTCATTGCAGCCGTTACAACTGGCCGAACTGAAAGCGTTCTGGATTGACCAACCGCAGCTCGAAGACGGCCAGCGGGTTTCGCGTTATGACGAAGAGTTTCATATGACGCTGGTGGCGGCGGCGGGTAACGCCGAAATGGCGCGTATCCACCGCGAACTGACGGAGAAAATCCGCATCATCCGGCGTCTGGATTTCACCAAAGGTGAGCGCGTCAACGCTACCTATAAAGAACACGCGGGCATTTTGCTCGCCATCATCCAACAACAGACTGAGGAGGCACAGCGCCAGTTACACGACCATATTGCCGTCAGTAAAGCCGAGGTGCGCAAAATTACCCTGCATATGCTGCACCGGGCGCGGGCGGAGAGTGACGAGGGCAACCCGTCATGACTTTTTTAAATGTTTTTTCGACTTCCTACATAACAGCGTTCTCTTAACTTTTCCAGAGGGTACATCTATGCAACGTCGACGTTTTATTAAAGCCTTTGCTCTTTCCGCCACCGTAGTCAGCATGGGTTTAGCCTGGAGCGCACAGGCTGCTGACACCATCAAAGTCGGTATCATGCATTCGCTTTCCGGCACCATGGCTATTTCCGAAACGCCGCTGAAAGACGTGGCGCTGATGACCATTGACGATATCAACGCGCACGGCGGCGTGCTCGGCAAAAAGCTGGAGCCGGTGGTGGTCGATCCGGCGTCTAACTGGCCGCTGTTCGCTGAAAAAGCCCGCCAGCTGCTGACACAGGATAAAGTCGCGGTGGTGTTCGGCTGCTGGACGTCGGTGTCGCGCAAATCCGTGCTGCCGGTGTTTGAAGAGCTGAACGGCCTGCTGTTCTATCCGGTGCAATACGAAGGTGAAGAGATGTCGCCAAATGTGTTCTACACCGGCGCCGCGCCTAACCAGCAGGCCATTCCGGCGGTGGAATATCTGATGAGTGAAGACGGCGGCGCCGCCAAACGCTTCTTCCTGCTCGGCACCGACTACGTGTATCCGCGCACCACCAACAAAATCCTGCGCGCCTTCCTGCATTCCAAAGGCGTGAAAGACAGCGATATCGAAGAAGTCTATACGCCGTTCGGTTACAGCGATTACCAGACCATCGTGTCCAACATTAAAAAATTCTCCGCAGGCGGCAAAACCGCCGTGATCTCAACCATCAACGGAGACTCCAACGTGCCGTTCTATAAAGAACTGGCCAATCAGGGCGTGAAAGCCACCGACGTACCGGTAGTGGCATTCTCCGTCGGCGAAGAAGAACTGCGCGGCATCGACACCAAACCGCTGGTCGGTGACCTCGCGGCGTGGAACTACTTCCAGTCCGTCGATAATCCAACCAACAAGAAATTCGTTGCCGAATGGAAGGCGTACGCCAAAGCGCACAACCTGCCAAACGCCGGTACTGCGGTGACCAACGACCCGATGGAAGCCACCTATGTCGGCATCCATATGTGGGCGCAGGCGGTGGAAAAAGCCGGGACGACGGACGTGGATAAAGTCCGTGCCGCGATGGCCGGACAGACCTTCGCCGCACCGTCTGGTTTCACGCTGACCATGGATAAAACCAACCATCACCTGCACAAACCGGTGATGATCGGCGAAATCGAATCCAACGGTCAGTTCAACGTGGTCTGGCAGACCGACAAACCGATCCGCGCCCAGCCGTGGAGCCCGTACATCGCGGGTAACGACAAAAAGCCAGATACCCCGGTGAAAACGGCTCACTGATCAAGCTCCTTCGAATGAAGGAGTGGAAGGATAAACCGGTCAGCTCCCTCCCCTGCGAAGGGGAGGGTTGGGGTGGGGTATTAATGGCGACAGTGTTGTTTGCAAAACCCCCTCCCCGCCTCCCCCTTCGCAGGGGGAGGAGCAAACCAGCATCCACTTTATGCGGCGAGAACATTATGAGAATCCTCATCCGATCACTGCTTTTCCTGCTTTGTTGCCTTCCTTTGCTGGCCGAGGCGGGTGCGGCGAATGACTTTGCTGCCGCCAGCCGCAGTCAGCAGGCCACGTTATTACAGCAATGGGCGGCGGATCCGCAGCCGGAAAGGCTGCCGCTGCTCGAAGCGCTGAAGCAGGAAAACGTCGTCACCGACGAAGCGAAACACGCATTCATCCAGAACGGCGACCGGCTGACACCGCTGGAGGGCGGCGTCAAACCACAGGGCGATACAAAAAAAGTCTGGCTGAACAACCGCCTGCGCATTCTGATTGCCAATGCCCTTTCCGCACATCGTCTGGTGAGCACTGACAGCACCGTCCGTTTACAGGCGGCCAGAGCCTTACAGCGCGAAGCGCAGGCCGATCAGTTGCCGCTGCTGACGCGTCGTCTTGAGCTGGAAAAAGACCGCACGGTTCACGATGCCCTTTCCATCGCGCTGGCGAATTTACAGCTGGCCGATGCCAGCCCGCAGGTGCGTCTGAAAGCCGTTGAACTTCTCGGCACCTCGGGCGATCCGGATACACAAGGCCGCCTGCAAAGTCTGACTGACCCGAAAACGGAGCCTGATGCCACGGTGCGCAATGCCGCACTGACCAGTCTGAAAGCCGTGCAGCATCGTCTGATGATCGGCGATTTACTCGGTCAGGCTTTTACCGGTTTATCACTTGGCTCAATTCTGCTGCTGGCCGCGCTGGGACTGGCGATCACTTACGGTTTGCTGGGCGTGATCAATATGGCGCATGGCGAAATGTTAATGCTCGGTTCTTACTCCACGTACATGGTGCAGTCGCTGTTTCAGCACTACGCGCCGGGGCTGCTGGCGCTGTATCCGCTGGTGGCGCTGCCGGTGGCATTTTTTATCACTGCCGGAATTGGCATGGCGCTGGAGCGCACCGTTATCCGTCATTTATACGGTCGTCCGCTGGAAACCCTGCTGGCGACGTGGGGCATCAGCCTGATCCTGATCCAGGGCGTGCGCGTGCTGTTTGGCGCGCAGAACGTGGAAGTGGCGAACCCCGGCTGGTTGTCCGGGGGCATTCAGCTGCTGCCCAACCTGGTGCTGCCATACAACCGCATCGCGGTGATCATCTTCGTCATGCTGGTTCTCGGTCTGACCTGGCTGCTGCTCAACAAAACGCGGCTCGGCATGAACGTGCGCGCCGTCACGCAAAACCGTGCGATGGCGGCCTGCTGCGGCGTGCCGACGGGACGCGTCGATATGCTGGCGTTCGGCCTCGGTTCCGGGATCGCCGGTCTGGGTGGCGTCGCGCTGTCGCAGCTGAGCAACGTCGGCCCGGAACTTGGTCAGGGCTACATCATCGATTCCTTTTTAGTCGTGGTGCTCGGCGGCGTCGGACAACTGGCAGGCACCGTGGTGGCGGCCTTTGGTCTGGGCATTGTGAACAAAATTCTTGAGCCGGAAATCGGCGCGGTACTGGGCAAAATCCTGATCCTCGCGCTGATAATCCTGTTTATCCAGAAACGTCCGCAGGGACTCTTCGCCTTTAAAGGCAGGGTGATTGACTGATGAGCCAGCCGCTGACGATTACCGGCGTACAAAAAGCGCCGAAGATTGCAATTTCTGTGGGCACGCTGGTGCTCATCCTCCTGATTGTGATGCCGTTTCTGGCGCTGCTGCCCGCCACCAGTCCGCTGGCGATTTCCACTTACACGCTGACGCTGGCCGGTAAGATCCTCTGTTATGCGATCGTCGCGATCGCACTCGATCTGGTGTGGGGCTATGCCGGTTTGTTGTCACTCGGTCACGGGCTTTTTTTCGCGCTCGGCGGATATGCGATGGGCATGTATCTGATGCGACAGGCCGCAGGCAGCGGGCTGCCGGACTTTATGTCGTTTCTGTCGTGGACCGAGCTGCCGTGGTTCTGGGCGGGCACGCAGCATTTTGCCTGGGCGCTGTGCCTGATTGTACTGGTGCCAGGCGCGTTGGCATTTGTGTTCGGCTATTTCGCCTTCCGCTCAAAAATCAAAGGCGTGTATTTTTCCATAATGACGCAGGCGCTGACCTATGCCGGTATGTTGTTGTTTTTCCGCAATGAAACCGGCTTCGGCGGCAATAACGGTTTCACCGGTTTCACCACCCTGCTCGGCTTTCCGGTCACGGCTACCGGCACGCGCGTGGGATTATTTCTGGCGACGGTTTTGGTGCTGGTCGCCAGCCTCGCGCTGGGTTTTGCGCTGGCGAGAAGCAAATATGGCCGCGTGCTGACGGCAGTACGCGACGCTGAAAACCGGCTGATTTTCTGCGGCTACGATCCGAAAGGTTTCAAGCTGTTCGTCTGGACGATTTCCGCCATGCTGTGCGGCCTGGCGGGCGCGCTGTACGTACCGCAGGTCGGGATCATTAATCCGGGCGAAATGTCGCCAACCAACTCCATCGAAGCCGCCATCTGGGTGGCACTCGGCGGACGCGGTACGCTGATCGGCCCGGTGATTGGCGCGGGCATCGTCAACGGCGCGAAAAGCTGGTTCACCGTCGCCATTCCCGAATACTGGCAATTTGTTCTCGGCGGCATGTTTATTCTGGTGACGCTGTTCCTGCCGCATGGCGTGATTGGCCTGCTGCGCAAAAGGAAATCCTGATGAGCCCGATGACCATGACTGAAGACCTGTTTACCCAACCGCATCTGGCGGACAGGCACCGCGAGCAGACCGATCCGATTTTGCAGCTGGAAAACATCAACGTCAGTTTTGACGGTTTTAAAGCGCTGACCAATTTGTCGCTGAACATCGGCGTCGGCGAGTTACGTTGCGTGATAGGCCCTAACGGCGCGGGGAAAACCACGCTGATGGACGTGATCACCGGCAAAACCAAACCGCAAAGCGGACGCGTTTTTTACGATCAGCGCACCGATCTGACAAAGCTGGATCCCGTGCGCATCGCACAGTCCGGCATCGGGCGGAAATTCCAGAAACCGACGGTGTTTGAAGCGCTGACGGTATTCGAAAATCTGGAAATCGCGCAGAAAACCAATAAGTCAGTATGGGCGTGCCTGCGCGCAAAAATGAACAGCGAACAGCGCGACCGCATTGATGAAATGCTAGGGACGCTGCGCCTCACGGCGGAACGTCATCGTCCTGCCGGCCTGCTTTCTCACGGTCAGAAACAGTTTCTGGAAATCGGTATGTTGCTGGTACAGGAGCCGCATTTGTTGCTGCTCGACGAACCGGCGGCGGGCATGACCGATGCCGAAACCGAATACACCGCCGAGCTGTTTAAGCAGCTGGCGGGCAAACATTCTCTGATGGTGGTTGAGCACGATATGGGTTTTGTAGAAACCATTGCGGATCACGTGACGGTGCTGCATCAGGGACAGGTTCTGGCCGAAGGTTCACTGCGTGACGTACAGGCCAACGAGCAGGTTATCGACGTGTATTTAGGGCGCTGAGGAATCGCATTATGTTGCAGGTAAATGAACTGAATCAGTTTTACGGCGGCAGCCACATTCTGCGCGGTCTGTCTTTTGAGGCAAAAATCGGCGAAGTGACGTGTCTGCTCGGGCGAAACGGCGTCGGCAAAACGACGTTGCTCAAATGCCTGATGGGGCTGATCCCGGCGAAATCCGGCACCATCAGCTGGCAGGATCAGGTGATCAATGCCCGCAAGCCGCACCAGCGCGTGCAGGCGGGCATTGCCTACGTCCCGCAGGGACGCGAAATTTTTCCGCGCCTGACCGTCGAAGAAAATCTGCTGATGGGCCTGTCGCGTTTTTCCGGCAGCCGGGCAAAGCAGGTGCCGGATGAAATCTATCACCTGTTCCCGATCCTGCTGGAAATGAAACATCGTCGCGGCGGGGATTTGTCGGGCGGTCAGCAACAGCAGCTGGCGATTGGCCGTGCGCTGGCCTGCAAACCGACTCTCCTGATCCTCGATGAACCCACCGAAGGCATTCAGCCGTCAGTGATTAAGGAAATCGGTGCCGTCATTAAACAACTCGCCGCCCGCGGCGACATGGCCATTCTGCTGGTAGAACAATTCTACGATTTCGCCGCCGAACTCGCCGACAGCTATCTGGTGATGTCGCGCGGCAGCATTGTTAAACGGGGGCGCGGACAAGAAATGGAGGCGGAAGGCGTGCGGGGGCTGGTGGCGATTTAGGCGATACACACTTTTTCAAGACAAGCTGATACTTTTCAGCCACATTGAGAGCTATTTTCGAATCCGCTGAAAAGAATACTAAGTATGAAAATCAAAAGTCAGGAAGCCCTGGTGCGTCAGCGCAAGCGCTGGGTAATGCTGGCGGTACTGCTCGCGCTGATGACAGCAGGCTATCAGTGGTGGAAGCAGGGAAAACTCGTCTCCGAGCAGTGGAGCCCTAACAAGCAGTATGTGGTGCGTGAGTACCGGACTTTCGAATTTATCCCGCGCATGACCATGCCGGGCGATGGCGGGCATTATTCCGGTTATATGCGCGTGTACAACCGCGACGGCAAGCAGTTTTACGAGGAGTATTCTGACCTGCTCGACTTTATCGAAGGGCCCTTCTGGGCGAAGGAAGGCGTTTACTGGATGGGCAATGAAAATTAGGACATCGTGCGTCTGCCGACTTCACCGGTAGAGTGATTAACAGACACAAAAAAGCCGCGACTTACGCGGCTTTTAACACTTCAACGTCAGGTCGAAACCTTAACTTCTGATTTTACGGTAGATAAACAGAACGACGATCGCACCGATAACAGCGACAACGAAGCTGCCAAAATTGAATCCGTCCACGCGGCCAAAACCGAAGAATGTACTGATATAGCCACCCACCACAGCACCGACAACACCCAGTACTACAGTCAGAATGAAACCACCGCCATCTTTGCCCGGCATGATCCACTTAGCCAGAATACCTGCAATAAGACCAAAGATGATCCAGGATAAAATTCCCATTTTCGACTCCTCCGAATAGATTTCCGTTACCGTGAATATTGTTCAGCCAAGTCGGCCAAACAAAAGCAGAACCGTTGAGACTCTGCAAACCGGGTGGCAGGTTTATTTTCATGCCCCACGCACAACCCTCTCTCAAACTACCCTGAAAGCGTAGCACTGAATCGACAAACCCGCCAAAAATCAGCAGGAAGGAGAAAATAGCAGCAAATGCTGACGTTTTTAAAGGCAACGTCAGCATCAACAGGGCTTTCGTCAGGTACCCGCACAGGGACGTAAAATTGCGTAAAAAGTACGCCAAATATTTTGAACGAGTTACTCAAATCAATCCGTTTTTCATCTCCATTCATCAGGCCTATTATACCTCCATCGAAAGGCAACCACCTTTCACTCATACAAACCTGAATGGAATACTTATCATGAAAAACGTCAAAATTTTTGCTGTAGCTGCTACCCTCTCCCTGATTTCTTTCGGTAGCTTCGCGGCTCAGCAGGTCACTCAGCCTTCCGGTGACATGCAGAAAATCGGTGTTATCTCTGCGGCTAACTCCACCACTCTGAGTGGCCTGGAAGCAAAACTGTCACAGCAGGCGAAAGACGCCGGTGCTTCTTCTTACCGTATCATTTCCGTGACCGGTAACAACAAACTGCACGCTGACGCTGAAATATACAAATAATCGCCGCGCAGAACCGTAGCCCGATAAAACCCTCTTAAAAAGCCTGTGGAAGCGCATCTTCCACAGGCTTTTTGTTTATCTGCGCCGCCCTCTCAGAATTTCTTTTACATCCTGATTGCATCTTACCTATTTTGTTAACTATTCTGGTTTTTTCGCTCATCAGGAAAAGCCATGACCGTCACCGAATCCCTTATTTCTTACGCGTTTGCCGCCGGCATTTTGACCCTCACGCCTGGCCTGGATACCGCATTAGTACTGCGTACCGCCGCCAGTCAGGGCAGTAAAAAAGCGCTGTCTACCGCCATCGGGATCAGCAGCGGTTGTCTGCTGTGGGGGGCGATGGTCGCACTCGGCCTGGGTGCCGTGCTCGCCGCGTCTGAAATCGCGTTCAATGTACTCAAATGGATCGGTGCCGCGTATCTCGGCTGGCTGGGCCTGCAAATGTTGTTCAAACCCCGCAGCGAAATGAACATGGCGGCGCCTGAAGGCGGCGGAAAAATGCGACGTATCGGTAATTCACCGTTCCTGAGAGGGCTGTTTGGCAATGTGCTGAACCCGAAAGTCGGTGTGTTTTATGTCTCTTTCCTGCCGCAGTTTGTCGCTACCGGCTATCCCGTCGGGCCCTATATTTTCGGGCTCGCCGCCATGCACGCCGTGATTGGCACACTCTGGTCAGTCACAATGATTTCTGCCACGCGCCCGCTGTCGCGCTGGTTACGCCGTCCGGGGGTAGTCAGAACGCTGGATCGTCTCACGGGTACCGTTTTTATTGCTTTTGCAGTCCGACTCGCTACGACCAAACGCTAACGAAAAAGGAAGAATGTCATGAAGACCCGACTCAGCCATGCCCCGACCGCAGACGATCTCGATGAAATCAAAGCCGGTCTGCGCAGTTTCAACAGAAACTTCATTCCGCAGCCGAAATTTCGCGAGTTAGGGATTTTTGTTGAAGATGAAAATGGTCACAAACAGGCAGGAATTGTGGCTGAAACCATCGGTAATTGGATGTATATCCAGATGCTGTGGGTCGATGAGTCGTTACGCGGAAAAGATGTCGGGACACAGCTGATTACAGAAGCGGAAGAAGAAGCCAAAACGCGGGGCTGCCGGTATTCGCTGGTCGATACGTTTAGTTTTCAGGCTCGGCCTTTCTATGAGCGCATGGGTTATGCGACGCAGATGACGCTGGAAGATTATATCCGCGATACCCGTACACCTGATGATGCACCGTCAACCCATACCCGCTATTTCCTGACGAAAACACTAGGCTGAAAGAGCAACGCGCGGCTAAACAGGCCGCGCACCTTTTTAGTTATTTAGCAGACAGCGCTAACCACTCCAGAACAGCGGGTCGTTGCCACTGCGCCTGTGCGTAAGCCGCCAGTTTTTCCGGCATTGCATCACCATTGAGAAGCAGACGGTTCAGCATCAGCGCCAGATCAACATCCGCAATACTCCATTCACCAAACAAATGCTCTTTATCCCCCAGTAAACGTTCGGCGGCGGCATACAACTTTTCTGCGGCCTGCTGGCCCTCAGCAGAAAGCGGCGGACATTTAGCCCCCGCAAAGACCACTTCCGTTGAACGTTCCTGACGGATGGGCATCAGATCGCTGCGCAGCCACGCCTGCACTTCACGCGCTTTGGCACGATTTTCCGGATCCGGGGGATAGATAGCCGGAAACGTCGGCGCCGGGAACAGCTCTTCCACGTATTCATCAATCGCGGAAGATTCGGATAACACAAACGTACCATTGGTCAGCGTCGGAACACGACGGGTCATGGACAGTGCTGAATAGGTTTCTTTCAGGTTCTCCGCATCCGCCAGACTGACCGTTTCCAGTTCAAACGGGATGCCCTTTTCTGTCAGCGCCACAAAAGCTGACATCACGTAAGGACTGAAATAATTCGCATCAGAATACAAAATCAGCGAAGGCTGGCTCATGGAAATCTCCTGAAAAAATACAGCAAAGGAGAAAAACATAGCGCAGAAAGGGGGACGTGTCGTTTAAAAAACCGATATTTCAGTTCTCCTGCCCGGTGTAAAACCCCCTCCCAGCCTCCCCCTTCGCGGGGGGAGGGTTGGGGTGGGGTATTAATAGCATCTGCGTCGCTATTATTTCAGCCGGAATACCTGAACTATTTCATTCAGGCGACGCGCCTGATCTTCCAGAGAAGCCGAAGCAGCTGATGCTTCCTGAACCAGCGCGGAGTTTTGCTGCGTCACACCGTCCATTTCGTGTACGGCCTGCGTCACCTGGCTGATCCCGCGCGATTGCTCGTCGGAGGCCGCGACAATTTCGCTCATGATATCGCGCACGTCGGTGACCGCTTTCATGATCTCTTTCATCGTTTCCCCGGCGCTTTTCACCAGCCCGACGCCGTGATCAACGCGGGACGTCGATTCCTCAATCAGGGCAGAAATCTCTTTTACGGCGTCGGCGCTGCGTTGCGCCAGACTGCGCACTTCAGATGCCACCACGGCAAATCCGCGCCCCTGCTCGCCCGCGCGGGCGGCTTCTACCGCCGCATTCAGCGCCAGAATATTGGTCTGGAAAGCAATGCCGTTGATGACCGTCGTGATGTCGCCAATTCGCCGCGAACTGTCGTCAATCGCGCTCATTACGCCGACTACGTCGGACATAATGCGATCGCCCTTTCCGGCGATTTCCGTGGCGTTCGCCGTCAGTTCGGTCGCAACGTGTGCATTATCGGCATTCTGTTTTACCGTCGCCGTCAGCTGTTCCATGCTGGCGGCGGTTTCTTCCAGCGCGGCCGCCTGCTGCTCGGTTCGCGAAGCCAGATCGATATTCCCCGCGGCAATCTGCGATGCGCCGCTGCCGACCGCATGGCTGGTCGAAATAATGTCGTTCACTACATGCCGCAGTTGCGCCTGCATGGTTTGCAGGGCAAAGAAGATGCTGCTGTGATCGTTTTTCTGCGTGACGATCGGGTGCGTTAGGTCACCGTCTGCGACCGTCAGCGCGATTTTCGCCGCATCCGCAGGCTCCCCGCCCACCGGGCGCAAAACTTTGCGGGTGAAAATCACGCTCAGCACGGCAAACACCACCACGATGCTCAGCACCATCAGCACCAGCGCGTAATAAAGCTGACGCGTACTTTCTTTCATCACCGCTTTTACCGGCGCCACAATGCCCAGCATCCACGGCGTGCCGGTATTACCGATCTGAATCGGCACAAACTCGGCAAAGGCGTTTTCGCCCAGCACCGGATCCTGCTGTTCGCGGCTGGTCATTTGCCCGGTCTGTATGCTTTTCAGCAACGGCGCATCGTTTTCAAGCTGGTGCGTGACCTGCTCTTTTTTAGGCGAAGAGATGAAATGGCCGGTCTGCGAAAACAGCATTGCGTAGCCGGTTCCCTGATACGGTTTGATGCCATTGACCAGCGTCTGCAAGGTTTGCAGCGAGAAATCCGCCGTTACCGAACCCAGAAATTTCCCGTCCACGATAATCGGCACGGCAATGGACGTCAGCAACGTATCCACGCCGTTATACGGGTAACTGTATGGCTCCAGAATGACTTCTTTTTGCAGCTTTCGCGGCAGCAAATAGTAGTCGCCACTGCCCGGCGTTTCGTAGTCGGTGAGATTGTGCAGCACGGTATTTCCGCTGGTATCGCGGTCAACGTAGCGGACATAACGCCCGTTGGGATCCTGCCCTTCTTTTGCGGCGAAATCGCCGTCTTTGCCGTCAAACGCGTCCGGCTCCCAGGCCAGTGACATCGATAAAAAATCCGGATGACTTTTGAGCGCATTTTGTAACAGCGTATCGGCGAGTTTGCGGTCAGTATGCCCGGCTTCACGCAGGCTGATCATGCTCTGAACCAGGTCACGCGCGGCATGCAGGGCCGTGTCGAGTTTCTGGCGGGCAAGATAGCCGTCGGTATTGGCGGTCTGCTGGAGATAACGGCGGGCGATGTCGCGCTGCTGCCCGGCGGACTGCCAGCTCAGCAATCCGACCGTAATGATGTAACCGAGACTTATCGTAAGTAGCCCGACAATCAGCATCAGCGTACGGGTACGCATGGTTTTTTTAGGAACAGTTTTCTGTGGTGCAACCCCAACTCCGGCTGCCGGTGAAAGCGCCTGCATCTGACTCATAATTACCCCGGAACAGTCAACGTACTGTGAAATTCACGATGAAAAAACGCGGATTATCTGTCCCTGATTTGTGCCCCCTGAAGATAAGCAGGAATTCCCTTATCGCCTGAATTATCGGCATAACAGGGGCGGGTCTTTAGCCAAAACGGTAAAAAACTGTCCCGCAAAGATAAACGTTCGCATCCTGCCGGTGTCTCCCTATACTGCTGTTATGTCAGCTGGCTCAGCACCTTGTTTGGGAAACTCCTATGAAGTCATGGCTCTTATCGCTTTTGTTGCTTGTTCCGCTGTGCTCGCAGGCGGCATCTACGCCGAAAGAAATCAAAGCACGTTTCAGCCAGTTTAAGGTCGGGGATAAAACTATTTGTCTCGATGATGTGACCTACGCCAACAACAGCAAAATGAAGGTCATCGAGAATGGTTTTGTGGTCTCGAAGCGAAAAAACATGCTTATTTATCAGAGTAATACGCTGTTTTTGCTGGGTAACGAGGTCACGGTGAACATCAAAGCCGTGATTGAAAGCAAGATGGGGAAAACGTCATTCTCCAACCAGTTCAGGCAGGCCATGATTCAGGTCGAGGGAATGGATGACCCGGCGCGCGCCGGCGAGAAAGCCAAAATCATTCAGTCTTTCGAAGATGTTATTTCCGACAAGCACAATGAAACACCCTACAGCTCAGTGGCGCTGACTGAAAAAGGCTACATCATCACTCAGGTTGATAGCCATTCCACCACCATCAGCGAATGTTATGTAACGCCGTATAAAAAGGCAGAAACTGCCCGATAAATCAGAGGGAAATGATGACTGTTTTAGTACCGATGAGCGCTGCATTTTATGAAGAATTTGCAGAACTGCTGGCGAAAGATTATGCCGAAGAGAATGTGAATGCCGGGCTGTGGCTGCCGGATACGGCCCTGGAACGCGCGCGCAGCGCCACAAAAAACGCGCTGCCGCAGGGCGTTGAAACACCGGATCACTATTTGTATGAAATCAGGCAGGAAGAACCTGGCGAAACCGTGGGATATCTGTGGTTTGCCAATATTGAACGCTACGGCGTGCGCAGCGCTTTCGTGTATGAACTGACGGTTTATCCGCAATTTCGTCGTCAGGGACATGCCATCGCGGCGTTCCGGCTGATGGAAGAACACCTGCGCGAGCTGGGCAGCGTGGCGATTGAGCTGAACGTTTTCGCCAGCAATCCCGGCGCGCAGGCACTTTATGCCAGCCTGGGTTATGTCACGACAAAAATGAATATGCGTAAACCGCTTTAGCGGATGTATTTCATAAAGTTAGTCGGTTTACCCACGCGGTCATAAAGCTGGCGCGCGGTGTAATTGGTGGTCTGCGTCATCCAGTACACGTTGGCTTTTTCGTTTTTGTCAGCATGAGCGTAGACCACTTCAATCAGTTTCTGCCCGATACCCAGTTTGCGCGCGGACTCATCGACGTATAAATCCTGCAAATACACCACCTGATTCATGTGCCAGCCGTGATCGTGATTCAGGCAATTCACCAGCCCGACCAGCCTCCCCTGATATTCCGCCACATAGCCAAACATGCCGTCATAGTCAGGATCCGACAACCGCCGGAACGTGAAATCAAACTGCGCCGGATCCAGCTCCGACTGGTAAAAATCCAGATAACCGCGCCACAAATTTTCCCAACCTTCGCGGTCGGCAGGCGTTAACGGACGGATAACAACATCTTGCGGCTGGCTCATCGGTCATTCTCCTCGGTAAATGAAATCGTTACGGGCGGGACTGCGGATAATGTATCAGGTCGTGGAAACGCACGGAATGTTCACTCTTATTGCGGTATGCGTGCGCGCAATCCGCCGCAAACCGCAGCGCTTCTCCGGCGCTCAGTACGCGGGTCACGCCATCCACGGTCAGCGTCAGTTCGCCCTCAATCACAATCACATGCTCGATAACACCGGCTTCATGAGGCGTAGACTCGCTGCAACCGCCGGGTTCGAGATCGATAACAAACATATCCATGCGCAAAGTCGTGTCGTAGGGGAATAACGGCACGACGCGCATTCCTGAAGTGTCGCTGTTAAACGTGGTCAGCAACCCGTGGCGATGCAGCGCGGCAGATTGCTCCGGCGGTGTTTCGAGAAACTCTGAAAACGAGACATTCAGCCCGCTGGCGATTTTCCATAAAGTCGCCACGGTCGGACTGGATTCGCCGCGCTCAATCTGCCCGAGCATGGCCTTACTGACGCCGGTTTTTTCTGCCGCCTGAGTGAGACTCCATCCGCGTTCGCTGCGCACGGCTTTCAGCTGACTGCCAATATGGCGGGTAAGTTCCTGCATTGTGTCTCCTCTGCGACGATGATCGTTCATCGCGATTGTGCGTTATAACGCACAGTGATATCTTGAGCGCATCATATGTGCGCTATAACGCACAACAGCATACCGCCAGCGTCCGCTAACCCGAAGGATTTTCACAAATGACCATGCGTATCAGTTTGCAGGATGTCACTTTTTCGGCGGTGATCGCCGGATTTGTCGCAGTTTTAGTCGGCTATACCAGCTCCGCGGCAATTATCTTTCAGGCAGCTGAAGCGGCGGGTGCCAGCGCGCCACAAATCGGTGGCTGGCTGAGCATGCTGGGCCTGGGAATGGGCGTGACGAGCATCGGACTTTCGCTGTATTACCGCACGCCGGTCGTGACCGCATGGTCGACGCCCGGCGCAGCGTTACTCGTCACCAGTCTGCCCGGCACGTCGATTAACGAGGCCATTGGCGTGTTTGTATTTGCCACCGGTCTGATCCTGCTGTGCGGCGTGACCGGCTTGTTCGCCAGACTGATGCATTACATTCCGCAGGCGCTTTCGGCTGCGATGCTGGGCGGCATTCTGCTGCGTTTCGGGCTGAATGCGTTTACCTCGCTGCAAAGTAATTTCGCGCTGGCGGGCACGATGTGTCTGGTTTATCTGCTGGCGAAACGCGCCCTGCCACGCTATGCGGTGGTGCTTGCGCTGATTGCCGGGCTGATCGTCGCCGGCTTACAAGGTGATATTGCGCTGCACGGCCAGACCATGACGTTTGCCGCGCCGGCATTTGTGATGCCGCATTTTACGTGGCCTTCCATTATCGGCATCGGCATTCCGTTTTTCGTGGTGACCATGGCGTCACAAAATGCACCAGGTATCGCCACGCTGAAAGCGCACGGCTATCACCTGCCCGTTTCGCCGCTGATTTCGTGGACCGCGCTCACCGCGTTAATTCTGGCACCGTTCGGCGGATTTACCGTTTGTATCGCCGCCATTACCGCCGCAATTTGTATGGGTGAAGATATCCACCCGGATCCGAAAAAGCGCTACATGGCCGCCGTCGCCGCCGGGATTTTCTACCTGATTGCCGGTGTGTTTGGGGGTTCGATCGGCCTGGTGTTTACCGCGCTACCTCCCGCGCTTATTCATACTATCGCCGGGCTGGCACTGCTCGGCACTATTGCCGGGAGTTTATACCGGGCGCTGGAAAATGAACGTCAGCGTGACGCAGCGATTATCACGTTTCTGATCACCGCGTCCGGCGTGACATTACTCGGCGTGGGTTCGGCGTTCTGGGGCTTAACCGGCGGCGTGATCTCGCATCTGATCCTCAGTATTCCTGCGCGTAACAAGGCGCAACCGCCCGCGAAAGGTTGAGTCCGTTCAAGTTATGGGTAACAGGTTTTCGTAACACGAAACAAAGTGACGGTGGTCACATTTTCCGCCGTCCAAACGCTCTTTACTGGGAGCCATCAGGCCAAAAATGCCCCCTTTAAAGAGCGAGAATTCCATGACAATTGCCACTCAATCCTGCGTCGTAACCGGGAAAAAAGACGTCTCGGTGATCGGCCAGACCATCGACTACACAGGCCAGGGCACGCTGGTAAAAATCACCCGTGGCGGCATCTGCGGTTCCGACCTGCATTACTACGAACACGGTGCCGTCGGTGATTTCAAAGTGCGCGAGGCGATGGTGCTCGGGCACGAAGTGGTCGGCGTGGTGGAAAAATCGGATAACCCGCGTTTGCAGCCGGGCCAGAAAGTCGCGCTGAACCCCAGCAAGCCATGCAAGGCCTGCAAATATTGCCTTTCCGGTGATGAAAACCAATGTACTACCATGAAATTCTTCGGCAGCGCGATGTATTTCCCGCACATCAACGGCGCATTTACGCAATATAAAATCGTCGACAGCGAACAGTGTATTCCTTACGACAATCAGGTCAGCGACCGGCTGATGGTTTTCGCTGAACCGCTTGCGGTAGCAATCCATGCGGTCAATCAGGCCGGGGATATTCACGGCAAAACGGTGTTTGTTTCCGGCGTCGGCCCGATTGGCTGCCTGATCGTGTTGGCCGCTAAAGCCAAAGGTGCAGCACAAATCGTGGTAACGGATCCGAGCGAACGTTGCCGCACGCTGGCACTGGCCGTTGGTGCAAACAAAGCGCTGGACGCCGCGCAGGGTGATTTCAGCGAATATCAGGCCGAAAAAGGTTTCTTCGATGTCTCCTTTGACGCCTCCGGCCATCCTTCTTCTATCCGCCGCTGTCTGGAAGTCACCCGCGCACGCGGCACACTGGTGCAGGTCGGCATGGGGCCGGTGGTGAATGAATTCCCGCTGATGATGCTGATTGCCAAAGAAATTAACTGGGTCGGCAGCTTCCGTTTCACCGGGGAATTTAATACGGCGGTGGAATGGCTGGCGAATAAAACCGTCGATCCGATGCCGTTACTGTCAGCGGAATTCCCGCAGGAAAGTCTGGTGGAAGCACTGGACTATGCAATGGATAAATCCAAAGCATCGAAAGTTCAGCTGGTTTTCTAGTCTGCTGACGGACTCACAATATCAAAACATCGTTTCATTTTATGATGTCCTCTGATTTTCATCCTCAGAGGACATTTGCATTATGGTGAAGGATAACGCGAAAAAGCAGGTCGCGCTGCTGCTGGCCGACGGATTTGAAGAAGGCGAAGCGGTGATTGTGCTCGATATTCTCGAGCGGCTGGAAATTCAGGTCACTACGCTGGCCTGCCAGAAAAGCCTGACGCTGCGCACTTACCACGGCATTCAGATGCAGGCCAATGAATTGCTGAGCGCACAGGGCGATCGTTTGTATGACGCGGTGGTGATGCCCGGCGGCCCGGAAGGCTCGGTGGCGCTGGCGGCCAGCAAAGATGTCGTGGAATTTGTCCGCCGTCATGACGAAGCTGGAAAACTGATTTGCCCGCTGTGCTCGGCGGCCGCGCGCGTTCTGGGCGGTAACGGCCTGCTGAAAGGACGGCGTTATGTCTGTTCCGGCGATTTATACAAAGACGTCAAAGACGGTGTTTATGTGAATCAGTCTTTTGTCGAGGACGGCAATCTGCTCAGCGGAAAAGGCTTAGGGCTGGCATTTGATTTCGCTTTCCAGCTGGCGTACCGCCTGACCGGCGACGCCCAGACCACCAATTTTCAGGCCGACCACATCGATTATCACCACTGGCGCGCTGACCAGAAAATCTGATTTTTATCAGCGGGCGATGCAGATCGTCCGCCAACATCAGCATCATGTCCGTTTTTGGCATTCTCCCGGCAGGTTTTCAGGCGCAGACTGGTTTCACATTCACCAGACGGAGTCCGAAAATGACCCACAGCGCCCTGTTAAATATCGACGTGCAACGTTCTTTCGAGCAAAAAGATTTCTGGCAGCAGGATGATTTACCGGCTTTCAGCCAGGCATTAACCCGCCTGATCGACGGCTGTCAGACCCGTAAAGTTCCCATCATCGACGTGTTTCATGTCAATCCTGACGGTGTGTTTTCGCTTGAATCCGGGCTGGTCACGCCGATGGCTTTTCTCACCCATCAGCCGCAGCACGTTGTCCATAAACATGTTCACAATTCCCTGACCGAATCCGGCCTCGACGCGTGGCTGCGGGAACGAGGTATCACACATCTGATCATTGCCGGAATGCGTACCGAACAATGCTGTGAAACCACGGCGCGCGTGGCGTCCGATCTGGGTTACACAGTGACGTTTGTTACCGAAGCGACGCTGACGTTTCCGATGACACACGCCAGCGGCGTGACGCTGAGCGCGGCTGAAATCAAATTGCGCACCGAGCTGGTGCTGGCCGACCGTTTTGCCACGATTACCGACGTCAGCGGCGCACTGGCGGAACTCGCTCGCGCTGTGTGAAGATAGGCGCAGTGATGATGAATCTGTGAGGCGATATGCAACGAAATGTCTACTTTATGACGCTGCCGGGCGTGATGGCCTTAGACCTGACCGGTCCGGCGGAGGCACTGCGTATCGCCGGGCAGTTTGCGCTGCACTACATCGGCCCGCTGCCGGAAATCACGATGTCGACCGGGCTGACAGTCAGCCTTTTGCAGCCACTGCCGGAAGCGTTGCCGGAAGGCAGCATTCTGATCATGCCCGGCGTTGATCGTTCAGCAGAAAATTTTTCCTCACCCGTCGCCCAATTTGCCTGTGACTGGCTGCGTCAGCAAAAAAATGCCATCGAAAACGGTTTGCTGACGCTGGTTTGTATCTGTTCCGGCAGCCTTCTGGCGGGAAAGGCCGGGCTGCTCGACGGCTATCAGTGCACCACGCATCACGACGTGATCGCGCGTCTGCGACAGCAGGTGCCTGCCGCACAGGTGAAAGATAACCGGATATTTGTCGAGGATCGTTCCGTGCTGACCAGCGCGGGGATCAGCGCCGGTATCGATCTGGCACTGCACCTGATCGCCACACATCTCGGCCCGCAGGCCGCGCTGGACGTCGCCCGTGAAATGGTGGTGTATTTCCGCCGTGGTGGCAATGATCCGCAGCTTTCCCCGTGGCTGCGTTATCGCAATCACCTGCATCCCGCCGTACACCGCGCGCAAAACCTGATGGCCGCCGAGCCGGAATCTGCCTGGCAGGTGGAAGACGTTGCCGCCAGAGCACACATCAGCGGCCGCCACCTCACCCGTTTGTTCCGCCAGTATCTGGGGATCAGCGTGCGCGACTACCACGAACAGCTGCGCATCGCCGTCGCGCAACAACGTCTGCAACAAGGCGCCGGTATCGAAAAAGCCGCCCTCGCCGCCGGATTTTCCTCTGCAAGACAATTCCGGCGGGCGCAGGAGCGCTGGAATGATGGCGTTGCTGATTGCAAGTTGAGCAATAAGTGAGTAAAATTTTACTCACTGACGGTTTGTGGGACTGAATAGCAACGCTAAACAGTACGTCAGTGTCTGCCTTTAAAGGTCGCTGGCCGTGCCGCGATAAGATGAAAAATCTAAAGACCTCCGCCTGAAGCTGTAAAATAAAAAAGCGACCCTGAGTCGCTTTTTTGTTATCTGCGCTTTGCCGGCAGTTTTATTCCTTTCATTCTCGCATCAAAAATATACCAAAAACTGAATCGCCCGTTTACACCAACCTGTCCGGCCCATTTTTCTCTCGGATAACCTGTCATTACTTTTAATCGGATATCACTCGCAGGATGTGTGTTTTTCGTTATCTCAAAAAACATACAATAATCTACACCCATATAATGTTCTTCAAGATAATAAAAGGTGTCCTGATGCTGATGAGGAGTTCTTGCTAATATCGCATTTTCGTTAATCAATTTATTAACAAGGTCGGGTAAGCGGCATGAATAAGAATAACGCTCCCGGCAGAAATAGCGCCGGTGCTTACCAGGGCTGTGCGGATAAACCCAGAGCTCAGACTCAGCCTGATGTGCTGTAAAACAATGATCAGTATAAACAATAAAAATCTGCAACTGACGAACTGGAAAGTCATGGCTGGCAGGCCTTACCGCGGTAATTGTCGATGCCCGCAGATGTTCCAGCGAATAAATCTCACCGTTGATTTCAAAGGGCAGCCAAAATGTCATGTTGATTTGCCTGAAAAAAGGAAATGAAAGAGTATCCAGAAAAAACAGACAAAGATAATGAAATAGATTAATCGTCCTGCGGTACATTCCTGACATAATAAAATAGACAAAGGAATTAATAATATAACCCAATATCATTCACGCCAGTTATAATCACATTACTCCGAATTAACTCACCCAATTCCGCCGGTCAATTTTCCCCAGCGCCATCGCCAGCAGCAGGCCGCCGCCGAGCCCGCAGATAAACAGGTACGCGACATTGAGCAGCGGGAATTGGGGGAAATCGAGATGGCGGCCGCGCAATCCGATGATAATCAGCGCATGAAAGCCGTAGATAGCCAGTGAATGGCGTGAGATCAGCGCAAATCCCGGCAGGATGCGCAGTGCCAGCGCATTCTTAAACACCACAAACAGTGATATGGCGGAGATAAACACCAGCGGGCCGGTGTAGACGTAGAAAGTATCGGCGAAATTCTGGTTAATCAGCATCTGCCGGTAAGTCCCGTCCGCAATCGCCAGCGTGCTGAGAACGAAAACGGCCACGGCGGTCAGCGTCACGCCGGATTTTCGGGTATCAAGCTGGCTGATGGCGCGCCCCATCAGGGCATACAGGACGTAATAAAACGTGTCGCCGCTGATGTACAAATCCAGCGGTAACAGATGGATTTTCTGCCAGGTGAAAGCCGGAAGCTGCGGGTTCGCCAGCACGCCGAGCAGTATTCCGGCGATCAGCAGATATTTGCCAGACACAGTTTTGACGTTTATCAGCGGGGAAAGGAGGTAAACCACGATAATCGCGTAGAAGAACCAAAGGTGATAAAACACCGGTTTTTCCAGAATCAGACGCAGAGACGGCCAAAATCCAATCTTTGTCATCGTGAGGATATAGATAAGCGAGACAACGCTGTAAAAAATCAGGCATAGTGTGACGCGCAGGAAATGCCGTTTTTGTGCGCTCCGTTCACCAAAAAACAGCGCGCCGGAAATCATAAAAAATAGCGGTACACAGACACGCGAAGCCGAATTGAGCAGATTGGCAACGGTCCATTCCGCCGTGTGTATCGCCGAAAAATTCACTACCAGTGACGTGCTGGCGTGAATCATCACCACCATCATGCAGGCGAGCGCGCGCAGGTTATCTATCCAGCTGATTTTTTGGCTCATTACCTGCGATTTCCTTCCCGTTGATGTGCTGTTTGCAGCGTAGTCACCTTTTTGAACGTAAACAAGGCAAAAGTGCCGATCTCAGATTGTGCTTAACGTGAATCAGAAGATTGCGCTACGCTCAATAAATGGGCAAAATAACGCCCATTACTGCCTCGCTTGCGAATCCCGCCCGGACAGTCTCTTATTCTTCCGCTAATAATCAAACGATTAGCCTTACGTCTGTGAAATAAAAATATGCATAATTCTCCAAATACTGCGTCCCTTCTGGGGCGGCAGGCGCTTTTGTTCCCTCTGTGTCTGGTGTTGTTCGAGTTTGCGACCTATATCGGCAACGATATGATCCAGCCGGGCATGCTGGCCGTCGTGGCTAATTTTAATGCCGGGGAAGAATGGGTGCCCACCTCAATGACCGCGTATCTCGCGGGCGGAATGTTCCTGCAATGGCTGCTCGGGCCGCTGTCCGACCGGCGCGGGCGGCGGCCGGTGATGCTTGCGGGCGTCAGCTTTTTCATCGTCACCTGTCTGGCGATTCTGTTCGTACAGAACATCGAACAATTTATGGTCATGCGCTTCCTTCAGGGCATCAGTCTGTGCTTTATCGGCGCGGTCGGGTATGCCGCGATACAGGAATCCTTCGAGGAATCCATCTGCATCAAAATCACGGCCATGATGGCAAACGTCGCGCTGATCGCACCGCTGCTGGGCCCGCTGGCCGGTGCGGCGCTGATCCACGTTGCGCCGTGGCAGCTGATGTTTGTGATTTTCGCCGTGCTGGCCTCGATTTCGCTGTGGGGGTTGTGGAAATCCATGCCAGAAACCGCGTCACGCCTCGGCGAGAAGTTTTCCATGCCAAGCCTGCTGCACGATTACAAACTGGTGCTCAAAAACCGCCAGTTCCTGTGTGGCGCACTGGCAATTGGCTTTGCCAGCCTGCCGTTGCTGACGTGGATTGCGCAGTCGCCGGTCATCTTAATCAGCGGCGAAGGCTTACCGGCGTACGATTACGGCCTGTTACAGGTGCCGATTTTCGGTGCGCTGATTATTGGTAACGTTACGCTGGCGCGCCTGACCGGCAAACGGACGGTCGAATATCTGATTAAACTCGGCGCGGGCCCGATGGTTGTCGGTCTGCTGATTTCCGCCGTGGCGACGCTTTTCTCCGCCCATGCTTATCTGTGGATGACCGCCGGTCTGAGCCTTTACGCTTTCGGGATTGGTGTGGCGAACGCCGGTTTGTACCGCCTGACGCTGTTCTCCAGCGACATGAGCAAAGGCACCGTTTCTGCGGCGATGGGCGTCATCAGCATGATGATTTTCACGTTAGGGATTGAGCTGGCGAAAGTGGCTTACGTAGAAGGCGGTGCGGGAATGTTTAACCTGTTCAACCTGCTGAGCGGCCTGTCGTGGCTGGCCCTGGTAGTCGTTTTCCTGCGCAGTCGTCAGGTTGTGCTGCCGCCAAACAGCGTAGTTTGATTTCGTTCTGAGTCGCCATTAATACCCCCTTCGCAGGGGAGGGAGCAGATCGCGCCTTTGCTCCTCCCCCTGCGAAGGGGGAGGCTGGGAGGGGGTTTAGCAGACAGCTCAGTGTTTAGAATAACCCCATCGGTTTACTCGAATATGAAACGAGTAAACACTTGGTTTGCTGATAGTGATCCAACATCATCTTATGGGTTTCACGCCCGATACCGGATTGTTTGTAGCCACCGAACGCCGCATGTGCCGGATAGGCGTGGTAGCAGTTGGTCCAGACGCGACCGGCCTGAATGTTGCGTCCCATGTGATACGCCACATTGCCGTCACGGCTCCAGACGCCCGCACCCAGCCCATACGCCGTGTCGTTGGCGATTTGCAGCGCGTCATCCATATCTTTAAACGTGGTCACCGCCAGCACCGGCCCGAAGATTTCTTCCTGGAATACCCGCATGTTGTTTTTACCCAGCAGGATGGTCGGTTGCAGGTAATAACCGTCGTTCAGCGAACCTTCGAGTTTTTTCTTCGCGCCACCGGTCAGCACTTCCGCGCCCTCTTTCTTACCGATTTCGATGTAATCCAGAATGGTTTTCATCTGTCCGGCAGAAACCTGCGCACCCATCTGGGTTTCGATATCCAGCGGGTTACCGGTTTTGATGGCTTCTACGCGTTTGATGGCGCGTTCCATAAAGCGTTCGTAGATGGATTCCTGCACCAGCGCGCGGCTCGGGCAGGTACAAACTTCGCCCTGATTGAACGCAAACAGCGCGAAACCCTCCAGCGCTTTGTCAAAAAACTCATCTTCTTTGTCCATCACGTCGGCAAAGAAGATATTCGGGGATTTGCCGCCCAGTTCCAGCGTAGCCGGGATCAGGTTTTGTGCCGCGTAACCGGCGATTTGCTGGCCGACTTCGGTCGAACCGGTAAAGGCGACTTTGGCGATACGTTTGGACGTCGCCAGATATTCGCCGATTTCACCGCCAGAACCGTTCACCACGTTGATGACGCCCGCTGGCAGAATGTCCTGCACCAGTTCCATCAGCAACAGCACGGAAAGTGGGGTCAGTTTGGCTGGTTTGAGCACGATACAGTTACCGGCAGCCAGCGCCGGTGCCATTTTCCAGCAGGCCATCAGCAGCGGGAAGTTCCACGGGATGATTTGCGCCACCACGCCCAGCGGCTCGTGGAAATGATAGGCGACAGTTTCGCTGTCGATTTCGCTGATCCCGCCTTCCTGCGCACGCACGCAGGACGCAAAATAGCGGAAATGGTCGATGGCCAGCGGAACGTCCGCACCGCTGGTTTCGCGGATCGGTTTCCCGTTGTCCCAGGTTTCGGCATTCGCCAGCAACTCAATGTTTTCTTCCATCCGGTCGGCGACTTTCAGCAGCAAGTTTGCCCGCTGCTGCACCGGCATTTTGCCCCAGTCACCTTTGGCTTTGTGCGCGGCGTCCAGCGCCAGCTCAATATCATCGGTGCCGGAACTGGCGACTTTGCACAGCACCTCACCGGTCACTGGCGTCAGATTGTCGTAATACTCTTTTTTCACCGGCGCGACCCATTCGCCGCCAATGAAGTTGTCGTATTGTTTTTTGAGTTTGAGCGGGAAACCGTATTCTTCCGGTTTGACGGCATGAGGATTTTTATCATAAGCCATGATGGAACTCCTTTATGCAGCAGGTTTTAGCAGAGCGCTGCATAAAGTTTAGGCAGTGAAAATCTAACCGACGGGATGTAAAGAGAACTCTTCGAGCGGCTTCACACCTTTTTTGCTGCAACGCTGGCGTTACCGCTGGCAGGGGGTGTCGTGCGCGCAAAACTCTCGCGCAGGAACAGGCGTTCAACCAGTTTGATCAGCGCCGGACGCTCAACACACCAGCCCGGCGCAATGCGGCGAAAGTTGATATAACCGAGCGAACAGGCGGTAGCGATATCGGCGACGTTAAGATAGTCAGAATTCAGCAGCGTGCGGTTTTCGGCGTGTTTTTCCAGCGCGTCCAGCCCGCGCAGGAGTTTCTCCCGCTGACGTAAAATCCAGGCTTCGTTGCGTTTAACGGCTTCACGGCGGTTTTCCAGCACCAGCGCGACGGCGGCGTCCGTCACGCCATCGGCCAGCGCTTCAATCTGTTTTACCCGCAACGCTTCCAGCGGCTGCCACGGCAAAAAGGTCGGCGCGACGTTCATCAGCTCGATGTACTGCACAATTATGGGGGAATCGTAAAACACTTCGCCGTCGTCAGTGACCAGCGCGGGGACTTTGCCGAGGGGATTAAACTGGGTGATTTTGCAGCCCGCGTCGTGCGGCACGTCGTTGATGAAATCGAACGGGATACCTTTTTCCAGCAACATCACCGAAATTTTGCGCACATACGGGCTGGTATAACTGCCGATCAGTTTCATCTGAGCCTCCACGTTTTTCACCGGAACCTCTGTTAAAGCTAGCAGCCACGGCACGCTTTACCAGTAAAGACGCGACGGACTGCCAGCTTTCAGAGTCATCCTGCGGGGAACAGGAAGGGGTTCACGCCGCTGCCAGTAAAGCCTTTATCTTCCATGCGGTCGTCGAGCAACAGCGTGGCGAGATCGTCGGCGACGGCATCGGCCTGCGGATCTTTATCCTGATAAATCACTTTGAGATACGCGCCGCAATCATCGCAGGCTTCGGCTTTGATCGTCGCCTGCTCAGCACCGGCGGTATCTTCGCTTAAAGACCAGTAGTGAAGATTGCCCATTTCGTCGCAATTGCTGCATTTGGCACGCACGACGTGCCATTCGCTTTCGCACAGATTGCAGTGCAGATAGCGCAGGCCGTTATTAGCCCCCATCGCAATCACCGCCGAAACCGGAATGCTGCCGCACACCGGACAAAACTGTCGGCTTTCACCATAATCGGCGCGGCCAACGCCACGAAGCTGCGCAGCCATCTGCGCCCAGTACAGTGACAGCGCCGCCCAGATAAACGGCGCTTTGTCAGCAGGAACGTGTACGAAATCCTGGTTCAGTAATTGCGTCGCCATCATTTCCCGCTGAAGGCTCGGGGAATGTTCGAGGCGTTCCAGTACCTGGCGCACTGTTTCATCGGCACCCGGTTTGAGTTCCGCAATCAGCGCATCCAGCAGAACCAGCCAGTGCGGCGTTCGCGGAAACAGGCTGCAATCGAGCGGTGGTTTACCGGCGGCTTTTTGCAGTTCTTCGCTGAGGTCAATTTCCAGCGGGAATGCCGCCAGAACGCGCTGCTGCGCGTCGCAAATCGTCGCGGCAAAATTCAGATACCCGTCCAGCGGGCTGTCTTCAGCTAGTGCGCGCAAACGATCGGCGCGGCGCTGGTAAAGGTTTTTCAGATTGGCGAACAATACGGGCGGGATATTTCCCGCCGTTTTGCCGTCAGCCAGTTCGTCCTGTGGAACAATCTGTATGCTCATCCGGCTTTCCTTTCATCCTTGTCTTTTTTCAGTTGTTCAGCACGCACCTGACGATACCAGCGAGGATGATGATATTTCGCCCATGACGCCGGAACTTTGCCTTCCGTCATGGCCGTGATGGAGCCTCTCGCCCAGGTCGCCGCGTATACATGCATGATAATCACCAGAATCAACCCGATACCGGCCAGCGAATGCACCAGCAGTGCAAGGCGGATCAGCGGGATCGGGAAGTAACCGGCAAACCACGGGCGCCAGATAATGACGCCGCTCGCCATCAGCAGAACCAGACAGCTGATGGCCGCCCAGAATACGCATTTCTGACCGAAGTTATAGCGACCGGTGTCTCCGACTTCTTCATTCATCAGGACTTTATGAATATTTTTCGCCCACACGATGTCATCTTTTTCCGGCAGATTGTGCTTCCAGTAACGGAAGAACATGCCGAGGAAAGAGACGAACATCACCACGCCGAAGAACGGATGCAGAATGCGCGCCATTTGCGGGGTGCCGTAAACGTTCATCAGCCAGTTAAACGACGGGAAAAAGAAGCCGATGCCGCTGAGTGCGAGCGTCACAAAACAAAAAGCGACGATCCAGTGATTGAGGCGTTCCACCAGGCTATAGCGCTGGATTAACTTCTCTTTTTTCATGGGTGTGTCTCCTCATCATTCTGTTTTTCTTCCTCTTTCTCATCTGCGTGATCTTCTTTCACGTAGTTTGGCCCCACGCCAAGGAAGTGGAAGGCCGCCGCCGCGAAGGTCACTGCAAAACCAACGGCCGCCAGCGGTTTCCAGATGCCTTTCCAGAGCGTAACCGCCGTGCTGATGGCCGGGTCTTTTGGCAGGCCGTGGTACAGGTCGGGTTTGTCAGCATGATGCAGCACATACATAACGTGCGTGCCGCCGACACCCTGCGGATCGTACAAACCGGCCTGTTCAAAGCCGCGCCCTTTCAGCTCGCTGACACGTTCTGCCGCCAGATCCTGCATTTCCGTTTTGGTCCCGAAATGAATCGCGCCGGTCGGGCAGGTTTTCACACAGGCAGGTTCCTGCCCGACGCTGACGCGGTCAACGCACAGCGTGCATTTGTAAGCGCGGTTATCCTGCGGGTTAATGCGCGGGATATTGAACGGGCAACCGGCGATGCAGTAACCGCAGCCGATGCAGTGTTCCGACTGAAAATCGACGATGCCGTTGGCGTACTGAAGGATTGCGCCTTCCGCCGGGCACGCTTTCAGACAGCCCGGATCGGCGCAGTGCATGCAGCCGTCTTTGCGGATCAGCCATTCCAGCTTGCCGTTCTCTTCCACTTCCGAGAAACGCATGACCGTCCAGGATTTCGCGCTGAGATCCATCGGGTTGTCGTAAACGCCGGTGTTCACGCCGACTTCATCGCGCAGGTCGTTCCATTCGGAACAGGCGACCTGACAGCCTTTGCAGCCGATGCAGGTGGTGACGTCAATAAGCTTCGCCACTTCCTGCTGATGATCGCGGGCACGCGGCGCTGGCGTGAACCCGTTGGTTGCGGACTTACGAAGTATGTCCTGAGATTGCATTGCCATAATTCGCCTCCGTTAAACCTTTTCCACGTTAACCAGGAACGCCTTGAACTCCGGCGTTTGCGAGTTAGCGTCGCCGACTGACGGCGTCAGCGTATTGGCCAGATAACCTTTACGCGTCGCACCTTCAAAACCCCAGTGACACGGGATGCCGATGGTATCGACATGTTTGCCGTCGATGGTCAGCGGGCGGATGCGTTTGGTCACCACGGCTTTCGCCACGATAAAACCGCGCTTCGAGGAGACTTTAATCTCATCGCCCTGAGCGATATTTTTCGAGGCGGCCAGACTTTCGCCGATCTCGATAAACTGCTCAGGCTGCGCGATGGCGTTCAGCAAGGCGTGCTTGGTCCAGTGGCGGAAAAGTTCGGTGATCGAATAGGTGGTCGCGACGTAAGGGAAGTCTTTCGCGGTGCCCATATTCGGTAAATCGCTGGCAAAAATGCGGGCGACCGGATTGGAGATCACGTCCGGATGCAACGGGTTGGTGCCAATCGGCGATTCGATCGGTTCGTAATGCTCCGGGAACGGGCCATCGGCCATTTTGTCGGTCGCAAACAAACGCCCGACGCCTTCCTGTTGCATGATGAACGGCCCGACGCCGGTGCCCGGCGCGGCGGTGCTGTAATCGGCAACGTCGAAACCGGTCCATTTCGCGCCATCCCAGCGGATGATTTCACGTTTTGGATCCCACGGCTGGCCCTGCGGATCAACGGAGGCGCGGTTATACAGAATTCGACGGTTCAACGGCCAGCTCCATGCCCAGCCGGACGTACAGCCCAGACCGGACGGATCGGCGTTATCGCGGCGCGCCATCTGGTTACCGGCTTCGGTCCAGCTGCCGGCGTAAATCCAGCAGAAACTGGCGGTCGAACCGTCATTTTTCAGGTGCGCAAAGGTGGAAATCTGCTGCCCTTTTTTCGCCAGAATATTGCCCTGATCGTCGCGGATATCCGCCAGCGCTTTGCCGTTGGCTTCTCGGGCAATTTCTTCCGGCAGCGGGTCAAGTGGATCCTGATAATCCCACGCCATGTTCATTACCGGCAGCGGATTCGCCCCGCCTTCTTTCTGGTACAGTTCTCGCAGTTTCATGAACAGACGCGCGATGATTTTGCCGTCGTGCAGCGCTTCACCCGGTGGCTCAGACGCCTGGAAGTGCCATTGCAGCCAGCGGCCGGAGTTCACGATTGAGCCATTTTCTTCCGCAAAACAGGAAGACGGCAGGCGGAACACTTCGGTCTGAATGTCGGCGGTTTGCACGTCGTTCATCGCGCCATGGTTCTGCCAGAAGTTCGAAGACTCAGTCACCAGCGGGTCGATCACCACCATGTATTTCAGTTTTGAAAGCGCACGCGAGGATTTGTTTTTGTCCGGGAAAGCCGCCAGCGGGTTGAAGCCCTGCACGATATACCCGTTGAGTTTGCCCTGGGTCATCAGCTCGGCCTGTTGCAGCACGTCGTAGCTTTTGTCCCATTTCGGCAACCAGTCATAACCCCAGTCGTTGTCCGCCGTGGCGTGTTCGCCCCAGAAACTTTTCATCATGCTGACGAAGAAGTTCGGCGTGTTTTTCCAGAAGTTAACCTGATTTTCGACCAGCGTTCCCGGCGTAATTTGCTTCAGGTAATCGGTGATATTGGTTTGTTTCTCAGACGGCAGCGGCATGTAACCCGGCAGATTGAGCGACAGCAAACCAAGATCGGTATAACCCTGAATATTCGAGTGGCCGCGCAGCGCATTGACGCCGCCACCAGGCATGCCGATATTGCCGAGCAGCAACTGAATCATCGCCGCACAGCGGATGATTTGCGCGCCGCCGGTGTGGTGCGTCCAGCCCAGTGCATACAGGATGGTGGAAGTTTTATCGCGCGCGCAGGTTTCCGCCAGAATCGAGCTTATCAGCAGGAAATCTTCTTTCGACGTTCCGCACAGGCGTTCGACCATTTCCGGCGTATAACGGGAAACGTGCTCTTTCAGCAGATTCCAGACACAGCGCGGGTCTTGTAACGTTTTGTCCTGTTTTGCGATACCGTTTTCATCGAGCTGATAATGCCAGCTGTCTTTGTTGTAGGATTTTTTGGTCGCATCAAAGCCGCTGAACAATCCGTCATTAAATTCATAATCTTCACGCACCAGCAGACTGGCGTTGGTGTATTCCCTGACGTATTCGGTCTGGATTTTATTATGCGTAATCAGGTAGTTGATCATGCCGAGCAGGAAGGCGGTGTCGGAACCGGCGCGGATTGGCGCGTAAATATCGGCGACGGCGGCACTGCGGTTAAAGCGCGGATCGACAACAATGACTTTGGCGTTATTTTTAGTTTTGGCTTCAATCACCCATTTGAATCCGACCGGATGGGCTTCCGCCGCATTACCGCCCATAATCAAAATGACGTTGGCGTTTTTGATATCCACCCAGTTGTTGGTCATCGCACCGCGACCAAAGCTAGGCGCTAATGCCGCCACGGTCGGACCATGACAAAGACGGGCCTGACAGTCGATGGCGACCATACCCATTGCGCGGGTGAATTTCTGATCCAGCAGGCCGGTTTCGTTACTGGCCGCAGACGAACAGAGCATTCCGGTGGTCAGCCAGCGGTTAACGGTGGCGTTATTTTCGTTTTTCTCGATAAAGTTGGCGTCGCGGTCATCTTTCATCAGGCGGGCAATACGGGAAATCGCCTCGTCCCAGGTGATACGCTGCCATTTATCTGAGCCCGGCGCACGGTATTCCGGGTATCTCAGACGGCCTTCGCTGTGAATATAATCCAGCACACCTGCCCCTTTCGGGCACAATGAGCCACGACTGACCGGATGATCGGCGTCACCCTCTACGTGGAAGATATTTTCAGTGACGTTTTTCGCGCCATCGCCCTGGCTGTAAATCAGCATGCCGCAACCGACTGAACAGTACGTGCAGTTATTGCGGGTTTCACGCGAACGAAGCAGCTTATACTGGCGGGTTTCCGCCAGCGCCAGCGTCGGGGCGAACCCTAACAATGCTGCCGTGGTGCCGGCCATACCGCCCGCACATATCTTGAATAATTGTCTTCTGCTGACCTGCATGAAAGACTCCTTCCCATCATTTGTTAACACATTGCATTTCAAATTGGCGCTTTCCCCGTCAGACGCGGAAGCGGTAAAATTAAGACTCATTACCCATATTTTTTGTACGGCTTATGTAGCCGGATTGTTTATAAGGTTATTGCCAATGGATGTCCATCAAGTAAACGAACTGGGCGAAAAAGATGACAAAAAAGTGACTCAGATCATCGGAGTGCGCCAAAAAACGGTGATGCAGCGCGCCCGTCTGGACGCGCCTGAAGAGGACTGGATTGCTGAAGAAGTGCCCGTCGCGCTGGTCTATAACGGGATATCGCACGTGGTGATGATGGCGTCGCCGAAGGATCTCGAAGCCTTTGCGCTGGGATTTTCGCTGTCGGAAGGCATTATCGAATCAGTCAGCGACATTTACGGAATGGACATCGCACAAAACTGTAATGGAATCGAAGTTAATATTGAATTATCGAGCCGCCGCTTTGCCGGGCTTAAAGAACGCCGCCGCGCGATGGCGGGCCGTACCGGTTGCGGTGTCTGCGGTATCGAACAGCTGGGCGATCTGTTTCGCCCGCTTGCGCCGCTGCCGTTTACGCAAACCTTCGATCTGGCGAATCTGGACGCCGCGCTGCACCAGCTGAAATCCGTTCAGACCATCGGTCAGTTGACCGGCTGCACACACGCCGCCGCGTGGATCACACCGGAGGGCACACTGTCGGGTGGCTGCGAAGACGTGGGACGTCACGTGGCACTGGATAAAATGCTCGGCCTGCGCGCCAGACAAAACGACTGGTACACCGGCGCTGCGCTGGTGTCTAGCCGCGCAAGCTATGAAATGGTGCAGAAAGCCGCGATGTGTGGCGTCGAAATTCTGTTTGCCGTCTCCGCCGCCACGACGCTGGCGGTAGACGTTGCCGAAAAATGCAACCTGACACTGGTCGGTTTCAGCAAACCAGGACGGGCAACGGTGTATACGCATCCTCAGCGGTTGCGGTAACCCTCTAAGCATCACGTGCCTTTAGACAATTTAGGATTGTTTGCGGTTATCTGGTTCTAAGCCCTCAATAACAGGGGCTTACGCGTAACCTCACGAAGCGTCGGGCTTAGATAATCATTTTCAATATCATTTAATTAACTATAATGATCCGACTGATTACGCGGTGCTCACAAAGACGGTGCCGCCCTACACTATGGAGACGATGAACATGAGTTATTCACTGCCATCACTGCCTTACGCATACGACGCACTCGAACCGCATTTCGACAAAGAAACGATGGAAATCCATCACTCTAAACACCACCAGGCTTACGTTAACAACGCTAACGCCGCGCTGGAAAGCCTGCCGGAACTGGCTGCGCTGTCTGTTGAAGAGCTGATTGCTAACCTGGACAAAGTGCCTGCGGACAAGAAAGTTGCACTGCGTAACAACGCAGGTGGCCACGCTAACCACAGCCTGTTCTGGAAAGGCCTGAAAACTGGCACTACCTTACAGGGCGAACTGAAATCTGCGATCGAACGCGATTTCGGCAGCGTTGATGCTTTCAAAGAAGCTTTTGAGAAAGCAGCAGCAACCCGCTTCGGTTCCGGTTGGGCATGGCTGGTTCTGAAAGACGGCAAACTGGCTGTTGTTTCTACTGCTAACCAGGACAGCCCGCTGATGGGCGAAGCTGTTTCAGGCGTTTCCGGTTACCCGCTGCTGGGTCTGGACGTTTGGGAACACGCTTACTACCTGAAATATCAGAACAAACGCCCTGATTACATCAAAGCCTTCTGGGCTGTTGTAAACTGGGACGAAGCAGCAAAACGTCTGGCTGAAACGAAATAATTTCGCTTTACCGCCCTGAACGGGCACGATGTTTTCGCAAGAGGCAGGTCGGTGACCTGCCTTTTTTTATGCCTTCGTTTTAATACCCCGACTTTTATGCCCTGACTTTATGCAGA
Source organism: Rahnella sp. BIGb0603 (assembly GCF_024808755.1). Taxonomy (NCBI): domain Bacteria; kingdom Pseudomonadati; phylum Pseudomonadota; class Gammaproteobacteria; order Enterobacterales; family Yersiniaceae; genus Rahnella; species Rahnella sp. BIGb0603. Next base: position 97,435 of record NZ_JANUEX010000010.1, on the reverse strand, counting down.
CAAAACCCAAGCCTGATCACTGTGTTACAGCGAATTATCCTCACCTCTTCCGCCATTTTTAGACCGCCCTCTCATTATTCAAAAATACCCCCCGACACCTATAAAGTTTCTCTTAAGTCCTGACGATAGATTGTTCACAAAGGCGTCACAAAATCGCAAATTTTATTGCATGGAATGCTTGACGGAGAACAGCAATGGGCAACGGCACGGGTCTTTCGCAGTGGATGAATAATCTCAAAGTCGGCACCAAACTGGGGCTCGGCTTCGGGTTGGTTCTTTTGATCGCCGCGGTGATCACCGCAGCCGGAATGATTAAGTTTAATGACATCAGCCAGCGCGCTGAGAAAGTTGATTTTAGTAATCAGATGAATGCGTTACTTAATGATGCCCGCCTCAGCCGCACGTTGTATCAGCTCAACTACGACCCTGCCTATCTCAAGCAAAATCAGGACAAAATTAATGCACTGTCGCAGCTGATTACGCAGTCGAAAGGCAAACTGGAATGGGATGCGACCAGCCAGGCCGATCTCAAGCAGGTACCGGTAAAAATCCGTGAATATCAGGTAGCGCAGGACGCCTTCAAACAGGCTGTCGACAGAAAAGATGCCGTGCGTGCCAGCTGGAACCTTTCCGAAACCGAAGCCGTTGTGAAGCGCCTGCAGGAGCAGCTGCGCGTAGAAGATGCCGATCCGTCGATTCGTCTTTCCCTTGCGGAAGTGATTCAGAAACTGATTAGCGTACGTTATTACGTGCGCGGTCTGTTGCTCAGCATCAACAAGGAGTCTGAGGCCACATTGTTGCAGGCCATCGACGATACGCAGGCCAACGCCAAAAAACTCAACGCACTGCTGCTCCCCAATCAGCAGGCGACACTGGCTCCGCTGATGACCGCGCTGGCGACGTACAAAAGCCACGTTGTGGCGTATATGCCAGCCTATGAAGATGAACAGAAAAACTCGCAACTTCTGTCTGTGAAAGCCGCGGAGATGAACGCGCTGGTGGCGAAAATCTTCGAAAACGAACTCGATAATACACACAACGATATCAGCAATGCGCAGATGATCATGATGGTGATTACGCTGATTGTAATGCTCGCCGGTATCCTGATTGCGTGGCGAATTACCCGTCAGATTGCGCAGCCGATCCGCGATACGCTGAAAACCGCCGAAGCCATTGCACAGGGTGATCTGACCGCTGCCCGAACCACCACGCGCCGTGACGAACTGGGCATGCTGATGAACGCCGTTGCCGGGATGAGCCAGAATCTCAGCACGATGATTTATGAAATCCGCTCAGGCGTCTCGCAGGTTTCCCACGCAGCAGCGGAAATCGCCGCCGGGAATACCGATTTGTCTTCACGCACCGAACAGCAGGCCGCTGCGGTTGAAGAAACGGCCGCCAGCATGGAAGAACTGAGCGCCACGGTGAAACAGAACGCCGATAACGCCCATCACGCCAGCAAACTGGCGAGCGAAGCATCGGGCACCGCCACCTTGGGCGGCAAACAGGTCGGCGAAGTGGTCGATACCATGCAGCAGATTTCCGGCAGTTCAAAACGCATCGCTGAAATCACCTCTGTCATCAACGGCATTGCGTTCCAGACCAATATTCTGGCGTTGAACGCCGCCGTAGAAGCCGCGCGCGCTGGTGAACAGGGCCGGGGATTCTCGGTGGTGGCGTCTGAAGTCCGCACGCTGGCACAGCGCAGTGCGCAGGCAGCAAAAGAGATTGAAGGACTGATTGCCGAATCCGTTGAACGGGTGAATACCGGCGCGAAGCTGGTGGAAAATACCGGGCGCACAATGCAGGACATTGTGAAATCCGTCTCGCACGTCCGCGATATTATGGGCGAAATTGCGTCGGCTTCTGACGAACAAAGCCGCGGGATCAGCCAGATTTCGCAGGCGATTGTGGAGATGGACAGCACCACCCAGCAGAACGCCGCGCTGGTTGAACAGTCTTCGGCGGCGGCGGATTCTCTGGAAGATCAGGCCGCAACGCTGACGCAGGCGGTGTCGGTATTCCGTCTGGCCGATAACGGCAATATGCTGAAAGCGCCAGACTCCGGCGCGCTGCGCCGCCCGGTTCTGCCGGCTGTACAGGGCAAAACCAGTCAGGATAACTGGGAAACCTTCTGATTTTCCCCTATCGCCCTGCGTAATTTTAGCGCAGGGCGATTCCTGATACTCCGAACCAGTAATGCAGGTTATGCTGAGGTTAACGACTGATTCCTCGCGGAGACCATATGCATTATCCCGACGTTTATATCGGCAATATCGAAAGCTACCCGGATTATTCGCCCAGCGCGATTGCCAAACGACAGATCGACGGTGCGGTCGTTCTGACGTCTGCCGGGCTCGAAGGCGATCAGCAGGCAGAAAAGAGTTATCACGGCGGCGCAGACCGCGCACTGTGCCATTTCCCTCGCGAACACTACGCCTGGCTGCGTCAGCAGTTTCCTGAAGAGGAAGAACGTTTCCATCCTCCCGCCTTCGGCGAAAATCTCTCAACGCTCGGCATGACGGAGGATAACGTGTTTATCGGCGATATTTTCCGCTGGGGCGAAGCGCTGATTCAGGTCACACAGCCGCGCGCGCCCTGTTATAAGCTCAATCATTTTCTGGGATGCAAAAACCTGTCGCCGTTGTTGCAACAAAGCGGCCGCTGCGGCTGGCTTTATCGCGTTGTCGGCACCGGAAATGTCAGCGGCGATCGCCCGCTGGAGTTGCTGACGCGTAACAGCGAAGTCTCCGTGGCTGAAGCGATTTCGATAGCCTTTAACATGCCGTTCGATGAGGAGCAGTACCGGCGTCTGATGTCTGCGGCGGGGATTTCGGCGAGCTGGACTAAAACCATGCAAATGCGGTTGGTGAATCGCAAGATCGAAGATTTTGGGCGGAGATTGTTTGGGAAATAATGTTAACGCCCTCCCCCTTCGCAGGGGGAGGAGCAGGGCAAAACTTCACCCCCGAGAGTATTTCATCAGAATTCTTTCTTAGCGAAACCGGTGACGACTTTCAGGCCCATTTCGCGGCCCAGTGCGGTCATCGGGTGAACCACCACGATACCGCGCACGGTTTTCTTCAGCGTGCCCATATCAGCCTGTTCTTTCTTGGTGATTTCACGGCTGAACAGCTTTTCCAGTTTTTGCGCTTCGGTGCTGAGTTTTTTCACACGCACTTCTTTGAGACGCGCGATCTCGGCAGCCAGCTTTTCTTTCTCTTCTTCGTGCTTGTCGATCAGTTCAGCGTTACCTGCCTGAATAACGGTCGCATCTTTGTGATTCAGTGCATCCAGCATGTCGCTGAGACGCTTGATCTCGGCTTTTTCAACTTCTTTCATGGTTTCAGATCCGTTCATGCCGCAGCGGGCATAACTGTAAATTGGGAATAATAAACATCAGTGTATCAGGAAGTGCGCGATTCTTCAGCTTGCTCCTGCGTTTCTGCCAGTCCGGGCGGCAAGCCACACATCTCGCACGCCCGCTCGCCGATGCGGATCATCGCCGATATATAGCGGGTATCAAAAACATAGCAGCACGATAAACGCAGGCCGTTACTGTAGCGGCCACTCGGCGAATATAACTGTCCCGGCGTCATACAAATTTTATCTTTCAGCAACTGCTTAAACAGCGTGACACAATCCACGCCCGGCGGAAAATCGACCCAAATCACAAAGCCTCCCGCAGGTTGCGTGGCGCGCGTTCCCTGCGGGAAATGGCGGGCGATCAGCGCACGTGCCTGCTCGACCTGCGACGCGTAACGCTTACGCAAAGCCCGCAGATGATGGTCATAGCCACCCGATTCCAGAAACACCGTCAGCGTTTGTGAAAGCAATGCGGATTCTGCCATCGACGAGACCGCTTTGAGTTTATGTAGCTTGTCCGCAAAGCGCCCGCCTTCTACCCAGCCGATACGAAAATCGGGTGCCAGCGTTTTAGTGAAACTGGTGCAGAACAGGATCCAGCCATCGGTATCAAACGATTTCACCGCCGGAGACAACGTCGTACCGAACTGGATTTCCGCATAAAGGCCATCTTCAATCAGCGGGACCTGATGAACGTTCATCAACCGCGCCAGCCGTTTTTTGGCTGCCAGCGGCATGGTGAAGCCCAGCGGATTTTGCGCCGTTGGCATGGCGATCACCGCATTCAGGCGCTTCTCGCTGAGCAGCATTTCCAGCACATCCAGCGATAAACCGGTTTGCGGATCGGTCGGGATTTCCACCGCTTTCAGCCCGAGGCTCGCCAGCATTGGCAGCAGATAAAAATAGGTCGGCGTTTCCAGCCCGACGCTGTCGCCCGGTTTGGTGGTCACGCGCAGCGCCAGCTGTAACGCTTCCATACAACCGTGCGTAATCGTAATGTCGGTCGGTTCTAAAATCATGCCCAGCGCCAGCGCGCGGCGGGCGATTTGCTGTCGCAGCGCCGGATGCCCCGGCGGCAAAGCATATTTCCCGATCAAGTCCGGCTGACGGCGCAACAGGGACGACATAATGCGCCCGAGTTTTCCGCTCGGATAAAAGTCATTGGACTGCGGACACGCCAGCGAAAGATTGGTATACGCCGGGTCGGTTTGCGAGGCAAAAACGGTGTCGATCAGATCCAGTACTTCGTCTGCCGGTTCGGCGGCTGGCGTCTGAGGTTGTTCCTGCGGCGGCTGATGTTCCAGCGCGGGCAATGCGGCACGCACATAAAAACCGGACTGCGGGCGAGCCTCAATAAAACCGCGATCTTCCAGCCGCCGGTACGCTGCCACCACGGTATTAATACTGACTGACCAGGTTTGTGCGCTGCGCCGTACCGAAGGCAAACGGCTGCCGGGCGCGAGCGTGCCCCGCCGGATGGCATCCGCCAGTTGTTCCGCCAGCTGGTTATATCGGGTGTCAGTGAGATCCGCAGTGTCAGTCATGGTGTCAGTTCCGTGAAAAGTGATGGGTACAGTTTTTTGTTACGCAATCTGTAACCATGACAATAGCGTATTTTTGGTTCTGTTACCTTCGACTGACTCTGATTATTCTGGTTCTCTGGAAAACAGGGGATGCAGGAAAACGAAAATGATAGATACCGCTTTTGTCAGTTATGTCACCGTGATGTCGATTACGCCCGGTCCGAACAATCTGTTGCTCGCTGCTTCCGGCGTCAATTTCGGGCTGCGACGCAGCGTGCCGATGATGCTGGGGATCACGCTCGGCTGCGTGGTGCAGTGCGCGCTGATGACCTCGATGCTGGCGATTTTACTCAGCTGGATGAATGTGGTGCGCCTGCCGATGGCGGTGATCGGCTGTACCTATCTTTTCTGGCTGTCGTGGAAAATCTACCGTTCCGGCACGCCAAAAGAAGGCGAAAAACAGCAGCCGATGAATCTGTTCAGCGGTGCACTGTTTCAGGCCGTTAACCCGAAAGCCTGGCTGATGGCGACTAACGTCGCGATCCTGTTTACGCCACCGGACGGCAATATGCTGCATCACACGCTGCTGATTTGCGTCGGATTCGCGCTGATCAACCTGCCGTGCATACTGGTCTGGGTGGTGATGGGTGACAGATTACGTCAGGCTTTACGCGTGGAATGGAAGCTGAAACTGTTCAATACGATTATGGGCGGCATGATGGCGTTAACCGCGCTGTGGCTGCTGGTCGGCGAAGTGCGCCACGTACTGGCGTAACGTTATTTTTGCACCGGAGAAAGTCTTGAGGGCTGCTGATTGCTGATATGGGCGATCAGCCCGGTCACGGAAAGAACCATCGTGGAGCGGACGATTTGCTGGTAGCGCTGACGTTGCATGGCGATCAGCGATTCGTCGGCTTCACCGGGTTTGAGGAAGGTTGGTGCAGGCGGAAGCTCCGTAACGCAATGTAATTCACCAAACGGGCCAAGAATTTCATCGTCGGTAAAACGATACTCTTCGCCGTCGTAATTCAGTTCTTCCCGCAGCGCCATCAGTAATTCGGCGTCTTCATATTCATGACGGCTGATCACTCCCAGCGCGTAAATCAGTTTGAGACGCACCGATAAATCACCGAGCGGGCCGGTACCGGTCAGTAACGGTTCGACGGCATATTTCACTGCGTAATCGTCTTTGCGGAAAACCTGCACCACCAGAATATCCAGCGCTTCGGCCAGCAATTCCACGGCGGTCATCAAAAAGCTGCGCACGGTTTTACCCGCATTGAGCTTTTCAAGAACCCGGTTTTCAAACGCCTGAGCTTTTTCCATAGGGCTTACTTGCAGTAAAGTGCCGATGCTGACAGCGCCCCTGGCGTCATCCATGATGCGCGCATGTCGGGCAGAAACATCCTGCCCGACAGGGCTTTCTTTGCCTGGTGTTGGCGAAATCAAAATAAACGCAGTATTAGTGCATCGATTCGTAGAGAGCGACGGCTTTCGCCACAACTTCGCCATCTTCCGGCAGACCTGAAATCTGGGCGAGGGCGGCTTTTGGCCCTACTTTCTCCAGCAACTCTACCAGTTCTTTAGCTTGCGGGTCTTGCTCGCTGCGATAATGCATCGCGGCCGCAATCCCTCTGACCAGATTGTCGTTCGGCAGGCGGTATTCCTGCGTGCCCAGCAACGGTTTAATCAGCCGGTCGCCTGCGCTCAGTTTACGCAGTGGCTGACGGCCAACGCGTTCAACATCGTCATGCAGGTACGGATTTTCAAAACGAGACAGAATTTTTTCGATGTACGCAGAATGTTTTTCCGGATCAAAGCCGTAACGGCGGATCAGGACTTCACCACTTTCTTCCATCGCACCACGAACCACCAGACGCACTTTCTCATCGAGGATCGCATCACGAATCGTCGCGTGGCCTGCCTGCTGACCGAGATACGCAGTGATCGCATGACCGGTGTTCAGGGTGAACAGTTTACGCTCGACGAAGGCCATCAGATTATCCGTCAGCTCCATACCGGCGATTTGCGGCAACTCCCCTTTGAACTGGGTTTTGTCCACAATCCACTCGCTGAAAGTTTCAACGGTGACTTCCAGCGGATCGGTCGAACCGGCGGCTGCCGGTGGCACGATGCGGTCTACGGCGGAATCGACAAAGCCGATATGCGCTTCAACCCAGGCTTTTTCATCTTCCGGCAGCGCGTTGAATACATGCTGTTTGAACTGGCTGGTGCCCCGCACCATGTTTTCACAGGCGATAATATTCAGTGGCTTTTCGTTGCCCTGCTGATGACGCAGCACCAGACCTTTCGCCACGTTCGGTGCGATTTTTTCGAGCACGGTCGGGCCAACGGCGGTGGTCACTAAATCGACTTCGGCAATCAGGTTGATGGCATCCTGACCGGCGCTGTTCACGGCATTCACATTGCTGACAGGCTCAACGGTGGCCTGTTCACCGACAACGTGCACGTTGTAGCCTTTGCGGCTGTTCAGTGCATCCAGTAAAGCAGGGCTGACATCGGCAAATGTCAGTTCAGCCCCGGCATCAGCAAGTAATTTACCGATAAAACCGCGACCAATGTTACCTGCGCCAAAATGTAATGCTTTCATAATATTTCCTTCAAATCGGGGGCCATACTTTCTGGTAAAAAGCTTTTGGTAAAGCTGGGAGCCGCCCGGCTCCGAATCAACAAGCGGGTCTCGATATCAAGACCCGCTTAGTAACGCTCTACTGATTAACCGCGAAGAATCGTCAGAACTTCTTCAACGCTGGTGGTGTTCGCCAGACGTTCGATAACACCGTCTTCGTCAAGCGCAGTCGTCAGCTTGGTGATCACGTTGATGTGTTCGTTGTTGCGTGCGGCGATACCCACCACCAGACGCGCTGAATCATCTTCGTCTTCACCCCAGCGGATGCCCGCCGGATACTGACAGAACACGATACCGGTTTTCAGTACGCGATCTTTCGCTTCGATTGTACCGTGTGGTACCGCGATTGACTCGCCCAGATACGTGGACGTCAGTTTTTCACGCGCCAGCATCGCATCGACATATTCTGCCTGAACGTAACCGCCTTTAACCAGTTGTTCACCTGCAAAACGAATGGCGTCTTCTTTCGTTGCTGCGTGCAGGCCCAGGAAGATGTTGCTTTCGCTGATGCGGAACAGGTTTTCGTTTTCACTGTCGGACACGATGCTGTCGCCCAACGTGGTGGTCACTTTCTCTTTGTACTGGCTGCTTTTGTTCACTTCCACCAGACGGGAAGTCAGGTCAGTGTACAGGCCGCTGTCGAGGAAGTTGGTCAGCGAGATGTGCTGTGCATGTGGCACCTGGCGCATCGCACGTTCAGTCAGGTCACGGTGCGTAATCACCAGGTCCACATCGTCAGGCAGATTGTTGATCGCGCTGTTGGTTACGCTGATATTGGTCAGCCCTGCATCCTGCACTTTTTTGCGCAGAACACCGGCACCCATTGCGCTGGAACCCATACCGGCATCACAGGCAACGATGATTTTGCGCACGGTAGACAGGTCGCCAGCAACGCCAGTCGCGCCTGCTTTACCGCCTTTAGATTCGGCTTTCATGTCCTGAACGCGACGGGTTGCGTCTTCCAGATCATCACCTTCTTTCGCCTTGGTGGTTTTGAGCAAGAAGGAAGAAATCACGAAGGACACCGCAAACGCAGCCACGATAGCAGCGATGTTAGCGAAGTACGCACCTTTTGGCGTCATCGCCAGCACGGCCAGGATTGACCCCGGAGAAGCCGGAGACACCAGACCGCCGTTCAGCATAGTCAGGGTGAACACGCCAGTCATACCGCCCAGAATAACCGCCAGTAACAGACGCGGGTTCATCAGAACGTACGGGAAGTAAATTTCGTGGATACCCCCCAGGAAGTGGATGATTGCCGCGCCGCCGGCAGATTGCTTAGCGCTGCCACGACCGAAGAACATGTACGCCATCAGGACGCCCATACCCGGACCCGGGTTCGCTTCGATCAGGAAGAAGATTGATTTACCGGTTTCAGTCGCCTGCTGGATACCCAGAGGAGAGAAGATACCGTGGTTGATGGCGTTGTTGAGGAACAGGATTTTCGCCGGTTCAACAAAGATAGAGGCCAGCGGCAACAGGTTATGAATAACCATGATGTGCACGCCTGCAGCCAGCACTTTAGACAGCGCTTCTACCAGCGGACCGATAGCCAGGAAGGCGAGGATCGCCAGCAGCATACCGATAATCCCGGCGGAGAAGTTGTTAACCAACATCTCGAAGCCGCTTTTGATTTTACCGTCAACCCAGCGGTCGAAACGCTTGATTGCCCAGCCACCCAGCGGACCTGCAATCATTGCGCCGAGGAACATTGGCATATCCGCACCGACGATAACACCCATAACGGTGATTGCGCCGACCACACCACCGCGATCACCACCGACCAGACGACCACCGGTGAAACCGATGAGCAACGGGAGGAGATAAGTGATCATCGGGCCCACCAGCTTCGCTAATGTTTCATTAGGGATCCAGCCGGTAGGAATGAACAGAGCAGTAATGATACCCCACGCGATAAACGCGCCGATGTTGGGCATTACCATGTTACTCAGGAAGCGACCAAAGTTTTGAACCTTGATCTTAACGTCTGGTGAAAACATAAAACGCACCCCTATTGATACGCGCTGACAATAGAGCGCGTGATATCAGTTAATTATCGGTGACGGTTATTTCGGTTTTTCTGCCACTGCTTTAAAAATCCGTCCGTCGAATTGCTGTCTGCGAGGCGGACTCTACCACGTGATTATAGGCCTCGCGTAGCCACCCCACAGCCCGTGACAGAGATCACACGTATACGACCACTACCCCCTGTATTTTGGTGATCGCGATCACAAAACACCCCTGTAATCCGGCTACACAGACGATAATTTGAGCTTGATACGTATAAAAACGTGATGAAAGTCACTTTTTATTAACGAGTCTTTATCATAAAAACGTGATATTCATCACAAAGTATTTTTCGATAACCTTGCTTATTTCGCTTAAAAACCGTTCAGACGTGTCAGGTGAATGCGGAACTGAGTTTACGGGGGAGAGTTTGAAATAAAATTACAGAATGGGGTGCTGAAAAAAAAAGCGAGCTGTCTGCCAGCCCGCCGCTATTTAATGAGTTTTTCGCAGCGAAAAAATTACTTCCCGCCTTGCGCCTTAACAATGGCAGCCTGCAATTCTTCGGCTGAAACCGCACCCGGAAGCACGGTGGTGTTCGCCGCCGTTGCGCCGCTGGTTGGCATCACGACAAAGCCGGGTGTACCGCTGAAGCCCAGCGTACGGGCCAGTTCGTCATTGGAGGCTATCGCCTCATGCGTGGCTTTACGCTGCGCATCAGTAGGCTGGGTGGCTTTGGCCGCTTTCACCGCACCGGCGATATCGGCATCGGTCAGTTTACCTTCGTCATGGCCGGTGCGATAAATGCTGTTGTGGTAGTCGAAGTACGCCTGCGCGCCCTTCTCTTTCCAGATAGCCATACCGGTTTCCGCCGCAGTAATGGACGCTTTCCAGCGGTCACCGAAGATTGGCCATTCTTTGAAGACGAAACGCACGTTCGGATTGGCTTTCACCGTTTGCTCGACTACCGGTGCCATGTGGCTGCAATACAGGCACTGGTAATCGAAGAATTCTACGAAGGCCACTTTGGCATCTTTCGGGCCATAACTCGGCGTGGCAGGGTCTTCAGTCAGGGCTTTTGAATTTGCCAGAACGGCACTCAGGGTTTCCTGTTGCTGCTGATCCGCCTGCTGTGCCTGCAACTTCTGGCTGACCTGCACCAGAATTTCAGGATGCTGAAGCATGTAATCTGCTGCAATTTTACCAATGGCTTCCTGTTGCGCCGGGGTGAAATCTGCCGTTGCGCTGTCAGTAGCAAAAGCCAGCGTCGGAGCCAGCACCAGAGAAGCCAACAGAGTCATCGTCTGACGTTTCATCAAAAATCCTTAAAGTGAAATACGGGGAAAACCGGACAGTTGCCTTCAAAAGTAGAGGAATTTTCCCGGCTTTGCAGGCTAAAAATTGTCATTTTTTATAAATCCCGCCGTCACTATCACTCAAAATGAAACGCGCCATCGCCCGACATTTGCAGCGTGATATCTGCCTGACGGCTATCCCTCAGAACCCGCGCCACATTGGGTCCGTCCGTGGCAGCGTAAAAATCACCGGCCCGGGCAGGCGTCAGTCCACCACGGATTTTACGTTCAATAAGACGACCGCGCAGGACTTCCGGACTGGCACGAATAAAGACGCTCAGATCGCAATTTTCTGTCAGTTGCCGCCAGCCGTCATCGTCAAGCAGCAGCCAGTTTCCCTCGACGACCAAAACAGGCGCGGTAACATGGATCGCGCCTTCGACCGGCTCATGCAGCGTGCGGCTGTACTCCGGCCAGCGGCTTCCCGGCTCGCGTAAAGCGATCAGTGCGTCCCGCAATTTGGTCACATCAAACGTCTGTGGTGCGCCTTTACGCTGACGCAAGTTGTGTGCGTCCAGCCAGTCATTGCGATGATGGAAACCGTCCATCGGCAGGGTCTGCAAAGGGACTAAATCCGGCGTTTCATGAGAAAGCTTTTGCCAGAATGCGGAAAGCGTCGATTTGCCGGTGCCGGGCGGCGCAACCAGAAACACCACCAGCGGGCGGTTAAGCAGGCGCTGCTGTGAAGAAAAACGTTGAAGAAGGGGAAGGTGTAGTTGTTCGATATCTTCGTCGGGGAAAAAAGCCTGCGTGGACAATCCGTTAATGGTCAGCATCACGTTCATAAGTCAGTTCCTTGAGTAAATCCGTCACTGCCAGAGACAGTGCCGTCCTCATCAGATTGCCGTAACGCACCTTACTGAAGGTTTCAAAACTGGCAAACTTCATTTTCTCGACAGACTGAAACATCAGCGTGTTATCCGTCACGCAGCTCAAATTCTGGAGAAATTCATAAGCCGTTTCTTCATGAAATTCCACAATCTCTGTCCCTGCTTTCAGGTGCTCGTCCAGCTGAGAAAACAGCAAAATATCGGCATAGACCGGTTTTTTGATTTTCCCCAGGGCATAAATCAGCCTCAGGGAAACATCAATACTGTCCAGCGGGCCTGATTTAGCGAGTAAGGGCTTTACGGCAAATTCGCGGATGTCCTCGTCATTATTGATAAAAAGGTGGGGAAGGAACTGTTTTATACCGCTGAGTAAAATGGCATTCGCGGCATGCAGAAAATCATTGAGATTCGTCTGGCCGGATAACCTCTCCAGCACCTGATCTTCAGTTAATACAGTCATCCTTCCCTTAAACACCGTCAGTAATGAGGAGAACCGATAATATTACAGCCCGGTGGAAACACCAAAATGGTTCAGCAGCGCCTGCTCGGCCTGCTCATTCCAGACGCCATGCGTAGGTGCTACCCGTTCCGCCAGCAGGGCAAACAGCGGATCGGTTTTGCCCAATTCTGCAAAATCTTCAATGGCGGTCAGCGGCAGAGAAATACCGTTATAAATAAGCTTTTTACCGCCGGGAATATGCGGCAGATTGAGCACCGTTTCCGGTACAGCGTCCAGGCCGCCGATGTGCGTAATCATATAAGAAGGCTGAATACGTCCGGCCGCCGTCAGTGCCAGCGCCTCTTGCATATCGCCGGTCGAACCGCCGGATGTGCCGACAATGTGCGTAGAACCGTAGTGAACGTTGTAGAAATTGAAGGGAACGTTGAAGTTTTTGTCGGTCGGTCCGGCAAAGAAATTCAGGCAACCGTCCTCGCCCAGCAGCGCGTCGCCCAGTTCGATAACTTCAGCCACGGCCGCGAAAACAAAGACATCATCATAACCTGCGCCGCCCGTCATTTCGCGCAACGTGGCAGCCGGATCAGACAACGTTTTACTGTTGATATACACCAGCTCGATGCCTTTTTCTGCCGCCATAGCCACCGGCAGAAGTTGCTCTGCGCGCGCCAGCCGTTGTTCGTCGATATCCACCACCACCACCCGCGCCGGGCGCACATCGCCGTTGATCGCATAATCAATAGCACCAATGCCCATCGGCCCCGCGCATGCCAGCAGCGCCAGATTTCCCCCCGCTTTGATGCCCATCTGATGTTCATACACATATTGCGTGGTGTGATAGCTGGCGTGATACGCGCCGATAATGCAGCACATCGGTTCAGCCAGCGAGGCGGCGGCGAAATAATGCCCTTCGTACGGCAGAACACAGCCCAGGTCGATAGCCAGTTTCGGGATGATCATGTACGTCGCGTTGCCGCCAAAGGTTTCGTAACTGTAACCGGCGGAATACCCGCTGGGCAGCCCCATCGCCGGTTGCAGCACGAAGCGTTTTCCCGCTTCAAACCGGTTCGTGAGATTTTTGCCCACCTGCACAATCACGCCCGCGCATTCGTGCCCCGTTACCGCCGGATGGTCGGCGATATCTTCCGGTACGCGTTTATGTTCACCGCCCAGCAAAGCGGCTTTGTAAGTCGAGAGGCAAACGCTGTCCGACACCACGCTCACCAGCAGTTCGTCATCGGTGATTTCCGGCAATTCAAATTCACGGAGTCTCACATCTTTTTTACCGTAAATGGCGGCGACTTTGGTTTTCATGCTGTTGCTCCTTGCTGAACCGGGGAAGTGATATCGGCAAACAACGCATCGAGCGCCGGATCGCCGAGATAGTTTTTAATCAGAATCAGTGGCTGGTCGGTCACACGCTGAGCGCGGCCTTCAAGACTGGCGTGGGTCACAATGATGTCGGCATCGGCCGGAATGTTTTCGATGGAGTAATGCTTCACTTCGATTTCATAACCGGCTTTTTGCAGCTTTTTGCGAAAAGTCGTCGCCCCCATCGCGCTCGACCCCATTCCCGCATCACACACAAAAGCGATTAACCGGATACTGGCCGCCACAGGCTGCATCCCGCTTTTGCCTTCGGCTTTGCGCTTTTTGCTGGCGGCCTGAGAATCCGCAAAACTGTCCTCCGCAGGGGATTTGTCCAGTTTCAGAATGGCAGAGGCGACGACGAAAGAGACCACGGTTCCGGCCAGCACGCCCGCACAGGTTCCCATAAAGCCCCCACGTGGCGTCAGTGCCAGATACGCAAAGATAGAACCCGGACTTGGCCCCGCCACCAGCCCTGCGCCAAAGAGCTCGAAAACATAAATGCCGGTCATGCCGCCCGCGATCATGGCGATAATCATCAGCGGTTTCATCAGTACATACGGGAAATACAGCTCGTGAATACCACCGAGAAAATGAATGATCATCGCGCCGGGCGCAGATTTTTTACTCAGCCCTTTGCCGAACAGCGAAAATGCCAGCAGGATCCCCAGACCGGGGCCGGGATTTGAGGCCACCATGAAATAAATAGATTTTCCGGCGACGGCGGTGTCCTGCATACCCAGCGGATAGTAAACGCCCTGATCGATGGCGTTATTCAGAAATAACACCTTGGCGGGTTCATTAATCACCGACAGCAGCGGCAGGTAACCGGTCGCCACCAGCGCCTCAATGCCCTGTTTCACAAAATTATTGGCTTCCATTACCGCCGGGCCGATCACTTCATACGCCAGCAAACAAAGCAGCATGCCGAGAATGCCGAGTGAGAAATTATTGATCACCATCTCAAAGCCCGCCGGAATACGTTTCTCCAACGCCTTATCGACCACTTTAATGAGATAACCGCCCAGCGGCCCCATGACCATCGCGCCGATAAACATCGGAATATCCGCCCCGACAATCACGCCCATCGTGCCGATACCGCCCATCACGGCACCGCGTTTTCCGCCAATAAGATGCCCACCCGTAGACCCGATCATCAGAGGCAATAAATAGGTGATCATAGGGCTAACGAGTTGCCCGAAATGCGAATTAGGTGTCCATCCGGTGGGAATAAACAATGCTGTAATAAAACCCCAGGCAATAAACGCGCCTATATTGGGAATGACCATCGCTGTGAGAAACCCGCCAAAAGCCTGCACTCTGGCGCGCATTGATTTATTAGCCATATTAAAATCCTGTTGAGTGTTAGGATAAAACTAATAACGCTGAATGATGTTAATTAATTCCTCTGGGTTATTTGCATTGAGTAATTCATCAATAACGTCATCTTCGCAAAGCATTTCACTTAACGCCTGAATCGCCTCAATATGTGAATCAGAATCTTTTGCCGCTAATCCGATAAGCAGCCTAACGGGCGGGCTTTCAGCTTCAAAGCTGACGCCTTCTAGCAACAGCGTAAAACTGAGCGCCGTCTTTAACGCACCGCATTCCGGTCTGGCATGTGGCATGGCAATGCCGGGCGCGAGCAAATAATAAGGCCCGATTTCCATTGTGGTATCTTTTATTGACTGAATATAATCCGCAGTAATGTATTTTCTTTGCAGCAGGTTTCTCATCGATAAATCTATTGCCTGCGACCAGTCTTCCGCTGATGGATATATGGCAATACTTTCACTGTCGAAAAAATCCATTAATGATGACATTATTTATCCTTATTTTTATCGATGAGAATTTATATTCCCGAGCATATTCTCTGAAAGGGATTTAATCAAACCGGCGGGGATTTGTGATCAGCATTATAAAAATGGCGTTCGCAATAATAAAACCCGACATGCATCACACCGATGGTGGGTTATTTCAATTAATTAGAATAAATGCAATAGCCTGTTTGTGAACAAGACCACAAAAAATGTTTTTATATTATTATTCATTTTTGTGACCGTCGTCTGATTGGCGTTATTGCGTTTGGTTTTCGCTCATAAAAAAGCCACGCGTTGAGGCGTGGCTTCTGTTCATCACATCGTAAACTGGCTTAGTTGCTGAAATCACCCTGGGCGACTTTTTGCGCCTGAAGCAATGTCTGCTGTTTGCCGACCAGATTCGACATCATGGTGTTGTACTGCGTCGCCTGCTGCTGCGTCGGGAACTGCACGCCGCCGTTAGCGAATGCCACCTGAGGGCCCTGTTGTTGCAGGAAATCACCCACGGAGACGATATCCTGCGTGAAGCTTTGCAGCTCCGGCACCAGCGGAGTCAGCACGTTAGCTGGCTGGGTCACCACAGTGTTGTAGACCTGACCATAAACCGCTTTCAGGTCATCCGGTTGTTTCAGGGCAGCCATCGCCGTATCGGCTTTCACTTTTGAATCACGCAACTGCGCATTCAGCATGCTCAGCGTGCTGGCCGCCTGTTGTAACGCGCTGCGCTGGGTCATGTAATCCTGCGGGGTACGCACCTGGCCAATCGCGCTCACCACCGGTACCAGACTGCCATCAACAGCGCCTTTCATCTGGCGGGAGAACGACAGGATGATGCCGTAGTCATTCGCGTAATTACCAAACCGTTGTTTCTGATCTTCACTCAGCGAAGGCAGGTTTTGCCCGCTGCGCATGACGGTATTTTGCAAATAATCGATAAAGGCTTTGCGTTGTTCCGGTTCTTTATCGCCACAGGCAGTGAGCTGGAAAACAACCAGCAGTGCGATAAACGGCGCCAGCCAGCGAGAAAATACACCGCTTCTGATCCCTACAGCCATGAGTCCTGACTCCTGATTTCAATGTTCTTCTTCCGGCCAGTTCCCTGCCGATGCTGTGCATTCCATGCGGGATATAGGATAGAACAATTGGGGGGATAACGCTTTTTAAAAAAGCGTAGAAATTGACATCTGATAAGGTGCCTTGCTCCTCCCCCTTCGCAGAGGGAGGAGCAAAAACTTCACTTACTGAAGCAGCGAAATATCCGCGACCTGCAGGAACAGCTCACGCAGCTTGGACAGCAGTGTCAGGCGGTTGATACGCACCGCCTCGTTCTCATCCATCACCATCACGGTGTCAAAGAACGTATCGACGGTTTCGCGCAGCGCAGCCAGTTCCACCAGCGCTTCTTTGTACTCACCGGCCGCAAACAGCGGTTCCAGTTTGTCGCGCAGAACCACCAGATGCGTCGCCAGTTTCAGCTCGGCAGGTTCTTTCAGCACGGAGGCGTGAACGTGATCCAGCAGAACGTCGGTGGATTTCGCCAGAATGTTCGACACACGTTTGTTAGCCGCCGCCAGCGTTGCCGCTTCATCCAGCGTACGGAAGTAGCTCACCGCTTTCACACGCGCATCGAAATCGGCCGGTTTGGTTGGACGACGTGCCAGCACGGCCTGAATGGTATCGACCGCGTGACCTTCTTCCTGATACCACGCGCGGAAACGACCGAGCATGAAATCAACCACCTCATCGACAACCTTGGCGTTAGTCAGCTTGTCGCCGTACAGGCGCACCGCTTCTTCGGTCAGGGTTTGCAGATCAAGAGACAGGTTTTTCTCAACGATGATACGCAGCACGCCCAGCGCAGCACGGCGCAGTGCGAACGGGTCTTTATCGCCTTTCGGATGCTGACCGATGCCGAAAATACCGGCCAGGGTGTCCATCTTGTCAGCGATAGCCAGCGCACATGCCACCAGCGATGCCGGTAACTCGTCGCCCGCAAAGCGTGGCTGATACTGTTCATTCAGCGCAACGGCGACTTCTTCCTGCTCGCCGTCGTGACGCGCATAGTGCATGCCCATTACGCCTTGGGTGTCGGTGAACTCGAAGACCATGTTGGTCATCAGGTCGCATTTTGACAGCAGGCCGGCGCGTTTAGCGTTCTCAACGTTGGCACCGATTTTCTCAGCGATCCAGCCAGACAGCGCCTGAATGCGGTCGGTTTTATCACGCAGCGTACCCAGCTGTTTCTGGAACAATACGGTTTCCAGACGCGGCAGGTTATCTTCCAGACGTTTTTTGCGGTCAGTATTGAAGAAGAATTCGGCATCGGCCAGACGCGGGCGAACCACTTTCTCGTTACCGGAAATGATTTGCTGCGGATCTTTCGATTCGATGTTGGCGACAAAGATGAAGTTCGGCAGAAGTTTGCCCGCGGCGTCGTACACCGGGAAATACTTCTGGTCGCCTTTCATGGTGTAAACCAGCGCTTCCGCCGGAACTGCCAGGAATTTCTCTTCGAATTTCGCGGTCAGCACCACCGGCCATTCCACCAGAGAAGCCACTTCTTCCAGCAGGCTTTCGCTCAGATCGGCGATACCGCCAATCTCTTTCGCCGCTTTCTCAGCATCCTGTTTAATGATGGCTTTACGCTGCTCGTAATCCGCAATGACTTTGCCGCGTTCCAGCAGAATTTGCGGGTACTGATCGGCATTATCAATCGTGAATTCCGGCTCGCCCATGAAGCGGTGACCGCGAAGGGTACGCGCAGAATCGATACCCAGGATTTTCGCCGGGATCAGTTCGTCGCCTAACAGCAGGGTCACGGTGTGAACCGGACGCACAAACTGTACGTCAGAATCGCCCCAGCGCATCAGTTTAGGAATGGGCAGTTTAGCCAGAGAGGTCGCGATCATCGCCGGCAGCAGTTGTTGCGCGCTTTCGCCTTTGACGTGCGCACGGTAAACCAGCCATTCGCCTTTGTCGGTGACCAGACGGTCAGCCTGATCGACGGTGATGCCGCAACCACGAGCCCAGCCTTCAGCGGCTTTGCTTGGTTTGCCTTCGGCGTCAAACGCCTGCGCCACAGCGGGACCACGTTTTTCAACTTCGCGGTCAGCCTGTGATTCATGCAAACCGGAGACTTTCAGCGCCAGACGGCGCGGTGCAGCAAACCACTTAACGTCGCCGTGTGGCAGATTCGCCGCATCAAGCTCCGCAGTCAGGTTAGCGGCAAAAGATTCAGCAAGGCTACGCAGGGCCTTCGGTGGCAGTTCTTCCGTGCCGATTTCCACCAGAAAAGTTTTTTCAGTCATGGCTGTTTCTCACTTCTCGTTCTTTTTGCACATCGGGAAGCCCAGCACTTCGCGGGAAGCGTAATACGCCTCAGCTACCGCTTTAGTCAGGGTACGGATGCGCAGAATGTAGCGCTGACGTTCAGTCACAGAAATCGCTTTACGCGCGTCGAGCAGGTTGAAGCAATGGGCCGCTTTCAGAATGCGCTCGTAAGCAGGCAGTGCCAGCGGCTTTTCGAGCGCCAGCAGGGTTTGCGCTTCTTTCTCGTGCTGTTCAAAACAGGTGAACAGGAAATCGACGTCGGCGTATTCAAAGTTATAGGTGGATTGCTCCACTTCGTTCTGGTGGAACACGTCGCCGTAGGTTGTTTTGCCCAGCGGACCGTTACTCCAGACCAGATCGTAAACGCTGTCCACGCCCTGGATGTACATCGCCAGACGCTCCAGACCGTAAGTGATTTCGCCGGTCACCGGTTTACATTCCAGGCCGCCGACCTGCTGGAAGTAAGTGAACTGCGTCACTTCCATGCCGTTCAGCCACACTTCCCAGCCAAGACCCCAGGCGCCGAGCGTCGGGTTTTCCCAGTTGTCTTCAACGAAGCGGATATCGTGGACAAGCGGGTCAAGGCCCAGCTCTTTCAGGGAACCGAGGTACAGTTCCTGAATGTTTTCCGGTGACGGTTTGATCATCACCTGGAACTGATAATAGTGTTGAAGGCGGTTCGGGTTTTCGCCGTAGCGGCCGTCAGTGGGACGGCGTGATGGCTGAACATAGGCTGCCGCAAAAGGCTCAGGGCCGAGTGCGCGCAGGCTGGTCATCGGGTGCGAGGTGCCCGCGCCGACTTCCATATCCAGCGGTTGAACAATGGTGCAGCCCTGCTGCGCCCAATAATCTTGCAGTGTCAGGATCAGGCCCTGAAATGTCTTGGTATCAAACTTTTGCATGTTGGATTCGCACGCGAGAAAGTGGGTTTATAAAGAGTCGGACAGTATACCCGCTGAACGGAAGATAATCACACAACAGATCCCTGTGAACTACCTTAAAAACGCCAGTATTCAGCGCTTCTCTGCCAGTTTATAGGCTTCATTGCCCTCACGTTTACCAATCGCGACAACAATTACCACGATTTCCTGATCCTCAACCTGATAGACCAGACGGTAGCCGAGACTCTTCAATTTAATTTTATAACGGTTAATTTTTGGGCCACATAAACGGGCAGAAACAACATGAGGATTTTCGAGCCGCTCAGCGAGTTTCTTTTTAAACTGGTCTTTAATGGGAGGTGCCAGCGCCTTCCATTCTTTCAGGGCTGACTTCAGAAAATCGATTTTATAAGTCATCCAGCGTCAGCCTTATCCTTTCTTCGCCCTGCCGCGCATCCATTATGCGGTTTAGTTCCACGTCTTCTGCAAGACTCAGGAAATAGGCGTAAACCTCTGGTGGAACACAATAAAAGGCCGGTTCATTACGGTTAAGGATCGCCACGGCTTCACCTTCTCCGGCGGAGAACGTTCCCATCGGATCACGTTTTAGCTCGGTAATACTGGCGGCTGAGGAAGTGAGTATTTCAAACGGCATAGCTTTTCTCCTGTCACACTATGCCGTTATTATAGCCTTAAAAGCATCTTTAAAAGCACCCTTTAAGATGCTTTTAAAATCTTGCGCTGATCCCCGCGTTGTATGACGTTTGTTCGCCGGAATCCAGGCCGGTGGTCTGAGAGATGGCGGCAAAGGCGGAAATGCTGTGGGTGATCTGGACGTTGGCGCCGACGGTCATATCGACCCAGTCGTCATCCTGCTCGCCTGTGGTGCGGCTAAAATGCGTGCGGGTGGATTTGATGGCACCGGTCGCGGTATAGGTTTTGTCCCCAAACTGCCGGTCATACGTCACCTGTGCATACGGATTGACGATGCCGAGTTCTGCATTTACACGCCAGCCGAGTGCGCCGATCTGCGAATGGGACGTCTGGTCGCCAAAACGCATCGAGGTGCTGGTATTCCCCTGTTCGCTGTAGCCATTGATGCTGCTGTAATCCCAGCTGTATTGCGCCACAGGGCCGGTTTTCAGCACCGGTAAAATCGGGAAATCCCAGCCCGCGGTGACGCGTCCGCCGATCTGTTTACCGTCTGTCTCACCGCGCTCAGTGCGGGTGGTGGGCCCGAGCGTGATGCGGCGCTTAATGTCATCATAATTCAGCGAGCCGTAGTGAACATCGCCGTTGATCCAGCCGTTTTCGGCGATTTTCACGCCGGTAAACGCCGTCGCCATCCAGCCGCGTGTGCGGTAGCTGTAATGGTCAGTCGGATCCTGTTTATCGTCTGAACCGGAAATCATCAGCCCCATCATCCAGCGATCGGTCATCTGATAATCCATGCCGATATTGAGCGAATTCGAGGTCAGATCGCCATCCCCCAGCGACGGATTGATTTTGCTGTCGGCACTTTGCCCGGCATACCCGCCAAACATACCAAACGTACCGGCATCGTTATCCTGTGTGCGAAGTTGCTGATAACGGCTGTCGAGCAATTCCTGCGTATTTCGCGCCAGCGCCAGCGAGCCCTGATTCAGCGCCGTGGCTTCCAGCGGACCGTTGATCACCGATTGCATGTACTGGGCGATCAGCGCGTGCGCCTGAGGTGTCGGGTGGAAATGATCGGAAAACAGGAACGATTTACTGGCGTCGAAGCCCGGCAGATTCGAGGTGCATTCCGACGCGGATGTCCCGACCGGACAGGCCGTGCCGGCAGTATTGGCGAAACCGTATAACGCCGGATCGGCTACCACTTCGTTGAACAATCCGTTGATATCCACGCGGGCAATATTGCCGCCAGTTTTCGCCAGCGCGATATCCTCAGTGGTGTTGTAGGTATCGGTCAGGCCGCCCGCTACGTCTTTGAGCGCGTCATACGCTGCCGCCAGCCCTTTGGCGATAACGTCCTGCACCAGCGGAATACCGGAACCTTCCGCCGCGGCTGCGGCCAGAGCCTTGTGAATCGCTTCGGTACGGGCACCGGCATCCGGCGTATTCTGCGCATTCAGATACTGATAGGCCGCTTCCAGCGCCTGTTGCTGCACCGGCAGTAATCCGACCTGAATCACGCCTTCCATCAGTACCGGCGTCAGTCCGATGTTGGGCACCGTCGGCACGATGACCGTTCCGGCACCCGCCTTCAGTAAATCATTCACCTGCGAGGCCGCCTGCGTGGCGCTGTTGGTGGCAATTTGCAGCGCCGTGACCGGATTAAGGCTCAGCGCCGCAGCGGCCAGATCGTTACCGCCGATCCAGTGAATATACAGCCCGTTCGGGTCGGCTTTGCCGCCGGTCGATGCCAGATAATGTTGAACCTGTTCCTGCGTGGTGTAATCGGAATCCAGCCCCGGCACCGCGACGCCGCCGCCTTCGGCATAGTTCTGCCCGCCTTGTGAAGAGGGTTTTAAGGTCGTGCCGATGTTGTTCGCCAGAATTTCGTCATACAGCTGATGTGAGCTGCTGTCGAAGGTCCAGCGGCCAATATTGCCGGTATCACTCAGGCTGTCGCCGAAAACATACAGCTGATCATAAGCCTGCGCTGAAGCCTGCGTTCCGAGGCAAAGCGCCACGGCGAATGCGCCCTGCGTCAGCCGTGTTGCGTACTTTTTTGTGCCTGCCATAAACCTGTTTTCCTGAAGTTTCAGCGGCGCATGCCCCTGATTAAATGTAAGGAATTCGTAATGAATGGCTTTAAATATTGTTCAGATCCGACCAGCGTCAAGTTCACGGTGCGCAAATTGCGACGTTGCAGAGTTATCCGAGAAACCACACACTGGAGCCCACGCTTTCAAGGAGAAAACGAGATGACGCGCTGTAGCTGGGTTTCCAAAGAACCGATTTACCTCGATTACCACGATAAAGAATGGGGCGTGCCGGTCAAAGATGGCCGCGAGTTGTTTGAGATGTTGTGCCTCGAGGGCCAGCAGGCAGGACTTTCGTGGATAACCGTACTGAGAAAGCGCGAAAATTACCGCCAGAACTTCCACGCGTTTGATCCGGTGAAAATTGCCAAAATGACTGACGACGACGTTGAACGCCTGGTGCTTGATGCCGGTATCATCCGCCATCGGGGAAAAATCAAAGCCATTATCGGTAACGCGCAGGCATATCTGGCCATGGAAGCCAGCGGTGAAAGTTTCTCAGAATTCATCTGGAATTTCGTGGGCGGCCAGCCGGTCATCAATAATCCGCTCGGCCCGGAAGGCGTTCCGGCGAAAACGACGGTGTCCGATGCCATGTCCAGGGCGCTGAAAAAGAAAGGCTTTAAATTTATCGGTTCAACGATTTGTTATGCCTTTATGCAGGCAGCCGGGCTGGTGAACGATCATCAGTCTTATTGCTTCTGCCATCCGGCGAATCAGCCATCATGATCCGCCTTGCGCAGCCCGCCGATCACGAAACCATTTTGTTGCTCTGGCTGCGCAGTTCTCTGATCTCTCACTCTTTTATTGCCGAATCCTACTGGATTGAAAGCCTGCAAATGGTGAGGGAAGATTTTTTGCCCAAAGCCCGCATCTGGGTGGATTGCGATACAAATGATGAAATTTGCGGCTTTATCGGCGTGCTGAATCAGCAGTTTATCGGTGCCCTGTTTGTCGAAGCGTCCCATTACGGCGACGGTACCGCGCAACGGCTGATGGCGGCGGCTAAGGAGGAATATCCGGTTCTGCTGCTCGAGGTGTACCAGCAAAACCACCGTGCGATGGCGTTCTATCGTAAGGAAAACTTTGAGATCACCGCCGAAACCCGTCATCCCGGCACCGACATGCCCACCTGGATCCTCCGCTGGTTCCATCCCCTTTCCGAATAAGTTCCCAAAATCTGCAAAAATACAAAAACAGATAACCGGAATTCTCCTACTGCTTAACGCCCCAAAATTGCGCATAAAGAGCGCCAGAACGCCGCAGGGCTGAACTCTGCCTGTTGCATTTGTTTATGTTTTGACACCTTTTTCTGTGCAACTTGCCGCCAAAAGAGCAGTCATAATGCCGCAGTAAAGTTCTGAAAAATTAAACATCCAGAAAGGAATAATGATGAACAAAAGACTTCTAGTGGTTGCGGGCGTGCTGTGTGTGACGATGGGCCTTTCCGCCTGTACCACCAACCCTTACACCGGGGAATCAGAAGCAGGCAAATCCGGCATTGGTGCGGGCATCGGTGCCGCACTCGGCGCGGGCGTCGGTATGCTTTCTTCATCCAAACACGATCGCGGCAAAGGCGCGCTGATCGGGGCAGCGGCAGGGGCTGCACTGGGTGGCGGTGCGGGTTATTACATGGATGTGCAGGAATCTAAACTGCGCGACAAGATGAAAGGCACCGGCGTCAGCGTGACCCGTCAGGGCGACAACATCGTGCTGAACATGCCGAACAACGTGACGTTTGACACCAACAGCAGCACGCTGAAACCGGCAGGTGCGAACACGCTGACCGGCGTGGCGATGGTGCTGAAAGAGTATCCGAAAACCGCCGTTAACGTCGTCGGTTACACCGACAGCACCGGTACCCGCGCGCTCAACATGAAACTTTCACAGCAACGTGCTGATGGCGTCGGCAGCGCGCTGATCACACAGGGCGTTGAAGGCAGCCGCGTACACACCACTGGTGCAGGCCCGGACAATCCGATCGCCAGCAACAGCACTGAGGCCGGTAAAGCACAGAACCGTCGCGTCGAGATCACCCTCAGTCCGTTGCAGTAAATTTTATCCTTCCCCTGATAAAAACGGAGCCATTCGGCTCCGTTTTCACGTTTGTGATATTCTCCCGCCACGCGCCTTCCCCCCTGTGTAACGGATGCCAGTATGTCTCTGAAAGCGATTGCGAAAGATCTCGGTCTCTCTGTCACCACCGTCAGCCGTGCGCTGAACGGGTACGATGATGTTTCAGCGGATACCAAAGCGCGGGTTCAGGCGGCAGCAGATTTACGCGGCTACCGGCCAAACACTCTCGCCCGCCGGTTGAAAATGGGGAAGATCGACGCCGTTGGCCTCATTTTCCCTTTCTCTTCTCATCCGTTGAGCAATTCCGCGTTTATCGAAATGGTCGGCTGTATCACCCGCGAACTGGCAAAATATGAAATCGATTTACTGCTGGTGCCGGATGAACTGGGCACGTTTTCCTGGCGGCGGCTGATCGAAAGTAAACGCGTCGATGCCATGCTGGTGGCGCATACGCTGGATAACGACCCGCGACTGCTGGATTTACAACAGCGTAATTTTCCGTTTCTGGCACTGGGGCGCAGCCAGTGTCTGACGCAGGATTACGCCTGGTTTGATTTCGATAACCGCGCCGGAATGCAGATGGCGGTCGATCATCTGGCCGCACTTGGCCACAGCCGTATCGCGTTTCTCGGCGAGAACAATCAGCAATCGTTTATCGGGCAGCGCTATCAGGGTTATCTCGACGGATTGCGGGCAAACGCGCTGCCGTACAATCCTGATTACGTGCATAAAATCAGCCCGAGCCGTCGCGCCGGTTATCAGACCACGCAGGCGCTGCTGACGTTGCCGGTGCCTCCGACGGCCATTGTCTGCGACTGCAATATGCATGGCGAAGGTGCCGCACTGGCGTTGCAGGAAGCCGGATTGCTGCTCAGCGGCGGTATTTCCCTGATTATTTTTGACGGTTTGCCGGGCGACAGCGTGCCCGATGTCGCCGTTACCGCCGTCCGTCAGGGCACGCGCGAAGCGGTCGGCCTGCAAATTGCCACGATGACGATGGCGCTGATCCGCAACGAACCGCTGAAAAATTTACAGGTTCTCTGGCAGCCCGAATTGCAGGCAGGCGTCACCGTCCATCCACCACGCTGATAATTCACCCTTAGGTTATTTTTCCACCCTATATCACATTTTTCACTTTTCTCATTTCCTATCCGAAACGTTTCGGATCAATAGTTACTCCACCTGATCGCGTCTTATCAGCGCAATTTTATGTGTGGAGCAGTGACTATATGGAAAACCAGATTATTCATTTAACCGGCGGACAGACCAGCCTGATCGTCCGATGCACGCCTTACGCTGAGATTCTTTACTGGGGAAATCGCCTCAGTCAGTTTTCTGCGGATGACATTATTTCGCTGAGCCGCGCAGTGCCAAATGGCCGGATTGATGTGGAAGCGCCGGTGAATTTCAGCGCCGATTCAGGCCGCGGTTCTTTTGGTACGCCGGGCATGGAAGGTCATCGCGACGGACTGGACTGGTCGCCGGTATTCAATACCACGCAGGTCAAGCACGACGGCAATCAGCTGACGATCACCACCGAAGACGCGATCGCCGGTCTGCAATTTCGCAGCGAACTGCGCCTTGATGACAGCGGCGTTTTACAGGCACGCAATGCACTGACCAGTCTCAAACCCGGCACGTATCAGGTCACGCGGCTGGCTGTCACCCTGCCGCTGCCGGAACGCGCCGCCGAAGTCATGGCGTTTCATGGCCGCTGGATCAAAGAGTTTCAACCGCACCGCACGCTGCTCGGTCATGGCGGCATCATTCAGGAAAACCGCCGCGGGAAAACGTCCTCCGAATATTTTCCGGCGATGATGATCGGTCATCCAGGTTTCAGTGAAGAACAGGGCGAAGTTTGGGGAATGCATCTGGGCTGGAGCGGTAACCACCGTCTGCGCGCTGACATCAAAACCGACGGTCGCCGTCTGGTGCAGGCCGAAGCGTTGTATTTCCCCGGCGAACAGCGCCTGGAACAGGGCGAAACGCTGGAAACGCCGTGGCTGTACGCCAGTTATTCCGCCAGCGGCCTGAACCCGATGAGTCAGCAGTTCCACCGGTTTGTGCGTGAACAGATTTTGCGGTTCCCGACCGAGAAACCACGTCCGGTGCATCTTAATACCTGGGAAGGCATTTATTTCGATCACGATCCTGACTACATCATGCAGATGGCGACAGAATCCGCCGCGTTAGGCGTTGAACGATTCATTATCGACGACGGCTGGTTTAAGGGGCGCGACCACGATCGCGCCGCGCTGGGGGACTGGTATCTCGATGAGAAGAAATACCCGAACGGGCTGAAGCCGGTGATCGACCACGTTAAAAATCTCGGCATGGAATTTGGTATCTGGGTCGAGCCGGAAATGATTAACCCGGATTCGGATTTGTACCGCGCCCATCCCGACTGGCTGCTGGCATTGCCGGGTTATCAGCAGCCGAGTGGCCGTCATCAGTTCGTGCTCGACCTGAACAATCCGCAGGTCTTTGATTATCTGGTGGAACGCATGAGCTGGCTGCTCGGCGAGCACGATGTCGATTACGTGAAATGGGACATGAACCGTGAAATCGTCCAGCCCGGCCATGAAGGCCGCGCGGCGCTGACGGCACAAACGCAGCAATTCTACCGTTTGCTGGATGTGCTGGGCGAACGCTTCCCGCACATCGAGTTTGAATCCTGCGCGTCCGGCGGGGGCCGCATTGATTTCGAAGTGCTCAAACGCAGCCATCGTTTCTGGACATCGGACAATAACGACGCGCTGGAGCGGCAGAAAATTCAGCGCGGCATGAGCTATTTCTTCCCGCCGGAAGTCATGGGCTCGCACATCGGCAATAAACGGTGCCACGCCACGTCACGCCAGCACAGCATTGAATTTCGCGGCCTGACGGCGCTGTTCGGCCATATGGGCATTGAGCTGGATCCGGTGAAAGAAGGGGAGGCTGAGCGCGCCGGTTTTGCGAAATATACCCGCCTGCATCAGCAGTTGCGCCCGTTATTACACAGCGGCGATGTGTACCGCGTAGATACGCACGACGAAACAGTGCTGATTAACGGCGTGGTCAGCGTGAACAAAGATCGCGCGGTGTTTCTGGTCAGTCAGCTGGCAATGCCAACCTGGTCGCAGCCCGGTACGTTACGCGTGCCGGGGCTGAAAGCAGATGCGCGTTATCGCGTGACAGTGCTTGATGAACCGGCGTTGCTGAAAGGCGGCACAAGCGGTCACACCATGCGCGTGCAACCGGCGTGGCTGCATGAATCGCCGGTGCTGAGCGGTGAATGGCTGGCAAATGCCGGGGTGGCGTTACCGGTACTGGATCCTGAAAGCGCCCTGCTTCTGGGCTTCGAACAAATCAGATAATAACTAAAAACACCGGTGCGACAGTGCCGGTTTTCATGGTTTCGGCAAGGAAATCACTATGAACCCTACACAAACTTCTGACCGCTGTTTCTATAAAAACAATGCCAACTTCTGGATATTTGGCGCCTATTTCTTCCTCTATTTCTTCATTATGGCGACCTGTTATCCGTTTTTACCGATCTGGCTTTCGGACATTATCGGCCTGAGCAAAACGGAAACCGGCATCGTGTTTTCCAGCATGTCGCTGTTCGCCATTTTGTTTCAGCCGATTTTCGGCATCATTTCTGACAAGCTTGGCCTGAAAAAGCATCTGCTGTGGATTATCGCCGTGCTGCTTTTCCTGTTCGCGCCGTTCTTCATTTACGTTTTCGCACCGTTGTTAAAACTCAATATCGTGCTCGGCGCCATTCTCGGCGGTGCCTATATCGGTTTCGTGTTCGCGGGCGGTTCAGGCGCAACTGAGGCATATATCGAAAGAGTCAGCCGCAACAGTTCATTTGAATACGGCAAGGCGCGGATGTTCGGTTGTTTCGGCTGGGGAATTTGTGCCTCGACAGCGGGCGTGCTGTTTAACATTAATCCGGACATCGTGTTCTGGATGGGTTCCGGCGCGGCGCTGATCCTGATGGTTCTGCTGCTGATTTCCCGCCCGCAGGAAAACAAGAATGCGGTAGTGATGGATAAACTCGGCGCTAATCAGCCGCAATTCTCACTGAAAACGGCGGCTTTGTTGCTGAAAGAACGCAAACTGTGGATGCTGATTTTGTACGTTATCGGCGTCGCCTGCGTCTACGACGTATTTGATCAGCAATTCGCCACGTTCTTCAAAACCTTCTTTGCATCACCGCAGCAGGGCACGGAAATGTTCGGCTACGTCACCACCGCGGGCGAGCTATGCAACGCACTGATCATGTTCTGTTCGCCCTGGATTATTAACCGCATCGGCGCGAAAAATACGCTGCTGCTGGCGGGCACCATTATGTCGATCCGCATTGTCGGCTCGTCATTTGCGACCACCGCCATCGAAGTCATTTTACTCAAAATGCTGCATGCGCTGGAAGTGCCGTTCCTGCTGGTCGGCGTGTTCAAGTACATCACGCAGATATTTGATGTCCGGTTCTCAGCGACCATTTATCTGATTGGCTTTAACTTTGCCAAACAGCTGGCGGCCATCTTCCTTTCGGCTTTTGCCGGTAACTTGTATGACCGCATCGGGTTCAGCGATACCTACCTGATCCTTGGCGGTATTGCCTTTAGCGTGACGATCATTTCGGCCTTTACGCTAAGCAGCAGACCAAAGGCCGGGGCGGTTTCCGGGGTGCAAACGGCGCAGGGATTGCGCTGACTTACGGGATGCAGCCTTTCGGCACTCTGTGCTAGTCTCCGTGGGACAAGCATGAGGAGAGAAAGGCTGTGAGTAAAAAACAGGAACCGGGCGCACCGGTACGCGCCACGATACGTGATGTCGCCAGCGCCGCGAAAACGGGTAAAACCAGCGTTTCACGTTATCTCAACGGTGAAAAAGACCTGCTGTCCGACGCGTTAAAAGAACGCATCGGACGGGCGATCGCCCTGCTCGATTATCAGCCCAGCCAGATGGCGCGCAGCTTGAAAAGCGGCCAGACGCGTCTGATTGGCCTGATTATTGCCGATATCACCAACCCGTATTCCGTTGAAGTCATGCGCGGTGTCGAAGCTGCCTGCCGCCAGCAAGGGCTGACGCTGCTGGTGTGTAACACCAATAACGAGCTTGATCAGGAAAAACATTATCTGCAATTGCTCAGCAGTTATCGCGTGGACGGTATTGTCGTGAACGCCGTCGGAATGCGTGAAGCGGCGATTTCCACGCTGCAACAGGCCAATTTACCGATGGTGCTGATCGACCGTAAAGTCGCGAATTTTGCCTGCGACGTCATCGGCCTGAACAACGTCGAAGCCACGCAGATGATGACCAATCATCTTCTGCAACAGGGTTTTGAAGCTCTGCTTTTTATCAGCGAGCCCGCCACCATTAATACCCGTTTTGACCGTCTGCGTACTTTTCTCCATCGCATGCAGCAATCGCCGCAGCACATCGCCGAACAGGGCGAGATTGAGATTTCGAATACCGACGGACTGGATAATCTGCTGCGTGAATTTATTGCCCGCCATCCCGACAAACGAAAAGCCGTAATGTGCGTGAACGGTACGCTCACATTGCAGGTCGCTCGCGCCATGCGACGGCAGGGGATTGTCTGGGGGCAGGACATCGGATTATCTGGTTTCGACGAACTGGACTGGGCCGAACTGGCAGGTGTCGGGATCACTACGCTTAAACAACCGACCTACGAAATGGGCGTGGCCGCGCTCGGCCAGCTGGTCGCGCGGATACAGGGAAATACCGATCCCGTTAAAGACCTGGAATTCTCCGGCGAGCTGATTGCACGTGGTTCCACGGCAGCGCGCTGATTCTTTTCCCCTCCGTTTCCTGCCCCGTTCTTCGTGAGCGGGATCATGTTTTAGGCCTTTTGTTCTGTTGATTGGAACCGGTTCCAATTAGGTTGTATAAAACGAAACAAAACATTAACAACACCTCCAACTGGCGTTTGTTTTACTAAAATGATGTTTTGGATTTGATCGCCTGCGCCGCCGCAGTGGCGCGTTTACCAGGATACACACGCATGAAAAGAGAAGTCGTCATTGTCACCGCCGCTTACGGAAACAGCGTGGTGAAGGCCCTTGGCGGGCAGGCCGCGCTGCTTTCAATCATTGCAGACGCGCAGGCAGACGGTGTGGAAATTCGTCGTGAATTGTTCAGCGAGCAGGAACTGGATGCCCTGCCCGAACTGGCGGAAAACATTAAGCGCCACGGGCTGTTTTCGGTCTATTCGGTGCCCTTCCCGCTGTTCATTTCAGGCGGCAAACTGAATCCGGATGCAAAAAAGTATTTTTCCGAAGCGCATGTTTTAGGTGCCCGCACCATTAAGTTTTCACTGGGCGAATTTGAACCCGGTGCCGACCTGACGCCGCTGCGCGTACTGCTGGATTCTCAGACCGTCAAATTGGTGGTGGAGAATGATCAGTCGAGCGATTGCGGAATTTTGTCGCGCATTAATGCCTTTGCGTTTGCGGCGGAATCGCTGCATCTGCCGCTGAGCCTGACGTTTGATACCGCGAACTGGCTGTGGGTGGGACAGGATCCGAGCGCGGCCGCTGAACGCCTGGCACGCCATGTGGGTTATGTGCATGTGAAAGCGGCGGAACAGCGAGACGGAAAATGGCACGCCATGGCGCTCGATAACAGCGACGGCAGCTGGGAACCTTTATTGAAAATGTTGCCTCAGGATGTGCCGCGCGGCATCGAATTCCCGCTGGAAGGGGATGACCTGACCGCCGTGACGCGTTACTACGTCGAACTACTGCGTCAGTAATTCTGATGCCTCATCCGGAGAAATCGCCATGAAACAACCCGGGATCGCCGCCCGCCGGTGGTGGTACATCATGCCGGTCGTGTTCATCACGTACAGCCTGGCCTATGTCGATCGCTCGAATTTCAGTTTCGCGTCGGCGGCGGGCATTAATGACGATCTCGGCATCACCAAAGGTATGTCGTCCCTGCTGGGCGCACTGTTTTTCTTGGGCTATTTCTTCTTCCAAATCCCCGGCACGATTTACGCCGAGCGGCGCAGCGTTAAAAAACTGATTTTCTGGTGCCTTTTACTGTGGGGCGGATTCGCCTCGCTGACCGGTGTCGTCACTGATATTCCGATGCTGGCAGTGATCCGATTCGCGCTGGGCGTGGTGGAAGCCGCGGTCATGCCCGCGATGCTGGTGTATATCAGCAACTGGTTTACGAAGTCCGAACGTTCGCGTGCCAATACGTTTCTGATCCTCGGCAATCCGGTCACGGTGCTGTGGATGTCGGTGCTTTCCGGCTATCTGATCAAGTCGTTCGGGTGGCGGGAGATGTTTATTTTCGAGGGTATTCCGGCGGTGATCTGGGCGATTATCTGGTGGTTTACCGTCAAAGATAAACCCGAAGAAGTCAGCTGGCTGAGCAGTCAGGAGAAGAAAGCGCTGGCCGCACAGCTGGAAAAAGAGCAGAAAAATATTCAGGCGGTGGGCGGTTATCGCGAAGCTTTCCGTTCGCGGAACGTCATTTTCCTTTGCCTGCAATATTTCTTCTGGAGCATCGGCGTGTACGGTTTTGTACTGTGGCTGCCGTCGATTTTGCGCGACGGGAAATCGATGGGCATGGTCGAAGCGGGCTGGCTGTCGTCCGCGCCGTATCTGGCGGCCACGATCGCCATGATTCTGGTGTCGTGGGCTTCCGACAAGATGCAAAACCGCCGGTTATTTGTCTGGCCACTTTTACTGGTCGGCGCGCTGGCATTCTTTGGTTCATGGGCCGTTGGCACAAACAATTTCTGGCTTTCGTACAGTTTACTGGTGGTCGCTGCCGCGGCAATGTATGCCCCATATGGCCCGTTTTTCGCCATCATTCCTGAAATGCTGCCGAAGAATGTTTCCGGCGGCGCAATGGCGTTAATCAACAGCCTCGGAGCGCTTGGCTCGTTCTTTGGTTCCTGGTTTGTCGGTTATCTGAACGGTAATACGGGCAGCCCGGCAGCCTCCTTTATTTTTATGGCCGTGTCGTTACTGGTTTCCGCAGGATTAACCCTGCTGGTAAAACCGCGACAATCTGAAATGAAACAAAAAGAAGTTTCCTTAACCTGAGGGAGTTGTAATTGATGAAGCCGTCTATCGTTGTGTATAAGAAACAACCCGCAGACCTGCAACAACGCCTGGAACAGCATTTCGCCATCACTCAATTTGATGACATCACTGAAGAAAACCGTGCGCAGGTTTTAGACGCTTTGCAGAACGCAGAAGGACTGCTGGGCTCAGGCGGTCGGGTGGATAAAGATTTGCTGGATCACGCGCCGCGCCTGCGCGCCGTTTCCACCAGCTCCGTAGGCTACGATAATTTTGACGTCGCGGAACTGACGCGTCGTGAAATCCCGCTGATGCACACCCCGACCGCGCTGACCGATACGGTCGCTGATACCGTGATGGCGCTGGTGCTGGCGACTGCCCGCCGCGTCGTGAATCTGGCCGAACGTGTGAAAGCGGGTGAATGGACAGAAAACGTCGGCCCGGACTGGTTCAGCATCGATGTTCACCACAAAACCATGGGTATCGTGGGTATGGGCCGCATCGGCCTGGCGCTCGCTCAGCGTGCGCATTTCGGTTTTGATATGCCGATTCTGTACAACGCACGCAGTCAGCATACCGAAGCGGAAGAGCGTTTTGGCGCACGCAAATGTGAGCTGGACGAACTGCTGGAGAAATCTGATTTCGTCTGTGTTCTGCTGCCTATGACCCAACAAACGTTCCATCTGATCGGCAAGGAACAGCTGGCGAAAATGAAATCCAGCGCCGTGCTGGTCAGCGCCGGTCGTGGCCCGGTCATTGATGAACCTGCGCTGATTGAAGCGCTGAAAGACGGGACGATTTATGGTGCCGGGATGGACGTGTTCGAGAAAGAACCGTTGCCGAAAGATTCTCCGCTGCTGAGCCTGCCCAACGTGGTGGCGCTGCCGCACGTGGGATCCGCGACACATCAGACCCGTTACGATATGGCGGCCTGTGCGGTGGATAACCTGATCGCCGCCCTGAACGGCGACGTTAAACAGTTCTGCGTGAATCCTGAAGTTCTCAGGAAGTAACCCCTTCCTTCTCCTTCCCTTTCAGGGATTTTTGAAAGGGAAGGACAGTTCAAAACCCCGTGGTCGGATTGCACTGCTTTGCCTCAGGCGTTATGGTGGGCATCACATTTCGATAACATACAAAGCTTTCTATGACGTTTTCTGCTTTCGGTGACAAATTTACCCGTTTTTCAGGCATTACCCGCCTGATGGGCGATATGAATGACGGTTTACGCACACCAGGTGCTGTGATGTTGGGCGGCGGTAATCCGGCGCAGATCCCTGAGATGCAGGATTATTTCCAGACGCTGCTGACGGAAATGCTGGCCGAAGGCAAGCTGACCGAAGCGCTGTGCAATTACGACGGCCCTCAGGGCAAGGACGTGCTGCGTCACGCACTGGCAGAAATGTTGCAGAAAGAACTCGGCTGGCAGCTCGATGCGCAAAATATCGCGCTGACCAACGGCAGCCAGAGCGCCTTCTTCTATTTATTCAATCTGTTCGCCGGACGTCGCGCCGACGGCAGCATGTCGAAAGTGCTGTTCCCGCTGGCTCCGGAATATCTGGGTTACGCGGACGCCGGGCTGGACGAAAATCTGTTTGTTTCCGCCAAACCGAATATCGAGCTGTTGCCCGAAGGCCAGTTCAAATATCACGTCGATTTTGATCATCTGAATATCACTGATGATATCGGCCTGATCTGCGTTTCACGCCCGACCAATCCGACCGGCAACGTGATTACTGACGAAGAGCTGATTCGCCTCGATGCACTGGCGCAGCAGAAAGATATTCCGTTATTAATCGATAACGCCTATGGGGTGCCGTTCCCCGGCATCGTGTTTACCGACGCAACGCCGCTGTGGAACCCGAATATCATTCTGTGCATGAGCCTGTCGAAGCTCGGCCTGCCGGGTTCTCGCTGCGGCATCGTGATTGCCGATGAGAAAATCATCAAAGCGATCAGCAATATGAACGGGATTATCAGTCTGGCACCGGGCAGCGTCGGGCCTGCTATCGCCACAGAAATGATTGCCCGTGGTGACTTGCTGAAGTTATCAGAAAACGTGATCAAGCCGTTTTACTCTCAGCGCGTGCAGGAAACCATCGCCACGCTGCGCCGCTATCTGCCGGAAGAACGCTGCCTGATCCACAAACCGGAAGGCGCAATTTTCCTGTGGCTGTGGTTTAAGGATCTGCCGATTACTACTGAAGTGTTGTATCAGCGCCTGAAACAGCGCGGCGTGCTGATGGTGCCGGGGGATTATTTCTTCCCGGGGCTTGAGCATCCGTGGCCGCATACACATCAGTGCATGCGCATGAACTACGTGCCGGATGCGGAACAGATTGAACGCGGCGTGAAAATTCTGGCGGAAGAAGTCGAAAAAGCGCACGCCGAAAATTAATTTTCCTGCACGACAGGCATAAAAAAACAGGAGGACAAATGTCCTCCTGTTTTCGTTTTTAGCGACTCTGCCGCCGGATTACGCTGACTGATTCTCCAGTGCAGGTTTCTCGGTGCCGATCGCAATTTTCTGTGGCTGCAAAGCTTCCGGTACGTCACGCACCAGATTGATGTGCAGCAGGCCGTTTACAAACTCGGCGGCCGACACATGCATGTGCTCTGCCAGCGTGAAGCTCAGGGTGAAAGGCTTGATCACTAACCCCTGATGCAGATATTCCACTTTCGCTTCCGGCTGAGCAGGCGTACCGCTGACGGTTAAACGCGGCCCTTCCACTTCAATATTCAGCTCGCTCTGCTGGAAACCAGCGAGCGCCAGCGAAATGCGGTAATGATTGTCGTCAGACTTCTCAATATTGTACGGAGGAAAAGCCTGATCGCCGCCCTGCATTGAGCTGGCTAATTTATCAAAACCAATCCACTGACGAAGTAATGGGGAAATATCATAATTACGCATTGTGTAACTCCTTCTTTGAAGCGAGATTAATTAATCCGTCGCCCGATTTGGGTGTGACGGTTCAGCCCCCTGACGGCGAGCCTAAACTTTTTCATTTGTGCGTTGTCTTTATAAACGCTTAGCGGATCTCAATACGCCGTGGTTTGGACGTTTCAGGAACGATGCGTTCCAGATCGATATACAGCAAACCATTCGACAAATTGGCCGCTTTAATTTGAATGTGTTCGGCCAGCTGGAATTTGCGTTCGAAATTACGCTCAGCAATGCCCTGATATAAATATGTGCGGTCAGCGTCAGTCGGTGCATGCGCGCCTTTGACCACTAACATATTGTCGTGCGCTGTAATGTCCAGTTCGGATTCGGCAAATCCCGCTACCGCGATGGCAATCCGGTAATGGTTTTCGTCAACCAATTCAACATTATAAGGAGGATAGCCGCCACCCTGATTCTGACCCGATTCGATAAGATTAAATAAACGGTCAAAACCAATTGCAGAGCGGTATAGTGGTGATAAATCAAAATTACGCATTACTACTTCTCCTGACATTCAGCGAGTATATGTATATAGCCTTCCTGATGGGACAGGCTCGCGGCGCGGTTTATATTCACGATCCCTTCCGGCGATCGTTCCCCTGCGTCGTGCATTAAAAATGGCGATGAAAGAGAGTATTTCAAGTGGGCATTCGCAAGAAAAAGACAAAAATTTTGTTTTCGTTTGAACTGCGGACGTCAAAATACAAATAGTGCGAGGGCGAAAAGCCAGGGACAGCAGGCGGTTTCCTGCAAGATTTCAAATAGTCATTACACTTAATGGGATCGCAGCCACAGAGCTACAGCTTGCTTTGTTAATTTTTTTTGCTGGGTGGTATAAGTCGTTTTGACTTAAAAACTCAGACTGACAGCATAAGATGAGTTCTAACATGATGAAATTTGTACTGACGCCGCTGATGACAGGATGTATTTTTTTAGCGACGAGCGGTTGTTCCAGCGTGATGAGCCACACCGGCGGAGACACCGGCTATTATTCAGGCGCACGCGCTGATGTGAATATGATGAAAAGCGACGACACCAGCTGGGCGATGACCCCGCTGTTGTTAGTGGATTTACCTTTCAGCGCCTTACTCGATACGGTTTTGCTGCCTTATGATTATTATCGCAGCGGAAAGGTCACAACGCGCGACCGCGTCAAAGCCAGCGAAGAGCACAACATTGCGCTGAGCAACGGGGTAGATATCGATCACGTTCCGCCGATGACCACGACGCCGCGCACTCAGAAATCCTCCACACATAAAAAGTAAGCCTCAGCCTGAGGGAATGAAACCGGCCAGACCGGCCGGTTAGGTAAAATCTCAGCGGCTGCCCGTCACGAAAATTTGCGCAAATTCCCCCACCTGACGCATAAAAGCTATCTGGCTGCCGTCGGGGGAATACACTACAGCATCCGCGCACGGCGCGATTTCCGTTCTTCCGGTCAGCCGGTGCATTTCTCCGCTTTCCACATCAAGGCGCATCACGCTGTTATCGCACACCAGCGCCACCGATTTTCCGTCCGGGCTCCAGCTAAACGCCGACTGAATTCCGCTGGTCGAATGGCTGATCTGCACCGGTTTGCCGCCATTGGGCGACACCGTCCAGAACTGCACCACGTCTTTTTCATCTTTCATCAGAAACGCAATCTGGCTGCCATCCGGCGAAGACCGTAACCAGTGACGCGGCTGAGCGGCGACGCCTTTTTCGGTAAACGTAATGCGCCGCTGTTTCACGCCCGACGGTGGCGCAGGCAGCGTGTCCGGCGTTCCCTGCAACGGTTTTCCCCCTGCTTTCAGGTAATCCGCGTCGTCTTCCGGAAGATCCACCACGAAAATTTCCGGATGCTTTTCTCCGATGGCGGAAAGCGTGTCGCCAATAAAGGCCAGCGCCCACCGCTGACGTGAACCGCCTGTTTTGACATAGCCTTCGAGCCCGATCCAGCCTTCTTCGTAAGCACGGTTAATGTCATCGCTGCCAGGCCGCGGCTGGGACGTTGTTTCGCTGACCAGCACGCTGAAATGGCTGCCATCGTATTCGCGGGGATGATGTTTTGGCGGCATGACGGGGTGTCCGGATAAGGCGACACCGACGTTACGTAAATCCAGAGCAGGACTCAGTTCATGCAAAACATGGTCATTGTAGGTAAAGCTGAGGCGGGAGCCGTCGGGGCTGAAAACGTGAACATGCGTACCGCCACGCAAAGCACCGGGCGTAAACGGCGCGGTGATGTCCATCGCATCGAGCGTCACGGCCTGCGCGCACTCCGGCTCAGAGACAATGACACCGCGGCGATGATGGAAATCATACTGCCAGCGGGCATCCGGGTTTTCCGGACCATGAATAAACGCATAACGGGCCGGCTGGAGCGGGCTGACTGTGACCACGCCCACATGAGCATTTTCACCGGCGCGATAAAGGACTTCCGTCTCGCCGGTTTTCACATTCACACGCTCAATGGTCGAACCGGTGAAAGAGCCACCGTGCGGACGCACGTCATACACCAGCCACTGGCTGTCCGGCGTCCAGACGTTAATGTTGGTCAGCTGATGCCCGCGGGCATCAGTAGTGAGTTGTTTTTCATTCATGCGTTCAGGCGCGCCCTGCCGTTTAAAGTATGCCTAAGAATAGGGGACTCAAACGGCAGTGGCAATCTTCAGCAATCTCCGACACGTTTCACTTCACCCACCAGGAAGATATAAGAAAGTGCACCCAGTAAAGCGACAACGGAAATATAAGTTAATGACGGGGCAAAACCGTAATCCTGCGCCAAATAACCGACAACTAACGGAACGGTAATTCCGCCTAAACCGCCTGCCAGATTAAATACACCCCCGGTCAGCCCGATTAATCTTACCGGAGCTAATGACGAAACCAGCGACCAGGTAATAGAGGCAAAACCATTACCAAAGAAAGCCAGCGCCAT
The DNA here is from genome assembly GCF_024808755.1 of Rahnella sp. BIGb0603. Classification (NCBI taxonomy): domain Bacteria; kingdom Pseudomonadati; phylum Pseudomonadota; class Gammaproteobacteria; order Enterobacterales; family Yersiniaceae; genus Rahnella; species Rahnella sp. BIGb0603. The sequence goes on along the minus strand of NZ_JANUEX010000010.1, from coordinate 59,110 downwards.
TAATATCATGATCCACATCGGGTCATTGGTATAATTCGCCCCCATAATGCAGGTAGATAATAACAACCCGCAGATGATCGGTAATTTACGCGCAAAACCAATCGACTTACCTTTACGCACCAGTTTATCCGCCACCATTCCGGATAATAACACGCCGAAAAAGGCCGCGAGGAAAGGTACCGTTGTCATAAATCCGGCGGTGAGCGCCGCAATATGTTTTTCCTGGGTCAGATAATTAGGGAACCAGGTCAGGAAAAACCACAACGTTGACGCGACAGCAAATTGTCCTAAATAAACCCCGACCAGTTTGCGGTTAAATACCAGTTTCCAGTCTGCGGATGTCAGCGGAGTTCGTGATTTTTTATCCGCCGGTGCATCGCCATCCACCATGCCGCCGCCCGCGCGGATATGTTCCAGCTCTTCTGCATTCACGCCTTTGCTTTTACGCGGCGACTGATACACGCAGAACCACAGCAGCGACCAGATAATACCGATGCCACCGGTGATAATGAACACCCAGTGCCAGCTGAGCATTTCCTGGATCCAGATCAGCAGCGGCGTCAGGAAGGCTAATCCGACAAACTGGCCGGAGGTGTAAAAGCCCACGGCAGACGCACGCTCCTGTTCCGGGAACCAACTGGTCACCATGCGGTTATTAGTCGGGAAAGCGGGTGCTTCAAACATGCCCGTCACGGCGCGCAGGCCAATCAGTGACGCTAATCCGCCAGCAAATCCCTGTAAAAGGGTGACGACTGACCAGCCGAAAATGGCGATGAAATAAGTCATCCTCGAACCGAACCGGTCAAGGAACCAGCCGCCGGGGATCTGGCAGGCGGTATAGGTCCATGCAAAGGCGGAGAAGATATATCCCATCTGCGTTTTGCTTATTCCGAATTCCTGCTGAATATGGGAAGACGCGACAGCCAGATTCGCGCGATCGACATAACAAATAACTACTGTAATGAATATCATGAATAAGGTGACGTAACGTCTTTTTGTCGGTCTGACTTGTAGGGTGGTATCCATTTTTATTTCCTGGTAATGGTTATTCTGACTAACAGGCGTAAGGGTGACTCAGAAATTGCCCTGATTATTTAATGTTTGTAATCACTTAAATTATTACCTTAAATCATTCGAACGTTATCAAGGCGGCAATGGAAAGAATCCCCGGAAACTTACTTAAGTAATTGACCTGGGTGAATGAAAGCAGCCAACGCAGAAAACGATTGAAAGATGACAGGTAATTACCATTCAGCGACGGCCCCGTCAGGATAACGCCACAACGGGTTACGCCAGTCAGGAGCATTTTTACTTCGTTCAATCACTAACTCTTCATTTATTTCCACGCCCAGACCGGGTTTATTTAACGGATAGAAATAACCATCGGTCATTTCGAAGTCGTCTTTATTAATGACGAAATCGAGTAATTCCGCGCCCTTGTTATAATGAATGCCCATACTTTGTTCCTGAAGCACGGCATTGCGCGAGACGAAATCAAGATGCAGACAGGAAGCCAGCGCAATCGGCCCGAGCGGACAATGCGGAGCCAGCGCGACATCGTAGGATTCGGCCATCGCCGCAATTTTGAAGCATTCGGTGATCCCGCCAGCGTGCGAGAGATCAGGTTGCACAATCGCCAGACCGCCATCGGCCAGCACACGTTTGAAATCGAAACGGGAGAACATGCGTTCACCGGCAGCAATCGGAATATGCGTTTGTGCGGCAAGACGCGGGTAATATTCGGCCTGCTCGGCCAGCACCGGTTCTTCGATAAATAACGGGCGATACGGTTCGAGTTCTTTGATCAGGATTTTTGCCATCGGCGCACTGACACGACCATGGAAATCCAGACCAAACTCAATTTCATTGCCGAACTCAGCGCGGATTTGCGCAGCCTGTGCGACGGCAGCATCCACCTGACGGGCGTTTTCGATAATGCCCATTTCTTCACAACCGTTCAGTTTGAAGGTATCAAATCCGATGGCGCGCAGTTTGTTGATGCCATCAATCAGCTCTGATGGCCGGTCACCGCCCACCCAACTGTAGGCTTTGATTTTATCGCGCACCAGACCGCCCAGCAGCTGATAAACCGGTACGCCCAGCGCTTTACCTTTGATGTCCCACAGTGCCTGATCGATACCTGAAATCGCACTCATCAGGATCGGGCCGCCACGGTAAAATCCGCCACGATACAACGTCTGCCAGATGTCGTTAATACGCGCCGGATCCTGCCCGATAACGTATTCACTCAATTCATGGACCGCCGCTTCAACGCTGCGCGCACGCCCTTCGATAACCGGTTCGCCCCAGCCCGTTATACCTTCATCGGTTTCAATCTTCAGAAACATCCATCGCGGTGGGAGGCGGTAAGTGGTCAGTTTGGTGACTTTCATTGTGTTGCATCCTTATAGGCCTGGATAAATGCTTTGGCCTTGAGCGCCGTCGTTTCAGGCGTCTGCCCTGCGCGGTATAAATCGCTGCCGAGTCCTGCACCGGCACAGCCCGCATTGAGATAGATCGCCAGATTTTCAGGCGTCACACCGCCGACGGCAAATACCGGAACACGTGCGGGCAGCACCGCTTTCAGGGCTTTGATGTAGTCGGGGCCGAAAGCCGATGACGGGAAGATTTTCAGCGCCTGCGCACCGGCTTCCAGTGCTGTAAAGGCTTCGGTGGCGGTCGCACAACCGGCGCAAACCGTCATCCCCAGTTCGACCGCCCGGCGAATGACCTGCGGATTGATATTCGGCGTGACCACCAGTTTGCTGCCAAGCGAATGAAGTACATCAACCTGCTGCGGTTCCAGCACGGTACCCGCACCCAAAAGCGCCTGCGCGCCAAACGTGCTTACTGCCAGCCGGATACTTTCCTGCCAGTCCGGTGAATTGAGCGGGATTTCTACCGCGTCAAAACCGGCCTCCAGCAGGACGGAAATATGCTGATTCACTTCCTGCGGACGAATGCCGCGCAGAATGGCGATAAGCGGGATTTCAGTTGCCCATTGCATTTACGATCCTCCTTATTCCTGATTGAAAAGCCTGATCGCCGTCGAAAGCCTGCCAGCTGACCCCCGCCAGACGGAGTGCCTGCGCGTAACGTTCAGTCAGCTGCGGATTTCCGATGAGGGTGACCGAATGATGATGGCCAAAAAGCCTGAGCATCTGCGCGACTTCACTGCCAATCAGTAAGCCGGAAAGCCAGTCGCTGACGGCAGATTTGTCCAGCCGGTTCAGCACATGCGCCGCGCGCACTTCAAATAAGCGACCGGTGATGTCCGGCTGGCTGAAACCTTTGCTGAGCCCTTGCAGGAAGACATCGGCGGCAGGTTGCTGCGCGGGTAAACCTTTGCCGATCAGCGAATGATTCATCAGAAGATAGTGAAGTTCGCCGGTCATGGCTGTCCGAAAATCAAGAACCTGACTGCCGTCAGTCTCAACCCATTTACTGTGGGTGCCGGGCATCAGATACACGGAGGCAGGAGAATCATGAACCGCGCCGAGCAGCTGAGTTTCTTCGCCGCGCATCACGTTGCAGTTGTCGTCACGACTGACGCTGATCCCCGGCACAATCCATGCTTTTACCGGCAATGCGGCGTGGACAGGGTAAAGATGTTGCCCGAGCGCATCGAGGGAAAACGGTGCGGCAAGATAAGGTACATCCACCCAGCCAGCGTTACTGCCAATCATCCCCGCCATAATCACGGGGAGATTTAAGGATTGCCACGGCGCAATCACGTCGTTGAATACCTGCTGTGGCGTGGTGCCTTCCAGCCGGGTAATTCCCCGTTCTGAACGGACTTCTGCGGTGCATTCTCCCTGCTGATACAAAAAAGCGCGCAGGTTGGTGGAACCCCAGTCCAGCGCGATATAGCTTGCTGTCATGTAATGTCCTTGAGTCGTTTCGTCGAAGAGGCAATCATTTTCATGGCCGCCTGCTCCGCCGCGTTGGCATCCTGATGCCGGATTGCGTGGAACAATTCCTGATGTTCCTGCAAGGTGACCGGCATGTTGTTGTCATCTGGCATGTAGGTTCTTTCAAATACCGCACGTTGCAATGAGCTGATAGCAACACTCAGCTGCTGTAAAACCGGGTTATGTACCGCCGCCAGCACCGCTTCATGGAAGCCAATATCCGCTTCGTTAAACGCATCGCGGTCCTGATGATTAGCGATCATGTTGTTCAGCGCTTCTTCGATCACCGCCAGTTCACCGGAGGTCGCCCTTTCGGCTGCCCAGCGCGCAATCGCCGGCTCCACCAGATTACGTACTTCACTCATGGCAGCGATCAGTCGCGGGTCGTAATCACTGGCCAGTACCCACTGCAAAACGTCGGTATCGAGGTAATTCCACTGATTTCGCGGACTGACAAAAGCGCCGCGATAACGTTTGATTTCGACCAGCCGTTTCGCCGTCAGCGAGCGCAGCACTTCGCGGATAATGTTGCGCGACGTCTCAAACTGCTCGCAAAGCTCCATTTCTGAAGGCAGTGCCGCGCCGGGGATGTATTTTCCGCTGACAATTTGCTGGCCCATTTCCAGGACCAGACGGTCGGTTTTACTGAGTTCATGTGAAGGCATAACTTCTCCGGGGCTGAAGGATAAAACCCTACTTTACCGCTCAGACCCTTGCCGGTCTCTGGATTGCTGCACAATCTTATAAGCTTCCCTGCAAAATGCATGATCATAGTAGTACCAAACAATTACTTTGTACTACAATCCAGATCACAAAACAGACAATCCAGGTATATTCATCAGGAAGGAAGGGATCAGGAGGGGAGACGGATGTGAACGGCCTGGTTTCAGAAAAACAGGCCGGGGATATCAGGAAGGATTTACTGACCTAACACGAACTTATTCACCGCAAACGCGACACCGTCTTCGGTGTTGGTTTTGGTGACGAACTGGCTGACGGCTTTGACGCTGTCCAGCGCATTGCCCATCGCGACGCCGATTCCGGCGTATTCCAGCATCGCAATGTCGTTTTCCTGGTCACCCAGCGTCATCACGCTTTCGCGCGCGATACCCAGTTTTTCCGCCAGCACTTTCACGCCTTCGCCTTTGTTGACGCGCTTATCGAGAATTTCGAGGAAATACGGCGAGCTTTTCATGATGGTGTAGTTTTCTTTTGCTTCTGCTGGCAGCTGGCTGATGGCGCTGTCCAGCAACTCGGGATCATCAATCATCATGACTTTCGGGAAGGTCAGCGCAGGATCCATTTCCTCTGCCGGACAGAATTGCAGCGGAATGCCCGTAGTGAAGGACTCGTGCACGCTGTATTTGCTGATAAAGCGGTTGGCAGTAAACAGGTCGGTTTTAGTCAGCGCATGGAAATGCACACCCAGCTCACGCGCCAGTTGTTCAAAGTAGTGATAATCTTCAATTGTGAGGGCTACTTCGGCAATCACGCTGCCATCTTTCGCATTATGTACCAGCGCACCGTTATTGGTGATGCAGTAGCATCCGTCCTGCTGCAAATCCAGTTCCATCAGATAGCGCTGTACACCGACGAAGGGACGTCCGGTTGCCAGAACGATTTGCACACCTTTCGCCCGCGCTTCTGACAACGCTTTTTTAACGGCCGGTGTCACTTCATGCTGCGGATTGAGCAACGTCCCGTCCATATCAATTGCAATTAATTCAATAGCCATAGCATCCTCAGAGTTTGAAAAGTCTTCATCAATGCTAACGCGATTACCCGCTGTAAAGCCAGCCGGAATGCGGGCTGCGTCAGACGAAAAAAAAAGTCCGAAGCGGTTTCCCGGTTCGGACTCTTTATCAGCTTATGCCGTTATCAGATATCGATGTTGGCAGCTTTCAGGGCGTTCTCTTCGATGAAAGCGCGGCGCGGTTCAACCGCATCGCCCATCAGCGTGGTGAACAACTGGTCAGCGGCAATGGCGTCTTTAACGGTCACACGTAACATGCGACGTTGCTCAGGATCCATTGTGGTTTCCCACAGCTGATCAGGGTTCATTTCGCCCAGACCTTTGTATCGCTGAATCGACAGACCACGACGGGACTCTTTCACCAGCCATTCCAGCGCCTGCTCAAAGCTGGTCACTGGCTGACGGCGTTCGCCACGTTCGATGAAGGCATCTTCTTCGATCAGGTCGCGCAGCTGTTCGCCGAGCGCACAGATTTTGCGGTATTCGCCGCCCTGAATGAAGTCTGCATCTAAATCGTAATCGGTATCGACGCCGTGCGTACGGATACGCAGAACCGGTTCGAACAGCTGATGCTCACGGTTTTCACGGACGATCGCGCTGTAAGAACTGCCATGCTGCTCTTTCTCGTTAAGGCGCGCCACCAGCGATTCCATCCAGGCCTGAACTTTCGCCTGATCGGTCAGATCCGCGCCCGGCAGGGTCGGCTGATAAATCAGGTTATTCAGCAGCGCACGCGGATAACGACGTTCCATACGGCCAATCATTTTCTGCACGCTGTGATGTTCAGCCACCAGTTTTTCCAGCGGTTCACCCGCCAGGGCTGGTGCATGGGCGTTGGCGTGTAACGTTGCCCCGTCCATCGCAATGGAAATCTGATACTGATCCATCGCTTCGTCGTCTTTAATATACTGTTCCTGCTTGCCTTTTTTGACTTTGTACAATGGCGGCTGTGCGATAAATACATGGCCACGTTCTACAATTTCAGGCATCTGACGATAGAAGAAGGTCAGCAGCAAGGTACGGATGTGTGAACCATCGACGTCGGCATCGGTCATGATGATGATGCTGTGATAGCGCAGTTTGTCCGGGTTGTATTCGTCACGGCCAATGCCGCAACCGAGCGCGGTAATCAGCGTTGCCACTTCCTGAGAAGAAAGCATTTTGTCAAAGCGCGCTTTCTCAACGTTGAGGATTTTACCTTTGAGCGGCAGAATCGCCTGGTTCTTACGGTTACGGCCTTGTTTTGCAGAGCCGCCCGCTGAGTCCCCTTCCACTAAGTACAGTTCGGAATGAGCCGGGTCGCGTTCCTGACAATCTGCCAGTTTGCCTGGCAAGCCAGCCAGATCCAGCGCGCCTTTACGACGGGTCATTTCGCGGGCTTTACGCGCCGCTTCACGGGCACGGGCCGCATCGATGATTTTGCCGACAACGATTTTGGCGTCTGACGGGTTTTCCATCAGGTAATCCACCAGCTTCTCGTTCATCAGCGTTTCAACAGCCGTTTTCACTTCGGAAGAAACCAGTTTGTCTTTGGTCTGGGAAGAGAACTTCGGATCCGGAACCTTCACAGAAACCACAGCAATCAGGCCTTCACGGGCATCGTCACCGGTGGCGCTGATTTTGGATTTCTTGCTGTAGCCCTCTTTATCCATGTACGCGTTCAGGGTACGGGTCATTGCCGAACGGAAACCGGCTAAGTGAGTCCCGCCATCACGCTGTGGAATGTTGTTGGTGAAGCAGTAGATGTTTTCCTGGAAACCATCGTTCCACTGCAACGCCACTTCAACGCCAATGTCATCTTTTACCGTGGAGAAATAGAACACGGTCGGATGAATTGGGGTTTTGTTTTTGTTCAGATATTCCACGAAAGCTTTGATACCGCCTTCATAATGGAAGTGATCATTCTTCCCATCACGTTTATCCAGCAGGCGGATTGCCACGCCGGAGTTCAGGAATGACAGTTCGCGCAGGCGTTTCGCCAGAATGTCATACTCGAATTCGGTGTGATTGGTGAAGGTGTTAAAGCTCGGCCAGAAACGCACCGTGGTACCGGTTACGTCAGTATCGCCAATAACTTTCAGCGGATCCTGCGGCTCACCGTGTACGTAAGTCTGGGTATGGACTTTACCTTCGCGGCGGATAACCAGTTCCAGTTTTTCCGACAGGGCGTTAACGACGGAAACACCCACGCCATGCAGACCGCCGGAGACTTTATACGAGTTATCGTCAAATTTACCGCCAGCGTGAAGAACGGTCATGATGACCTGAGCAGCAGAAACGCCCTCTTCTTCGTGAATACCGGTCGGAATACCACGGCCATCATCCTGTACGGAAACAGAGTTATCCGCATGGATCGTGACCTGAATCTCTTTACAGTGGCCCGCGAGGGCTTCGTCGATAGCGTTGTCCACAACCTCGAATACCATGTGGTGCAGACCAGTGCCGTCATCGGTATCGCCGATATACATGCCGGGGCGCTTACGCACCGCGTCCAGCCCTTTTAATACCTTGATACTTGAGGAGTCATAAGAATTCGACATCAACGTTTCTCGCTCATTTTTAGTCCTGTGATAGAACGGCTATTTTACCTTGTTCCACGCGGAACATCTTGCCCTTTTCACCCATCATGTCGGTCACTTGTTCAGCGCTAATCGCACTGACAAAAACCTGTGCCTGGGTGGCTTTAAGGCGATCGGCCAGCAACCGACGTCGGTCGGCGTCCAGCTCAGAGGCAAAATCGTCAAGAAGATACAGGCAACGCCGCCCGCTCTGTCGGGTGAGAAACTCACCCTGCGCCAGTCTCAGCGCACACATCAGTAATTTCAGCTGCCCTCGGGACAGTAAATCTTCCACCGGCGTGCCGTCGGCACGAATGCGGAAATCCGCCTTATGCGGGCCTGATGCGGTATAGGTTAAGGCTCTGTCGCGCTCAAAATTACGCTCCAGCAACTCGCCATACTCCGTTTCCTTGTCCCATCCACGCTGGAAAGAAAAACTGAGGGCGAATTCAGGCAGGAATTGCGCGCAGGTCGCGCTGATATCAGCCGCGATCGCGTCGCTGTATGCTGCCCGCCATTCGCTAATGCGCTCGGCTAACGGGATCAATTCCTGATCCCAGGCACGAATTTGCGCATAACGAGTCACCTGTCGCAGCGCGGCGTTGCGCTGCTTGAGTAACCGTCGCAGGTTGCTCCAGGCGATAAAAAAACCGGGGTCGTGATGAAAACAGCCCCAGTCGATAAATGCCCGCCGGTATTTCGGCCCGCCATTGAGCAGGGTGAAACCTTCGGGTGTGATCAGTTGCATCGGCAGCATTTGTGCCAGTTCAGACACTTTGTGGCCGTCACTGCCATCAATACGCACTTTGCTGTCACCCTGACGGCTTTTGCTCAAGCCAATCGACAGCTCACGATCACCGCCATCATCCACACGGGCATGAAGAACAAACTCCGGCTGATCGTGACGGATAACACGTCCGGCCTGCAAACTGCGAAAAGCGCGGCCATGCCCCAGCGTATAGACCGCTTCGAGCACGCTGGTTTTACCGCTGCCATTGGGACCGACCAGAAAGTTAAAACCGGGCGACGGATCTAAATCCGCCGCCTCGATGTTGCGGAAATCTTTTATCAGTAAGCGCGTTAAGGCCATTAATTCAGACTAGAGCCTCATAGGCATAACAACGTAGGCCGCTGACTGACTCGCAGCGTCTTCGATCTGCACGCTGGAGACGGAGTCTGTCAGCAGCAGATTAACGTCTTCGCACTTGAGGGCATTGAGCACATCAAGTACGTAACTGACGTTAAAGCCGATTTCCATTTCGGTGCCTTCGTAACCGACATCCAGAATTTCTTCTGCTTCTTCCTGTTCCGGGTTATTCGCAGTGATTTTCAGCTGGTTATGGCTGACGTACAAACGCACACCACGGAATTTTTCGTTAGAAAGAATGGCCGCACGGGCAAAGGCCTGTTTCAGCAGGTCACAACCTGCCTGCAACGTTTTGTCCGGATTCTTCGGCAATACGCGGCGATAATCAGGGAAACGGCCATCAACCAGCTTGGAAGTGAAAATGAAGTCACCGACGTGCGCACGGATGTTGTTGCTACCGATTTGCAGTTGCAGCGTGGTGTCGCCGCCGTCAAGCAGACGAACCAGTTCCATCACGCCTTTACGCGGCACGATCACCGAATGCGATGGCAGAGACTGGCCGATTGGCATAGAACAGACGGCCAGACGGTGACCGTCGGTCGCCACGGTACGCAGTTCTTCACCTTCGGTTTCAAACAGCATGCCGTTTAAATAATAACGAACGTCCTGATGTGCCATAGAAAACTGCGTGGCTTCAATCAGACGTTTCAACGTGGCCTGCGGCAGGGTGAATTCCACCTCGCTTTGCCAGTCGTCGAGATTAGGGAAATCTGTGGCCGGTAAGGTCGACAGCGAGAAACGGCTGCGGCCTGATTTTACCAGCATGCGGTCGCCATCAAGAGCGACGGAAATTTCCGCGCCTTCGGGCAATCCACGGCAGATATCAAAGAATTTACGCGCAGGAACGGTGGTCGCCCCGGCTTCATGTGGCTGAGACAGCGCAACTTTCGCCACCATCTCCATTTCCAAATCCGTCCCGGTCAGCGACAGCGCGCCATCCGTAACCTGTAATAACAGGTTACCCAGAATAGGCAACGTCGGTCGTCCACCCAGCGGGCTACTGACCTGTTGCAGTGGTTTCAGCAAATGCTCACGTTCAACAATAAATTTCATAGCGCTAGGAAGATAATGTTCTGATTAAGTTGGAGAAATCTTCTTTGATGTCGTGACTTTCTTCACGCAACTGCTCGATTTTACGGCAGGCGTGCAACACCGTGGTATGGTCCCGACCACCGAACGCATCGCCGATTTCTGGCAGGCTGTGGTTGGTCAGCTCTTTCGCCAGCGCCATCGCCATCTGGCGTGGGCGGGCTACCGAACGGGAGCGCCGTTTGGAGAGCAGGTCAGCGACCTTGATTTTATAATATTCGGCCACTGTTTTCTGAATATTATCGATAGTGACCAGCTTCTCCTGAAGCGCCAGCAAATCGCGCAGTGCTTCACGAACGAAGTCGATGGTAATCGCGCGGCCGGTAAAGTTGGCATTGGCGATCACGCGGTTCAGTGCGCCTTCAAGCTCACGCACATTAGAACGCAGACGTTTAGCAATAAAGAAGGCAACTTCGCCCGGCAGACGGATATCGTTCTCGTCGGCTTTTTTCATCAGGATCGCCACGCGGGTTTCTAATTCAGGCGGCTCGATCGCCACCGTCAGGCCCCAGCCGAAACGCGATTTCAGACGATCTTCAACACCGTTGATCTCTTTTGGATAGCGATCCGAGGTCAGGATGATCTGCTGATTGCCTTCCAGCAGTGCATTAAAGGTGTGAAAGAACTCTTCCTGTGAACGTTCTTTATTAGCAAAGAATTGAATGTCATCGATGAGCAACGCATCGACAGAACGGTAGTAACGTTTGAACTCTTCAATGGCGTTGTTTTGCAGGGCTTTTACCATGTCCTGCACAAATCGCTCCGAGTGCATGTACACCACTTTTGCATTGGCTTTACGCGCCATGATGCCGTTACCGACCGCATGCAATAAGTGGGTTTTACCCAGACCGGTGCCACCATAAAGGAAAAGCGGGTTGTAGGCGCCGCCCGGATTATCCGCCACCTGACGCGCCGCCGCGCGGGCCAGCTGGTTAGACTTACCTTCGACAAAGTTATCAAAAGTGTGTTTCGGATTGACGTTCGAGCGGTAGGAAAGCTCGGGCTGAGCAGGCGAACTGTCCCAGCTTGGACGTGAAGGTGCCAGACGCGGAATAGCGGGCGCAGCCTGAGAGCTGACGCTGGCCGCAACGGGCTGACTGACGCGTTGCATCACCGGTTTGCTGCCGACTTCAAAACGGAGCAACGGTGCATCCGCCCCACAGAAATCGTTGAGCAAGCCGTTAATATTGTTTAAGTATTTGTCACGAACCCAATCAAGGACAAAACGATTCGGGGCGTAAAGCGCCAGCGTATTGTCGTTGAGTTCCGCCTGTAGGGGGCGTATCCACATACTGAATTCTGTGGCAGGTAGTTCATCCTGCAAACGGGCAAGACATTGCTGCCAAAGCGAAAGTGACACGGCGGACTCCACTCGAACAAGTATCAAAAAAGAAAAGGATCAGGATATTTTTTAAATCATGATTTTTGGCACACGTCCCGCCCATAGAAGGGGGAAATTTCTCTCACCACCCTGTCAGTGGCGTAAAGTCACGTGCGAACCGCTTTTTGCGGTTTTTGTCGAAAGCCACCCAGCCGGGATCGCGATCGGAATGGCGGATCATAACGCAATCCGGCACAGAGATCCTCCCCTTCCTGACAGTTTAGATCCTTTTTATCCACAGGCAGCAGTCAGCGAGTGGGTAAGCTTAGCCGATCCTTTTAAAATTAGGCGATGTAATCATCACTCTGCTGAAAAAATAGGAGTCCGCTGAGCTAATTTTCATCACATTGAGAGAAAGATCTCAGCCCTGTGGATAAGGATCAGGCGAGGATCCTTGCGATTTGCGGCAGAGTCCGTATAATCCTCAGCCCTACGTGTGAAGCCTGTGTTCCTGATGGTCATAACCAGATGGATATTGCGGTGTGACCACGGGCAATTCTGGTAAACACTTGAACCATTTCTGGCAATGTAAATTGACTCAGGACTGTACAGTTATTACAATCCCGCTTCTTTATATGTTGCGACAAAGGCACCGGTCGTTTTTTCGCCGAAATGTCTTCGCGTTTACTGATCAGTAATAATTTAAGTTTAGGTAGAAATCGCCATGAAACGCACTTTCCAACCGTCCGTATTGAAGCGCAACCGTAGCCACGGCTTCCGTGCTCGTATGGCCACCAAAAATGGTCGTCAGGTTCTGGCTCGCCGTCGTGCGAAAGGCCGTACCCGTCTGTCAGCTTCTAAGTAATAAAAGCTAACCTATTTAGTGGTTAAGCTCGCTTTTCCCAGGGAGTTACGTTTGTTAACTCCCCGTCATTTCACTTTCGTCTTCCAGCAGCCACAACGGGCTGGCACGCCGCAAATTACGATACTCGGCCGCCTGAACGAGCTGGGGCATCCCCGCATCGGTCTCACCGTCGCAAAAAAACACGTCAAACGCGCACATGAACGCAATCGGATTAAACGCCTTACCCGCGAAAGTTTCCGGTTGAATCAGCATACGCTGCCGTCGATGGATTTTGTGGTTGTGGCCAAGAAGGGTGTCGCCGATTTAGATAATCGCGCGCTGACGGAAGCGTTGGAGAAATTATGGCGTCGACATTGCCGACAGGCTCCCGCATCCTGATAAAGCTGATACGTGGTTATCAGTTGTTCATCAGTCCGTTGCTCGGGCCACATTGCCGCTTTCGACCAACCTGCTCTCAATACGGTATTGAAGCAATTGGTCGTTTTGGCATGTTAAAAGGCAGTTGGTTGACTTTGAAACGCGTATTAAAATGCCATCCTTTGAACCCAGGTGGTGATGACCCCGTACCGCCGAAAACCGACAATAACAGAGAACACTAACGATGGATTCGCAACGCAATCTTTTCCTCATCGCTCTGCTGTTCGTGTCTTTCATGATCTGGCAGGCATGGCAAACGGACCACGCTCCGCAACCCGCCAACCAGACCACGCAACAGACTGCGAACACTGCAAACGGTGATGCTGCTAACCAGGCTGTTCCTGGTAGCGGACAGGGCAAATTAATTACAGTTAACAGTGATGTGCTGTCATTAACGATCAACACCCGTGGTGGCGACATTGAGCAGGCTCTGCTGACTGCTTACCCTACATCTTTGGGCTCTGACCAGCCTTTCCAGTTACTGGAAACCACTCCTAATTTCATCTATCAGGCACAAAGCGGTCTGACAGGTAAAAATGGTCCAGATAATCCGGCGAACGGCGAACGTCCTCTGTTCCAGGCCAGCTCGGATTCGTTCACTCTGGCAGAAGGCCAGTCTGAACTGCGCATCCCGATGACCTATACGGCTCAAAACGGTGCCATCTTTACCAAAACTTTCGTGATCAAACGTGGCTCCTATGCGGTGAATGTTGAGTACAACGTCAACAACACCACGGCTGCCCCACTTGAACTAACCATGTTTGGCCAGCTCAAACAAACCACCGACTTGCCTAAGCACCGCGATACTGGCAGCAATAACTTTGCTCTGCATACGTTCCGTGGCGCAGCATACTCTTCAAGTGATGACAAATATCAGAAGTATGCGTTCGATAAGAGCGAAGCGCTGAATGTCACCACACAGGGCGGTTGGATTGCTATGTTGCAGCAGTATTTTGCAACGGCGTGGATCCCGTCAGCGAAGGACACCAACACATTCTTCACGACCACCAACAACGGTATCTCATCGATTGGCTTTAAAGGCACACCGTTCACCGTTGCCCCTGGCGCACAACAACAGGTTGCTTCAATCCTGTGGGTGGGCCCGGAAATTCAGGACAAAATGGCCGCTATCGCGCCACACCTTGACCTGACAGTCGATTACGGTTGGTTATGGTTCATTTCTCAGCCGCTGTTCAAACTGTTGAAATTCATTAACAGCTTCGTCGGCAACTGGGGCTTCTCAATCATTGTTATCACCTTCATCGTGCGCGGTATCATGTACCCGCTGACCCGTGCTCAGTACACGTCGATGGCGAAAATGCGCATGTTGCAGCCGAAACTGGCCGCGATGCGTGAACGTATCGGTGATGACAAACAGCGCATGAGTCAGGAAATGATGGCGCTGTATAAGTCTGAGAAAGTGAACCCGCTGGGTGGCTGTCTGCCGCTGGTTATTCAGATGCCAATCTTCCTGGCACTGTATTACATGCTGTCTGGTTCCATTGAATTGCGCCACGCGCCGTTCATCCTGTGGATCCATGACCTGTCAGCGCAAGACCCGTACTACATTCTGCCGGTCATAATGGGTATCACGATGTTCTTCATTCAGAAGATGTCGCCGACCACCGTCACTGACCCGATGCAGCAGAAGATCATGACCTTCATGCCGGTCATCTTCACCGTGTTCTTCCTGTGGTTCCCGTCCGGTCTGGTGGTGTACTACATCGTCAGTAACCTGGTAACCATTCTCCAGCAGCAGCTGATTTATCGCGGGCTGGAAAAACGCGGCCTGCACAGCCGCGACAAGAAAAAGTCATAAGTGAATGTCAGGGCGGCTTCCGTCCTGACAGCTAAACTTGATGATAAAAAACAAAGGCGATCATTTGATCGCCTTTTGCATATCCGTAAATACCCGATGGGAAAAACGTTATGAGCACCTCAGATACCATTATCGCCCAGGCCACCCCACCCGGCCGCGGTGGTGTGGGCATTTTGCGCATTTCTGGCCGTGCGGCGCGTGATGTTGCACAGGTTGTCTTAGGTAAACTGCCAAAGCCGCGTTACGCCGACTATCTGCCATTTCAGGATGCGGACGGCAGTACGCTGGATCAGGGCATCGCGCTGTGGTTCCCCGGCCCTAATTCCTTCACCGGCGAAGACGTGCTTGAGTTACAAGGCCACGGCGGACCGGTGATCCTCGATTTACTGCTCAAACGCATTATCGCGCTGGAAAACGTGCGTATTGCGCGTCCGGGCGAATTCTCTGAGCGTGCTTTCCTCAACGATAAGCTGGATCTGGCACAGGCAGAAGCAATTGCCGATCTTATCGACGCCAGCTCCGAGCAGGCCGCACGCTCAGCGGTTAACTCGCTTCAGGGCGCATTCTCGAACCGTATTCATCATCTGGTGGAAGCACTCACTCACCTGCGGATCTTTGTCGAAGCGGCTATCGACTTCCCGGATGAGGAAATCGACTTTCTGTCAGACGGCAAAATCGAAGCCAAACTTAATACGGTGATGGGCGATCTCGATGCGGTACGTGCTGAAGCCCGTCAGGGCAGCCTGCTGCGTGAAGGGATGAAAGTGGTGATTGCCGGACGCCCGAACGCCGGTAAATCCAGCCTGCTGAACGCGCTGGCCGGTCGTGAAGCGGCGATTGTGACCGACATCGCGGGCACCACGCGCGACGTTCTGCGCGAGCATATTCATCTCGACGGCATGCCTTTGCACATTATTGATACCGCCGGTTTACGTGAAGCCAGCGACGAAGTTGAGCGCATTGGTATCGAACGTGCATGGAATGAGATCGAACAGGCAGACTTAGTGCTGTTTATGGTTGACGGCACCACAACGGCTGCGACTGAACCGGCAGAGATCTGGCCCGAGTTTATGGCACGCCTTCCCGCTTCTTTACCTATCGTCGTGGTACGCAATAAAGCCGATATTACCGCCGAAGCACTGGGGAAAACCGAAGTGAATGGTCACTCACTTATTCGCCTTTCTGCCCGCACCGGCGACGGCGTGGATTTGCTGCGCGATCATCTGAAACAGGTGATGGGCTTTAATCACAACATGGAAGGCGGATTTCTTGCCCGTCGTCGTCACTTGCAGGCGCTGGAAGACGCGGCACAACATCTGGTTCAGGGTAAAGATCAGCTGCTTGGCGCATGGGCAGGTGAATTACTGGCGGAAGAGTTACGCCTTGCACAACAGTCACTGAGTGAAATCACCGGCGAATTCACATCTGATGATTTGCTGGGGCGCATTTTCTCGAGTTTCTGTATCGGTAAATAATTCCCTCCTGGCAACAAACAAAACCCACATTGTAAAATGTGGGTTTTTAATTTTTTTCAACGTATTAGCCTTACCAGACTTTATAAACGCGTCCGGTCTGCGCCCCTTCCACGCTGCGACGATAGGCTTTCGCCACGCGTGCTGCCGGTGCTGCTTCAAAACCCGGAAAGAATGAACCGTAAGCTTTCAGTGACTCTTCCACGACAGTCGGGCTAACCACGTTGATGCGGATACCACGCGGGAGTTCGATCGCCGCCCCCTGCACAAAACCTTCTACAGCCGCATTTACCGTGGTAGCGTTTGCTCCCTGACGGATAGGTTCATCAGCAATAATCCCGCTGGTCAGTGTGATGGAACCCCTCTCGTTCAGGAATGACTGACCGATCAGCGCAATACGTACCTGCCCGAGCAGTTTGTCCTGCAAACCAATATTGAATTGTTCTGCGGTCATTTCAGTCAGCGGGCCAAAGTGCAGGCTGCCGGTGGTGGCAATAATCGCATCGACCTTCCCTGCGTTTTTGAAAAGCGCCCGGACGCTGCTTTCATCGGTAATATCGACCTGAAAATCACCGTGCGTTTTACCTGCAGTGATCACCTCATGATCATCGGCAAACTCACGCACCACAGCGCTCCCCAATGTACCAGTCCCGCCAATCACTAAAATTTTCATCACAGACTCCTCAATGTTGTTGGTAAGTTCATCTTTTACCAAACTCAGGGTTAGATATAGACTCGTATTATTCGTTCTGTTCTAACTCAGGGTTTGTAATGTGGATAAGCTGCGAAATATTGAAGTCTTTGTCAGCGTAGTAGAAACCGGAAATTTCAGTACTGCGGCCGAAAAGCTGGGGATCTCGGCAGTGATGGTCGGCAAGCATATCCAGCTGCTGGAAAAGCATCTGAATGCCCGTCTGTTGCAGCGCACCACCCGCAGGCAAAGCCTGACCGATGCCGGTGAAGTGTTTTATGAAAACGGCAAACGGGTGCTGGAGCAGATGAAATTAACGGAAAGCGCAATGGAAAGCCTGCAAAGCGTTCCCACCGGATTGCTGCGCGTCAGTGCGCCAGTTTCTTTAGGCTCCGGCGTGATTGCGCCGATGCTCGCCCGTTATCTGAATCTCTACCCTCAGGTCAAAGTGGAACTGGTGCTGAGCAATGCCCGCGTCGATTTAATCGGCGAAAATTTCGATCTCGCCATCCGTATTGGTGAAATCGGGGATGACCGGCTGGTCGCCAGGCCACTGAAACCCTATGAAATGGTGATTTGCGCATCGCCGGAGTATTTGCAGCGCAACGGCACACCCGAATCGCCGGAAGATCTGAAAACGCATCCGTGCCTGATCCACTCCGTGTGGAATCAGAGTGAAGGCTGGCATCTGGCGAACGCCGGGCAAACCACGTCGGCGTGGCCGGTGAACAGCCGGTATGTCTCCAACGATGGCCATGCATTGCGCAATGCCGCGCTGGAAGGAGCCGGTTTACTGCTTCAGCCGAAGGTGCTGCTGGCCGAAGATATTCTCCGCGGCAGGCTTATCCCGGTTCTCGAGTCTTTCATTCCCACACCGCGCGCCGTGCATGTGGTTTATCTGCCCGATTTCCGCCCGCGGGCGAAACTGAACAGTCTGATTAACTACATGACAGAAAACGATTTCTACTGATTATTCCTTCCATAAAAAAACGGTAAGTGATCGCTCACTTACCGTTCAATTTACAGTGAAAAAAACAATCAGAGCTTAAAGCCCGCCACCACGGTTTCCAGCTGAACGGTCTGATCCTGCATGGCCTGAGCGGCCGCAGAAACCTGTTCCACCAGCGCCGCATTCTGCTGAGTGGCGTTATCCAGCTGGGTGATTGCAACGTTCACCTGCTCGATACCGAGGCTTTGCTCCTGACTGGAAGACATGATTTCGTTCATCAGCGTCGCCACGTTATTCACGCCACCCATCACTTCATCCATCGTCGTTCCGGCGGTTGCCACCAGCTGGCTGCCAGTGGTGATATCCGCGACGGAATCTTCAATCAGTTTTTTGATTTCGCGGGCAGACGTAGCAGAACGTTGCGCCAGGCTGCGCACTTCCGAAGCCACGACGGCAAATCCGCGCCCCTGTTCGCCCGCACGGGCCGCTTCAACGGCGGCATTCAGCGCCAGAATGTTGGTCTGGAAAGCAATACCGTCGATCACGCTGATGATATCGACAATTTTGTGCGAGGAACGGGTGATCGAACCCATGGTATCGACCACCTGTTTCACCACTTCCGACCCTTTCTGCGCCACCGCAGACGCATCGCGCGCCAGCTGGTTAGCGCCTTCGGCGTTGGCGGCGTTCTGTTTCACGGTGCTGGTCAGCTGTTCCATGGACGCCGCCGTTTCAACAATCGAACTCGCCTGTTCTTCGGTACGCCCGGAGAGATCCATGTTACCGCTGGCGATTTCGCGCGATGCCGAGGTGATCGCCAGACTGCTGTCGCCGACCTGACGGAGGATCGATTGCAGGAATGACAGGAACTGGTTAAAGCTCTGATTTACACGGTTGAATTCCGGACTGCGGCTTTCTGGCAGGCGGAGGGTCAGATCAGCGCCACCAGCGGAAAGCTGGCTGATATTTTTATGCAGCGCATCCAGCTGACGCATAAAAATTTTGATCGCCAGGATCAGCACAACCAGCAGCAAAATCACCATTGGAATTTGCACCAGACCCAGACTTTGCAGGATGCCATGCGTCCGCGTCAGCAACTGGCTGGTTGGCATATCGGTGGCGATATACCACGGCCCCTGAATGTTGCTCATGAACATCGTGTGAGACGTACCGTTGTTGTCGTAGTCGGCAACCAGATTCGCCTGCCCGTCAATCTGATCGAGACTTTTGCGGATCTGCACCACCAGCGGAGATTGTTCGCCCAGAGAAGCCAGCTTCGGCAGCTTTTCATCCGTGGACTGGCTGGTACCGACGAGGGTGCCGTCTTTCTCGACGATATAAATCTTCGCGTGAACCTTTTTCTCCATTTCCGTCACCAGCTGGTTAAAGAAACCCAGCGTCACGTCGATGGTGGCAACGCCCCACTGTTTGTCGCCTTTATAAATCGGCATCGCGCAGTTGGTACGCGGCTGTGTACTGGCGTCATCAAAGTAGGCAGGCGCCCAGACACACTGGCCCTTTTCGCCTTTTGAAGCGGCAAGATACCAGGATTGCTCGAAGTAATTCGGCGATTCAGCACTGTTCCAGAAGGTATTTACCGTCAGTTGGTTATTACTGTTACGTGCAAAGAAAGTGCTGAATTTGATTTTTGCCGGGTCGCGCTGGTTCGGCAGCGGCCAGATACCGCCCCCAAATACGGCGGAATCACCGTATTGATCCACCAGCGCGGGCAGCAACCGGTCAATGCTGTCGCTGTCCATTTGTGCGACGGTTTGAGTGATGGTACGCACCTGAGATTCCACTTTGTTCAGCCGTTCGTTGATAACGACGGCGATATCATCAACCTGATTCGCAACCAGAGTGCTTTCTGTTTGTTTCAGCTGAGGAGCAATAAAGACCTGGATCACGATGAGCGTAACGATGACCAGCACAATAAAAAACAAGCTGATCAATGCGATAAAGCGGGATTGCGTTGTTTTTAACATTTTAGGGTACTCACAGGCAAAGCAGCGAGATCGCTGCTTAACTTATAACGGCATTTTCTGAGGTTTCTTTATGAGGCTATAGTAGATATATCTGGTACCCGGATCATATGAGTGAAAAACCAGAACATCGTCCCGATGAGATTTTTTCTCAATATGCGGTTAATACAGTGATTCCTTTCGCTTTATCGTTATGAAAAACTTTCTGAAAAGTAAAAAGAGTGTGCGCGGACGCGGGGTTTAAGCGGTTTTTAATGATTTCTCTTAATGTTATTCTTCACGAATACAGAGAAAATACGGTCGAACCATTAATCATGGAGTGAACAATGGCGTGCCACTTTGCAAGATGGGCTGTGACGGAAGCTGAACCCGATACACATCGGTTGCCCAGAGAAATTGTTGTATCCGCAAAACACCTTTCCGAAAAACAACGAAAACGATTTTTAAACGGTCGTGTTTTACTGGCCGAAATGATTTTCTATCTTTACGGTATTGCGGAGCTTCCTAACGTCATCACCCTGCCGAGCGGCCGCCCGAGTTTTGAATCCTCCGATCTTCCCGATTTCAGCCTGGCATATGCAGGCAGCACCGTCGGTGTGCTGATCAGCAGCGAAGGAAAAGTCGGTCTTGATCTCGAAATTATTCACGCGCGCAGCGCACTGGTTAATCCGCAGCACCAGCTGCAACTTTCTGCCGTCGAAAAAACTTGGATTGCTATGCAGTCCGACCCGATTGAATCCTCCCTACAGCTTTGGTGCATACGTCAAAGTATGCTGAAAATGTCCGGCCTGAACGAACAAAGCCAGCTGACACTCAGCCTGAATCCGGCTTCCGGCCGCCTGCGTTCGACGGTCACGCCGGAGGCGCAGGTGATGAGTGATATTGAAGGGTCGATTACCTGGGCATGCGCGCAGTCTCCGTCGATTATCCGGTTACAGTGCTGGCGCTACGAACCGGAAAATGGTTTTACCCGCACACAAACGCTGTCCGTTGATCAGCAATCTGATTCACTGCATTACATGAAGTTCACCAGCCTGCCGCCTGCCAAATAAAACTTCACTCATGTTTTCAAAAACCTTGTATATCGACGTGCCGTTTTTCGTTTAAGGTAAGAATCAGAGAGTCATCCATAACAGGAGTTAACCATGTCAGCTAAGCCTCTGAAGTTTGTCACACTGTTAGGTAGTCTTCGCAAAGCGTCTTACAACGCCATGGTCGCGCGCACGCTGCCGAAAGTCGCGCCTGAGGGCGTCACCATTGAAGCGTTACCGTCTATCGGTACTCTGCCGTTGTACGATGCCGATATTCAGCAGGAAGAGGGGTTTCCGGCCGATTTAAACGCGATTGCGGAACAAATCCGCCAGGCGGACGGTGTGATCATCGTGACGCCGGAATACAACTATTCCGTTCCCGGCGGACTGAAGAACGCCATCGACTGGATTTCACGTTTGCCTGACCAGCCACTGGCGGGCAAACCGGTGCTGATTCAGACCAGTTCAATGGGACCGGTCGGCGGCGCACGCTGTCAGTATCATCTGCGTCAGATTCTGGTCTTCCTCGATGCGATGGTGATGAATAAGCCTGAGTTTATGGGTGGCGTCATTCAGAACAAAGTCGACGCCCAAACCGGTGAAGTTATCGATCAGGGGACGCTGGATTTCCTCAGAGGCCAGCTGACCGCATTTGCCGACTATACGCACCGCGTCAGCAAATAATTTTCAGCCGCTAAAATACAAACAGCCCGCCACTTTCAGAAAGTGGCGGGCTGTTTTTTTATCATTCACAGACGCTAAATCGCGTGCGGATTAATGACCGTCAACAAACGCGATTTTCAGCACGAACAACAGGGCAACAACAACGACGCACGGGCTGATCTCTCTCCAGCGGCCTGTGCCCAGTTTCATCACCACATAAGAGATGAAGCCCAGCGCAATGCCTTCTGTGATGGAAAAGCTGAATGGCATCATTACTGCCGTCACAAAAGCAGGAACCGCTTCTGTCAGGTCATCCCACGAAACGCGCGCCAGGCTGGAGGTCATCAGAACGCCCACATAAATTAGCGCTCCGGCTGCCGCATATTCCGGCACCATGCCCGCCAGCGGGGAAATGAAGATCACCAGCAGGAACAGCAAACCGGTCACGACAGCGGTCAGGCCGGTGCGGCCCCCCACGGACACGCCGGACGTACTTTCGATATACGCGCCAACGGAAGATGTCCCGATGAAAGCACCCGCCACAGAGGAAATACTGTCGACGTACAGTGCCTGTTTCATCTGCGGAAATTTACCCTTTTCATCCGCCAGACCGGCTTTGTCCGTCACGCCAATCAGCGTACCGGAGGAGTCAAACAGGTTGACCAGCATGAAGGAGAAAATTACGCCTGCCAGACCGATATTCAGCGCGCCTTTCAGGTCAACCTGACCGACGACGGTGGTGATGCTCGGCGGCATCGACCAGAAACCGTTGTAATGCACGTCACCGATCGCCAGACCAATGCCCGTGGTCACTACGATCGACACCAGAACGGAAGCGTGAAAGTTACGTGACGCCAGTACGGCAATAATGAAGAAGCCCAGCACGCCCAGCAGGACGTTGTGGGATGTCAGATTGCCGATGGTGACGATGGTATCCGGGTTCGCGACAATAATGCCGGCGTTTTTCAGCCCCATCATGCCGATGAACAGCCCGATACCGGCGGTAATCCCCACGCGCAGGCTGACCGGAATGTTCGCGATCATCCAGTAGCGGATACGGAAAATAGTCAGCAGCAGCAGGCCAACAGCGCCCCAGAAAATAGCGCCCATCCCGATTTGCCATGAAACGCCCATCGCACCCACCACCACAAAGGCGAAGAAGGCGTTCAGACCCATCGCTGGCGCCAGTGCAACCGGCAGGTTGGCAATCACGCCCATCAAAATGCTGCCAAACGCGGCAATCAGACAGGTGGTCACAAAGACGGCCTGTTTATCCATGCCCGCGACACCCAGAATCTGCGGGTTCACGAAAACGATGTAGACCATGGTCAGGAAGGTGGTTAAGCCTGCGATAGTTTCGGTGCGTACCGTTGTGCCGTGCTGCGTCAGTTTAAATAAACGTTCAGCCAGGCCTCTTCCGCCGTTAGCATTGCTGTGTGGTGTGCTCATCAGTGAGTTCCAAAATGGGGGAAAAACAATCGGGGGGTATCCTAAGGATTTTAGCCGTAAAGCGCCAGCACTGGATGTGTGGGATTAAATCTATCGTTCGGGTACAGTGCCATAAACCACGCGAATAGATGAAACACTCACAGGGAGAAAGTATGTCACAGGTTGAATGTGTCTTTTTTGATTGCGACGGTACGCTGGTGGACAGTGAAATGTTGTGCTGCGAAGCCTATGTCGAGATGTTTGCACATTTTGGCGTGACGGTTTCTTTTGACGAAATGTATAAGAAATACAAAGGTGTTAAGCTTTATGAAATCGTCGAGATCGTCAATAAAGAGCACGGTATCGACGTGCCAAAAGAGGAGATGGAAGTGATTTTCCGCCAGCACGTTGCGCGGCTTTTCGACAGCAAACTTGAGCCGGTTGACGGCGCACGGGAGCTGCTGGAGCAAATTTCCGTGCCGATGTGTGTGGTCTCCAACGGCCCGGTCACCAAAATGCAGCACTCGCTCGGCCTCACCGGTCTGCTGCCTTTCATGGGCGACAAACTGTTCAGCGGATACGATTTACAGCGCTGGAAACCCGATCCGGCGGTGTTATACAAAGCCGCCGAAGTGATGGACGTTCCGGTGGAAGCGTGCATTCTGGTTGAGGATTCCGTGGCGGGCGCACAGGCCGGGATCGCCGCCGGGATCCCGGTATTTTATTACTGCGCCGATCCGCACAACCCGCCGCTGAACAATCCGCTGGTGACCACTTTCCACGACATGCGCGAGTTGCCGGCGATCTGGCGTGAAAAGGGTTATCAGATTACGCGTTAAGGGTTTTGTCGTAAGCCTGCATGCGTCGTTCCAGTTCCGTCAGGGAACTCAGGCCCTCTGCGAGCGGCAGGGTTTTATCATTGAAGATTTCCAGCGACCACGGACCGGTAAAACCTTTCCGGTTCAGGGTGCTGACGAAATCCACCAGCGGCAAGTCGCCCTGGCCGGGATAACACCGGTAACTGCGGCTCCATTGCTGCACGTTCATGTCTTTGTACGGCGCATCCGCCAGTTGCAGGAAGCTGATTCTCTCCAGCGGCACTTCATCCAGACGGTCGAGGTTGTCGCCCACGGCGAGAATATGAAAGCTGTCGAGCACAATCCCCAGCGCCGGGTGGTTCACTTCACGCACGCGATCCCACGCCTGCCGGTAACGGTTGATGTGTTTCCCCCACGCCAGCGCCTCAAAGCCAATATGGATGTCATGAGGCTGCGCCATTTCTGCCAGTGCGGCGAGATCTGCAATCTGTATATCGCGCTCCGCTGAACTTTCAGGGTCGGTATTACTGCACACCAGCAAGCGGTCGCACCCCAGTTCATTCATCAGATCAAATTGCCGGCGCGCGCTGGCAAACTTCTCATTACGCTTTTCCGGCTGAACGCCTTCGAAGTCGCGGAAAGGTTGTAGCAGGAAAATCCGTAACCCGAGCGAATCCGCCAGATTTCGGATGGCGATGGGTTTGACCGGGCTTTTGAGTAAATCATCTTCAAAAATCTCTACGCCATCAAACCCCGCCGCCGCGATGGCGGTGAGTTTTTCGGGCAGAGTTCCTGGTACTGAAACTGTCGCAATAGAACGTAACCGGGTGGTAGCAGGCAAAATAGCGTCCTTTTTGTCAGGCTTCGAGACTTACAGTAGTGGACCTTCATACCGCATTCGTCAAGTGTTGGCGGCTTGTATGAACGCACAGATTGTAACTGATCGAATCAATGGTTAATCTCTGTGGCGAGATTGAGGTTATTAATGAGGATATGACGCTGAGCAGCCAAAGTTCCCCGGCGCCGGGACGTAAAAATGATCCGATAGGACTGAAACAGCGCATTTTCGACAGTGCTCTGGCTGAATTCGCTGAATCCGGCCTGATGGGCGCGCGTATGGAAAATATCGCCTCAAACGCCAACACCACAAAACGTATGGTGGTCTATCACTACAAGACCAAAGAAGCCCTGTACATGCTGGTTCTGGAGCACGTTTACCGCGGCATCCGCCAGCACGAGCTGGATCTGGATTTGTCGTCATTTCCCCCGGCGGAGGCGATCGTCAAACTGGTGGAAGCCAGCTTCGATTTTCACGTTTCTCACCCGGAATTCATCCGCATTGTGTCGACAGAAAACATGCTGCGCGGCCGGTTTATCCGTCAGTCCACCAGCATCCGCGAGATCAATAAAACGGCGTTAACGCTGCTGGAAGATATTCTCGAACGCGGAAAACAGAGCCATTTATTTAAGGAAGATTCCCAGGCGCGCGACGTTCACCGGCTGATCAGCAGCCTGTGTGTGCATCAGGTCGCAAACCAGTACACATTCGGTGCTCTGTTCGAAAACCCTGACGAAGTGGATTTGCAGGTTGCGCATTATCGCCAGCTGGCAGTGGTGGTGGCACTGCGGTATGTGATGAAATAGCGCGTCAGCGAACAGCAAAAAGGCCTCGTTAGAGGCCTTTTTTATGGCGAAGATTTTGTATGACGAGTATCAGTGACCGATCAGTCTTTCGCAGCGTCTTTGCCGTCTGTCAGCAATTTGTCGAGCGCATCGCCACCAACGTGACGGAAATCCTGCCCTTTCACGAAGTAGAAGATGAATTCACAAATATTCTGGCAACGATCGCCGATACGCTCAATGGAACGGGCGCAGAACAACGCGGTCAGGACGCTTGGAATGGTACGCGGATCTTCCATCATGTAGGTCATGAGCTGACGCACAATGCCTTCATATTCCTGATCCACTTTCTTATCTTCACGGTAAATACGCACCGCTTCGTCAAGATCCATACGCGCGAACGCGTCGAGCACGTCATGCAGCATTTCTACCGTATGGCGGCCCAGAGATTCCAGGCTGACCAGCAGCGGCTGATGCAGATGCGAGAATTTCTCAAGCGCCGTGCGGCAGATTTTATCCGCCACATCGCCGATACGTTCGAGCTCAGAAATGGTTTTGATAATCGCCATCACCAAACGCAGATCGCTGGCGGTCGGCTGGCGCTTGGCAATAATGCGCACGCACGCTTCGTCAATCGCCACTTCCATCAGGTTAACTTTGTCATCACCTTTGATGACGCGCTGCGCCAGTTCGGCATCCTGATTGTGCATCGCGGTGATCGCATCAGTCAGTTGCTGTTCAACCAGCCCACCCATCGCCAGAACCTGTGTACGGATGTGCTCGAGCTCGGCGTTAAACTGGCCGGAAATGTGTTTATTTAAGTTCAGGTTGTCCATCGTTCTTACCTCAACCGTAGCGGCCAGTAATGTAATCTTCAGTCTGTTTGCGCGCTGGCGAAGTAAACAGCGAGTCAGTGTCACTGTATTCGATCAGCTCACCCAGATACATAAACGCAGTGCGGTCTGAACAACGCGCAGCCTGCTGCATGTTGTGGGTCACGATCACCACGGTGTAATCAGATTTTAGCTCGGTGATCAGCTCTTCGATACGGCCGGTTGAAATTGGGTCCAGCGCCGAACATGGTTCATCAAGCAGGAGAACATCAGGGCGGATAGCAATGCCGCGCGCAATGCACAGACGCTGTTGCTGGCCGCCGGACAGGCTGTAACCGCTCTGGTGCAGCTTGTCTTTGGATTCATTCCACAAAGCGGCTTTGGTCAGCGCCCATTGCACGCGCTCGTCCATGTCCGTACGGGAAAGTTTTTCAAACAAACGCACACCAAACGCGATGTTGTCGTAAATCGACATCGGGAACGGCGTCGGTTTCTGGAAGACCATGCCAACTTTGGCACGCAGCAGCGCGATATCCTGTTTATCGACCAGAATATTTTCGCCATCGAGCAGAATTTCGCCTTCTGCATGCTGCTCAGGGTAAAGCTGATACATTTTGTTGAACGTACGCAGCAGCGTGGATTTACCACAACCTGACGGGCCGATGAATGCCGTGACTTCGTTCTTAGCGATATCCAGGGAAATATTTTTCAGCGCGTGGAATTTACCGTAATAAAAATTCAGATCGCGAACCTGAATCTTGCTGTTGGATGCGTCAGTCATTCGACTCATTAAGACATCTCTCTTTTGCGCGCGCCGCTGTGCGACGCCGGGTAAACAGTGATGGCAGAGTGAAAAACTCTGCCATCAGTAATGAATTAACTTACTGCTTCTTCGTGGCGAAGATCACACGCGCCAGAATGTTCAGCAACAGCACACACACTGTAATCAGCAGCACGCCCGCCCAGGCCAGTTGTTGCCATTCGCCAAACGGGCTCATCGCAAACTTGAAGATGGTCACCGGCAGATTGGCGATCGGCTGCATCATGTCGGTGCTCCAGAACTGGTTGGAGAGCGACGTAAACAGCAGCGGTGCGGTTTCGCCGGCGATGCGGGCGATAGCCAGCAAAATACCGGTGATAATGCCGGAAACAGACGCTTTCAGGGTGATTGCAGAAATCATTTTCCATTTCGGCGTCCCCAGCGCATAAGCCGCTTCACGCAGGCTGTCCGGCACCAGTTTCAGCATGTTTTCCGTGGTACGGATAACAATCGGGATTTGCAGCAGCGCCAGCGCCAGTACGCCCGCCCAGCCAGAGAAGTGCCCCATTTTCGCCACCATGATGGTGTAAACGAACAGGCCAACCACAATGGAAGGAGCAGAAAGCAGAATGTCGTTGATGAAGCGAATGAATTCCGCCAGCCAGGATTTACGGCCATATTCTGCCAGATAAATCCCCGCCATCACGCCCAGCGGCGTACCGATAACCGTCGCCCATAAAATCAGCAGTCCGCTGCCCGCAATGGCGTTCGCCAGACCACCGCCAGCCGTATTTGGCGGCGGGGTGTTTTGGGTAAACAGCGCCAGAGACATACCGTCTACGCCTTTCACGACGGTCGTGAACAGGATCCAGACCAGCCAGAACAGGCCAAAAAGCATGGTCAGCATGGAAATCATCAGCGCCAGACGGTTCTTCTGACGGCGCCATGCCTGACGTTTGCGACGTGATTCCAGTAAGGCTGCGTTACTTTGCATTTCGAGTGTCGTCATCTTAACGGCCCTCTTTCTTAGCCAGACGCAGAATCATGACTTTCGACAGCGCCAGAACAATAAAGGTGATAACAAACAGGATAAGGCCCAGCTCCATCAGCGCGGACGTATGCAGACCTGCTTCAGCTTCGGCGAATTCGTTCGCCAGCGCCGAGGTAATACTGTTGCCGGGCGCATAAAGCGAAATGCTGTCGAGCTGGTAGGTGTTACCGATAATGAAGGTCACCGCCATGGTTTCGCCGAGCGCACGGCCAAGACCAAGCATGACACCGCCGATGACACCATTTTTGGTGAACGGCAGCACGATGCGCCAGATCACTTCCCAGGTCGTACAACCAATTCCGTAGGCCGATTCTTTCATCATGACCGGCGTTTGCTCGAACACGTCACGCATGACGGAGGCAATGTATGGAATGATCATGATGGCCAGAATGACACCTGCCGCCAAGATGCCGATACCAAATCCCGGGCCAGCGAATAGCGCGCCAACAATCGGAATACCGGAAAGCACATCACCGACCGGTGTCTGGAAATACTGGGCAAACAGCGGAGCGAAAACGAATAAACCCCACATGCCGTAAACAATGCTGGGGATCGCCGCCAGCAGTTCGATAGCAATACCCAGCGGACGTTTCATCCAGTTAGGTGCCAGCTCAGTGAGGAATAATGCGATACCAAAACTGACGGGAACGGCAATCAGTAAGGCGATAATCGAGGTCACGACGGTACCGTAAATAGGCACCAGTGCGCCGAACTGCTGATTCGGGGCATCCCATGTTTTCGTCCACAGGAAGGATAATCCGAATTTTTCAATGCTAGGCAGCGAAGCAATAAACAGCGAGACGATGATTCCGCCCAGCATTAATAACACGATCAGCGCAGCCAGTTTGACCAGCGCGCCGAAAAGGATGTCACCGTTTTTGCTTGGTGCTTTGATAGCCGGCTTGTATTCAGCCATACCACTCTCTTTTAATTAAGATTTAATTCCCTCCCCGGCCGGAGAGGGAATGAAGCAGAAGACTTGTACTCTATATCAGACGAGACGTCAGATCCTAGTAAAGTGCTTTGCCGCTGCTATCTTTGATATTTGCTTTCCAGGCTGCACGAACCTGCTCAACGACTGAAGGTGGAAGCGTTGCATAATCCAGGTCAGTCGTCAGTTTATTGCCGTTTTTGTAAGCCCAGTCGAAGAACTTCAGAACCTCAGCACCTTTGGTCGCATCCTGCTGATCTTTGTAAATCAGGATGAAGGTGGTGGAGCTGATTGGCCACGCGTTGTCGCCTTTCTGGAAAGTCAGGTCCTGAGCGAAGGTTTTGCTCCAGTCAGCGCCTTTAGCTGCTGCACTGAAGGATTCTTCTGTCGGGCTGATCGCCTTGCCATCCGCATCAACCAGCTTGGTATAAGCCAGGTTGTTTTGTTTAGCGTAAGCATATTCTACGTATCCGATGGAGCCCGGCAGACGCTGTACAAATGCGGCTACGCCGTCGTTACCTTTGCCGCCCAGACCGGTAGGCCAGTTAACTGTTGAACCTGAACCGATTTTCTCTTTCCACTCGTTGTTCACTTTTGCCAGATAGCTGGTGAACACGAAAGAAGTACCGGAACCGTCAGCACGACGAACAACGGCGATATTGGTATCTGGCAGTTTCACGCCCGGGTTCAGCTTAGTGATCGCCGCGTCGTTCCACTTTTTGATTTTGCCCAGGTAGATATCACCCAGCGTTGCGCCGTCAAGCGTCAGCTGACCTGATTTGATGCCCGGGATATTCACTGCCAGTACCACGCCACCGATAACGGTAGGGAACTGGAACAGGCCGTTTTTGTTCAGATCTTCTTCTTTCATCGGAGCATCAGATGCGCCGAAATCAACGGTCTTGGCGATAATTTGTTTCACGCCGCCGGAAGAGCCGATGCCCTGATAGTTAACCTGAGTACCGGTTGCTTTCTGGTATGCATCCGCCCACTTAGCGTAGACAGGTGCAGGGAAGGTGCCGCCAGCGCCAGTCAGATTACTAGCAGCGAAAGCAGACATTGCTGTGAGGGAGAAAGTCGCTGCTACAATACCGGCGACGGTGTTACGCATCAATTTCATGTTCCACTCCTAGTGGTTTTTTTTTGTTCGACCCAGGTCGAGATTTATAAAGTGTTTGGCACAGGAGGAAAATAGGACAGTTTGGTGACAGTAAAATGTACGTTATATGACAGTTTTATGACACTGGTCACAATTTAGGCGAGATGGGCAAACTGAAGCGGACCGATCAAATAAAAACCGGCCCAAAGGCCGGTGGCAGCGGAAAGAGATGCGGACTTAACGCCCTTTCTTTTTACGTCCTGGCTGTGCAAAACGTTTACGGGAAGCTGAATTTCCGTCGGGTTTCTCGGTATTTTTCGGTTTTGTGACAACCGGTTTTTTGGCCTGAGCAGGTTTAGACTGCGTTTTTTTGGCCGGCTTTTCTTCCGAAGTTGAGTTTTCAGTCAGTCTGAATAATTCGACCAGCTCATCGTCCGTCAAATCACGCCATTCCCCCAAAGGCAGGCCTTTCAGGTTGATGTTCATAATCCGCACACGCTCAAGCTTGGTGACTTCAAAGCCAAAATGCTTACACATACGGCGGATCTGGCGGTTAAGCCCCTGAACCAGCGTGATACGAAATACAAAGGGCGCTTCTTTCTTCACTTTGCACTTTTTGGTCACCGTTCCCAGCATCGGCACACCCGCGCCCAGGCCGGTAATAAACTCATCCGTCACCGGTTTGTTGACCGTTACGACATATTCTTTTTCGTGGTCGTTGCCCGCACGCAGGATTTTATTGACCAGATCACCGTGGTTGGTCAGTAAAATCAGGCCCTGAGAATCTTTATCCAGACGCCCGATAGGGAAAACGCGCTTGCTGTGGTTAACGAAATCACTGATGTTGTCCCGCTCACCGTCTTCCATCGTGGTGATGATCCCCACGGGCTTATTGAGCGCGATAAGCACTAAATCTTCTTCATCACGCGGTTCAATCAGCTGGCCGTTAACTTTCACCACATCACCGGCAAATACTTGTGCGCCCACGGAGGCGCGTCTGCCATTGATAAAAACGTTTCCCTGTTCGATGTAACGATCGGCATCACGGCGTGAGCAGATCCCGCTCTCGCTAATGTATTTGTTGAGACGAATGGAGGGGTTGGACAGCATTCAGCAAATCACCTTCGTAAAAAGGCGGACTATACCTTATCCGTGGCGGCTAACGAAGCCTGAGAGAGGAGAATCGTGACCACGCCTTAGCCTTTTAGAAATAAAAAAGCGCCCGAGATGGGCGCTTAGCAGGCAGTTTCAAAGCCAGCGTGGCTTATTCTACTGTGACCGATTTGGCCAGATTACGTGGCTGGTCTACGTCAGTGCCTTTAATCAGCGCGACATAGTAAGACAGCAGCTGTAACGGGACCGTGTAGAAGATCGGTGCGACGATTTCTTCGACATGCGGTAACTGAATGATTTTCATACCGTCGCTGTCGGTGAAACCGGCATCCTGATCGGCGAAGACATACAGCAGACCACCGCGTGCGCGCACTTCTTCGATATTCGACTTCAGTTTTTCCAGAAGTTCGTTATTAGGCGCAACCACAATCACCGGCATATCCGCGTCAATCAGCGCCAGCGGGCCGTGTTTCAGCTCGCCTGCCGCATACGCTTCCGCATGAATATAGGAAATCTCTTTCAGCTTCAGCGCACCTTCCATCGCGATCGGATATTGATCGCCACGGCCGAGGAACAGCGCATGATGTTTGTCAGAGAAGCCTTCCGCCAGCGATTCGATGGTTTTATCCAGCGACAGCATCTGTTCGATACGCGCAGGCAGCGCCTGTAACGCGTGAACAATGTCATGCTCAACCTGCGGTGCCATGCCTTTCAGACGACCCATACGTGCCACCAGCATCAGCAGAACGGTCAGCTGCGTGGTAAACGCTTTCGTCGACGCCACGCCGATTTCCGTGCCCGCTTTGGTCATCATCGCCAGATCGGATTCACGCACCAGCGAAGAACCGGCTACGTTACACACGGCCAGAGAACCGAGATAACCCAGCTCTTTGGACAGGCGCAGTGCAGCCAGCGTGTCGGCGGTTTCACCGGACTGAGACAGGGTGATGATCAGGCTGCCAGGACGAACGGCAGATTTGCGATAACGGAATTCCGACGCAATCTCGACATCACACGGCATACCGGCCAGTGATTCGAACCAGTAACGCGCCACCATACCGGAGTTGTATGACGTGCCGCAGGCAATGATCTGAACATGTTGAACGCGGGAGAGTATCTCATCCGCCTTTTCGCCCAGTTCGCTCAGATTCACTTCACCGTGGCTGAAACGTCCTTCCAGCGTGTTTTTAATCGCCAGCGGCTGTTCGTAAATCTCTTTTTGCATGTAGTGGCGGTAAGCGCCTTTGTCACCGGCGTCGTACTGCACTTTGGATTCGATTTCGGCACGTTCTACAGCATGACCATTTTTGTCATAGACACTGACGGAACGGCGCTTAACTTCAGCCACATCACCTTCTTCCAGGAACAGGAAGCGGCGGGTCACAGGCAACAGCGCCAGCTGATCGGAGGCAATGAAGTTTTCACCTACGCCACGGCCAATCACCAGCGGGCTGCCGGAACGGGCTGCGACCAGAACGGACGGATCACGTCGGTCCATCACCACAGTGCCATAAGCGCCGCGCAGCTGAGGGATCACGCGCTGAACGACTTCCAGCAGTGTGCCGCCCTGAAGTTGTTCCCAATGCACCAGATGCGCAATCACTTCGGTATCCGTTTCAGAATCAAAACGGTAACCACGTTCAATCAGTAATTCACGCAAAGGTTCGTGGTTTTCGATAATGCCGTTGTGCACTACCGCAATGTAATCAGACACATGCGGGTGTGCGTTCGCTTCAGAAGGTTCACCGTGCGTTGCCCAGCGGGTATGTGCAATACCGGTACCGCCGTGCAAAGGATGTTGATCCAGAGCCTCAGCCAGCATCTGGACTTTTCCCAGACGACGCAGGCGCCCCATTTTCCCGTCGGTATCAATGACAGCCAGACCGGCTGAGTCATAACCGCGGTATTCCAGACGGCGTAAACCTTCCAACAAAATTTCAGCAATATCGCGTTGCGCTACAGCGCCTACAATTCCACACATCAGTTTTATTCCTATAGAAGGTCTTTCGGGACCTTTTTTGATGCCTGACCTGATTTATCCACACGCCCCGTTTTCCGGTGTACGTGCGGTTCCCCGAGCCTTGTAGAGAGTTGGGGATTATTATGTTTTGGACTGAGTTTCGACGACAAAACCCAGACCAAAACACAATGCAATAAACAAACATCAGGCGCAGAAAACTGCGCCTGAATACGTAAACCTCAGAATAGCTTACTTTTTCTTCACCGGTTTTTGCCAATCAGGTTTATGTACCTGCGGCACACGGCTTAGCAACAAGCCGTTATCCGGCACATCGCGCGTCACAGTTGTTCCGGCAGCGATGGTGACGTTATTACCCACGGTGACCGGCGCAATCAGCTGGGTATCCGATCCGACAAAGACGTCATTGCCGATAATCGTTTTGCTTTTGTTCACGCCGTCATAGTTGCAGGTAATCGTCCCCGCACCGATATTCACGTTGTCGCCAATTTCAGCGTCGCCAAGATAGGAAAGATGTCCTGCTTTCGAACCTTTCCCCAAGCGCGCTTTTTTGATTTCGACGAAGTTACCCACATGAGCGCCTTCAGCCAGTTCGGCACCCGGACGCAGACGCGCGAAAGGTCCGACTGTACACCCGCTTTCCAGCACCGCATCTTCGAATACACTGTAAGGGCTGACTTCGCAGTCATCGCCGATCACGCAGTTTTTCAGTACGCAGCCCGCGCCGATTTTCACGCGATCGCCCAGTTTTACGTGGCCGTCGATAATGACGTTGGTGTCGATCACCACATCAATCCCATGAGACAACTCGCCACGGAGATCAAAGCGCGCCGGATCCATCAGCATTACGCCTTCCAGAAGCAGACGTTCGGCCTGTTCGGTCTGATATACGCGCTCAAGACGGGAAAGCTGCAGGCGGTTATTCACGCCATCCACTTCGCTGTTTCTCGCCGGATGAACAGTGGCGATCAGATTGCCTTCCGCATGTGCCATCGCGATGATGTCGGTAATGTAATATTCGCCCTGCGCGTTGTTGTTGTTCAACTGACCGAGCCAGCGTTTGAACGATGCACCGTTAGCCACCAGAATACCGGTGTTAATTTCCTGGATTTTAAGCTGCTCAGCATTCGCATCTTTCTGCTCAATGATGCC
Source organism: Rahnella sp. BIGb0603 (assembly GCF_024808755.1). Classification (NCBI taxonomy): domain Bacteria; kingdom Pseudomonadati; phylum Pseudomonadota; class Gammaproteobacteria; order Enterobacterales; family Yersiniaceae; genus Rahnella; species Rahnella sp. BIGb0603. The sequence continues at coordinate 24,659 of NZ_JANUEX010000010.1, read as the reverse complement.
GGTCACAATGCCATTTTCGCGCACGATGCGGCCATAGCCGGTTGGATCATCCAGCACGACGGTCAGCAAACCGATACCACCTTCAGGCTTAACTTTCAGCAACTTATCCAGCGTTTCAACCGAAATCAGCGGGACATCGCCGTAAAGCATCAGGACATCTTCGTCATCTGCAAAGAAAGGCGCAGCCTGTTGCATTGCATGCCCGGTACCCAGCTGCTCAGCCTGCAATACCCAGTTCAGTTCACTGCCAGCCAGCGTTTTCTTCAGTAAATCGCCACCGTGGCCATAGACCAGATGCACGTTTCTGGCACCCACTTGCGTGGCCGCATCAATGACGTGTTGAACCATTGGCTTACCCGCCAATGTATGAAGAACTTTAGGGAGGTTGGAATACATGCGTGTTCCCTTGCCCGCGGCAAGGATCACCACACTCAGTGCGCTGTTTGACATAGATGACCTGACAAATCCAATTTGAGTGACAAAAGTAACCCGTTATGTGACCGAATTACTACATATTTCGCGTCAAAAACCGCCTGCAAACCGCAGCCCGCAAGGGTTGAACACGATATAGACTATAACAAAAAATCTGAGGGTAATATGTCCATTAATCACCCAAGTATTCCACCAGATGCCCAAATTAACCTTGGGGAAAATGCTGAAAACACCCTTTTTTAAAGGTAAAAAAAAAGCGACCCGAAGGTCGCTTTTCTCAATGATGTTGTTACATCGCTTTTCTGGTCAGTTCGATAACGCGAAGTTTCGCGATCGCCTTAGCCAGTTCCGCTGACGCCTGAGCGTAATCAACGTCGCCGTGAGAACCACTAATGTGTTCTTCCGCTTTGCGCTTAGCTTCAAGCGCGCGCGCTTCGTCGAGGTCTTGCCCACGGATTGCAGTATCAGCCAACACGGTCGTTGCATTCGGCTGCACCTCAAGGATGCCACCGGAAAGATAGATATACTCTTCTTCACCGTGTTCTTTAACAATGCGCACCATGCCAGGCTTGATGGCGGTGAGCAGCGGAGCATGCCCCGGGAAAATACCCAGTTCGCCTTCGCTACCCGTCACCTGGATTTTCTGTACCATGCCGGCAAACATACGTTTTTCCGCACTGACAACATCCAGATGGTAAGCTTTTTCAGCCATGTCATCCTCTCTCACAACAAACTAGCGTTACAGTTTCTTGGCTTTTTCCACTGCTTCTTCAATGGTGCCAACCATGTAGAACGCTTGCTCTGGCAGGTGATCGTAGTCGCCGTCCATAATGCCTTTGAAACCACGAATGGTGTCTTTCAGCGATACGAACTTGCCCGGAGAACCGGTGAAGACTTCGGCCACGAAGAATGGCTGGGACAGGAAGCGTTCGATCTTACGCGCACGGGATACGGCCAGTTTGTCATCTTCTGACAACTCATCCATACCCAGGATCGCGATGATGTCTTTCAGTTCCTTGTAACGTTGCAGAATAGACTGCACGCCACGAGCCACATCATAGTGTTCCTGACCAACAACCAGTGGATCCAGCTGACGGCTGGTGGAATCCAGTGGGTCAACCGCCGGGTAGATACCCAGAGACGCGATCTGACGGCTCAGTACCACGGTTGCATCTAAGTGAGCAAATGTGGTGGCTGGAGATGGGTCAGTCAAGTCATCCGCAGGGACGTAAACGGCCTGTACGGAGGTGATAGAACCACTTTTGGTAGAGGTGATACGTTCTTGCAGAGCGCCCATCTCTTCCGCCAGCGTTGGCTGATAACCTACCGCTGATGGCATACGGCCCAGAAGTGCAGACACTTCGGTACCTGCCAGGGTGTAACGGTAAATGTTGTCAACAAACAGCAGTACGTCACGACCTTCATCACGGAATTTCTCCGCCATGGTCAGACCGGTCAGTGCAACGCGCAGACGGTTACCTGGTGGCTCATTCATCTGACCATAGACCAGGGAAACTTTGTCGATAACGTTGGATTCGGTCATTTCGTGGTAGAAGTCGTTACCCTCACGAGTACGTTCACCCACACCTGCAAACACAGAATAACCGGAGTGCTCGATCGCGATGTTACGGATCAGCTCCATCATGTTTACAGTTTTACCTACACCCGCACCACCGAACAGACCGACTTTACCGCCCTTAGCGAACGGGCACATCAGGTCCATAACTTTGATACCGGTTTCCAGCAATTCCTGGGAGTTTGCCAGCTCTTCATAAGAAGGCGCAGCACGGTGAATTGCACGACGTTCTTCTTCGCCGATTTCACCTTTCATGTCGATTGGTTCACCCAATACGTTCATGATACGACCCAGTGTTGCAACACCCACCGGAACTTCAATTGGGTGTTCCAGGTTGTTCACTTTCAGACCGCGACGCAAGCCATCTGATGTACCCATTGCGATACAACGAACAACGCCGCCGCCTAACTGTTGCTGAACTTCCAGCACCAGCTTGGAGGTACCGTTTTCTACCTCAAGAGCATGGTACACGTTCGGTACCGCATCCTGAGGGAACTCGACGTCCACCACGGCGCCGATTACCTGGATAATCTTTCCAGTAGCCATCTTGAATCCTCTACGTAATTCGTAAACCTAGCTTAAACCGCGGAGGCTCCCCCGACGATCTCGGTGAGTTCCTGAGTGATGCTGGCCTGACGAGCTTTGTTGTATACCAACTGCAGCTCTTTGATCAGGCTGCCGCCGTTATCGGTTGCGGCTTTCATCGCTACCATTCGCGCGGCCTGTTCGCTGGCCAGGTTTTCTACGACGCCCTGATAAACCTGAGATTCCACATAGCGGCGCAGGAGGGTATCCAGCAGTGCTTTAGGGTCCGGCTCATACAGGTAATCCCAGGATTTCTTCGCCAGTTCGCCGTCTTCTGCCGGTGGCAGAGGCAACAACTGAACGATGCGTGGTTCCTGAGACATGGTATTGACGAATTTGTTGCTAACAACGCATAACTTGTCTAAACGACCTTCGTCGAAAGCTTGCAACATCACTTTCACCGGTCCGATCAGCTCTGACAGGGAAGGGTTATCCCCCATGCCAGTCACCTGAGCAACAACGTTGCCCCCAACGGATCCGAAGAAAGAAGCTGCTTTGGAACCGATCAGGGCTAAGTCAACCTCAACGCCTTTCGCGGACCAATCTTTCATCTCTGTGAGCAGTTTTTTGAACAAGTTAATGTTCAGACCACCACAAAGACCACGGTCAGTAGACACCACCAGATACCCGACGCGTTTAACTTCACGCTCATCCAGGTAAGGGTGCTTGTATTCCAGATTCCCGAGCGCGAGGTGACCAATCACTTCACGAATGGTTTCTGCATAAGGACGGCTGGCCGCCATGCGATCCTGCGTTTTACGCATTTTGGAGGCGGCGACCATTTCCATCGCTTTAGTGATCTTTTGCGTGTTCTGCACGCTGCCGATCTTACTACGTATCTCTTTTCCGCCGGCCATCTCTGCTTCTCCTCATGACCAAACGGCCTGCTGCTTATCTGCTAAAAGCAGGGCAGCAGGGCCGTTTAGTATTACCAGGACTGGGTTGCTTTGAAGGTATCGAGAATATTTTTGAATTTACCCTCGATCTCATCGTTATACGCACCAGTTTGGTTGATTTGCTGCAGAAGCTCGCCGTGCTCACGGTCGGCGTAAGCCAACAGTGCCGCTTCGAAGCTACCGACTTTAGACAATTCAACGTCTTCCAGGTAACCACGTTCTGCTGCGAAGATGATCAGAGACTGCGCAACGATAGACATCGGAGCGTATTGTTTCTGTTTCAGCAGCTCGGTCACTTTCTGACCATGGTTCAGCTGTTTACGCGTTGCTTCGTCCAGATCTGATGCGAACTGCGAGAACGCAGCCAGTTCACGATACTGTGCCAGTGCGGTACGAATACCACCGGACAGTTTTTTCATGATCTTAGTCTGAGCAGCACCACCAACACGGGATACCGAAATACCCGGGTTAACCGCAGGACGAATACCGGCGTTGAACAGGTTTGATTCCAGGAAGATCTGACCATCGGTAATCGAAATTACGTTAGTCGGAACGAACGCGGAAACGTCGCCTGCTTGCGTTTCAATGATTGGAAGCGCAGTCAGGGAACCGGTTTTGCCTTTCACTTCACCCTTGGTGAATGCTTCAACGTAATCGGCGTTTACACGCGCAGCACGTTCCAGCAGACGGGAGTGGAGATAGAAAACGTCGCCTGGGTAAGCTTCACGACCTGGTGGACGACGAAGCAACAGGGAAATCTGACGGTAAGCAACAGCCTGTTTAGACAGGTCATCATAAACGATCAGTGCGTCTTCGCCGCGGTCACGGAAGTATTCACCCATTGCGCAACCGGAGTACGGTGCCAGGTATTGCAGTGCAGCAGATTCTGATGCAGTTGCAACAACAACGATGGTGTTTGCCAGTGCGCCGTGCTCTTCCAGTTTACGAACCACGTTAGAAATGGTGGACGCTTTCTGGCCGATAGCCACATAGATACATTTGATGCCGGAATCACGCTGGTTGATGATCGCATCAATAGCCAGAGCAGTTTTACCGGTTTGACGGTCACCGATGACCAGTTCACGCTGACCACGACCGATTGGGATCATGGCGTCAACGGACTTATAACCTGTCTGCACAGGCTGGTCTACGGATTGGCGTTCGATAACGCCCGGTGCGATTGCTTCAACAGCTGAGAAGCCGTCGTGCTCTACCGGACCTTTACCGTCAATTGGCGCACCCAGGGTGTTAACAACGCGGCCCAGCAGGCCACGGCCTACTGGAACTTCCAGGATACGACCCGTACATTTTACTTTCATACCTTCGGCGAGGTCAGCGTAAGGGCCCATTACAACGGCACCTACAGAGTCGCGCTCCAGGTTCAGGGCGATAGCGTAGCGGTTACCCGGCAGCGCAATCATTTCGCCTTGCATGACATCGGCCAGGCCGTGCACGCGGATGATCCCGTCACTGACGGAAACGATAGTACCTTCATTGTGAGCTTCGCTCACTACATTGAACTGAGCAATGCGCTGCTTTATCAGTTCGCTGATTTCGGTGGAATTCAGTTGCATGCTCCAGTCCCCTTAAGACTGCAAGACGTCTGCCAGGCGTTCAAGACGACTGCGAACGCTGCCATCAATCACCATATCACCTGCACGGATAATGACACCGGCAAGAACAGACTTGTCAATTTTGCAATTCAGCTTAACTTTGCGAGACAGACGTTTTTCCATCGCAGCAGCAATTTTTGCCTGCTGTTCTTCCGTCAGTGGATTTGCTGAGGTCACATCAACTTCAGCAATCGCCTCCAGTGAGGCACGCAGTTCGATGAACTGCTGCAACACTTCAGGAAGAACGCGTAAACGTCCATTTTCGGCCATTACCTTAATCAGGTTCTGGCCTGCGTCGTCGAGTTGTTCACCACATACGGCAATAAACGTTTTAGACAAAGTTTCTGGCGCGCTAGCACCGGAAAGCAGTTCTTCAATCTGTTCATTGCGCGTGACTTCAGCCGTGAACGCTAACATGGACTGCCAGCGATCTAAGCTTTGGTGCTCAACGGCAAAGTCAAAAGCTGCTTTGGCGTAGGGGCGAGCTACAGTTACAAATTCAGACATCAGCCCCTCCCTCCTTACAGTTCAGCGACCAGTTTATCAACGATGTCGCTGTTAGCAGCTTCATCCACGGAACGTTCGATGATCTTCTCGGCGCCAGCAATGGCCAAAATCCCGACCTGTTTACGCAACTCTTCGCGGGCGCGTTGGCGTTCGGCGTCAATCTCTGCCTTAGCTTGCGCTACGATCTTGTTACGTTCCTGCTCGGCTTCGGTCTTCGCTTCGTCGACGATCTGTGCTTTACGCTTGTTCGCCTGGTCGATGATTACCTGAGCTTCAGCTTTGGCTTTCTTCAGTTGGTCGGTCGCATCGGCTTGCGCTAAATCCAGTTCTTTTTTTGCACGTTCTGCAGAAGATAAACCTTCAGAAATCTCTTTCTGACGTTTTTCGATGGCAGCCATAATTGGCGGCCATACGTACTTCATACAGAACACGACAAACAGGACAAACGCGATAGCCTGGCCGAGGATTGTTGCGTTAAGATTCACAGCACAATGCCTCTTTCAAAGTGAAATATTTGATGTAGTTCGTTTAACGCTGAGCGAACTCAGTGTTAGGCGACAGCAAACATCACGTACAGACCCAAACCAACAGCAATCATTGGGATTGCATCGACCAGACCCATAACGATAAAGAACTGTGTACGCAACAGAGGGATCAGGTCAGGCTGACGTGCAGCACCTTCCAAGAATTTACCACCCAAGATGCCGATACCGATCGCAGCACCGATTGCCGCCAGGCCCATCATCACAGCGGCAGCCATGTACAGCAGATCCATACTCAGGTTTTCCATGACAGTCTCCAGTTTGTTTCAGTTAAAACGCAGTAGTGTTGAAAGAAAATCAGTGTTTTTCAGATGCCATCGAGAGATAGACAATCGTCAGAACCATGAAAATAAAGGCTTGTAGCGTAATGATCAGGATGTGGAAAATGGCCCAAGGCACATTCAGGATCCACTGTGACCACCACGGCAACAGGCCAGCAATAAGGATGAAGATCAACTCACCCGCATACATATTGCCAAACAGTCGCAGACCCAGTGAAACTGGTTTAGACAGCAGGCTGACACCTTCAAGAATCAGGTTAATCGGAATGAAAACCGGATGATTGAATGGCTGCATTGTCAGTTCTTTAATGAAACCGCCAAAGCCTTTCATCTTAATGCTATAGAAAAGAATCAGAATGAATACGCCAAGCGCCATGGATAACGTAATGTTCACGTCAGCCGTAGGAACCACACGCAGCGCTGGCAGACCAAGGACTCTCTCACCGATAGTCGGCAGCAAATCGATTGGCAGCAAATCCATCAGGTTCATCATAAACACCCAGACGAAGACGGTCAGCGCGAGAGGTGCAATCACTTTGCTTTTGCCGTGATACATGTCACGCACGCTGCTGTCGACGAAACCAACGACCAGTTCGACTGCAGTTTGCAGCTTACCCGGGACACCGCTGGTGGCGTTTTTGGCTACGCGATGGAAGATAACCAGAAAGAGTACTCCGAGGAACACGGAGAAAAACATCGAATCGATGTTAATCGACCAGAATCCCGTCCCGATCTGAAGCTGGGTCAGATGGTGACTGATATACTCTTGTGGAGTAGAGATTTCTCCTGATGCAGACATGATGCCTCTTACCCTTTAGTAGTTAAGTACGGTAACTGTTAATGACGGCCGGTGCCAAAATCTGAGTCATCAACACCGATAAATAGGCCAACCCCAACGGGGCAAAAACCGCCTTAAACAGGCCAAGTGCGACAATCATTAAGATCACCGTAACCAGAACCTTCAGCGCTTCCCCGATAGCAAAGGACCAGGCAACCCGTCCAGAGACCGTTGTTTGCGCCTGGTGGCGCCATGCAAACAGCATAAACAGTACATTTGGCACCCAGGCGGCCAAACCACCCATAAGGGCCGATGTGGTCCATTCCAGGCTTTTAAAGCCAAATACAGCGCTGAGCAGAACAAAGGTCAATAACTGCAGTATTAACAGCTTTCTGGCAACCTTCACACTATTGGCACTGTGTAAAATACCGGATACAGACATGACGTTTGTTCTCTCCGTATCAAGTACCTAGCTGGAGGTATTCTGAAGGCCGTATATCACTGCCTTTACTGTTTTGAGTCAAGCAGCAAAAACCGAGCAAATTATACGGGGCACTGGAACGAATTCAATGGATAAGTAGCGAAAAGGTGAACAATTATTTAAATTTTCCGCTTCATCACTATTTTGACCACCAAACTATAGCTGAATTTGTCCTTTTTACTTTGCTTCGGTTATTTCATCACCTGACAAAGAAGCGTGCACTGGATCACATAATTAACCCAGACCTCTTTATATACCTTGCGCTGTTTGAATGTCTTTAGCTAATCAGGCCTTTTAAAATACATATAAATCAGCACGTTAAGAATTCCATGTTTGATAATCAATCTTATTTAAAAATAGGCACGATTTATTGATACAACAACCCAACAAATAACAACATTTTCATTACAAGTTGAATATCAGCAGGTTGACGATTGTTCAATTTCAAAAGTGACTATTACGTCCCGGATTAAAATAAAAACATCACTGAAATGCTATCAGTGTGTAAAAAATCGGTAATTGAGAGGCCGGTGACGCTATTTAATTAGCCTGCTCATTTTAACTCTGATAACACATACGTTTTTTAAGGATTATTTGATAAAACTCAACTTTAGTTTGCAGTCAGAATTACCAGATGACGTTCTCCGTCAAGTTCCGGAACCTGCAATTTTATGACGTTTTCCAGAGTGATACCTTGCGGCAGTGCGTTCAGCTCATCATCCGGCTGCACGCCTTTGAGGGCATAAAAACGCCCCTGCCCTTTCTGAGGCAGATGGTGGCACCATGACAACATGTCCTGCAAGGAAGCAAATGCCCGGCTGATCACGCCATCAAATGGTGGCGCTGGCTCAAACTCTTCAACGCGGCTTTGCACTGGCTCAATGTTCTTCAGACCCAGCTCATGCTGAACCTGACGCAGGAAGCGTACGCGCTTACCCAGGCTGTCCAGCAGCGTGAAATGTGAATCAGGGCGGACAATAGCGAGCGGAATGCCCGGCAGGCCCGGTCCTGTTCCCACATCAATGAAACGGCTGCCTTGCAAATGCTCGTTCACCACAATGCTGTCCATAATATGGCGCACCAGCATTTGCATCGGATCACGTACAGAAGTCAGGTTGTAAGCCTTGTTCCACTTATGCAGCAGCTCGACATAGCCAATCAGTTGATGTTTTTGCTGATCGGGTAACGCTATTCCTGCCGCAGCAAGCAGCGAGTCCAGTTTCTTTTGCACAGTGAAATCCTCAGACAGAGTCGATTTGCCGGGAACAGCCCGGTTTAGAAATGATAAAACAGCCATAAAAGTGGGAAAAGCAAGAATTGACCGCTCTTCAAGTTTAAAGAGCGGTCATTATAGATGTGGTTCAGGCACTGCGGCGCAGTAAGCCCTGTTTTTTAAGCCAGATCAGCAAAATGGAAATCGCAGCCGGTGTAATCCCGGAAATCCGTGATGCCTGACCAATGGAGGTCGGCTTGTGATCGTTAAGCTTGGCGATCACTTCATTCGAAAGACCATTCACCTGGCGATAATCAAGATCTATTGGCAACACAGTGTTTTCGTTGCGCTGCTGTTTTTCGATCTCTTCCTGCTGACGGGCGATATAGCCTTCGTACTTAATCTGAATCTCAACCTGTTCTGCCGCCTGGACGTCAGGAACTGCCGGGGAAAACGGAGAGAGACGCGTGATAAGCTCATACGTCATTTCAGGACGACGCAGCAGCTCTTCCGCACTGGCTTCTTTAGAAAGCGGAGCAGAAAGATGTGCGTTGATTTCGTCAACCTGCGCATGGTGCGGGTTCACCCAAATGCCACGCAGGCGCTGACGTTCCTGTTCGATCATTTCCAGTTTTTCGTTAAAACGCGCCCAGCGTGCATCATCAACCAGACCTAATTCACGGCCTTTTTCAGTCAGGCGTAAATCAGCATTATCTTCCCGCAGCATCAGGCGGTACTCGGCACGAGAGGTAAACATGCGGTACGGTTCTTTGGTGCCCAGCGTACACAGGTCATCAACCAACACACCGAGATACGCCTGATCGCGACGTGGGGCCCAGCCTTCCTGCTCGGTGGCGCAACGGGCTGCGTTCATCCCCGCCAGCAAGCCCTGTGCAGCAGCTTCTTCGTAACCGGTGGTGCCGTTGATCTGTCCTGCAAAGAACAGACCAGCGATAAATTTACTTTCCAGCGTCGGTTTTAGATCACGTGGATCGAAGAAGTCGTATTCAATGGCGTAGCCTGGACGAACGATGACCGCATTTTCCATCCCCTGCATTGAGCGGACGATTTGCATCTGTACATCGAATGGCAGGCTGGTCGAAATCCCGTTCGGATAAACTTCATTGCTGGTCAGGCCTTCCGGTTCGAGGAAGATCTGATGAGAATTGCGATCGGCAAAACGCATGACTTTATCTTCGATCGACGGGCAGTAGCGCGGGCCGATCCCTTCGATGATCCCCGCATACATCGGACTGCGATCCAGATTATTACGGATCACGTCATGGGTTTTTTCATTGGTATAGGTCATGTAACACGGGATCTGGCGCGGATGTTGCGACACATTCCCCATGAACGAGAATACCGGCGCCGGATTATCGCCATGTTGCTGTGAAAGAACGCTGAAATCAATGGAACGTGCATCAATACGCGGTGGTGTCCCCGTTTTCAGGCGGTTGACGCGTAATGGCAATTCACGCAGACGCTGTGACAAAGAGATCGCAGGAGGATCCCCTGCACGGCCGCCGCTGTAGTTCTCCAGACCAATGTGGATCTTCCCGTCAAGGAAAGTACCGACGGTCAGCACAACGGCTTTAGCGCGGAATTTAAGGCCCATTTTGGTCACAGCACCCACGACACGATCGTTTTCGACGATCAGGTCTTCAACAGGTTGCTGGAAGATCATCAGGTTTGGCTGATTTTCTAACGCAGTACGGACCGCCTGGCGGTAAAGCACGCGGTCTGCCTGAGCACGGGTTGCCCTTACGGCAGGACCTTTGCTTGCGTTTAGTATCCTAAACTGAATGCCCGCATGATCGATGGCAGTTGCCATCAGTCCGCCCAGTGCGTCCACTTCTTTAACCAGATGTCCCTTCCCGATCCCGCCAATCGCCGGGTTACACGACATCTGTCCCAGCGTGTCGATATTGTGGGTTAATAATAAGGTCTGACGTCCCATGCGGGCAGAAGCCATGGCGGCTTCAGTACCTGCATGACCACCACCTATGATGATGACGTCAAATTGATCCGGATAAAACATGCGACTGCACCTCAGCGTTCAAGCGAACTTTCTTTGTATGGCGTTGGGAGGAGGGATTCTACTCAAGTTTAGAGGTTCCACAAGTCCCCGGGGATCTTCACTAATTAAAAGAAGATCTTTTTTATTTAAAGATCTCTTATTAATACTTCTATTAGGATCGCGATCCTCTGTGCATAAGTCATTTTTGTTTATGAAGATCAGTATGCTAAGAAGGATCGAATGCTGTGAATGATCGGTGATCCTGGACAGTATAAGCTGGGATCAGAAGTGAGAGTTATACACAGCATGAAAAGCGTACAGGAGTTGTTAGAGGGATAACTACGGGTTTTACCCTGCTTTTAAGCATACTTATCCACATCTGATCGCCTGAAATTTACACTTATTTGATCAAATTAATCCAGTTGATCACCCAAACCTCGGCCGGATCCTCAGGAATTTCGTGTTGAGTCACGTCGATCTCAAGACGATCACCGATCCGTTTTGCCCCTAATGACGTCAGTTTTTGATCCAAAGCGCCGATCGCACCACAGAAAGTGTCATATTCGCTGCTGCCTAAACCTAAAGCACCAAAACGCACTTTGGACAGATCGGGTTGCTGATCTTCCAGCTGTTCCATAAAGGGCTGCAAATTGTCAGGCAGTTCACCCGCACCGTGTGTTGAACACACCATTAGCCAGATCCCGTCCTGCGGGACTTCATACAGCTCCGGGCCATGAAACATCTCGGTCGAAAAACCGGCTTCTTCCAGTTTCTCTGCCACGTGTTCTGCCACATATTCGGCGCTGCCAAGCGTACTGCCACTGATCAGGGTAATGTCTGCCATTGTGCTCTCAACCCGAGAAAAGGAGGCTATTGTACGCTGTGAATGAGCTGGGATCTACCTGTGGATAATAGGGGTATAGAAATGGAGACTCAGGGTTGGATAGTCCGTGTGATGGGGTTCTGCAGGGAAATCAGGGTCTCCGTAGACTGGATCTCGTCAATGGTCTGGATCTTGTTGATAAGTACGTGTTGGAGGGAATCAATGGAGCGGCACATGATCTTAATGAAGATGCTGTAATGTCCGGTGGTGTAATAGGCTTCCACCACTTCTTCTATGCTCTCAAGCTTTTTTAGCGCGGACGGATAATCCTTGGCACTTTTGAGAATGATGCCGATAAAGCAGCAAACGTCATAACCCAGCTGCTTTGGATTCACAGTGATATGTGCGCCGGTAATGATGCCTGCCTGCTTCATCTTCTCGACGCGTACGTGAATGGTTCCCGGGCTGACGGTAAACACTTTAGCCAGCTCAGCGTAAGGTGTGCGGGCATTTTCCATCAAGGCGTTCAGAATCGCGCGATCCAGCTCGTCGAGCTGATAGATTTCAGTCATGGTTATCTTTCTCTTTAAGCTTAATTTCTCTGCCAGCGTCGCTGAACGCGGCTTTTAACGCCGGTATCAAAGCGCCAGATATGATCGAATATGCGCAGAATTCCGGGCTTTCCGTAGTGTGACATTGCCAGCGCGTGGAAGCGGTGCTGCTTTTCCCGTTGCAGCAATTTTACTTTTCTTTGCACCTCATCGGGTAAGCGCTGGGCGATAAAATCAGAGATGACAACCGCATCTGCGTCGTGCCATTGCGGAGAGGCCAGTTTGTCCAGCGTGGCATTCAGGCAGGCAGCCAGATCAGTACCGCCGCGGAAATGTTGCCCGAGAAAGCGTAACGCCTGATCCAGCCCGCCGGCAGAAGTCAGTTCGTAATGGATCACTTCGCTGGCAAACAGCATGATGTAACACTTACGGTTATCGGCAAGCGCTATTTTCAGCAGCGCCAGGCAGAACGCTTTCGCACATTGCTCATTGAAGCCGCCCATCGAACCTGACGTGTCCACGCAGACGACAAAAGGACCACGCGGCTGTGGCTCCTGCTGCTGATAGACCACCGGACGCCTCACGACTTTTTCGCACCAGACGTCGCCTTGCAGCCGGTAGGTCATCAGACGTTTTTCCAGCAGGCGCCGGTAAAATTCATATTCCAGTTCCGGAATTCCTAATGTGCCCAGCTCGGTGGGCATCAGACGCAAAATATCATCGCTCTGATGAATGCCATTCACTTCTTCCGGCACCGTCGCCGGCTCGCGAACCATCAGCCGGTGCGTTTCCATTTTGGCATCTTCATGCGGGCTGGTTTTCACCGTCTGGCTGCGCCCGAGCTGCTCTGCCAGTTTCATCAGTTCCGGCTGCTGCTGGAGGAAAGCGCCAAAACGTGCCAGCGACTGGATATCGCCCCGAAGACGCTTTCCTTTACTCATGTCCCATAACCGGCCTGCGGCGGTATCGTTCTCTGCCAGTAAAGGAGACAACTCGCTGCTCAGTTCGAGGCGTTGTAATAATTCTTCCTGTAGCTGTTCCTGCTCCTGTTCCAGCAACTGATGATGAACGTTCACCGTCTGGAATGTCAGGTTCAGGCGCCAGCGCTGGAGGAATAAAGTCTGAAAACTGTTACCGGTCTGCGCCGTGCGGGAGTTTTCATTATTTTCCCGCAAGGTACGGGCTTCGGTCGCAAACGGGGAATTCAGCCGCGCCAGCTCATCAAGCAGGGATCCCAGCTCTGACTGAAACGTCACGGCATCAGTTTGCTGACTATGCTGATAGAGATAAAACTCTTTTGCCAGATCCGGGGGCACCGGGGTTTCGTGGATCCTCTGGCGCAGACGTAATTTCCATTCAGGAAGATCCCGGGTCAGTGCGCGCTTCAGCCTCGGAAACTTCTCGAAGAAAATCGCCAGGGCTGGCGCTGCCAGTAACCCGACGATGAGTTCCTCGATCAGTTCTCCTTCGCTGATCGCCAGCAGAAGATCCAGAGATTCCAGTGTAAACACGATCAGTGACCGCTAAAGGTTTGTTGCTGGAGGCGGAGCTGTTCAGAAACCTGCAACAGGCTGGCTTCAATCTTTGCCATCCACGTCGCGGGAACAAACAGGCAGTTCTGCTGCTGGCCGAACTCATGTCTTTGTTGAGCGAGTTTTGCGTTCAGGTCATTCAGCGTATTTTTCATTTCGTCCGGCACCGCGATGTGTTCATTACCCGGCAGCGTCAGCGGCGTACTTTGGCGGCTGACATCCAGCACCAGTAATTGCTGCTTATCATCGATTTCGGCATCAACCGTTTGAACAAAACCAATCCCGTTAAGTTTGGCTTTCAGAACGCCACCTTTATTTAGCCACTCTTCCAGAACGCTGCGTTCAAAAAGCAGATGCGTGACTTTAATCTCGTGCAGATGCAAAGGCGTTTGCAGCAACAGCGTCACTCCGCTGGCAACAAGCGCATCCGGCAGGCTGTATTGTGGCTTACGGCTAAAAATACCGGCTTTTTTGCTCAGCTTAACCGACTGGCGGGAGCTTTGTTGCTGTTGGTATTGCATCCATTGTTGGTTGAGCTGCTGGATTTTCATCAGCAAGGTTTGCTGCTGATAAGCCTGTTCGGTGATCAGTTGCTCGATTTGGGTTTGCAGCAGCTGATAGGTATTCAGGTCATGCCACAGACAATCTTTCAGCAGAATCAGATCTATCGGGGTAATAGTGTCCCGGCCGCTGAAGAAGGCGCAGGCCTGCAACAGGCGGAGTGCCTTTTTCCAGCGACGGTCAGAAACATAAGGCGCCGTGTCGAGTGCATCAAGGCGCTGCCGAAGCTGAAACACCAGTTCAAAGCAACTGTCTGAAAGATTGACTTTATCGATCTCCGGCTGCCATTGTTGATATTCTTCATCGCTGATACTCAGGGATTCCGCCACCGGATTGGTGCTTTCATTATTACGGCTGGTCAGCAGTAAGCGGAAATTCTGCTTATCCTGCACTTTATCCAGCCACAGGCGAATCAGCATGCGGTCATACAATGCTTCCAGTCCGCCGTCGGCTTCAGGCAATTCGTTGGAAGCACTGACCAGCAGACGCATCGGAATAGGATCTTCGCGCTCGCCATTACGGAAACGACGTTCGTTGATGGCGGTAAGCAACGTATTAAGGATGGCCGGTCCTGCTTTCCAGATTTCATCCAGGAAAACAATTTCCGCTTCCGGCAGATAACCTTCAGTCAGACGCAGATAACGGCCTTCATCTTTCAGGGCCTGAATCGACAGCGGACCAAAGACTTCTTCCGGCGTGGAAAAGCGCGTCATAAGATATTCAAAAGCGCGTGCGTGACGGAAAGCAAATTTCAGACGGCGGGCAATCAGACTTTTTGCAATACCCGGCGGGCCAAGCAGAAAAACGCTCTCCCCGCACAGGGCCGCCAGCAGGCACAGGCGTATGGCATCTTGCCTCTCGTACAGGCCATGTTCTAATGCGTTAGCAAGACGGGCTATCCGTTCTGCCAGAAGGGGGGATTGCGCCATACTGTCTCTTCCGGTTTCCATTTAGTTGTTGAATAGTGTACTGGCTTATGACGATATGCCACGTTTATTTTTAACGCTATAGCTTGTTGATTAGTAAAAATTTTCTATTATCAGAATTGTGACCGCGTTCATCTGAATGGCGGTTTAGCTGCACATTTAAGGGTAGGCAATCTGATTTATTCGTGCATACTGTGCGCCTTTTAGTGGGCATCATAAGACTGAGCGCACGCATCGCTTACGGATGTTCGAGCAAAAAAGAAACGAAATATGAGCACTGAACATAAACGGTCACTCCCAGCAGTAACCCTGGCCGCCATTGGTGTGGTCTATGGCGACATTGGTACCAGTCCTCTCTATACCTTAAGAGAGTGCTTTTCTGGTCACTATGGTTTCAACGTTGAACCCAGCGTCGTTTTTGGTTTTCTCTCTCTGATTTTCTGGATGTTAATCCTCATTGTTTCGCTCAAATACCTCACTTATGTGATGCGGGCAGACAACGCAGGTGAAGGCGGTATTCTTACGCTGATGTCTCTGGCGGGCAGAAATACGTCGGCACGTACCACCGCCGTTCTGGTCATTCTCGGCCTGATCGGGGGAAGTTTCTTCTATGGTGAAGTGGTGATCACGCCGGCTATTTCCGTTCTTTCCGCGATGGAAGGTCTTGAAATCGCAGCACCTTCACTCGATCCCTATATTGTCCCTCTTTCTATTACTGTCCTGACGTTGCTTTTCGTTATTCAGAAGCACGGTACCGGCATCGTGGGCAAACTCTTTGCGCCAGTCATGTTGCTGTGGTTCCTGACGCTGGCGGTGCTCGGTGTGAACAGCATCATGCAGAACCCGGAAGTGCTGCGCGCCATGAACCCGATGTGGGCGGTTAATTTCTTTATCGAGCACAAGTCGTTTTCCTTCCTGGCACTCGGCGCGGTCGTTCTGTCGATTACCGGTGTGGAAGCGCTGTATGCCGATATGGGCCACTTCGGGAAATTCCCTATCCGTCTGGCCTGGTTCACCGTCGTGCTGCCTTCTCTGGTGCTGAACTATTTCGGTCAGGGCGCGTTGCTGCTGAAAAACCCGGAGTCGATCAAAAACCCGTTCTTTCTGCTTGCACCTGACTGGGCGCTGATTCCTTTACTGATTCTGGCGACGCTGGCAACCATTATCGCGTCCCAGGCCGTTATCTCCGGTGTGTTCTCCCTGACCCGTCAGGCTGTGCGTCTGGGCTATTTGCCGCCGATGCGCATTATCCACACCTCAGAAATGGAAGCGGGTCAGATCTACATCCCTGCGATTAACTGGCTGCTGTACTTTGCGGTGGTTATCGTCATCGCCAGCTTCGAGCATTCGAGCAATCTGGCGGCGGCGTACGGTATCGCCGTGACCGGTACGATGGTGCTGACCAGTATTCTTTCCTGCACGGTGGCGCTCAAAAACTGGCACTGGAAACCGTTTCTGGTTGGGATTTTGTTGATCGGTCTGCTGTTTATGGATATCCCGCTGTTTGCCGCGAACGCCACGAAACTGTTCTCCGGTGGCTGGTTGCCGCTGACGCTCGGCCTGTGCATGTTTATCGTCATGACCACCTGGAAAAGCGAGCGCTTCCGCCTTATGCGCCGCATGAACGAACACGGCAATTCTCTGGAAGCGATGATCGCGTCCCTGGAAAAATCCCCGCCGGTTCGTGTTCCGGGCACGGCGGTATATATGTCGCGCGCCATCAACGTGATCCCGTTTGCGCTGCTGCATAACCTCAAACACAACAAAGTGTTGCATGAGCGCGTAGTATTGCTGACGTTACGCACCGAAGATGCGCCTTATGTGCATAATGTCCGGCGCGTCACCATTGAGCAGCTTTCGCCGACATTCTGGCGCGTGGTGGCGAGTTATGGATTTAAAGAAACGCCGAATGTGGAAGAAGTCTTCCACCGCTGTGGTCTGGAAGGATTGCCGTGCCGGATGATGGAAACCTCGTTCTTTATGTCGCACGAATCGCTGATCCTGACCAAGCGACCGTGGTATCTCTATTTCCGTGGCAAACTCTTTATGGCGCTTAGCCGTAACGCATTGCGTGCACCGGATCAGTTTGAAATTCCGCCGAACCGCGTGATCGAACTCGGTACACAGGTAGAAATTTAACGCTTTTTTCTGCCGCTCACAGGGCGCCTTCGGGTGCCCTGTTTTATTTCTTCACCCCTTTAATAATCACCAAACTCAAATTTCTGCGTGGTTTCTGAATCATTCAGCGAAACGTTTCGACGCTGATCACAATTCCATCACATCTTCGTTGCCTTGCCCGCTGAGTCTCATAAACTCATCCGTGAGCGAAACGTTTCGCTGTAGGAGTACACAATGAAGAAGTCACCGCTGTTAAATGCCGAAATCTCAAATATTATTGCCCGGTTAGGTCACACCGATCAGCTGGTTATTGGCGATGCCGGACTTCCGGTGCCAGCAGCTTGCCAACGCATCGATCTGGCGCTAACTCAGGGAGTGCCCACCTTTTTACAAGTCTTAGAGGTAGTGACACACGAGATGCAGGTTGAGCGGGCTATCCTCGCAGAGGAAATCCTCACTAAAAATCCTCAACTCCATGAAGCGTTACTCGCCCGATTGACACAACTCGAACAACACCAGGGAAACACCATTGCTTTGGATTACGTCAGTCATGAGGCATTCAAAGCGCAAAGCGAAAAAAGTCGGGCTGTGATCCGCAGCGGGGAATGTTCGCCCTACGCGAACATTATTCTGTGTGCCGGCGTAACCTTCTGAGGTCTTTATGCAACCTTTGCTGCAACTGACAGGCATTGATAAAGCCTTTCCTGGCGTGAAAGCACTCTCCGGCGCGGCGCTCAGCGTCTATCCGGGACGTGTGATGGCGCTGGTGGGAGAAAACGGCGCGGGCAAGTCCACCATGATGAAAGTGCTGACCGGCATCTACCAGAAAGATGCCGGCTCAGTACATTTTCTCGGTAAGGAAGCGGCGTTTAATGGCCCGAAAGCTTCTCAGGAAGCCGGAATTGGCATCATCCATCAGGAATTGAACCTGATCCCACAGCTGACCATCGCTGAAAACATCTTTCTGGGCCGGGAGTTTGTGAACGGTTTTGGCCGCATTAACTGGAAAAAGATGTATGCCGAAGCCGATAAACTGCTGGCACGCCTGAACTTGCGCTACAAAAGCAATCGTCTGGTTGGCGAATTATCAATTGGCGACCAGCAGATGGTCGAAATTGCCAAGGTGCTGAGCTTTGAGTCCAAAGTCATCATCATGGATGAACCGACGGATGCCCTGACCGACACCGAAACTGCCTCTTTATTTAGCGTGATCCGCGAGCTGAAAGCTGCGGGTTGTGGCGTGGTGTATATCTCTCACCGTATGAAAGAAATCTTCGAAATCTGTGATGACGTGACCGTATTCCGTGACGGTCAGTTTATCGCAGAGCGTCCGGTCAGTTCGCTGGAAGAAGACTCGCTGATTGAAATGATGGTCGGTCGCCGCCTCGAAGAACAGTACCCGCGTATTAATCATCAGCGCGGTGCGCTGCGTCTGCAGGTACGTGATGTCAGCGGGCCGGGTGTGGATAACGTCAGTTTTGATCTGCACAGCGGTGAAATTCTCGGGATTTCCGGTTTGATGGGCGCAGGCCGTACCGAACTGATGAAAATTCTCTACGGCGCGTTGCCGCGTAAAAGTGGCTATGTGTCGCTTGATGGGCGCGAAGTCGTCACCCATTCACCGCAGGACGGGCTGGCGAACGGCATCGTTTATATCTCTGAAGACCGTAAGCGTGATGGTTTAGTGCTGGGCATGTCTGTGAAAGAAAACATGTCACTGACCGCGTTGCGTTATTTCAGCCACGGCGGCGGACGACTCAAACATGCGGAAGAACAGCAAGCCGTCGGCGACTTTATCCGCCTCTTCAATATTAAAACGCCTTCAATGATGCAGACCATTGGCCTGCTTTCCGGGGGTAATCAGCAAAAAGTGGCGATTGCCCGCGGATTAATGACACGGCCAAAAGTCCTGATCCTGGACGAACCGACGCGCGGCGTTGACGTGGGTGCCAAAAAAGAGATTTACCAGCTTATAAACCAGTTCAAGCGCGAAGGGCTGAGCATCATTTTGGTTTCCTCAGAAATGCCGGAAGTGATCGGCATGAGTGACCGGATTTTGGTGATGCATGAAGGTCATTTAAGCGGTGAATTCCCGATAGAACAGGCTACGCAAGAAGTGTTGATGGCAGCCGCTGTCGGCAAGCAATACGGCGTGACGCAGGAGTAATCAGATATGAGTTCTCAGACATTGCCAGCCAAAAAGCGCTGGATCAGTAAAGAGTGGTTGTTGGAGCAAAAGTCTCTGATTGCACTGCTGGTGTTGATTGCCGTGGTTTCTTCCATGAGCCCGAATTTCTTCACGCTCAATAACCTGTTTAACATCCTTCAGCAGACGTCGGTTAACGCCATTATGGCGGTCGGTATGACGCTGGTGATCCTCACTTCCGGCATTGATTTATCCGTCGGATCTCTGCTGGCGCTGACCGGCGCGGTGGCGGCTTCAATTGTCGGGCTGGAAGTGAATGCTTTAGTCGCAGTGGCGGGCGCGCTGGCGCTGGGTGCAGGTGTCGGCGCTGTCACGGGTTTGATTGTCGCTAAAGGCAAGGTGCAGGCGTTTATCGCCACGCTGGTCATGATGTTACTGCTGCGCGGTATCACGATGGTTTATACCAACGGCAGCCCGATCAGCACCGGTTTTAACGATGTGGCAGACGTATTCGGCTGGTTTGGTATCGGACGTCCGCTGGGCATTCCGACGCCGGTCTGGCTGATGGCCATCGTGTTTATTGCCGCCTGGTACATGCTCCATCACACACGCTTGGGGCGTTATATCTACGCGCTGGGCGGTAATGAATCCGCGACGCGTCTGTCAGGTATCAGCGTCGATAAAGTCAAAATTATCGTCTACTCCCTGTGCGGATTGCTGGCGGCTCTGGCCAGTATCATCGAAGTGGCGCGTCTGTCTTCTGCGCAGCCTAACGCAGGTACCGGTTACGAGCTGGATGCGATTGCCGCTGTGGTATTAGGGGGAACCAGCCTCTCTGGCGGGAAAGGACGTATTGTAGGCACCCTGATCGGTGCTTTGATCCTTGGCTTCCTGAATAACGGTTTGAACTTATTAGGTGTTTCTTCCTACTACCAGATGATCGTAAAAGCAGTCGTCATTCTGCTGGCGGTTCTGGTGGATAACAAAAGCAACAAATAAACTCTCCTACAGGACTTATGACCATGAATATGAAAAAACTGGCTGTCTGGGTTTCCGCCGCAGCGATCACCGCTTCTTTCAGTGCTAACGTTCTGGCGAAAGATACCATTGCGCTGGTCGTTTCTACTCTGAACAACCCGTTCTTCGTTTCTATGAAAGACGGCGCGCAAAAAGAAGCCGATAAACTGGGCTACAACCTGGTAGTGCTTGATTCTCAGAACAACCCGGCAAAAGAACTGGCGAACGTGCAAGACCTGACCGTTCGCGGCACCAAGCTGATGCTGATCAACCCGACGGATTCTGACGCGGTAGGTAACGCCGTAGCGATGGCCAACCAGGCTAAAATCCCGGTGATCACCCTTGACCGTCAGGCGACCAAGGGCGTTGTCGCCAGCCACGTGGCTTCTGATAACGCCTTTGGCGGCCAGATGGCCGGTGATTACATTGCTAAGAAACTGGGCGATAACGCGAAAGTTATCGAACTGGAAGGGATTGCCGGGACGTCTGTTGCCCGCGAACGTGGTAAAGGTTTCGCTCAGGCCGCTGAAAAACATCACTTCCAGATCCTGGCCAGCCAGCCTGCTGACTTCGACCGCACCAAAGGTCTGAACGTTATGCAAAACCTGCTGACTGCGCATCAGGACGTGCAGGCGGTCTTTGCTCAGAATGATGAAATGGCACTCGGCGCATTGCGTGCCTTGCAGACTGCCGGTAAAACTGACGTGCTGGTTGTCGGTTTCGACGGCACAGAAGACGGCATCAAAGCGGTCAACGGCGGCAAAATGGGCGCTACTGTGGCACAGCGTCCTGAACAAATCGGCGTAATCGGCGTCCAAACCGCAGACAAAGTGCTGAAAGGCGAAAAAGTTCCGGCGGTTATCCCTGTTGATTTGAAACTGGTTGCTCAGCCGTAATATTGACGCTGTATCTGCGCGCCTCCTTACGGGGGCGCTATTTAACTCAGGGAGCAACACGTGAAGACAGGCAAACTGGTGGTTCTCGGCAGTATCAATGCCGACCATATTTTGAATATCAACCATTTCCCGCAACCGGGTGAAACCGTAATCGGTAAGCAATACACCGTGGCTTTCGGCGGCAAAGGTGCAAACCAGGCGGTCGCCGCCGGTCGCAGTGGCGCTGATATTTCATTTATTGCCTGTGTCGGTGATGACGATATTGGCGAGCGTGTTCGCAAGCAGCTGGCGAGTGACCACATTAATACGCAACCTATCGAAGCTATCAAAGAGACAACCACCGGCGTAGCGCTGATTTTTGTGAATGCGGAAGGTGAGAATGTCATTGGTATCGATGCGGGGGCAAACAAAGCCGTCACGCCTGACTATCTTGAGCGTTATAAACAAAACGTAATCGGCGCTTCAGCCTTGCTGATGCAGCTGGAATCTCCCCTGGAAACGGTGATTGCAGCGGCGAAGCTGGCTAAAGACAATGACACGCAGGTTATCCTTAATCCGGCACCGGCCTGTAAACTGCCTGATGAATTGCTGGCGCGGGTGGATATGATCACCCCTAACGAAACCGAAGCCGAAAAGCTGACGGGGATTAAAGTCGAAAATAACGATGACGCCACACGCGCCGCCCGCGTACTGCATGATAAAGGTATCGCGACGGTCATTATTACGATGGGAAGTAAAGGTGTTTGGCTTAGCCAGAACGGTGAAGGCAAGCAGGTTGCCGGGTTCCGCGTGAAAGCTGTGGATACCATCGCCGCCGGTGATACCTTCAACGGTGCATTAGTCACGGCTTTGCTTGAAGGCAAAGCCATGGACAGCGCCGTGCGTTTTGCTCATGCCGCTGCCGCGATAGCCGTAACACGTCCTGGCGCGCAGCCCTCGGTTCCGTGGCGTAAAGAAATCGACGATTTTCTTGCACAACAGGAGGCCTGATTGGCCACCATGAAAGATGTCGCCCGCCTTGCGGGCGTTTCAACCTCTACAGTCTCTCATGTCATCAATAAAAATCGCTTTGTCAGCGAATCCATTGCCGACAAAGTGAATGCCGCTGTTGAACAACTTAACTATGCCCCTTCCGCGTTAGCCCGAAGCCTTAAACTCAATCAAACCCGCACCATCGGAATGTTGCTGACCGCCAGCAGTAACCCGTTTTATTCCGAAGTTGTTCGTGGCGTTGAACGCAGTTGCTATGAACGCGGTTATAGTCTGATCCTCTGTAACACCGACGGGGACGCAGAACGCATGAGCCGCAGCCTGGAAACGCTTTTGCAAAAGCGCGTCGACGGGTTACTGATCATGTGTACTGAAAACCACCGGCCTTCGAAAGAAGCTATCAGCCGTTATCCGTCATTACCCATTGTGATGATGGACTGGTCACCTTTCGATGGTGCCATCGACATCATTCAGGATAACGCGCTGCTGGGTGGAGAAATGGCGACGGACTATTTAATCCGTCATGGATATAGCCGCATTGCCTGCATCACCGGCCCGCTGGACAAAACGACGGCGCAGGAACGGCTGAACGGATATCGTCAGGCCATGAAAAAAGCCGGGCTGGAGATCCCGCCGGGTTATGAAGTCAGCAGTGACTTTGAATTTGGCGGC
Organism: Rahnella sp. BIGb0603; assembly: GCF_024808755.1. Taxonomy (NCBI): domain Bacteria; kingdom Pseudomonadati; phylum Pseudomonadota; class Gammaproteobacteria; order Enterobacterales; family Yersiniaceae; genus Rahnella; species Rahnella sp. BIGb0603. The sequence goes on along the minus strand of NZ_JANUEX010000010.1, from coordinate 1,506 downwards.
GGTCTGGTGGCGATGGAGCAGTTGCTTATGTTGCCCGAACCGCCTCATGCCGTTTTTGCCAGCAATGATGCGATGGCCGTGGGCATCTATCAGGCACTTTATCAGCGCGGATTACGCGTGCCCGATGAAGTCGCTGTCGTAGGATACGATGACATTCAGTTGGCGCAATATCTGATGCCTCCGCTAACCACCATCCATCAGCCCAAAGACTCGCTGGGCGAACTGGCCGTCGATGCATTATTACATCGTCTGCAAGAGCCTGAATCAGAGCCTCAGGTTTTAGTGCTGACGCCGGAACTGGTTGTACGCCAGTCCGTGGGATCACTCATCAGCAAGTAACAGACGGTGGCATTCCTGTAATGCGGCTTTCGCATTGCCTGCAAGGATTGCGTCCGTCAGGCGCTGATGATGTTCCAGCCTGATAACTTCATTCTCCGTGATGGCCCGGAAATAACTCTGGTAGACAGAACTGAACAAATTCGAAAATGAAGTCAGGAAAGGGTTTTTTCCTGCTTCATAGATTAGCTGGTGGAACTGTGTATCGACGGTTATCCAGCGTTCCCGGTCAAAACGCTTATGCAGCTGGCGCATCTCTGACATATATAGAGATAGCTGATGCTTTTGCTCCTGTGTGGCTGAGATGGCCGCAAGAGCACAAGCCTGTGGCTCCAGCGCCCGGCGCAAAACAATAAAATGCGCCATCACTTCATCAAAGTTCTCACGCGTCATCCACCAGGTCAGTAATTCCTGATCGAGGAAATTCCAGCTGGACTGTGGCATCACCCGCGTACCAATACGTGGCCGCGGTAATAGCATCCCTTTTGCAGTTAACGTTTTGACCGCTTCACGCACCGCTGTCCGGCTGACGCCAAAAATCTCACCCAGCTCGTTTTCACCAGGAAGGATAGAACCCTCCGGATACTCGCCAGACAAAATGCGCTGTGCAATCTTCTCCGCCAGTAAATAAGAAAGGTTACGTTGAGCAGCCTGTTGATGTGCATTGAGTAGCATGTAAGGTATTCCTGAATGTCTTTCTCTTATTATAAAGGAGAGTTTACGCCAGCCTCTGGCTTTAAACTGATGCTTTTTGGGTCGATTTAGATTGTTTATTATCCAATTCGGGCGAAATTGTTGAATTAGTGAACGGTTGATAAAATAATTGAAATTAGGGGTTGCGGCCTTCTGAGAACTCCCTATAATGCGCCTCCACTGACCGGGAACAACGACTGACAAGTCGCTCGGACAGGAAGAGAAAAAGATGAAAGTTCGAATGAATAATCTCTTGACTCTTCAGCGGGAAAACGTAATATACGCCTCCCGCGCCGCATAAGATTCCTTGCGAACCGCGGCATGCTCTTTAACAATTTATCAGACAATCTGTGTGGGCACTCACAAGACGATATCAGCCACTTCGGTGGCAAAAAATATCAAGTCTTAGAGTGACCAAGCAGTAATTCATTTAGTTGAATTATTACGAAAGTAAACTTTGAGCACCGCTTAACGTGT
>NZ_JANUEX010000009.1:0-202626 GCF_024808755.1 Rahnella sp. BIGb0603 | reverse complement strand
GTCGGCATGGTTCGAGCAATCAGATGTCACCGACAGAATATGAAAAGCAGTATTATCAACGGCTCGGAAGTGTCTAGATTATCCGTGGCGATTCAGAATTGCTATCAACGTTCCATTATGTCGGGCGTGCAATTAATTAAAAATGGCTATTCGAAACTAACTAAAATTTCTATACACCTTCAAGATCTATTAAATTTTATTTTCAGGCATCACCCTTAAGGGTGATGCCTGAAAATAGGAATTTATATTAGCGTGAACTCTCTGTTTTAGAATAGATAAATAGGGAACTAGACAGCACTAATTATTAACCTTTGTCTTTGACACGTAAATTGGGATGGAAAAGGAGATTCCGATGAATCTGAAATTTATTGAATTTATGCACACACTCGGTGACGCGAAATGCCTCATCATTAATGGCCAGTGTTTTACGTATCGAAATGTTGTTGATGGTATTCAACGATGGGATTCTGAATTTTCTAACTATGGTATAACTCAAGGCTCGGTTGCCGCTTTAGAAGGTGCATACTCCTTAGATATGGTAACAGCAATGCTCGCGCTATTTTTACGTGGAGTGATTGTTATCCCCCTATCTCCGAACGCTAAAGGAGAACGAACTGACTATTATGAGATAGCACATGTCGAATGGACGGTATTTATTAATACTGAAACACATTTACCGCCATATAGTATAAAGCGGAGAATAGCAGCTCAGAACCATTCTATAGAGCAACATCCACTTTATCACCAGATTGTAGAGAGTGATCATGCTGGCCTGGTCCTTTTTAGTTCAGGAACAACAGGGAGCCCCAAAGCATCTTTGCTCGACGTGCACAAGATGATTGCTCGTTATCCCGATAATAAGAGACCTCAGATAATTCTTGCCTTTCTGAGTTTGGATCACATTGGGGGGATAAATACTTTACTTCATACACTATCTAATGGAGGGGTACTCGTTACAGTAACGGAACGAAACCCCAGAACAGTTTTTGAAGCAATACAAAATCATCGTGTGCAAGTACTGCCTACGACTCCAACCTTCCTAAACATGATTTTACTCTCTGACGTTTGTGAAAAATATAATACCAGCTCATTAGAGCTAATCACATATGGTACAGAACCCATGCCGCAGCGTACGTTAGATATTATAAAAATAACTATGCCTCATGTACGCTTAAAACAGACATATGGTCTAACGGAATTAGGGATTATGCCAACGAAATCGAAGGGTAATGGGTCTCTTTGGATGAAATTAGGGGGAGGTGGATTTGATTACAAAATATTGGACAACATTTTATGGGTTAAATCTAATATGGCAATGCTTGGATATCTAAATGCTGATTCACCTATCGATTCAGATGGTTATTTTAACACGCAGGATGTTGTTATTGTTGATGGGGATTATGTTCAAATTCTCGGTCGTAAATCAGAAATAATCAATGTCGGAGGCGAAAAAGTTTATCCAAATGAAGTTGAGAATGTACTTTTGACAATGCCAAATATCGCTGCTGTTCGAGTTAGTGGCTATCCTAGTCATATCACTGGATATGTAATACGTGCTACCTTCCAGCTCGTGGAATACGAAGATATTGGGTTGTTTAAAGTTCGAGTGAGAGAGCATTGCAAGACGCACTTAGCTCCTTTTAAAATTCCTGTTGTGATTGAGGTTACCCAATCTGATCTCCACTCAGAACGGTTTAAAATGATCAGGTCTGGAACAATCGTATGAACATGATTTCTGCACAAGTTGCAATTGTTAGTGGCGGCAGTCGTGGTCTTGGAAAAGCGATTGTGGAAAAGTTGATTTTGGAAGGGTGGAAAGTTGCAACATTCAGCAGACATGAGAACGGGTTTATTTCCCAATATCAGAATAAATATCCTGACCAATTTTATTGGTATGAACTTGATTTAAAAGACCCAAGGGAGTTGTCTATTTTCATAAAGTCGGTAGTTGTTCGGTTTGGTGGAATAAATCTTCTGGTAAATAATAGTGCTGTTTTATATCAAGGCCTTTTTTTAAGTACATCTCTTGAAGCTATTGATGAAATGGTGTTGGTAAATTTACTTGGCCCCATCAAACTCACCAGAGCATGTGTGCGTGTAATGGCTAAACAGAAAACCAGCGGTAGTATTATAAATATTTCCTCTGTAGGAGCGATCCGAGGTTATCGCGGAACTGCTGTGTATTCTGCAACTAAAGCTGGGCTTGATGGTTTTACACGAAGTCTCGCCGGAGAAATGGGAAAGCTAAATATTCGTGTTAATTCTATTGTCCCAGGTCTTTTTGACTCGAAGCTTTCAGAGAATGTATCTGATATTAATCGTGAGAAAATTGCTAAACGCACCCCTCTGGGAAGATATGCAGAACTTAAAGACATCCTAAATGTGTTGTCATTTCTTATCTCACCGCATGGGAGCTTTATAACAGGTCAATCAATAGTCGTGGATGGAGGTCTAATATGCTAAATCAAGAAAAAATTGAATATGGCGTTCTCAACAAAGTTTCAGAATTGATAACGGTTGACGTAGTGGATATAGATATTAAAGCTAATTTTGATGAGGTTGGACTTGATTCTTTAAGCCTCGCAATGCTTTTTATCGAGTTGGAAATGCTATTTGGATTTGATCCTTTGGGTGAGGGTAACTCATTACTATCAGATATTCATTGTATTTCCGATATTATTGATATATTTACAAAAAATGAAAAGTCACTTCTGTTAGGATAAGATATGAATTCTAAAAAAAAGTTTTCTTCTGTCGATGAAATACTTGGTCCCTCGGAGAATCGTTTTTTTTCCTCAGGCTACCGATGTTCAGAGCATAAAGTATCCAATCTGACATTTCCTGAACCAAGAGAAAATAATTGTTGCTTAGAAGCAACCGTTTCACTTTTTTACCCGTCGAACTGGTCAGTTAAAAATGCAGGTATGGACGTTACTCCGCATTTAAGTACTGTTGATATGCTCGTCCTTGCTATTCAAATGGTAGAAACACATCTTTCATTTCATTTAGGTCTCAGTATGGATGATCTGGATACTAATCATGTTAATGAGATTGCTATCCATGCTGGTACAAAACCACAGGAAGATCTGAACGATATCCCTGTTTCGCTTGTGTTACGGCGTAGTGTAGAAAAAGCTGATGATTCCTCAAGAAAAGTATCTACATATGAATGCCGAGTAGGTTTGATGCGGGCAGTCTGTCAAATTGAACACCCATCCTGCGGAAAGGAGAATAATAAGTTAGAAATTAATATTTTGGATAATTCAAATATAAAAAAACGTTACTATGGCCTCGGGTATAAAGAACAAAAACATACCCTTTCTGCAGTTTGTTTAGATATGGCTAATCTGACGGCAGATGCACAGGTCGAATTTATCCTTAGTAAAGAAGAATCTCAAGCCATTACTCCTGAAAAAGTTAGCTATATAGATGTATTTGTTACTTGTGCACAGCTTGCTCAAATCCTTCTATATTCTTTAGATGGACTATCTCGCAGTGAGACCTCCACGCTGTGGATGATTAGAACCCATTTCTCAGAAGATGCTGGAGAAATTAAAAATCATGATAAAGTCACAGCATTAATATCAAAAAGTCAAATAATTGAATTAAATGGAAAGCAGTGGCGTAATGCCGAAGTGTTAGGAACACTTGGAAATAAAAAAGCCAAAATAACATTTGCACATGCTCTGCCTCCAATAAAAATTTGATATAAATATATACTGGGTGAAAATATGAAAATTGCTATGTCGGGTACTTACTCTTCTGGTAAAACTTTTACGGCGATGGTGCTGGCTTACTATACAGGAGTTCCCCGCCTTCTTTCAAAAGCCATAAGAGAAATCATGCCAGGACTGATGCCTGGTAAACGTCTCTCTGAAGTAACTCCCGAAGAGTTTCTTCATCTAATGATTGCTCGCCATATAGGCCGACTAAAATCGGAAATTAAAATGGGTAATAACTATGTATCAGATGGGTCTTCCTTACAGGAGTTGTTGTATGGTGAAGCAAGGTTAGTTTACGGAATCAATCCATCAGTAGGTAGTTTAGATATCGCAAAGTATGAAAATGATATTTCCTTCTTTGCTAGAATGTTAAAAGAATTTAGTCGTTCTCTAAAACTCCATGTAGCAAATACATATGACGTTTTCTTCCACCTTACACATGAGTTACCTCTTACAGAAGACGGTCATCGCCCCATGAACACTGATTTCCGCGATTTGGTCGACAAGCGTTTAATTGAAGTATTAAATGAAATAGGAACTCCATACTATATTGTAAGTGGTAGTGTAGAGAAAAGAGTTAAGGATATATCTGACCATTTAAATCTGCATCCAGTAATGTCAATGGAGGAAGCAGTTAAACGGGCTTCACTTGACTATAAAGCACAAGATCTTCGTCTGGAAGAAGAGCGTTCAAGAAGTAAAAAACAATAGTCTGGTTATTATATTATCATTTTTTAATTTAAAAACAGAAAGGATTCAATTATGGCTATTTCTAAAGCTGTTAAAAATACTATAGATTCTGTAGGGAAATTTACGTCTGTTGATATGACCCATGATCCTAAGTGGTTTATTAACTTTATGGATGAGGCAAATTGTCTGCCTGATCACGAAATAATCAATCGCAAATTAGCTGAAGTGCTGGAGCCACTGGATTATAAAAGCATTATTGAGTTAGGGTGTGGGACAGGGAATGACGTTCGCTATTTACTGTCTATTTATCCAGACGTAACTGAGATCATCGGGGTCGATTTAAGTGAAGCTATGATTGCTGAAGCAAATAGTCGGATAATAGAGGGTTCTCGTATTAGATTTGAAAAAGGTGACGGTAAGCATCTTCATTTTGATGATAATAGATTTGATGCCGCTCGTGCAAAGTTAGTACTAATGCATTGTGATAGCATTGATACCACACTGTCAGAACTTATTAGGGTTGTTAAGCCTAATGGTAAAGTTGCTATCTTCGACCATGATTTTGATGGGCTATTAATTGATCACTCAGATGTAAAACTTACCAGAGAAATAGTAGAGAGGCTATCTAATAAAGCTAAAAATAATTGGAGCGGACGCCAGTTATTTGGAAGGTTTTTGAATCATGGGCTCGTTAATGTATCCGTTGAAGCCATCAGTGTGAATTTAACCCTCGGCGTATTACGGTCTATGATTTTGGGACAAGAAGATATGGCTCATCTTTCTAAAGCTGAGCAGGCCTGGTGGGAAGAGTTAGTTATCAAAAATGAAAAAGGTCTTTTCTTTGCATCCTTTATAGGTTTTCTGGTTGTTGGTACAAAATAATGGCTTGATGTATTTTCAGTATTAAATTCTTGTAATAAATTTAATACTGACCCTAAAATATTTTCATCCTATGGTGACGATTTTTCTGTTATCCCTATGCTGGAATCAACGGGAAATCCAGTTTGCGTGGGTGGTGTTACAGATTTGGACAAATATATGTTGTTAAATGGCTGGTTAATAATTTAATTTATGAAATTCAAATTACTTTTATTATAGTCGCTTATATAATATTTGTACGATAGAAAATTCCTCCTTAGTCTTGAGCATATAAATGCAGATACAGGGGGCATGATCCACACCGATTTCAAGTACAGCAAGCAACTTGTGGTTTTGGCACATCAAGGTTGCACCAGGTAGCATCCTGTTTTTTTCTGTGATGTTACCTGACTATGAGCTTGCTCCGGAAATACTTCTGTCTTCTGCATTATCCCGTCGCACTATTACCCAATGCGTTTGCTGGTGTCTGACTTGTTCCCCGGGCCTGCGTAATCAGGAAGACATGATGGCGAGACACGGTATTTGGGTTGACTCTATTCCGCACTTCACCGTTGGGCATTCGGCTTGTGCCTCTGCTCAATCGAGCCTTTTGTCGGCATAAACGTTCTGTAGGCCGCAGCCCCTCCCGGCCAGACTGCCGACTTTCTGCTGATCGCTAATGTAGCTTTTGCCGAACTTCAAATGTTTACGTGGCATAACCCCAAAAGCTCTTCAAACCTTGAAAAAACCTTGGCGGGCTGCGGGCTGCGGGCTGTGAGGGAGATCACATCATCAGCTGCCGTTTTTTTGAAACGTTAAATCCTTTTTTAAATTTTGTAGTGATAATGTTATATTCGTAGCCATCATTTGAAAAAATGAAGTTTCAGTAACGATCCCGCGTGTTTTTTTGCTAATTTCTTGTTCGATAGTCTTAACAAAACAGAACTGAACATTTAGAGAAACAGACGTCATGAGAAAGATACTTGGTATGCTTCTCAACCGTGACTCACTGGGTGCCAGCGAGCCTGCGGCCGCAGAAGACGAAAAATCCGTTGATGTATTGCTGGTCGGCGGCGGAATTATGAGTGCAACGCTGGGGACGTATCTCCAGGAACTCGAGCCGGACTGGTCGATCCACATGATCGAACGCATGGATAGCGTGGCACAGGAAAGCTCCAACGGCTGGAACAATGCGGGCACCGGTCATGCGGCGCTGGCAGAAATGAATTACACCCCGGTGATGCCCGACGGCTCTGTCGATATCACGAAAGCCGTGGCGATCAACGAAGCCTTCCAGGTTTCCCGTCAGTTCATGGCGTATCAGGTTCAGAAAGGCGTGCTGAATAACCCGCGCTCATTCATCAACAGCGTGCCGCACATGAGCTTTGTCTGGGGCGATGAAAACATCGATTTCCTGCGCAAACGCTTCGCTGCGCTTCAGCAAAGCACCCTGTTCCGCGGGATGGAATATTCGGAAGACCCGGAACAAATCAAACAGTGGATCCCGGCCGTAATGGATGGCCGTGACCCGAATCAGAAAGTCGCTGCGACACGCACCACGGCAGGCACGGACGTTAACTTCGGTGAAGTGACCCGTCAGCTGGTGGACGCGTTACAGAAAAAATCCAACTTCACGCTGGCAAACGGTCAGGAAGTGCGCGATATCCAGCGCAACCGCGACAAGACCTGGCGCGTCACCATTACCGATCTGAAGCACAGTCACAAACACCACGTCGTGAATGCGAAATTCGTTTTCATCGGCGCGGGTGGTGCATCGCTGACATTGCTGCAAAAATCCGGCATCCCGGAAGCGCGTGAATACGGCGGTTTCCCGGTCGGCGGTGAATTCCTGGTGACTGAAAATCAGGACGTTGTGAAACGTCATCTGGCTAAGGTTTACGGCAAAGCCGCCGTGGGCGCGCCGCCGATGTCCGTTCCGCATCTCGACACCCGCATTATCGATGGCAAACAGGTTCTGCTGTTCGGGCCGTTTGCTACCTTCTCCAGCAAGTTCCTGAAAAACGGCTCCCTGTGGGATCTGTTCGGCAGTGTGAACAGTTCCAACCTGTTGCCGATGACTCACGTGGGCATGGGCAACTTCGACCTGGTAAAATATCTGGTCGGGCAGGTGATGCTCAGTGATGAAGACCGTCATGCCGCACTGAAGGAATTCTTCCCGCAGGCCGAGCAGAAAGACTGGAAACGCTGGGTCGCCGGACAACGTGTGCAGGTCATTAAAAAAGATGGCAAGCACGGCGGCGTTTTGCGTCTGGGCACGGAAGTGGTCAGTGCGAAAGACGGCAGTATTGCGGCATTGCTGGGGGCCTCTCCGGGCGCGTCCACGGCAGCGCCTATCATGATGAAATTGCTGGAAACGGTCTTCAAAGAGCGGGCCGCCAGTGCTGAATGGCAGGCGAAATTCCGCGAAATCATTCCATCCTACGGCACAAAACTGAATGGTAACGTGGAAGCGACCGAGAAAGAGCTGCTGGAAACCAGCCGCATTCTCGAACTGGAAACCCCGTCAATGAAAACGACGCCGGTTGCCGAAGTGATTCAGTTGCGCCCGCTTGAAGCCGAAGCCAAAGAAGAACCGAAAAAGCCTGCGGATATCGCACTGTAAGTTCGGATTTCAGAAAAACAAAAACCGCCTTTTTCACAGGCGGTTTTTTTTATGCCCATAATTCCGATCTACATGCCTGACAATGGTTTTGCGATATTTGCTGCTTTCACACGCGCCGTTTCGTTCTGTGATTCCAGCACTATTCTCGCCAGCGGCGTGTCTTCGTGATAACGCGTTTTATCATCCAGTCCTTTGGAATATTTGTTGTATTTCCACCACGCATAGCCGAGGAAAAGTACCAGCCCGCCGACGTTATAAAACACGATGGTAATAATGCTGGCACCGGTCGGGAAGGTTGAAGCGATAAATCCGACGGTGAAAATCACAATCAGCGTGCTGACGATGGTGATGCCCTGCATTCTGGAACCCATTTTGAAATCGCGTTCGACGTTGTCGTATTTCAGCCGCAGGTTCAGGTATGCCAGCATAATAAACAGCGGCGGAAGCATGGACGCTGCGGCAGTCATGTTGATCAGCGTATTCATGAGTTCCTGCACGCTGTTGGAGCCTAACGTTGGAATTAACATCAGCGGGATGACGATTAAAAACTGTATCCACGCCGCACGTGTCGGAACGCCATGTTTATTCAGTCGAATGGTTTTCTCGCCAAAAATCCCCTTAGGAATTTCAGTAAAGAAGATTTTCACCGGCGCGGCCGTCCACATCAGCAGTGATCCAAACATGGCGGTGAAAGAAACCACGCCGACAAAACGGTTCATCAGGACGGCCGGTAAACCAAAGTGCGCCGATAATCCTTCAAAAACCTGTACCGTACCGCCGGTGAAATGCAGTGCGGACTGTGCCACAAAAACGTTAATCAACAATGACGCGATGGAATAAAGCACGCCAATCACCAGCCCGGAAATGATAATGACTTTCACAAACGACCGGCTGCCGCCTTTGACGTCATTCACATAAACTGCCACGGATTCTGCTCCGCCTGCCGCCTGGAATATCCACGCGATAATGCCTAAGAATGCCCAGTTAAAGTGCGGCGTCATGGCCTCCACGTTAATCGGATTCGCCGGTTCCACGCCGCCCATTAATGCCGCGCCTGCCAGCACAATATAAGAGAACGTCAGCAGCAACATTAATGTGGATGTTACCGACGTCATCGGACCGAGTAATTTCGCGCCGCTGTTGGAAATTAATGTCGAGAAGGCGAACAGACAGATGCTGATAATTGCTGTGGTGATTGGCGTGAAGATATAGTCGTGCCCTAAAAAAGCGTACGACGCATAGGCAATGACGCGCGGAAGTAATGCCGTGAAGAAGAACAAATTCACGAACCAGTAAGTGTACGCGGTCATAAATGCCCAGCGTCCGCCGAGTGCGCTTTTTACCCAGGCGTAAACTCCGGCTTCCGAGTTTTTATTCAGCGAGACAAACTCGGCGATGATCAGACAGAACGGAATAAAGTAAATGATCGTCGCCACCAGAAATACCGGTGCGGAGGCGATGCCTAACTGGATGTTATTGTTGATGACGTTATTGAAGCTAAACACGGCGGCAAATGTCATGGATAATAATCCAAATTTGCCTATGGTATTTCGACTGGACCCGGCCATAAATACTCTCCAACTGCGATGTTTGTAGGGTAAGTGGTTCTTGTTTTTTTATTATTTATTAACGAAATAACTCTCTTCGACGGTCACTTTTAATATGACTTTTTTGACGTCTTTTTCCGGCCTGAACCGGCAGGCTTCGTGGTTTTCAAAAATGACCACGCGGCCTTTATTCACCTTTACCGTTTCACCCTGACCGCTAAAAAATTCGCGATCCGTTTCATCGTCATAAGGCGAAATGCAATGCAGGGCAGATTTGGCAGCAAACTCGATTTCTTCTGCGCCTTCGAGGTAGTAATGCACGTCGAAATACCGGCGGTGACCTTCGAATTCTTCACGCTGAAACTCTGCGCCGGACGCTAACCGGTACACCAGCGAATCCCCGATGGAGTGAAAGACGCCGGAGTGGATTTTTTCAATATTATTAATGGCTTCCATACAGCGCTGCCATTTTTTCCCTGTATGATAAAGCTGCTGAAATTCAGCCAAAGACCCGAGAATAATCATCAGTTTGCCTCCTGCGGCTGGATGCTGAATTGCGCGAGACTCAGGCTGTCGTTGTCCTGCTGGCGGAATGGCAGCATCGTGAAGCCGTAGCGAAATGCCGTGAAATACACGCGGTAGGAATCGAGCACTTCCGAGCCCCACGAGTTCGAGCCGAGCCCCATAATCTGGTGATCGAGATTGAGCGTCAGGCAGCTGTCCTGCGTGAGTTCGTCGATGTGCTGCGCCTGTTGCAGCATCTGCGAACTGTACGGCCACAGGCTGAAATTGAGCGGCTGGCGTGGCTGAATGAAAATCCCTTTTCCCGCGTCATCGCGAAGGCTCAGCCAGCGGATATCCTGCCGGTTACCGTTGTCCTGCGGCATCGGATAATTTTCAAATAAGCGGCTGACCGGCTGCTGATAATGGCCGATCAGGTTGGCCTGGCGGCTGTCCGGATAGTTTTCACCCGGTCCGCGCCCGTAATATTCCACCTGCGTGAAGCGGCGGCTGACGCCAAAATCGAGGCCGATCTTCGGGATAATTGCATCGAAATGACCGTAGGGTGTGCCGGATAAATCGAGGCTCACCGCGCCCTGAGGCGTTATCTGCCAGCGGTAAACGCAGCGCATCCCGAAATCAAAGACCGGCGGTGCAATGATGCTGTGAACTTCAATCACTACGTCGCTATTTTGATTTTTCCAGCTCAGTGAGCGGAAATGTTGCTGCATGATTTGCAGATGGTTGGGCTGCCACAGGCCCTCGAACTCCTGTTTATGGTTGTCGATAACCGGCTTGAAGAAATTGAGTTTCGGCGCGCGGCCGGTGATCTCAACGCCGTCCGCCTGCCAGGATTTCAGTTCGCCGTCGAGACGGGAAAATTCGAGACGGAAGTTTTCGCCGCGAACGATCAACTGATGTTTTTGCTCGTCGCAGATCAGCGCTCCGGTGGCTTTAAGGTCAGGCAACGTTTCCAGCGGCTGAGCTGCCTGCAACAGCACCTGGTAATGGCCGAGCGGATGATTCGCTTCGCTGTAAGCGGTCGGGCTGTTTTTGCTGATGCGGATATTCAGGAAGGTTTCCTGCCCGTTGTCAGTGAATTCCGGCAGCGGAACCGTTTCGCTTTCGCCGGATTGCAGATGCGGCAGGGCGATTTGATGGTCTTCCAGACCGCGACCTGCTACCTGCACGGTGAGCGTCAGCGTGATGTCTTCCAGTGAGCTGAACCAGTAACGGTTTTTGACCCGCAGCGTATTGCCGGCGTGGCTGATTTCCACCGGGCACAACACCTGTTTGTATTCGCGCAGGCCGGGGCCGGGAGTCTGATCCGGATAAATCAGGCCGTCCATGCAGAAGTTGTAGTTGTTCGGATAATCGCCGTAATCGCCGCCGTAGGCGTAACGCGACTGACCGTTTTCACCGGTTTCCAGCAGGCCATGATCGCACCATTCCCAGATGTAATGCCCCTGAAGGCTGGCATGGCGGTTCATGACGGCCTGATATTCCGCTAATCCGCCGGGGCCGTTGCCCATTGCGTGGGCGTATTCACAGAGGATGCGCGGTTTGGCGTGCGGGTATTCGCCGAATGCATTCATCATTTGCACACGGGAATACATGGTGCTGATGACGTCGGTGACTTCTGCGTCACGGTCTTCTTCGTAGTGAACCAGACGGGTCGGATCAAGGGCTTTGCAGCGCGCAGCCATCGCGCGGATGTTACAGCCATAGCCGGATTCGTTGCCGAGCGACCATATAATGATGGACGGGTGATTTTTCTGCGCCATCACGTGACGCCCGATACGTTCCACATAGGCGTGTTCCCAGCGCGGATCGTCGGTAATGCGGCTCAGATCGCCGACGTTCGCGAAACCGTGGCTTTCCAGATCGGTTTCGGCCATCACGAATAAACCGTAGATGTCGCACAATTCATAAAAGCGCGGATCGTTCGGGTAATGCGCGGTGCGTACCGAATTGATGTTGTGCTGTTTCATCAGAATGATATCGCGCTCAACCCGCGCCATATCGACCGCCCGGCCTTTGCGATGATCGTGATCGTGACGGTTTACGCCGTGCAGTTTGAGGTAGCGCCCGTTGACATAAAACAACCCGTCGCGCACGCAGATATCCCGAAAACCCACGCGCTGCGGCACCACGGAAATCACGTTCCCCGCCTCGTCGTACAGCGTCAAAAGCAGCTGATATAACGCAGGATGTTCGGCGCTCCACTGGCGTGGCTGGCTGAGAGGAATGTCCAGGCGACAGCGCGTTTTATCGCCAATAGTCAGGTTATCTGCTGACAATTGCGCCACACAGATGCCACCGTCGAATAACTGGGCGTGCAGACGATAGCCGCTGACTGGCTCGTGCAAATTACACAGATCGGCATCAATGTTAAGCACGGCGTCGCAGTAGTTATCGTCAAACGCTGTCACCACGGTGAAATCGTTGAGATGAACAGGATCCCGGCCAGTCAGATATACATCGCGGAAAATCCCGGCCATCCACCACATATCCTGATCTTCGATATAGGTAGAATCCGCCCATTGCAACACGCGCACCGACAACAGGTTTTCGCCCTCCTGCACAAAAGCGCTGATATCAAACTCCGCGCACAGGCGGCTGCCTTTGCTGAACCCAACGTAATGGCCGTTCACATACACTTCAAAGTAGGTTTCGACGCCGTCGAATTTTATGAGGGTTTGCGCATTTTCCCACGCAGCATCGAGATGAAATTTCCGCTGGTATGCGCCGGTCGGGTTATTGGTTGGAACAAAAGGAATGTTGATTGGGAAGGGGAAACCCTCATCGGTGTATTGCAACTGGCCGTGGCCTTCCATCTGCCACATGCCGGGGACGGTGATATCGCCCCATTCTGCCATCGGTTGATTATAAAATTCGTCCGGGACTAAAGCCGGGTGCTTAAAATAACGAAACTGCCAGCGGCCGCTGAGCAACTGAAAATGCTGACTGGCCGCGCGGTCAAAGCTCAGTGCCTGCTGCGCATTTTCATAGCTGAAAAAGCTGGCACGCGGCGGTAAACGGTTTTCTGACTGCTTGTCGATGTTTTCCCAATTATTCACGTGAACTCTCCTGAGACGTGTTTCTATGGGAAATAAGATAGTAAATATTTAGTAAAAATAACTAAAAACATTTACCGATTGTTCAGAGGATCACAAAAATTAAAAAATACGCAGAAGGATCATGCAGTTAATTTTCACTGCGACTGATGATCCTTTTTAAGGCCGGGGACTCTAGCGACGGGTGGTGTCGCGCAGCTGGAGAGAGCTGGGCACAAACACGGCAAGCGGGACGTTGCGTTCATCACGCAGACGTTCGGTCAGCAGGTTAACGGCCTGCGCGCCCATAGTTTCGGAATGAATACGAACTGTTGATAAAGAAGGAAAAACAAAACGCGCGGTCGGGATGTCGTTGACGCTGATCAGCGCGATTTGCTGCGGGATTTTCACGCCGTGTTCCAGCAGCGCGCGGGTAACGCCCAACGCTATGGTGTCGGTGGCGATCAGCAGCGCCGGAGGAAACGGCGTATTCTCCTGCAACATTTTCTTCGCGCACTGGTAGCCGGACTGGCTGGTGAAATCGCCGTAGTAAATATCCTGCGGCTGCACGACGTTTTTCAGGCGGCCATATTCTACAAAAGCCTGTTCCCGCTGGTCGGCAAATTCCGGGAGATCGCGCCCGCCGATAAAACCGATCCGTGAATAGCCCTGGTCAATAAAGAAGTCGATCACTTTCTGGCTGATCTTAAAGAGATCGACGTTCACGCAGTCAAACTGTGCGTCTTCCATCACGCCATCAATGAAAACCACCGGGCTGGATTGCTGACTGAGCTGGGTGTGCAGCGCCGTTTGCGGCTGGCCGATAACCAGAAAACCGTCGGCGGCAGGCAGTGGTTTATCGCCGGTGAAGTCATAGCCGGAAATCAGGGTGATGCCGAGTTTTTCGCACTGTGTTTCAATGCCATAGCGCATGGAAAGGTAGTAAGGATCGTCGATTTCCAGCCCCTGCCGGTAGGTGAAAAGCGCGGCGAAGGTCATCCGGTGCGTGGCGTTACGTTTGGACGGCGACAGTTTATATTCCAGGCGTTCTGCCGCTTCTAAAATCTTCTGCCGGGTTTGCGCTTTCACGCTCAGGCTCGGGTCGTCATTTAGCACACGTGAAACCGTCGCAACGGATACGTTCGCGGCCTCAGCGATTTCCTTCAAAGTAGCCATCAGCGTCTCATAATCAGGTAAACCAAAGCCGTAGCTTAATGTGATCAGCGGCTTATGTACACCAGCCCCGGATGCGTAAGCCCCAAAATCTCAATGTGACAGGGTTAACGCTTTACCGATATTTAAGTATGATTTAGTAAAATATTTACTAGACTGCGTTTTTACTTTTTAGCTCAGTTCCTCTGAATTCTAAATACTCACCTTAAGTGAAGCGCATACCATGAAGAAAATATCATTCCACAAAATGTTCATGATTTTATTATTCGCCTCGCCAATGAGTTCATGGGCGCAGGAATCTGTCGTGCCCGCTGAACATAATGTTTTACCGCCTCCGGAAATAACACCACAAAGCGCCAATAACACTGCCTACCGATTTTATGGCGAAATGGGCGGCGGTGGCAGCGTATATTTGAACGGTAAAGACCAGCATAAATACAGCGACGGCACCTATATCGAAGGCGGTCTGGAAATAAAACACGGCAACTGGTTCGGGCTTATTTATGGCGAAGGCTGGACGGTGCAGGCCGATCATCACGGAAACGCCTGGGTGCCGGACCACAGCTGGGGCGGATTTGAAGGCGGTCTGAACCGTTTTTATGGCGGTTACCGCACGGATAACGGCACCGAAATGATCCTCAGTATGCGCAACGATTCTTCGCTGGACGACCTGCAATGGTGGGGCGATTTCACGCCGGAATACGGTTACGTGATCCCCAATACGCGCGATTTGACGCAGGCGGCAAAAATCCAGAATCTCACCGGAAAATTCCGCTACAGCGTGACTGCCGCCCCGGAAAGCCGCGTGAATGAAAGTACCGCGTTGCTGCATTTCGGAAAATATGACCGCTATTCAGATAAATACACATACCGCGCGATGGTCAACGGCTATACGCAATATGACCTGACGGAAGGGCTGACGCTGCTCAACGGCCTCGAACTTACCGACGGCACCGGGCAATTATTTCTCGCCGGATTGCAGGGCAAAAACCTGGCCGGGCGCGTCTGGCATCACACCGGAAAAGGCGACGGCAATCATCCGGGGAGCGAATCGGGCGTGATGGTCAGCGCCATGGTTGAAGCGGTATCCGGCCTCTATTTCTCCACCGCCTACAGTTACGCCGAACACCATTTAGATAACGCATCGGACACCACGACATCCTACGCACAAGCCGGTATCTGGTACGAATATTACGGTGGCCGGTTCGCCACGGCGCTGGACAGTAAATTCTATATGAGCAACGACAATACCGGTGCCAGCAATTCCATATTTCTGATGCAATATTTCTATTGGGGAAAATCATAATGAAAACCGTCAGCAAGATTAAACCTGTTGCTTTATTTATTGCCGCAACATTATTTATTTCCGGCAACGTTTTGGCCGAAAACGCGAATACCCTGCGCGCCGGTGAATATAAAAATGTGATTAACCGCACCGGTGCGCCGCAATATATGCTCGATTATGATTTCGACGAGCATCAGCGTTTTAATCCTTTATTTGATGACGGTGCGTGGCACGGGCATTTATTACCGGCCAGCGCGGAAGCGGCTGGCGGATTCCCCGGTCCGGCGCTGCTGACGGAAGAGTACATCAACTTTATGGCTGATAATTTTGACCGCCTGACACTCTTAAAAGACGGCAAAAAAGTCGCGCTGAGCATGACCGCTTACAGCATTCCCGGCGCATTAATTCAGACGCTGACCGCGCCCGGAATCCATGTCGTTCTGACGCTGCGGTTTGTCACTAACCGCACCTCGCTGCTGGAAACCAAAATCACCACCGAAACGCCGCTGGAGCTGGTCTGGGATGGCGAGCTGCTGGAAAAACTTCATGCTCAGGAAGGAAAACCGCAGTCGGATAAAACCATCGAACAGGAGTACCCGGGTTATACCCGAAAAATCATCCCGACCGCCGATGGCCTGAAAGTGACTTTCGGCAAGGTGCGTGCGGCTTCCAGCCTGATGACGTCCGGTGAGTCGGAATATCAGATCCATAAATCGCTGCCGGCGCAGACTATCGCGCAAGGCCATCAGTTTACCGCGAAGGCCAAAATCGCCGGTTCCACCACGATTTACACTACCTATTCGCATTTGCTGACTGCCGCCGAAGTACAGCGGGAACAGCCGAAAATCGCCGACATTCTGGCACATCCGCAAACCTATCTCGCTGCCTCGGAGAAGCGCTGGGAAGGTTATCTCAATAAAGGGCTGACCAATCCTCACGCGACGGCGGCGCAGGAGCGCGTGGCGGTGAAAGCGATCGAAACCCTGAACGGCAACTGGCGCGGTGCGGCGGGTGCGATGAAATTTGATTCCGTGACGCCTTCGGTCACGGGGCGCTGGTTCTCCGGTAATCAGACCTGGCCGTGGGACACCTGGAAACAGGCGTATGCGATGGCGCATTTCAATCCTGAGGTGGCGAAAAACAATATTCGCGCGGTGTTTGCCTTTCAGACCCAGCCCGGCGACCCGGTTCGTCCGTGGGATGCCGGTTTTGTGCCTGACCTGATTGCCTACAACCCGGGCCCCGAACGTGGCGGCGACGGTACCAACTGGAATGAGCGCAACACCAAGCCGAGTCTGGCGGCATGGTCGGTGATGGGGGTCTATAAAACGACCGGCGATAAACAGTGGCTGGCAGAAATGTACCCGAAACTGGTCGCTTATCACGACTGGTGGCTGCGCAACCGCGATCACAACCACAACGGCGTGCCGGAATACGGCGCAACGCGCGATAAAGCGCACAATACCGCTGACGGGAAAATGCTGTTTACCGTCAGGGAAGGGCAGAAAGAGCAGACCGAATCCGGCCTGGAAAGCTACGACCGCGTGGTGAAATCCGGCAAATACGACAGTATCGAAATCCCCGCGCAGGTTGCCGCTTCCTGGGAGTCAGGCCGTGACGATGCGGCGGCTTTCGGTTTTATCGATGCGGATCAGCTGGCGAAATACATTAAAAATGGCGGTAAAAAGCAGGACTGGCAGGTTAAATTCGCCGAAAATCGTTCGGATGACGGAACGTTGCTGGGATATTCCCTGCTGCAAGAGTCGGTCGATGAAGCCAGCTACATGTTCAGCGACAACAAGTACCTGGCTGAAATGGCTGACATCCTGGGTAAGAAAACCGACGCTCAAGACTTCCGCACAAAAGCCAGCAAACTGGCGGATTACATAAATACCTGCATGTTCGATGACCACAGCGGCTTCTTTTACGATATACGGATTGAAGACAAGCCGCTGTCCAACGGCTGTGCCGGCAAACCCATCGCCGAACGCGGTAAAGGGCCTGAAGGCTGGTCACCGTTGTTTAACGGCGCGGCGACGCAGGCACACGCCGACGCCGTGGTGAAAGTGATGAAAGATGTGCGCGAATTTAACACCTATGTGCCGCTCGGCACCGCCGCACTGACTAATCCTGCGTTCGGCGCTGATATTTACTGGCGCGGCCGCGTCTGGGTTGACCAGCTGTATTTCGGTCTGAAAGGCATGGAGCAATACGGCTATCGCAATGACGCCATTACCATGGCGCAGGCCTTTTTCGATCACGCCGACGGGCTGATGACTGACGGCCCGATCCGCGAAAACTACAATCCGCTTAACGGCCAGCAGCAGGGTGCACCCAATTTCTCATGGAGCGCAGCGCATCTTTATATGCTGTACAACGATTTTTTCGGGCAGAGGAAATGAGTGAGTAAGGGCTGAATTTCAGGCACAAAAAAACCGCCCTCAGGGGCGGTTTTCTTAGTTCAGCTTTTACGCCCCAATCCCCAGCACACCAGCCCTGCCACCAGCAGCGACGGAATAGTCGCCCCCACGTCAGGCAGCAGATTGGCCATCAGATGATAGACCGCGATACCCGTAAACCAGGCCGCGACAGAACGCAGGTTCAGGTTTTCTTTGGTCTGACGGCGCAGAACAAAATGATGTGTCAGCACCACGCCGAACAACGGCGCAAAGACCGAACCGATCAGCAGCAGGAAGTTTTCGTATTGCGTCAGCGGCACCGACCAGGCAATCAGCGTACACAACAGGCCGATGCCAAGCGTCAGCTTACCGATTCCGACGGGTACGGAAGTACCCGCAGAAACCGCCGCCGAGTGAATATCGGCAAAGGCATTTTCATGCTCATCCACCAGAATAAGCAGCAGGGGAATACCCAGCGCAACGCCAGAAAGTGCCAGCAGCAGCGCATTGGCATCGGTCGATGTGCTGACGAACGCCAGCGTGTACGCGACGCCGAGCGACATCATCCAGACGCTGCCGAGAAAATATCCACAGGCGGTTCCCCAGAAATTCTGTCGTGCAGATTTGCCGAAACGGGTGTAATCCGACACCAGCGGCAGCCACGAAAAGGCCATCGACACCACGATATCGCATGCCAGCGCGAACGGCATCGAACCATCTCCCGCTTTGTGCCAGAGCGTGGATAAATCCGCATGCAGGAACAAATAACCGGTAAGCCATGCGCAACTCGCCAGCAATAACCAGATGCCCCAGCGCCGCAGCACCACGCGGATAAATGCCAGAGGTCCGCTTGCCGCCAGCAGCGTGGCGATTGCGCCAAAGATAAATGTCCAGAGTGTCGGATTGGCCCACAAACCGCCATCGCCCCACGCCCGTTTTGCCAGAAGAGTGGCCGCATCGCGCATGACGACGATTTCGAACGCCCCCCAGCCGATCAGCTGGATCAGATTGAACAGCACCGGCAACGCCACGCCGCGTTTGCCAAGGCTCAGTTTCAGAGACGCCATAGATGACATGCCCGTCTGGCCGCCAGTCACCCCGACCAGCGCCAGCAGCGCGACGCCAACGGCAGAACCCAGCACAATAGCCGCCAGCGATCCTGCCAGCCCGAGGCCGGGTGCCAGAATCGCACCGGCCTGCAACACCATCAGACCCATACCAAGCGAGAACCACAGCGAGAATAAATCGCTCCAGCCCAGAACCCGTGACTTTTCCGGCACAGACGCCTGAGGAGAGTAAATACTATTATCTTTCATGAGGTTAATTTAGTGGCTAATGCGAATGCCTGTTATAGCATATTGCGGTGAAATCCTGATGACGCACGGGCGAGAAGCGCACTTTTCGGTTTCCATAATGCGTATTTCAATCCCTGTCACTTGGAATACTCTCACGTCGAATGAATCACAATCACCCCGAGCTTCTCCAGCAAATGGCTTTGCTGCCAGTCATCGATTTTCACGCCGTCGACGTCAACTTTACGGAGGTTTAATTCGCCCAGATCAGAGTTTGTCAGGTCGCAGTGGGTGATGTTCACATTATTCCAGTCGAACTCGGTGAATTCGCCGCCGGACAGGTCGGCGCCGCTGAAGTTTGCGCCCTGCACATTTGCGCCGGTCCAGCGGTTTTCCCACAGCTCGCATTTCTCCAGAATGACTTTGCTGAAGTTGGCGTAGCTGAAGTTATTTTTGGTCATGAACGCGCTGCAAAACCAGGTACGGGTAGTGATCATATTCATAAAGCTGGCGCCACTGAAATCTGCGCCTGTGGCTTTGCATTCGCGGATCTCCAGGCCGAGTGCCTGAATATTTTTGAAATCAGCCATTGTCAGATCGCAGTGTTTAAAACTGGCGTCCTGTAATTTTGCGTGCTGGAACGAGCAGCCGGTTTGTTCGTCGTCATCGTAAAACAGACAGTCAGTAAAAGCGGTTTCTGATAAATCGCAGCTGTCGAAATGGCAGCAGTAAAAGCGGCAGTTTTCCAGCGCTTCGCCGGTGAATTGTTTCACACCAAAACGCTGGCCGGTGAAAGTCTGGTCTTTAATCATGATGTTTTCCTGCCTTTTTTACGCGCTGAGAAGGGCAATATCCTGACAGAAAGATTCCCCTGAAAATATTTAAACCCCTTGTCATCACACGATTTCCTTACGCACTTCTTTTGCCGGATCGGCGACCGGGGTCTATTCTCAATGGCTTAACGGAGCAATTTCTCTTAATCAGATAAGGAAGACTGAAATGCGTTTGTCCTACCTCTTTTTGGCAACCAGTCTGGCCATGAGCCAGTTTGCAGGCGCTGCGCAGAGCGTGCAGCCCGCCACGCAGGAGCCCGTCATGAACCATGCCATCAGTAAAGATAATCCATTTCTGAAACCCAGCCCGCTGGAATATCAGGCACCACAATTTAATCTCTATAAAGACAGCGATTATGAGCCGGCCATCCTCGAAGGAATCCGCCAGAAACTGGCTGAAGTCGATAAAATTGCCAACGACTCTTCACCGCCGACATTCGAAAATACCTATGTTGCGCTGGAAAAATCCGGCGTCACGTTGCAGCGTGTTCAGAGCGTTTTCGGCGCGATGACTGGCGCGAATACCAACGATACGCTACAAAAAATTGATGAAGATACCTCGCCAAAACTGGCGGCGATGGACGACAGCATTCACCTCAACAGCAAATTGTTTGCCCGTCTGAAAACGGTGTATGACCAGCGCAATACGCTGAAACTGGATGCGGAATCGCAGCGTCTGATTGAAGTCACGTATAAAGATTTCGAGCTGGCAGGTGCGAATCTTTCGGATGCCGGTAAAGACAAACTCAAAGCGCTGAACCAGCAGGCGGCGACGCTCAGTACGCAATTTACCAATAAATTACTGGCGGCGACCAAAGCGGGCGGGCTGACGGTGAAAGACAAAGCGCAGCTTTCCGGGCTGAGCGAGGCCGAGCTTTCTGCGGCGGCGCAGGCGGCCAAAGACCGCAAGCTGGATAACGCCTGGCTACTGGTGCTGCAAAATACCACTCAGCAGCCGTTATTGCAGTCGCTGGATGACCGCGATACCCGCAAGGCGCTCTATGAAGCTTCCATTAATCGCGCCGAAAAGGGCGATGCGAATGACACCCGTGAGCTGATTGCGAAACTGGCAAAAGTGCGTGCGCAGCAGGCTCAGGTGCTGGGTTTCCCAAGCTATGCGGCGTGGAAGCTGGAAGATCAGATGGCGAAAACGCCGCAGGCCGCGCTGGATTTCATGCACAAAATCGTGCCGGCAGCGACCGCCCGCGCTGAGCGTGAGGCGAAAGATATTCAGTCAGAAATCGATAAACAAAAGGGTGGATTCAGCGTTGCGGCCTGGGACTGGCAGTATTACGCCCAGCAGGTACGCAAAGAGAAATACGATCTCGACGATGCGCAGATCAAACCCTATTTCGAGCTGAATAATGTGCTGGAAAACGGCGTGTTTTATGCCGCGAATCTGCTGTACGGCATCACGTTTAAAGAGCGCAAAGACCTGCCGGTCTGGAACCCCGATGTGCGCGTTTTTGAAGTCTTCGATAAAGACGGTAAATCGATTGCGCTGTTTTACGCCGATTATTATCAGCGTGATAACAAAGGAGGCGGCGCGTGGATGAGTAATTTCGTCGATCAGTCCAAACTGCTCGGCACCAAACCGGTCATTTATAACGTCGCTAACTTCCAGAAACCGGCGGCGGGGCAACCGGCGTTGTTGTCGTGGGATGACGTGATCACGATGTTCCACGAGTTCGGTCATACGCTGCACGGGCTGTTTGCCGACCAGCAATATCCGAGCCTTTCCGGCACCGCAACGCCGCGCGATTTCGTCGAATTCCCGTCCCAGTTTAACGAGCACTGGGCGAGTGACCCGAAAGTGTTTACTCACTTCGCGAAGCATTATCAGACCGGCGAAGTCATGCCGCAGGCTTTGCAGGACAAAATCGAGAAAGCCAGCAAGTTTAATAAAGGTTATGACATGACTGAGCTGCTGGCCGCTGCACTTCTGGACATGCACTGGCACAGCCTGAGCGCTACGGAACCGCAGCAGGATGTGGATAAGTTCGAAGCCGAATCGCTGGCGAAAGACAAAGTGAATCTGGCGTATGTGCCGCCGCGCTACCGTTCCAGCTATTTCCAGCACATCTGGGGGAATGGTTATGCCGCCGGATATTATGCCTACCTGTGGACAGAAATGCTGGCCGATGATGCCTTTGCGGGCATTACGGAGCAGGGCGGGCTGACGCGTGAAAATGGTCAAAAATTCCGCGACCAGATCCTCTCGCGCGGTAACAGCGAAGACCTCGAAAAGCTCTATGAAACCTGGCGTGGCAAAGCACCGTCGATTGAGCCGATGCTGAAAAACCGCGGGCTGGAAGAGTAAGTTTCGGGATCCTTAAAGCCCTGACCGTGTAAACGTTCAGGGCTTTTTTATGCTGTCCGCGACGCCAGCCGGTGGCCCATCCAGAAGAACACCAGCCCGCCCGCCGAAGCGGCAATCAGCGCAATAAACATCACCGGCGGCGCGGCGTAACTGAGCAGGAATCCGCACATCACTGGGTTGATGGCGCCGCCAAGATTGCTCAGGTTTTGCATGCCGTAGTAGCTGCCTTTCATGTTTTCCGGCGCGATATAGTCGATAAACATGTATTCGACCGGAATAACGATCAGCTCGCCAAAGCTGAAAATCGCCATCGCGATGATCCAGAACAGCACGGATTGCCCGGCCGTCATGAAGCCAATCAGGCCGATGATGAAGAAAATAGTGCCGAGCAGCAGCCATTTCAGCAGGCTTTTTTGTTTCATCCGGCTGCTTAAAACGTACTGGAAGGCGATCACGATGACGGCGTTGGTGATCATCACGGCGCCGATAATTTTGTAGGCAAACGCCGCATTGGAAACCAGAATCAGATACTGCGACAGATAACCGGCGAACTGCCCGAACACTATCGACCCCAGCGTGCTGCCGAGTGTGAAGTAAATCAGGCGACGGTCGTGGGCGAGAATGCTCAGTGTCTGGCGCAGATTGGGTTTGGGCAGCGGTTTTTGTTCCAGCTCAGTTTGCGGTGGTTTTTGCGGGATATTACGCAGTCCCCAGGTCAGGGAAATCACGGTGCCCAGCGCCAGCATGCCGGAAATCACGAACGGCAGCATCGGGCTGAAACCCGCCAGCCAGACACCCAGCGAAGATCCCACCGCCCAGCCGACGTTCACCAGCGTGTAGTTCATCGAAAAGGCTTTAACCCGTTTTTCCACCGGCAACCAGCTGGCGATACAGGCTTTGAGCGTAATACTGAGCAGGGCGTAAGAGGCATTGAGCAACGCCAGAACCAGCAGAACGCCGGTCACATTGGGCAGAAACGGCAGCAGCAGAAAGCTCAAACCAAACAGGCTGACGGAAACGGTGATGAGCGTCCGGTGATTGAATTTATCCACCAGATAGCCGCCATAGAGACTGCTGAGAATACCGATCGCCAGACTGGCCCCGAGAATAATCCCTACGCTCTTCGGCAACAGATGATAGTGCTCAGTCAGATAAATAGTGATAAAAGGCAGCGTGACGCCGCGTCCGATAGTGAGTACTAACGAACTGGCAAGCAAAGCCAGGATCAGCGGCGGCATTCCCTTCATGTTTAACGGCATTCCCTGAGTAACAGCAACATTTTCGTTACATCATAAAGGAGTCTGCGCAGTATTTTTCATTACAAAAAAGAGGGATTTAAGAGAGTTGCGCGGCTATCCCGGTACTTGCAAGAATTTCGCTTACCGCTTCTGCGGCCCCAGCCCGTTAAAGAGCAGCAGGGAGACGTGCTGGCGCAGCATATCGGGAGAAATCAGCGAGCCGCCTTCTTTTCTCATTTTCATGGAAGCCATCGGGAACAGCGTCAGGCCGAACAATGAAATAAACAGCAGCGCCGGATTCAGGTCGGGGTTCAGACGTCCTTCTGCCTGCCAGCGTGTTATCGATTCATGAACGACTTTGCGGTTTTTGTCGCCATTACGTTCTTCCATACGCTTTTTCAGCATGCCACTTTCGCTGATCACTTCACGTACCCACAGTGGCGCCACCCACGGGTATTTTTCCGCGGCATCAATCATGCATTGCGCCATGTGCGTAATCGCCATCAGCGGATCGTCGGCGTGGGTTTCAAAAATATCGGTAAACCCGGCGCGCACCGGCTGAAAACGTTCGTCGATCATGACGTCCAGCAGCTGCTCGCGGGTATTAAAATAGTAATGCAGCATGGCGGTAGTCACGCCTGCTTCTTTGGCAATCTGGCTCAGCGGCGTTTCGGCGATACCGTATTGGGCAAACAGTTTCAGAGCGGCATCCAGCAGCAATTCCCGCTTGTCCGCACCTTTTTTGGCGCTGCGCGGACGGCCCGGACGGCGTGCTGGCGTTTGATCCTTTTGTGCGGTTCCTGTCGTTTCTGAGATTTTTCTGTCTGTCATAAGCGGTTTGATCCATTGACCGGATAGGGTGGATGCTTCAATATTAATTATACAGTTAATTAATTACAAGTCAGGAAGCTATTCATGACCACTATACATTCAGCGCAGAGTGATGTCGCAGAACAGAAGCCGTCGATAAAGCTGCTGTTCTCCGCACTGATGCTGGTAATGCTGCTGGCCGCGCTCGACCAGACGATTGTCTCCACCGCGCTGCCGACGATTGTGAGCGAGCTGGGCGGGCTGGATCAGCTTTCGTGGGTGGTGACGTCTTACCTGCTGGCGTCAACCATTGTCGTACCGCTGTACGGTAAATTCGGCGATCTGCTTGGCCGCAAAATCGTCCTGCAAACCGCGATTATTGTGTTCCTGCTCGGGTCGGTTTTGTGCGGACTGGCGCAGAACATGACGCAGCTGATCCTGATGCGCGCGCTTCAGGGGCTGGGCGGCGGCGGGCTGATGGTGGTCAGTATGGCCGCGGTCGGCGATGTGATCCCGCCTTCAGAACGCGGGAAATATCAGGGCCTTTTCGGCGGCGTATTCGGGCTGGCGACAGTCATCGGGCCGCTGATCGGTGGTTTTCTGGTGGAGCATATTTCGTGGCGCTGGATTTTCTACATCAACCTGCCGCTGGGTATTTTCGCGCTGCTGGTCATCGGCGTGGCGCTGAAATCGCAGACCGCGCGTATTCGCCATGAAATTGACTTCCTCGGCGCGGGTTATCTGGCGGCGGCGCTGACCTGCATTATTTTGTTCACCAGCGAAGGTGGCACGGTCTATCAGTGGTCGGATCCGCAGCTGTGGTGCATTCTGGCGTTCGGACTCGTTACGCTCGGCGGATTCATCTATGAAGAAACGCTGGCCGCAGAACCGATTATTCCGCTCGGGTTATTCCGCGACCGCACGTTCCTGCTGAGCTGCGCCATCAGCTTTATTATCGGGATGTCGCTGATGGGGTCGATGACCTTCCTGCCGCTGTATTTGCAGGTAGTAAAAGGCTCGTCACCGTCAGAAGCGGGCATGCAACTGTTGCCGCTGATGGGCGCGTTGCTGGTCAGTTCGATTGTCAGCGGACGACTGATCAGCCGCATCGGCCGTTATCGCATCTTCCCGATTATCGGTACCCTGCTGAGTTTCGCCGGCATGTTGTTACTGGCCCGTCTTAAAGTCAGCACGCCGGTGCATATGTTGTATCTCTACATCGGCGTGCTCGGTTTTGGTCTTGGGATGGTGATGCAGGTGCTGGTGCTGGCGGTACAAAACTCGGTATCGATGAAGCAGATGGGCGTGGCGACGTCCGGCGTCACGCTGTTCCGTTCAATCGGCGGCTCCATCGGAGTGGCGATGTTTGGCGCGATTTTCACCCACGTCCTGCGTGACCAGCTGATAGCGCGGATCCCGGAAGGCACTGTCCTTCCGCGTTCGATGGGCGCACAGGCGGTGCAGGAACTCCCGGCTGCCATCCGCGATGATTATTTGCAGGCTTTCGGCTCGGCGCTGCACTCGGTGTATCTGATTGCCGCCTGCGTGATGGTGCTGGCGTTCATTCTTTCTCTGCTGCAAAAAGATGCGGTGCTGAAGAAATAGGCCGCTACGTTATTGGTGAAATGCACTAAGCTTTCCCCTTTACGGCGTTGAAATGGCATGGGAAAGATCGACGTCGCCAGGGAAATTCCAGAGGGGGAATGCTATGCTTTTTCGCCGTTTCGAGCGAATGATCGACATTTTTCGGGAGGCACCGGGGGCTGAGCCGCCGGGTAAAGTCTGGCCTTTTTATCTTTATTATCTGCGTCAGGTCTGGCCGAGTTTTGCGGTATTGCTGGTCGTCGGGCTGGTGGCGTCACTGATTGAAGTGTCGCTGTTCAGCTATCTCAGCCAGATTATTGATCTCACCAAAGACACGCCGCCGGGCAGTTTTTTCTCTGACCATATGGGCGAACTGCTGTGGATGGCAGCGGTGGCGATGATCATGCGGCCGGTGTTTTTCGGGCTGAATGATTTGCTGGTTCATCAGACGCTGACGCCCGGCATGACCAGCATGATCCGCTGGCAGAATCACAAATACGTCCTCAGACAGAGCCTCAACTTTTTCCAGAGCGATTTTGCCGGGCGTATTGCCCAGCGCATCATGCAGACCGGCAGTTCGCTGCGCGATTCTGCGGTACAAATGGTCGATGCCATCTGGCACGTGGTGATTTACGCTGCCAGCGCATTGTTTCTGTTTGCGCAAGCCGACTGGCGTCTGATGATCCCGCTGATTATCTGGATTTTCTGTTACGCAATCTGCCTGTGGTATTTCGTTCCGCGCGTGAAGCAGCGTTCGGTTGAATCGTCCGAAGCCCGTTCGAAACTGATGGGCTGCATTGTGGACGGCTATACCAATATTTCGACGCTCAAACTGTTCGCGCATACCGATCTGGAGCAGCAGTACGCACGCGAAGCCATCACGGAACAAACCATTAAAACCCAGCTGGCTGGTCGCCTGTTAACCGGCATGGCATTTGCGATTACCACGCTTAACGGTCTGCTGATTGTTTCCAGCACCGGGCTGGCGCTGTGGCTGTGGACACAATCGCTGATCACCGTCGGGGCTATTGCCCTTGCGACGGGGCTGGTGATTCGTATCGTGAATATGTCCGGCTGGATTATGTGGGTGGTGAACGGCATTTTCGAGAATATCGGTACGGTGCAGGATGGCCTGCACACCATCGCGCAGCCGCTGACCGTCACGGATAAGCCGCAGGCTCCGGCGCTGAAAGTTGATCGGGGTGCGATCCGTTTTGATCACGTGAACTTCAACTATGGAAAAGGCAGCCCGGTGATCCGGGATCTGGATCTGGCGATCCGCCCCGGTGAGAAGATCGGCCTGATCGGGCCTTCCGGCGCGGGGAAATCCACGCTGGTGAACCTCTTGCTCCGGCTTTACGACATCGATGGCGGGCGGATTTTAATTGATGAGCAGAATATTGCCGATGTCACACAGGGCAGTCTGCGTGCGCAAATCGGTATGATCACGCAGGATACCTCGCTGCTGCACCGTTCGATTCGCGACAATCTGCTGTACGGCAGGCCGGGCGCGACGGATGAAGAATTGCAGCGGGCGATACATCAGGCGCGTGCCGATGAATTCATTCCGCAGCTTTATGATTCATTGGGGCGAACCGGGTTGGATGCGCACGTCGGGGAGCGCGGCGTGAAACTTTCCGGCGGGCAGCGTCAGCGTATCGCCATTGCCCGCGTGTTACTGAAAAATGCGCCGATCCTGATTATGGATGAAGCCACTTCTGCACTGGATTCAGAAGTGGAAGCGGCGATTCAGGAAAGCCTGGAAACGCTGATGGGCGGTAAAACGGTGATTGCGATTGCGCACCGGTTATCGACCATTGCCAAAATGGATCGTCTGGTGGTGCTGGAAAAAGGGCAGATTGTTGAGACGGGAAGCCACGCCGAGCTGCTGGCGCAGGGCGGTCTGTATGCCCGTTTGTGGCAGCATCAGACCGGTGGATTTGTCGGGATGGATTAATCTTTCTTTAAGACGTAGCGTGCCGGTAGGGCAGCACTTCACGGGCTTCATCGGCCCAGCGCTGCACGCCGGCACGCTCTTCCACCAGAAAATCTTCGACGGCGTCGCGCAGACCCGGATGCCGTAAATAGTGCCATGAGTCGGTGATCACCGGCTCAAACCCGCGCAGCAGTTTGTGTTCGCCCTGCGCGCCCGCATCGAACCGCGCCAGTCCGTGCGCAATCGCATATTCCATCCCCTGATAGAAACAGGTTTCGAAGTGCAGCCGGTCGAACTCCGCCAGACAGCCCCAGTAGCGGCCATAAAACGTATCGCCACTGATTAAGCTGAACGCCATCGCCACGTCGCGGCCATTTTGCTGCGCCATCACCACGCGGATCGCCTCCGGCATTCTTTCTGCCAGCAGGCTGAAAAAATCGCGGGTCAGGTAGGGTGACTGGCCACGGATATGATAGGTATTGCTGTAGCAGGCGTAGACGAAATCCCACTGCGCTTCAGTAACCTGTGCGCCTTCCCTCCAGATAAATTCGATACCCTGTGATGCCACCTGTTCGCGTTCTTTGCGAAACTGTTTACGCTTGCGCGACGTGAGCGCATCGAGGTAATCCTGAAAATCGCGATAACCGCGGTTATGCCAGTGATATTGCAATCCCTGCCGGTGTTGCCAGACGGGTTCAGCCCCGATTAACCGGTTAGCGCGCACGTCAGTAAAATTGATGTGCGCGCCGGTCAGGCCGTTTTCTTGCAGATAATCCGGTAATGCCTGTAACAGGCTGACCGCAGCAGACTCATCGCCCAGCAGCCGTGCGCCGGTCACCGGGCTGAACGGCACGGCGCCCAGCCATTTGGGGTAATACGCAATGCCCGAGCGCTGGCAGGCATCCGCCCAGCCCTGATCAAACACGTATTCTCCGTAAGAATGGCGTTTTCGATAGCCGGGAATGGCCGCCAGAATTTTGCCGTTTTCCTCCCACAGAAGATGTTCCGCACGCCAGCCGGAATTTGGCCCCAGGCTGCCACTGTCTTCGAGCGTGGATAAAAACGCATGGCTGAGGAAGGGTTGTTGCGCTGGCACCAGTGCATCCCACTGCGCGGCAGGCAAATCGGCCAGACGGTTTAACGGCGTAAGGGGCATCAGTTTTCTCACTCTGGTGAAAAGGGGGTGTCGCGTTCAGATTATAATGAGTGTTGATTTAGCGGGCGCTGATTTAGTGCTCTGGAAAGGATTATTTCAAATAACGAACGGGGTGATGCTTTGATTTATCATCCGGAATATTACCCACAATATTCCGGATGATAATTAATTTTCCGGTATGCGAAAAATTAATTAACTGGCTCTGACTTCCGGATTATCTGACAGCGAAATAAAGCTGGCGCTCTTCGCATCAAATGCTTCGATACAGCCTGATTCAATATCGTAAACCCAGCCGTGCAGGGTCACTTCGCCTTTCGCTAATGCCACCGCCACGCAAGGATGCGTGCGCAGGTTGCTCAGCTGTGCGACCACATTCTGATGCACCATGCCGTTGACGCGCGCTTCCGGCGTGGCGTGTTCAGTGGCTTCGTTGATGGCTTTTGCCGCATCGGAATAACGCAGCCAGTGAGCTACCGCAGGCATGTGTTCCAGGCAGGTACAGTTGGCGATCGCGCCCATCGCGCCGCAGTTGGAATGCCCGCAGATCACGATATCTTTGACGCCCAGCGCCTTTACGGCGTACTCGACGGTGGCAGAAACGCCGCCCGGTTCCGGCCCGAATGGCGGCACAATGTTACCGGCATTACGGATAACAAACAGTTCGCCCGGTTCACGCTGCGTGACTAATTCCGGCACTAACCGGCTGTCAGAGCAGGATATAAACAGAGTCTTAGGATTTTGGTTTAATGCGAGTTCTTTGAATAACTTAGAGCGTTGCGGAAACGCTTCTTTCTGGAATCTGAGGAAGCCTTCAATTACGTCTTTCATAGGGGGAATTTCCTGTATTTCAATCGCAACGATACTGCCATGAAAAAAAATGCAGATCAATCAGACGGAAAATCACTACTCTTTATAAGGTAAATCAGTTTGCCTAAAATATTATAAATTTCAGCAATGAAGAATTTCATACGGCATTTTTTATTATCTTCTCTTTATCTCTGCGTGTTCCGCCCCCATTATTTCTCTGTCCCCTAAATCAAGGAGTCTGTATGACAATCGAATACGCTATCTTCGGTGGCGGCTGTTTCTGGTGTACGGAAGCGGTGTTCAAAGACGTCATCGGCGTGGAGTCGGTGGAAAGTGTTTACACGGGCGGCACGCGCCCGAACCCGACGTATGAGCAGGTCTGCACGGGCGTAACCGGTCATGCAGAAGCCATTCGGGTCGGTTTTGACCCGGCGAAACTCAGTTACGGCGATTTGCTGGATATTCACTTCGTCACGCATGATCCAACCCAGCTGAACCGTCAGGGAAATGATGTCGGCACGCAATACCGCTCGGCGATTTTCCCGGCTAACGAACAGCAAAAAGCAGAAGCGGAAGCAGCAATTCTGCGTGCGCAGCACGACCACAGTGATCCGATTGTGACCAGTATCGAACCGCTGGGCGAAGTGTACGTGGCGGAAGATTATCACCAGAATTACTGGGAAGGTGCCGGGCAGCAGAACCGCTATTGCATGGCGGTGATCCCACCGAAACTGCAAAAGTTGCGTAAGAGCTTTGCGCAACGGACGAAATCGCTGAATCAGTAAATGGCAGAAGCCAGAACCTTCGTTCTGGCTTTTTTCTGCCTCAGAAACCGTAGCGGATGGCATCCTTACTTTTTTGCATCAGCGCATCGATTTTCTCCGAATATACCTCCAGCCCCTGACCGTCACCGGCTTCCGAACACTGGCGTCGCCGCACGTTATAAGCTTTCATCAATTGCGCCTGTGCAAATCCCGGCTTGCCATAACAGGCCATACTTTGTTCCCAGCAGACAATGGCCGCGTCCAGATCCTGTTGTTCCTGAAACTGTTTTCCCAGTTCGTTCAGCGCTTTCGCCGAATCCTGTGGCGGCAGTTGCTGCGCTAAAATTTGTTCAATGCGTGTGTCCATAACCTTAACCTCCGGATCACTTAGTGGAAGAAGTTGAGAATGTGGCCGAATACCAGCCCGACGCTGATGACGTCCGAATCACTGAAGGTCACGTTCGAGAAACCGAACTTGCCGAGCAGCGGCAGTAAAAGAGCAGGCAGCAGGGTGATAAACAGGCCGTGGAAGATGCCGCCGATAATCGCGCCGCGCCGTCCGCCCACCGCATTACCGAAAATACCCGCCGTGCCGCCCGCGAAGAAGTTGGTCAGCATGCCTGGTAAAATCATCGCCAGCCCCAGACTCGGAAACAGGAACATGCCGATGACAGAACCGATGGTGGTGGAAATAAAACCGATGATGACGGCGTTCGGTGCGTAGGGGAAAAGCACCGGGCAATCGAGCGCCGGAATGGCGTTGGGCACGATGCGCAGGGCGATGCCACGGAATGCTGGCACGATTTCCGCCAGCAGCAGGCGTACACCGGAGAGCAGCACGTAAACGCCGACCACAAACTGAATGGATTGCAGGAACGAGTAGACCAGATAGTTAACGTTGTTGGCGAAAGGCGCGACGACTTCCGGCCCGGCGGCGATGGCGGGGATCAGGTAAATCGGGATCATCACCACCATCATCGACAGATAGGTGTCTTGCAGGAAGGAGAGTGCCTGCGGCAATTCGAGATCTTCGGTGCTTTTGTTGACGTTACCGGTGATTTTCGCCACGCCAGCCTGCACGATGTAACCGATAGTACAGAAATGGCCGAGCGCAAAGTCATCAGAGCCGGTAATTTTGCGCACAATCGGTTGTGCCAGCACCGGCATACCGACCGCCATCACACCGGCAATCACGCCGCCGGTAATGATCAGCTCCGCACCGCGCAGGCCGCCCATATAGCCGATAACGGAACAGACGGTCGCCATCCACAATGACGCCTGACCGGTGAGGAAGATATATTTAAAGCGGGTCAGACGGGCAATCAGGATATTGACGATAAACGCCAGAACCATAATTAATGCGGTTTCCCGCCCGAGCGTTTGTTGTGCGATACCGGCGATTGAACCGACGTCGGTGACCACGCCGCGCATATGAAAACCTTTCTGGAATATTTCGCCCAGGAAGGTCAGCGCATTGACAATAATACTGGCGCCGGAAAGTAAAACCAGAAATCCGAGCAGCGTTTTTAATGTGCCGGTAATAACTTGCCCCGGACTTTTCTTTAATGCAATCAGGCCAATCATGGCAATCAGCGAAATTAATATTGATGCCTGGCCTAATACATCATTGACAATAAAGTGAAGGAAAGACATAAGTGTCCCCTGTAGAGTTCACGGTAATTGTTCTGTAGATTTATACGTTCTGTGAGTCAAAACGTTATTATTATCAGATTGCCAGGTGACCCATTTCCTGAAGGACAGGCGTCAGCTTGGTTTTTATTTCATTTTTATCCACCAGGCGTTTGAGGTAAATAATATTGGCGCTGATGGTGTAATGCTGGAACTGTGATCTGAAGTTTTCGCCGGTCATAATAATGTCGGCTCTGGATGAGGTAGCGCTGGAAATATCGCAGTGCGATAAATCCGCCTCCACGCCTAAATCTTTCAGCGCGGCTTCAATACTCATTTCACAGGCAAAACTGCTGCCTAAACCCGCACCGCATACCGCAAGAATAGATAACTTTTTCATCACGTTTCCTTAGGTTCTTTGTAGGTGTTCATTAAGGGTTATGTTCGTCTCTCTACACTTCACGTCTAAAACTGCCGGATAATGTCTAAAGCTTCCTGCTTGTTTTTACTCAGTTTTAATTTTTTAGCCGCTTCATCATCGCAGAAAAGATGAGAGAGGCTGGCGATCATTTCAATGTGAGAATGGCTGTCAACGGCGGCCAGCGCGAAGATGACATAAACCGGATCATTATCTTCGCTGCCAAATTCAACGCCTTCTGAAACAATCACCAGAGAGAGTGCCGTTCTTACCACACCTTCTTCCGGCCTGGCGTGAGGCATGGCAATACCTTCTCCCAGCACATAATAAGGACCGATTTCGCGGTGCATATCATATATCGCCTGAAGATAGCGACTTTCGGCGGCGCCGGAATCAATTAAAGGCTGCACAGCTAATGCCACGGCACTTTTCCAGTCATCAATTTTGGTAATAATGGCGGTGTTACTTTCATTAATCCAGTCGCTTAACATAATACCTCTTCATATGAATAGGGTCTTTTCTCAGTATGATATTTATTTAAAATAAAAACTGTGATCTATCCAGTCCTGTTAGTCATCAATGAAAGATATTAATTTCAGGCGACGTGAAGGAATCAATGATAGTAGTGTATTAACAAGGTCCTGATATCAGAATTGGCTTACTTTTCAGTAAATGAATATTTCCTCATGGACGTATTTATTGAATCTGTGTATTGAAGGAATTCATTATCCATTCGTGAATACCAACAATATTAACAGGCTTATTTTGTCCAATAACATTCTGGTCAACACAATAAACTGGCCCTAACGTCATTGGTCGTGCATTTCCGGCGAGAATTTTTAATTCGGGAATATATTCTGCCCCGACGTGTCCGGGTAAACGTTCCCCGAGTCGTGAAGCAAAACGTTCCGCAGCGAGTTCTGCATCAATCTGACACCAGATTTCGAGAACCTGCGTGACGCCCGCCCGTTGCAGATAATCCTGCAACACCTCTTTTGGCTGGAAACCAAACCACGCATCGGCAATAAAGGTGCTGCCCTGCGGTGCGCCGCCGATGATATCCCAGATAACCTGATAACTTGCCAGCCCGAGCACGCGGTTAAAAGGGCGATCGACATTTTGCAGCCGCTGAAGAAACGGGTTTTTGATGCCATCAAGCGACAGTTGCAGCCAGCCGCTGTATTCAGAAAGCTCAACGGCGAGCCGGCTTTTACCTGACGCCGGGATCCCGTTTACCAGGATGACGCGTTTGCCGGTAAAGCCATTTCGTGAGGCGCTTCTGTTTTCAGACATGTTCCACCTGTTCAGTTTGGTTGCGGGTCGGGGCATGGAAATATTGCTGAATAACAGCCTGAAGTTCGTTCAGCCGCGGAACCGCCAGCGATTCGAGCCGGGATTTTGTCGCGCTGCGATCCAGCGAGATACAGTCTTTCCACAGAGAACGCCCGGCAATCACGCCTGATGCGCCTTCGCTCATGGCATCCGCCACTTGTTTGAGGAAGGTGGAATGATCTACGCCCGCGGAAAGCACCGCCCACGGCACGTCGCCGGCCAGTTTAGTGATGTTTGCGCAGGCCTGCTTTGAACCCGGATAAGGCAGTTTCAGCACCTTCGCGCCGCATTCCAGGCAAATCTTCGTGCCGCCATAAATCAGTGACGGGACTTTTTCTTTATATTCTTCCTCGGTTTCATTGTCGAGTTTATAGGTGAGGAACTCCACCACCAGCAGCAGGTCTTCGCGGGCGAAATCGTCAATGCACTGACGCAAAATATCGATGTTGTGACGGTTCGCCGCTTCCTGATCCGAACGCAGATACACCATGATTTTGCCGCCGGTCGCACCCAGTTCACGCACGCGCCGCGCATCAACGTTCGCCACCAGCCGTGACTGGCGGTAGCCTTCCGGTGAATTATCCCAGCCTGATGCATCAAGGCCAATCAGCAGGGCGGTGTCGCGGGCAATAATACCGTTGTCCACCAGCTGTGGCACGGCGCAGACCGGATCGACGAGAACACAGGACGCTTTACTGGCGAGATATTGGGTGATATCGGCTTTAATCAGCCCGAGCTCGTGTTCTGAAATGGCAGATTGTTGTTGCGGATCGCTGGCGAGCAGGCTGCGCATGGCACCGCGCTGGTCACAGGCGATCACCAGCATTGCGCCATTTTTGCCACAAATCTGCTGATAGCTGCGTAATTCTGAAGTAGACATTTTTGACATGGAACTCTCCTTTGCGTGAAATTTATTACAGATGAAAAAATCTCGATTACACTGGACGTTCTGTCTTTTCCCCCTGACGAAAAGGGGCGGAAAATCGCGTAACACGCCGTTTTACAAGGGTTGAAGCCCGATCCGGCACATTGCATTTTTACAGGTGTTGCGCAATAATCCCTCAATCGACGATTTGAGTGTAATTCATTACTGAAAGGAATTTCAAGCTGAAAGAGCCAATTTTGCAAGATATTGCAGCAACGCGTGCCATGATGCACCTGGTGGCCAAGCTGCATTACGAGTCTGATATGTCTCAGGTGGAGATTGCACGCAAGCTGGATGTGTCGACGGCAACCATCTCCCGGCTGCTGAATAAAGCCCGTGCGGCGGGGATTGTGCGCATTGAAGTAGTGGGATTATCTTCTCCTGAAGACATGACTTCAGACCTGATAAAACGTCTCGGACTGAAACATGCCTATGTTGTGGATGCGCCGCCGGGTAATGTGCTCGGCGCGCTGGCGACGCCGCTGGCTTCTCTTTTACAGGAAGCCGGTTTGGGTGCGGGATCGGTGTTGGGTATCGGCTGGGGCAGGGCGGTGCGCGAGGTGACGCTGGCCGGTATGCCGCGTCTGCCAGGCATTATGACCGTGGCGCTCAATGGCGGAATGCAGCAGTCTGCGCCGCATTTTCAGATCACCGAGTTCGTGCGTCGCGCGGCAGAACAGATGGAAGGCACGCCGTATTTTCTGCATGCGCCTTATATTTCTTCGGCAGAATTGCGTGATGCATTTCTCGCCGACCCGAGCGTGAAAGAAATTATTTCGCTGTGGGACCGCCTCGATGCAGCGATTGTCGGCGTGGGACTGACGCATACACCAAAACCGAGCGAATCCACCACCGCCACGCCGGGCGAACAGGCGCTCAGCGACGCGGCGGGCGATGTGCTGCGCCATTACTTCACTGAGTCCGGCGAGTTATTGCACTGGGAAGGCGAGGAGCGAATGATTGCGGCTTCGGTCGAACAACTGCGAAAAACGCCGCTGACCATTGGCGTGGCTGCCACGCCGGAAAAGGCCGCCGGGATTATCGGTGCAGTACGTTCGGGTATGATTAATTCGCTGGTCACCGACGTGAATACCGCGCAGGCTATTCTGGATAAACTGCCGGTGGCGTGACGGCCTGATTTTCAATAGAAGTTTTCAAAAAAGCGCAAAAGAAAAAGGCATTCCCGCCAGGGAATGCCTTTTTCTTTTGCGTCATTCCTGTCAAAAAAATCTGAACAAGTTGCCAAATTCTTTCCGCTATCTGCTTTTCATCTCCTGCCTTATTGTTAATTCCAGCAGCACAACAGCAAAACGTTAAATACAAACACGCACCCCAACAATGCACTCTGCGAGGAAATGAAAATGTCTAAATTCGATCTGCTCGACCCACAGAACTCCACTCTGATTTTCATCGACCATCAGCCACAGATGTCATTCGGCGTTGCAAATATCGATCGCCAGCAGCTTAAAAATAATACTGTCGCTCTCGCAAAAGCGGGCAAAGTTTTTAACGTGCCGGTGATTTACACCTCGGTCGAAACGGAAAGTTTCAGCGGTTATATCTGGCCGGAGTTACTGGCGGTACATCCTGATGTAAAACCGATAGAACGTACCTCGATGAACTCATGGGAAGATGCAGCCTTCGTGAAAGCAGTGGAAGCAACAGGACGCAAAAAACTGATTATCTCTGCACTGTGGACCGAAGTATGTCTGACGTTCCCGGCGCTGATGGCGCTGAAAGAGGGCTATGAAGTGTATGTGGTGACCGACACCTCCGGCGGCACCAGCGTAGATGCGCACGAACGTTCTATCGACCGTATGGTGCAGGCTGGCGCAGTGCCGGTGACCTGGCAGCAAGTGTTACTGGAATATCAGCGCGACTGGTCACGTAAAGAGACTTACGACGCGGTGATGGATCTGGTGCGTGAACACAGCGGTGCATACGGTATGGGCGTCGATTATGCCTACACCATGGTGCATAAAGCCCCACAGCGTAAGGCATGATAGCCGAAATTACAGCCCGGTTATTCCGGGCTATAAACGGTATTTATCCCCTCGAAATCCTGTAAATTCTCCCGCCACCACATTGCAGCGTTGCCGGTGGCGTTTTCGTTCCAGGCCATAAAAGCCTGATCGCGGCGCGTCTGGGTATCAAGACGGCGCTCCACCAGCGCTCCGCTTTCAAGGTGAGGTGCAGCCAGATAACGGGGCAGATAGCCGCAACCCAGCCCGGCGATTTGGGCATGAACTTTGGCATTAAAGTCATGAACGCTGATCATCTTCTGCTCATCAAGTACGCGCAAATCTGCGCCTGTGCTGTGGCGGGACGTATCGTGAACCACTACCGCGCGGTACTGGCGGATTTGCTCGCGCACCAGCGGCTCCGGCATCGAGGCGAGCGGGTGATGCGGGGCAACGGCAAACACATATTCCAGCCAGCCGATAGGGCGATATTCAATGCCGCTGCGCGTGAGTGGCTCCTGAACTGCCCCGAACAGGATATCGGCTTCGCCATAACTGAGCGCTTCCCAGCAACCGGCGAGCACGTCGTGGCGGAATAATAGTTGGGTATGCTGATGCTCTGCGTAAAAACGGTCTATCAGCGGCGTAAGCAGCGCGAAGGGCACGGAAGCATCCAGGCTGATGGTCAGTTTGCTCTCCCAGCCGCTTTCAACATATTGCGCCTGCTGTTCCAGCTCACTGACGGCACGCAGCAGCACGCGGCCTTTATCCAGCATCAGACGACCGGTGGGGGTGAAGGTGGCGCGATGGCCTGAGCGATCCAGCAGTTTGATATTGAGATCACTTTCCATTTTCTGCACGGTGTAACTCAGTGCGGAAGCCGTTTTAAACAGTCTGGCAGCCGCTGCGGCAAAGGTGCCGTGACGGTCTAACGCGTCAAGGATCAGCAGCGCTTCAAGGCTTAATCGCATTTATTTTCCCACCCCATAATGGTTGAACGCCGGACAATCATTTCCGGTAGCAATGGCTGCTCCATTTCGTCTTGTTTACAGTTATAACGCAACAAATAGTTAACCAGAGGTTGATGACTGTATGCATTACCAGTATCATTCGTCTGTTTTTTATACGGCATTTTTATTGTTAAAGTTAGCAGAGAAAACAGGTCAGCCAATTTGTGGAATCCCGAAAAAGCGCTTTTTACCGAGCTCTACCAGTACCCTGAACATCTTCGTCATACCTTAGAAAATCTACCCGGCAGCAGCGGTGTCTATATTTTTTACGGCGACGATAACGCCTTTCCGCTGTATATCGGTAAAAGCGTGAATATCCGCAGCCGCGTGATGTCGCACTTTCGCAATCCTGCTGAAGCCAAACTTCTGCATATGACCCGCGATATCGAACACATCGAAACAACCGGTGAGATCGGAGCATTGTTGCTGGAATCTGACCTGATCAAAACCCGGCGTCCGTTGTTTAACAAACGCCTGCGCACCGCCCGCAAGCTGTGTTCCATCCGGCTTCAGGGATTAAGTGCGCAAATTGTCTTTAGTGATGACGTGGATTTTTCTCACAGCGAAGATCTGTTTGGCCTGTTTAAAACGAAAATGTCGGCAATCGAGAAAATCCGCGATATCGCCGATCAGGAAAAGCTGTGTTACGGCGCGCTGGGGCTGGAAAGACTGACGAAAAACCGCGCTTGTTTCCGCTTTTCACTGGGCAAATGCGCGGGCGTTTGTTGTGGTAAAGAAACGCCTGAGGCGCATCAGGAACGTCTCAGAAATGCGCTCAGTACCCTGAAAATCCGCAGCTGGCCATATCCTGGTCGGATCGCTATCGTCGAAGAAGCCAGCGGCCAGACGGATTATCACGTCATCAATCACTGGTTCTATCTGGGCACGGTCAAAACGCTGGAGGCTGCGAAAGCCTTTGATATTGCCGTTCCGCACTTTGACCGCGACAGTTATAAAATTCTCTGCAGGCCGATGTTCGAGACGGACAGTTCGAAAGTGATTTTGCTGGACTGACTGCAATAAAAAAGGCTGCCAACCGGCAGCCTTTCAGTGCATTGCGTCACTGCGCAATGCCCGCGAATTAACGCATAGTCACAAACTCTTCCGCACCGGTCGGGTGGATAGCGACGGTGTTGTCGAAGTCTTTCTTGGTTGCGCCCATTTTGAGTGCGACCGCGAAGCCCTGCAACATTTCGTCCATGCCGTAGCCGATACCGTGAATGCCGACGATTTTCTCTTCCTTACCGACGCATACCAGTTTCATGCGGCACGGCTGACGGTGCTGCGTGACAGCGGTGTACATCGCGGTAAATGCGGATTTGTACACTTTTACGTTGTCTTCGCCGAACTGCTCTTTCGCCTGCGGTTCAGTCAGGCCGACCGTGCCGATTGGCGGGTGGCTGAACACGACGGTGGCGATGTTGCTGTAATCCAGATGTTCTTCCGGTTTGTTGTTGAACAGGCGCTCGGAAAGACGACGGCCTGCTGCAACGGCCACGGGTGTCAGTTCAACCGCACCGGTGTTATCGCCCACTGCATAAATACCTTTTACGCTGGTATTCTGGAACTTATCGACGACGATATACCCTTTTTCGTTGGTTTTCACGCCGGTCGCTTTCAGGTTGAAATTGTCGGTTTCCGGTTCGCGGCCAATCGCCCAGACCAGGCTGTCGACTTCAAATTCTTGACCGTTTTCCAGTTTCAGCGTCAGGCTGCCGTCGGCATTTTTTACCACTTCTTTCGGAATGGATTCTTTATGCAGCGCCGGGCCTTCGGTTTCCATCACTTCCACCAGCGTTTCGACAATCAGCGGATCGAAAGTACGCAGCGGCGCGTGTTTACGCACGAACAGGTGCGTTTCAGCACCCAGCGCGTTCATCACACCGGCGATTTCTACCGCGATGTAACCTGCGCCAACCACGGCAACGCGTTTTGGCATTTCTGTCAGATCAAAGAAACCGTCTGAATCGATGCCATATTCCGCACCCGGAATATGGGGGTGGCTCGGACGACCGCCGGTGGCGATCAGGATGTGATCCGCAGTGATCTTTTCACCGTTCACTTCAACGGTGTGATCGTCAACGAAGCGCGCGAAACCTTTGATCACGTCCACTTTATTTTTACCCAGTACGTTGTCGTACGAGGTATGAATGCGGTCAATGTAAGCGGTACGGTTGGCGACCAGCGTTTTCCAGTTGAAACTGTTTACGGTGGTATCAAAGCCATAGTCCGGGCCGTAGTTGCGGATCGCTTCAGCGATTTGTGCAGCGTGCCACATCACTTTTTTCGGGACACAACCCACGTTGACGCACGTGCCGCCCAGCTCTTTAGCTTCGATCAGCGCACATTTTTTCCCATACATGGCTGCACGGTTGATTGATGCGATACCGCCGCTGCCGCCGCCAATTGCCAGATAGTCATAATGTTTGGTCATCGGATTTTCCATGAGTTGTCAAAAATGAAGAACGCCATACCGGCGTCGCTAATCTTAAAAATTGCTTGTGAGTTTAGCGCGTGAATGCGTTTTGTCGCAAAGTTTGGATCGATGGCTGCAATAGGTTTGATAGCTGAGACCTTAGAAAAAGGTCTCAGCGAGGGGGAAATCTTTACTTACTCAGGGACAACCCAGTTAACCGTGGTGTGACCGGTGCCGGAAGGAACCAGCACTTTCAGCAGCCACGGCAGCACGTTATTCATCTGCTGCTCGAGTTTCCACGGTGGGTTAATCACGATCATGCCGGAAGCCGTCATGCCGCGCTGATCGCTGTCCGGACGCACGCCCAGTTCGATTTGCAGGATACGGCGGATACCCGTTGCTTCGAGGTCACGCAGCATTTTTTTGATTTGCTGGCGCATCACCACCGGATACCACAGCGCGTAAGTGCCGGTGGCAAAACGCTTGTAGCCTTCCTGAATGCCTTTTACCACGTCCTGATAATCGGTTTTCATTTCGTACGGCGGGTCCATCAGGATCAGCCCGCGGCGTGACGGCGGCGGTAACTGAGCTTTCAGCTGCTGATAACCGTCGGCACGCGCAACGCGGGTACGGTCATCTTTCTGGAATTCACTGCGCAGCAGCGGGAAATCGCTCGGGTGCAGTTCGGTCAGGTGCAGTTTGTCATCTTCACGCAACAGCTGACGGGCAATCAGCGGCGAACCCGGGTAATAACGCAGGTTTTCATTGCGGTTGAAGTGATTGACGACAGACATATACGCCGCCAGTTCTTCAGGAATATCATCACGTTGCCAGATGCGCGCGATACCTTCCAGATATTCGCCGGTACGTTCGGCGTGTTCGCCACTCAGCTGATAGCGCCCGGCACCCGCGTGGGTGTCGAGATAAAGGAAGGGTTTTTCTTTTTCTTTCAGAGATTCAATGATCAGGCTCTGAACGGTGTGTTTAAGGACGTCGGCATGGTTGCCGGCGTGAAAACTGTGGCGGTAACTCAACATAACTTTATCATTCCGGAGTGGCGTATTGCGGACAGTATAAACATTCGGCCTTCAAGTTGCCCGTAAAACGCCGCCATCTTACTTCCCGACCCAGCTGTTCTTAATTTTGAACATGTCTGCGCGGTTAAAACTGATGGAGTAATTGAAGGCTTTGCCGTCCTCCAGCTTGGTGACGCCGGAGACTTTCAGCATCGGGCTACCGGTTTCAATGTTCAGCAATGCGCAGAGCGTTTCGTCGAACAGCGCGGCCTCTATCACCGAATTATAGAATTTAATTTTCCGGCCCGTTTTGTTTTCAATATATTCATATAAAGACGCTTCCTGTAAAACGGCTTCTGGAATTGACGTTATGACAGCGCAGGGAATATACGAGTCTTCAATCAGCACCGGGATATTATCAACCAGCCGGATACGGCGGATATAATGAACGTCGTCATCCGGATGAATATCCAGCTGAGCGGCGATATATTCTCCCGCAGCGATTTTGTTCAACGTAATCAGCTTGCTGGAGACTTTAACCTGATTTTTAAATTCACGCGAAAAACCCAGAATAGAATCGCTGGTGCCGTTATTGAGCAAATAAACGTTATCTTCAATCACTTTGGTGACGTACATGCCTTTGCCGTGGATGCGCT
This sequence comes from Rahnella sp. BIGb0603, assembly GCF_024808755.1. Taxonomy (NCBI): domain Bacteria; kingdom Pseudomonadati; phylum Pseudomonadota; class Gammaproteobacteria; order Enterobacterales; family Yersiniaceae; genus Rahnella; species Rahnella sp. BIGb0603. Next base: position 160,669 of record NZ_JANUEX010000009.1, on the reverse strand, counting down.
CGATGAAGCCTTCCTGTTCAAGCATATGCATCGCTTTTTGCAGGGTGACGCGCGTGACGTCGTAGTGCGCCGCTAATTCCCGCTCAGAAGGGATTTTATCCCCGACACGATATTCTTTATTGAGGATCGCCTGTTTCAGGCTGTTTTTAATATCAATGTAACGGGCGGCCATGGCGTAACGCCTTCTTGCAGCGGTTTATTTTCGGGCAGTATAAACAGAACACGCAGAGGTGTCATCCGGGCGCGCCGCCGTGAAAAATGCGCGGCGCGCTGAGGGGCTAACGGAGTTTTATCAGCGCCGGAGCCGGTTGCTCAAAGGCGCGATGCAGAATTTCCATGGTGGTCATGACGTCCTGCTGCGAAATATAAGGCGGTTTTCTATGCACCAGCGTGGCGTAAACCGCGTCGTAAACGCGGCCATAATCGCCGGTACCGGCATTGACTTTTTCAGTGATAATTTCACCGCGTTCATTCTGATATTTCAGCAAGCCGAATTCTGACTCCTGCCCGAAATGAGGGCTGCCCGGCATTATTCCGGCTTTAAGACAGGTTTCCTGCTGGTCGATATTCAGTTTGATAAATGACCCGTTTTCACCGTTAACAATGAATTTCGGATAAGGCTGCATGACCAGATGGCTGCATTTCACGATCGCTTTGATATCGCCGTAATAAAGTTGCAATTCAAACGTATCGTCAGGGTTATTTTTATTCCTGACAGAGCGGATATCGTAATGCACGAATTCCGGTCGACCGAACAGGCTGACGACCTGATCGATAAGATGCACGCCCAACCCGTAAAATGCGCCATCGGTGAAATCACCGGGTGCGTCAGGCGCATCGGGACGGAAATAGTCGAAGTGGCTTTCGAACTCGACAATTTTCCCAAGCACGCCGCTGTCGATCACTTTTTTAGCGGCTAAAAAACAGCTGTCAAAACGGCGATTCTGGAATGGCGTGACTGTGAGGCCCTTTTCTGTGGCCAGAGCAAACAACGCCTGCGCTTCAGCCAGCGTGCGGGTAAACGGTTTTTCGACGATGACGTTTTTCCCGTGCTCCAGACACTGACGGGCGAAATTGTAGTGCGTTTCCGGCGGCGTACACAGCGTCACCAGCCGGATGCTTTCATCGAGCAGAATGTCGTTCAGGCTGTCGGTGAAATGAATGCCCTGATATTCGCTTTCGGCTTCCAGCGCCGGGCGGCGGGTCACATCGAAAATCGTTTTTACGCGAAACGTGTCGCGGCGCTGAAAAACGTAGGGCAAGTGATAACGCGTAGCGCTTTTGCCGAATCCTATAAATGCACTGTTTATCGTCATGATAATAGACTCCCTGTATGAAGGTTTATGCACTGACCTGTGCCACTTTTGCCGGGATTTCGGCTGTTTCAGCCGCCAGTTGTTTCTTTTCCAGCAAACGGAAGAAGGGATAATAAATGATTGTCGAAATAATAATCATGACGCCTGACCAGATTGCCGCGGGAATATTTCCGCCAGTGGCGAAATAGGCATTCAGAAACGGCGGCATGGTCCAGGGGATCTGTAATACCGGGCGGCCAATAATATTAAATTCCATCAGGAAATAAGACATCGTACACAGCAGCATCGGCGTGACAATTAACGGCAACATCATCAGCGGATTGAAAACCATCGGCACGCCGAATATCACCGGCTCATTAATACAAAACAGGGACGGCGCAAAAGACATGCGGCCCAGCGATTTATAATAACGACTTTTCGACATCATCATCGCCAGCACCAAACCCATGGTCGCGCCGGAGCCGCCGGTACAAATGAAGAAGTTATAAAATCCTTCGGCAAAGATATGCGGGATCGGCTGATGGCTCAGATAAGCCTGCGTATTTTCGACAATGAATTTCAGGAAGATTGGCGCGGTAATACCGGATAACACGTTGGTGCCGTGTATTCCGCAACACCAAAGCAGTGAAATCAGAAACACCAGAATTAACATCCCCGGCAATGTCCCCAGGCCAATCACCAGCGGGCTGAGGATCATCGTGAAGAACGCGTTGATATCAAAGTGCAAAATCACCCTGACGAACCAGACCAGTGCCAGGCAGACAAACGCCGGGATCACGCTGACGAAAGACTGCAACACCGCAGGCGGCACACTTTCCGGTAGCCGGATATAGATTTTATGCTCAATGAAAAAGCGGATGATATATACCGTCAGTACCGACAAAATAATGGCGGAAAATAACCCCGACGCGCCGAGGTTATCGACGTTCAGCAGGTAATTATCATCGAGCTGCGCCATCAGAAAAACGGCGACGGTAATACCGCTGCACGTCAGCCCGTCGAGTTTGTAATGTTTTGCCAGGTTGTAACTGATGCCGATTGCGGAGATCAAACCAATAATGCCGAATGTGACGATAACCGGTACATTCAGCGCCGTACCAAAGGTGCCGAGATATTCCGTCCAGCCGGAAATAATAAACGGCAATGTCAGCGTGATGCCGTTTCTGACGGCGACCAGAATCACGTTTTCCCCGACTTTCACCAGACAGGGCACCACGCGGGATTCTAAAAACTTCATCATGATATTTCCCCCCCCTTGCCGGATTTGTACTGAGGCAGGAAAGGCCGGTTTACGGCCAGATATTCATCGAGAATTTTCCCGGCAATATCCACGGATGGGATCAGCGGATGCACCGACAGCGCCATTAATGCGGTGGAATAATCGCCGGTGACAGCGGCTTCAACGGTGAGTTCTTCAAACGCTTTAACGCTCTGGATCAGCCCGCGAACTTTCACCGGCAGGCGGCCATAAGCCAGCGGATGCGCGCCCTGACGGTCAATCATGGCGTTGGTTTCCACCACGCTTTCATCGTCCAGATCGCGCGTTGCGCCCCGGTTTGGCGTATTCACGACGTGGATTTCTTTTTTATCGTTATAAATTGAGCTGATGATGGAACAGGCCGTTTCCGAGTAATACGCGCCGCCGCGGCTTTCCAGCTCTTTCGGTTTGGACTCAAGCTGAGGATTTTTATAAATTTCAAAGAGTTTTCGTTCTATTTCTCGGGTTTGCTCGCCGCGTGTACCGTGCGCTTTACAGTCCTGAAGGCTGTGTTCGACCATTTCCCGGCTGAGATAAAAGTATTTCAGGTACGAGAGCGGAAACAAGCCGAGCGCACGGATAAAATCAGGCGGTAAGCCAATGTCCGGGACATTTTTTAACGAGCTGCCGCCCGCGCTTTTCGCCAGCATTTCAATAAATCCGGCGGTGACGTCCTGACCTTTTACCGCAATCTGATCGGCAAAAATCAGGTGGTTCAGCCCCATTACTCTGGCGTAAACGTCGCGGCGCTCAACGCCGTAAACGCCTGCAACTTCCATCATCATGTTGTTTGCGCCGCTGCAGATGCCCAGCGTTTTTATTGGGGAATATTTTTCGATGGCTTCCGTGACAATTCCGGCGGGATTGGTGAAGTTGATCAGCCACGCATCCGGGCAAAGCCTTTCCATATCACGGCATAAATCCAGCAGGACCGGAATGGTGCGCTGCGCTTTCATAAAGCCGCCCGCGCCGGTGGTCTCCTGCCCGAGAACGCCGTATTTCAGTGGAATGGCTTCATCGTGAATGCGTGCTTCCTGCTGGCCGACGCGTAACTGCGTGGTGACGAAATCCGCGTCAAACAATGCTTCGTTGCGGTTGGTAGTGAGGTGAACCGTCATCGGTAATCCTGATTTCTTCACCATGCGCTTTGCCAGTTCCCCGACAATTTTCAGCTTCTCCGCGCCCGCGTCGATATCCACCAGATAGTAATCGGTGACCGGCAATTCATCGTACCGGCGGATAAAACCTTCAATCAGTTCCGGCGTGTAACTCGATCCGCCGCCCAGCGTGACAATCTTGAGTTTTTTCATTTTCGTTTCTATCCATGATGTGATTTTTCGAGATAGCTTAACTGGCATATGCCAGATGAAAAATAGCACGATTAACCCTGCTGTAAATAAGGTTTACCTGACGGGCAGAACTCATGATGAAAAATGCGAGGCGGATCCAAATTGAGAGTGATGTTTGAGATGTGAGTTATTGATGCGGTTAATAACTTCTTCTGAGCCGACGAATTTGCCCGGCCCATTGATTTCGCCGCAACTTGACCGCATGTTAGAAGTTACGTCATCTTTAAGACGACCCGAATTCACGGCGTGGTGCGCCTCAGGCGCATCAAACCCACCCGAATTAACGAAGGACTGGCCCTATGACTGAACAGCAAAACGCGTCGAACAATCCGCTCTTAAAACCGTTCTCCCTGCCGCCTTTCTCTGCGATCAAACCCGAACATATCGTCCCTGCGATGCAATCTGCGATCGAAGAAAGCCGCCAGACGATTGAACGCGTGGTCGCTCAGGGCGCGCCTTATACCTGGGAAAATCTGTGCCAGCCGCTGGCGGAAAGCGACGACCGTCTGAGCCGTATCTGGTCGCCGGTCGGGCATCTGAACGCAGTCAAAAACAGCCCGGAACTGCGTGAAGCGTACGAGCAATGTCTGCCAATTTTATCTGAATTCAGCACCTGGACCGGGCAGCACGCCGGTTTGTATCAGGCTTATCGCGATTTAAAAGACAGCGAGCATTTCACTACGCTGTCCGTTGCGCAGAAAAAAGCGATTGATAACGCGCTGCGTGATTTCGAGTTATCCGGCATTGGTTTGCCGGTCGAAAAACAGAAACGCTACGGCGAAATTTCGGCGCGTCTGTCTGAGCTGGGTTCGACGTACAGCAACAACGTGCTCGATGCCACGATGGGCTGGAGCAAGCTGATTACCGATGAGGCCGAACTGAAAGGCCTGCCGGAAAGCGCACTGGCGGCGGCGAAAGCGCTGGCCGAATCGAAAGAACAGGAAGGCTGGCTGCTGACGCTGGATATCCCGAGCTATCTGCCGGTGATTACCTATGGCGAAAACCGTTCGCTGCGTGAAGAAATGTACCGCGCGTTCGGCACCCGTGCGTCCGATCAGGGCCCGAATGCCGGTAAGTGGGACAACAGCGAAGTGATGGCAGAGATTTTGTCGCTGCGTCACGAGCTGGCTCAGCTGTTAGGTTTTGATTCCTTCGCGGAGATGTCGCTGGCCACCAAAATGGCCGAAAGCCCGAAACAGGTGATTGATTTCCTGAGCGGTCTGGCGACGCGTGCCCGCCCGCAAGGCGAACGTGAACTGGCGCAGCTTCGTGCTTTTGCGAAAGAACATTTTGGCGTGGACGAAATGGAAGCCTGGGATTTGCCGTTCTACGGCGAAAAACAGAAACAGCATCTGTTCTCCATCAATGACGAGCAACTGCGTCCGTATTTCCCTGAACAACGCGCGCTGGAAGGGCTGTTCGAAGTGGTGAAACGCATTTACGGCATCACCGCCAAAGAACGCAAAGACGTGGAAACCTGGCACAAAGACGTGCGCTTCTTCGATTTGTTCGATGAATCCGGCGATCTGCGCGGCAGTTTCTATCTCGACCTGTATGCCCGCGAACACAAGCGTGGCGGAGCCTGGATGAACGATTACGTCGGCAGTATGCGTAAAGCCGACGGCAAACTGCAAAAGCCGGTCGCGTATCTGACCTGTAACTTCAACGGCCCGGTCGGCAATAAACCGGCGCTGTTTACGCACAACGAAGTTACCACGCTGTTCCACGAATTCGGCCACGGTTTGCATCATATGCTGACCCGCATCGACACGCCAGGCGTTGCCGGAATTGCCGGTGTGCCGTGGGACGCCGTCGAACTGCCAAGCCAGTTTATGGAAAACTGGTGCTGGGAGCCGGACGCGCTGGCGTTCATCTCCGGGCATTTCGAAACCGGCGAACCGCTGCCGAAAGAGATGCTGGATAAAATGCTGGCCGCGAAAAACTATCAGGCGGCGCTGTTTATTCTGCGTCAGCTGGAATTCGGTCTGTTCGATTTCCGTATGCATGCGGAATATGACCCGGCCAAAGGCGCGCAAATCCTGCAAACCCTGGCAGAAATCAAGAAGCAGGTTGCGGTTGTGCCGTCACCAAGCTGGGGACGTTTCCCGCACGCCTTCAGCCATATCTTTGCAGGCGGTTATGCGGCGGGTTACTACAGCTATCTGTGGGCGGAAGTACTGTCTGCTGATGCCTATTCCCGCTTCGAAGAAGAAGGGATTTTCAACCGCGAAACCGGGCAGTCGTTCCTGGATAATATTCTGTCGCGCGGCGGTTCCGAAGAGCCGATGGAGTTGTTCAAACGCTTCCGCGGGCGTGAGCCGCAACTGGATGCTATGCTGCGTCATTACGGTATCAAAGGATAATTTCTGCCTGTGAGCGTGTGTTTACTCTGTGAAGAAGGCGCCGATGAAGGCGCCTTATCTGTTCTGGCACAGCGCTGGAATCTGACGTCCGACCCGGATGCCATGATGGCGCTGGTGCTGACGCCTGAGCGTCTGGAATTACGCAAACGCGACGAGCCAAAACTCGGTGCCATTTTTGTCGATTTCGCCGGCGGCACGATGGCGCATCGTCGTAAATTTGGCGGCGGACGCGGTGAGGCGGTGGCAAAAGCGGTCGGCATCAAAGGCAGTTATCTGCCGGATGTCGTCGATGCCACCGCAGGTCTGGGCCGCGACGCGTTTGTGCTGGCCTCTCTGGGCTGCAAAGTGCGGATGCTGGAACGCAATCCGGTGGTGGCGGCTTTGCTCGACGACGGGCTGGCGCGCGGCTACCGTGATGCGGAAATCGGCCCGTGGCTGCGTGAACGCATGACGTTGCTGCATGCTTCAAGCCTGACCGCGCTCTCTGAGCTTTCGCCAAAGCCTGAAGTGGTGTATCTCGATCCGATGTATCCGCACAAACAAAAAAGTGCACTGGTGAAGAAAGAGATGCGCGTGTTTCAGGGGCTGGTTGGCCCGGACGAAGATGCCGATGGCCTGCTGGAACCTGCGCGCAGGTTAGCGACCAAAAGGATTGTAGTGAAACGCCCTGACTATGCGCCACCGATGGCGGACATCGCCGCGCAGGCTGCGGTTATCACGAAAAACCACCGGTTTGATATTTATACGCCGCTGTAAATCCCCATAAAAAAAGAGGTGCCACTGGCACCTCTTTCTCATCAACGCGCATACGTCGCGTCTTACGCTTCTTCTTCCTCGTCACGCAATGGCACGATCAGCATGTCGATATGGACGGTGTTGATCAGCTGGCGTGCGGAGGACATCAGCTTGCTCCAGAAATCCTGGTGGTGGCCGCACAGTACTAAATCCACGCCGTATTTGTTGATGGCATCGACCAGCACCTGGGCTAAATCACCGCTGCCGCTCAGGGTTTCTGAAATCGGGTAACCGGCGTTTTGCGAAAGCTCGTTCAGCGCGTGGTGCGTTTCTTCGGAAATACGTTTCTGCATGTCGCCCAGGTTCACGTCAATCAGGCCGGTGTAGAGGTCTGAATAGTTCACATCAACGTGGATCAGGGACACCTTGGCGTTATACGGACGCGCCATGGAAACCGCTTTCTCGACTAAAACTTTGCTCTCAGGTGAGAGGTCAACAGCAATCAATATGTGTTTGTAAGCCATAAGAAAACTCCTTCCATAAGTCAGTTAAAAGCTATATCAGCATCATGCGAATGTCATGACGTCAGTATAGCGCCAAAATGGTGAGACAAATCAAGCATACAGATCCCATTTCCTAATCTGACAATCTATAGATACAAATAATATGAACACTTACAGATTCGTTTCCTACACTCAATAATGCAGGCTTCTCCTGCTTTAGCATTCTTCTGTGATAAGAAAAGAGGGCGGGCGATGGTTGCCCGGGGGTGTGAAATCGCGGAAAGGCAGGGCGAAACGTCGGGTGTGCGGCAGATTTTGAGCGGCATTGCGCGGTGTCAGTTCGCCTTGAGGGGGAATCATGATCAGTCCCGTTGCGCTGTTTTGGGCTTTATGTTTTGTGTGTGTGGTGAATATGCTGCGTTATTACTCGTCTTTGCGCGCGTTGCTGGTGGTGCTGCGGGGCTGTGATCCGTTGCTGTATCAGTACGTGGACGGCGGGGGATTCTTTACTTCCCACGGCCAGCCCGGCAAGCAGATAAGACTGGTTCGCTATATTTATGCTCAGCGCTATGTTGAACATCACGACCCTGAGTTTATCCGCCGGTGTGAAAGAGTACGCGGCCAGTTTGTCCTGACGACATGTCTGGTTGGACTGATTCTTATCAGTATGATGGCCATGTTGATCTGGTACTGACACGTCTAAAATCGTTGCGAGGAAAGTGTGAAAAAGGGAATAAAAAAAGGCGACCGGTTCTGAGAACAAGGCCGCCTTTTTTACATCCGTGCCTGAGCACGCAGGTTTATCAGATAAGCTTCAGCGCAATCCAGTACAACACGCCGGAAAGAACAATCGACACGGGCAGGGTTAAAATCCACGCCATAGCGATGTTTTTCACGGTTTTAGACTGAACACCGCCGCCATCCACAATCATGGTACCTGCAACCGCAGAGGACAACACGTGCGTGGTGGAAACCGGCATACCGGTGTAACTGGCCACACCGATAGACACCGCTGCCGTCATCTGCGCAGACAGGCCCTGAGCGTAGGTCATGCCTTTCTTACCAATCTTCTCACCGATGGTGGTCGCAACGCGCTTCCAGCCAATCATGGTACCCAGCGCCAGCGCCAGCGCGACCGCGATGATGATCCAAATCGGGGCATATTCGACAGTTTGCAGAATGTCGGTTTTCAGCTCGCCGAGGAAGCGTTTATCCGCCGCGGAAGTTTCCGGCAGTTTAGCGACTTTATCGGCAGTATCAGAAACACACATTAGCAGGCGGCGCATGTGGCTGCGTTCTTCCGGTGCCAGATCGCTGTAAGACTGAAGATTAGTCAGCAGTGTCTGCGCACGGCCAATCGCATCAAGTGCGTGGCTGCTGTCGCAATGGAACACTTTTGTCTCATCGGCTGGTGCGATATTGACGTCCGGTGCAGGCACCAGAGGCGTCTGCGCCACAACGTGTGGCACCGCATCAACATGCTGCGAATAATACTGGCCGAGGTGCGTCACGGCGTCGCGGGTACGGGCAATGTCGTAACCGGTCGCGCTCATGTTCACCACGAAACCTGCCGGAGCCACGCCAATCAACACCAGCATGATCAGGCCGATACCTTTCTGACCATCGTTCGCACCGTGAGAGAAACTCACGCCGATTGCGGACAGAATAAGGCCAATACGGGTCCAGAATGGCGGCTTCTTCTTGCCGTCTTTCTTTTCACGTTCTGCCGGCGTCAGGTGGATACGGGCGTGTTTTTTATTCCCGCTCCAGTAGCGACGCAGCAGGAAAATCATGGTTCCCGCCATAATCATCCCGACCAGCGGTGAGACGATTAGTGAGGCGAAAATGCCAATCATTTTCGGGATGTTTAACGCATCAACCACTGACGTGTGGGTCATCAGCGCGTTAGTCAAACCCACGCCGATAATAGCGCCAATGAGGGTATGGGAGCTGGACGCCGGCAGACCAAAATACCAGGTGCCGAGGTTCCAGATGATCGCCGCCAGTAACATAGAGAACACCATGGCAAGGCCATGCGCGGAACCTACATTCAGCAACAAATCGGTTGGAAGTAAATGGACGATGGCATAGGCCACGCTCAAACCACCGAGCAGGACGCCAAAGAAGTTAAATACCCCTGCCATCACGACCGCTAATTGCGAACGCATTGCCCGGGTGTATATGACGGTTGCTACTGCGTTGGCCGTATCATGGAAACCGTTAATGGCTTCATAGAACAGAACAAACAGTAACGCGAGAATCAATAACGAACCGGTATGAATATCCAACCCGGCAAATAGATGCAGCATAATTGTTACGCCAGTTAGTGGTCATGAACGCCGCGCATTATCTGCGAGAACAGGGGGACGGGAAAAGGAAAATATGACATTTTTTTGACTAAAAACAGTTCAATATTTGGCGTTGTTTCAATTTATTTTTTATATATCAAAATCTTATTCCTCGTTTAGGCGCTGAAACATTTACTTACGACGTTCAGAAAACCACCTCTCCGGCTGGTTTAAGGGGCGTCTGTCCCTTACAATCCGCGTCGCAATGCGGCTAAAGCCCATTGGCACAGGGGGAAGCCCTGTCTAAAACGTAGCTGAAATTTCCGGTAAGAGAGGCCAAAAGTGGAACAGGTTGATGTGGTAGTCATTGGTGCGGGTGCGGCAGGCATGTTCTGTGCAGCGCAGGCCGGACAGGGTGGCTGCCGGGTTCTGCTGCTGGATAATGGCAAAAAAACCGGACGAAAAATTCTGATGTCGGGCGGCGGTCGCTGCAACTTCACCAATCTGTATGCCGAACCGGCTGCCTATCTTTCGGAAAACCCGCATTTCTGTAAATCCGCGCTGGCGCGTTACACCCAGTGGGATTTCATCGATCTGGTCAACCGCTACAACATCGCCTGGCACGAGAAAACGCTCGGCCAGCTTTTTTGCGATGATTCAGCGACACAAATTGTGGCGTTGCTGGATAAAGAATGTGAACGGGGGAATGTCGATGTGCGTCTGCGCAGCGAGATTTCAGACGTTCAGAAAACCGAAGATGGCTTTATTATCAAAGTGAATGGCTCAACTGTAAGTACTCACTCACTTGTGGTTGCCAGCGGCGGACTTTCCATGCCGGGGCTGGGCGCGTCGCCTTTCGGTTATCGTCTGGCCGAACAGTTTGGCCTGAAAGTGTTACCGACCCGCGCCGGTCTGGTGCCGTTTACGCTGCACAAGCCGCTGCTCGAGCATTTACAGACGCTTTCCGGCGTCTCCGTGCCCGCTGTGCTGACCGCGGAGGATGGCACAGTGTTCCGCGAAAGCATTCTGTTTACGCATCGCGGGATGTCCGGCCCGGCGGTTCTGCAACTTTCCAGCTTCTGGCAGCCTGGCGAGTTTGTGAGCGTTAACTTACTGCCTGATGTCGATCTGGCGGCGTTTCTCAATGCACAGCGGCAGGAACACCCGAACCAGAGCCTGAAAAATACGCTGGCGATGCAACTGCCTAAACGTCTGGTGGAATGTCTGCAAACGCTCGGGCAACTGCCGGACGTCACGCTGAAACAGCTGAACGTGCCGCAACAGGCCGAACTGGTTGAGCAATTGCAAAACTGGCAGGTTCAGCCGAACGGCACCGAAGGTTACCGCACGGCGGAAGTTACGCTAGGCGGCGTCGATACGCGCGAACTTTCCTCCAAAACCATGGCTGCGGCAAAAGTGCCGGGTCTGTATTTTATCGGCGAAGTCGTGGACGTCACCGGCTGGCTGGGCGGATACAATTTCCAGTGGGCGTGGAGCTCCGCCTGGGCGTGCGCGCAGGACCTGATTTCCCGACCGAAGGGCGCGAAATAGCCACATGACAGGGGGATTTCACCGTTTCTTCATTTTGTCCCCCCTGTTTCTGACATCCTGCGGGACGTTATCTGACATGCAGGTGAAAGAGCATCCCGACGCCGTGCGGGCGCTGGCCTGTTCGGGCGATCTCGATGAGATGGTTAATGGCGTTGTCCGCCAGTATCAGAAAAAAGAGAAAGCGGCGGGCCTTGCGATAGGCATTATCAGAAACAACGGCGAGGCCAGAACCTGGGGCTACGGCTACACCAATTCCACCCACAGCTACAGAATCGACGGGGAAACCCTGTTCGCGCTGGGTTCTGTGAGTAAAGGCGTGACCGGCGAAGTGGTGGCCGGGCTGGTCAATAAAGGCCAGTTGCGCTGGGACGATAAACTTTCCGATTTGCTGCCGAAAAATATCCCGCTGAGCGAGGATGCGAAAAACATCACGCTGTTGCAGCTGGCGACACACACGTCCGGTCTGCCGCGACAAAACATGAATAAAGACATGCTGGAGAGTTTTCTCCGCTATCTCTACACCGGCGACAATTTCTATCACGAGCTGGACAGCGATTCCGTCGTCAACGATCTGTCAGGGTTTACAAAGCCGGAGAAGCGCGAGCCGCAGTATTCCAATTTAGGCTACGCGCTGTTGGGGTATATTCTCAAACTGAAAACCGGCGAAGACATCCAGCAACTGTCTTATGATTTTATTTTCCGCTCGCTGAAGATGGATAACACCAGTTTTTATGCGACGCGCCTGAAAGACTATCCTTACCGCGCCATCGGGCATGCGGGCGATCAGCCGAAATTTATCCCGCGCGGCGAAGTGGTGCCTGACTGGCATTTCTCCAATAACATGGTGGCCGCCGCCAGCCTGTACAGCAATGTGGACGACCTGCTTAAGTACCTGCGTGCTCACATAGATGGCTCAAAAAATGGTGATCTCAACATGGCGATCAGCGACACGGAAAAAGTATATTTCCAGCGAGCTATCGAGGCGGCCAATATCGCGTGGGTGACGGATCACATCAGCCATCAGACGATTACGTATCAGGTCGGCTATATCGGCGGCTATTCCAGTTATATTGGTTTTGATAAAAAACATCAGAATGCCGTGGTGGTATTACAAAACACCTTTAACTGGAGCAATTATATTGGTCATGATCTTTTGCTGAGAATGGCGATGGCCGATGATTATCGCGGGAAGTGCCATTGATATTGTTTTCGTGAATGTGCGCGTGCTGAATAATCTGACTGATTTATGTAAATAAAAATTTTTACACATTAGAATTCAGAAGGGGGGATTGTTTCATAACAGTTTTATAGTTTCTTTCCGACAGTCTTGCGCCGAATCAGATATTTCTTTTCCGAAAATAATATAACCTGCCTGAAAATTATCACGCCCTGCGGGGACTCTCTTTTAGCAAAGGACTGTTATGTTCTCCCTGACTCGTAAAAAAAACGCCTGCCTTGCAGGCTTACTGATGTTGTCCGGCGCAGCCGTTGCCGCTGATCCCGCGCCGGTTGTCACTACGGAACCTGCCGTAACGTCGGCACCTGAAAAACCGGCTGCTGTTGCTGCCGCCGAAGCTGCTCCGGCAGCGCCTGAGAAACCGGCACCTTTTGTTGCCACTGAACCTGCTCCGGTAGCATCTGAAAAACCGGCACCTGTTATTGCCACTGAACCTGTTCCGGTTGCATCTGAAAAATCCGCCCCCGCTGTTACCGAAATTCCGGCTCCGCTGACCGTTTTACCGACATCGGCAGCCACCGTTCCTGCGGCGAAAGAAGAACCGAAAGCGCCGGTAAAACCTGTGTTCAGCCTCGACAGCGAAGAGCAGAAACGGGCTTACGCCAGCGGTGTCGCGATGGCGCGTTATATCGAAGAACAGATTGAGCAGCAGAAAGCGCTGCACATCACCATGAGCAAAGACATCATGCTGGCCGGGATCGCAGACACCTTTAATAATCAGGTGAAAATGAGCGATCAGGACATTCACACGACGCTAACGGCGTTTGATGAACAGGTCAAAGTCCTGACGAAAGCAGAAATGGATAAAAAGAGTGCCGCGGATAAAGCCTTCCTCGCTGATTTCGCCAAACAAGATGGCGTGAAAAAGACCAAACAAGGTTTGCTGTACTTGGTTAAAAACAAAGGCGAGGGCAACGTACTCAAAGATACCGATACGGTTGAAGTTGGCTATCAGGGCAAACTGGTGGATGGCACCATTGTAGACGGCCCGCAGGTTGAGAATGCCAATCAAGTCTTCCGCGTGGCGAATATGCCGCCGGTTCTGCGCGACAGCGTAAAACTGATTCGCAAAGGCGGTGAGATTCAGGTGGTCATTCCGCCTGTTGCCGTTGAAAACGCCAGTGACGCAAATCGGCCGGACGTAGTGGTGATTTACACTATTACCGTGGTGGATGTGAATAAAGCACAGTAATCCGGATGAATAAGAAAGGGCGCCCTTGTTTATACAGAGGGTGCCCTTTTTTGTGTCAGAATTTTTGTCAGAACAAGGTATTAGCCCTGGTGCACCGCAATATAGCGTTCAAACTTAGACGGTTTCAGCTGACTGAGATCCACCAGAACCAGCCCGTCGATGCAGTGGTTGAATTCCGGGTCGCTGCCGAAATCAATAAACTGCACGCCGCCGGTTTCGCAAAGTTCTGAATACTGCTTATACAGCGCCGGAATACTGCAACCGAGGTTTGCCAGCAGACGTTTCAGACGCTGCAAATCTTCCTGATAGTCATCACCGCAAAACTGTGCGAGCACGTCGGGCAAAGATGCCGGATAAGGGCGGCGTGACGTCGCCAGCGGCAGGGCGGGCGCGAAATACAGGCGATAAAAGGTGACCAGTAAATCGCGTGCGGCCAGCGGTAAGCCGCCGGAAATCGACACCGGGCCAAACAGGTAACGCGTTTGCGGATATTTCGCCAGATACGCGCCGATGCCGAGCCACAAATAATCCAGCCCGCGTTTGCCCCAGTACGCTGGCTGAATAAAGCTGCGTCCGAGTTCAATGCCCTGTGCGAGAATCGGGTCCATCTGATGGCCGTACTGGAACAGGCTCTGGCTGTAAATGCCGTTCAGGCCTTTGCTGGCGACCTGTTCGGCGGTCGGGATAAACCGGTAAGCGCCGACGATTTCCAGCGCCTGCGGATCCCACAACACCAGGTGATAATAATCGTCATCGTAACTGTCGAGATCGCGACGACGGCCGCTGCCTTCGCCTACGGCGCGGAACGCAATTTCGCGCAACCGCCCCAATTCGCGCAGTATCGGCACGTAATCTTCGCCGTGGCGGCGATAGAGATAAATCATTTTGCCGTCGGGTGTTTTGCCCAGCACTTCACTGGCTTCCAGCGCATGTTTCAGCACGGCGCGGTCTTCTGCGCGGGCAATCGACGTTTCGGTATGAAACAGCTCAGGCTTTCCGCTGCCAAGGCGATACACGTGTTTTCGGAAACGCGCGGCCAGATCGCCCGCCGTCATTTGTCCGTCGTGCCAGCTGGAATAAGGAATGCGCGCGCCGATTTTCAGCGTCAGGCTGTTACCGCGTTGCCCGAACATTTCATGAACCAGCAATAACGTGCTGAGCGGGCGGTAAATCATTGAGCTGAGATAAAACAGCGCGCTGTTGCTGCCGCCGATATGCACCGGAACTACCGGCGCACGGGCTTTGGCAGCAAGGCGGATAAAACCGGTATGCCATTTGCCGTCGCGCACGCCTTTCGAACTCATGCGTGACACTTCACCGGCCGGAAACACAATCAGCACGCCCTGATTCACCAGATGCTCCTGCATCAGCGTGACCTGATTACGTCGGGTGCGATTGCCCATATTATCAACCGGGATCATCAGGCTGCCGAGCGACGTCACCAGCGACAGTATCTGGTTCGCGACCACTTTGACGTCAGGGCGTACAGACGCCACTGCGTGCAATAATGCCAGCCCGTCTAGCGTTCCGATCGGATGGTTGGCGACGATAACTACCGGCCCGTAGCTTGGGATTTGTTCCCGGTCGCGTTCCGTCAGTTCACAGCGAATATTAAAATGCTCCAGCACCTGTTCGGCCATATCAATGCCTTTCAGATGCTGATGTTGTTCGGCAAAGCGGTGGAATTCTTTTTCGCGGAACAGGGCTTTTAGGAGACGGCGTTGCCAGGAAGGGGTCTTGTGCTGCGGGTCGAGATCCTGAAACAGGGTATCCATGCTGAACATAGGATGTCCTCCGGTTGAAGTCATCTGACCATAGTCAGCCGGTGTGACAGTGATGTGTCAGTAAAATGACAGAATAACGAACCTTTCCGGCGCTGAATTATTTCCGTATAGTGCCCGCGCCGGACTATAGTGTGTAGGTAAAATCAACAACTCAGGGGAGGGAATTCGAAATGGACAAAAAACCTGTTCCTGATTTATTGCTCCCTATGTCAAAACCGACTAAAGCCATTAATAAACTCATTGCGGCTTTCCGCACGGCGTCCGCCCCTCTTGAGATAAAGGGAAAAGAGTCTGTTATTGAACTGAACCCGGTAAAGGAACAGGCAAAAGTAGTCTTAGTATTAGACGGCGCGCTGAATATTTACCGTACTGCCGATAACTTACGTTTTGTCAGAGCCGCTGCGCCAAATCTATTTGGCATGCAGGGTTCACCGTTCCGCTATAACCTTTATCAGTTCAGAAGTGAAAAAGGGGCGGTACTCGAAACGTTACCTTTTTCCCGCGCGATGGAACTTGTCAGTGAACATCAGTTGTTCAAAGAAGTCCTGCATTTCCAGACGTACCTCAGTGACTTTCAGGCCTACCGGACCAATTTGCTGATCAGCAAATCAACGTATCAGATCGTCTGCGCCTTCCTGTTTGAACTGGAATTGATGCCGCCTGAGCAACGGTTACGCACCAGCGTTTTTAATTATATTCATGAGCACACTCACCTGGCCCGTAGCGGGGTGATGAAAATTTTGTCCGATTTACGGCAGGGTGAATATATTAATATTGAGAACGGCAAGCTTATTGCGATCCTCAAAAAATTCCCTCGGGAATATTAAAACATGCAACGGTGTTGTTTAATTTACCAGACAGGCGACGCCTTCTAAATTATCCTTAGATAATTAATCGGTGTCTGGCTGGTTATTGTTACCGGCATTGATGTTCGATGACGGTGATAGTGCCGGTATTCCAGCACGATATCGTTGTTTCGGTCGACAAAATCCATCCGGCTGCCCGCCAGCGTGCACATATCGGCAACCGCAGAGGCATCCCGCTGTTTCGAAAGCGGCGTACCGATGGGGTAATCAAAACTGATATTCGCCGTGACTTCATTCTGGTCAGAATTACCTTGTTTATATCCCGCACCGATCGTCACCAAAGGCACCGGCGTGTAATCCACGCCCAGCGTCACAGAGGTCGGGTCTTCCTCAAAACTGTCGGTGCCAAAAAGCGCAACCTGATTGCGGATAACAAGGTAAATAGATCGGGAGCCGGACGTTCTTCGTCATTATCGAAGTCCGCTGACGCTTTCCACGCAGACAAAGGAATAGAATAGTTTCCGCTAAGTTTTAAGAAATTCGTGCACACTTCAGAACCTAAATGGCCGGGTTCTCCATTCTCCAGAAAGGTAGCGGTTCCGGGGCTCTTAAATCGGTGTTTCAATTTGTTGCTAAAACAACCTATTGCTAATAAAGTCCAAGACTCATTTACGGCTTTGCAACATGCCAGAACCTTCTTCGTGAGACGTCGATTTCCATGCCTGCTCCCGCTTTGCCCGAAAGTTCGTCTTCAAAAACCACATTACGGATCCTCTCCATTCTGGTTTTCAACTTTGCTAACTACCTGACGATCGGCCTGCCGCTGGCGATTCTGCCTGGGTATGTCCACGATCATCTCGGTTACAGCGCGTTCTGGGCGGGGCTGGTGATCAGCTTGCAATACTTCGCGACGCTGCTGAGCCGTCCGCACGCCGGGCGTTACGCCGATAAAGTTGGGCCAAAGCGCGTGGTGATGCTCGGGCTCAGCGGCTGCCTGCTTAGCGGCGTGTTCTATTTGCTGGCGTTATGGATGGACGCGTCACCGGCGGCCAGCCTGACGCTGTTGTGCGTCGGGCGTTTACTGCTGGGCGCGGGACAAAGTTTTGCCGGAACCGGTTCGACGCTCTGGGGCATCGGCGTGGTCGGTTCGCTGCATATCGGCAAGGTGATTTCGTGGAGCGGGGTGGTGACGTATGGCGCGATGGCAATTGGCGCGCCGCTCGGTGTGGGGATTTTCAGCCTAGGCGGCCTGACGCTGTTGTCGGTGTGCATTATTCTGGTAGCGCTGACGGCGTTACTGGTGGCGTGGCGTAAACCGCCGGTCGCGGGGAAACCCGTCACGCAAATTCCGTTCAGCCAGGTGCTGGGGAAAATTTTGCCCTACGGCATGATGCTCGCGCTGGCTTCCACCGGCTTTGGGGTGATCGCCACGTTTATCACCCTGTTTTACGATGCTAAAAACTGGTCCGGCGCAGCGTTCTCGCTGACATTTTTCAGTGCAGCGTTTGTCGGCATGCGGTTGCTGTTCCCGAATTGTATCAACCGCTTTGGCGGCTTACGCGTTGCACTGGCGTGCTTCGTTGTTGAAATCGTGGGGCTGATCCTGGTCTTTTTCGCACCGACGGCGCTGGTCGCCATGGGGGGCGCATTCCTGACGGGCGCAGGCTTCTCGCTGGTCTTTCCGGCGCTCGGCGTGGTGGCGGTTAAGAAATTGCCGCAGGACAATCAGGGCAGCGCGCTGGCGACCTATTCTGCGTTTCTGGATTTGTCACTGGGAATTACCGGCCCGCTGGCGGGAATGCTGATGGCGCAGGCCGGAATTGATTCGATTTACCTCGGTTCTGCGTTGCTGGTGTTTATTGCGATGGCGCTGGTTCTGCGGCGTTTACCGCGCGAAACCAGCGCCTCCGTCAGGACAGATTAAACGCCGCGGATGCGCCCCATATGCAGCGTATCCACCAGCTCGCCGTCGCGCAGGGCGTAGTACGGGCTGCGGCCTTCAATGCTAAAACCATACTTCTTGTACAGCCCGATGGCTGCCTCGTTATCGGCATACACCGTCAGTTCGACGCGTTTCACCTGCAACCATTTGTCGCAGAGTTCCAGCGCCGCTTCAAGCAACTTGCTGCCCACACCACGCCCCTGAAAGCCGGTATCCACGCCAATCCCGAAGGTCGCCACATGACGTCGCCGCCACGGTTGCTCGACCATCAGCGTGAGATTGCCGACGAGTTTGCCGTCAATGCAGGCCACCAGCGCGAATCTTCCCGGCGCAGAGTTTGCCAGTCGGTCTTCCCATAGCGAGGCGGGCGGATAAGGGAGCTGGAGAGTGTCGCTGTAAACAGGAACCTGAGCGTATAGGTGCTGAAGCGCCTCTGCATCTGCGGCTTCAGCGTGACGGATGACTATTTCGCTCATGGCGACACTCCTCTTTTTATGGTTACTGTTTGAATATCCTCTACATTTATCAGGAATAGGAAAACTGTCAATCGAATGTTTGGTGAAAAAAAATGCTTTACAAGTGCGAATGATAATGATTATTATTGCCATGCGTTCCGGGGATGGCCTCACACCAAGGTCAAACGGGTCCCCATGAATGCACGACATTGCTCACATTGCTTCCAGTATTACTTAGCCAGCCGGGTGCTGGCTTTTTTTTTCCTTCCTATTTCGCGCTGTGGATGCGTTGGCTGCGTGCGCTCACCCGAATCACATACTTATGTATGCTCATCGGGATTCACTTTCTTGCCGCCTTCCCACAACATGAACTATTTCGGAAAAAAACACATCTTTTTCTCTTTTCCAAATCCTCCTCATGCCTTCCACAAATCCTTTGGATTTAATCATCTGCATTTGTTCATATTTTTTGAACAGAGGGGTGAAGTTTTTACGCTTTCTTATTCTCAGCCGTTGACTAGACTAGAGAAAACATTGAGGAGAGTTGAACATGATCTACTTACGCAAAGCACAAGAACGCGGTCACGCAAGTCACGGCTGGCTGGAAAGCTGGCATACCTTCTCTTTCGCCGATTACTACGATGCGAACTTTATGGGCTTCTCCGCGCTGCGGGTGATCAATGAAGATTTCATCGATGCGGGGCAGGGTTTTGGTAAGCATCCGCACAAAGACATGGAAATTCTGACTTACGTGCTCGAAGGCACTGTGGAACATCAGGACAGCATGGGCAATCAAGAGCAGATTCAGGCCGGTGAATTCCAGATTATGAGCGCCGGGACCGGTGTGACGCATTCCGAGTACAACGGCAACAGTGACCGTAAACTGCACCTGTATCAGATCTGGATTATTCCCAATCAAAAAGGGCTGGAACCGCGTTATGAACAACGCATGTTTGACGCGCCGCAGGGCCGCCAGCTGGTGCTCTCTCCGGACGCCCGTGACGGTTCGCTGAAAGTCTTCCAGGATATGGAATTGTCCCGCTGGGCGCTGAAAAAAGACGAACAGTCTGTTTATCAGATTCAGGCAGAACGCCGCGTGTGGATCCAGGTGGTGAAAGGCACGGTGTCCATCAATGGCCAGAAAGCCGGGCCGAGCGATGCGCTGGCGATCTGGGATGAAACGGCGCTGTCCGTTCACGCCGAGGAAAACAGTGAAATTCTGCTTTTCGACCTGCCACCGGTCTGATGATTTCTGGCACTCCGCTAAAGGCGACTCCGGTCGCCTTTTTTGTTTTTGTCCCTTAGTCCTTTTCCCCGCGTTTGCATTGCTGAATCTTTCAGCTTCGTGACGGCATTCACACCCGCAACAAATCGACCGGCAATTTTTTGACCCCCTTCGCACATTGGTTTCTGTTCTATGGAAACCGGTTTCCAAAGTGATTCAAATACCCTCAGCAAGAGAAACGGGCAGAACATAAATCATCTGGGAGTGAAGCAAAAATGAAAAGAATCATGCTTTGTTGTTCGGCGGGGATGTCGACCAGTTTATTAGTTCGCAAAATGAAAGAGGTTGCTGCGCAGCGCGGTGAAGACGTGCAGATTGATGCGTTCGGGGCCAGCGAGTTTGACGAGAAATTCCGTGATTATCAGGTGGTACTGCTCGGGCCGCAGGTGCGTTATATGCAGGCTGATTTATCCAAAAGGGCCGCAGAATTCAATATTCCGGTCGAAGTCATCAACATGATGGATTACGGCATGCAGCGCGGCGACAACGTACTCGACTTCGCCTTCGGCCTGATCGCACAGGAAGGAAGCCGCGTATGAGTGGCCTTTATCAGGCGATGGTTAACGTCATCGAAAAGCACATCACGCCGCTGGCGGGCAGCGTCGGTCAGCAGCGGCATGTGATCGCCATTCGTGACGGATTTATCGCGGCGTTGCCTTTTATGATTATCGGCTCGTTTATGCTGGTCTTCATTTTTCCGCCATTTTCACCGGGCACCACCTGGGGTTTCGCGCGTGGCTGGCTGGATTTGTCGCTGAAATACCGCGAACAGCTGATGCTGCCGTGGTATCTGAGCATGGGGGTGATGACTTTTTTCATCTCTGTCGGTATCGGCGCGAGTCTCGGTAAACACTACAAACTCGACCCTATCATGACCGGACTGCTGGCGTTTATGGCCTTTCTGCTGGTCGCTGCGCCCTACCATGACAAGCAAATCTCAACGCAGTATTTCTCCGGTGAAGGCATTTTCACTGCGATCCTGACGGCGATTTACGCCGCCGAAGTCTATGCGCTGCTCAAACGTCGCAACATTACGATCCGCCTGCCAAAAGAAGTCCCGACCGGCGTGGCGCGCTCGTTTGAAATCCTGATCCCGGTCGTCGTGATTGTCGCCACGCTGCATCCGCTGAACCTGTTTATTCAGTCCGCCACGGGCATGATTATTCCTGAAGCGATTATGCATCTGCTCGCACCGCTGGTTTCTGCGTCTGATTCCCTGCCGGCGATTCTGATTTCGGTATTTATCTGTCAGGTGCTGTGGTTCGCCGGTATTCACGGCGCGCTGATTGTCACCGGCATTATGAACCCGTTCTGGATGACCAATCTTGCGCTGAACCAGACCGCGTTACAGGCCGGTGAGCCGCTGCCGCACATTTATCTGCAAGGTTTCTGGGATCACTATCTGCTGATTGGCGGCGTCGGCTCGACCCTGCCGCTGGCGATATTGCTGTTGTGCAGCAAGGCCGTGCATCTTCGCACCATTGGTAAAATGGGCGTGGTGCCGAGCTTCTTCAACATCAACGAACCCATCCTGTTTGGCACGCCGATTATCATGAATCCGGTGTTTTTCCTGCCGTTCACCTTAGTGCCGATGCTCAACGCCGTTTTCGCGTATACCGCCACAAAACTCGGCTGGGTCGCGCAAGTGGTGTCGCTCACACCCTGGACAACGCCTGCGCCAATTGGTGCGTCATGGGCCGCAAACTGGGCATTCAGTCCGGTAATTATGTGCCTGTTCTGTATGGTGTTATCAGCAGTGATGTATTACCCGTTCCTGAAAGCGTACGAACGCACATTACTCAAACAGGAAGCGGAAAAGGCCGGTGCCCAAACGGCGGGTAACGCCGTACCGGTCAACAGCTAAAACGCAAAGCAACGGACAGCGAGGATAACGATGAAATACGCATTTCCAAAAGAGTTCTGGTGGGGCAGTGCCAGTTCTGCGCCGCAGACGGAAGGTGAAACCCTGAGGCACGGTAAAAGTGCGACGGTATGGGATCACTGGTATTCGCAGCAACCGACGCGTTTCCATAACGACGTCGGCCCGCAGGACACATCGACGTTTTATAAAAACTGGCGCGAAGATATCGCGCTGCTGAAACAGCTGAACCACAACACTTTCCGCACATCGATTTCCTGGGCGCGTTTGATCCCCAACGGACGCGGTGAAGTGAATCAGGAAGCGGTCACATTTTATAATCAGGTTATCGACGAAATGCTGGCGCAGGGCGTCCAGCCTTTTATCAATCTGTTCCACTTCGATATGCCGATGGCGATGCAGGAAATCGGCGGCTGGGAAAACCGGGACGTCGTGCAGGCTTACGCCAAATACGCCGATACGTGTTTTGAGCTGTTTGGCGATCGCGTGAAGCACTGGTTCACGTTCAACGAACCGGTCGTGCCGGTGGAAGGCGGCTATTTGTATGATTTCCACTATCCGAACGTGGTGGATTTCAAACGCGCAGCTACTGTGGCGTTTCACACCATGCTGGCGCACTCGCTGGCGGTGAAAGCCTATCGCGCCCGTAATGCAGGTGGCGAAATCGGCATCATTCTTAACCTGACGCCGTCTTATCCGCGCTCGCAAAATCCGGCAGATCTGAAAGCGGCGAATATTGCGGATCTGATGTTTAACCGCAGTTTCCTTGACCCGGCGCTGCGCGGTGAATATCCGCAGGAACTGGTCGATTTGCTAAAAAAACACGATCAGCTGCCGGTCTGTCAGCCGGGTGATACAGCGCTGCTGCAACAGGGCGTGGTGGATTTGCTCGGCATCAACTATTACCAGCCGCGCCGCATTCAGTGCCGCGACAGCATGGTCAATCCAGAAAGTCCGTTTATGCCGGAATGGTTCTTTGATAACTACGTCATGCCGGGGCGCAAAATGAACCCGCACCGTGGCTGGGAAATCTACGAGCAGGGGATCTACGATATCCTCACTAATCTGCGTGAAAACTACGGCAATCCGCGCTGTTTCATTTCTGAAAACGGCATGGGCGTTGAGCATGAACTGCGCTTCGAAAAAGACGGACGGATTGAGGACGATTACCGCATCGAGTTTGTCAGCGGACATCTGAAATGGCTGCACCGGGCATTGCAGGAAGGCAGCGGCTGTCTCGGCTATCATATGTGGACATTTATTGACTGCTGGTCATGGATGAATGCCTATAAAAACCGGTATGGTTTCGTCCAGCTGGATCTGGAAACGCAGAAACGGACGGTGAAGAAAAGCGGCGAATGGTTCGCGGCGGTATCTGAAAATAACGGTTTCGATTAACACAAGGAAAGACATGGCAAACATTAACGACGTTTCGCGGCTGGCGAAGGTGTCGAAAGCGACGGTGTCCCGTGTCCTGAGTGGCAGCCGCGGTGTCAAAGAAGAAAGCCGCCTGGCCGTAATGCAGGCGGTGGAAACGCTGCAATACAAACCGAGCGTGATTGCGCAGTCGCTGTCCACGCAGTCCACCGGCTGTATCGGGGTGATTTGCGCGGCAGAAAACATCAACCAGTCCACCGGTTATCTGCACGCGCTGGAAAAAGAATTACGGCTAAACCAGAAATATTTGCTGCTGAGATTCGCCACGGATGCGGCGGGTCTGGCGCATTCAGTTAACGAAATCGGCAGAGGATTATGCGATGCGATGATCGTTATCGGCGCGCGCTTTGAACTGCCGCCATTGCCGGAAAACGTGATTACTATTGATTGTCTGGATGAAGATTCCGACCGCAGCATTCACTTTGACCGCAGCTTTGCCGCCGAAACAGCCTGCCAGTATGTTTTGCAGCAAGGACGCAGGCAGATTGCGCTGATTAATGCAGAAAACGGCGAAACCGCCGGGCAAATCTTGCAGGGTTATCATCAGGCGCTGGAAAAATTCCTGCTGCCGTACGACCGGCGGCTGGTCCACAGTGGCGAACAGGCGCTTACGCAGTTGCTGGCGCAAAACGTTCCGTTCAACGCATTGCTGGTGCCGGACGATGCCAGCGCACAGGACGCCCTGCGCCAGCTCGCGCAACACGGGCGCGCTGTGCCCGCCAGCGTGATGGTCTTCAGCCTCGACAGCACGTTGCCGCCGGGGATTTCCGCCGTTCCGGCCATCACGTATCCGCTGGAAACGCTGGCACAAACCGCCATGGCGTTGCTCGCCGGGCAATTTTCAGCGAACGCGGGCGCACCGGTTCGCGGGCAGCTTTCTATCCCTTTCTGACCCACATCTCATGTCGCGCAGCAACGGATATCCGCCTGCGCGATTGTTTGCTACCATTACGCTCTGATCCCCTTAATCCAGTTCATTGAAAAACGTGAAGAAAAAAAGGCCCGTACTCCAGGATGTTGCCGACAAAGTGGGCATCACCAAAATGACGGTCAGCCGTTATTTGCGCAATCCCGAACAAGTTTCCAGCGCCTTGCAGGAAAAGATTTCGGCTGCGCTCGATGAACTGGGTTACATCCCAAACCGCGCCCCGGATATTCTCTCGAACGCCAAAAGTCGCGCCATTGGCGTGTTATTGCCGTCACTGACCAACCAGGTGTTCGCCGAAGTGCTGCGTGGCATCGAGAGTGTCACGGATATTCACGGCTACCAGACCATGCTGGCGCACTACGGCTACAGCCAGGAGCGCGAAGAACAGCGTCTCACGTCACTGCTTTCTTACAATATTGACGGCCTGATTTTGTCCGAACGCCATCACACCGCGCGTACGCTGAAAATGATCGAAGTGGCCGGTATTCCGGTAGTTGAGATGATGGACTGCGTCTCGCCGTGCGTGGATCTGGCGGTCGGTTTTAACAACTTCGAAGCCGCGCGGCAGATGACGCAGCAGATCATCGCGCACGGGCATCGGCATGTGGTGTATTTCGGCGCGCGTCAGGATGAGCGTACGATCATCAAGCAGCAGGGTTACGAGCAGGCGATGCGTGAATCCGGGCTGGAGCCTTACAGCGTGATGACCAGCCGTTCATCCAGCTACAGCGGCGGTGCGGAATTACTGCGTCAGGCGCAAAAAGACTGGCCGCAAATCGACAGTATTTTCTGCACCAACGATGACCTCGCGGCGGGCGCATTCTTTGAATGTTTACGTCAGGGGCTGAGTATTCCGTCACAAATGGCGATTGCCGGTTTCCATGGTCACAACATGGGGCAGGCGATGGAGCCACCGCTCGCCAGCGTACTCACGCCGCGCGAAAGAATGGGGCAGATTTCAGCCGAACGCCTGCTGGCAAGATTGCGCGGCGAAGAAGTCTTTCCGAGGATGGTGGATGTAGGGTTCACCATCTCGGCAGGCGGAAGTATTTGATTTAAAATTCCTCCCCCTTCGCAGGGGGAGGAGAAAGTCTTACTTCTGTAATGTTTTCAAGGCCGCTACGCAGCGATCGACCACACCTTCAAACTTATGATCGATATTTACGCGCAAGACATCCGGCTCATCTTCGCCCGGTTCTTCGAGCGCATCGAACTGGCTTCTCAGTAAATCCGTCGGCATAAAATGCCCGGCGCGCGCTTTCAGGCGCTCGGCAATCACGTCAAAACTGCCTTTCATGTAGATGAAGACCATGCCTTCGTTGTCTTTGCGCAGCGCGTCGCGGTAGCGGCGTTTCAGCGCGGAACAGACAATAATGCCGGTTTCATTTTTATGGCGCAGGCTGTAAGCCGCATCATTCAGACGTAATAACCATGGCGCACGATCGTCGTCATTGAGCGGCGTACCGCTGGCCATCTTTTGAATATTCGCGCGGGGATGAAGATCATCACCGTCGATGAATTTTGCGTTAATTTCACGGGCCAGTGCCGCGCCGACGGTGGATTTACCGCTGCCTGACACGCCCATCAGAATGATGCTTTGTCCTGCCATAAGTATGATCTCTATCCCAAAATGAACATTTCGACTGCGTAGTGAGTCCTAATATTAGCATGTTACCGGTATCATGATACCGGTAACAAATGGAGATGTGACTAATATCACAAAGGAATGCACTGCTGTTTTAGCGGTCGCGGTCTGTACCCGTTGCACTGTTAATTCCTACAACATGTTGAAAATTAAAAACAATGCGTCACCTGTCTGGCCACGATGCCACGGTGACCGCATGAGGGGAAGAATATGCCAATAGTTATTGTAGCGGTGGGCGTTGCACTGCTGTTGTTACTTATGATCCGATTTAAGCTGAACGGCTTTATCGCGCTGATCCTGGTCGCCCTGGCGGTCGGGATTATGCAGGGTATGCCGGTCGATAAAGTTATTACGTCGATTAAAAACGGGGTAGGCGGAACGCTGGGCAGCCTGGCGCTGATCATGGGCTTCGGGGCCATGCTCGGTAAAATGCTTGCGGATTGCGGCGGCGCGCAACGTATCGCGACGACGCTTATCGAAAAATTTGGCCGTGAGCACATTCAGTGGGCCATCGTGCTGACCGGTTTTATCGTCGGTTTTGCGCTGTTCTATGAAGTCGGCTTCGTGCTGATGCTGCCGCTGGTCTTCACCGTTGCCGCGGCTGCGCGTTTGCCACTGTTGTACGTCGGTGTGCCGATGGCGGCGGCGTTATCCGTGACTCACGGTTTCCTGCCTCCGCACCCGGGCCCGACCGCAATCGCGACCATTTTCCATGCGGACATGGGCAAAACCTTGCTGTACGGTTCGCTGCTGGCGGTACCGACGGTAATTCTGGCGGGGCCGGTGTTTGCGCGCTTCCTGAAAGGTATCGATAAACCGGTGCCGGAAGGTCTGTTCAACCCGAAAACCTTTACCGAAGAAGAGATGCCAAGCTTTGGCGTAAGCGTCGCGACTTCTCTGGTGCCGGTGATTTTGATGGCATTCCGCGCCGTTTGCGAAATGATCCTGCCAAAAGGCCATCCGGTTCTGGCGTACGCTGAATTCTTCGGTGACCCGGTGATGGCAACGCTTATCGCGGTGTTGATCGCCATTTTCACCTTCGGCCTGAACCGTGGCCGTAAAATGGAAGACGTCATGGCAACCGTGACCGATTCCATCAAAATCATCGCGATGATGTTGCTAATTATCGGCGGTGGCGGTGCGTTCAAGCAGGTTCTGGTCGACAGCGGTATTGAGAAATACATTGCAGCCCTGATGGATGGCAGCAACTTATCACCGATCCTGCTGGCCTGGTCAATTGCCGCCGTTTTACGTCTCGCGCTGGGTTCCGCAACCGTTGCGGCGATCACCGCAGGCGGTATCGCGGCTCCGTTGATTGCGACCACCGGCGTCAGCCCTGAGTTGATGGTGATCGCGGTCGGTTCCGGCAGCGTTATTTTCTCTCACGTCAACGATCCGGGTTTCTGGCTGTTCAAGGAGTACTTCAACCTGAGCATCGTCGAAACCTTCAAATCCTGGTCGGTGCTGGAAACCATTATTTCCCTCTGCGGCCTGGGCGGATGCTTGTTGCTGTCGATGGTTGTCTGACGACAAATTGTGAGCATAAAAAAGGCGAGCCGTGTGGCTCGCCTTTTTTACATCATTTTAAATTGTTTTAAGCGTCTGGATAATTTGCGGATTCAGTTCCAGCATTTTCAACAGCTTCAATGCTGCGCCATTTGGCAAACGCTTTTGTTGTTCCCATGCCTGCACCAGCGAGGGAGAAACACCAAGCAGCCGGGCGAACTCATCCTGTTTAACACCTGCTTTTGTGCGAATTTGTTTTACTTCAGGCATGGAAATACGCGTGATATGCGCAGGTGCCATCTCACCTTTACGGATCGCGACCATTTCTTCAGCGGATTGTCGCAATTCTTCAAAGAATTCTTTCGTCATGGTCTATCTCCTGTGTCACGACAGACTTCGTACAATGTTTTTCAAAATCGATTTTTCGCTTTCCGTCAGAGAATCTTTCTCACTCTTGGGATAAACCAGCAGCATGTAAATCTGACCATCAGTGCACAGGTAATAATAAATCGCCCGCACACCTGCACTTTTCCCCCGACGATGGTTACCCCAGCGGACTTTTCTGCAACCGCCCGTCCCGACGATCAAAGCCCCTGCATCGGGATAATGCGTGAGGTATTCCTGAAACTGGCTATATTCCTCCTCAGTCAGCAGCTCTTTGCATTTGCGGCTAAAAGTCGGGGTTTCGATAAACTCCAGATATTCCATATGACTCATTCCATGACTCAAGATGGCCGGATAATACTCTCACAGGGTAAGATTTCAGCGCGAGGTTTTTCTCGTCAGAAACGAAAAAGGCGAGCCGTGTGGCTCGCCTTTTTGTCACGACTGTCCGCTAAATCTTCAAATACGCTCTGATCCCATCCAGGAACATCTGCGTCGAAAGCATCACCAGGATCAGGCCCATCAGACGTTCAAGGGCGCTGACGCCTTTGTCGCCGAGCAGTTTCAGGAAAACGTTCGACAGTAGCAGGATAGCCATTGACATGCCCCAGGCGATAAATAACGCCAGCGTTAAGTGGCTCATCTGATTCGGGTACTGATGCGAAAGCAGCATCAGCGTGGCGAGAATTGACGGGCCGGCGACCAGCGGAATGGCCATCGGTACGAGGAACGGTTCCTCACCGGCGGGTAAACCGCTGCTGCTTTTTTCTTCCGACGGGAAAATCATTTTGATGGCAATCAGGAACAGGATGATGCCGCCGGAAATCGACACGGTTTCAGTGCGCAAATTCAGGAACGACAGAATTTTTTCCCCTGCGAACAGGAAAATCAGCATCAGGATCAGGGCAATCAGCATTTCGCGGATCAGCACCACGCGGCGGCGTTTCGGATCAAGATGTTTTAACACCGACATAAAAATCGGTAAGTTGCCCAGCGGATCCATAATTAAAAACAGCAAAATGGTTGCTGAAATCATTTCGGTCATGACTACCTCAGAATGATGAAATTCGGGTTAAAAATGCTTGTTATAAGTTGTGCTGCTATTAATGGCGGCACTATTGATTAAATTCACTTGCCACTTTTAGTACATTTTGTAAGGTGGTAGACCAGCGCGTTAACAGAGCATGGCGCATCATAAAAAGGCGCCAACGTAGTGCAAAACGCGCGTTAAGCTTTTTAAGCCGTTATCACCCTCAGGGCAGGACAGATATTATGAAAAATGTAGGTTTCGTTGGCTGGCGTGGAATGGTCGGTTCTGTACTCATGCAACGCATGATTGAAGAACGCGATTTCGACGCTATCCGTCCGGTATTCTTCTCCACCTCTCAGCACGGTCAGGCCGCGCCTTCTTTCACGGGGCAGTCTGGTACCTTGCAGGATGCCTATGATCTGGACGCACTGAGTGCGCTGGACATTATCATCACCTGTCAGGGCGGCGATTATACCAATGAAATCTACCCGAAGCTGCGTGAAATCGGTTGGTCTGGCTACTGGATTGACGCAGCATCCTCTCTGAGAATGGAAGATGACGCGATAATCATCCTCGACCCGGTCAACAGCGCGGTGATCCATCAGGGTATCGACAAAGGCATCAAAACCTTTGTGGGCGGTAACTGTACCGTCAGCCTGATGCTGATGTCCCTTGGCGGTTTGTTCGCCAATGACCTGATTGAATGGGCGTCGGTTGCCACCTATCAGGCCGCTTCCGGCGGCGGTGCGCGGCACATGCGCGAGCTGCTGACCCAAATGGGCATGCTGCATAATAGCGTCGCGAAAGAACTGGAAAACCCGGCTTCTGCCATTCTGGATATCGAACGTAAAGTGACGGCGCTGACCCGCAGTGGCACGCTGCCGACTGACAACTTTGGTGTTCCGCTGGCGGGCGGTCTGATCCCATGGATCGACAAACAGCTCGATAACGGCCAGACCAAAGAAGAGTGGAAAGGCCAGGCGGAAACCAACAAAATTCTCGGCACGTCCAGCATCATTCCGGTGGATGGCCTGTGCGTCCGCATCGGTGCGCTGCGTTGCCATAGCCAGGCGTTCACGCTGAAACTCAAAAAAGACGTGTCGATTCCAGAAATCGAACAAATGCTGGCGTCGCATAACGACTGGGTTCGTGTCATCCCGAATGATCGTGAATTGTCGATGCGTGAACTGACGCCAGCGGCAGTGACGGGCACTATGAATACGCCGGTGGGTCGTCTGCGTAAACTGAATATGGGCCCGCAATATCTGTCTGCGTTCACCGTCGGTGACCAGTTGCTGTGGGGCGCGGCAGAGCCACTTCGCCGCATGCTGCGCATCTTGCTGTAACGGCATAGTTACCCTGATTTCGTCCCAACGGGACACCAGCACGGTGTCCCGTTTTTATTTCTGTCTTCAATCACTTCACCGTTAAACCGCATTTTCCCAGCGCAACCCTCTGAATTTCATTTTGCGAAAAATTCATCGGCTTCTGTCCACTGATTTACCGAACCTTTGTCTATGCTTAGTAGAAGAGCTCTGCCTCTTTGAGAAGCTGAAACAGAAACTTATTTGGAAATTGTGAACATAAGCGCCATCGCGCATTTTATGGCAAAACGAAATCACGCCAGATCACAAAGTGACAGGAAAAAGGGGAGCAAACTGGGATCACGTTTCGTATTGAATACCTGAATGATTTTATTGGATTTATTGATTTAATTAATCATAGGACGAAATTCATGTCTGTACTTCCCGATCAGCACGTCATTAATCAAATTATATCTGGCCATTACGCTGATCCTTTTTCTCTTTTGGGAATGCATTCCGTGAGCGCCGGGCTGGAAGTTCGTGCGCTGTTGCCGGATGCCGATCAGGTCTGGGTCATTGATGTAGAAAAAGGTAAACAGGTCGCAGAACTGCGTCGTTATGACGAGCGCGGTTTTTTTGTCGGCCTTATTCCCCGCCGTAAAAATGCCTTCCGTTACAAGCTGGAAGTGCGCTGGGGCGAGAATCTCCATGTGATTGACGACCCATACCGCTTCGGCACGTTATTGCAGGAACTGGATATCTGGCTGCTGGCGGAGGGGACACATCTGCGGCCATACGAAAAACTTGGCGCGCATCCGCAAACGCTCGACGATGTCGATGGCGTCAGTTTTGCGGTCTGGGCACCGAACGCGACACGCGTTTCGGTGGTCGGTGAATTCAATTTCTGGGACGGTCGCCGCCATCCGATGCGCCAGCGTCGTGAAAACGGCATCTGGGAGCTGTTCATTCCGGCCGTTCACGAAGGTCAGCTGTATAAATTCGAAATTATCGACTGTCGCGGCAATATTACCCTGCGCGCCGATCCTTACGCATTTGAAGCCCAGATGCGCCCGGACACCGCGTCCTGCGTGCGAAAAATCCCGGACGTCGTACCGTTTTCAGAAACCAGAAAGAAAGCCAACGCGCTGAATCAGCCGGTTTCGGTGTACGAAGTTCATCTGGGTTCGTGGCGACGCCATACCGACGATAACTTCTGGCTGAGCTACGGCGAGCTGGCGGAACAGCTGGTGTCTTACGCCAAATGGATGGGCTTTACGCACATTGAGCTGATGCCGGTTAACGAACATCCGTTTGACGGCAGCTGGGGTTATCAGCCGCTGGGCATGTACGCGCCGACCCGTCGTTTCGGCACGCCGATGGATTTCAAAGCCTTCGTTGATGCCGCGCACGACGCTGGTCTGAACGTGATCCTCGACTGGGTGCCGGGGCATTTCCCGAGTGATTCCCACGGCCTGGCAGAGTTTGACGGCACCGCGCTGTATGAATATGCCGATCCGCGCGAAGGTTATCATCAGGACTGGAATACGCTGATTTATAACTATGGCCGCCACGAAGTACGTAACTATCTGGCGGGGAATGGTTTTTACTGGATTGAGCGCTTTGGCATTGACGGCCTTCGCGTCGATGCCGTGGCCTCCATGATTTACCGTGATTACAGCCGCAAAGCCGGAGAGTGGATCCCGAACTATTACGGTGGCCGCGAAAATCTCGAGGCGATTGCCTTCCTGAAATATACCAACCAGACTATCGGGCGCGAACTGGGTGGCGCGGTGACGTTAGCGGAAGAATCGACGGATTATCCCGGCGTCACCATGCCGCCGGATGCCAACGGGCTGGGCTTCCATTACAAATGGAATCTGGGCTGGATGCACGATTCGCTCCAGTACATGCAGCTGGATCCGGTTCACCGCAAATACCACCACAATCTCATGACGTTCGGCGTGCTTTACGCCTACAGCGAGAATTTCATTCTGCCGCTTTCGCATGACGAAGTGGTTCATGGCAAAAAATCCCTGCTCGACAGAATGCCCGGCGATACCTGGCAGAAGTTCGCCAACCTGCGCGCGTATTACGGTTTCATGTGGGCGCATCCGGGCAAAAAATTGCTGTTCATGGGCGGTGAATTTGCACAGGGGCGCGAGTGGAATTTCGACGCCAGCCTCGACTGGCATCTGCTGGATGACCCGGCCGGCTGGCACAGCGGCGTTCAGCATCTGGTGCGAGATTTAAATCTGACCTATCAGGCCAACGCGCCGCTGTATGAGCTCGATTACAACCCGCGCGGCTTCGAATGGCTGGTGGTTGACGACCATGAGAACTCCATTTTTGCCTTTGCGCGCCGCGATGAAAACGGCGGCGAAGTGATTGTTATCAGCAACTTTACGCCGGTGCCGCGCGAACACTACCGGATTGGTATCACCCGTCCGGGGCGTTATCACGAAATTCTCAATACTGATTCGCACTTCTACCGTGGCAGCAACGTCGGGAACTGCGGTGACGTTTACAGTGAAAACATCGGCCATCATCAGCGTGAGCATTCGATCAGCATCACCATTCCGCCGCTGGCGACCGTCTATTTGCGAAGAGAAGAGGCGTAATGAAACAGCTCGAAACCGGTCAGGCCGCGCCATTTGGCGCACATCTCAGAGATAACGGCGTAAATTTTTGCCTGTACTCCGCGCATGCGGAAAAAGTGGAGTTATGTCTTTTTGATGAGACCGGCAGCGAGCAGCATCTGCCTTTACCCGGCCGGACCGGCAATTTGTGGCACGGTTTTTTGCCCGAAGCGAAAGCCGGGCTGCGTTACGGTTACCGCGTTTACGGGCCTTTTGACCCGCAAAACGGCCACCGCTTTAACCCGAAAAAAGTGCTGATTGACCCCAGCGCGCGGGCGATTGACGGTGTCCTTCCGGATAACGCGCGGTTCACCGGCGGCACCGATGCGCCGGACGATAAGGACAGCGCGGTGGTGGCACCGAAATCGGTGGTCGTCGCCGGTAAGTTTGACTGGGAAGACGACAAACCGCCCGCCACGCCGTGGGGCGAAACTGTGATTTACGAAGCGCATGTGCGCGGGCTGACGCGCCAGCATCCGCGTATTCCGGCAGCCATCCGCGGTACTTACGCCGGGCTGGCGCATCCGGTCATGCTCGAATATTTGCAGCATCTGGGTGTCACGGCCATTGAGTTATTGCCGGTTCAGCATCATGCCGACGAACCGCGTCTGCAACGTCTCGGCCTGAGCAATTACTGGGGCTATAACGTGCTGGCGCCTTGTGCGGTTGAACAAAGTTATGCCAGCGGGCTGGGCGGCGTGTCGGCGCTGAGCGAATTCAAATCCGCGGTGAAAGCGCTGCATCAGGCGGGCATAGAAGTGATCCTCGACGTGGTATTCAACCACAGTGCGGAGCTGGATATCGACGGGCCGTTTATTTCGTTTCGCGGAATCGACAATGCCAGCTGGTACTGGCTCAGCGACGATGGCTCGGACAACAACATGACCGGCTGCGGCAACGCGATGCGCCTGACAAATGACGAAGTGATCGCCTGGACGCTCGATTGCCTGCATTACTGGGTACGCGAATGTCACGTTGACGGTTTCCGTTTTGATCTGGCGACGCTTCTCGGCAGAACGCCGGAGTTCACCGCGCAATCGCCGCTTTTCGAGGCGATTAAGCAGGACGCTGTCCTTTCAAACATCAAACTGATTGCTGAGCCCTGGGACATCGGCACAGGCGGCTATCAGCTCGGAAAGTTCCCGGCACCTTTCGCCGAATGGAGCGACATCTGGCGCGATGAAATGCGCCAGTTCTGGCTGCACGGCGATATCTCCATCGGGCAGTTTGCCGGGCGTATCGCGGCGTCGGCGGACACATTCAATCCCGCGCAGCGCGAACCTTACGCCAGCATCAACATGCTGACCGCGCACGACGGTTTTACGCTGCGCGATTTAGTGAGTTTTAACCAGAAACATAACCAGGCTAACGGGGAGGAAAACCGCGACGGCCATAACGAAAATTTCAGCCAAAACCACGGCGAGGAAGGGCTGGAGGCATCTGCCGGCGTATTGCGACAACGCCGTCTCAGCCAGCGGGCATTGCTGGCGACGCTGTTTATGTCACAGGGCACGCCGATGTTGCTGGCCGGTGACGAGCAGGGCAACAGCCAGCAGGGAAACAACAACGCCTATTGCCAGGACAATCCGCTGACCTGGCTCGACTGGGAAAACGCCGATGAAAGCCTGATGGCCTATACCTCTGCGCTGATTGCGTTGCGCCGGAAAATCCCGGCACTGACGCAAAACCGCTGGTGGCAGGAAGGCAGCGAAGATGTGCAATGGCTGAATCAACAGGGGCAACCGATGAGTACCGGCGACTGGGAGCAGGGGCCGCAGCAATGGCTGCAAATCTGCCTGTCGCGGCGCTGGTTGTTGATCGTGAATGCCTCACTGCATGAGGTTGAACTGCATCTGCCGCCGGGGAACTGGCAGCCGGTTGCGCCGTTTAACAGCGTGCTTTTTGATGAGGAACCCCGGCGCGTCACGGAAGGCTCGCAATGGCGGGCAGCAGCAAAAACCCTCTGTGTCCTACAAGATTTTACTCCACAGAGCCGGTAACTATAAAAACGAAGGAGTCAGATATGGCGACATTAGATAATCGGGACCCGGTCATGCTGGCGCGACAATTGCCGCTGAAATCCGTGGCGTTGATTCTGGCCGGGGGACGGGGTTCAAGACTGAAAGATTTGACCTCTACCCGGGCAAAGCCCGCCGTCCACTTTGGCGGGAAATTCCGCATCATTGATTTTGCCCTGTCGAATTGCCTGAATTCAGGGATCCGCCGCATCGGCGTGATCACACAATATCAGTCACATACGCTGGTTCAGCACATCCAGCGAGGCTGGTCTTTCCTCAATGAAGAAATGAACGAGTTTGTGGATTTACTGCCGGCGCAGCAACGCCACAGCACCGAACACTGGTACAAAGGCACCGCCGATGCGGTGTATCAGAATCTGGATATCATCCGCCGCTATAACGCCGAGTTTGTCGTGATTCTGGCCGGGGATCATATCTATAAAATGGACTACTCGCGGATGCTCATCGACCACGTACAGAAGGGCGGAGAATGTACCGTCGCCTGCCTCGAAGTGCCGATTTCCGAAGCCAGTGAATTTGGCGTGATGGGCGTGACGGAGGATTATCAGATCACCAGTTTCGTCGAGAAACCTAAAGATCCGCCGCCGATGCCGGGCAATCCGGACATGGCGCTGGCGAGCATGGGCATCTACATTTTTAATGCAGACTATCTTTTCCGCATGCTCGAAGAAGACATGGCGAGTGAGGAATCCAGCCATGATTTCGGCAAAGACCTGATCCCGAAACTGACCCGTCAGGGGGTAGCGCGCGCGCATCCGTTTGGCCTGTCCTGTGTGACGCAAAACGACGAATTGCCGCCGTACTGGCGGGATGTGGGGACGCTTGATGCCTACTGGCGCGCGAATCTGGATCTGGCATCGGTGACGCCGGAACTGGATATGTATGACCGCAACTGGCCCATCCGTACACACATGGAACCGCTGCCGCCCGCCAAATTTGTGCAAGACCGGTCGGGCAGTCACGGTATGACCATGAACTCGCTGGTGGCCGGTGGCGTGATTGTTTCAGGCTCGGTGGTGGTGCATTCCGTGCTGTTCCCGCGGGTGCGCATCAACTCTTTCTGCAATATTGATTCGACGATTATTTTGCCGGATGTGAATGTGGGTCGTTCCTGCCGTTTACGCAAATGTGTGATTGACCGCGCCTGCCAGATCCCGGAAGGCATGGTGATTGGTGAGAATGCCGATGAAGACAGCCGTCGTTTTTACCGTTCGGAAGATGGCGTTGTACTGGTGACGCGCGCGATGCTGGCGAAACTATAAAGACACGTTAGAGAGCAGTATTTTTCGTCATCCCGGTGAAGGCCGGGATGACCGGGATAATCAGGAGCGCGAATGCAGGTTTTACATGTTTGTTCCGAGCTGTTTCCGCTGTTAAAAACGGGCGGCCTTGCGGATGTTGCGGGGGCATTGCCCGCCGCTCAGATTGCGGAAGGCGCTGACGTCCGCGTGCTCATTCCGGCTTTCCCCGATATCAAAAAAGGGCTGGGGGAGACGAAGGTCATCGGCACGCTGGCGACCTTCGCCGGGCATGTCACCCTTTCACTGGGCTACTTTGACGGCGTGGGCATTTACATCATTGATGTGCCCGGTTTGTACGACCGACCCGGCAGCCCTTATCACGATCAATCATCTTTCGCTTATCCGGATAACCATCTGCGTTTTGCCTTGCTGAGCTGGATGGCGTGCGAACTGGCGCTGGGTTTTGACCCGCACTGGCAGCCGAATATTGTGCATTCTCACGACTGGCACGCCGGGCTGGCGTCGGCGTATATCCGCGCCCGCAACGCGCCGGTGCGCACCGTTTTCACCGTACATAACCTGGCATTCCAGGGGCTGTTTGGCGCGCATCATATCGATGAGCTTTACCTCCCGCGTGAATTCTTCCAGATGCACGGGCTGGAGTTTTACGGCCAGATTTCTTACCTGAAAGCCGGGCTGTATTACTCCGATCACGTGACGACCGTCAGCCCGACGTACGCCAAAGAAATCACGCGTCCGGAATTTGGTTACGGCATGGAATCCCTGTTGCAGGAACTCGAAATACAGGGGCGTCTGACCGGTATTCTCAACGGCGTTGATGACGCTATCTGGCAGCCGCGCGATGACGTGCTGCTTTCTGCCCGTTATGACGCCGACGATTTACGTTCCAAAGCCATCAATAAAGCCTATCTGCAACGGGCGATGGGTCTGGATGTGGATGATTCGCGGCTGGTTTTTGCCGTCGTCAGCCGTCTGACCAGCCAGAAAGGGCTGGATCTGGTGCTGGAAGCGTTGCCCGATTTACTCGAACGTGGCGGCCAGCTGGCGCTGCTGGGTGCAGGCGATGCCGTATTGCAACAGGCGTTTCTGGCCGCCGCGGCGGATAATCCGGGGCAGGTCGGCGTGCAGCTCGGTTATCACGAAGCCTTTTCCCACCGCATTATCGGCGGTGCCGACGTCATCATGGTGCCGAGCCGGTTTGAGCCGTGCGGATTAACCCAACTTTACGGACTGAAATACGGCACGTTGCCGCTGGTGCGCCGGACAGGCGGGCTGGCGGATACGGTCGTGGATTGTGCGCTGGAAAATCTGGCCGACGGAACAGCCAGTGGTTTTGTCTTTGAAGAAGCAACGGGGAAATCGCTGGGAAATGCGATCCGCCGGGCCTTTGTTTTGTGGAGCCGTCCTAAGCACTGGCGACACGTCCAGCAACACGCCATGGGTATTGATTTCGGCTGGAAGGTGGCAGCGCAGGAGTATCTCACGCTGTACAACCGTCTGTTGTCCTGAACCCTGAACATAGCTAACCAGATCGGGAATGTAACGTTATGACTTCACCGTTTAATTACAACTCGCCGACAGTCAGTGTCGAAGCGCTGAAACATTCTATTGCCTATAAATTGATGTTTATCATCGGCAAAGATCCGTCCATTGCGACGCAACATGACTGGCTGAATGCCACCTTGTTTGCGGTGCGCGATCGTATGGTGGAACGCTGGCTGCGCTCCAACCGGGCGCAAACCTCACAGGACGTACGGCAGGTTTATTATCTGTCGATGGAGTTTTTGATTGGACGGACTCTCTCTAACGCGCTGCTGGCGATGGGTATTTATGACGATCTCAAAAGTGCGCTCGATGAAATGGGTTTTGACCTCGAAGAACTGATCGGCGAAGAGAATGACCCCGGTTTGGGCAACGGCGGTCTGGGGCGTCTTGCAGCGTGTTTCCTCGATTCGCTGGCTTCGCTGGCGTTGCCGGGGCGCGGTTACGGCATCCGTTATGAATACGGAATGTTCGCGCAAAACATCGTAAACGGGGAGCAAAAAGAATCACCGGATTACTGGCTGGAATACGGTAATCCGTGGGAGTTCCAGCGCTACAACACCCGTTATAAAGTGCGTTTTGGTGGTCGCGTGCAGCATGAGGGCGTGAAAACCCGCTGGCTGGAAACCGAAGAAGTTATTGCCTGCGCCTACGATCAGGTGATTCCCGGCTACGATACCGACGCCACCAACACGCTCCGGTTGTGGGGTGCGCAGGCCAGTAACGAAATCAATCTGGGTAAATTTAACCAGGGTGATTACTTTGCGGCAGTGGAAGATAAAAACCATTCCGAGAACGTATCGCGGGTTCTGTATCCCGATGACTCGACCTATTCAGGGCGCGAACTGCGTCTGCGCCAGGAATATTTCCTGGTGTCGGCGACCGTGCAGGACATCCTCAACCGCCATTACACCACGCACCATACTTACGATAATCTGGCCGACAAAATTGCCATTCACCTCAACGACACGCACCCGGTGCTGTCGATTCCTGAGCTGATGCGGTTGCTGATTGACGAGCATAAATTCGAGTGGAAAGACGCGTGGGAAACCGTTTGTCGGGTGTTTTCGTACACCAACCACACGCTGATGAGCGAAGCGCTGGAAACCTGGCCGGTAGATATGATCGGCAAGATCCTGCCGCGTCATCTTGAGATTATTTTCCAGATTAACGATCACTTCCTTAAAGAAGTCGCGGAACAGATCCCCAACGATAACGGTCTGCTGTCCCGCGTTTCTATTATCGATGAAGGTAACGGCCGTAAAGTCCGGATGGCGTGGCTGGCAGTGATTGCCAGCCATAAAGTGAACGGCGTTTCTGCGCTGCATTCCGACCTGATGGTGCAGTCGTTGTTTGCGGACTTTGCGCACATTTATCCTGACCGTTTCTGCAATAAAACTAACGGGGTTACGCCACGCCGCTGGCTGGCGCTGGCCAACAAACCGCTTTCTGCGGTGCTCGATGACGCTATCGGCCAGACCTGGCGCTCTGATCTCAGCCAGCTGGCGGAGCTGAAGCAAAATCTGGATTACCTGAGTTTCCTTCAGGCGATCCGCAAGGCCAAGCTGGATAATAAGAAAAAACTGGCGCTCTTTATCGCCCAGAAACTGAATATTGTGGTGGATCCGAAAAGTCTGTTCGACGTGCAGATCAAACGTATCCACGAATACAAACGTCAGCTGATGAACGTGCTGCACGTCATCACGCGTTACAACCGAATTCTTGAAGAACCGGACGCTGACTGGGTACCACGCACGGTGATTTTTGCCGGTAAAGCGGCGTCGGCGTATTACGCGGCGAAGCAGATTATCCGGCTGATCAACGATGTCGCGTCAGTGATCAACAACGATCCGCGTGTCGGCAATAAACTGAAGATCGTGTTTATTCCTAACTACAGCGTCAGTCTGGCGCAGCTGATCATTCCGGCGGCCGATCTTTCCGAGCAGATCTCGCTGGCGGGTACCGAAGCATCGGGAACCAGTAACATGAAATTCGCGTTAAACGGCGCGCTGACGATTGGCACGCTGGACGGTGCGAACGTCGAAATGCTCGAACACGTTGGAGAGGAAAATATCTTCATCTTCGGCAATACCACACCACAAGTCGAAGAACTGCGACAAAAAGGCTACAACCCGCATACCTACTTTGAACAGGACGCCGAGCTGCATCAGGTACTGACGCAAATCGCGACCGGCGTCTTCAGCCCGACCGAACCGAAGCGCTACACCAATCTGTTCGATACGCTGGTCAATCTCGGCGATCATTATCAGGTGCTGGCGGATTACCGCAGTTATGTCGATACGCAGGATAAAGTCGATGAGCTGTATAAACTGCCGGAAGAGTGGACGCGGCGCACGCTGCACAACATCGCCAACATGGGCTATTTCTCGTCTGACCGCACGATTCAGGAATACGCGGATGAGATCTGGAATATAAAACCGGTGAAATTGTAGAGCGGGAATAAAGGTAGGATTTTCAGCTCCTCCCCCTTCGCAGGGGGAGGAGCTAACTAAATCAGGACGCCAGTGACAAATGTTTCTTCTGCTGTTTGTGTGTTTCCAGCCATTCGGCGACGCGCTGTTGCTGCGCTTTATCCAGCCACATGCCGAGTTTGGTACGACGCCAGATGGCATCATCGAGCTGTGAAACCCACTCTTTTTCAACCAGATAACGCAACTCGGCTTCATATAAACCGTGACCGAAATCTTCGCCCAGCGATTCGATGTCGGTTGCGTCATTCAGGAACAGTTCCGTCTGGCTGCCGTAGGTGCGCGCATAACGGCGGGCCAGTGATTCCGGCAACCATTTGAAGCGGCTGCGCAGATTCGCGCTGTACGTATCGCGGTCACCATTCAGCTTCCCACCAGGCAGAACGGCCGTTTTCGTCCAGGCCGGGCCGGCTTTCGGATAATACTTCACCAGTTTTTCCAGCGCGTGCTCGGCCAGTTTACGGTAGGTGGTCAGCTTACCGCCAAACACCGAAAGCAACGGCGCTTTGCCATCCTGATCGTGAACATCCAGCGTGTAATCTCGGGTTACCGCCTGCGGAGAATCTGACTCATCGTCGCACAGCGGACGTACACCGGAGTAAGTCCAGACGATATCTTCCGTGGTCAGCTGCTTTTTAAAGTGGTCGTTATACACTTTCAGCAGATAACCGACTTCTTTGTCATCGATTTTCACGTCTTTCGGATCACCGTGATATTCCACGTCGGTGGTACCGATGATCGAGAACTCATCCATCCACGGGATCACGAACACAATACGGTGGTCTTCGTTTTGCAGAATGTACGCCTGCGGCTGATTGTGCGCGCGTGGCACCACAATATGGCTGCCTTTGATCAGGCGGATGCCGTAAGGCGACTTCAGTTTCAGGCCGTCGTCGAAGAAATGTTTGACCCACGGACCGGTCGCATTCACCAGCCCTTTGGCGCGCCAGGTGAAGGTTTTGCCGGTATCGATATCTTCGGCTTCCACCATCCACAAACCGTCTTCACGCCATGCGCGGGTCACGCGGGTGCGGGTACGCACTTCGCCGCCGCGTTCTTCCACTTCCTGCGCGTTGACGACGACTAAGCGCGCATCGTCAACCCAGCAGTCTGAGTATTCAAAACCTTTGGTCAGTTCTGGTTTCAGTACCGATTCGCTGCCGAATTTCAGGCCTTTACTGGCGGGCAGGCTGGTACGTTTACCCAGGTGGTCGTACAGGAACAGACCGGCGCGGATCATCCAGGCCGGACGCAAATGCGGCTGATGCGGTAAACGGAAACGCATCGGGAAGGCAATATGCGGTGCCATTTTTAACAGCACTTCACGTTCAGCCAGCGCTTCACTGACCAGACGGAATTCGTAGTGTTCCAGGTAACGCAGGCCACCGTGGATCAGTTTAGAACTGGCCGAAGAGGTCGCGCAGGCCAAGTCTTGCGCTTCAAGCAGCAGAACAGACAGCCCGCGGCCAGCTGCATCTACTGCGATGCCGGTACCATTAATACCGCCACCAATTACGATCAAGTCTTTGGTTTCCACGTCATCTTCCTCCAGATGTTCGCAATAGCTCTTTTATGTTCGTTTTCGCTCACGATTGTAATCGAGATTCGACAAACAAGCCAAGAGTTAACCAAATAAAAACAATTATGCGTGATGGAGGTAACATTTTTGTGTCAGTAACGAGCAAAACGGTGGGCAGGGGACAAAACCGAACGCAACAACGCGTGGAATTTTTCGAAATTGTTCGTTTTAAGCAGAAGCAGGGAAGGGAGATAAAGCAGGAGCGCCCGGGCGACGCTCCCTGATAGAGCCGGAAATCAGCAAAGCTCGAGGTGTACGTCGTACTTATCGATGATTTGCTTCACGCTCTCCGGCGGCTGTTTGTCGGTAAACAGATAGTGAATCAAATCCATTTTACCAAGGTTAACCATTGCGTTACGGCCAAACTTGGAATGGTCAGTCACCAGCATTACGCAGCGGGAGTTTTCGATAATCGCACGCTTGGTTCGCGCTTCGTGATAGTCGAATTCGAGCAATGAGCCGTCCATATCAATGCCGCTGATGCCGAGAATGCCGTAATCGAGGCGGAACTGGGAGATAAAATCGAGCGTCGCTTCACCCATCACCCCGCCATCGCGGGCGCGGACTTCGCCACCGGCGAGGAACAGGCGGCAATCGTCTTTGGCACTGAACAGCGTCGCCACGTTCAGGTTGTTGGTTACAATCCGCAGATCTTTATGATTGAGCAGTGCGTACGCTACCGCTTCCGGCGTGGTGCCGATATCGATAAACAGCGTTGAACCGTCCGGGATCTGCCCCGCGACGCGTTGAGCAATACGCGCTTTCGCTTCTGACCACATCACTTTACGGTCGTTATAGGCTGCATTGACCGAACTCGATGGCAGCGCCGCACCGCCATGATGGCGGTGGATTTTATTCTGCTCGGCCAGGTCATTGAGATCGCGCCGGATGGTTTGCGGGCTGACCGCGAAATGATCGACCAGTTCTTCGGTGCTGACATAACCCTGCTGGCGAACTAACTCGATAATCGCGTCATGGCGTTGTGTTTGTTTCACCCAAATCCCCTACTTGCGTTTTTTGCGCGGTAAGCGCGTATCAACAAATGCCATCACCAGACCCAGACCCAGGCCAAATGTGTGGGCGGCATTAGCCACCGCTGCACCGCCTGTGGCATAGCCGATGAACATGAAGATCAGCGAAATAGCCAGTAATCCGCCGGGAACGTACAACCGGCTTTCAGGTTTCAACACGCCGGTCAGCCAGACATAACC
Source organism: Rahnella sp. BIGb0603 (assembly GCF_024808755.1). NCBI lineage: Bacteria > Pseudomonadati > Pseudomonadota > Gammaproteobacteria > Enterobacterales > Yersiniaceae > Rahnella > Rahnella sp. BIGb0603. Next base: position 117,734 of record NZ_JANUEX010000009.1, on the reverse strand, counting down.
CATCAGAGCGTAGACCACGCCGGACAAACCGCCGAACCAGGAACCGTTGACCATCGACTGGCCCCAGCCGCTGATCAGCGCCGCGATCAGCGTGACGGTGAATAATTTTCCGCTGCCAAGATGCTGTTCAATCTGGCTGGCCATATACCACCACCAGACCAGATTGATGAGCAATGAAAATAAGGAAAAATTCATCAGCGCAGGTGTAAACCAGCGCCAGACCTGAAAATACCGCGAGCTGTCCGGCCAAGCCAGCCAGTTCATGACCTGCTCAAAGCCGACCATTTGCTGAAGAATATAGACGGCGATACACAGCACAATCATGCCGATCGTCAGCGGGCCCGCACGGCTGCGCAGCGTTTTCATAAAGGGGGTATGCGACATCCGCAAACCCGGCTGCGCCTTGCCGGTTTGCCAGCTGGCGGCCTGATAACGAGGGTGCAGCGGGTCACGGACAAACAGCGCGACCTGCTTCTCTGCCTCTTCCAGACGCGATTCGTCTTCCAGCCAGAGCTGGACTTCCTGACTTTCGTGTTTAATCGTCAGCGTGAAACCCTGCGTCGCCATGTAATCGACAAAAGCCTGAGCGAGGCGGGGGTTGTTCAGGTTAAGAATGCGCACCATAGCGTTAAGTGATTTCCCTAATTGTTTGATTTGTTGCCGTCATTTTAGGGCAATACCTTATCTGCCAGCGTGGGGGAAGTCGATTATAACGTCAGTCGGGGCGGGAAGGGGAAATTACGGATGCAGCGTCATTAGCTGAAACAGAAAAATTGCAGTGATGTGATAGGGATCGAAGTCTTTTGCAACACCGCCGGATGACGGTGCTGCAAATATCGGGAACTTACAGCCCTTCCAGCGCCTGTTCCAGATCGGCAATCAGGTCGTCGGTGTCTTCGATACCGATACTGATGCGCACCAGCCCGTCGGTAATCCCGCTCTGACGGCGGACTTCCGGCGCGACGGCGCTGTGAGTGGTTGAGGCCGGATGGCAGGCCAGCGAATCGGTATCTCCCAGGGAAACCGCCTGCGTGATGATGTTCAGCTTATCGAGGAAAGTCCGTGCGGCGTTCAGCCCGCCTTTCAGCTCAATTGCCATAATCCCGCCGAACAGTTTCATCTGACGCGCTGCGATGGCATGGCCCGGATGTTCCGGCAGCCCGGGATAAAATACCGTTTCCACTGCGCTGTGACTGTCGAGAAATTCCGCTACCGCCTGTGCGCTCAGTGAGCTGGCTTCCACGCGCAATGGCAAAGTTTTCAGCCCGCGGATCAGCAAGCTGGCTTCGAACGGGCTCAGGCAACCACCGAACTGTTTCAGGCTCAGCGTGCGGATTGGTGTAATTAATGCCGCAGAACCGGCCACTACACCGCCGGTCGCATCGCCGTGACCGCTGATGTATTTGGTCGCCGAGTGCAGAACGATATCGATGCCCAGCGCCAGCGGACGTGTCAGGTAAGGCGTCGCAAAGGTGTTATCCACCACGCTGATTGCGCCAGCTGCTTTGGATAAACGCGCGATTTCTGCCAGATCGGCAATGTCCAGACCCGGGTTTGCCGGTGTCTCAACCAGCACGACTTTGGTGTTTTTTGTGAATGCGCCTTCCAGTTCGCCGACGTTCGCGACGTGTACTGGTGTGATGCCATAACGTGGCAGAAGATTACGTACCACACCTTCTGTCCCGCCGTACAGCGTACCGACATGAATGATTTCATCCCCCGGCACCAGCAGGGCAAATAATGTTGCGCTGATCGCCGCCATGCCGCTTGCGCAAGCCACGGAGGTTTCTGCGCCTTCCAGCGCGGCCAGTTTTTGTTCAAAAACGGTCACCGTCGGGTTAGCAAAACGGCTGTACATATAGCCCGGCTCTTCCCCGCTGAAACGACGTGCGCCGCTGTCAAAATCCGGATAGGAGAACGCGGAAGAGGCGGTAATCGGTGTCGCGACGGCACCGGTCTGGGCATCCGGCTGCTGGCCACCATGAACGGCGAGCGTACGCATACCCAAAGAACGTGTTTTGTTCAGTTGTTTCATCTTGAAATCCTGTCGATAGTAGGCGGAAATTATATCAACACTGGAGAACGGTAGCTTTTTCGGCTTAAGAACATTTTCGGCGCAAACCAGATAGCCTGGTTATAAAGACTCGGTTTATAAGACTATAGTCTGCGCCGGAGGGGGGGGATCAGGCTTCGATATCTTGCGGGAAGGTTTGTGACCAGGCTTCAAAGCCGCCGTCAACGCTGTACACCGATTCGAAACCCTGAGAAATCAGAAATTGTGCGGCACCACGGCTGCTGATGCCGTGATAGCACATGACCAGAACCGGCGTTTTGGCATCGGCCTGTTCCATAAAGGCGCGCATGCTTTCATTGCTCAGATGGAATGCGCCGGGCGCGTGTGCTGCGCCAAAACTTTGCGGGTCGCGAATATCGACCATAACTGCTTCGCCGGATTTCAGGCGGGTATGCGCCTGTTCAACGCTGATTGCTTCAAATTGTTCCATCGGAGGTGCCTCTTAAAAGATGATTCCGCCATTCTACCCAATTATTGGCTTATCAAGACCAGACAAACTACAGGGGAAAAGCGCTAAACCAGAATCACCTTCACACCTTTGAGGCGTAATTTTTCGATAATTTCGCCGTCGGCTTCTTTGCCGGTGATGAGCACATTGATTTGTTCCGTGCGGCTGAACAGCATACCTGCGCGTTGCCCGACTTTACTGCTGTCGACCAGCACCGCCAGATTTCCGACGTAATTCAGCATCTTCTGTTCTGCCATTGCGGTCAGCATATCGGTTTTATACAGGCCATCGGTGGTCAGCCCTGCGCCGCTGGTAAACATCCAGTGCCCGGCGTACAGGCTCGCATCGCCATCCTGCGGTGCCAGCGTAATCGACTGACTTTTATTGTACTGACCACCCATGATCACCACGCTGTCGTGTTCCTGCTCAATCAGGTAATTGGCCAGCGGCAGATAGTTAGTGATCACCTGAATGTCTTTTCCGCACATCTCGCGCCCCAGCAAAAACGCTGTCGAGCCGCAGTTAATCACCACGCTTTCACCCGGCTGGCACAATTCGGCCGCAGCTTTGGCGATACGCATTTTTTCGTTGAGATTATGGGTCTGGTGAATATTAAGCGGAGTCCAGTTCTGGCGAGGCTGGTTAACGGCTTCAGCGCCGTTACGCACTTTACGCAATTTCCCCAACTCGTTGAGCTTAGTGATATCACGACGCGCAGTGGCTGGAGAAATATCAAAATGATCAATGACATCAGCGACAGAAATCTGCCCCTGACGCTGCAAAAGATCAAGGATGGCATTGTGGCGTTGTGGCTCTGTCATAGTGTCTCCGCGGGGATATCCGAAAGTAGATGATTACCGCGTGATTATAAACGAGCAGTAATGCGAATAACATTGATTCTGAAAGGGCGGAGAGAATAGTCCCCGCCTTTTCTCACAATGCTTTAGAGGAAGGATTTAAACGGCAAGTCGGTGTCTGTCGTAAAGCAATCTTCGAATCCACGCGGGTAGTGATATTCAAAATTGTCTTTGTCATTCGGATAAGTGAATTTGCCGCCGACCTGCCAGATAAAGGGCTTGAAGCCGTATTTCAGACGGTCTTTTTTCATCTCCCACAGCACACGGATTTCCTGCGGATCGGCCTGGAAATTCGACCAGATATCATGGTGGAACGGGATCACGACTTTTGTATTCAGTGATTCTGCCATACGCAGCATATCGACACTGGTCATTTTGTCGGTCACGCCGCGCGGGTTCTCGCCGTAGGAGCCGAGTGCAACGTCAATTTTGTACTCGTTGCCGTGTTTCGCGTAGTAGTTGGAATAATGTGAATCGCCGCTGTGATACAGGTTTCCGCCCGGCGTTTTGAACAGATAATTTACCGCACGCTGATCCATCATGTCCGGCAGAACGCCAGCCGCTTTCTGGTCCGCAGGCAGGGTGATCAGCACGGTGCGGTCGAAAGAATCCAGCGCGTGGATTTCCACATCTTTGATTTTCACCACTTTGCCCGGCGTCATCACGATGCAACGTTCTCTCGGCACGCCCCAGCTAATCCACAAATCCACGCAGGTTTGCGGGCCGATAAACGGCACATCGGAAGCGCAGTTTTGCATCACGGCAGCCGCGACGTTGACATCAATATGATCGTTGTGGTCGTGGGTGGACAATACGGCGTCGATCTCTCTGATCGCGAACGGATCCAGTACGAACGGCGTGGTGCGCAGGTTTGGTTGCAGCTTTTTCACGCCTGCCATGCGTTGCATCTGGTGGCCGGTTTTCATCAGCGGGCTGCTGTGATTTTGCTTGCCAACGCCACACCAGAAATCGACACAAATATTCGCGCCGCCCTCAGATTTAAGCCAGATCCCCGTACAGCCCAGCCACCACATTGCAAAAGTGCCTGGCGCGACTTTTTCCTGCTCGATTTCTTCATTCAGCCAGGTGCCCCATTCCGGGAAAGTGCTGAGGATCCAGGATTCGCGACTGATCGTTTCTACTTTGCTCATTGTATTCCCTCATGTGAGTTTGGTTTGAATGATTAAATCACAATAAATCATTTAATGATTAAATATGATTTGATTGTGAGGAATTTATCATCGAAATTTTGCCGTGACAATGATTTTAATCGACGATTTTTGAATGGTTTCGGACACGCTGAAGACAGGCTCTCTGAATAAGCAGGAAGTGCAGGTAATAAAATAATCTACTTATTTATTTGATAAATATAATAAATATGAGTTTATCTCTTTGTGCGTGAAACAGAGGGATGACGATATCTTGCGAGACCGCTCACAAATAATCATTGTGAATCTTTATCTGATTCAATGTGAGCATTAGAGTTCGTCTGTCCCTCACTTTTATGTGCAGAGTCCTGCGCTGAAGAGATTAAACAAGGTCAGACGGAGAGTTATATGGAATTCCTCTACACCCTCTTTACCGTTTTTTTTAATCAGGTAATGACCAACGCGCCGTTATTGCTGGGGCTTGTAACTATGCTCGGTTACATCCTGCTCAGAAAGAGCGCGACGGTTATCATCAAAGGCACCATCAAAACCATCATCGGTTTTATGTTACTGCAGGCGGGATCCGGAATTTTGACGGGCACATTTAAACCTGTGGTGGCGAAACTTTCTGAAGTCTACGGAATTAACGGTGCTATTTCAGATACCTATGCCTCAATGATGGCAACGGTCGAACGCATGGGCGATGCCTACAGCTGGGTCGGCTACGCGGTGCTTATCGCGCTCGCACTGAACATCCTGATGGTGGTTTTCCGCCGCATTACCGGCATCCGTACCATCATGCTGACGGGCCACATCATGTTCCAGCAGGCGGGTCTGATCGCCGTCTTCTTCTACATCATCGGCTGGCCGATGTGGACCACCATCTGGTCGACGGCGATTTTGGTTTCGCTGTACTGGGGGATCACCTCCAATATGATGTACAAACCGACGCAGTCCGTAACGGAAAACAGTGGTTTTTCTATCGGGCACCAGCAGCAGTTTGCGTCATGGATTGCTTACAAAATCGCACCGTATCTCGGTAAGAAAGAGGACAGCGTTGAAGACCTCAAACTGCCCGGCTGGCTGAATATTTTCCACGACAATATCGTTTCCACCGCCATCGTGATGACCGTGTTCTTCGGCATTATCCTCTGCTCGTTCGGTCTTGATACGTTGCAGAAAATGGCCGGTAAAACCCACTGGACAATTTACATCCTGCAAACCGGCCTGATGTTTGCGGTTGCCATTTTCATCATTATTCAGGGCGTGCGTATGTTCGTCGCAGAACTGACGGAAGCCTTTAACGGGATTTCCCAACGCTTAATTCCTGGTGCTGTTCTGGCGATCGACTGCGCGGCGATTTACAGCTTCGCGCCAAACGCTGTGGTCTGGGGCTTTATGTGGGGCACCATCGGCCAGCTGATTGCCGTCGCCATTCTGTTTGGCGTGGGTTCTTCCATCATGATTATTCCCGGTTTTATCCCGATGTTCTTCTCCAACGCCACCATCGGCGTATTCGCGAACCACTTCGGTGGCTGGCGTGCCGCACTGAAAATTTGTCTGGTGATGGGGATGATCGAAATCTTCGGCTGCGTCTGGGCCATCAAACTGACCGGCCTCAGCGCCTGGATGGGCATGGCCGACTGGTCAATTCTGGCACCGCCAATGATGCAGGGATTCTTTAGCGTTGGCATGGCCTTCATGGGCGTTATTGCCGTAATCGCGGTGCTGTATATGTTCTTCGCCGGTCGCACGCTTCGCGCCGAAGAAGATGCCGAAAAACAAGCTCTTAATGAGTCCACTACTCACTAATTAACGAGGTTCCCATGACAGTACGAATTCTGGCAGTTTGCGGTTGCGGGCAAGGCAGTTCGATGATCATGAAGATGAAAATCGGGCAGTTTCTGACACAGGAAGGCGTGGATCACACCATGAACAGCTGCGCGGTCGGTGAGTACAAATCTGAGCTGAGCGGCGCGGACATTATTGTCGCGTCCACGCATGTCGCCGACGAAATCACCGTCAGCGGCAACAAATACGTCGTCGGTGTACGCAACATGCTCTCGGCGGCGGATTTCGGACCGAAAGTGATGGAAGTCATTAATGCTCACTTCCCAACGTCGCTGAAAAAGTAAGGAGCGTGCAATGAAACTGCGAGATTCGCTGGCCGAGAATAACTCGATTTGTCTGAACGCGGAGGCAGAAACCTGGCAGGAAGCGGTCAAAATTGGCGTCGATATGCTGGTGGACGCCGGTGTGGTTGAGCCGCGTTATTACCAGGCCATTCTGGATGGCGTTAAAAAGTTCGGACCCTATTTCGTCATAGCGCCGGGACTGGCGATGCCGCATGGCCGCCCGGAAGAAGGCGTCCTGAAAACCGGTTTTGCGCTGGTGACCCTGAAAAAGCCGCTGGTGTTCAACCATGAAGATAACGATCCGGTGGATATCTTGATCACGCTGGCTGCTGTGGATGCCAGCGCGCATCAGGAAGTCGGCATCATGCAGGTGGTGAACCTGTTTGAAGATGAAGCCAATTTTGACCGCCTGCGCGCCTGCACCACCGCGCAGCAGGTACTAGATTTGATCGACCAGACTTCCGCCACGGCGGTTAACTAATTCGTTAGCAGAGAAGGAATTCATTATGTCTCATTCATTACCGATGTTGCAGGTGGCGCTGGATAACCAGTCGATGGACGATGCTTACAAAACCACGCGTCTTATCGCCAGCGAAGTCGACATTATCGAAGTCGGCACTATTTTGTGTGTCGCAGAAGGCGTGCGTGCGGTGCGTGATCTGAAAGCGCTGTATCCGGAGAAAATCGTGCTGGCCGATGCCAAAATTGCTGATGCCGGGAAAATTCTCTCGCGCATGTGTTTTGAAGCCAACGCCGACTGGGTCACCGTGATTTGCTGCGCCGATATCAACACCACCAAAGGTGCGCTGGAAGTAGCAAAAGAATTTGGCGGTGACGTGCAGATTGAACTGACCGGTTACTGGACGTGGGAACAGGCGCAGGAATGGCATGACGCAGGTATCCGGCAAGTGGTTTATCACCGCAGCCGTGACGCACAGGCTGCCGGTGTGGCGTGGAGCGATGCCGATATTACGGCGATCAAACGTCTTTCCGATATGGGCTTTAAAGTCACGATCACCGGCGGTCTGGCGCTGGAAGATTTGCCGCTGTTCAAAGACATTCCGGTACACGTTTTCATTGCCGGGCGCAGTATCCGTGACGCGAAAGACCCGGCAGACGCGGCGCGTCAGTTCAAAAAATCCATCAGCCAGCTCTGGGGTTAAGGAAAATCGCATGATGCACAAAGCCGTTCCACTCGGTATCTATGAAAAAGCTTTGCCTGCGGGTGAAGACTGGCTGATGCGCCTGACGCTGGCGAAAGAACTGGGTTTTGATTTCGTCGAAATGTCGGTGGATGAAACCGATCACCGGCTGGCGCGGCTTGACTGGTCACGCGGGCAGAGACTGAACGTAGTGGATGCGATTTCGCGCACGGGCATCCGCATTCCGTCGATGTGCCTGAGCGCGCACCGGCGTTTTCCGCTGGGCTCTGAAGACGATGAAACCCGTAATCAGGGGCTGGAAATCATGCGTAAAGCCATCGTGCTGGCGCAGGATTTAGGTATCCGTGTCATTCAGCTCGCCGGTTATGACGTCTATTACCAGCAGGCCAACGATCATACCCGTGAGCGTTTCCGTGCCGGTTTGCAGGAATCGGTCGAAATGGCCAGCCGGGCGCAGGTCACGCTGGCGATGGAAATCATGGATTACCCGCTGATGAATTCAATCAGCAAAGCATTGGGCTATACGCATTACCTGAATAACCCGTGGTTCCAGCTGTATCCGGACATCGGCAATTTATCCGCCTGGGACAACGACGTGCAGATGGAACTGGCAAGCGGTGCCGGACATATCGTCGCGGTACACGTTAAAGATACGCAGCCGGGCGTATTCAAAAATGTACCGTTCGGCAGCGGCGTCGTGGAATTTGAGCGCTGCTTCGAAACGCTACAGAAAAGCGGCTATCGCGGGCCTTATCTCATCGAAATGTGGAGTGAAACCGCCGCCGATCCGATGCAGGAAGTGCGCAACGCGCGCGCCTGGGTGGTGGATAAAATGCAGAAGGCCGGGCTGAATATGGAGGAAATGGCATGACGGACGCACTGAAACAACGCGTATTTGAAGCCAATATGGCGCTGCCTGCGTACGGTCTGGTGACCTTTACGTGGGGCAACGTCAGCGGCATCGACCGCAAGCGCGGGCTGGTGGTCATCAAACCGAGTGGTGTGGAATACGAAAAAATGCAGGCCAGCGATATGGTGGTCGTGAATTTGCGCGGTGAAGTGGTGGAAGGGCGCTACAGACCGTCATCGGATACCGCCACGCATCTTGAACTTTACGCCCGTTTCCCTGAACTCGGCGGCATCGTGCACACCCATTCGACCCATGCGACGTCGTGGGCGCAGGCTGGCGTTGCGATCCCCGCGTTAGGCACCACGCATGCGGATTATTTTGCCGGTGAGATCTCCTGTACGCGGCCTTTGTCGCGCCATGAAGTGAACGGAGAATACGAACTGGAAACGGGCAAAGTGATCGCCGCTGCGCTGACGGGCATTGATCCGCTGCATATGCCGGGCATTCTGGTCGCCCAGCATGGCCCGTTCTGCTGGGGAGCCACGCCGGAACAGGCGGTTCACAACGCCGTGGTGCTGGAAGAAGTCGCCAAAATGGCGTGGATCACTGGTTCAATCCGGCGCAACCAGACCCCGATGGATGATTACCTTATGCAAAAACATTTCAGCCGAAAACACGGGCCGGATGCCTATTACGGGCAAAAATAAAAATGGCCTTAAAAAGTTTTAGAAACAAACGGCAGTGAGCATTTTTTCGACATAGGGTTTATACATAAGTGTATTGGGATCACACTTTTTACCGCAATCAGGCTTTTTCTCACGGAAACATTCCGTCCCCACTGACAGAAAAGAGACTGCCCTATGTCGAAAATCACGCTCAAGCAGGATGTTTTTTTGGCGGCGCTAACCCGCCAGTGGCAAGCATTTGGACTTACTTCAGCCAGGGACATGACCCGGCATCAATGGTGGCACGCAGTCAGCGCCGCAGTCGCTGAACAGCTTCCTCCGCAAAATGAGTCCGTGAGCAGGAAAAGTAAAAAGATCACCCGCCACGTTAACTACATCTCGATGGAGTTTCTGGTCGGGCGGCTGACCGGTAATAACCTGATTAATCTCGGCTGGTACGAAAAAATTGCCAGCGCGCTTGAGCAGTTTGATATCAACCTGACAGACCTGCTTGAAGAAGAAATCGATCCGGCGCTCGGTAATGGCGGACTCGGGCGTCTGGCGGCCTGTTATCTCGATGCGATGGCGTCGGTCGGGCAACCGGGCACCGGTTATGGCCTGAACTATCAGTACGGTTTATTCCGTCAGCGCTTTGTTGATGGCAAACAAAAAGAGTCGCCGGATGACTGGCACCGCAGTGAATATCCGTGGTTCCGCCATAACAGTTCGCTGGCGGTGAATGTTGGCATTGGCGGGAAAATCGTAAAGAACGATCAGGGAGTTTCCCGCTGGGAACCCGAATTTACGCTGCGCGGCGAAGCCTGGGATTTACCGGTTATGGGGTATCGCAACGGAATTACGCAGCCGCTGCGTTTATGGGAAGCCACGCATCCGCATCCGTTTGATCTGGAGAAGTTTAATGACGGCGAGTTCCTGAAAGCGGAACAGCAGGGCATCGAAGCTGCCAAACTCACCAAAGTGCTCTATCCGAATGACAACCATCAGGCCGGTAAACGCCTGCGCCTGATGCAGCAGTATTTTCAGTGCGCCTGCTCGGTGGCCGATATCCTGCGGCGTCATCATTTCCTGGGCCGCAAAATCAGCGAGCTGCCGGATTATGAAGTCATCCAGCTTAATGACACGCACCCGACCATCGCCATTCCTGAAATGCTGCGCGTATTGCTCGACGAGCACCAGCTGAGCTGGAACGATGCCTGGCACATCACCAGCCGCACGTTTGCGTATACCAACCACACGTTAATGCCGGAAGCGCTGGAAACCTGGGACGAAAGTCTGGTGCGCAGCCTGCTGCCGCGACATTTCCAAATCATCAAACAAATCAACACCAACTTCAAAAAACTGGTCAGTAAAACCTGGCCGGGCGATGAAGCGGTTTGGGCGAAACTGGCCGTACATCACGACAAACAGGTAAGGATGGCGAATCTCTGCGTGGTGGCCGGTTTTGCAGTAAACGGGGTGGCGGCGCTGCATTCGGATCTGGTGGTGAAAGATTTGTTCCCGGAATATCATCAGCTGTGGCCGCAAAAATTCCACAACGTGACCAATGGCATCACGCCGCGCCGCTGGCTGAAACAGTGTAATCCGGCGCTTTCCGCGCTGATTGATGAACGCCTGAAAACGGATTCCTGGGTGAATAATCTGGATCTGCTGAAAGGTCTGGAAGACGGCGTAAAAGACAAAAAATTCTGCAAGCAGTACCGCAAAATCAAGCATGACAACAAAGTGCGGCTTGCGGAATACGTCTGGCAGCGCATGGGGATCCGCCTCAATCCTGACGCCATTTTCGATGTGCAGATAAAACGCCTGCACGAGTACAAACGTCAGCATCTGAATCTGCTGCACATTCTCTCCTTGTACCGGCAGCTCCGCGATAATCCGAAGCTCGACATTGTGCCGCGCGTTTTCCTGTTCGGTGCTAAAGCCGCGCCCGGTTATTACCTCGCCAAAAATATTATCTATGCGATCAATCAGGTCGCGGAGAAGATCAACAACGATCCGATCGTCGCCGATCGTATTAAAGTCGTGTTCATCCCGGATTATTGCGTGTCGGTAGCGGAACGGATGATCCCGGCTGCGGATATCTCCGAGCAGATTTCTACTGCCGGTAAAGAAGCGTCGGGCACCGGCAATATGAAGCTGGCGCTTAACGGCGCGCTGACTGTCGGCACGCTGGACGGCGCGAATGTCGAAATTGCCGAGCAGGTGGGCGAAGACAATATTTTCATCTTTGGCCTGACCGTTGATGAAGTAAAAGCCGAGCTGAAGAAAGGCTATAAGCCGAAAGCCGTGGTGAAAAAAGACAAACATCTCAAGGCGATTCTCGACGAACTGGCCAGCGGTTTTTATGCCAACGGCGATAAAAAGGCTTTCGATCTGATGCTCAACAGCCTGCTCGATGGCGGCGATCCCTATCTGGTTCTGGCGGATTTTGCTCAGTATTGCGAAGCGCAAAAACAGGTCGATAAATTGTACCGTAACGCTGACGAATGGACGCGCCGCACTCTGCTTAACACCGCGCGCGTCGGGATGTTCAGCGCAGACCGTTCAATCCGCGATTATCAGCAGCGCATCTGGCAGGCAAAACGTTAGGAGCAGGCATGGAGGATAAGCAACTTGTTGAGGCAGCGCGCCGGGCAGGTATTTTAGACAGCTTTATCAATATGTCGGATGAAGTAGAAACGGTGTCCAACGAAACGAGGGCATCGCTGCTGGCGGCCATGGGGCGTGATCCGGAAGATGTGCCCGAGGTAACGCCTTTGCCTGCGGTAAAAGTGTTTACGGAAGGCAAAAAAGTGCTGCTAACCCCGGAGGGCTGCGGCGCATTTTGCTGGCAGTTCACGCTTGAAAACGGCGACCAGACCGAAGGAACCGTTGAGGTTGGCAAGGTTCTGAATCTCAGCGCCGGATTGCCCACGGGTTACCATCAACTGACGTTATCGCAAAACGGTAGAATCTGGCCGTGCCGGATTATTGTTGTGCCGCCACGCTGTTATGAGCCGCCCGCGCTGCTGGCAGGTAAAAAACTGTGGGGTGCGACGGTTCAGTTGTACACGCTGCGGTCGGAAAATAACTGGGGCGTCGGTGATTTTGGCGATCTGAAAAAAATGGTGGAAGAAGTTGGCCAGCGCGGCGGCGCGTTCGTCGGGCTGAACCCGATACACGCGTTGTATCCGGCCAATCCTCTCAGCGCCAGCCCGTACAGCCCGTCGTCACGCCGCTGGCTGAATCTGGCGTACATCGACGTGAATGCGGTGGAAGAATTTATCGCCAGCGATTTGGCGCAAAGCTGGTGGCATTCCATCGAGACGCGAGATGCGTTGTTGCAGGCGCGCAGCACCGAGTTTGTTGATTATCCGCTGGTGATGCGGTTGAAATTAAATGCGCTGAAACTGGCGTGGCCGCTCTTTGGCGAACTGCCGGAAGCCAGCCAGCGCAAGCGGGATTTCCGTCGTTTTGTGTTGCTGGGCGGTGAAAGTTTGCGCCAGCAGGCGCTGTTCGATGCGCTGCATGTTCATCTGCGGGATTTAGATCTGGGATTGTGGGGCTGGCCGGTATGGCCCGATGCTTATCGTGACGCCAAAGGGGCGGATGTGGCGGAATTCAGCCAGCATTATGCCGGTGAAATTGAGTTCTACCAGTGGCTGCAATGGCTGGCACATACGCAATTTTCTGTGTGTTATCAGCGCAGCGTGGAGCTGGATATGCCGTTGGGTTTATACCGTGATCTGGCGGTTGGCGTGGCGGAAGGTGGTGCGGAAACCTGGTCAGATCCGTCGTTGTATTGTCTGAATGCGACGATTGGCGCGCCGCCGGATATTCTGGGGCCGCAGGGGCAAAACTGGGGGCTCCCACCCATTGATCCTCATGAAATGAAAGCCCGTGCCTATCAGCCATTTATCGATTTGCTGCGCGCGAATATGGCGGAGTGCGGGGCGCTGCGTATCGATCACGTGATGGGGTTACTGCGTTTATGGTGGATACCGGCGGATCAGGAGGCGGGGAATGGCGCGTATGTCCGTTATCCGCTGGAAGATTTACTCGGTGTGCTGGCGCTGGAAAGTCAGCGGCACCAGTGCATGGTGATTGGTGAAGATCTGGGGACCGTGCCGAAAGAAATTGTCGCCAGCCTGCGCGACAGCGGCGTGTATTCCTACAAAGTACTGTATTTCGAGCACGATAAACACTTCGTCTATCGACCGCCGGAAGATTACGTTTCGCAGGCGATGGCGACAGTGACCACGCATGATTTGCCGACGTTGCGCGGCTACTGGGAAGGCGGAGATTTAACGCTCGGTGCGTCGCTGGGTGTTTATCCGGACCCGCAGGTGCTGGAGAAATTGCGCGGGGAGCGCGAGCACAGTAAGCAGGGTTTGCTGGACGCGTTGCACCGGACAGGATGCGTGCCGAAAGCGACCAGCAAAACCGCAGCAGGCATGCCGATGACGTCGGTGCTTAACCGCGGTCTGCAACGTTATCTGGCTGACAGCGCCAGTGCGCTGCTCGGGCTGCAACCGGAAGACTGGCTGGATATGTCGACGCCAGTTAACGTGCCCGGCACGAATACTGAATATCCCAACTGGCGGCGAAAACTGACGCACACGCTGGAAGCGTTGTTCAGCGATGAGCACATTAATCTGCTGCTGGCGGATTTGGACCGCCGACGCAAAGGTATTTCTTAATCCGCAACCATAAAAAAGCACCCAACGGAAGGGTGCTTTTTACATTCTGTCTGATCAACGGTTAATCAGTAGAAAGAGTGCTCGCCGCGCTGGTGTTCGGTCAGATCGCGAACGCCTTTCAGTTCCGGGAAGTTTTGCAGCAGCTCTTTCTCGATGCCGTCTTTCAGGGTGACATCAATCATAGAGCAACCGTTACAACCGCCGCCGAACTGGAGAACTGCGATGCCGTCGTCGGTGATTTCCATCAGGGAAACACGACCGCCGTGGCTGGCCAGCTGCGGGTTAATCTGCGACTGCAACTGATATTCAACACGTTCCATCAGAGGCGCATCGTCAGACACTTTACGCATTTTAGCGTTAGGCGCTTTCAGCGTCAGCTGGGAACCCAACTGATCGGTGACGAAGTCGATCACCGCATCCTGCAAATAAGGCGCGCTTAATTCATCGACGAAAGCAGACAGTTTCTCGAACTTCAGTTCGGTATCCGTCGCTTCTACGGCGTCAGGCGGGCAATAGGAGACACCGCATTCTGCGGTCGGCGTACCGGGATTGATCACGAATACGCGGATTTGGGTGCCTTCTTCCTGGCTTGCCAGCAATTTGGCAAAGTGCTCTTGGGCAGCATCGGTAATAAGGATCATAACATTCGCTCAATAGTTGACTACTCTAGTTGGTTATAATACGCCCTTTGCTTTTACCCGTCACCCTTCCCGTTGCCAGAGTGTTAGCAGCACGTGCTTATGTCTGTAATGTCCGGCAGATACACGCGATTTGCACTGAAGCAACTCCCTGATTAATGAGCATTTTACTGATTTCCCGCACCGTGCTGCCGGTGGTCACCACATCATCAAGCAGCATCACGTTTTTACCGCGCAAATCGGCATGGCAGGTAAAGGCTTTACGCAGATTCCACTTTCTTTCCCGCTCGCTCAGGCTTTGCTGCGGCACGGTGCGCCGGTCGCGGCTCAGGGCGTACGGGCGATATTCGCAGTGCAGCCAGCGGGCCAGCGGCCGGGCGAGCAATTCACTCTGATTGTAGCCTCTGGAGAAATAACGTTTCTGATGCAGCGGTACGCTGAGGAGGATATCCGGACGCGGCAGATTACCGGACCGCCAGCGCGGCAGCCAGCGCAGCAGAAACAGGCGCGCGAGCGTGGTGTCCAGCTCAGGTAGGTTGGCGAATTTGAGCCGGAGCACCAGCCCGCTGACCGGCGGTTCATACGCGCTCGCGAAAACCAGTGCGTCCCACGGCGGCGGTTTCAGCAGGCAGCGGCCGCAATCGAGATTACCTCCGGTGCCGGGTAATCCACAGCGCGGGCAGCAGGGCGGTGCGGCGGGCAAATGTCTGAGGCACAGACTGCAAATGCCCTGTATCGCCAGATGGAGCGGACACTGACATAGCCAACAGCGGCTGGCAATTGTTAGCATAGCGGCGGGTTCCTTGTGCCATTTTTATGGATTGAACAATCAGACTGACACGGACAATACGCTATGAATACGCTTTACCGGGAGACAATCGGCGAAGGAGATCGCCATCTTGTGCTGCTTCACGGATGGGGACTGAACGCCGAGGTCTGGCGTTACACGGCGGAGCGACTTGCGCCGCATTTTTGTCTGCACCTGATCGACCTGCCGGGCTATGGCCGCAGTAAAGGTTTTGGGGCGCAGACGCTGGAAGAAATGGCTGATTTGGTACTGTCTGCCATGCCGCAAAAGGCTTCGCTGGTGGGCTGGTCGCTGGGCGGACTGGTCGCCAGCCAGATTGCACTGAGTGCGCCGCAGCGCGTGGAAAAACTGATTACCGTGGCATCTTCGCCTTGCTTTACCGCGAATGACAACTGGCCGGGCATCCGCCCCGATGTGTTGCAGGGATTCCAGCATCAGCTAAGTGAAGATTTTCAGCGTACGGTCGAGCGTTTTCTGGCGTTGCAGACGCTCGGCAGCAACAGCGCCCGTCAGGATGCCCGTTTGCTGAAATCAATTGTTTTGAATCTGCCAATGCCGCCCGCAGAAGTGCTCAACGGTGGGCTGGAGATTTTACGTACAGCCGATTTACGTGAGTCAATGACGACGCTGACCTTGCCGGTACTGCGTATTTACGGCGCGCTCGACGGGCTGGTGCCGAGAAAAATCGTGCCGTTACTGGATGCTTTACTGCCTGATTCTCACTCGGAAATCATTGAAAAAGCAGCCCATGCGCCCTTTATCTCGCACCCGGATGCTTTTTGTGAAATTGTCGAACGCTTTCTGATTGCAGACTGAAAACCAATGTAAAAATATTTGTCAAAATTCTGGCTAATTCCCAAGGGTGACTAATACTTAAGCCGATAGATGCCGGAGGTGAGAGGGGGAAATTTTCCATCGCCCGTTTGTGTCTCTGGGGAGAAATCTGGTGGTTGACCAGGAAGGTTCGTGCCAGCACAGATTCACCTGCCGTTCATATCTTGACTGCTTTCTTTCAAAACTATTCATCCAATTTAGAGGTAATGTCATGAAATCAAATAAAATTATTATTGCAGCCGTTCTGGCAGGTTTGTTCTCTGTGAACGCAATGGCCGCAGAGATGATCACCAAAGAAGAAGCTAAAGATAAGGGTTACACCAGCCTGGGCGTGGTAACAACCAGCAATGAATACACTGCGCCAATGGATGCTAAAGATGAGCTGTCCAAACTGGCTGATGAAAAAGGCGGGAAATACTACGTCGTGATCGCCGCGCAGGAGAAAAAGAAAATCACTGCGACCGCAGAAGTTTTCAAATAATCTTCTTATCTGCAAAAAAGGGATGCCATGCGCATCCCTTTTTTTCACCTGTTTTTGAGGGATACCTCTCATTCTTTGTTTTGTATCAAACTGTTTTTAAAGAATTCCCCTCAATCGTTACTCTCAGAGTAACGAAGTGTCCGCCGCCTTCATTGATGGTTATCTCGGCCCTTCCTACACTTAACACGCTAACTAAACAGGTCAAATGTGATGCAACCGCCACTTGACTGAACTTCCCACCGTCCTCTTTGTTTCATCACGTCGGGAAATCTTCAGCAAGCTCAACCCAGGGAGGTTTGGCATGCCGCAACATCCGCAGACCACGAAAGTGTGGGACACCCGCCGCAGCGAAAAACAACGGCGTATCGACAGTGTCCGTTCCGTGGCCGAGGGTAAAGTTTTACCCACTGATAAAATTATTCCTGTCCTCGAAACGCTGATTGCCTCCGGTGACCGCGTGGTGATGGAAGGTAACAACCAAAAACAAGCTGACTTTCTTTCCCGTTCACTGGCAAAAGTGAACCCTGAAAAGCTGCATGACTTACATATGATCATGCCGAGCGTCAGCCGTGCTGAACATCTGGATCTCTTCGAACGCGGCATCGCCCGCAAGCTCGATTTCGCTTTCTCCGGCCCGCAAAGCCTGCGTATCGCGCAACTGCTTGAAGATGGTCAGATGGAAATCGGCGCGATCCACACGTACATCGAACTGTATTCTCGTCTTTACGTCGATCTGGTGCCAAACATCGCCCTGATCGCCGGCTTTAAAGCAGACCGCAAAGGTAACCTTTATACCGGCGCAAGCACCGAAGATACGCCAGCGCTGGTCGAAGCCGCGGCCTTTAAAAACGGTATCGTCATTGCGCAGGTCAACGAACTGGTAGATGAAGAAACCGACCTGCCGCGTGTTGATATTCCGGGCGACTGGATTGATTTCGTGGTTGTCGCGGACAAGCCATTCTTCATCGAACCGCTTTTCACCCGCGACCCGCGTCTGATTAAACCGGTTCACGTGCTGATGGCGATGATGGCGATCAAAGGCATTTACGCCAAACACAACGTGCAGTCGCTGAACCACGGTATCGGGTTTAACACCGCGGCTATCGAACTACTGCTGCCGACTTACGGCGAACAGCTCGGCCTGCGCGGCAAAATCTGTAAACACTGGACGCTTAACCCGCATCCGACGCTGATCCCGGCTATTGAAAGCGGCTGGGTCGACACCGTTCACTGCTTCGGTGGCGAACTCGGGATGGAAGAGTATATCCGCGCCCGTCCGGACGTATTCTTCACCGGCTCTGACGGTTCCATGCGTTCCAACCGTGCGTTCTGCCAGCTGGCAGGCCAGTACGCGGTCGATATGTTCATCGGTTCAACGTTGCAGGTCGATGGTCTGGCGAACTCGTCCACCGTCACCCGCGGTCGTCTGGCCGGTTTCGGTGGCGCACCGAACATGGGCCATGACCCGCACGGTCGTCGTCACTCCACGCCAGCATGGCTCGACATGATTGAAGAGCCGGATCCGATGGCACGCGGTAAAAAACTGGTCGTACAGATGGTGGAAACCTTCCAGGCCGGTGGCAAGCCGACGTTCGTTGAAAAACTCGAAGCGGTCGATGTGGGTAAAGAATCCGGAATGCCGCTGGCACCGGTGATGATTTACGGCGACGACGTGACGCACGTGCTGACCGAAGAGGGGATCGCCTATCTGTACCGCGCCCGTTCTCTGGAAGAACGCCGGGCGATGGTCGCTGCGGTTGCCGGTATCACTGACATTGGTCTGGGCGTTGACGCCAAACGCGTCGCCGACCTGCGCCGTCAGGAACTGGTGGTCTTCCCGGAAGACATGGGAATTCGCCGCACTGACGCCACCCGCTCTTTACTGGCGGCTGGCAGCGTGAGCGAACTGGTCGACTGGTCCGGCGGTTTGTATAACCCGCCCGCCAAATTCCGCAGCTGGTAATCACGATGCCGCAAACTTTAACGATTGGCGCTGTACTGACAGCGGAAGAACTGGCCGAAAGGCTGGCAGAAACGGCGACGCAGGCGCTGATCGACGAAGCGCGGCTTAGCCCGAAACCGGGGCTGGTAGACAGCCGGAGTTCCGGCGCACATCAGGATTTAACGTTGGACCTGATGGTGCGTTCGGCGCGCAGCCTGACATCCACTTTCTATTTGCTGGCCTTACACAGCTGGCAGCGCCCGGCGGATATCGCCCTGCGTCAGGAAGTGGGCCGTTTAGGTCGTGCCGGTGAAGCACAGATGATGGCCGAAACCGGCGGAGTGAATACTCACCGGGGCGCTATCTGGGCGATGGGGTTGCTGGTCAGCGCCGTCGCCATGCAGCCGGAAGCTTTGCTGCCGCAAACTATTGCGCAGCGCGCTGCGAAAATTGCGGCGTTACCCGACGCTTTCAGCCCGAAAAAATTCAGTAAAGGTTCGCACGCCGTGCAGCGTTATCAGGTGCCGGGTGCCCGTGAAGAAGCACAAAGTGGTTTTCCGCACATTATTGAGCGGGCGCTGCCGCAGCTCCATCATAGCCGGACACGCGGTGCGGGCGAAAGCGAAGCACAGGTCGATGCCTTACTGGCGGTGATGACCACGCTTGCTGATACCTGTGTGCTGTCACGCGGCGGTTTGCCGGCGCTCCAAGCCATGCATCAGGGCGCGCGGGCGGTGCTGGAAGCCGGTGGCAGCAGCACAATGGCAGGCAAACAACGCTTGCGCCATCTGGAACAGCGGATGCTGGCCGATAACACGTCGCCCGGCGGTGCCGCCGATTTACTGGCTGCCACCCTGTTTCTCGACCGCGTCAGCGTGGCCTGACTGAACCGGATACGAATTAACTAACATCAGTACAAAGAGGTGTTATGGAACGTTTTGAATTTAACTACCCGGCGGCAAAAGCGCTGCCAGGCCGCGCAGAAGCTGGCGTGGTGGGTTCCGGCGATTTAGAAGCGCTGTATGAACCAAAAGCAGCAACTGAGCTGAAAATTATTGTCACAACCTCCGTCGATGGCAGCCACAGCCTGTGGCAGCACTTTTTCGACCGTCTGAACGCACTGCGTGAATTACCGGCAGGCCGTCTGGACATTAATGATTTTGGCGCCACACCAGGGGTTGCCCGTCTGCGTATCGAACAGGTCTTTGAGGAGGCTGAAAATGCCAACTGATACTGATCAGAGCTTTATCGAACTGAGCGCCCGTCAGCGCGCCCGCAAACTGCTGGACGCCGGGACTTTCCGCGAACTGCTCGGGCCGTTCGAACGCGTGATGTCTCCGTGGCTGGAACCGCAGGGCATTGTTCCGCAGGCCGACGACGGCATGGTGGTGGCGAAGGGCCAGATTAACGGTCAGCCCGCGGTGGTGGTCGCCATTGAAGGGAGTTTCCAGGGCGGCAGTATGGGCGAAGTGTCCGGTGCCAAAATGGCCGCTGCGCTGGAACTGGCCGCAGAAGATAACCGCAACGGCATTCCGACGCAGGCGGTTCTGCTGCTCGAAACCGGCGGTGTGCGTTTACAGGAAGCCAACCTGGGGCTGGCGGCGATCGCGGATATTCACGCTGCAATTGTCGATTTACGCCGCTATACGCCGGTGATTGGCGTGGTGGCCGGTACCGTCGGTTGCTTTGGCGGGATGTCGATTGCCGCTGCGCTGTGTAGTTATCTGATTGTGACCCGCGAAGCCCGTCTGGGACTGAACGGTCCGCAGGTTATCGAGCAGGAAGCCGGTATCGATGAATACGATTCCCGCGACCGTCCGTTTATCTGGAGCATGACCGGTGGCGAAGTGCGCTATCACAGCGGCTTTGTCGATGCGCTGGTGAAAGATTCTCTCGCTGAGGTGAAATCCAGCGTACTGGGCTTCATCAAAAAAGGCGTTCCGGCCACACATCGTTCTGATAATTATGATTATTACCTGCCAAAACTGACCGGTTTTGACACCGCGCAGCAGGCCAGCCGTGAAGTGACGGAAGCCCTGTTTAACCGGGAGGATCGCGCATGAGCACTTTCAATAACAACGTCGTCAGCCGGGGTGATTACTGGTTTGCCGAACTGACCAAAGAGGCTACTCCGGTCAGCGGTCTTTGCCCTTCGGTGAAAGCCGCCGATGGCAAACTCAACGATCAGGCTGTCCGTTTCATTACGGTCGTGCCGGATAAAAATAATCAGTATCCGCGCGCAGCGGGCGGTGAAGTCGGTCTGCTGGAAGGCTGGACGCTGGCAAAAGTCGTTAACGACGCCATTGCCGCTGATGCGAACTCCGACACCAAACGCGCCATCGTGGCAGTGATTGATGTGCCAAGTCAGGCTTATGGCCGTCGCGAAGAAGCGTTTGGTATTCATCAGGCGCTGGCCGGTGCCGCAGGCGCTTACGCCAAAGCCCGTCTGGCCGGACATCCGGTGGTCGGTCTGATTGTGGGTAAAGCGATGTCTGGTGCGTTTCTGGCGCACGGTTATCAGGCCAACAAGCTGATCGCCTTCAAAAACAACGGCGTCATGATCCATGCGATGGGGAAAGAATCCGCCGCACGCATCACGTTACGCTCTGTGGATGCGCTGGAAAAACTGGCCGCAACCATCCCGCCGATGGCTTATGACATCGAAAACTACGCCACTCTGGGGCTGCTGTCGCAATTACTCGACATCGCAAACCCGGATAGTGCAACGCCCGACGACATCACCAGCGTACAAAACGCTGTCTGGCAGAACATCCAGGACGCCCGCAAAGAAGGCGTTAGCCTCAGCAACCGTCTGGGTGCAGAAAACCGCGCAAGTTCGCAGCGCGTTCGCCAGCTGATGCGTCAGGAATGGTAATTCATTAACAAAACTTTCAGTCTCAACCGGTAACGCACCTGCAAACAGCGTGACGCAGCCGCATTGCGGGTTCCGCCCTGACATTTTGGTCAGGGCGAGGATCTGCTGTTGTCTGCAACTGGACTGTCATACTTAAAAAAACATCGCACCGGCGCCGACTGAGCATTCAATTTGCCTCAGGAAAAACGCTATGACTTACGTAATATTGCACGCGCTTGCCCCTATTTTCGTCATCATGATCCTCGGTTTTTATGCCGGGAAAGCGAAAATGGTGGATAACCAGAACGTCTCTTTACTGAATATATTTGTGATGGATTTTGCTTTACCCGCTGCGTTGTTTGCAGCGACCGTACAAACGCCGTGGTCCGGCATTGTCGAACAGTCACCGCTGATTCTGGTGCTGGTGCTGGCGATGTGGATCACCTATGCGGCGATTTATTTTGTGTGCACCAAAGTGTTCAAGAAATCTCCGCAGGATGCTGCTGTCCTGACGCTGACCGTCGCACTGCCAAACTATGCGGCGCTCGGTTTGCCTATCCTGAGCAGCGTGATGGGCGACGCGCCGTCAACTTCACTGTCCGTCGCGGTCTCTATTGCCTGCGGTTCCGTGCTGATGACACCGTTCTGCCTGCTGATTCTGGAACGTGAAAAAGCGCGTCTGAGCGGCGAAAATCAGGGTTCATCTCTGGCACTGTTGCCGGTTCTGATGTGGCGTTCAGTGAAGAAACCGATCGTCTGGGCACCGCTTCTGGGTGTGATTCTGGCGGCATTTGGCATTAAAATGCCGGAAATTTTCCTGGCATCAATCAAACCGCTGGGCCTGTCAGCGACCGCGTCTGCGCTGTTCCTGACCGGTGTTATCCTGTCAGCCCGTAAGCTGAAAATTAACGGTCCGGTGTTGTTGTCCTGCGTCGCGAAAAACCTGGTTCAGCCGTTTATCGCCTGGGGTCTGGTTCTGGCGTTCGGCCTGAGTGGTCAGGTGGCGGTGACCGCAATCCTGATGATTGCGCTGTCTGCCGGTTTCTTCGGTATCGTGTTCGGCAACCGTTTCGGCGTTCAGTCTCCGGATGCAGAAGCTTCACTGCTGATCAGTTCCGTGTTGTGTATCGTGACATTGCCGCTGTTTATTTCCCTGACAGCCGCGCTTCACTAAGCATAAAGGAGTGAATATGTGTGACCCGCGTGCCCATGATTTTGTCTGGATAAGCGACCGTTCAGCGCTGCAAAACGACGACACGTTACCCGCGTGGGTAAACACCGGCTGGCGCACGTCGCTGCCGCTGGTGGTGCGTCGTGATATGCGTGCTGATGGTGCTGTTCCGGTGGGTATTCGCGGCATGGCACGTATTCAGCGCGCCGCCGCCTGGGTTGACCCGGCGGCGGTGGTTCGGGTTGTCACGCCCGAATCGCTGGTCAGCGACGTTAACGTTTTACTGCATTCGCCGTTTGTTTCACAGCAACCGGTGCAGGCGCTGATCACGTTAAGCAGCCTGAAACTTCCTTTCCCGTGGGGCGTGACCGGCAGCTGTGCCTACGCGCTGGTCAGTGATCTGCCGGTGATGCACGCTGACAGCGATCTGGATTTGCTGGTGCGTTGCGACACACCGGTGGACGCCTCCCGGTTCTCTGATTTTTTCGACCAGCTTCAGCGGCTGCCTTGCCGCGCCGATGTCCAGATTAATACACCTCAGGGTGGATTTGCCCTCAGCGAATGGCTGCGGGGTGGCGAGGTGATGCTGAAAACAGCATCAGGCCCGCGACGGGTGCGTGACCCGTGGCAACTGTCAGCCGACTGAACCCGGCCAAAAGAAGCAAGGAGCACGATGAAGATCCTATTTACCTTCCCCGGACAGGGGCCGCAGGTGCCGCAAATGCTGCACCGTTTGCCGGATAGTTCGCTCACGCATTCCCTCATTGAACAGGCCAGCAATGCGCTTGCCGAAGATGTTCTGCTGCTCGATACCGCAGAGGCTTTACGTTCAACCCGCGCGGTTCAGCTGAGTTTGCTGATTGCCGGTGTGGTCTGGGCGAAGCAGTGTCAGGCCGAAGGTATTGAGGCAGATTTTTGCAGCGGACTGTCGATTGGCGCATTCCCCGCCGCGGTGATTGCCGGTGCGCTCGGTTTTGAGGATGCCGTCCGGCTGGTCGCCCTGCGTGGTGAACTGATGCAGCAGGCTTATCCGCAGGGCTTTGGCCTTTCCGCCATTACCGGTTTGCAGCAAAGCCAGATTGAAGCGCTGGTAGCGCAGGTCAACAGCGCCGAATCCCCGGTATATCTCGCCAATATCAATGCCGAAGACCAGCTGGTGATTGCTGGTCGTGACGACGCGATGGCGCAGGTTATGCAGCTCGCCAAAGGGCTCGGCGCGCAGAAAACCCATCAGCTGGCAGTCAGCGTGCCGTCGCATTGTGCGCTGCTGGAGGAACCGGCGGCTAAGCTGGTCGAGGCGTTTAAAGAGATTCATATTTCCCGCCCGACCTGCGGTTATCTCAGCGGAACGACCGGGCGCGTGTACTGGCAGCCGGAAAAAATTGCCGACGATCTGGCGATGAATATGGCGCGTACCGTGAACTGGCGTGATGCCATGGTTGCGGCTTATCAGCGCGATGTGCGGCTGGCGATTGAAATGCCGCCGGGCGCAGTGCTGACTGGCCTCACCCGACGCGCGATGGAGCAGGGCGAGGCGCTGTCTTTGTGCCAGTCAGGGATGCAGGTTGCGGGACGTCTCGCAGCGCGGCTGCGCGAAAACGAACGCTGATTAAAGGCATGATAGGTTGGGGGGGAAACGCGTTGCGCTGTTTGATAATTGCGCAGCGTGCTAATGTCTAACCACTCTGAACGAAGGGATATCATGCCAGTTTTAATTCGCGGGGATTCGCAAATGATCGTGCTTGAAAGATCGTACAGTCCGGCCACTCTGGCCAGACGGTTTGAAGTCATTGATGAAATACGTTTCAACAACATAGATATGTTGGTCATCTATGATGAAAAAATTCCATTTATCGCCATTGCCGAAGCACAAACCAGAACCGATAACCGGGGGGAAAACCGACACCATGTGGTGGCTACTCTGGAACTTGCCCGCAGGGAAAATAGCGATGAAATGCTCGAGGTGCGTCAGTTTTGGGAAGACGACAAAGCGTTTCAGGTGGAAGGTGTGGTGGTTAACTCCGGAATGCGCGATTACCGTTTAGCGACATTGCTGTATGAAACGCTGGTGGTAAAAAAGCATCTTACATTGATGAGTGATAACGATCATTACACCGGGGGTCGCGCCCTGTGGAAGCGTCTTGCTCAGGATTCAGCCGGATTATTGGTTTTCATACTCGATACAGAGAAAGGGCAATTTTACCCTTATGACGGTTCGAAAATGCGTTATGACGGCGTGAGCATTCCGGAATCTGCCATCTGGAGTTCCCATCCGGATCAAACGCACTGGCCGGTCGTGTTGATTGCGCAAAACAACAAGCGTCTGTCAGCGCTTTCTGCTCGCTAGCGCGTACATCCGGCTTTCAGCGGCGAGGGCGAGAAGATTAGGATCGTGCTCGCGGCTGTGCGGGAAGACCAGCGAAATGGTCTGACGCATCTGATAGGCTTCAGCCAGCGGCAGGAGTTTCACCGTATTTTCATACACACCTTTCATTCTGCCGGGAATGAGCGTGTAGCCAACACCCGCCTGTACCAGACTCAGCATTGAAAAAATATCGTTTACCCGTGTGACAATGTCCGGCTCAAAACCGGCGACCTGAAAGGCTTCCTGAAAGCCGTGGTAAGTGGCGAATCCTTCGGCCAGGGAAACGAATTTTTTCTGCTTAAAATCGCGCAAATCAGCCGTGCCTTCGCAGGCCAGTTCTGCGCTGGCAGGGGCGGCGAGGAAAATATCGTCCTGAAACAACGGCAGCTGATCGTAGCGCTGGGCATCCACGCTCGAATCACTGGTCGAAATCAGAATGGCATCCAGCAGGCCGTCTTCCAGCTTTTGCAGCAAATCATTATTGGAGCCCATCACCAGTTCCAGTTCAAGCTCCGGTCTGCGCAGTTTCAGCCCCATGATCAGGCGCGGGATGGTTTCCAGCGTCAGCGAATACAGCGTGCCGACTTTCAGACGTTTATCGCCAAAACCCGCGGCGCGCTGCGTGGCCTGAATGCCGTGTTCCATCTGCTCAATCACCTGCGTGGCATGTTCCAGTAACGCTTCGGCGGCGGGCAGCGGCAACAGATTACGTCCGCGATGGATAAACAACGGGCAGCGCAAACCTTCCTCCAGAGAATGCAGGGCGCGATGCACACTGACGCTGCTCAGGCCGAGTTGTTCGGCTGCGCGGGTGATGTTCTGCTTTTCCATGTAAGCGAGGAAAATTTCAAGTTTACGGAAGGTGATTTCACTGTCGATCATGCAGGCTCCTGCGGCGCTTTGATGGCCGTTGTGGCCTGCCGATGATAACTGAATAGCCGCAGCGCGACTATTCAGTAAGGGCGAAAGCCCGGTGTCAGAGGACGACGTGTCTTAATTAATGAGCGTATAGGAAACCGTCAGGCATTTTTTGCCGTCGGCGCAGCTTTTACAACTGCCGCTCAGACAGCTGTCATCGGCTTCGATGGCTTCCGCTTTTCGCATCGCCACCAACCGTTCGAGCATGGCCTGCACCAGCGGCCGCGGCGCGTTGAGTAGCTGGCTAAGCTGGCGGGCATCTGCCCGGCCAGCCAGTGCGAGAGAATCACGAACCTCAATCAGCGTAGTCATCGTATCTCCTAGTGGCAGTCGTTGCCGGTCGCCGGTTCGCAACAGGCCGCAACATTACGCGGCTGCAAATGAACGCTGACACGGCTGCGAGCTTTGCGCAGGCAGGTAAGAACGATAGCGTTAAACAGCAAAACGATAAGTATAACGCCCGAACTGTACGCCGGATGGTTGCTGAAAGTAGCCACCTGATAGAACAGGGTCGCCAGGGAATACGCCACGTTCAGTCCCCAGAAGATTGAGAACGTCATCCAGCTGCGGCTGGTTTCGCGGGCAATCGCGCCCATGACCGACACGCAAGGCACGTACAGCAGCACGAAAATCAGATAGCTGTAAGCCGAAATGGCGGTACCAAATTTTGTGCTCATCACGCCCATCGAACTGACACCCATTTCTCCGTCGCCTTTACTGGCTTCGATCGGGTTAGAAAGCACGCTGACGCTGAAGGTGTCTTTCAGGCCCTGCCACGTTTCGTTCACGGCACCCCCGAGTTCAGCGAGCAGATGGAAGTTTGCTGCGTCGAATTCCTCATTGTGGATATGTTCTGCGGTGTACAGCGTATTGAGCGTACCGACGACCACTTCTTTCGCCATCGCGCCGGTCACCAGGCCAACCGTCGCCTGCCAGTTATCGGCGTGCACGCCCATCGGTGCCAGCACCGGCGTCAGCACTTTACTGACCGAAGCCAGCGCGGAGTCATTGATGTTATCCACCGCCTGACCGCTGAAAGAGAAGCTGTTTAGTGCGCCGATAAAAATACTCGCAATCACAATGACTTTACCGGCGCGCAGCACGAAACCTTTCAGACGCTGCCAGGTTTGCAGTAACAGACTTTTCAGATGGGGAACGTGATACACCGGCAGTTCCATGACAAACGGCGACGCTTCACCGCGCATGATGGTGTATTTGAGCAGCAGGCCGGTGAGGATGGCGACGACAATACCCAGCAGATACAGTGAGAAGACGACGGACGCGCCGTCCTGCCCGAAGAACGCCGCAGAGAACACGGCGAAAATTGCCAGTCGTGCGCCACAGGACATAAACGGCGCCATCATGACGGTGATCAGACGTTCGCGGGGCGCATCCAGCGTACGGGCACCCATAATGGACGGCACGTTACAGCCGAAACCGACAATCAGCGGCACGAAAGATTTACCCGGCAGGCCAAGCGACTGCATCAGGCGGTCCATCACAAACGCTGCGCGGGCCATATAACCTGAGTCTTCAAGGAAGGAAAGGAACAGATACATCATGCCGATTTGCGGCACCAGCGGGAGCACGGTGTTGATACCACCACCGACGCCCTGAGCAAGGAAAATGGTCAGCCACTGCGGGAAGTGCAGGGTGAAGCCCACCCATTGCATCCCCTGAATGAAAATTGCTGCGGAGCCGATGTCGAAAATCGGTTGCAACGCGCCGCCGATATTAATCGCCAGCACGAACATCAGGTACATCACCAGCAGGAAGATGGGTACACCGAGGAAACGGTTGAGGATCACGCGATCCAACACCTGCGTCAGTTTGTTGGGCGCGGTGAGGTGCGAGTTACTGACGTCCGCGCACAGCGACGCAATGCTCTGATAGCGCGCGTCAGCAATCAGCAGCGCCGGATCTTCCAGCTTTTGCTCCGCCAGACGGGCTTTCACCTGCGGCAATAATCCCTGTGCATTACCTGCGTGCGTCTGGCTGTAAATATCCCCTTCGAGGATTTGCAAAGCCAGCCAGCGACGCTGTTGCAGCGCCATGTCCTGCGGCATTTCTGCGGCCAGCACGTCCACTTCCTGTTGCAGCACCGGATGATATTTCACGCGTTCAAGCTTTGCCACTTGCGGCAATGCGTCGATGGCGGCTTTCAGTTCTTTGATACCACTGGCGCGGGTAGAAACCAAAGCAATAACCGGACAGCCAAGGCGTGCAGACAGCGCCGGGATATCAATATTGATGTTCTGGATTTTGGCGATGTCGAGCATGTTCAGTGCGACGATGCAGGGCACACCCAGCTCGAGAAGTTGCAGTGTCAGGTATAAATTGCGCTCAAGGTTTGAGGCATCCACGACGTTAATCATCAGATCCGCGTCGCCGCTCAGAATGTAATGGCAGGCAATTTGCTCATCGAGCGAGGTTTGTTCGGAAATGGTGGTCAGCGAATAGGTACCGGGCAAATCGACCAGCGTAATCTGGTGATCTGCGGTGGCGAACTGGCCTTCTTTACGTTCGACGGTGACACCAGCCCAGTTCCCGACACGCTGGCGTGAACCGGTTAACTGGTTGAAAAGAGTCGTTTTACCTGAGTTTGGATTTCCAATCAGGCCAATAGTCAGTGCTTTCATACGTTCAGATCTACGTGTGAGAAAGGGAAAAAACGCGGAAAACCTTCAGAGGCCGCGCTAAACAATCTTGCAAAAAGCATTCATCAGTAAAAATCAGGCCAGCATCTCAAGCTTGAGCAGGTCGAGGTCTTTTTTGCGCACGACCAGACTGGTGCGGCGGGTTTCGATTTGCACCGGATCGCCCATCGGCGCTACGCGGATGATGTTGAAGAATGACCCCGGAAGCATACCGAGAGACAGCAGTTTCTGACGATAAGCCGGGCTGATTTCATGAGAAAAGCCGGTGATTTTGTAAGCACGTTTTGATTGAAGTTGCATAGTTCCTCGCGAAGCGTTCAGGCATTTATGGGGCCGCGTGACAAATGTTACGCCGCGCTTCCATGCCCGTTGATCTCACTTAACTGCGATTATTGTGGCAAAAAGAATTGCTCAGAAATTGTCCCTGGTGCGAAATTGCCAGCCTTTGGCTGACGGCGTATTGAATACGCAAAGAAGTACAAACGAGAATAGTTATCATAATTAGTACGCATGTGGAGACAAAAGAAAAGAGGTTGACCTCTTCACGGGTATCTCCACCGCGAGGCTATGCTATGCCTGTGGGACATCTGTTTTATTGATTTACCTCAGTGATTGATTCATTAGGATTGAGTTTAAAAAGTGTCGAAAAAAGATACATAAAAAAAGCCGCTGGTTATCAGCGGCTTTCGTTTGATAGGTGAAAAGGTAGAAATTAGCGTTTTTTACCCATCGCGGCGGCCAGCGCATCGGCCATCGCATTATTGCCCGCTGGCGCGGCATTGCGGCCCGCCGGTTTGTTGGGTGTATGACGTTTCTGATTGTCGCGTGACTCTGAAGCTGGCGCGGCAGAACGGCGTGCAGGCGCTTCACCCGGTTGTTCGTCCAGACGCATGGTCAGCGCGATACGTTTGCGCTGCAAATCAACTTCCATCACTTTGACTTTAACGATATCGCCGGCTTTCACCACGGTGTGCGGATCTTCGACGAATTTGTTCGCCAGTGAAGAAATGTGTACCAGTCCGTCCTGATGAACGCCGATATCCACGAACGCACCGAAGTTGGTGACGTTAGTGACCGAGCCTTCAAGGATCATGCCCGGCATCAGGTCATTCATGGTTTCCACGCCATCGGCAAAGGTCGCGGTTTTGAACTCAGGACGCGGATCGTGCCCCGGTTTTTCCAGCTCTTTGATGATGTCAGTAACGGTCGGTACGCCGAACTGCTCGTCAGTGAATTCGCTGGCTTTCAGGCTGCGCAGCACATTCGAATCGCCCATCAGCTCTTTCAGCGCCAGCTGCGTCGCCGCCAGAATCCTTTCGACCACCGGATAGGTTTCCGGGTGAACCGTTGAAGCGTCCAGCGGGTTATCGCCGTGGTTAATACGCAGGAAGCCCGCGCACTGTTCGAAGGCTTTTGGCCCCAGACGGCTGACTTTCAGCAGTTGTTCACGGTTGCGGAACTGACCGTTTTCGTCGCGCCAGTTAACGATATTCTGCGCCATCATGCGGGTCAGACCGGCCACGCGGGTCAGCAGTGGAACGGACGCCGTATTGAGATCCACGCCCACCGCGTTCACGCAGTCTTCGACCACGGTATCGAGTTTTTTCGCCAGCAGGCTCTGGCTGACGTCGTGCTGATACTGGCCGACACCAATGGATTTCGGGTCGATTTTCACCAGTTCCGCCAGCGGATCCTGCAACCGGCGCGCGATAGAAACTGCGCCACGGATGGAAACATCCAGATCCGGGAATTCCAGCGCCGCCAGTTCGGAAGCGGAATACACCGACGCACCGGCTTCACTCACAATCACTTTCTGCGCTTTTACCGCCGGGAACTGTTTTTGCAGCTCGAGGAAGAAACGCTCAGTCTCGCGGGAAGCGGTACCGTTACCGATAGCCACCAGTTCGACATTATGTTTGATGCACAGCGCAGCAACCTGTTGTGCCGCTTTCGCTGCCTGACCGGTATGGGGATAAACGGTATCGATATCCACCAGTTTGCCGGTGTTATCCACAACGGCGACTTTCACACCGGTACGTAAACCCGGATCGAGGCCCATGGTGGCGCGCATTCCGGCCGGTGCGGCCATCAGCAAATCATGCATATTGCGGGCGAAAACGTTAATCGCTTCATCTTCGGCGCGTTCACGCACTGTGCCCATCAGCTCGGTTTCGAGGTGCAGCAGCACTTTGATGCGCCACGTCCAGTTCACCACCGCGCGACGCCAGACGTCGGCAGGCGCGTTGTTTAGCCGCAGGCCAAGATGGTCGATAATAATTTGTTCGGCGTAACTTTCTTTCGGCGGTTCGTCATGCTGCGGATCGGCATTCAGCGCCAGCTGTAAGACGCCTTCGTTGCGGCCGCGGAACATGGCCAGCGCACGGTGGGAAGGCACCTGAGAAATCGGCTCGTGGTGATCGAAGTAATCGCGAAATTTCGCGCCTTCCTGCTCTTTGCCATCGACCATGCGGGAGGTCAGATGAGCGTTTTTCCACAGGTAATCACGGACTTTCGCCAGCAGTGACGCATCTTCAGCGAAACGCTCCATCAGAATGTAGCGGGCGCCATCGAGCGCTGCTTTGGTATCGGCGACGCCTTTTTCGGCATCAACAAATTTAGCGGCGGTGGTTTCCGGCTCGTTCTGCGGTTCATTCCACAGCAGATCGGCCAGCGGTTCCAGCCCCGCTTCGATAGCGATTTGTCCACGCGTGCGGCGCTTCGGTTTGAATGGCAGATACAGGTCTTCCAGTTCGGTTTTGCTCAGCGTGGTATTAATGGCTTTTGCCAAATCGTCGCTGAGTTTGCCCTGATCTTCGATGGATTTGAGAATGGTCTGGCGGCGGTCTTCCAGCTCACGCAGATATCCCAGACGTGTGTCTAACTGACGCAACTGGGTATCATCCAACCCACCGGTGACTTCCTTACGATACCGCGCAATAAAGGGCACGGTATTACCTTCATCCAGCAGACGCACCACGGAAGCAACCTGCTCCGGGCGAACCTGCAATTCACTTGCGATAATGCGGCTCAGTTGATCATTCATAGGTCTGGTATCAGTTTTTCGTTAGTGAGTGACGTAAATACAGGGCACCGTTATACGATTTGAAGGCTGAAAATGCCAGCCGTCGGGACGATGTGCCTCACGTTTTGGGCGTTATCTGATTATTTGCCGTAGTCGATTTCATTGACGTACCAGGTCGCATCGCCGACCGGCGTGGTGACCACCAGACTGTCGCCGACTTCCTTTTTCAGCAGCGCGCGCGCCATCGGGGAGTCGATAGAAATGTAGTCTTTACGGCCAAAGATTTCGTCATAACCGACGATGCGGAAACGCTTGATGTCGCCGTCGTCATTTTCCACTTCCACCCACGCGCCAAAGAACACTTTGCCGTCCTGTTGTGGCGAATAATCGACAATGCGCAGCTGTTCCAGACATTTGGTCAGATAGCGGATGCGGCGGTCGATTTCACGCAGGCGTTTCTTGTTGTACTGATAATCGGCATTTTCACTGCGGTCACCCAGACTGGCGGCCCAGGTCACCTTTTTGGTGACTTCCGGACGCTCCTCGCGCCACAGAAAATCCAGCTCAGTTTTGAGCTTGTCATAGCCTTCGCGGGTAATCAGTTTGGTCTTCATGTTACCTGTCGCCTTCCACACAGTTATCTTCCAATATCCTTCGCCATTGTTTCACACAATTGCGCCGCTGACAGTGCAGAAATTGGTCGAAAAAACGGTCGGGCTGCTACGCTTTATATGATGGCTTTTTAGTCGGATAGTTATTATCCTTCGCCGCGCTTCTTGCGAATTTTATATTCCGTAACACATTTCGCAATATTCTGAATTTCAAAATATTTTTCTTAAATATCACTTCAGATTATGGGTCATAGGGATTAGGGGTACAGTTACAAATGGATTTACTCAGATTCTTACTTCGTTTGCCTTTTACATTGATAAAAGGCCTCCTTCGCGCGATGGCTTTCATTTTAAGTCTGCTCGGGCGCGTCATTAAACCTGTTGTCGGCAATATCGACTGGCGTGCGCCGGTCTGGTGGACGGCAATGTCCGGCTGGCTGAAGCGCGGATTTACGCGCATGGAAAGCGGTGTCGATAAACACCCGAAAGCCATCAGTCTGGCTATTCTGGTGTTGCTGTGCGCGGCAGGTGCGGGCGTTTACGGCTGGCACTGGTGGTTAAACCGTCCGCAGCCGATCGAACCGGCACCGATGGTGTATCAGGAAACCAGCGTGCGGGTCAGCAACCCGGAAGCGATTAATTATGCCGCGCAAAAAATTGCGCCTCAGCAGGCCATTTTTAATTTTAGAAATTCAGCTGCGCCGCTGACGGATGTCGGCAAAGTGGTCGAAAAAGGCATTTCGCTGAAACCGGCAACCGAAGGTGAATGGAAATGGATCAGCGGTTATACGCTGGTCTTTACGCCAAAAAATCCGCTGCCGATGGGCACAAAATACGAAGTGGGTTTTACGCCTGACGTACTGCTCGCGCCGCAAATCAAACTGGCGACCACGCGTTATGAATTCACAGCGCCTGCGTTCGATTATCAGTCCGGGACCGCCGAGTATTATCAGGACCCGCAGGATCCGCAAAAACGCAGCGCGATTTTCAACGTCAAATTCAATGCGCCGGTGGATGTGGCCAGTTTTGAGAAACAAATCTCTCTGGGCCTGAGCGAAGGGAAAGTCAAAACGGAATCCAAACTCAATTATTCCGTGGTCTACGACCAGAAAAAACTCAACGCCTGGGTGCATTCCGAACCGCTGAAATCGCTCGATCACGGCGGCTCTGTTCACATGACGATAGGCGAAGGCGTGAAGGCGTCGGTGGCATCAAATGCAACCACGCAGGCGCGTAACGTCTGGGTTTCCGTGCCAACGCTTTACAGCCTGGCCGTGAGTGACGCCAGCGCGCAGGTAGTCGATGCCGACGGCGCGAAAGGTCAGCGTGCGCTGATTATCGGGTTCAGCGATGCGGTGAAAGATAAAGATATCCGCCGCGCGGTAAAAGTCTGGTTGTTACCGCAGCACGATCCGAACGATTCAGACGCCGCAACCGGCCCGGACGATTACGCCAGCTGGAATGTGGACAGCGTCGAAAATAACGTGCTGGCGCAATCCACGCCGCTGAATATTCAGCTGAACGAAGCCGAAAGCGACTATCAGCCGCAGTTCAGTTTCCGCTTCGATGCACCGGCGCACCGCGCCATGCTGGTGGAGATCGACAATGTGCTGACGTCTTCCGGCGGCTATAAAATGCCGGAAAAAGTCTACCGCATTGTTGAAGTCCCGGATTATCCAAAGTCTCTGCAATTTATGTCGCAGGGTTCGCTGCTGTCGGTGAACGGTGACAAACAAATCAGCGTGGCCGCGCGTAACGTGCCGGGAATGCGTCTGGATATCAAACGCGTAATCCCGAGCCAGCTGCAACACATCGTGTCATTTAAAAGCCGTGAATATTCGTCGGCGGAATTTAACCGTCTGAACGACGAGTATTTTACCGAGCATTTCAAATATCAGACGGCGGTAAATAACGACAAGCCGGGTGAAGTGAATTATCAGGGCGTCGATCTTTCCCGTTATCTGTCCACCGATCCGAGTTCGCATCGCGGCGTATTCCTGCTGACGCTGTCGGAATGGGATCCGAAGAAGAAAGAAGAAAAACCTGCGACCGATGACGACGGTTATCAGTATCAGGATGACGATCAGAGCGAAGACGAAGCGCCGGTCGGCGATTCCCGCTTTGTGGTGGTCACCGATCTGGGGATTATTGCCAAGCGTTCGCAGGATAAAACCCGCGACGTATTTGTGCAGTCAATTCACAGTGGTACGCCGGTCAGCAACGCCAAAGTGTCGGTTATCGCGAAAAACGGCGTCACGCTGCTGACGCAAACCACCGGCGCTGACGGACATGTGCGTTTCCCGGCGCTGGATGTTTATACCAGCGAACGCCAGCCAGTGATGTTCCTGGTCGAAAAAGAGGGCGACGTATCCTTCCTGCCTGCCGACCGCAATAATGACCGCGGCCTCGATTTCTCGCGGTTCGACGTGGATGGCGAAGAAACCCCGAACGACCCGCGCACGCTGAGCAGTTATCTGTTCTCCGATCGTGGTGTTTATCGTCCGGGTGACACTTTCAACATCGGTCTGATCACCCGCGCCGCCGACTGGAGTATGGGCCTGGCCGGTGTTCCCGTGCGCGCTGAAATTCATGACCCTCGCGATAAGCTGATGAGCACAGTTCCGCTGACGCTTGGTGCCAGCGGTTTCAACGAGCTGAGTTATACCACCGACGACAATTCACCGACCGGTGAATGGAACGTCTATCTGTATCTGATCGGCAAAGACAACGAATCTTCCGTGCTGCTGGGCCACACCTCAGTCAACGTGAAAGAGTTCGAGCCGGACCAGTTGAAAGTGAAACTGCAACTGACGCCGGAACGTAACCAGGGCTGGGTGAAACCGACAGAATTGCAGGCCAATATCGACGTGCAAAACCTGTTTGGTACGCCAGCGCAGGATCGCCGCGTGACGTCGAAACTGACGCTGCGCCCGATGTATCCGAGTTTCGACACGTTCCCGGACTATGCGTTTTACGAGAATCGCCAGAACAGCGACGGGTTTGAAACCAATCTGGAAGACCGCACGACGGACGAAAAAGGCACGGCGAATATTCCGCTGGATCTGAAATCTTATGCCGATGCGACGTATCAGCTGCAACTGCTTTCAGAAGCCTTTGTGGCCGGTGGCGGGCGTTCAGTCTCTGCGACCGCGCGGGTTCTGGTTTCGCCGTACGATTATCTGATTGGTGTGAAACCGGACGGCGATTTGGGGTACATCAACCGCGGCGCGGTTCGTCATCTGAATGTGATTGCCGTTGATCCGACCCTGAAACAAATTGCCCTGCCTGCGCTGAAAGTGGCGCTGATTGAACAGAAATACATTTCGGTTCTGACTAAGCAGGATTCCGGCGTTTATAAATATCAGTCGAAAATGAAGGAAGTGCAGCTTTCGGAACAACCGCTTTCGCTCACCGCGCAGGGCAACGACCTGACGCTGGCAACCGACAAACCGGGGGATTTCGTGCTGGTGGTAGAAGACGCGCAGGGCAAAGTGCTTAACCGTATTGCGTATACCGTCGCGGGCAACGCCAACCTCAGCCGTTCGCTGGATCGCAACGCCGAACTGAAGCTGAAACTCAATCAGGCGGAATATCAGCCGGGTGAGGAAATCGAGGTTTCCATCAACGCGCCTTATACCGGCAGCGGGCTGATCACCATCGAGAAAGATAAAGTTTACAGCTGGCAGTGGTTCCACACGGATACCACCAGTTCCGTGCAGAAAATCCGCGTGCCTGCGGGCATGGAAGGGAACGGCTACATCAACGTGCAATTTGTGCGTGATGTGAATTCCAATGAAATCTTTATGAGCCCGCTGAGTTACGGCGTGATGCCGTTTAAGATCAGCACCAAAGCGCGCCAGAACTATCTGGAAGTGGATGCGCCGGAAGTTATTAAGCCGGGCGAAAACCTGGCGATGACCGTCATGACTGATGGCCCGCAGCAGGTAGCATTGTTTGCCGTGGACGAAGGTATTTTGCAGGTGGCGCGTTATCGCCTGAAAGATCCGCTGGAGTATTTCTTCCGCAAACGTGAGCTGGGCGTGGAAAGCTCGCAAATCCTCGACCTGATCCTGCCGGAGTTCAGCAAGCTGATGCAGCTGGCGGCAGCGCCGGGCGGTGACGGCGGTGAAGGGCTGGATCTGAACGTCAATCCGTTCAAACGCAAGCGCGACAAACCCGTGGCGTACTGGTCGGGTATTACCGAAGTGAACGGCGAGAAGCAGTTTGATTATCAGGTGCCGGATTACTTCAACGGTAAAATCCGCGTGATGGCGATTTCCGTCACACCGGACAAAATCGGCAAAGCGCAAACCTCGGCGACAGTGCGCGATAACTTCATCATGACGCCAAACGTGCCCGCAATGGTCGCGCCGGGCGATGAGTTTGATGTCAGCGTCGGCGTGAGCAATAACCTCGAAGGGCTGAACGGCAAGAGCGTGGCCATCTCCGTGCATCTGGCGGTGCCGCCGCAGCTGGAAGTGGTCGGTAAAGCGGATCAGAACCTGTCTCTGGCTGAAAAACGTGAAGGCGTGATTAATTTCCGTCTGCGCGCTAAAGCCGTGCCGGGCGATGCGCCGCTGGTCTTTGAAGCAACGTATGCCGATAAAACCAGTCGCCGCACCATCAGCACATCGGTTCGCCCGGCCATGCCGTTCCGCACGCAGTCAGTGATGGGGCGTATGAGCGGCAGCAGCCAGAACGTCGATAACCTGCGTCAGATGTTTGATGCCTATGCGGTGCGCAAAGCTGCGGTTTCCAACTCTCCGCTGGTGCTGACCAACGGGCTTTCACAGTATCTGGCGGATTATCCGTATTACTGTTCTGAGCAGATTGTCAGCCGTTCGATTCCGATGATCCTCGAAGGTCAGCATCCGGAAATGAAAGGTTCGCTGAGTCAGGCGGATACAAGCAAAAAACTGAAAGACATGCTGGCGATCCTGCGTTCACGTCAGAACGACAGCGGCGCGATTGGCCTGTGGCGTTCGTCGCCGCAAACTGATCCGTTCGTCACACCTTACGTGGTGCAATATCTGCTGGAAGCCAAAGTTGCGGGCGTTGCATTACCGGCCGGTATGCTCGATGAAGCCAATGCGGCACTGCGCGAGCTGGCGGCCAGTCAGAGTGATGATTTGTACTCGCTGCGTCTGCGTGCCTGGGCAGTTTATCTGCTGACGCGTCAGGGTGAAATCACCACAAGTTCGCTGGCGTCGGTGCAGGACACGTTGCAACAACGCTATCCGGACACCTGGAAAACCGATCTCAGCGCGCTATATCTGGCCTCGTCCTATCGCATGCTGAAAATGGATGATGAAGCCAATACCTTGTTGCAGCCTACGTGGAAGCAGCTGAGTAAGGCGTATGACAAAGCCTGGTGGACGCAGAGTTACTTTGATCCGCTGGTTCAGGACGCGACGCGTTTGTATCTCATCACGCGCCACTTCCCGGAAAAAGTCTCCGCCATTCCGCCGCAGGTACTGGAAAATATGGTTAAAGCGCTGAAAGAGGAGCGTTATACGACCTATTCTTCGGCGATGAGCATTCTGGCGCTGGAGAGTTATTCGGCCGAAGTTGCGGCGCAGGCTACGGCACCGGACGCGCTGAAAATCACGCAGATCAGCAAAACCAAAAATGTTGAACCTCAGTTGATTTCCAGCGTTCAGGGGCTGTTTGCGAAAGCCAATTTCACCGCCGATGCGAAAGCATTACGCGTGGAAAATGGTAACGACGCACCGGCGTGGTACGTGGTGACGCAGGCCGGTTTTGACCTCGCCGCGCCGAAGAAAGCCATTTCGCGCGGGCTGGAAATTACCCGTGATTACACCGATGAACAGGGTAAACCGGTCACACAAATTACACTGGGACAGAAAATCAACGTACACCTGAAAATCCGCGCCAATTCGAAAGAAGGGCAGGATAATCTGGCGATTGTCGATTTGCTGCCGGGTGGATTTGAAGTGGTACAGCAATCGGCACCGGAACCGGAATCTGACAGCAGCGATGAGAGCAGCGATGCAGAAGCTTCTGCATCCTGGCAGTCACCGCTGGCAGCCTCTGGCTCGACGTGGGCACCGGATTACAGCGACATTCGCGAAGACCGCGTGGTCATTTACGGCAGCGCCAGCACCGATGTGCAGGAGTTTGTGTATCAGATCAAAGCCACCAACACCGGCAGTTTCATCATCCCACCGGCGTATGGCGAAGCGATGTATGACCGCGAAGTTCAGGCGCTGTCCGTCAGTGATCAAAAACTGGTGGTCGTCCCGGCAGATGAACCGGCTGTTGCTAAAAAATAATAGACCGCAGACTACGCCCCGGCTGTTTTGGCGGGGCGTAACTGACGCTGAGTAGCAAGATGAACACCACTCCTCCTTTTTTCAAAACAGCCAAACGCCTTCTGCAAAATATCGCCATGGCGGTTTTTTTACTGGCGCTGCTGCTTCTTGCGTGCCGCCTCTGGCCGCATCCGCCGCTTTCTCAGGGGCAACCTTTTTCATCCGTCTATTATGACCGGCAGGGTACGCTGATGCGCATCACGCTGGCGAATGACGATCGTTATCGCGTCTGGACGCCGCTGGAACAGGTTTCGCCGCTGGCGGTAAAAGGCCTGTTGCTGCACGAAGATCGCTGGTTTTACGTCAATCCGGGTTTCAATCCGTTCAGCCTGATGCGGGGTTTCTGGCGCAGTTATGTGGCGGGCGGAAAAATGCAGGGCGGTTCGACCATCACCATGCAGCTGGCGCGGATGCACTGGCATCTCAATACCCGAACGCCGTCGGGCAAAATCATGCAGGTTTTACGCGCGATCCAGCTGGAACTGAGTTACTCCAAGCACGATATCCTCGAAGCCTATCTGAACTACGCGCCCTATGGCCGCAACATTGAAAGCATCGGCGCGGCCAGCCTGATTTATTTCGACAAAGCCCCGAAAGACCTGACATTGCCGGAAGCGCTGACGCTGGCCGTTTTGCCGCAATCTCCCAGTTACCGCATCGACGCCAAAACCGGCGTGCTGGGCACGGCACTGACGCAGGCGCGTAACCGGCTGTTTGGCCGCTGGCAGGCGCATTACGCGACCGACAGCAGCCAGATTTCATTGTTCAAACTGCCGCTGGCGCTGCGTCAGCCGGAGCAGATGCCGTACATCGCCCCGCACTTTATCGAGCAGCTTCGCCAGCAAAATCAGCAGATGGTTCAGACCGATAACCGCGTGGACACCACGCTGGACGCCGGTTTACAGCGGTTGATCGAGCGGCAGGTCAACGCCTTTATCACGCGCAATGAAAGCCGCGGGATCCATAATGCCGCCGCCCTGCTGGTGGATACCCGCGACATGGGCGTGCGGGCACTGGTGGGATCGGCGGATTATTATAACCGTGAAATTCAGGGGCAGGTGAACGGCACGAACGCCAAACGTTCGCCGGGCTCGGCGCTTAAGCCTTTTATTTACGCGCTGGGAATGGAGCAGGGCGTGTTGCATCCGATGACCATCCTGAAAGATGTGCCTTCGGCGTTTGGGGCTTATGCGCCGGAGAACTTTGACCGCCGTTTTCTCGGGCCGGTGACGGCGACCGACGCCCTGAATTTCAGCCGTAATATTCCGGCCGTATACGTGGCCTCACAACTGCGTCAGCCGACGTTTTATCAGTTTCTGCGGCTTTCCGGTGTGGCGGATATGGCCAGTGAAAACCATTACGGCCTCTCGCTGGTGCTGGGCGGCGGTGAAGTGACGATGCAGGAACTGGCAAAACTGTATGCGCTGCTGGCGAACCGTGGTGTGCTGCAACCGCTGCGGATGCAAAAGAGCGATCCGGCTGTCGCGACGCCGGTCAGATTGCTCAGTGAGGAGGCCAGCTTTATGACGCTGGACATGCTGCGTCAGCACCGTCGCCCCGGTGATACGCTGGCTCAGCAGCCTTCCTCGTTGCCGGTTTACTGGAAAACCGGCACCTCGTGGGGGTTCCGCGATGCCTGGAGCGTGGGGATTTTCGGGCCGTACGTTCTGGTGGTCTGGGAAGGTAATTTCGACAGCAAAGGCAACAACGTCTTTGTGGGCGCTGAAGCCGCTGCACCGCTGTTCTTCAATATCATCGACAGTATTAATGCCAGCTATCCCGCTTTGCAGGAACCCCGGCATCCGTTCCCGAAACAGCTAAAACGGGTAGACATCTGTCTCGCCAGTGGGGACTTACCGACGCCGTGGTGCCAGCAAAAAGGCAAAACCTGGTTTATTCCCGGAAAATCACCGATCAAGGTCGATACGGTTTATCGCCCTGTCAGGCTGGATAAGCTGACCGGTGAAGTCGCGTGTCCGCCTTATGAAGAAAACGAAACCCGCACGGAAGTGTTCGAGTTCTGGCCGTCAGATCTGGCCAATGTGTTCGCTCAGGCGGGGCTGCCAAAGCGCAAACCACCGGTGAACCACTGTAAAGATGAGGGCGTGGAGGTCAGCGGAAATCCGCCGCGCATTACGTCTCCGCTCAAAAACACGGTCTACACCCTGCGGCAATCGCAGCAAGGACGCGACAGGATTTCGTTTAACGCGGTGACGGATGCGGACAGCAAGACGGTCTACTGGTTTGTCGATGATATTTACCTCGGCAGTTCCGCCAGTAAATCGGCTATCGACTGGCGGCCCATCAACAACGGGCAATATCGAATCCGCGCCGTCGACGATCATGGCCGCGCCGACAGCCGGTTAATCAGTATTGAGATTTTGAATTAAGAAAGGAAAACAGGCAGCGGGGACGCTGCCTGATTTAATTAACGGATATCGACTTTTAGCGTCGCCGTCGCTTCGAATTCGCCGGTATCGAGTTCACCGCCCACCAGATTGATTGGGAATGCGGTGAGGGTGACTTTACCCAACCCATTCTGATTCATGGGTAAAACGCCTTGTGCGAAGGGCATGTAGGTTCCACCGGCATCCTGCACCACAATCCCAATATCTGCCTTGTTATCGGAAGGGCGGCGGCGTGCAATCAGGTAATATTGATTCTCAACGTCCTGCCCCTCCAGAATCATCTCTAACTTATCGTTGTTGGGGATGACCGGTAACCCGCTTTTTGTGCAGTCATATTTGATATCAAAAGTTACAGGCCGGAAACCGTCAGGTGGCGTATTTATCTTAGTAAAACGACTCGCCTGAATTGTGCCAAACCTGACGGAGATAATTTCTCCCTGATTGATCTCACAGTTTTGTGGCACCGTAATTGTTCCGCTGAGATATAAAACTGCTACTGGCGATCCCAGCGGGGGAGCCGTTGTGTTTACCGTTGCCGAAGAGGCATAAACCCGGGCAATTTCAATGCGTGGAATAGTGAGTTCGCCAATAAAAGGTGTCGTAATGTAAAGGTCTACTTTGCCCTGCGAACCGGTGTTCAGGTTATCTTGTGTGCTTTGTTGAGCACAGATACCGGTGTTTTCCTTATCCCAATGATGTGTCCCGTCACTGACGGCTTTGCTGGTAGGAACGGTAACATTGCCATTTTTAGGGATGGCGACTTGGGTCATTACGTCAAGATGATCATTGATTTTGAAGTAGTCAGTGGTGTGACCTAGCGGCAACGAGGTTTGCAGACTGTACATTATCAGCACGCCATTCGCGCCTGATGCATCTGCCGCTGAACAGTTACAGCTAATTTGGTAGTTCTCCTGACTGCTGTTCATTGGCTCAGTGATAATGCTGCCTCGTGCATTCTCATTGCTACTCAGGTCACGCAGAATAGAATTTTCATAAGTTGCCGCACTGCCATTCCTGGGATCGCAGGTTGCCGATCCGGCGAATGCGGACAATCCATAGAGGCCTGAGAACCCCAGTATCAGTGCAAACAAAACGTTTTTTCTGTGGTTCATGTTTTTATCCTTAAATGCATGAGGCCGTGACGGATTGCACCGATGACGCAACGGACTTCAAATTTATGCTGGCTTTGCACTGCTGGTTTGCCGCAATACCCCACTTCACATGTAAATCCACCTGTTCGCCCGTTTTTATTCCGGAGAGATAAAGGACGCCGCCATCATCTACGATGTTTTCCAGCGATTGATCTTCACTGACTGCGACGGCACCGAAAGGAACCGTCGTGCCGTCATTGCGTACCAGTTTGATTAAGGCGCGCACGCCTATGTGGGCATCAAAATGTGCCACAACCATTGCACCTTTATTGGGAATGACTAATTCAGATGTGTTAGTCACATCGACTTCATCAGGGAGGGTCGTTGTGTCGAGAACGATGCGATTTTCGGTATAAGACGTGAGATATGGAACGACCGCGTAGCCACGCCAGTCTGTTCTGAGGCCAGGAAGATTTTGTACTCTTGCACCACTTGCCCCATTAGCATCAATCAGGGCAAAAGAATCGCCCAAAGGTTGGGATAGCGTCACGCCATGGGCATGGGCAACGACGCCACCGGCAATGCCGTAACTGATTTGCTGCGAATCGTTGTCGTAATAATAACCGGTGTTCAGCGTGCCGTATGATGAACGATAGGAAGCATTAATATTGCTGCTGTCGGTTTCTCCCTGCTGCGTATGACTCTGCTGCAGTGAGTAACTGAGACGATGATCGTCCAGAGCGGTGCCGCTGAGTCCGATTTGCTGGCGTGTTTCACCCTCTTTATCGTGCGTAATATTATAAGTTGCCCAGCTTTGTGGCAGCCACCGGCTTAACGGAACGCGAATATTCAACGCTATCTGTTGATCGTTATCTTCTCCGTCAAGCTGGCTGTAGGAATAGGACAGGTTATAGCTGATTCCGTTAAAGGTAGAGTTCATTCCGAGGGAAATATTTTTCTCTTTGTTGCTATCACGCCAGTAGTCCTGCTGGTAGGCCGATGCATACATACTTGCGCCTTCCCACAGCGCCTGATTAACACTGACCTGATATTTGCTGCGCTTATGGCTATCTTGCGTTGCGTTATCCTGAGACTGATTCGCTTCATCAAAATCGTAGAAACCACTGGTGGAATAGCGGTAACTGGCGACGGAGAAGTTTGTA
The DNA here is from genome assembly GCF_024808755.1 of Rahnella sp. BIGb0603. Lineage (NCBI taxonomy): Bacteria > Pseudomonadati > Pseudomonadota > Gammaproteobacteria > Enterobacterales > Yersiniaceae > Rahnella > Rahnella sp. BIGb0603. The sequence goes on along the minus strand of NZ_JANUEX010000009.1, from coordinate 74,399 downwards.
TCCGTCGTCTCGATATTTTTAGAATACTGAATACGATAAGACTGGCCGCTGCTGTTTTGATTGTTATCCAGCGTAGTTTGAGCCTGCGTGATATCGACAGAAACTGAACCTAAAGACAGTAAGCTGAATCCAACCCCCGCCATCCCCGAAAGATAATCTGGTGATAATAACGAACCGGCATACGTGGTGATCTCATTTGAGACTCCGTAAATCGCCGTGCCCTGAGCAAAGTCCGGCTTTTTGTCGCCATTATTATTTGAACGATAGCGCCCTGCGGTGCCGCTGTATTTTAGGCGTCCCGGACGTTGCATTACCGGTACTGCTGAAAAAGGCTGATTAAATCTGCGCTCAGTTCCGTCGGCTTCTGTAATTGTGACTTCCAAATCGCCGCTGTAAGAAGACGGATAAAGGTCGTTAATTTCAAATGCACCAGGCGCGACATAGCTTTGATAAATAATATATCCATCCTGACGGATGGTGACTTCAGCGTTAGAGTTCGCAATCCCCCGGATCGTGGGTGCAAAACCTCTCTGACTGTCCGGCAGCATATTGTCATCGGAAGCGAGCTGAACACCGGTGAATTGCAGGCTGGGGAACAGATCGCCGGGCGTGGAGCTTTCGCCGATCAGGAACTGGGATTTAAGGCTTTTGATATCACGCTGAGCATAAGTGGAAATGGCATCCCAACTTGGCTGGCCGTCACTATTGCTGTAAGTGCTGTAATTTCGAAAGCGCCATGGCCCCAGGTTTACTCCGTTTTGCATATTCAGGTATTGGCTGGAATCATCGCTGCCATTTTTATTTTTTCGCTGAGCCCCTGAAAAGGCATAGTTAGAAAATAAAACGGGAACACCGTCATCCCATCTTTTGGGATCGACATACCCGCTGGCTTTCTGATCCATTGCGGCTTGCGGAATACTGACATCAAGCCGCATCCGGTTAAAATCGAATTTAGCCGCTGCTGCTGGAATGTACTGTGCCAGAGGAGCCAGAGGCGCATCATGTTGATGATTGACCAGTGAAGGAAATGCATCCACCCTGACGTTCAGGGCTCTTAGTAAATCGGGGGTGATTTCCGGCGACAATGAGCCATCGGGCATCTGGTCATAACGAATTTCTTGCTGGAGTGCCTGCTCAAGGTTTACGTAAATAACAGTGTTGTAAACACCTGCCACCTGGGCCTTATCGCTTTTGGCAAAAATCGAGAGGTCCACGTCGTCAGTCTGTTGCCCGTTATGTTCGAGTAGTTGCGGGTCAAAATAGACATCCTCTGCCCGTGCAGCATCAATAATCAACGCCGTCAGCGGGAGAGTACAGCCCACGAATAACGTGAAGATATGACGTTGCAGGCGGGCGCAGTTTCCCAGTTTTTTTGCAGTCGGAGAACTATCCATTGTCATTGTCACTGAGTCCCTGAAGAGATTTCTGAAGCAGTTAAAATGTCAGGTGAAACGTTAAGTAATCAGAGCGTTCTCTTTTCGGGAGTTGTATCGCCGCCGTAATCATTAATTGCGCTCCACTCAACGGTATTGCCGGTGTTATTCGCGGGTAGTGTCACGTTGAGTTGGCCGCCAGGGGCAATCATGTCTGTATCCTTTAATACGGTATTGCCAACGGTCAGGTAACTGAACACGACGTAATAAGGTGAAGGGTTAGTGATTAGAAGCTGACCGCCGGAACGTGCGAACGTCAGCAACTTATAGGCGTCATAAGGCTTCCCCTGTAATTTTTCAGGGCGGTAAAAAAGTTTTATTCTGGTCTTAATAACTAATCTTAATTCGTTAATGTCATTTTTTGGGGTAGAGGGAATTGCGCGTACATTAATATAAAATATGGATTCTTTATCTTGCGGTAATTCCCCTCCTGTATATGAAATACGAAGGTTGTTTTCATCATTGGCATTCAGGCGAAAAAGCGGAGGGGTGACAACAAAGGGGCCGCGGGTTTTACCGTCTCCATTATCAATCCATGACTGAATCAGAAACGGTTTGTTTTCCGATTTGTTGCTAAGGGGCAATGAAGCTTCTTTTTTATTGGCATCATAAATAACCCGGGTGCGCCCGACAAGAATCCCACCACCATAACTTAGCTGAATAGAAAGGAAAAATAGAAGAGTTAACTGAATTAGCCGTTTGATTGCATTGCGCATGTGATTAATCGATCCAGTAATGAATAGGCCTTACATTTTTTTCATAATAATTAATCTGGCAGGCTCACTGACTGAGCCTGCCAGTTTCATAGCGGATTAACGATAATCGAGGGTGACGTTGACACTGGCATCAGCCGGGCCCGGAATGATGTCATCCGGACTTTTGAAAGACTGATAGTTTGCGAGCAAATTGACATCCATTGTTGCTGTTTTTATATCGTAAGTGATCGTCGGTAATGTATTCAGCAGCATAACAGCTTTAGTATTAGCATCCATAATTTGAATACCTACACCATCTGCCATCGTATCGCCGAAGCTATTGCCTAATTTCACAAGGTTAGGATGAGTTGCATCAACAGCTTCAGCCTCAAGCCATATGCGGAAATGTGGAAGAGGGTCACCCTCTTTTTGTGCTACAGGACAGTTAGCCAGCGGAAGAGTGAATGGAATATTTGGGGAGGTATCGCCAATCTCCCTAAATTGAGCAGCTGAATATGTCCCTAACGGAACGTCAACGTCATTGCCCCCATTAATAACACATGCAGTTTTAATAATTGCGCCAGAGAAGTTGATTCGCCCATCAATTGCATAGCTATTCCCGGCTAATGCCAGAAGTAACCCACCTACCATGAGTTTGTATGTCGTTTTCATTGTTGCGTCCATTCTGAAATAAAACGTTGAAGGTTATTCTGCGGAGTTTATCAGGATTTGCGTAATATTACTGATCAAATTTACGCAGAAAAACATTCTATCAAGTGTTTTATGTATTGGGTAGTACGCATTACTCAGTTGAATTACACGCTGTTTTAAAATCGATCAATTATATTCATATGGATGATCGTTAGTGCTTTCTAATTCAATTAATTTATTGTTTGTTTTAACGATAAATACGCTGTGTATATATTCTAAAGAAACAATTAATATGTTCTCTTTAAATAAATAATTTAATCATATTCCAATGGTCTTGAGACGGTTTAAAGTAAACCGGGGAGCATTAATAGCGTTTTTTACAGATCTTTTTAAGAATGAAATCTTTCATTAAAATCTCACGTTCTTTCGATACAGAAAGCAGATCGGGTGGTTTTTAACCATAAGACAAAAGGGAAGGAGGGATTCACTTCTGCCTTGCCCAGGGAAAACCCAACTCAGGAGGCAGAAGATTGCTCTGATATTGTTGATAAATTAGGAAAACCATATCCATTGTTACAATTTCGTCTAGAATATATACCAATAAACGCTGTCTGTTTTGATTGATATTTCTAACAATACAAGCTTCAGGCATTCACGCCTTTGGGAGAGTTACATGCAAGAAAATCACAAGATTCTGGTGGTCGATGACGATATGCGCCTGCGCGCACTATTGGAGCGTTATCTGACTGAACAGGGCTTCCAGGTGCGTAGCGTTGCCAATGCTGAACAGATGGACCGTTTGCTGACCCGTGAGTCATTCCATCTGATGGTTCTGGACTTGATGTTGCCTGGCGAAGATGGTTTGTCTATCTGCCGCCGCCTGCGCAGCCAGAGTAACCCGATGCCGATCATTATGGTCACGGCAAAAGGCGAAGAAGTTGACCGTATCGTGGGCCTCGAAATTGGTGCCGACGACTATATTCCTAAGCCGTTTAACCCGCGTGAATTGCTGGCCCGTATCCGTGCGGTACTGCGTCGTCAGGCGAACGAGCTGCCGGGCGCGCCTTCTCAGGAAGAAGCCGTGATTTCCTTTGGTAAGTTCAAGCTGAACCTCGGTACCCGCGAGATGTTCCGTGAAGATGAGCCTATGCCGCTGACCAGCGGTGAATTCGCCGTACTTAAAGCGCTGGTGAGCCATCCGCGTGAGCCGCTGTCCCGTGACAAGCTGATGAATCTGGCACGTGGTCGCGAATACAGTGCGATGGAGCGTTCTATCGATGTGCAGATTTCCCGTCTGCGTCGCATGGTAGAAGAAGATCCGGCGCATCCGCGTTATATCCAGACCGTCTGGGGCCTGGGCTACGTATTTGTGCCGGACGGCAGTAAGGCATGAGACGAATACGCTTTTCACCGCGTAGCTCGTTTGCCCGAACACTGTTATTAATCGTCACCTTGCTGTTCGTCAGCCTGGTGACGACCTATCTGGTGGTGCTGAACTTCGCCATTCTGCCAAGCTTGCAGCAGTTCAATAAAGTCCTGGCGTATGAAGTCCGTATGCTGATGACTGACCGGCTGCAACTGGAAGATGGCACGTTGCTGGCCGTGCCGCCTGCGTTTCGTCGCGAGATTTACCGCGAACTGGGCATTTCGCTTTACACCAACTCTGCGGCTGAGGAGAGCGGTCTGCGCTGGGCGCAGCACTACGAATTTCTCAGCCAGCAGATGGCGCAACAGCTTGGTGGCCCGACGGATGTGCGCGTTGAGGTCAACAAAAATACCCCGGTTGTGTGGCTGAAAACCTGGTTGTCGCCTGACATCTGGGTACGCGTTCCTCTTACCGAAATCCATCAGGGCGATTTCTCGCCGCTGTTCCGCTATACGCTGGCGATTATGTTGCTGGCCATTGGTGGTGCGTGGCTGTTTATCCGCATCCAGAACCGACCCCTTGTCGAACTGGAGCATGCAGCTTTGCAGGTCGGGAAAGGCATTATTCCGCCGCCATTGCGGGAATACGGCGCTTCCGAAGTGCGTTCCGTGACGCGTGCCTTTAACCAGATGGCTGCCGGTGTGAAGTTGCTGGCTGATGACCGCACGCTGCTGATGGCCGGTGTTAGCCATGACCTGCGTACGCCGCTGACGCGTATCCGCTTAGCAACAGAAATGATGAGTGATGGTGACGGTTATCTCGCCGAGTCGATAAATAAAGACATCGAAGAGTGCAACGCCATCATCGAACAGTTCATTGATTATCTGCGCACCGGGCAGGAGATGCCGGCGGAGATCACCGATCTCAACGGTATTTTGGGTGAAGTGATTGCCACCGAAAGCGGCTACGAACGTGAAATTGATTCCGATCTGGCCGACGGTGAATTGCTGGTGAATGCGCATCCGTTGTCCATCAAACGCGCCGTAGTGAATATGGTGGTGAACGCCGCCCGTTACGGGAATGGCTGGATCAAAGTCAGCAGCGGACGTGAACTGCAGCGCGCATGGTTCCAGGTAGAGGATGATGGCCCGGGGATTGAGCCGGACCAACTCAAACATCTGTTCCAGCCCTTCGTGCGTGGCGAAAGTGCCCGTACTACCAGCGGAACCGGCCTGGGGCTGGCTATTGTGCAGCGTATTATTGATGCACATTCCGGGACTCTGGATATCGGCCGCAGTGACCGCGGTGGATTGAGGATCAGGGCGTATCTGCCATTACCGGTGGAGATGCTGCAGAAAGCTGCCGTAACCGTTACGGGTTCTTAAATTGGAAGAGTGGACGTTTCGGTTTTTCACTTGCAGTGATCGCTTGACGCGCTGCGCCGAAACCGACAAAAGAGGGCCAGGACGGCCCCTCTCTTGACTCTCCGCGTCTTTTTACAACCCGCGGTGTCGCTCGCAAAGTCTGTTTCAGCAACTTCGGTTATTGCCGCAGCGGCAAGATTTCGCGGCAATCGCAGGAGTTTCTGAAACATAGCCAGCGAGCGATAGCGCGTAGTGAAAGAACCGGTGATTCTGAAGAGGCGCGGCGATAGGCGCCTTTTGAGGCCGGTGTCTTGACCTAAAGGCCCGTTTGGGAGCCAGCCCTGGTTATTGCGGGATAAAACGCCTGCCTGCGTTTAACTTTTCCGACTCATCACATAATATTCCGCGGCTTCCTCCCGCCATCTTGGCGTCTCCGCCACATCCCACGGATTCACCAGCGTAATGCCGGTATGCGCAAACCGGTCATGGTGGTCTGTTGCCAGGCTGGCCTGGTGTTGCAGGCAAATCGCTGCCAGTTGCATCTCGCGTTCAGTCATCGCCACGTGCGCTTGTTTTGATAAAGCCGCTACGCGCACGTAATGCAGTGCGCTGGCGGCATCGAATGACAACAGGCGCCCCTTAAAATCCTGATTCAGCATGCCGAGCAACGCATCGGCGAACGCGGTTTTCGGGGCGTCTGCGGGTAAATTTTCCACCCAGGTAAAAAGTTCGGCGACCGTGAGGCTGGTCAGGTAAAGCTGAATGGCATCCTGTGCATCGAGCCACTGGAGAACGGTCTTCTGTGGTTTGCGGCTGATTATCTCAAGGATGATGGCGGTATTGAGAATAATCACTTGGGCGGCAGCTCCAGCAGCGTTGTATTCAGCGTGGCAAAACGCTGGCGGAGCTGGCTGCCGAGGCCAAAATCAGGGGGCGTGCTGGTCAGTGCCTGCTTCAGAATTAAACGCGCCTCCTCTTCCATTGAATGGCCTTTTTTGGCGGCGGCAATGCGCAGCAATTCCTTCACTTCGTCATCCAGATTGCGGACAGTCAGGGTAGCCATGTGAAATTCCTGTGAGAGCAGTGGAAGCATTGCTGTCATTCTGGAATGTGGCCGGGAGGGATGCAATAAAAAAAGGCGCGGAAGCCCGCGCCTGTGAAAGCAGAGATTATCGCTTAACGGTGCGGGCCTGCGCTCACCAGCGCTGCGCCTGCCGGTGTGTCCGTATATTTATCAAAGTTATCGATAAACAGCTGGGCCAGATGCTCGGCTTTTTCCTGCCACTGCTCGCGGCTGCCGTAAGTATTACGCGGATCCAGAATATGGCTGTCGACGCCCGGCAGTTCGGTTGGCACTGCCAGATTGAACAACGGCAGCGTGAAGGTTTCGGCGTCGTCGATAGTCCCGTTCAGAATCGCATCGATGATGGCGCGGGTGTTTTTCAGGGAAATACGTTTACCCGTGCCGTTCCAGCCGGTATTGACCAGATAGGCCTGTGCGCCCGCCGCTTCCATGCGTTTTACCAGCACTTCGGAATATTGCGTCGGATGCAGCATCAGGAACGCAGCGCCAAAGCAGGCAGAAAACGTTGGCGTCGGTTCATTGACGCCACGCTCGGTGCCCGCCAGTTTCGCCGTAAAGCCGGAGAGGAAATGGTATTGCGTCTGGGATGCAGTCAGCCGAGAAACTGGCGGTAATACGCCAAACGCATCAGCCGTCAGGAAAATGACTTTACTGGCATGCCCGGCTTTCGATACCGGTTTCACAATGTTCTCAATGTGATAGAGCGGGTAGGAAACGCGGGTATTCTCGGTTTTACTGTTGTCATCGAAATCGATTTTGCCGTCGGCGCTGACCACCACGTTTTCCAGAAGCGCATCGCGTCTGATGGCACCAAAGATTTCCGGCTCCGCTTCTTTGCTCAGTTTAATGGTTTTGGCGTAACAGCCACCTTCGAAGTTGAAGACGCCGTCGTCGTCCCAGCCATGCTCGTCATCACCAATAAGTTTACGTTTTGGATCGGTGGATAACGTGGTTTTGCCTGTGCCGGAAAGGCCAAAGAAGACGGCCACATCGCCTTTTTCACCCACATTGGCAGAGCAGTGCATCGACGCGATCCCCTGCAAAGGCAGCAGGTAGTTCATGACGGCAAACATGCCTTTCTTCATTTCGCCGCCGTACCAGGATCCGCCGATAAGCTGGATACGTTCGGTCAGGTTGAAAGCGATGAAGTTTTCGGAGTTCAGGCCCTGTTTCTGCCAGTCCGGGTTGGTGCATTTCGCGCCGTTCATCACGATAAAGTCAGGCTCGAAACCTTCCAGTTCACTGTCCGTCGGGCGGATAAACATGTTTTTGACGAAATGCGCCTGCCAGGCCACTTCCGTAATGAAGCGGACTTTCAGTCGGGAATTGGCGTTCGCACCGCAGAATGCGTCGACGATAAACAGGCGTTTTCCTGAAAGCTGATGGGTGACCAGCAATTTCAGTGAAGCCCAGATTTCCTGAGAAAGCGGTTTATTATCGTTCTTTCCTTTGCCCTGATCGGCCCACCACAGCGTGTCACGGGTGGTGTCATCGCGGACAATGTATTTATCTTTCGGCGAGCGGCCGGTAAAAATGCCGGTATCGACATTCACGGCGCCCAGCTCCGTCACCTGCCCGCGTTCAAAGCCTTCCAGACCGGGCGCTGTCTCTTCTTTGAAAAGAAGATCGTAATCAGGGTTATAGACGATTTCGCTGTTCTGATGGATCCCGTAACGGGCGAGTGTTTCGGCGGTGACCCCGATAGTGGTAGGCATTTCCCTGCTCCTTGGCCTGAATTAGAAACCCCAAAGCCTGAAGCATTAGGGATAAACTAGTTGTAATTGTAGGTATTTATCGCTTTTGAACCGCGATAGAACTCAAAGAATAACGGGAGATGTGAATATTTTTCCATAATTGTGATGAAAAACGCGAAATATGTGCAACGTTGGTTATATATAAGCAATAAAAAAGGGACTTTTCGGTGAAAAGTCCCTCAGATAGCGTGGGTTAACAATCAATGAATATGATCATTTCCCGGATGAACGTCGCCGTCCGCTTTCAGGGTAGCCAGATCCATCGCGTCAAACTCGTAGTCTGATCCGCAATAATCACAGTGCATTTCGATTTTCCCGTCAGCTTCCAGCATTTCCAGAATTTCTTCATCAGGCAGCGTCAGCAGGGCGCTGGCGCAGCGTTCGCGCGAGCAGGTGCAGCGGAAACAAACGTCCTGTGGCTCATACAGGGTGACTTCTTCCTGATGATAAAGACGATAAAGCACTTCGTTGGCCGGCAGGGTGAACAGCTCTTCTGCTTTGATCGTAGTGGTCAGCTGAGCAAGATGGCTGAATTCTTCCGGATCAGTATCTTCGGCTGGCAGCACCTGCAACAGCATGCCGCCTGCGGCTGGCTGGCCTTCAATTTCACCGGTACGGATAAAAATGCGGGTCGGCAGCTGTTCGGACTGCATGAAGTAGTTTTCCAGACACTCCGCCAGATTTTCGCCTTCCAGGCCGACGACGCCCTGATAGCGCTCGCCCACGCTTGGGGAAATGGTGATCACCATGTAGCCGTTGCCAATCATCTCTTTCAGCGAGCTGCCTTCAGCGATATCACCTTGCAGGCGCGCAATACCGCGCAGTTCCTGACGGTTGTTCCCGTTGATCACCGCCAGTTTCAGCGGGCCATCGCCTTGCAGCTGAACGGTAATGTCGCCGTCAAATTTCAGCGTGGCAGTCAGCAAGCTGGTAGCAACCAGCATTTCGCCCAGAAGATTACGGACTTCTGCCGGGTAATCGTGACCGGCAACGATCTGCTGGAAGGTTTCATTGAGCGCGACCAGTTCACCGCGGACGGCGTGGTTATTGAACAGGTAACGGTGCAGTTGGTCATGATTGGACATAATTTTCTCTCTCAGTGGCGATCACTCTTGATCGCCATATTTAAATTTGATCAGGTTGCGGCGTTCCTTTTTATCCGGACGTCTGTCCGGATGCGGCATCGCATTCATTTTCCGCGCTTCCGAGATTTTCTCCCGGCTGACGACGCTCGCGTCGGTTTCCTGATAAAGCGTCTGTGCTTCTTCCGCACTGCGGCGCTGAGTCGTCAGCCCCAGCACAATGATCGTTTTGGTGTCATTTCCCTGACGAAGGGTGATTTCGGCATTCAGTTCCATCAGCTTGCTGGGTTTTCCCCGCTGGCCGTTGTAATGCACTTTGCCGCCGTCAATCATCTCGCGTGCCAGCGCGCGGGTCTTATAAAAACGAGCCGCCCAAAGCCATTTATCGAGACGTACTGCATTAGCGTCTTCTTCCGTTTTGCCTTTCATTTTTCTCCCCTGAACATGCCGGTATTACCTGGCCGGGCCTGCCACGGGGTCAATCGAAGGCAACAGGCTGCGGAAGTCATTAATCGAGGGATAATCCTGAAATGACTTGTTTGCCAGGGTGGAATCCGGATTTTCTATACCCAGACAATAGCGGATACCGAAGGTTTTTGCCGCTTTCAGGATAGGTTCGCCGTCGTCGACAAATAATGTTCTCTCAGGATTAAAACCGGTCTGTTGTTGCACCGCGGACCACAACCGCTGATCTTCCTTCGGATAACCAAATGTGTGGGTGGAAAGTAATAAATCAAGGTGCTGATCCAGACCGGTATGTTCAATTTTAACCGAAAGGCTGTGCGGATGCGCATTGGTCAGCAAAATGGTGTGGCGTCCGGACTGTCGCAAATGGGTCAGAAAAGGCACCGTATCGTCGCGTAAACGTGCGTTTTTGCCGATGTTAGTGGTCATCTGGTAGATATCAAGATCTAACCGTTCGCTCCAGTAATCAAAGCAATACCAGTTCATGGTGTGCTGAACGGCGAGGTATTCGTCATGAATAATCCGGCGCGCATTCTCCAGCGGAATGGCGCGTTGCTGGCTGAGCGCCAGCGGCACATCCTGCAACCAGAACTGGCTGTCGAAGGCCAGATCCAGCAGCGTGCCGTCCATATCAAGTAAAACGGTGTCGATGTTGTTCCAGTCAAAATCAGGGGGCATGACAACTCCATGTCCTGGCGGCTGGATGCAAATCGGGCGGCGCAGGAACGAATGATGAAAAGCAGGGAAGGGCGTCAGGGTAACATAATCACTCACGGTGGCGCAGCGCCACCGTGTGTTTTTCAGCCGGGATTATGGACCGGCATCGGCATCAGCGTGGGGTGAAAGCAAGAGTTGTAATATTGCTGAATGTCGTCGATACGGCGTTTATCTTTCACGAAGCGGCGGACAAACAGCAGGGTATTCACCAGCAGGATCCCGATGAGCAGGAACAGCAGTAAACTGGTGCCCAGATAGCGCCATAGCGTCGAAATATCCGGCTCGCTGTGCAGTGAAATATGGCGGGTGCCGTTTGCATCAATGCTGATACTGGTAATCACGCCCTGCGCGCTGAACGGCGTATGCAGCAGCAGTGACGAGAGATGTTGCAGCTGTTTCCACTGATCCTGCGCCGGATTTCCGGATAACCCGGCTGGGGGCACCGGCATTTCAATAAGCTGGTGTCCTTCATCATTGCTGATCAAAAAGCCTCCCGGCGGCGGGCTGTTCAGGCTGTCAGCGGCGCGGCGGGTTTCCTGAATGAAGAACGAAGACGTTGCGTTGTTAACCAGCTCACTCAGCGACTGCGCGCTGACCGGGCGCAGCAGGACATTAATCCCCTGCAAAGAACCGGCTTTCGCGCGTTTGACTAACGCGTTCCAGTTACTGGAGTTACCCAGATTGACCAGCGCATTTTTCAGACGCACACAGTCATTGCTCTTGCCGCAAAGCGTTTCGGTTTTCAGAACGATATCCGCGAAATCATCGAGCAGGATCATGCCGGATTTTTCAATGGCAGTCGCCAGTTGCGGGTTGATGTTCTGCTCCGGGCTTTCTCCCGGATGCATCTGGTTATTGACCGTGGTCTGCAACGCGGTAGCGGCATCAATAATTTCGGACTGCGGAACCGGCAACGGCGTCGCGGTATTCCAGTAAATCCCGGAGCAGTCAAAAGGCATATAACCGGAGGCTGTCCGGCTGGCGGACGGCGGCACATAGCACATGCCGGTTCCCTGAACTTTCAGGGTATCGCCGACGCGCAATGCGGTTTTTTCCAGTTCCTGCACGCTGTTGACCTGAGAGCTTTGTGCGCCCTGAAGCCACGCGACGCTGAGCTTTAAAGGCAATCCGAGCGGGACATAAACCAGTAAAACCAGCAGCAGGAGGAAAGCGCAGGTTGCCAGCACCAGATTTTTACCCCAAAGCTGGAGCGGAAATTTTTTCACTTCTTCATGCAGCGACAGATAGCTTCCCTGACGGACAACCTGGCTGTTCATATACACTTCTACGTCGGTCGGTTGCCCTAAGTCACGGCCGATATAAGGCTGCCAGTGCGGCGGATAAACCAGATCGACAGCTCCCAATGAAATGTTACTAATATCGCCCTGTTTGGATTCACCAAACAGACCCCAGCGTTTAGGTAAGCCGCGCAGGCAATGGATTTCCTTACGGTTTTTACCTAAACGTTCGGACACCAGCCGCCAGATGACCCATGCCACCAGACAGGCAGTAAGCGTCAATAACCAGGGCAGCAACATGACCGGGCTTTGCAGCGTGATAAATAACAGAAGAAGCGCGCCGGAGATAGCCAGCGCTTCTTTCACGCCGTTCGAACGGGTCAGCGCGTGCTCTTCCCGCGTTTCCCGTCGCACTTTCACCAACTCGATATGTTCGCTTTCTTCATGACGAATCGAAGCATTTTGCGGTTGTGAGGGGATAACGGCAGAAACCGGCGTGGAGCCTTCGTAAACGTGATCGGCCAGCGTGTGACCATTGAGCGAGATCACCAGCGGCATGGTTTGGGTTTTGATGAGCTCGACCTGATTTTCCTGGGCAATATATTGTTCCCAGAAAGGCGGAAGATGGATTTCAGTGGCGTCCAGAAAGTAACGCCACTTGTTGGGATCTTCGCTGGCGACGCCATAACGTGTAATCGCCCGCGTCAGGCTGTAGACGTTTTCACTTTTGGTGGTCAGCGTGAGTTTATCGCGCAGGATAATCAGATTATTGCGGTGGGTAATCGGCGTCTGGCCGAGCCCTTCATTCTGACGAAGATAGCGTTCGACGGCATCGCGCTCTTTCTGTGAAAGTTTCCGCTGGCTGGGTGTGGGGAATCGCACGACGGACTCGTCGCGTTGGCGACGACGCATTACAAGCCAAAAATAAGACCCTGTGGCAATGATTGCGATACACAACAAAACCAGTGTCACGACTACTGTGCTCATCCGATCCCCGTTCAGACGTGGGTGACTTACGTCAACTCTGTGAAAGTATTATACATAAACGAAATGCACATTCTGCGCGCAGCGGCCTTTTTGGTAGGAATTTTATTATTATTTGCCTGAATGGTGTGCACAAAAACACCAATGTAAAGGATACCGGCAATTGTGAAGTTCAGGGTATCGGTATAATCCTATTTTGATGTGGGTGTGTTTTTGTTAAAGCAAAAGTGTGACACCGGTAAGTCAACGCGTCTTTTTTAAACCGGGCGGGCGTGCTTTTTAAACAAAAATTCTTGCTAAAGGGATCGGAGGCACGGATGTTATTCTGTAAATATTGCGATTCTGACCCGCATTAACGCACAATGACTTCTACAAGCGGCTTTTTAATCGTAAAACGAACCCATTAGAACGCCTCTGGTCAGGTGAATAATAAGCTGGGGATGAAATGACACAACACCTGCAAAAACCGAAAATCCTGAAGGTGGAAACCGTTGCCCGTTCGCGTTTGTTCACCATTGAATCCGTCGAACTGGCTTTCAGCAATGGCGCCGGGCGTGTCTATGAGCGCATGCGCCCTTCAGAACGTGAAGCGGTGATGATTATCCCGGTCATTGACGATGAACTGGTGCTTATCCACGAATATGCCGTGGGCATCGAAAGTTACGAACTGGGATTTCCGAAAGGGCTCATTGATGCCGGTGAAGGCGTGCTTGAAGCGGCGAACCGCGAACTGATGGAAGAGGTGGGCTTTGGCGCGCGGCACTTTGATGTGCTGGCAAAACTGACCATGGCTCCGTCGTATTTCTCGAGCCGCATGAATATCGTCATCGCCAAAGATTTGTATCTGCAAAGCCTCGAAGGTGATGAGCCGGAACCTTTGCCGCAAACCCGCTGGCCGGTTTCGCGCATGATGGAACTGCTGCAACATCCTGATTTTTGCGAGGCACGTAACGTCAGTGCGCTATTCCTCGCGCATGATTTCCTGACGCGTAACGCGCGCTAAACGGGAACTGCATCCAAAAAAAAAGCCGGTCGTGCATTATGCAGACCGGCTTTTTATTATCCGGCGGTTTATGCCGGACAACTTATCTTTCACGCCATCAGAACAGTTCGTGTTCCTGACCATTATCCATAATGGTTGTCCCGACCTCATGAACCGCATGTTCCGTCGGCTGCGTTCCGTCGATGAAGTATTCCGGACGGCTGTTACCACCGCCGTCGGACAACTTACCGGTGCTCTTATCGATGGTCACCGTGACAATGCCCGGAGGCGGCGTCTGCGGTTGTTCAGGTACGCCTTCCAGCACGGATTTCATGTAATCATCCCACGCTGGCTGGGCGCTCTTCGCACCACCTTCATAGCCTGAAATCTGATCCGGGATCGCGCCGGAAGCCGTCGTGCGGCCTAAATCACGGCGATGATCGTCAAAACCAATCCAGACAGACGTTACTACTTCAGGGCCACCGTATCCGGAGAACCAGGCATCTTTCGAGCTGTTGGTCGTACCGGTTTTGCCGCCGATATCATGACGTTTCAAATCACGGCCTGCGCGCCAGCCTGTCCCCATCCAGCCCGGTTCCCCGAAGATGTTGGAGTTCAGGGCGTCGCTGATCAGGAATGACAGTGGTGCGCTGATAACGTGTGGTGCGTATTGCTGCGCGGCATCAACCTGCGGCGAGTTCGGCGGAACCTGTTCCAGCTGCGGCGTTGGTACACTAGCATTGTTGTTCGACGTAGACGTTGCCACGTTTTCAACATTGTCATCCGACAGCACGGCAGATTTCTGCGTTTCGCCGTAAATAACCGGAATATTACAGGTGCGGCAGGCAATTTTCGGTTTCGCTTCAAACTGCACCTGACCGGATTCATCCACAATTTTGGTGATGAAATACGGATCAACCAGGAAGCCGCCGTTGGTCAGCGTCGCATAACCACGCACAACCTGGAGCGGGGTGAATGAAGCCGAGCCCAGCGCCAGTGATTCGGAATGAACGATGTTCGCCGCCGGGAAGCCGAAACGTTGCAGATATTCTGCCGCGTAATCCACGCCCATCGCACGCATCGCACGCACCATTACCACGTTCTTGGATTCCCCCAGACCCTGACGTAAACGGATCGGGCCGTAATACGTAGGCGGTGAGTTTTTCGGACGCCAGTCCGTGCCCGCGCCGGCATCCCAGCGGGTAATCGGCATGTCGTTGAGGATAGTTGCCAGTGTCAGGCCCTTATCCATCGCGGCGGTATACAGGAACGGTTTGATGTTTGAACCGAGCTGACGCACCGCCTGATTAGCACGGTTAAATTTGCTCTGGTTGAAGTCAAAACCGCCGACCAGCGCTTCAATCGCACCGTCCGTTGAGTTCAGGGAAACAATGGCCGAGTTGACGTCAGGAACTTGTGCCAGCCACCAGTCATCACCCACTTTACGTACCCAGACTTGCTGACCGGGCTGAACCACGTCGGAAACGCGTTTCGGCGTCGGGCCCTGCGCGGTGTCACTGCGGTAAGGACGCGCCCAGCGCATGCCGCTAAATGGCAGGCTGATCACGGCGCGATTCGACATCGTGGCAGTGGCCTGAGCGTCATCCGTTGCCGTGATAACCGCCGGGAACAGCGGGCCATAAACCGGCAGCGTTTTCAGAGACTGAACAATCTTGTTCTCATCCCACGCGGGCTCGCCGACTTTCCACAGCTGATTTGACGCACCGCGGTAACCATGGCGCATGTCGTAGTTCATCACGTTGGTGCGCAACGCTTCCTGCGCGGCCAGCTGCGTTTTTTTGGTGATGGTGGTGTAGACCATATAACCGTCGTTATAGGCGTTGTCGCCATAACGTTTCACCATTTCCTGACGCACCATTTCAGTCAGATACGGCGCGGAGAATTCAATGTGCGGGGCATGATAGTTCGCCACCAGCGGCTCTGCGCGTGCCTGATCGTACTGCGCCTGCGTGATGTATTTCTCATCAAGCATACGGGCCAGCACGGTATTGCGGCGTGCCAGAGAACGGTCATGGGAATAAAGCGGGTTGAAGGTTGACGGCGCTTTTGGCAGGCCGGCAATCACCGCCATTTCACTGAGCGTCAGTTGGTCGACGTTTTTACCGAAGTAAACCTGCGCTGCGGCACCGACGCCATAGGCGCGATAACCGAGGTAGATCTTGTTCAGATACAGCTCAAGGATTTCATCTTTGGACATCATCTGTTCGATACGGATGGCCAGAAAAGCTTCCTTGATTTTACGGGTCAGCGTGCGTTCGGGGCTGAGGAAGAAGTTACGGGCTAACTGCTGAGTAATAGTACTCGCGCCCTGTGAGGCGTGACCAGACACCAGCGCAACGGAAGCCGCACGGAAAATACCGATCGGGTCCACGCCGTGATGCTCATAGAAACGACTGTCTTCTGTTGCGATAAACGCATGCACCATCTCCGGTGGGATTTGGTCAAGTTTCAGTGGGATACGGCGTTTTTCACCGTACTGGGCGATCAAATCACCTTCAGCACTAAAAACCTGCATCGGTGTTTGCAAGCGCACGTCTTTAAGCGTGGCGACGTCGGGAAGCTGAGGCTCGATATATTTATACAAACCGAAGATCGAGGCCGCTCCCAGCAAAATGCAACACACTGCAAGAATCAATAAATACTTTACGAACTTCACCTGAGATTTCCCATTAAGTGTCAATTGGGCAGTTTATAAACAACCGCGCGGTAGTATAAAGGCAAGCCAGCAACATGGATACGTTCTTTTATTTACCTGACAATATGGAGATTGAACGAAAATGCGACTACAAGCATGGCAGGTAGGTCTGGATATTCAAGCCGGTTTCGCCCGTGCGATTGCCGTTCAGCGGCGGCGGCATGGCTGGCAATTACGTCACTGGTGGCAACATCCCTTGCCCGATTTCACATTGCGGGAGGGGATATTACATGAGAGCGCGCCGCTGATCGCCATTTTATCGTGCTGGCGAAAAACTCTGCCGGCATTGATTTCGTTGCGAATAAGTCTTCCGGCACAACGGATTATGCAACAGCGGCTGGCCGTGCCGGACAGCCGTTTACGCGAACCCGCCCGCAGTGCATTTATCTTTGCCAGTGCCGCAAAGCAGTTCCCGCTGAGCATAGAACACCTGGTAATGGATTACCGCGCAGACCCTCAGGGTGATAATCAGATTGTGGTGACGGCGGCCCGGCAGCAGGAAATTGAGCAGTGGATAGCCTGCATGGCCCAGGCGCGTCTGTTTCCCGATATCATCGAACTCGCACCTTGTGCGCTGCACGTTGCCGCGCATGCCGCCGGGCTTCCGGGTGATGCGTTGCTCGTCCATCCGATGGACGACGCTTTTCTGTGGGCTTCTCCGCACAGCCTGCCTTTTCAGTTTGGCCTGTTTTCTCACGGAGAAATCGAAACTGAATCCTCCCTGTTAGAAAAAGTACGTGCTCAATATCGCGCAGCCTCATTGTGCAGCCGTGACGTGTTTTTCAGTGGTGAATCACCGCAACCACTGATGCAGAACTGGTCGCCACTGAGTGCCATCGGCCAGCTCTCTGCGCCGCTTCCGGCCAACCCGGGTGCATTTGCCCCCGCCGTCGGGCTGGCGCTCAGGCAGGCGGATTACTGATGCTGCAAGTTAACTTCATGCCGTGGCGCCAATTGCGCCGTCAGCGTCTTTTGCGCTACTGGCTCAGGTTTTTCGTTTGCGTACCCGTCTGTGTGATGTGCGGCGTTTTTGGTCTGTCGCTTTTTATCCTTCAGGAGCGAACCCTGTTGCAGATGCATTTATCTGCTCTGACTTCCTGCGCGCAAAAATTGTCTGTTCAGCAACGCCGCGTGACCTTGGCGCTGGCTGAGCACAAAGTCATCGCCGAAAAACGTGCCGCGAGCCAGCAGCGCCGACAGGCCAGTCTGAACGATCTGCAACTTCTGGTGCTGCTGTCGGCGCAGATCCCGGCGGAAGTCTGGCTGAGCGAGCAGACAGAGCATCAGGGGCAACTGACGTTAAAAGGAGAGGGGCGTTTTTATCACGATATTCTGGCCTTCAGCGAAGCGCTGACCGCCAGCCCGTTGCTGAGGGATGTTCATCTGTCGAACGTTGAGCAACAACCTGAGCATGCGCTGAGTTTTGTGCTGACAACCCGTTTTCAACCGCAGAATGCTGCGCCGGTTGGTGGGGCGTTGCCATGATGATGACATTCTCCGCGCGCCTCGAACCGCTGATGGAAAAACCGGGCTGGCAACGTCTTATTGCACTGGCAGGATGCACACTGGTGCCCGTTCTGATGTGTTATCAGTTTTTGCTCCGGGGTTTATGGCTGGAGCAAACAGAATTAAAGCAGCAAACCGACGCGCAGCAACTGACGGTTTCGCGGGCGCAGGTGGCTTTATTACGCGCTCCGGCGCTGGACAGTCTTGAGCCTTCGCTAAAGGAAAATACGCCGGAGCAAAAGCAAAGCTTGCCGCTAGAGCAGCAATTTTCGCAGCCGCTAAAAGATGCACAGGCCACGCTGATCCGCTGGCAACCTGCGGCAGAAATGTCAGCAGCGCCACAGGGAAAATTGCAGCTCAAATTATCTTTCAGCGGCCTGATGAATTTTCTGTCAGCACTCCAGCAGCAGCCGGAACAGCCCGCATTCAGTGAACTGATTTTGCAATCTGCCGGAGGTGAAATGACGGCGTCCGTTTTACTGACACAAACGACGGGTCTGGAATCTTTTCCTGAAAATGCAATCACTGCGGTAACGCAGCGAGATCCGTTCGCTTCGGCCGTTTCATCGTCCTGCACAACCGCCGTTCAACCGCTTTTGTGGCGGTTAAGCGGTATCTCTTATGCCGGTGAGCAGCTTTCCGGCTGGCTGCTTTCGCCGGAGGGGCGATGGATACGTGTTGAAACGGGCACACAGCTCGGCACGCCTGCGTGGACCATCGACAATCTGGACGGCTCACATGCTGAGCTCAACATGGCGGATCCCCGCTGTGGCGAGCAGCGGCAGACACTTTGGCTTGGCAAAAACACGAATTCTCCAGGGAAAGGAAATTAATGAAAAACATCGGTTATTTCTTCGCAGGGTTAATGCTCTGTTTCAGTGGGGTGAAAGCGGCAACGCTGCCACCGGTTTCACTCGAATTCCAGGCATCTCCGGTTGCGATGGTATTGCAGGCACTTGCGGAAACGCGGGAGTTAAATCTGGTGATAGCGCCTGGTGTCGACAGCCAGATCAGCGTGAAGCTGAAAAATGTCCCCTGGCAGCAGGCGCTGGACATCATTTTGCAAATGAGCCATCTCACCAGTCAGTTACAGGGGAATGTTTTACTTGTGTCACCGGTTATCGATCCGCTTGTGCAACAGCAGCAGCGTCAGGACGCCGCAGATCAAAGGGCGCAGCAAAGCCCCGTTATCAGCCTGACAGTGCCGTTGAAATATGCCGATGCAAAAGAAGTTGCGCTCAGCCTGAACGCGCAAAAAGGCTCACTGCTTTCCGCCAAAGGCAGCGCCACCGCCGATCCCCGCACCAACACACTTTTATTACGTGATACCCGCGAAGCGCTGGATATCGCAGAACCTTGGGTCAGGGAGATGGATTTGCCGCTACAGCAGGTGCAGCTGGCTGCGCATATTGTCACGATGAACAGCGAGAGCCTGCGTGAGCTGGGCGTTCGCTGGGGGTTCAACGGTGAGGAAGCCATCACCAAAGCGGTACGTGTCAATAATTTCAACATGGGACTGCCGGTGGAGAACCCGATGTTTGCCGCAGGTTTTAATCTGGCGCACATCAGCGGCCGAATTCTGGATCTGGAACTCACGGCGCTTGAGCAGGAAGATAAGGTGGATATCATCGCCAGCCCGCGCCTGCTGACCGCGCACATGCAAACCGCCAGCATCAAACAGGGCACTGAGATTCCGTATCAGGTTTCAAGCGGCGCAAGCGGCAGTACTTCGGTTGAATTTAAAGAGGCGGTACTCGGCATGGAAGTGACACCGAAGATTCTTCGCGACGGGCGTATCGAGCTGGCGCTGCAAATCAGCCAAAACATGCCGGGGCGAAGCATCAAACAGGCCGAAGGCGAAGCGCTGGCAATTGATAAGCAGGAAATTAAAACGCAGGTGACGGTCAAAGATGGGGAGACCCTTGTTCTTGGCGGGATTTTTCAGCGAAAAAACCAAAAAACAGACACCAAAGTGCCGGTGCTGGGCGACATTCCCGTCGTCGGTTCCTTGTTTAAACACCAGTACACGAATGAACAGCGGCGCGAGTTGGTGATTTTTATCACTCCGACCTTAATCCGCACCCAATAAACGGGTATTCTGACTTAACTGAAATTGCACAATAACGTTGAGCGCATGCAACTTTTTGTGTCGTGAGAGACTTCTGAGTTTGACGCTGCGGTCGATTTAGCTTACAAGGGTTACCGAATTGAGCACCGTGATCTTTTTATTACGACAGACACGCCGATAAAAACGTACGGTTTCCCTCCTGCGGCGTGCAAAGTGATTTATTCGGTTGCCAAACTACCAAGAGTGTTGAGATAATTTTTTTCTGATCTCGCACTATATCGCTCATGAGGTTTCAGTTTAGGTCCCGCCGCTAATTTGATTGGCGGGGCGGGTTATCATCAACGAATTGTCTTAGTAATACCGAAAAACATGGCAGAGAAACGCAATATCTTTCTGGTTGGGCCTATGGGTGCCGGCAAAAGCACTATTGGTCGACAGTTAGCTCAGCAACTCAATATGGAGTTTTTCGACTCCGATCACGAAATTGAGCGACGTACCGGAGCTGATGTGGGCTGGGTATTTGATTTAGAAGGCGAAGACGGATTCCGCGACCGCGAAGAAAAAGTGATCAACGAACTGACAGAAAAACAGGGCATTGTTCTGGCAACTGGTGGGGGTTCCGTTAAATCACGTGAAACCCGTAACCGTTTGTCAGCGCGTGGCGTTGTCGTCTATCTTGAAACTACCATCGAAAAACAACTGGCGCGTACACAACGCGACAAAAAACGTCCATTATTACAAGTGAGTGCTCCGCCACGTGAAGTGCTTGAAGCACTGGCGAAGGAACGCAATCCTTTGTATGAAGAGATTGCCGACGTCACTATTCGTACCGATGATCAAAGCGCCAAAGTCGTTGCTAACCAGATTATTAACATGCTGGAAAGTAACTGATTATTGGTTCCGGTCATTGCCTGAGGGTGTCAGCTAAAAAGGTTACAAAGCACGACATGGAGAGGATTACCGTAACGTTAGGGGAGCGTAGCTACCCCATTACGATTGCTGCCGGATTGTTCCACGATCCGGCTTCTTTTATGCCGGTAAAGGCAGGCGATCAGGTCATGATAGTGACCAATGAAACGCTTGCTCCTCTCTATCTGGACGCTATCCGTTCAGTTCTGGAGCAGGCAGGCGTTCGTGTTGATCAGGTGATACTGCCTGATGGTGAACAATACAAATCCCTGACTGTTCTGAATGACGTGTTTTCCGCGCTGCTCGAGAAGCCGCACGGACGTGATACCACGCTTGTCGCCCTTGGTGGCGGCGTAGTCGGTGATTTGACCGGCTTCGCTGCTGCCAGTTATCAACGCGGTGTGCGCTTTATTCAGGTGCCAACCACATTGCTGTCTCAGGTTGATTCTTCCGTCGGCGGTAAAACGGCGGTAAACCATCCACTCGGAAAAAACATGATCGGCGCGTTTTATCAACCTGCGTCGGTGGTGGTTGATCTCGACTGTCTGCGAACGCTGCCTGCCCGTGAAATGTCATCGGGTCTCGCGGAAGTTATCAAATACGGCATTATTTTGGATGCCGATTTCTTTGTCTGGCTCGAAGACAACATGGACGCATTACTGGCGCTGAATATGAACGCGCTGGCATATTGCATCCGTCGTTGCTGCGAGCTGAAAGCTGAGGTTGTGGCTGCCGATGAACGCGAAAACGGTATGCGCGCCTTACTGAATCTGGGCCATACTTATGGCCATGCTATTGAAGCAGAAATGGGTTATGGCAACTGGCTGCACGGCGAAGCCGTCGCGGCAGGTATGGTGATGGCGTGTTATACCGCGCATCGCCTCGGGCAATTTAGCCTGGGGGATATCGCGCGTGCCAAAGCGTTGTTAATCCGCGCGGGTTTACCGGTTGCAGGCCCGCAGGTCATGGAAGCGCAGTCTTATCTGCCGCACATGATGCGTGATAAGAAAGTACTGGCTGGCGAGCTGCGTCTGGTTTTACCTAAAGCAATTGGTCAGTCTGAAGTGCGCTCCGGCGTATCGCATGAAATGGTGCTGGCTTCGATTGAAGATTGCCGTTAAGACTGCGGCCATGCTTTTGGCCAGATAACGACCGATTTTACCAATGCCCAGCAAAGCTTTATTTTTTAGTCAGGATAGTTGCTCCGCGTAAAACCTGTTTCAGGTTTTTAGCCGGGTTGGAGGTTTTAGATGGATGATTTAACACCGGAAGACGATCTCAAACCAGACACCAGCGATCGCCGCCCACCGCGCGCGCGCAAACCGTCTCCTTCCATTCCAAAGGTTCCTGTGAATCGTCAGTACGTGATGATCGGCATTGGTATTGTGGTGCTGATATTACTGATTGTCGGCATTGGTTCCGCCATGAAGTCGCCAGCGACTACCCCATCCGCGCAGCAGAACAACGGGCCTAAAGACATCAATCTTGCGGGCAACGACCTTGCGGGCAACAATGCGGCCGCACCGGCTCAGCCTTCGGCGCAAGCACAGGCGAATACGGCGCAGGCGGCTAACGGCCAGCAACCTCAGAGCATTGGTTTACCGCCAGTTTCTTCTACACCGACTGAAGCGCAGCCTCTGCCAGATAACGGGCAGAAAGAGCGTGTCGATCTGCCAGGCGATATGGGCGATGCTTTATCTTCCCAGCAGAATCAGGTGGATGGCGTAGCGCAAGGCAGCATGACACCCGCTGCCCAGTCACTGACCTCTTTACCGACAGCCCCGGCTACGGTGAACGGTTCGGCGCGGACTCAGATGCCTGCTGCCTCTCAGTCTTCAGCAACGCATACACGCCCTGCACAACCTGCGCGTAATACTCAGCCTGCTCATACCGCGAAACCGGCTGAACACAAACCGGCGTCTCAGACCGCGAAGTCTCAGCCTCAGGCGACGAAATCTCCTGCGACACATCCGTCAGCAGCACCGGCTGTCTCAGCCCCTGTTGTTGCTTCCGGCAGCGCATCGATGATTAAGTCTGCTCCGGGTTCGCACTTTACCCTGCAATTGAGCGGCGCTTCTCAGTCCAGCACGTTGAATGCATTCGCAAGACAGCAGGGCCTGAAAAATTATCTGGTTTATCAGACAGCCCGCGACGGGAAGCCGTGGTTTGTGCTGGTCAGTGGTAACTACGCTTCTTCCTCTGAAGCTAAACGTGCCATTTCCAGCTTGCCTGCGGAAGTTCAGGCGAAAAAACCGTGGGTCAAACCTGTACATCAGGTACAGCAAGACCTGAAAAAATGAATCTGATCTCAACGCGATTTGCTGTCTAAAAACAGGATACAATCCGCGGCTGTGAATTGTATAAGTAGCTAACTGACGGCATGAAGAAGAACCGCGCGTTTTTGAAGTGGGCTGGCGGCAAATACCCGCTGATTGATGACATCAGACGTCATCTACCAGCGGGAGATTGTTTGATAGAGCCTTTTGTTGGCGCGGGTTCGGTATTTTTGAATACCGAGTATGACGCTTATATTCTGGCGGACATCAACAGCGACCTGATCAATCTCTATAACATCGTGAAAATGCGTACCGAAGAATTCGTACGCGACGCCCGTGTGCTTTTCACGCCTGAGTTTAATGAATCAGATCGTTTTTACGCACTGAGGGCTGAGTTTAATGCCAGCAGCGATCCTTATCGTCGTTCGGTACTTTTCCTCTATCTCAACCGCCATTGTTACAACGGTCTTTGTCGTTATAACCTCAGTGGTGCGTTTAATGTCCCGTTCGGACGCTATAAAAAGCCGTATTTCCCTGAAGAAGAGCTCCACTGGTTTGCGGAAAAAGCCCGCAATGCGGTGTTTGTTTGCGAGCATTATCAGGACACTTTGCTGAAAGCGCAGTCTGGCTCGGTGGTGTATTGTGATCCCCCTTATGCACCGCTTTCGGCGACGGCCAATTTTACGGCGTACCACACCAACAGTTTTAGTATGGAAGATCAGCGCAATCTGGCGCGGCTGGCGTATCAGCTTTCCCATGAGAATAATGTGCCGGTGCTGATTTCCAACCATGAAACACCGCTGACGCTGGAATGGTATGCAGAGGCGAAACAGCTGCACCGCGTCTCGGCGCGCCGGACGATCAGCAGCAAAGTGGCTCAACGCAGCATGGTAAATGAACTTTTAGCGTTATATCGCTGATTACCGGCTAGCCGGTGATTTTCGGGAACCTTATCGTTTGGAGAAGCGGATGAAACAGTTTTTGATTGCACCGTCCATTCTATCGGCTGACTTTGCCCGCCTGGGTGAAGACACGGCGAAAGCATTGGAAGCTGGCGGAGATGTCGTCCATTTTGATGTGATGGACAATCATTACGTCCCGAATTTAACGATGGGGCCGATGGTCCTCAAATCATTACGCAATTACGGCATCACGGCGCCTATCGACGTGCATCTGATGGTGAAACCGGTCGATCGTTTGATCCCGGATTTCGCAGAAGCCGGGGCGTCTTACATCACTTTCCACCCTGAAGCCTCCGAGCACGTTGACCGCTCGCTGCAACTGATTAAAAGCCACGGCTGTAAAGCAGGTCTGGTTTTCAATCCTGCTACGTCCCTGAGTTATCTGGATTATGTTCTGGATAAACTTGATGTGATCTTGCTGATGTCCGTCAACCCGGGCTTTGGCGGTCAGTCATTTATTCCCGGGACGCTTGATAAATTGCGTCAGGTTCGCAAAATTATCGATGACAGCGGTTACGACATTCGCCTTGAAATTGATGGCGGCGTGAAAGCCGAGAATATCCGCGAAATCGCCGCAGCCGGTGCAGACATGTTCGTCGCCGGTTCCGCCATCTTTAACCAGCCTGATTACCGCACCGTGATTGACCATATGCGTAGTGAACTGGCTAAGGTCTCCCATGACTGAGCCTCTTGTTGCACGCGGCATTGCGTTCGATTTAGACGGCACGCTGGTCGACAGCGCGCCGGGCCTTTCCGAAGCGATTGATCTGGCGCTGCGTGATTTTGGCTTACCGGCCGCAGGCGTTGAGCGCCTGAGCACCTGGATTGGTAACGGTGCCGACGTGATGGTTGAACGCGCGGTTCGCTGGGCAGAAGGTGATTTGTCACCAGAGTTCCTGCAAAAAGTGCGCGATAAGTTTGACCACTACTACGCCGATACCGCCACTTCAGGCAGCCGTTTATACCCGCAGGTGAAAGAAACGCTGGCTGCGCTGGCGGCTCTGGATCTGCCATTAGGGCTGGTCACCAACAAACCCACGCCGTTTATCGCGCCTCTGCTTGCCTCACTGGGCATCGACAGCTATTTCTCGCTGGTGATTGGCGGCGATGACGTCGTGGTGAAAAAACCGCATCCGGCACCGGTCTATCTGATGCTGGGAAAACTCGGTCTGCGTGCCAGTGAAATGGTATTTGTTGGCGATTCCCGCAACGATATTCAGTGCGCTCAGGCGGCGGGCTGCCCGTGTGTGGGCATGACTTACGGCTATAACTACGGTGAATCTATCGCGCTGACGAAACCCGATCGCGTGCTGGATCATTTCGCCGACCTTTTGCCCACTCTGGGGCTGTCATCTTTAAAAGATCAGGAAGCATAAAATGAGTAAACCCATCGTATTTAGTGGCGCACAGCCTTCCGGTGAACTGACCATTGGCAACTACATGGGTGCGCTGCGTCAATGGGTTCATATGCAGGACGATTACGAATGCATTTACTGCATCGTCGATTTGCATGCGATCACCGTACGCCAGGATCCCGCTCAGCTGCGTAAAGCGACGCTTGATACGCTGGCGCTGTATCTGGCTGTCGGCATTGATCCGAAGAAAAGTACCATCTTTGTGCAGTCTCATGTTCCTGAGCATTCCCAGCTGAGCTGGGCGCTGAACTGTTATACCTATTTCGGCGAGCTGGGTCGTATGACGCAATTCAAAGACAAATCAGCGCGCTACGAAACGTCTAACAGCGAAAGCATCACCGCGGGTCTGTTTGATTACCCGGTGCTGATGGCCGCCGATATTCTCCTGTACCAGACCAACCAGGTGCCGGTCGGTGAAGACCAGAAACAACATCTGGAGCTGAGCCGCGATATCGCCAGCCGCTTCAATGCCCTGTACGGTGATGTGTTTACCGTGCCTGAGCCGTTTATTCCGAAATCCGGCGCGCGCGTAATGTCGTTGCAGGAACCGACTAAAAAGATGTCCAAGTCCGATGACAACCGTAAAAACGTGATCGGCCTGCTGGAAGATCCGAAAGCGGTGTCCAAAAAAATCAAAAGTGCGATGACCGACTCCGAAGAGCCGCCTGTCGTACGTTATGACGTGAAAAACAAGCCGGGCGTTTCTAACCTGCTTGATATTCTGTCCGGCGTGACCGGCAAACCGATTCCGGAACTGGAAGCCCAGTTCGAAGGCCAGATGTATGGTCATCTGAAAGGCGCTGTCGCTGAAGCGGTTGCCGGTATGCTGACCGAAGTGCAGGAACGTTATCACCGTTTCCGTAACGACGAAGCTTACCTGCAGGAAGTGATGCGTGAAGGCGCTGAGAAAGCCCGCGCGCGTGCAAAAGTGACGCTGGCAAAAGCCTATGAAGCTATCGGTTTTGTGACCGCGCCTTAATCGCTGAGTCTGTTTGAAAATGAAAAGCCACGCCTTTCGGGACGTGGCTTTTTTGTTTGGGGTTTCCGGGTGAAGAACGCGTTAAGAACCGGCGCTGAAGTTGTAGGTAAATGTCGCGTTATAGCGCCAGTCGCGGGAATGGCTGTCGAGCGGGACATCGCCGATGGCCCGCGCGGCTTCGACCGATAACGTATAGTGACGGTTATCGCCAAACATCACGCCAATTGCATAAGACGACAGATTCTGTTTCGGTAATCCGGCCTGATTGAATTCGGTGTGCGCACCGTCGATCACCGTGTAAGGCTGAATGGTTTTCAGCCAGATTCCCTGTTCCAGATTGTGGATATAGCGCAGTTCCACCTGGCCGCCGACGCCGTAATCGCCTTGCGCATCGCTGTCCGGATAGCCGCGCCCGTAATGTAGCGCGCCGAAATTCACCCGTTCCGGCTCCGGCAAATCATTGTCTGACCAGTCTCCTTCAACTGACGTACTGAGCCGCCATTTTTTGTCGAACAGATACGCTGCATCGCCGTTGAATTTCCAGCGGGTAAACGACAGATCGGCATTTGGCGTGGAATTCGTCGCGCCCAGCCCGTCGATCCCCTGGCGGACGTTAAATTTCGTGCTCCAGTATGACTGGTCATATTCGCGATAACCGGCCAGCGTGATTTCTGCCGCCGGGTAGCGTATGCGCTGATTCACTTCCTGCAGCCGCACGCGCTGGTTTCCCAGACTTGCCTGCAAATCGTAATCATATTTTTTGTCGAGATAATCCAGCCCGCCGCTGATCGTCCACTGTTTTTTCCGTGTCAGCTCTAACGGATAACTGAACACGACGCCGCCGTTGTATTGCGTCTGAGTATTCTGCGAACCGACGTTGATGCCGTTCGGCAGCGATAAAATGGTGTTGTAGTCTTTGTCTTTCTGCTGGTAATAACTGCCTTTGAGCTGCATCAGCAGCCCGTCGTCACCGAGATATTGCTGATAGTTCAGACCGGCATAGGTTTTCCGCGTGTCGCTTTCCAGCGGAATTAATGTCGCAATTCCCAACTGTTCGCCGTAAGTGCTCAGCCCGCTGAGTGTGGCGTTGACCACTGCGGAACTGTCCCCTTTGCGCGTATCGACCGCAGTCTGAATGTTCCAGTTGCGCGGGCGCAAAGCCTGTACATTGAGCACGGTCGCGCCGTAGATATTGTCCGGATTATTGGCGGAGGCGGTCACTTTGGTGTCTGGCGTGCGCTCCATCAGGAGGGTGTAGCGCTCGAACGTATCCTGCGTCAGCGGTTTATCCGCCATGATGTGTTGCGACAGTTTGCTCAGCCAGCGACCGACCTGCTGATTATCGCTGTGGATCTGGGTGCCGGAAATATACCCTTCGACCAGCCCGATTTTCACCACGCCATCTTTGAAATTATCCGCAGGAATGTAGGCATAAGAGAGTACGAATCCGTCCTGATGATAACGCCGGGTAATTCCGTCCGCGGCCGCCAGTAGCTGCGACAGCGGCACTTTCTTGCCGACAAAAGGAGCGAAAGGCGCAGCCAGAGAATCCAGAGGATATTGCGTGCCGCCTACAAACTGAATGTGCTTCACCTCTATCAGCGTCTGAGGCGTCAGGCTGGGGGCGTTTTTTTGTGCGGGCAGTTCGATTTTTTGTGTTTTAGCCGGAGGTTGTGAAATCGGCTGAGCCAGTTTGGCCGGGTTATTCGGGTCAATCAACGTAGGGAACATGTCTGCCGAACTGTAACCAACGACAGAGCCCAGTAACGCCACTATGCAGGATTTTATTCTCATAAACATTCCTTTGAACGCACAGGCAAATGTGGGAACCCGGAGGGAGAAGCCCGCTCCCCGGATGTCCGGACAGCGGGCTTTTTACAACAATGTACTATGGTGTTTTATTCACCTTCAGGCCGAGCCCGCCGGTGACCGTCCCCAGCGTGGTCCCGACGCCCGCAATCAGGCCGCCTGATTGTGTGAGCGAAGCGCCTGCGCCAGCAGAAATACCACCGGAATTACTGGCGGTGGTCGTCGTTGTGCTGCTGGCCGGAACCAGAAGCGTACCGGTTTTAGACACTGCCTGGCCGGTATCTGTAACTGCGGTGCCCAGACCCGCCAGCGCCGGTGTGCTGGTAGAAACCTGTGTCCCGACGGAGCTGACCGCGCCGCCCACCTGATTCAGCAAACCGTTAACAGGCGTACCTAAACCGGTCGCGCCGCCCACGGCTTGGGTGGTGGTTTGTACATTGGCGACAACCGGCGTCACGATGCCCGTCGCTGCCGTCGTGACGCCGGAAAGCGCGCCGCTCTGTACGTTTTGCGCCAGACCGTTACCGGTCGTGGTGACCAGTGATCCGACGTTATTCACCAGACCGCCCGTCGCACCGGTTATGCCACCCAGCGGCGTGCCGGCGGTGTTAGCGGCAATGGACGTTCCAAGACCGGATACGCCGGTGCCTAAATCAGCCACGGCTTTTGGCACGCCTGCGACCGTGGTGCCGATGGCATTAGGATTGGTGCCAAACTGGCCGACACCGTTTTGAATACCGCTGCCCACGGACGTCACCGCATTCCCGGCGCTGTCGACAATGGTCACAACGCCTGAACCTGCGACCGGAATATTACTGATAGGTGTCTGGCTGGCGATACTGCTGACTTGTGTCCCCAGGCCACTGACTGCGCCACCCGCACTGCTCAGGATGGTGCCGGTAGTGAGTGTGGTGGATGTCGATCCGGTCCCTGTCCCTGTTCCGGTACCCGTCCCGGTGCCTGTCCCCGTACCCGTTCCGGTGCCGGTTCCATTACCTGCGGTGGTGGTTCCGTCACCGGTCGTTGTGGTGCCTGTTCCGGTTCCATTTCCGGCGGTCGTGGTGCCGTCACTGCCTGTTGTTGTCCCGTCTCCGGTCGTTGCCGAGCCGGTGGTGGACGTTTTTGCCGTATGAGAAGAACCGCCGCCGCCACTGCCGCTACAGGCAGCCAGTGACAGGGCGACTAAGATTGCCAAAGCAACCTTGTTAACATGACCAACATGAATGGTATGGCGCATGATTTGACCCTCCACGGGAGATTACGCCACAGTCGGCGTACTTAAAGTCTAAGTTGAAGATTCTGAATATTCCATTTGTGTGGGGTGAATATTTTGGTTTTAAGAGAGTGAATCCCGGAATTCAGGAATTTTATTCTGTTATAAGAATTCTCTTATAATTTAAGGCAGAGAAGTGAAAGTCATATCACTTCTCTGAATTGATTAAAAAAATAAATGGAGTTTTCGGGCGGGGAGGGGTGTTACTGCGGCGTTTCGCTGGCAAACCAGTTGAGTTTATGGCGCAGGCTGACCACGCTGCCGACGATAATCAGGCTCGGGCTTTGCACCTGTTTAGCCAGATTTTCGAGGTCAGTCAGGTTTCCGGTGACCACGCGCTGCTGCTGGCTGGTGCCGTTTTCGACCAGCGCGACAGGCGTTTGTGCTGCCAGACCATTTTCCAGCAGACGCCGTTGGATCTCGCCCGCCTGCGTCAGCCCCATATAAAACACCAGCGTTTGCTGACCCTGCGCCAGACATGCCCAGTCGAGTGCGCCGTCCTGTTTGGCGTGGCCGGTGATTAGCCGTACGCTTTGCGCATGATCGCGGTGCGTCAGCGGAATGCCGCTGTAGGCGGAACAACCCGAGGCGGCCGTGATGCCTGGCACAACGGAAAACGCGATGCCCGCGGCTTTCAGTGCTTCCAGCTCTTCGCCGCCGCGACCAAAGATAAACGGATCGCCACCTTTCAGGCGCACAACGCGTTTACCCATTTGCGCCTGTTCCAGCAGAATTTCGTTGATGCGCTCCTGGGGAACACAATGATGCCCGGCGCGCTTGCCGACGAAAATGCGCTCGGCGTCGCGGCGCACCAGATTCAGCACGCCGTCGGAAACCAGCCGGTCATAAACCACCACGTCGGCCAGCTGCATTTGCTGCAAACCCTTGAGCGTCAGCAGACCGGCATCGCCCGGCCCGGCACCGACCAGAATCACTTCACCGTGTTTATCCACCGGCTCGCTGAATAATTCTTCGAGATATTGCCCGCTTTGCGCGTCGTCATTATTGGCCAGTGATTGCGCCAGACGATGATGATTAAACAGCTTTTCCCACCAGCGGCGGCGGTCGGACATTTCGCTGAACTGCGCTTTGACCCGTGCGCGTAATCCGCCCGCTACCTGCGCCAGTTTGCCCAGATGTTGCGGCAAAATGGATTCCAGACGTTCGCGTAACAGGCGCGCCAGAACCGGCGCATTGCCGCCGGAAGAGACGGCGATCATCAGTGGTGAACGGTCGATAATCGACGGCATGATCACGCTCGCGCTTTCCGGTGCGTCCACCACGTTACAGAAAACGCGGCGTTGCTCGGCGGCTTCGCTGACTTCCTGATTCACTAAATCAGAATCCGTCGCGGCAATGACCAGCCACTTTTCATCGACCAGCAGCGGCGAGAATTCGCCTTTCAGCAGGCGGACTTTGCCTTCGTCTGCCCAAATCTCAAATTGCGACGTGAAGGTGAGGGCGTTGACCGTCAGTTTCGCACCGGCATCGAGCAGCAAACGGGCTTTGCGTTCGGCAACGTCACCGGCGCCCACCAGCAGACAGGCTCTGTTTTTTAACTGACAAAAGAGGGGCAAATAATCCATGACGACGTTCCCGAAAGCAGATAACAACGCCGCCCGAAGGCGGCGTGAAAGGCGCGGAGTTTAGCAGGTTTCTGCGTGAAGGCTGGTGGTATTGATTTCCACGCTGCCGCCCTGAACACGAACCTCAAAGGCCGGAATCGAATGCGTATCGTCTTCCATACACAAACCATCCGTCAGGCGAAAATGCTGTTTTTTCAGCGGGCTGGCGACCCACAATTCGCCCTGATGTTCGGCAATAATCCCGCGTGACAGCACGCTTGATTTTGCGAAGGGATCGATATTCGACAGCGCGAAAATCTGCTCATCAGCGTAAGGACGGAACAGCGCAACTTGCTGATCGCCCGCCAGCGCGCAAACGCCGCAGCCCGGCAGGATTTGCTCAACAGAACAAAGCGTTAACCACTGGCTCATAATACTTCCTCCCCGTCGGCGATCATTTTCACCGGAATGCGTTCGTCCGGGCGCGCCGGACGGTGCTGTTCGCGTTCTGACACGAACTGGACGTTCGGGTCGCGCTGCGCGCTGTTGATAAAGTGCGTGAAGCGGGTCTGCGCCGCCGGGTCGTTCAGCGTTTCCTGCCATTCGCAAACCGCAGATTCGCGCAGACGTGCCAGTTCGGCTTCCAGCTGATCGTTCAGGCCGAGTTTGTTATCGATAATCACTTTGCGCAGATAGTCGATGCCGCCTTCGAGGTTGTCCATCCAGACCGAGGTGCGTTGAAGCTTATCGGCGGTGCGGATGTAGAACATCATGAAGCGGTCGAGATAGCGCAGCAGCGTTTCGTTATCCAGATCGGCGGCCAGCAGATCGCCGTGGCGCGGTTTCATACCGCCGTTGCCGCAGACATACAGGTTCCAGCCGTTTTCGGTGGCGATAATCCCGACGTCTTTGCCCTGAGCTTCCGAACATTCACGGGTACAACCGGAGACGCCGAACTTCATTTTGTGTGGTGTGCGGATGCCTTTGTAGCGGTTTTCCAGACTGATGCCGAAACCGAGACTGTCGCCAACGCCGTAGCGACACCAGGTGCTGCCGACGCAGGTTTTCGCCATGCGCAGCGCTTTCGCATACGCCTGACCGGTTTCGAAACCGGCGTTAATCAGTTTCTGCCAGATAGCCGGTAAATCGTCTTTATGCGCGCCGAACATCCCGATGCGCTGGGAGCCGGTAATTTTGGTGTAGAGGTTATATTCCGCTGCAATTTCGCCAATCGCCATCAGACCTTGTGGCGTGATTTCGCCGCCCGGTGAGCGCGGGATAACAGAATACGTGCCATCTTTTTGCATGTTGGCGAGGAAGACGTCATTGGTGTCCTGAAGCGGCGTGTGCTGTGCTTTCAGCACATAATCATTCCAGCAGGAGGCGAGCAGCGAACCGACAGTCGGTTTACACACTTCGCAGCCATAACCTTTGCCGTATTTATTGAGCAGATCGTCAAACGAACGGATGCCTTCGACGCGGATCAGGTGATACAGCTCCTGACGCGAATACGCAAAGTGCTCGCACAGGTGATGATTCACCTCGATGCCCTGTTTGCTCAGCTCAGCGTTCAGCACTTGTGTGACCAGCGGAATACAACCGCCACAGCCGGTCCCGGCTTTGGTTGCGGATTTCAGCGCCGCGACGGTGTGGCAGCCGCCCTGAACCGCTTTGATGATGTCGCCTTTGGTGACGTCAAAACAGGAGCAGATTTGCGCGCTTTCCGGCAAGGCGTCGGTGCCGATCACTGCGCCGCCGCTGCCCGCGTGGGCAGGCAGGATAAGTGCATCCGGGTTTTCCGGCAGTTCGATGCTGTTAAGCACCAGTTGCAACAGATTGCCGTAATCGCTGGTGTCGCCGACCAGAACCGCGCCGAGCAACGTTTTGTTGTCTTCGCTGACGACCAGACGTTTGTATAACGCTTTGCTTTCATCCAGATAGACGTAGCTGCGGGCGCCCGGTGTGCGTGCGTGTGCATCGCCGATACCCGCAACGTCAACGCCGAGCAGTTTTAGCTTGGCGCTCATGTCTGCGCCGGTGAAGGTATTTTCGCGGCCCAGAAGATGGTCTGCGGTGACCTGCGCCATTTTGTAGCCCGGTGCGACCAGACCGAAGGTGCGCTGATTCCACGACGCACATTCGCCGATGGCGTAAACGTCCGGATCGCTGGTCTGGCACTGGTCGTTAATGACGATGCCGCCGCGCGGTGCAATTTCGAGATCACACTGGCGCGCCAGTTTGTCCTGAGGACGGATGCCGGTAGAGAACACGATAAAATCGACTTCCAGCGCGGTGCCGTCAGCGAATTCCATGGTTTTGCGGGCTGAGCTTCCGCCCTGAACGATTTGTCTGGTGTTTTTCGCGGTGTGAACCTGCACGCCCATGCTTTCGATTTTCTGGCGCAGCTGGCTGCCGCCCATCACATCAAGCTGTTCCGCCATCAGACCGGGTGCGAATTCAACCACATGCGTTTCAACACCGAGGTTTTTCAGGGCACCCGCCGCTTCCAGCCCGAGCAAACCGCCGCCGACGACGGCACCGCGTTTGCTGCGACGGGCGCAGGATTCGATGGCGTGCAAATCTTCAATGGTGCGGTAAACGAAACAGTCCTGGCCGTCAGAACCGAGGATCGGGGGTACCCACGGGTAGGAACCGGTCGCGATAATCAGTTTGTCGTAGTACACCGTGCGGCCGCTGCTGGAGTGGATCACTTTTTCTTTGCGGTTCAGCGTGATGGCGCGTTCGCCGATCAGCACGTTGACGTTGTGCTTT
The DNA here is from genome assembly GCF_024808755.1 of Rahnella sp. BIGb0603. Lineage (NCBI taxonomy): Bacteria > Pseudomonadati > Pseudomonadota > Gammaproteobacteria > Enterobacterales > Yersiniaceae > Rahnella > Rahnella sp. BIGb0603. Next base: position 40,334 of record NZ_JANUEX010000009.1, on the reverse strand, counting down.
TCGTAAAATCCTTCGCGAACCAGCGACAGTTCTTCGGCGGTATGGTGTGAAAAGTAAGAGGAAAGATGGACGCGGTCATAGGCCACGCGCGGCTCTTCACATAATACCGTGATATCGAACTGATCCGGCTCCGCTTTATCCAGCAAATCCTCGATAAAGCGATGGCCGACCATGCCGTTACCAATAATCGCGAGTCTGACTTTGCTCATAATTGCCTCAATTTTGATTTTATGAGGCTAAACATAACCCGCGCGTAACAGGGGGTATTGATACAAATCAAGCCGCTTCCAATATACCCCTTAGTAGGTATTTAGCTGATTTCATTGGGGTTTTGTGTAACCTTTCGATTTATAAACACTTTCAGGCTATTGTTCTTAGATTGGCCTTACAATCACTGACGACGCAGTCTTTCTAAAACGATGAGGTAACGCGTGACGAAAACTCCTTTGCGTACCATTAAAAATGTCCGTCTGCCTGATCGGGAAGGGTTGTGGCAGATAGAAATCGAAGACGGTGTGATCCGCCATATCGTTTCGCAGCTGGATAATGCCGATTACGGCGATCACATCCTGGATGCGGAAGGCGGGCTGGCGATCCCGCCTTTTATCGAACCGCATATTCACCTTGATACGACGCAAACCGCCGGTCAGCCCGCGTGGAACCAGTCCGGTACGCTGTTTGAAGGCATTGAACGCTGGGCAGAACGCAAGGCCGTGCTCACGCATGAGGATGTAAAACAGCGCGCGTGGAAGACGCTGAAATGGCAGATTGCCAACGGCATTCAGCACGTCCGTACGCACGTTGATGTCTCCGACCCGACGCTGACCGCGCTGAAAGCTATGCTGGAAGTGAAAGCCGAAGTCGCGCCGTGGGTTACGCTGCAAATCGTGGCGTTTCCGCAGGAAGGGATTATGTCGTATCCCGACGGCGAAGCCCTGCTGGAAGAGGCGCTGAAACTGGGTGCTGACGTTGTCGGCGCGATTCCGCATTTTGAATTTACCCGCGAATATGGCGTGGAGTCGCTGCACAAAACCTTTGCGCTGGCGCAGAAATACAACAGGCTCATCGACGTGCATTGCGATGAAATCGATGATGAACAATCGCGTTTTGTGGAAACCGTGGCGGCGCTGGCGCTGCGTGAAAACATGGGCCAGCGCGTCACCGCCAGCCATACCACCGCGATGCACTCATATAACGGCGCGTATACTTCGCGGCTGTTCCGTCTGCTGAAAATGTCGGGCATCAATTTTGTCGCCAATCCGCTGGTGAACATTCATCTGCAAGGGCGTTTTGATACCTATCCTAAACGTCGCGGTATTACGCGCGTGAAAGAAATGCTGGAGGCGGGGATTAACGTCTGCTTCGGTCACGATGACGTTTTTGATCCGTGGTATCCGCTGGGCACCGCCAATATGTTGCAGGTTTTGCACATGGGGCTGCATGTTTGCCAGCTGATGGGATATCAGCAAATTGACGATGGCCTGAAGCTGATTACCACGTACAGCGCGCGAACAATGAATCTGACGGATTACGCGCTGCAAGATGGCAATCCGGCGAACCTGGTGATCCTGCCTGCACAGAATGGTTTTGATGCTGTCCGCCGTCAGACGCCGGTGCGATATTCCATCCGTCAGGGACGTCTTATCGCGCAAACCGAACCGGCAAAAACGGTCATCCATCTTGATAAAGATTATCCGGTAGATTTCAACAGCTAACGCTAAGATAAATACCGTGTAATATTATGAAATATCTGAATAATTTAGTTTTAAGCGTAAATAAAGGTAAAGGTCTGGCGCTGAGCCTAAAGCCTCTTTAGAATCAGTGGGATCTGTTGTTTGTATTCTGAAGAAAGGAACCGTCATGTTTAAACGTACTTTAGTGGCCTTAACTGCGCTGCTATCCCTGACTGCAATGTCACCGGTTTTCGCCGCCGGTCAAACCCACGTAATGCTGACCACTTCAGCAGGGAATATCGAATTGGAACTCGACAGTGCGAAGGCACCGGTTTCTGTGAAGAATTTCGTCGATTACGCGCAGAGCGGCTATTACAACAACACCATTTTTCATCGCGTGATCCCGGGCTTCATGGTTCAGGGCGGTGGCTTTACGACTGACATGCAGCAGAAAGCGACCAAAGAACCGATTAAGAACGAAGCTGACAACGGCCTGCGTAACCTGCGCGGCACCGTTGCTATGGCGCGTACTGCTGATAAAGACAGCGCGACCAGCCAGTTCTTCATCAACGTGGCAGACAATGCTTTCCTGGATCACGGTCAGCGTGATTTTGGCTATGCCGTTTTCGGTAAAGTCATCAAAGGCATGGACGTGGTCGACAAAATGTCTTCCGTGAAAACCGATAACGTCGGGCCATACCAGAACGTTCCGACCACGCCGATTGTTATCCTCTCTGCGAAAGTCTTGCCATAACATTCAGCTTTCCGGTTCCTTTCTGCAAAGAATCTAAGCCTCCTTTCGGGAGGCTTTTTGTTGGGTGTTTCTTGACGCCCCTTGTCCTGACTAATAGGTTTTAAAGAGCGTTACCGCGTCCCACTTTCAAGGAAAAAGAAATGAGCGAACCCCGCCTTATTGCCAAAGCCATGAATGAAGGCCAGCCGGTTCAGGATCTGGTGGTCCTGCCTGCTCTGGCGAACCGGCATGGATTAATAACTGGCGCGACCGGCACAGGTAAAACGGTCACGCTGCAACGCATGGCTGAACAGTTTTCGCGTATCGGCATTCCTGTTTTTCTGGCCGATGTAAAAGGGGATTTATCGGGGATTGGCGCAGAAGGCGTGCCTTCGGAAAAACTCGCCGCGCGCCTGAAGAATATCGGCGTCACTGACTGGCAGCCGCAGGCGTGCAGCATTATCCCGTGGGATATTTTCGGTGAAAAAGGTCATCCGATCCGCGCCACGATTTCCGATCTCGGGCCGTTATTGCTGGCGCGGTTGCTGGATCTGAATGACGTGCAAAGCGGCGTGTTGCAGCTGGTTTTCAAGATTGCCGATGACAACGGACTTTTGCTGCTCGACATGAAAGATTTGCGCGCGATGGTGCAGTTTACCGGCGAAAACGCGAAGCAGTTCCAGACGCAGTACGGCAATATTTCCACGGCGTCTATCGGGGCGATTCAGCGCGGCCTGATGACGCTGGAAGGTCAGGGCGCGAATCAGTTCTTCGGCGAGCCGATGCTGGATATCAACGATCTGATGCGCACCGATAAAAACGGTCATGGGATCATCAATCTGCTGGCCGCAGATAAGCTGATTAATCAGCCCAAACTCTATTCTGTTTTCCTGCTCTGGCTGCTGGCGGAACTGTTCGAACATCTGCCGGAAGTGGGTGACCCGGAACAGCCGAAGTTGGTGTTTTTCTTTGATGAAGCGCATCTGTTGTTCAATGACGCGCCTGAAGCGTTGCTGACGAAAATCGAACAGGTGGTGCGCCTCATCCGTTCTAAAGGCGTCGGGATTTACTTCGTCACACAGAACCCGCTGGATATTCCTGACAGCGTGCTCGGACAGCTTGGCAACCGGGTTCAGCACGCTTTGCGCGCCTTTACGCCACGCGACCAGAAAGCGGTAAAAGCCGCGGCGCAGACCATGCGCGCCAATCCGGCGTTCGATGCGGAAGCGGTGATTAGCGAGCTGGGCGTCGGCGAAGCGCTGGTGTCTTTCCTCGACGAAAAAGGGCGGCCGGAAATTGTGCAGCGTGCCATAGTCATCGCCCCCGAATCAAAAATGGGCATGCTGGCGGAAGATGAGCGCAATAAAGCCATCAATCAGTCGCCGTTGTATGGCCGCTACGAAGACAGCGTGGATCGCGAATCCGCGTATGAAAAAATCACCGCACAGGGCTTCGGTACCGTGGCTGCCCCGCAACCGGGCGGCGCGGCTAAACCCACGGCGGAAGCCGGATCCGGCGGCGGCCTGATGGGGGGGCTCAATGAAATCCTGTTCGGCAGCACCGGCCCGCGTGGCGGCAAACGCGACGGTGTGGTGCAGGTTGCCGCCAAAAGTATGGCCCGCGATTTAGGGCGACAGATTCTGCGCGGCGTTTTGGGCTCAATTATGGGTGGCCGTAAAAAGTAATCTCTTCTGTTCAACACACGAAGCTGAAACGCGTCAGCTTTGTGTGTGTTTTCTCTGCCTGACTTCTCACTATTTCCTGTAACAAATCCCGTTTCATTCTTCTTTTGCCACCCTGAGCACGTTGTGGCGGGTGGTTTTACGGCAAAACCTATCAAGGTGAAGACTGTCACGTTTTTCATCCTGCGGGATTTGTAGGCTGAATTGCTTTTGGGCTAAATCAATTCAGCAAAAAGGAGTGGATGTGAAAAAATTACTCGTAACCGGGATCGTCATGGGGCTTTTTTCGTGGCAGGCTGCCGCACAAACTATCGTGCTGACGGATGCTGAAGCCGGTACTGAACTGGGAAACTGGAAAACTGACAGCAAAAAGCTGAATATCACCGGTGCAGATTTCAGCATCGAACAAAAAGTTTTGCACGGCGGTAAACAGGAAGGGTCGAAAGTCATTACGATCACCAGCAAAGGGCTGACCATCGCCCTGAGCCCGACGCGCGGCATGGATTTACTGCATGTCACCGGCGATAACATCCGGCTGGGCTGGGATTCGCCGGTGCAGGAAGTGGTGAATCCGGCGTACATCAATCTGGAAAGCCGCAACGGCGTAGGCTGGCTGGAAGGTTTCAACGAAATGATGGTGCGCTGCGGCTTTGAATGGACCGGCCATCCGGTGACCGCGGACGGCATGATTTATACGCTGCATGGCCGCGCAGGCAACACGCCAGCGTCGAAAGTCGTGGTGGAGATTGCAGAAAAAGCGCCGTACGAAATCACCGTGCGCGGGCTGCTCAAAGAAGATACCTTCAAGAAAGCCAGGCTGGAAACCTGGACTGAGCTGCGCTACGTGCCGGGCAGCCAGTCCTGGACCATTCACGATGAACTCACCAACTCGTCGGACTATCCGCACGACTACCAGATTATTTATCACAGCAACTTTGGTCAGCCAATCCTTGAGCAGGGCGCTCGCTTTATTGCACCACTAAAATCCATTTCTCCGTTCAACGATTACGCCAAAAAGGGCCTGACCGACTGGCAGACTTACGCAGGGCCAACCAAAGGCTTCGATGAAATGGTCTTCAACATGGTGCCGCTGGCGGATGCGCAGGGTAAAACCGTCGCGGGCGTCGTCAACAAAGCCGGTGATAAAGGCGCGTCGATCGAGTTCGATACCCATCAGCTTCCGCTGCTGACGCTGTGGAAAAACACCGACACGCTGAAACAGGGATATGTCACCGGTATTGAACCGGGCACCAACTATGCTTATCCGGTGACGATTGAGCGTAAACAAGGCCGCGTGAAACAACTGCAACCCGGCCAGAGCACCGTGTTCGAGCTGAAATACTCGCTGTTGCCAGACGCGCAGGCGGTTAAGCAGCTCGAAGACCGGGTGAAAACGTTGCAGGGTGAGCATAAAACTGACGTCATCAGCCAGCCGATCGCTGTTGAATAATCCGAGTTTGGGGCACTCAGCCGGGTGCCCTTTTTTCTCTGTCTATACTTACCTTCACAAGGTATGCGCCCGAATGGCCATATCCGGGGAGGAAATATGGCGAAAAAAATGACCCTCAGACAGCAGGAAAAACTCTTTCGCGAACGTCAGCGGGAGAACTTTCAGGCCAGCAGTCTGCTTGATGGTTTGCAGGTTGAAGCCGTCACGCTGGATAACGAACAAATTTCGCAGCGCTTGTCCGAGCTGAGGAGGCACTATGAACGATAAACTCGTGGCAGGTGCCGATCCTTACTACTATCCCGGCATCAACGTTCTGAAAAACAGCCTCGGGATCCGGGAGGAACATCGTCTGTTGCAGGCCGAACTGGCTTTCACCGCACTGCGCGCCGCCGCCATGCCGCTCGGCCCGGCCACCATGGGCTTACCGCATCTGTGCGCTATCCATCTTTCCCTGTTCCAGGATATCTATCCGTGGGCGGGCAAGTTCCGCGAAATCGATATTTATAAAGACGATACGCAGTTTTGCCATTTCGAATACATCGAAAATGAAGGCAACGCGCTGATGCAGGAACTCGAAGAAGAGGAGTTTCTGGTCGGATGGCCGCACGATAATCTGGCAGAACGGCTGGCGCACTATTACACCGGCCTGAACCTGTTGCATCCATTCCGGGAAGGTAACGGGCGCGCGCTGAGAATATTCATCGAGCAGCTGGTTATCCACGCCGGTTATGACATTGAGTGGGCCAAAGTCGGGCGTGAGCGCTGGCTGGCCGCCAACAAAACGGCGGTTTTTGGCGATGAAACAGACCTGGTGGCGATTTTTAATCAGGTGATCAGTGAAATCGATGAGGCACATTGACCGGCGCACCTTGATCGACAAAAAGGCTGAAGCCTGCGGATAAAAATGCGTAGAATTACCCGGTAAATTTTTCGACTTTACCGGGATTGACCATGCTGCTGCTGATCGACAACTACGACTCGTTTACCTACAACCTCTACCAATATTTTTGCGAGCTGGGGGCAAAAGTCAGCGTGGTGCGTAACGATCAGCTGACGATTGCGGATATCGAACAGCTTTCCCCGTCACATCTGGTGATTTCGCCCGGCCCGTGTACGCCCGATCAGGCGGGAATTTCCCTGCAAGCCATCACCCATTTTGCCGGTCAACTGCCGGTACTCGGCGTCTGCCTCGGGCATCAGGCAATGGCGCAGGCATTCGGCGCAAAGATCGTCCGCGCCCGCCAGGCCATTCATGGCAAAACTTCTCCCATCTGCCATACCGGCAACAGCGTTTTTACCGGGCTGAATAATCCGCTGACGGTGACGCGCTACCATTCCCTGGTGATTGCGCCCGAAACGCTGCCCGATTGCTTTGACGTCACCGCGTGGACTGAGCGCGAAGGCCAGCGCGACGAAATTATGGGCATCATGCACAAAACCTTACCGCTGCATGGCGTTCAGTTTCATCCGGAAAGCATTCTGAGTGAACAGGGGCATCAGCTTCTGGATAATTTCCTTAAAATCTAATCAGTTAATCTTGCTGATAAAATTACTTACCCATCAGGTGTGATTTCTGTTTGCCTGTGCGTGATTTTTTATGCATATTTTGTGATTATATTTTCATATTACTTTAGTAAGGGAAAACGGTTATGGCAGAAAAATCAGCGGTAGATCGGGGCACATTCGACAAAGTGATTTTGCCGGTTTATTCACCTGCGAAATTCATTCCGGTGAAGGGCAAAGGCAGCCGCGTGTGGGACCAGCAGGGCACCGAATACGTTGATTTCGCTGGCGGTATCGCGGTAACGGCGCTGGGACATTGTCATCCGGCACTGGTTAAAGCCTTGCATGAACAGGGTGAAACTCTGTGGCATGTCAGTAACGTATTTACCAACGAACCCGCTCTGCGACTGGCTCAGAAGTTGATCGACGCCACTTTTGCCGACCGCGTATTTTTTGCCAACTCCGGCGCTGAAGCTAATGAGGCCGCATTCAAACTTGCGCGCTATTATGCTTCCCACCGCCACAGCCCGTACAAAAGTAAGATCATCGCTTTCCATAACGCTTTCCATGGCCGCACGTTGTTTACCGTTTCAGTCGGCGGACAGCCGAAATATTCCGACGGCTTCGGCCCGAAACCTGCTGACATCGTACATGTGCCCTTCAACGATCTGGACGCGGTAAAAGCGGTGATCGACGACCATACCTGCGCAATTGTGGTCGAACCCGTTCAGGGCGAAGGCGGGGTGACACCGGCCACCAAAGAATTCCTGCAAGGGCTGCGTGAACTTTGCGACAAACATCAGGCACTGCTGGTGCTCGATGAAGTGCAAAGCGGTATGGGGCGTAGCGGTAAGTTGTTCAGCTACATGCATTACGGCGTGACGCCGGACATTCTGACCACAGCCAAAGCGCTGGGCGGCGGTTTCCCTGTCAGCGCCATGCTGGCAACGGAAGACGTTGCATCGGTGATGGAGCCGGGCAAACATGGCACCACCTACGGCGGTAACCCGCTGGCCTGTGCCGTCGCCGAAGCCGCACTGGATATTATCAATACGCCAGACGTGCTGGCCGGTATCAATGAACGCCGCGAGAAATTCATCAGCGCGCTGGATGCCATCAACCAGAAATATTCTGTCTTTAGCGAATTCCGCGGCCAGGGGTTGCTGATTGGCGCCGAGCTGTCGGATGCCTTCAAAAACCGCGCCGGAGAGTTTCATGCCGCCGCCGCTGAGTTCGGGTTGATGATGCTGGTGGCGGGCCCGAATGTGATCCGGTTTGCACCATCACTGGTTATCGACTTCGCGGATATTGAAGAAGGGATGGGGCGCTTTGAGAAAGCTGTGGCAAAAGTTACAGGCTGACTGCTCCCCCCTTGCGAAGGGGAGATCGACGTTTTACTTCTATCCTGCAATGGCTGAACGGTTTTGCTTTTGCTCCTTCCCCTTTCACGAGGGGAAGGCTGGGATGGGGTGTTGGTTTGAGGGCAACTCAGACAATTAAGCCGACCTTAATACCCCACCCCTCCCTTTCGCAGGGGAGGGAGTTATAAATTACGCCCGCCGCGTTAACCAGATCCCATGATGTGGTCTCTGCTTCCACGCCAGTGACGAAATAGTATGCATCACACTCAGATGCGATATCACCCTCCGCAGGTGGCGTTCCATTTCGGTCAGCGGCATATCCGGATGCAGCTCCGGCGCATTAAACAAGGTGTTCTCACCACCGGGCCCGTCGTAAAGCAACCGCTGCTGACAGCTTTGCAGCGCGATTTCGCAGGTCTGCAAATACTCCGTCGCCAGTTTCTCCGGCAGCATGTAGTGCTCGCGGGCGAGAATAGTCATCGCATTGATGTGCTCGACAATAAACTGACTGTGCGTCACCCACAGACGCATATCCGCCAGATAATGCGAGTTAAAGCCCGGTTCCTGCATTGCCTGATTCAGTGAGGTGAACAGTTTATTATGCGCCTGATTGACCTGCATTCGGGTGTAGGCGAGTTTCGCGGTATCCGGATTTTCCTCAAGCAGCAACCGGATTGCGTTCTGATAGGTTTCCAGCGCCTGATGCGCATTCTGGCGCAGCAAACCGCTTTGCCATTGCGGCCACAACCAGATGGTGCCGCCGAAAGCCAGCGCACAGCCGATCAGCGTATCTATCAGCCGTGGTACGAGAAAATGTACGCCATTCATCGCCAGCAGTTGCAGGGTATACACGGCTGTCACTGTCATACCTACCATTGCCAGCCCGTAGTTTTTGCGTAAAACCGTGTAGGACAACAAAGTAATCAGCAGCATGCAGAGCAACGTGGTGCTTTCGGGTAATTCCAGCTTCAGCAATCCGGATGCAATCAGTAATCCGGCCAGCGTCCCCAGCGCACGATGCTGGATACGTACGCGCGTGGCGTTATAGCCGTTCTGGCTGACCAGCATGATGGTCAGCAAAATCCAGTAGGGCTTGGGCAGATTGAAAAACAGACCAAGGCTGCTGCCAATCGCCAGGATGATGCCCAGCCGGGCAGCATTGCGCAGCGCGACCGATTTAAAGGAAAGATAACTTTTCAATGCCGGCCAGAAAGGTAAGCGGGGCTGAGTGTTCATCAGATCGCGTCGGTACAGCGGACGTTGTGTCCGCAATAAACGCGCAATGCGGCTGAAATGGTAATAGCAAAATTGACCGACCGGATTCTCCGGATTGCGCGCGGCGATTTTCTCCAGCGCGGCCAGTTCGTTGGCCATCGTAAATCGCCCGGATAAACGGTGATAAAGAATGTCATCAGCGATGACCCGCAGACGGGCGGAGATCACCTGCGCATTACGTCGTATAACCGCTTCGGCGTGGCTTTCTTCCACCAGCTTTTGCACTTCTTCCGGCTGATGCAGGCTCACCGTGATGTGTTCCTGCAAATCGAGTGCGACCTGAAAACGCTGGAACAGTCGCTTATGGTGATGATGATGTCCGTGTTGCGGCAGCATGTGCAGTTGCTGATAAAGCAGGGCAATCAGATCGATAACCTGTTGCTGACGCGCCAGCAGTGGCGGTAGCGCGGTTTCAGGATCGGTGTGTTGCGTCAGCAGGCTGTATTTCGCCTCGAAGTAATCTGCCAGTTGCAGATAGAGCTGGCTGAGGGTTTCGCGCATCGGTTGTTCTTTTGAAATACGAAACCACGCCCAGTTAAAGATACCGTACCAGGCGGTGCCTGCGGCGAACAGCGCCGGAGCTTGCCACATCGGACGCAGACCCACCATGCTCAGCGTGAAGATGGTCGCCACCAGCGCACCGGGCAACAGACGCGCATGCAGCGGGCTGATTTCACCGGTCACGCCCAGCAGTAACGCCAGCGACAGCATGATGAGCGGCAGGGGAATGTGCCAGCTTTCCAGCATCACTTGCAGCAGAATGCTGCTCAGGGCAAAAAGCGTGCCGCCGACCATCAGACGTTTGAAAAAGCGTTTGTGTGGCGTATCCAGACCCGCGACATTGCAGCAGGCGGGACACAGAGAGAACAGCAGACCCATTTGCAGATTGCCAAAAAGCCAGCAAATGCCAACAGGCAGGCACAACACCAGCGTCTGGCGCAGCGCGTAGTTAACTTCGGGATGATAGAACAGTCTTCGCCATAGCGTCATGCGTAAAGCTTAGCCCATAAAAAAGGCGCGACAGTTAGCTGTCGCGCCAATTTCTGAGGGATTAACGTGTGCCGTAAACGACAATCGTTTTACCGTGTGCGGAGATCAGGCTTTGATCTTCCAGCATTTTGAGAATACGTCCGACTGTTTCACGTGAACAACCGACGATTTGGCCGATTTCCTGACGGGTTATCTTGATTTGCATCCCGTCCGGATGGGTCATTGCATCAGGCTGTTTAGCCAGATTAAGCAAAGTTTGCGCGATACGGCCTGTTACGTCGAGGAAGGCAAGATTGCCGACTTTCTCTGACGTCACTTGCAGACGGTTTGCCATCTGCGCGGAAAGACGCATCAGAATATCCGGGTTTACCTGAATCAGCTGGCGGAATTTTTTATAAGAAATTTCAGCCACTTCGCAGGCAGTTTTAGCACGCACCCAGGCACTGCGTTCCTGCCCTTCTTCGAAGAGTCCCAGCTCGCCGATGAAGTCACCTTGGTTAAGGTATGACAGTATCATTTCTTTGCCTTCTTCATCTTTAATCAGGACGGCAACCGACCCTTTCACGATGTAGTACAGCGTTTCGGCTTTTTCACCTTGGTGAATCAGCGTACTTTTAGAAGGATACTTATGTATATGACAGTGAGACAGGAACCATTCGAGAGTCGGGTCTGTTTGTGGCTTGCCGAGAACCATTTGCTATTATCCTCTGTTGTTATCGCTGCCCAAAATCACAGGGCTCAGAGTTCCCTGTACGGCACTTACTTTAAAAAGCGCCCTTTCAGCATATAACTCCCCAGAAATGCTGCAAGCGGATGTCGGAGTGAAACAGCCTGATTATTGCTGTTAACACCGTGGGTTCTGTTCTTAAACCGCAAAAACCGTCACCGCAATTTACTGGAAAGTATGTTTCGGCTTTGTTTGTAACACAGGTTTGCAATGCTGTCTTCTGTTGTCTCGCTTCAGCATGATGGCGATCGGGTTACGTTGCCAGTTTTTGGGTGAAAGGGTAGTCTGAGGGGAAAATTTGACGAATTTATCCACCGGGAGAAGAGCACATGCACGCACGCGTAAAATGGGTAGAAGGGCTGACGTTTTTAGGTGAGTCAGCGTCGGGCCATCAGATCACAATGGATGGTAATGCGGGCGACAAAGCCCCGAGCCCGATGGAAATGTTGCTGATGTCGGCGGGCGGTTGCAGCGCGATTGATGTAGTGTCTATTTTGCAAAAAGGCCGCAACGACGTGCGTGACTGCGAAGTGAAACTGACGTCTCAGCGCCGCGAAGAAGCACCGCGTCTGTTCACGCACATCAACCTGCATTTCATCGTCACCGGCAAAGACCTGACGGATAAAATTGTGGAACGCGCAGTCAGCCTGTCTGCGGAAAAATATTGCTCCGTTTCCCTGATGCTGGGCAAAGCCGCGACAATCACCCACAGTTTTGAAGTAGTGAACGCCGAATAAGTCACGACCAGTGGTACGACTGGCACTGACTTCGCAGTAAATCCAGAAATCGCCGCGCGGCAAACGTCAGCGGCGATTTCTGCGAATAGAGCACGCAATATTCCGCTTCCGGCAGCGTATCGATATTGAGCAGGCAAAGCCTGTCCTGTAAGCCGAACGGCGCGCGCATGGCCTTCGCCACAATCGTCAGATAATCCGACTGCAACACCATATTCAGCCCGCACACTACCGAATCCGTTCTTACCGGCGTTTCCCCGGCTGGTGCGTTAAAGCCGTTCATCGAAAGCTGAATCTGCTGGTAGTAACCCATATCCGTTTCCGGCAACACCCAGCGCGCGCATTGCAATTCGTCGAGCGTGGTGGCATCTGCCAGCGGATGGCCTTGCCGCGCAATCACGCCAAAAGGGGCGCTAAACAGCGGCTCACGCACCAAATCCTCCAGCGGAAAACCCGGCCCGGCGGTCCCGACGGCAAAATCGAGTTTCCCTTCACGCAGCGCCGGTAACAGCGTCGAAAGCTGGCCTTCTTTAATCAGCAGTTTGGACTGGGGAAATTGCGTTTTGAACGCTTCACTGAGGGCCGGAAATACCGTCAGCGCCAGCAGTGATGAAAACCCGATAGCCACCGAACCCTGCGAATACTGATTAATCTGCCGGATCTCATCCGCCGCGCGTTCAAGTTCTTCGAGAATAAACTGCATGCGCTGCGCAAAGGCACGGCCGGTTTCCGTCAGCGCCATGCCCTGATTGCCGCGCACGATAAGCTGAGTTTCAAGCGTTTGTTCCAGTTCCCGCAAGGTTCTGCTGACCGCGGGCTGCGACTGATTCATCGCCCGCGCCGCGCCGCGAATACTGCCGCTGCGGATAACCTGCTGGAAAACCTTGAGTTGCTGCAATTTCGGTAAATAACGCATGTCGCCTCGCTTGAAAGCCCTATCAGTAAAAAGCATCACCCGCCCAAAAATTGCATCTTATGGCAAACCTGTAAAGCTGATAGCTTCAGATTTGGAATAAATAATGCGTTGTTATTCAGTTGATTACGTGATGCATGTCGCATTTTACTTTTCGCCCGACAGTGAGAACTTCTGACGCGGTGATAACAAAAAGGGATATCCGCTATGAAAAGTCGTTCCCTGATGATCTTCCTGCTGTTCGTCGGTTATGCGGTGGTGTATATCGACAAAACGGTGATGGGGTTCGCGCTGCTGCCGATTGAGCGCGAATTTAACCTGCAACCAGAGCAGCTGGGTTACATCACCGGCATTTTCTTCCTGGCCTATTCGCTGTTTCAGATCCCCGCTGGCTGGCTGAATGACCGCTTCGGCTACAAAAAAGTACTTGTTATCTCGCTGTTTTTGCTAGGCGGATTCGCGCTCTGCTTCGGTTTGCTGGGATTCGGCCTCGGTTTGCTGGTGACGTTTCGCTTTCTCTCCGGCGTCGGGCATTCCGGTTATCCGTGTTCCTGCGCCAAAGCGGTGGTCTCGAATTTTGATGTCGGGCAGCGCACTTTCGCGCAGTCCGTATTGCTGTCATCCGCCGGTCTGGCGATGACAGCCGGGCCGCTGATTGCGGTGTACGCACTCGATACGCTCGGCTGGCGCGGATCTTTCTCTATTCTCGGCCTGCTGGCGTTTGCGATTGCCGTTGCGATTATCATTTTTGTGCCGAACCCTCCGAAAGCAAAAGCCCGTGACGGCGTAGCGACCGGCTACCGTGAGCTGCTTAAAAATCCGATTGTCGTGCTGCTGTTCGTGTCGATTTTCTGCATCAACATTCCGTCTTACGGCCTGATGGCGTGGCTGCCTAAATATCTGGTTCAACAGCGCGGAATGTCGCTGGACGTTTCCGGGCTGGTGGTCGCCACCGGCGGAATGGGGATCTGGATTTCCTCGCTCGCGACCGGCTGGCTGGTCGGCCGTTATATGCAGGGCAAAGAGCCGAAAGTGATTTTTTGCAGCGCACTGCTCAGCGCGCTGTGCATCTGGCTGGTCTACACCTCCGGGTCGGCGGTGACTGCCGGGCTGTTCCTGTTCCTCGGCTATATCTTCCTGATGGCGGCATTTGTCACGGTGTTTACGCTGCCGATGAAACGCCTGCCGCCGGAAGTGATGGGTGCCGCAATGGGGATTATCAATACCGGCGGAACGCTCGGCGGATTCGTGGCGCCGATTGCGATGGGCTATCTGATCACCGTGACGCACGGGTATTTTTCGACATTTGTTTTTCTGGCGCTGGCGATGGTGGTTGCCGGGCTGGCGATTTTGCCGCTGACCCTGAAAGCGCGCGCAGCGTTGCGCGACGTGGCATAACTGAGGAGAAGTCTGATGACATTAAATTTTGAAGCGATGCTGGCGGAAGTCAAAACGGATGTTTTGCGCTGGCGCAGACATATTCATGCGCATCCTGAGCTCTCATTTCAGGAACATAAAACGGCGGATTACATTGCGGAACAGCTGGAAAGTTTTGGCGGCCTGACCCTGACGCGGCTGACGCCCAACAGCGTGGTTGCCGATCTTAAAGGCGCTTATCCGGGGCCGATGTATGCGCTGCGGGCGGATATCGACGCCCTGCCGATTCAGGAAGAAAACGATGAGCCGTTTTGTTCGACGGTGCCGGGTGTCATGCATGCCTGTGGCCATGACGCGCACACCTCGATGTTATTGGGTGCGGCGAAAGTGCTGACGCAATGTCAGTCCGCGCTGCACGGCTCGGTGCGGTTTATCTTCCAGCATGCGGAAGAGTTGCCGCCGGGCGGGGCGCAGGAACTGGTGGATTTAGGTGTGCTCGACGGCGTGGAGAAAATCTTCGGCCTGCACGTTATGCCGAATTCTCCGACGGGCGAGGTTGGCCTGAAAGAGGGCGTGTTCTGTGCGTCCACCGATAACTTCGACATCACGATTACCGGCAAAGGCGGACACGGTTCGATGCCGCATTTGTGCATTGATCCGGTGGTGATTGGCGCGGAAGTGGTGACGGCGCTGCAAAACGTCGTGGCGCGCCGCATCGATCCGCTTCAGGTGCCGGTGCTGACCATCGCCACCTTCCAGAGCGGGGAGAGTTATAACGTCATTCCGGAACGCGTGAAACTCGCCGGAACATTGCGCACCCATCACAGCAGTGTGCGCGAGCAGGTTCCGTTGCTGATGGAACAGATTATTTCGGGGATTACGGCGGCGCACGGTGCGACATACGAACTGCGCTGGACGCGCGGCTATGTGAACGGTGATAACCACCCTGAGGCCTGTGCGATTGCGCGTCAGGTGATCGAAAAAACGCTGGGGCCACAGGCGCTGCGCGAAGTCACTCAGCCGCTGTTCGGTGGTGAGGATTTCTCTTCCTATCAGCAAAAAGTACCGGGTTGCTTCCTGTTTATTGGCAGCGGGAATGAAAAAATTGGCGCGACTTACGGTGTGCATAATCCGCGTTTTCGCCTCGATGAAGAGGCGTTACAGATTGGCGTCGCACTGCATGTCGGGTTTATCCGTCAGTTGCTGATGAACGACGCCTGAGTTCGTTACTCGATTTTTTTACCTTCCATCAGGCGCTGCACCAGCGGCGCCATAATCAGCTCCATCGCCAGTCCCATTTTCCCGCCCGGTACGACCAGTGTTTTAATGTGCGAGATAAACGAGCCCTGCAACATCGCCAGCAGATACGGGAAATCAATGTCATCGAGTCCCTGGAAATGGATCACCACAAAGCTTTCATCCAGTGACGGAATGGCTTTGGCAGCAAACGGGTTGGAAGTATCGATTGTCGGCACGCGCTGAAAATTGATGTGCGTGCGGGAAAACTGCGGTGTGATGTAGTTGATGTAGTCGTCCATCGAACGCACTACGGAATCCATCACCGCCTCACGGGAATGCCCGCGCTCGCCGGTATCGCGCACCAGTTTCTGGATCCACTCAAGGTTAACGATGGGCACCACGCCGACCAGCAGATCGACCTGGGCGGCGACGTCAATTTTGTCCGCAACAACGCCGCCGTGCAGCCCTTCGTAAAACAGAATATCGGTCGGCTCCGGGAGCGCCTGCCATGGCGTAAAGGTACCCGGCACCTGATTGTAGGGAACGGCTTCATCATAAGTATGCAGATATTTGCGCGAACGGCCTGTGCCGGTTTTGCCGTATTCGATAAAGCTTTTTTCCAGCAGGCCAAAGTCATTGGCTTCCGGCCCGAAGTAACTGATGTGGCGCCCGAGGTCACGGGCTTTGCGGATCGCCGCATCCATTTCAGGACGGGTGAAATGGTGAAAACTGTCCCCTTCCAGCTCCGCGGCACGCAGGCCAAGTTGTTGAAATATTTTACGAAAGGCCACGCTGGTGGTGGTGGTGCCTGCACCGCTCGAACCGGTCACTGCAATAACAGGATGTTTGGCTGACATAATGCGCTGTTCTCCATAAAGGTGAGGCAGGCAGGCGTACCGCGGTCTTTTCTGTGGTCGAAGACCTGGCGGCATCGCTGCGCATAATTAAGCCTATTGTTACCATATTTATTCGAGAAGTGACAGGCGACGACCGGTTATTTCAGCTGTCCGTAATAGGCATTTTTCCCGTGTTTTCGCAGGTAATGTTTGTCCATCAGCGTCTGTTGCATATCGCCAAGTGCGGGCGTCAGCTGGCGGGAGAATATGCCCATGTAGGCGCATTCCTCCAGCACGACGGCGTTATGCACGGCGTCGGTGGCATTTTTCCCCCAGGCGAATGGCCCGTGAGAATGTACTAAAACCGCCGGAACCTGCATGGCGTCCAGACCCCGCTCCAGGAAGGTTTCGATTATGACGTTGCCGGTTTCCAGTTCGTACGCGCCGTTGATTTCTGCTTCGGTCATCCGGCGCGTGCAGGGAATATTGCCGTAGAAGTAATCAGCGTGCGTGGTGCCCCATGCCGGTAAATCCAGCCCGGCCTGCGACCAGATTGTCGCGTGTCGGGAATGCGTATGCACAATGCCGCCGATTTCCGGAAACTGCCGGTAAAGCGCCAGATGCGTGGCGGTATCCGACGACGGATTTTTGTCGCCTTCGATGCGCTCGCCGGTATGCAGATCGACGATGACCATGTCGCTGGCGCACATGTCGGTATATTCCACGCCCGACGGTTTGATCACCACCCGCCCCTTTTCGCGGTCAACCGCGCTGACGTTGCCCCAGGTAAACGTCACCAGATGATGCGCAGGCAGCGCCAGATTGGCCTCCAGTACGGCCTGTTTCAGCTGTTCTAACATGCGAATTCTCCTTCCTGCATTTTGGCTTCAATCCACTGACGGGCTTTGATGATTTCCAGTACCGGCTCGGCGGCGGTTTCCGTCCACATTTCGATGAGGAATGCGCCGCGATAATTCAGCGCGCCCAGCGTGCGGAAAAAGCCGGTGAAATCGACACAGCCGTCGCCGAACGGCACATCGCGGAACTGGCCTTTAGAGGTCGCGGTGACCGGGTAGGTATCTTTCAGGTGGATAGCGGCGATGCGGTCAATGCCCAGCGCCAGCTCCGACGGAATGTCGTTTCCCCACGCGCTGAGATTGCCGATGTCCGGGTACACGCTGAACCACGGTGAATTCAGGCGCTCATCCCATGCTTTCCATTTGGTTATCGAATTCATGAATTCGGTGTCCATGATTTCGACCGCCAGCGTGACCTGCGCGGCGGCGGCCTGTTCGACTGCCCACGCCAGCCCTTCGGCAAATCGTTCGCGGGTACCGGCGTCGGACGCTTCGTAATACACGTCATAACCGGCCAGCTGTAAGGTGCGGATCCCTAGGTCGCGCGCCAGTTTGATGGCTTTGGTCATCACTTCCCGTGCACGTTCGCGGACGCTTTCATCGTGGCTGCCGAACGGAAAACGGCGGTGTGCGGAAAGGCACATCGACGGAATGGAGACACCGATTTCCATCATCGCTTCGACCAGCGCGACGCGTTGCGTGATGCTCCAGTCGAGGCGCGACAGGCGCTCATCGGTTTCATCCACCGACATTTCAACAAAATCAAAGCCGCAGCTTTTCGCCAGCGCCAGTCTTTCCGGCCAGCTCAGATGTTTGGGCAGCGCTTTTTCATAGATGCCCAGCGGATGTTTTCTCATGCCGTTGCTCCCCAGATTGCGCTGATTTGCTGGTGAAAAGCCTGCGCGACCTGCGCGGGTTGCGTTGCGTCGGATAACGCGCGTCCGGCGATGAACGCCTGCACGTCGATATCGCGGAACAGTGGTAAATCCGCAGGCGTGATGCCGCCGGTGACGGAAAGGCGCAGGCCGATATCCGACAGCTGTTTCATGCGATCCAGATCCTGCTGGCCCCAGGTTTGTCCGCTGGCCTGCGCGTCGCGTCCGCGGTGGTAAATCGCCTGACGGATCCCCGCCGCGTGCCAGTCGCGCGCATCCTGCATCGTCCAGTTGCCGAAAAGTTCTATCTGGATTTCACCCTGATACGTTTTCGCCACGTCGTGCGCTTTGATAACCGTCGGCAGTGGTGCGGCGCAAATCACCGTCATCCAGTTAGCCCCGGCTTGAAATGCCTCCAGCGCCAGTGTTTCACCGGCGTCGGCTACTTTCAGATCGGCAACCAGAATCTTGTCCGGGCAAAGTTCACGCAGCATTTCTACGGCCTGCAATCCTTCGCAGAGACACAAAATGGTGCCCGCCTCGATGATGTCGACGTGATTTTTCAGCGCCTTCGCGGTGCGCAGCGCGGCCGGAAGGTCGGTATGATCCAGCGCCAGCTGGAGCAGAGGTTTAGTCATGATGAGTTTTTTCCTGTGAGTCAGCCGCCGCGCATCGGGCGTGGAAACCGCCCAGTGCGTCGATCAGGAACTGGTAACGTTGTGATTTTTTCTGATAGGCCATCTGCGCACCGACGTCGGGTTCCAGGCGCCTCACGGCAAAATGCAGATGGCGCTGGGCCCGCGCGAAAGTGGGATACACGCCGGTGCCGACCATCGCCGCCAGCGCCGCGCCCAGACAGCCGGTTTCTTCGATCTGAGGGAGTTCCACCGGCATGCCGCTGACGTCGGCCAGCATCTGCATCCAGACCTCTGAACGCGCCGGACCGCCGGTGACGCGCAGGGTTTTCGCCTGCGGAAAGCGTTCGAGCATGCGGTTAAGGTGCGTCATATGGCTGAACACCACGCCTTCGTAAACCGCCTGCAACAAATGGCCGCGATGGTGCAGTGATTGCAGGCCATAGAATCCGGCGGTCATTTCCACACCCTGATTGCTGCCATAAAGGAAGGGCAGGAACAGAACGTCGGTTGCGGCTTTCGGCAGGGCGCTGACGGCGCGGTTAATCTCGTCAAACGCCATGCCGCCGGTTTGCTGGTTGAGCCATTCGAGATTAGCGGAGGACGTCGGGCTGGCTTCGTGGATGAGATAGCCTTCGCCGCCAGCGTAGCGGCCATAAACGTACGGATGATTTTCCTGCGCCTCCATTTCCGCTGATATTCCGCTGGTGACCGCCCACGTGCCCATCACCGCATTCAGGGTGAATTCGTCGTGAAGTCCAGCGCAAAGCGCGGTAGAGACCACATCGAATAATCCGCCAGCCACCGGCGTGCCTGCGGTTAATCCGGTCAGCGCCGCGACGTCTGGCGTCACGGTTCCGCAGATTTCCGCCGAACCCACCACCGGCGGCAGCGCTGCGCTGATATCGGCAATCCCTAACATTTCAGCCAGCCGTGCGTCGTAACCGCCATTCGCCATGTGGTACAGATTGGATTCGGAGATGTTGGTTTCTTCGCAACCGCGCACGCCGGTCAGGCAATAACGCAGATAATCGTGCGCCATCATTACCGTGCCAATTTGCTGATAACGCTCCGGCTGATGCAGTTTTATCCAGCGCAGCAATGACACCGGATGCCCGGCCCACAGCGCCTGACGGGTCAGCGGATAGATTTGCTGATGCAAGCCGTCACGCTGCCAGGCGCTGATCACATCACCGGCGCGGCGGTCGGAGGACAAAATCCCCCGGCCCAGCGGATTCCCGGCTTTATCCAGCAGGAATAAGCCTTTGCCCTGCGCCGAAATGCCGATGCCTTTCACCTGATTGCCGCTGACGTTTTGCTGGCGCAGCAGCGCGGCAATACAGCTGACGCACGACGCCCACAGCGCAGGCATGTCACGCTCGGCCCAGCCGGGATGGTCGCTCAGAACCGGCAGGGACTGGCGGCAAACGCCAGACTCCTGCCCCGTGTGATCGTATAATCCTGCCTTGAGGTAGGTGCCGCCGCAGTCGATCCCTAACCAGTATTCTCCGGATGAAGCGTTCATCGTATTTCCTCAGGCTGCTGTCGGACGGCTGTCGGGTAATTTGTTCGCCGATTGCGCCGGAACGTCACACCGTGCGGGCAACAGCAATGCCATCAGTGCCGCCAGCGTGAGCGAGACCGCCAGACAATAAACACCGGCATCTTTGCTGTAGAACGTGATGAGCAAACCGACGGCATACGGCCCGCAGAATCCGCCCAGATTGCCCAGCGCGTTAATCACACCGCGTGCGCCACCGGCCATTTCCGCGCTGAAAAGCTTGGCGGGAATGGTCCAGAAAACTCCGGCGGCGGATTGCAGGAAGAAACCGCAGCCAACCAGCGCGGCATACGAAAGCCAGACGGTGTTTTTCAGCATCACCGACAGGAACATGCAGCCTGCAAAGCCCAGGAGGGGCAGGAACACGTACAATTTGCGTTTGCCGGTGCGGTCAGACAGCGAGGAGAACAGCAGCATGCCCGCCACGGCGCCGATGTAAGGCAGGATCGCGAGGACGCCGACCTGGCCCATAGTGGAATGTGTCAGCTCTTTAAGGATGGTCGGCAGCCACAGGGTGTAGCCGTAAATGCCGGTCTGATAGAAGAAATTCAGGGCGATAAGCTGCCACATCGTCCGGTTGGCCAGCACCGCGCCGAGCGAGGCGTTTCTGACTTCTTTCCCCGCAATGGCTTTCTGTTCGGCGGCCAGCGTCGATATCAGCCAGTTTTTTTCTTCGGGCGAAATCCAGCGCGCTTCCTGCGGGCGGTCACAAACGGTCAGCACCCACATCGCCAGAACGGCGGCGGAAAGCAACCCTTCAATGATGAACAGCCAGCGCCAGTCGAGTGCGCTGATGATCCAGCCGGAGAGGGGAGCGGTGATGATCCCGGCGATGGGCACGAACATGATCACAATCGCGTTCGCCCTGCCGCGTTCGGCATCGGGGAACCAGTTGCTGATCATCGTCAGTACGACCGGCAACATGCCGCCTTCTGCAACGCCCAGCGAGAAGCGCAGGAAGAGCAGCTGATACTGATTGGTGACCAGGCCGGTGAGAATCGAAATAATGACCCACGCAA
Organism: Rahnella sp. BIGb0603; assembly: GCF_024808755.1. Taxonomy (NCBI): domain Bacteria; kingdom Pseudomonadati; phylum Pseudomonadota; class Gammaproteobacteria; order Enterobacterales; family Yersiniaceae; genus Rahnella; species Rahnella sp. BIGb0603. The sequence continues at coordinate 18,894 of NZ_JANUEX010000009.1, read as the reverse complement.
CCAGTGACCAGCCGATGAATTTCTTACCACTGCCGTGAACCGCGATTTTCCCGCCGGGTACCTGAAGGAATAAATACCCGAGGAAGAATATGCCGCCAGCCAGCCCGGCCATTGATGCGGTAATGCCTAATTCAGCGTCCATTCCGCCCGGCATGGCAAAGGCAATATTTACCCTGTCCATATAAGAGATAATACAGGCAATCAGGATTGGTGGAATAATTCTAAGCCAGCGCTGTTTGGGTATTTCTTTTAATGAACGATTGCTTTGCAGAGTGTCAGAGTTGTTATTCATAACTTATTACCTTAATAATGAGTTACAGAGCCCGTTTAACAGACGAGCGGGTTTCCCCTCAGAAAAAAGGGATGTGGTGTAAAATAAGATGTTGCTATTTTATGATTGTTATTTTTTATTGATTGCCAGATTCATGGCCTTAATACCGTCCTGCAAAATAGCAATACGATGATCCACGCCGGCGCTGGCATTAATTTCCAGTAATTTAATTCCCGAGAAGTTCAGGGATTCCGGTGGTGCGTGCCGGAACATTTCGGCGGCAATATCGACGGTCATCAGGCTTTCCTGACATCCCGCTTCACTGCCTGCAAATGGCGCAAACGGTGCGTGCAGATCTTGCCAGTCGCCATAAACACCTTCGCGGGTGGTGCCCGAGAACATCAGCGCCTGAAGAACACCGGCCTGCTGGCTGATTTGCAGATGTTCCAGCGGCAGGGACGTATTGCGGCCTTCAATGGCGGAACGCGCCCAGTTGATACACACTCCGGCCGTTTTCCCGGTGTAAGCTTTGGCCTCAGCAATCGCCGTCAGTTCGTGCGTCAGCGGCAGAAAACCTTTGCGTGAAGCCGGTTTATCCAGCGCATCGCAATGCTCGATAACCAGCCCGCACGGCCAGTCCCAGCTCAGGATTTCCTTCAGGGACTCCGTAAAACAGCGTGCGGCAAGACTGACATTTTGTGTGCCAGTCAGCGGCGCGGACTGCAACTCCACGGCCAGCACTTTGTTTCTGCCAACGCGCGTATTGGTCTGATCAACCTTTTCGAAAATGTGGCGGTAATAGCCGATACAGGCGCGGCGTTGTTCAACGTCTTCGGACGCCAGCCCGAAGCCCGGCAAGGTTCCGCGCCTGCGCATGGTTTCCATCACCCCGGTCACCACGATGTCCCACTCGTCAGGCAGATGGCGGAATAGCCATTCATCGCCATACGGATGTAACGTTTCAAGACAAGGTTGTTCTATTCCACGGATCCCCGGAATATCGGCCAGCTTGCGCCAGAATTCGCTTTCTTCATTTTCATTTCGCTGATGAAAAGAGGGCGCACAAGGATAAGCGCCGACAATAAAGCCTGCATGCTTTTGCATAGATATTTCCCCATTGAATTAACTGTCTTCCCGAACTGTTTTATCCTGACGGTTACCCGAGTTTATCCACTTTTACTTTGACGACAATTTTTCGGATATTACTGACGGTATGATGAATACACGCCGGACGGTGAACATCCTGCGGGAAGAATATGGCGTAGGTTCCCGGAGTCATGATAATTTCGGATTCGTTTTCCATGTCGTGATAAAAAATAATGTCTCGTTCTTCAAGCAATGACTGAGATATTAGATTATTCCCCCGGTCGGCGGCATAACCAATAATTTCATTGCCCCAGGCTAAAAATTGAATATCAATATAACGACGGTGAACTTCGGGCTGATTTTCCGTTTTCTCTTTGGTCGTCAGATCGAGGATCTGCGCATAAATATCCCTGCCTTCAATTTCGACGACGCCGGTTTCCAGAGCGCGAAAATCCGTGGTGCGTAGAAAATTCAGTGCCTTCTCAATCGCTGCGGGAAACGTACAGGGATTCGGGTTGCTGATATGTCCGGATATCATGAGCCAGCTCCTTATAAGGCCTGAATTTTCGCCCAAACGCTGTCATCGACGGTGATCCCGTTGCGGCAGTTTTCTGCCAGCAGGCGGGTGAATTCGTGGCCCGGCAGGCGCACGGCTTCGTCCGGATTATTGCGTTCGGCGGTGGTGACGTAATCCATAATGCGCCGGAGTTTTGCATCGCGGGTCGCGCCGTCAATCAGGCGGTCAACTTCGATGGCGATGAAAATCTGCGAAATCCCGTATTCATCCGAGTTGTCTTCGGTGACTTCCGCCACGGACGCGCCGTCGGAAAGCAGGGTGGCAATCATGTCCAGCACAATGGATAAACCGGAACCTTTCCAGTAGCCCATCGGCAAAATGCGCCGGTTCTTTTCTATAACGCCGGGCTCGCGGGTCAGCTGGCCGTTGTCGTCGAAGCCGCCGTCGACCGGCAGTTCACGGCCTGCGAGACGGTTCACTTCCAGCATGCCGTAGGAGAACATCGACATCGACATATCCACCATGGTGATCGGCGAGCCGGGGATGGCGACGATCAGCGGGTTCGTGCCGATGCGGCATTCTTTTGCGCCCCACGGTGGCATAACCGCGATGGAGTTCGTCCAGCAAATCCCGATGTAACCTTTTTCTGCCGCCTGCCAGCCGTAACTTCCGCCGCGCATCCAGTGGTTGGCATTGCGTAACGCCACCAGCCCGATGCCGTGGTCGGAGGCCAGAGAGATGGCGCGATCCATCATTTTTTTCGCCGTCAGATTGCCGATTGAGCGCTGCGCATCCCACTGTTCAATGGCGCCCAGCGACAGGATTTTCTTCGCCACGGCGTCCGGGTGAATGTCACCCTGATCCAGTTGCTGAATGAAGCGCGGGAAACGGTTTACGCCGTGGGAATACACGCCGGACTCTGTGGTTTGGGCAAACATCGTGGCGCATTCATCTGCGACGTCAGGTTTGACGTGGCGCGCGATAAGCACCCTTTTGAACTCCTTTTGCAACGTTTCAAAGCTCAGTTTCATACCTTTCTCCGGTGAGATTGTTAAATGTTTGGTTGTTTTTAGATCTCTATATTTCACTATGTGGAATCTGATTTCAAAAATCTACTCTTGTCCGGTACGGATAACAATCCATCCGGGTATTTTTAAAACGCTTTAAAATCAGTTGGATAAAAAATTCATGTCCGGTTCGTGATGAAGGACACATTTTAGGCAAGTCAAAAAGCAGGCAGGGAAAAGGAGTTATTTCGCGTGTGAAGGAAGTTTGCTATACCATCGGTTCAGGATTGAAACGCCATCGGCACAACGGGAATTCTTCAAGGTATGAAAGACGCAGAGAACGAACAGGGCAAAGATAAACCGGCAGGAAGTCAGAGCCTGTTCCGTGGGTTACAGCTGATCGAAATCCTCAGCAATTACCCGAACGGCTGCCCGCTGGCGCATCTTTCTGAACTGGCGGAACTGAATAAAAGCACGGTTCACCGTTTACTTCAGGGGCTGCAATCCTGCGGTTATGTCACGCCTGCTCCGGCGGCAGGAAGTTATCGCTTAACCACCAAATTTATTTCTGTCGGCCAGAAGTCACTGTCTTCCCTGAATATTATCCACGTCGCCGCGCCCCATCTTGAAGCACTGAATATCGCGACTGGCGAAACCGTTAATTTCTCCAGCCGGGAAGACGACCACGCCATTCTGATTTACAAGCTGGAACCGACCACCGGAATGCTGCGAACCCGCGCCTACATTGGCCAGCATATGCCGCTGTATTGCTCGGCGATGGGCAAAATCTACATGGCATACGGGCATCAGGATTACGTGCCGGCTTACTGGGAAAGTCACAGCGAACAGATCCAGCCGCTGACCCGCAATACGATTGTCAGCCTGAAAGAGATGGACAAAGAGCTGGCACAGATCCGCGAACAGGGCCTGGCGATGGACAGGGAAGAAAATGAGCTTGGCGTATCCTGTCTGGCGGTGCCTGTGTTTGATATCCACCGGCGCGTGACGTACGCCGTCTCGATTTCACTCTCGACGGCAAAACTCGGCGTGATCGGCGAAGAAGCCCTGCTGAAACCGCTGAAGGAAACCGCGGCCGCGATTTCCGGTGAGCTTGGGCTGAAAGTGGGGTGAGATCACCAGTCCTGCGGCATTTCTTCATGCCCGGCGCGGAACTGGCCCCGGGGCATGATATTTAACGTTTCATGCAATTCTGACCAGACCAGCACAATCTCGCCGCTTTTCAGCTGGCGTTTAACATCATCGACTTTTTGCTCCAGAGAACGTTCCTGCTCACCGTAATCGGTGCCTTCTCGCAATACGAAAGATTCCACCACACTGGTGAGCAGTTCGGCGTCCAGTTCCTGCCAGGGGATAATCACTTTAATGCTTCCTTTGTCTTTGATTCTAAATACGGGGCGATCCAGGCCGGAATGCGTTGTTCCAGCCACATTTTCGGGTGTCGCAGGCTGCCGGAAACAAAGCCGACATGCCCGCCATGTTCTGTTAACTGATATTCCACGCAAGCCGGTAAATCTTCTGCTTTCGGGATGACTTCCGGCGTCATAAACGGATCGTCTTTGGCGTGGATAATCAGCAACGGCGTTCTGACCTGCGCCAGCAGCGGCATACCGCTGCACCGGCGGTAATAATCCAGCGCGTCGGTAAAACCGTGCGCTTTTGAGGTGATGGCATCATCGAAATCACGGATACGGCGCATGGCTTTCAACTGCGACAGCGTGACGGGCAGTGTTCCCGGATATTTTGCCAGTTTGCGCGAGGCATTACCTTTGAGCTGGTCGAGTAAATATCGTTGATAAATCCTTGATGAACCTTGTTCCAGCCGGTAGGCGCAAGGTTCCAGCATCAGTGGTGCAGATACCACAACCGCCGCCTGGAGAGTGCAATTTTCGCCTTCCTGCCCGAGATAACACGCCAGCATATTGCCGCCGAGCGAAACGCCTACGGCACCGGTCGGCACTTCGCCATAAGTTTCATTGAGCCAGCGGATGAAAAAACGGGCATCTTCGGTTTCGCCGGAATGATAAATCCGCTGAAGTTTATTGGGTTCGCCGCTGCATCCGCGAAAATGCATCACGACGCCGAGCCAGCCTTTGTCTTTCCACGCCTGTAATAATCCGTGAGCGTACGGGCTGTAAAAACTGCCTTCCAGCCCGTGAAACAAGATCATGCGTGGTTTATGCCGCGCCTTTTCCGGATCTTCACTCCACGCGAGATCCAGAAAATCGCCGTCCGGCGTATCCAGTCTTTGCCAGTGAGGTTTGAGCTTTGCATGACGGCGCACCAGACGCGGTAACAGCGTCTGGATGTGCGGATTACTGGCCCCGCGCAGGGGACGAAAGGATTCAACCATAAGATGAATAAATTTCTCTTAAGAGGCTCTTGTGCGATCAATATCACGCTGTTAGCTTCAATGCTATCGCACATCTTTCGGGTCGGAGTACCCAAATTAAATGGAACTCGGTTTATTTTTCTCAATGCTCGGATTTTTATGGGTCGCTGCTATCACCCCAGGCCCGAACAATATGTTGTTAACCACGTCTGGCGCTAACTTCGGTTTTTTCCGCTCAATCTGGCTGATGGTGGGCATTATGCTCGGCATGCAAAGTATTTTGCTGCTGGTGGCCTTCGGTGTCGGCGGGCTGATTACGGTTTATCCGGCGTTACACCTTTTCCTCAAAATTGCCGGGAGCCTGTATCTGCTGTGGCTGGCGTGGAAAATTGCCACGTCTGCCTATGAAACGCTGGAAACCGGCGCACCGCCACCGAAGCCAATCCGTTTATATCAGGGCTGGCTGTTGCAATTCCTCAACCCGAAAGCCTGGCTGATGGGACTTGGCGCGGTTGCCAGTTTCAGTCTGGCGGGCGAGGCATACAACCATTCGATTGCCGGTATCAGCCTCGGGATGTTCCTGGTGAATCTGGTTTCCGGGATTATCTGGCTCGGATTCGGTACGGTGATTGGTCGCCTGCTGCGCAGTAAGCGCGCGTGGTACACCTTTAACATCGCGATGGGTATTCTCACCGCGGCCTGCGTATTGTTGATCTGGCACTGAGATGCAATGCAAAAAGGAGCCTCGCGGCTCCTTTTTCATAAATGATGGTTTACAAAACAACTAGTCGAGATCAAGTGCTTTCGACATTTCTTCCAGTTGCTCCTGCGCATCGAGCCAGGTCATTTCGGTTTCTTCCAGCGCGCCTTTGACTTTGGTCTGCTGTTGCAGACATTCGGTCAGTTCGACTTTACGGCTGTTGTCATAAATCGCGGAATCGGCCAGACGCTCTTCAATGGTCGCCAGCTCAGTGCTGAGTTTTTCCATCTGCGCTTCAAGTTTGGTGATTTGCTTACGCAGCGGCTGAGTCTGGTTGCGGAAATCGGCTTCGCGGCGCTTCTGATCTTTACGCGACTGCGCGCTGTTCACGCCCCCGTCTTTGGCCGGTGCATCCTGCTGGCTTTCCTGACGCTGAATATCCACCAGCCATTGCTGATAATCTTCCAGATCGCCGTCGAACTGTTCCACTTTGCCGCCGTGAACCAGATACAAATCGTCGGTAGTCGAACGCAGTAAGTGACGGTCATGCGAGACAACAACCATCGCGCCTTCGAAGTCGATCAGGGCTTCGGTCAGCGCCTGACGCATATCGAGATCCAGGTGGTTGGTCGGTTCATCGAGCAGCAGCAGGTTAGGGCGCTGCCAGACGATGAGCGCCAGCACCAGACGCGCCTTTTCGCCGCCGGAGAAACGCCCGGTCGGATCAGTGACTTTGTCGCCGTGGAAACCAAATCCGCCGAGATAATCGCGCAACTGCTGTTCGGTTTCTTTGTTCGCCAGACGCACCAGATGTTGCAACGGTGAATCTTCAGCACGTAAAAACTCCAGCTGATGCTGGGCGAAGTAACCGAGCTTAACGCCTTTCGCCAGACCGATATCGCCCTGAAGCGGCGGCATGGTACCGGCCAGCAGTTTGATCAGCGTCGATTTACCGGCACCGTTACGGCCCAGTAAGCCGATACGCGATCCCGGCACCAGATTCAGTTTGATCGACTCCAGAATGGTGGTGTCACCATAACCGGCGCTGACTTTTTCCATACGCAGCAGCGGATCGGGCAAACTTTCCGGCGAACGGAAGCTAAAATGAAAAGGATTGTCGACGTGTGCCGGTGCAATCAGTTCCATGCGTTCCAGCATTTTGATACGGCTTTGCGCCTGCTTGGCTTTGGTCGCCTGCGCACGGAAACGGTCGATATAACTTTGCAGATGCGCCACTTTTTCCTGCTGACTTTCAAACAATGCCTGCTGTTGCGACAATTTGGTCGCACGCTGACGTTCGAAAGACGAGTAGTTGCCGGTGTATTCGTTCAGCGATTGCTGTTCGATATGCAGGATTTTATCGACAATCGGATCCAGGAAATCGCGGTCATGGGAAATCAGGACCAGCGTCCCGTTATAGCCTTTCAGCCACTTTTCCAGCCAGATGACGGCGTCTAAATCCAGGTGGTTGGTCGGTTCATCAAGCAGCAGTAAATCAGAACGACAAATCAGCGCCTGCGCCAGGTTCAGGCGCATACGCCAGCCACCGGAGAAGGATTTCACCGGTTGCTGCAACTGATTCTGGGTAAAGCCTAAACCGCTGAGCAGGCTGGCGGCACGCGCCGGGATCGTCCAGGCATTAATCGCATCGAGCTTGCCGTGCAGTGTGGCGATAGCGTGGCCATCATCACGCTCATTGGCGTGCTGTAATTCGGATTCTAACTGACGAAATTCGCGATCGCCGTCGATAACATACTCTATCGCCGGCTCGTCAAGCGCTGGCGTTTCCTGATTCACCCAGGCCAGCGCCCAGTTAGACGGAAACGTCAGGTTGCCGGCATCGGCGCTCATTTCACCTTTTAACAGGGAAATCAGGGTGGATTTACCGCAGCCATTTTTGCCCACCAATCCGACTTTCTGGCCGGGATTGATAGTCGCAGACGCGTTGTCGAGCAGCACATTGGTGCCGCGTCGGATTTGTAAGGAGGAGAAAACAATCATAAAGCGCCGTGTTGAGAGTATGTTAAATTGTCATGATAATGATTTAAACAAGACGTATCGCGTCCCATTTAGTCTTTGCGAAGCATGGTAACGGAAAAACCGCACCCTGACGACGCTTTGGAGGTATTGATGTCGCAGCCACCAAAGGTTTTGCTGCTTTACGCTCACCCGGAATCACCCGATTCGGTCGCCAACCGCGTTTTACTGCAACAAGCCCAGCAGCTCGAACATGTCACTGTGCATGATTTGTACGCTCACTATCCTGATTTTTTTATTGATATTCATCGCGAGCAGCAATTGCTCCGCGACCACAAAGTGATTGTTTTCCAACATCCTCTTTATACCTACAGTTGCCCGGCGCTGCTGAAAGAGTGGATGGATCGCGTTCTGGCGCGCGGTTTTGCCAGTGGTGCTGGCGGGAATGCGCTGAACGGAAAATACTGGCGTTCGGTTGTGACCACCGGCGAGCCGGAAGGGGCGTATAAAGCGGGCGGATATAACCGTTACCCGATGTCCGACATTATGCGTCCGTTCGAGCTGACGTCGGCGATGTGCCATATGCACTGGATGACGCCGATTATCATTTACTGGGCGCGCCGTCAGAAACCCGATGTGCTGCAAAGCCACGCCGAAGCTTATGGCGAATGGCTGAAATCCCCGCTGCCGAACGGAGGGATTGCCTGATGGACGGTTCAAATTTACCCGCCGCGATCTTGCTGTTTTTATTCGCGGCCGTGGTTGCAGTTCCTGTTGCCCAGCGTTTAGGGATTGGCGCGGTGCTCGGTTATTTGCTGGCCGGGATCGCCATCGGCCCGTGGGGGCTGGGCTTTATCCGCGACGTCGATGAAATTCTGCATTTCTCCGAGCTGGGCGTAGTGTTCCTGATGTTTATCATCGGGCTGGAGCTGAATCCGGGGAAGCTGTGGGCGCTGCGGCGGCAAATTTTTGGCGTCGGCGCCGGGCAGGTGATTCTGACCGCGCTGGTGCTCGGCGGTTTATTGTGGCTGACGAAATTCTCCTGGCAGGCGGCGGTGATCGGCGGCATCGGTCTGGCGATGTCATCAACGGCGATGGCGTTGCAGCTGATGCGCGACAAGGGCATGACGCGTAATGAAGGCGGTCAGCTGGGTTTTGCCGTGCTGCTGTTTCAGGATATCGCGGTGATCCCGGCTTTGGCGCTGATCCCTATTCTGGCGGGCGGTTCTGAAGGCAGCAATAACTGGGAAATGATCGGCATGAAAGTGCTGGCTTTCGGCGGCATGTTAATCGGCGGGCGCTATCTGCTGCGGCCAATCTTCCGGCTGATTGTGGCCTCTGGCGTTCGCGAAGTTTTTACGGCGGCGGCGCTTCTCGTGGTCCTCGGTTCCGCGCTGTTTATGGATACGCTGGGCTTTTCGATGGCGCTCGGAACGTTCATCGCCGGTATTTTACTGGCCGAAAGTGAATATCAGCACGAACTGGAAATCGCGATAGAGCCGTTTAAGGGTTTACTGCTCGGGCTGTTCTTTATTTCCGTCGGCATGGCGCTCAATCTCGGCGTGCTTTACACCCATATTCTGCTGGTGCTGGCGGGCGTCATTATTCTCGTGACCGTCAAAGGCGCTGTGCTTTACGCGCTTTCGCGGATTTTTGGATTGCGGACGTCGGTTAGGTTGCAGTTTTCTGCCGTTCTCAGTCAGGGAGGGGAGTTTGCCTTCGTACTGTTCTCGGCTGCGGGGGCGCAGAAAGTCATTTCTTCCTCGCAGCTTTCGCTGTTGCTGGTGGTGGTGACGTTATCAATGATGACCACGCCGCTGCTGATGCAGTGGGTGGATCGCATTCTGGTTCGCCGCTACAACGACGGTGAAGAAAGCGATGAAAAACACTTTGTGCAGGATGATGAACCGCAGGTGATTATTGTCGGGTTCGGGCGTTTCGGGCAGGTGATTGGCCGTCTGCTTATGGCGAACAAAATGCGGATTACCGTGCTGGAGCGCGATATCAGCGCTGTCGGGCTGATGCGGACTTATGGCTACAAAGTGTATTACGGCGATGCAACTGAACTGGAATTGCTCAGGGCGTCTGGCGCGGAAAAAGCGAAGTCGATCGTGATTACCTGCGATGAGCCGGAAGATACGATGACCATCGTGCATCTTTGCCAGCAGCATTTTCCGCATCTGAATATTCTTGCCCGCGCCCGGGGGCGTGTTGAAGCACATGAGTTGTTGCAGGCCGGTGTGGCGAACTTCTCCCGCGAGACGTTTTCCAGTGCGCTGGAGTTAGGGAAAAAGGCGCTGGTGACGTTGGGCATGCATCCGCACAGCGCCTACCGTGCTCAGCAGCATTTCCGCCGTCTTGATATGCGGATGCTGCGTGAACTGGTGCCGCAAAACCGCGGCGACGTGGCGCAGATTTCCCGCGTGAAAGAAGCGCGGCGTGAGCTGGAAGATATCTTCCAGAGCGAAATGCACAACGAACGGCGTCAGCTTGACGGCTGGGACGATGATGAATAGTCCGGCAGACGAAAATTTTTTGTGCCGTCTGAATGAAAAATGACCGGAAGCAATGTCGAAAATTTCAGGAGAATTAACATGGCGTCTACCCGTAAACGTTTCATCGCTGGTGCGGTGTGTCCGAAATGTAAGGCGATGGATACACTGGCTTTATGGCAGGAAGATCAGGTCGAAGTGGTGGAGTGCGTGAAGTGCGGACACCACCAGCGGCAGACCGACGCGCAGGTCAGTAAGAAGCTGCGCCCGGAAGAGCAGGTGATTGGTATTTTCGATCCGAAGTAGCGTTATCGCTCGCGTTTTTTTATGCTGTTCAGTACAGAGACGCGGATTTCCGCTACACTCTTCGCCAAATTTATCCGGCGGTGATTTTCAGGATGATCTCATCCAAAAGACGCCGTCACTGAATTAACCTTAAGCGAAGTAGCGATCGTTCCCGAAACGTTCGCAGACAACAAATTGAGTATCCAACGGTAGGAGTTATCATGAAAGTAGCAAAAGACCTGGTCATCAGTGTGGCATATCAGGTACGTACAGAAGACGGTGTGTTGGTTGACGAATCTCCGGTGAGCGCACCGTTGGATTACCTGCACGGCCATGGTTCCCTGATCTCCGGTCTGGAAACTGCACTTGATGGTCACGCTGTTGGTGATGTGTTCGATGTGCATGTAGGCGCAAACGACGCTTACGGAAACTACGACGAAAACCTGGTTCAGCGCGTACCGAAAGACGTCTTCATGGGCGTTGACGAGCTGGAAGTTGGCATGCGTTTTCTGGCTGACACCGATCAGGGCCCGGTTCCTGTCGAAATCACTGAAGTTGACGGCGACCACGTTGTGGTTGACGGTAACCACATGCTGGCGGGTCAGGATCTGAACTTCCACGTTGAAGTTGTTGCTATCCGCGAAGCGACTGAAGAAGAACTGGCTCACGGCCACGTTCACGGCGAACACGGCCATGATCATGGTCACGACCATGAACACGGTGACGGTTGCTGCGGTGGTCACGGCCACGACCATGATCACGACCACGGTCATGATCACGGTAAAAAAGGCGGTTGTGGCGGCAACGGCGGCTGTGGTTGCCACTGATCACTTTGCCTGCAAAGCGATAAAAACGAAAGGCGCCGGAAGGGCGCCTTTTTGTTGCGTCGAAACAGCATCAATAATGCGGCGGCGGCGTTTCTTCCGACTGATCGGCAATCATTGACGGCTGACTGGCGCGAAGCTTGTCTGTCAGCAGGCGCAGGTGATCATGCAATCTGCTCATTTCCAGCTGATGCTGGGTGACGATCAGATTGAGCTCTTCGATAGTAATTTCCTGAAAAGCCAGCTTGTTCTCCAGCATCTCCAGACGTTGTTCAACGGTGTTTGAGTCCATCATCATTCCCTCATTGTGCGTCCCAAGCCTCTCAGATTGAGCGCTGACCGGAACCTCATTCTGTATTGTAGACCGGCGATTCTACCCGTAAACCCGCCTGATTGCCTGACCTGCGGCGCTTTATCTGTACGCCCTGATAATTTTAGGAAACTAATTGATGCAAAAAAGGTCGGAATAAGACGCTAATGGCGTGTATAGAGATTGTTTTGTCGTGAGACGGACAGTTATAGTAACCGCCGAACTTTCGTAATTATTACCAGAGGTCACACACTTCTGGTCTTGGAGAAATGGATGAAATCACTGTTTAAAGTAACTCTGCTGGCAACCACCATGGCGATCGCCCTGAATGCCACTCAGGTTATGGCTGCTGAAGCCACAGCACCGGCCGCTGCTGCCCCTGCGCCAGCCGCTGCAGCTGCACCGGCAGCAACAGATAAGACCAAGTTCAAAAGTGATGACGAGCAGGCAGCGTATGCACTGGGTGCATCTCTGGGCCGTTACATGGACAATTCACTGAAAGAACAAGAAAAACTGGGCATCAAACTCGATAAAGACCAGCTGATCGCCGGTGTTCAGGACGCGTTTGCAAACAAAAGCAAACTGTCTGACCAGGAAATCGAGCAAACTCTGCAAACCTTCGAAGGCCGTGTGAAAGCATCTGCACAGGCTAAAATGGAGCAGGACGCTAAAGCTAACGCTGACAAAGGCGACAAATTCCGTGCTGATTTCGCCAAAGAAAAAGGCGTGAAGAAAACTGAATCTGGTTTGCTGTATCAGGTAGAGAAACCAGGTACCGGCGCAGCGCCGAAAGACAGCGATACCGTTGTTGTTAACTACAAAGGCACCCTGACCGACGGGACTGAGTTCGATAACTCTTATACTCGTGGCGAGCCACTGTCCTTCCGTCTTGACGGTGTTATCCCAGGCTGGACCGAAGGCCTGAAACACATCAAGAAAGGCGGCAAAATCAAGCTGGTCATCCCACCAGAACTGGCTTACGGCAAAACTGGCGTCCCGGGGATCCCGGCTAACTCCACTCTGGTGTTCGATGTTGAACTGCTGGACGTGAAAGCAGCGCCAAAAGCTGATCCAAAAGCTGCTGAAAAACCTGCTGAAGCCGAAGCTGCGCCGAAAGCTAACTAAGCTACCGCACAGTTGCTGCATGAAACCGTCGCTTAATGCGGCGGTTTTTTTTCGTCAGTAACTTTTATTTGAACCAGCCCCTCATTTTATTGCGGTTACTCTATGATGATAACTTGACGCTTTTGTCTGCCCGGCATAACGTCACAGATCCATATACTCGCAAGGCCGTTTTTTCTGTACTTTTGATACAGTAACGACCCTGGAACGATGAATAATGCGCTCTGACTCCCGTTGGAAGGCGCGATATAGAGGGTGGTAGCTTCGATGTCTAATTCGCTTATAACTGGCGAAACCGGCGATCTGGATTTGCTGGACCAACGTCCTTTCAGCCAGGTCGACCATGAAATTTTGTCTTCATACGAGGCCGTGGTGGACGGGCTTGCTATGCTGATTGGTGAGCACTGCGAAATTGTTCTTCATTCACTGGAAGATCTGAAATGCTCTGCGGTTCGCATCGCCAATGGCGAACATACCGGCCGCAAAATCGGCTCACCGATTACGGATCTCGCGCTGCGCATGTTACATGACATGACCGGTGCTGACAGCAATGTCTCCAAAGCCTATTTCACCCGTGCTAAAAGCGGTGTGCTGATGAAGTCGGTGACTATCGCCATCCGCAACCGTGAGCAGCGTGTCATCGGGCTGCTGTGCATCAACATGAATCTTGATGTGCCTTTCTCGCAGATCATTCAGACCTTCATGCCGCCGGAAACGCAGGAAGTCGCTTCTTCGGTGAACTTCGCGTCGTCGGTTGACGATCTGGTCGCTCAGACGCTGGAATTCACCATTGAAGAAGTGAATGCGGACCGCAATGTTTCTAACAATGCGAAGAACCGTCAGGTTGTGCTGAATCTCTATGAAAAAGGTATTTTTGATATTAAAGATGCCATTAATCAGGTGGCTGACCGTCTGAATATTTCTAAGCACACGGTATATCTATATATCCGCCAGTTTAAAAGTGGTGACCTGGTGGGGAACGAACGTTGAAGCTCCGCTACTGCCTTTTGGTAACCGGTCCGGCGTATGGAACTCAGCAAGCCAGTGCGGCGTATCAGTTCGCACTGGCGCTCATTGCGAGCGGGCATCAGCTCGACAGCGTTTTTTTCTATCGCGAAGGCGTACTGAACGGCAACCTGCTTTCTGCGCCAGCCTCCGATGAATTCGATTTAGTGAGATCCTGGCAGAGAATGGCAGCCGATCATCAGGTGGCGCTGAATGTTTGTGTTGCTGCGGCTTTGCGTCGCGGTGTGATTGACGAAACGGAAGCCCATAATCAGGGGCACGGTCAGACTAACCTGCAACCGGGTTTCCATCTGACCGGCCTGGGCAGCCTTGCTGAAGCTTCGCTGACCTGTGACCGTATGGTGCAGTTCTGATGTGCTATTGCAGAGAACAATAATGAAGAAGGTAGCGTTTATATTCACGCAAGGACCGCACGGTTCTTCCGCCGGGCGCGAAGGTCTCGATGCGCTGCTTGCCACCTCAGCGCTTACCGAAGATATCGGCGTCTTTTTTATGGCAGACGGCGTTTTTCAGCTGATGCCTGCACAGCAGCCTGAAAAAATTCTGGCCCGTAATTATATCGCCACGTTCGGTGTGCTGCCCCTTTATGATGTCGACCAGTGCTTTATCTGCACCGAGTCGCTGAAGGCTCGCGGTTTATCTGCCGGGCATGAATGGGTGCTGGACGTTGAGCCGCTGTCTGTGGCTGAAATCCGCGACCGGCTGGCCAGTTACGATGTGGTGATGACGTTTTAAATCAGGAAATCCCATGCTTTTTACCCTTTCCAGTTCTCCGCAACATTGTGATTTTTCATTGCTTCTTAAGATGATTGCATCGGATGACGCGCTTTTGCTGATGCAGGATGGAGTACTCGCGGCACTCCATGACAGTGAAGCCTGTGAACTGCTGAGTCAGCATGTTCAGTCAGTCTATGTCCTCAGCGAGGATCTGGCGGCCAGAGGATTGGTTGGTCAAATTTCGCACAAAATAACGTTGATCGACTATACTGGATTCGTCGCGCTGACTGAGAAACACACCCAGCAAACAGCATGGTGAATCAACGATGTGCTGTATATTTCTTGACACCCTCTTAGGTCAGCCCTAAAATTCTGCGTCCCCATATTAGCTAATGCTTTTTGTGGGGCGATTTATCACGCGTTTACAAAGTAGTTTATGAACCAAAATCCAGGAGCTTTTTAATGGCAACAATTAATCAGCTGGTACGCAAACCACGCTCTACGAAGGTTGCTAAAAGCAACGTTCCAGCGCTGGAAGCTTGCCCGCAGAAACGTGGCGTATGTACTCGTGTATATACTACCACCCCTAAAAAACCAAACTCCGCACTGCGTAAAGTCTGCCGTGTGCGTTTGACTAACGGTTTTGAAGTTACCTCCTACATCGGCGGTGAAGGTCATAACCTGCAGGAACACTCCGTGATCCTGATCCGTGGCGGTCGTGTAAAAGACTTGCCAGGTGTGCGTTATCACACCGTCCGTGGCGCGCTGGACTGTTCAGGCGTTAAGGATCGTAAGCAATCTCGTTCTAAATACGGCGTTAAAAAGCCGAAGTCTTAATGGTTCTCCGTTAAGTAAGGCCAAACATTTTCACTTTACTGTCAAAATAAACTCTTAGAGTTTTGGACAATCCTGAATTAACAACGGAGTATTTCCATGCCACGTCGTCGCGTCATTGGTCAACGTAAAATCCTGCCAGATCCTAAGTTCGGATCCGAACTGCTGGCAAAATTCGTAAACATTCTGATGGTAGATGGTAAAAAATCTACTGCAGAAGCAATCGTCTACACTGCTCTTGAGACCCTGGCTCAACGTAGCGGTAAAGGCCACCTGGAAGCTTTCGAAGTCGCTCTGGACAACGTTCGTCCGACTGTCGAAGTTAAGTCCCGCCGCGTAGGTGGTTCTACTTATCAGGTTCCAGTTGAAGTCCGTCCGGTTCGTCGTAATGCTCTGGCAATGCGTTGGATCGTTGAAGCTGCTCGTAAACGCGGTGATAAATCCATGGCTCTCCGCCTGGCGAACGAACTTTCTGATGCTGCAGAGAACAAAGGTACTGCAGTTAAGAAACGTGAAGACGTTCACCGTATGGCTGAAGCCAACAAGGCGTTCGCCCACTACCGCTGGTAATCACTTCGCTGTAGTTATGCTAACCAAGCGGGCGCTTCAAGAAGCCAACCCGCTTGGGTTAACTGAACTTGAACGTCCTAGTTATAGAGGAATCAAATGGCTCGTAAAACACCCATTGAGCGCTACCGTAACATTGGTATCAGTGCTCACATCGACGCCGGTAAGACAACCACTACCGAACGTGTTCTGTTCTACACCGGTGTAAACCACAAAATCGGTGAAGTGCATGATGGCGCAGCCACCATGGACTGGATGGAACAGGAGCAGGAACGTGGTATTACCATCACGTCCGCTGCGACCACCTGTTTCTGGTCAGGTATGGCTAAGCAGTTCGAACCACACCACATCAACATCATCGACACCCCAGGGCACGTTGACTTCACCATCGAAGTTGAACGTTCCATGCGTGTTCTTGATGGCGCGGTAATGGTTTACTGTGCTGTTGGTGGTGTTCAGCCACAGTCTGAGACCGTATGGCGTCAGGCAAACAAATATAAAGTTCCTCGTATCGCGTTCGTTAACAAAATGGACCGTATGGGTGCTAACTTCCTGAAAGTTGTTGACCAGATTGAAAAACGTCTGGGCGCAACTCCGGTGCCACTGCAATTGGCAATCGGCGCGGAAGAGAAATTCACCGGTGTTGTTGACCTGGTGAAGATGAAAGCTATCAACTGGAACGAAGCTGATCAGGGCGTTACCTTCGAATACGAAGAAATCCCTGCCAACATGCAAGAACTGGCTGAAGAATGGCGTCAGAAACTGGTTGAGTCCGCAGCTGAAGGCTCTGATGAGCTGATGGAGAAATTCTTTGGTGGCGAAGAGCTGACTGAAGAAGAGATCAAAACTTCTCTGCGTAAGCGCGTTCTGAACAACGAAATCATCCTGGTTACCTGTGGTTCTGCGTTTAAAAACAAAGGCGTACAGGCAATGCTGGATGCTGTTGTTGAGTATCTGCCAGCACCGACTGACGTTGAAGCTATCAACGGTCTGTTGGACGACGGTAAAGACACTCCGGCAGTTCGCCATTCTGACGATTCAGAGCCGTTCTCTGCTCTGGCGTTCAAAATCGCTACTGACCCATTCGTGGGTAACTTGACGTTCTTCCGTGTTTATTCCGGTCTCGTCAATTCAGGTGACACTGTATTTAACCCAGTGAAATCTCAGCGTGAACGTCTGGGTCGTATCGTTCAGATGCACGCTAACAAGCGTGAAGAAATCAAAGAAGTTCGTGCGGGCGATATCGCTGCTGCGATCGGTCTGAAAGACGTGACTACAGGTGATACCCTGTGTGATCCGGATAATGTGATTATCCTGGAACGCATGGAATTCCCTGAGCCGGTAATCTCCGTTGCGGTAGAACCAAAAACCAAAGCTGACCAGGAAAAAATGGGTCTGGCTCTGGGCCGTCTGGCAAAAGAAGACCCATCATTCCGCGTTTGGACTGATGAAGAATCTGGCCAGACAATCATCGCAGGTATGGGTGAGCTTCACCTGGATATCCTGGTTGACCGTATGCGTCGTGAATTTAACGTTGAAGCTAACGTCGGTAAGCCGCAGGTTGCATACCGTGAAGCTATCCGCGCGAAAGTTACCGATGTTGAAGGTAAACACGCTAAGCAGTCTGGTGGTCGTGGTCAGTATGGTCACGTTGTGATCGACATGTACCCATTAGAACCTGGCACGAATCCGAAAGGATACGAGTTTGTCAACGAAATCAAAGGCGGTGTAATTCCTGGTGAATTCATCGGCGCGATTGACAAAGGCATCCAGGAACAGCTGAAGTCTGGTCCACTGGCGGGTTATCCGGTAGTCGATCTGGGCGTGCGTCTGCACTTCGGTTCTTACCATGATGTCGACTCCTCCGAGCTGGCGTTTAAACTGGCCGCTTCTATCGCCTTCAAAGATGGCTTTAAGAAAGCGAAACCAGTTCTGCTTGAGCCGATCATGAAGGTTGAAGTAGAAACTCCGGAAGAGAACACCGGTGACGTCATCGGTGACCTTAGCCGTCGTCGTGGTATGCTGAAAGGCCAAGAATCTAACGCTACTGGCGTTGTGATTCATGCTGAAGTTCCGCTTTCCGAAATGTTCGGTTATGCAACTCAGCTGCGTTCACTGACCAAAGGCCGT
Source organism: Rahnella sp. BIGb0603 (assembly GCF_024808755.1). NCBI lineage: Bacteria > Pseudomonadati > Pseudomonadota > Gammaproteobacteria > Enterobacterales > Yersiniaceae > Rahnella > Rahnella sp. BIGb0603. The sequence goes on along the minus strand of NZ_JANUEX010000009.1, from coordinate 679 downwards.
GCATCTTACTCCATGGAATTCCTGAAGTATGATGATGCGCCAAATAACGTGGCCCTGGCCGTTATTGAAGCTCGTGGCAAATAAGCCACTGGTTTAAACACAATGATCCCGTGCTCTCTCTATGAAGGGAGAGCACAAGAGTAAGGAATATAGCCGTGTCTAAAGAAAAATTTGAACGTACAAAACCGCACGTTAACGTTGGTACTATCGGCCACGTTGACCACGGTAAAACTACCCTGACTGCAGCAATCACTACCGTTCTGGCTAAAACCTACGGCGGTTCTGCACGCGCATTCGACCAGATCGATAACGCACCAGAAGAAAAAGCTCGTGGTATCACCATCAACACTTCACACGTTGAATATGACACCCCAAGCCGTCACTACGCGCACGTTGACTGCCCAGGGCACGCCGACTACGTGAAAAACATGATCACTGGTGCTGCTCAGATGGACGGCGCGATCCTGGTTGTTGCTGCAACTGACGGCCCTATGCCTCAGACGCGTGAGCACATCCTGCTGGGTCGCCAGGTTGGCGTTCCTTACATCATCGTGTTCCTGAACAAATGTGACATGGTTGATGACGAAGAGCTGCTGGAACTGGTAGAAATGGAAGTTCGTGAACTTCTGTCTATGTACGACTTCCCAGGCGATGACACTCCGGTTGTTCGCGGTTCAGC
>NZ_JANUEX010000008.1:0-237580 GCF_024808755.1 Rahnella sp. BIGb0603 | reverse complement strand
TAGCTACCGTTTCCAGTAGTTATCCCCCTCCATCAGGCAGTTTCCCAGACATTACTCACCCGTCCGCCGCTCGCCGGCAAAGTAGCAAGCTACTTCCCGCTGCCGCTCGACTTGCATGTGTTAGGCCTGCCGCCAGCGTTCAATCTGAGCCATGATCAAACTCTTCAATTAAAAGTTCGATTTGCTTAAACACGTTAAGCGGTGCTCAAAGTTTACTTTCGTAATAATTCAACTAAATGAATTACTGCTTGGTCACTCTAAGACTTGATATTTTTTGCCACCGAAGTGGCTGATATCGTCTTGTGAGTGCCCACACAGATTGTCTGATAAATTGTTAAAGAGCAGTGAGTTACGCGCTTTCGCTTGCTAACTCGAGGTGGCGTATATTACGCTTTCCTCATTCAGTGTCAACCGTTTATTTCATCCGGTTGCCGCTGTTTTTAACCTTTCCGACCCGGTCACTTCGTGATGTTGTTCACGTTGTTCCCTGTCGATGGAGCGGCATTATAGGGAGTTCGATTTTAATGGCAAGCGAATAAATACAGTTTTATTTCGTTTGCCGTTTTTTTATCCAAAGACAGTTATTTTTGCGCTTTTGCTATAAAGGAAGGCAATGCAGCAAAGCTTTCCAGTACGGCGTCGGCTGCACTTTCACCCTGTTCGGTAACCGGCTTGCCGGTGCGTACTAAAATCTTATGGCCGACACCCGCCGCCGCAGCTGCCTGCATGTCTTCGAGTTTATCGCCCACCATATAAGATGAAGCCATATCAATATTGAGTTCCTCTTTGGCTGTCATAAACATACCTGGCAGAGGCTTACGGCAATCGCAAACCTGAGTAAACTCTTTAACGGTACCTTCGGGATGATGCGGGCAGAAATAGATGCCGTCGAGATCGACGCCTCTGTCGGCAAGCGACCAGTCCATCCACTCCGTCAGCGTCATAAACTGATCTTCGGTAAACTTACCGCGCGCGATACCGGACTGATTGGTAACTAATACCAATAAGAAGCCCATCTCTTTGAGTTTAAGGCAGGCATCAATAACACCATCGATAAACTGGAAATCATCGATTTCATGTACATAGCCGTGATCGACATTCAAAGTCCCATCACGGTCAAGAAAGATTGCTGAAACTGGTTGTGCCACGAATTTGCTCCTGATGGCGGGTTAACAGCATCAGTATCGCATGTTTTCACTGCTCGTGAGAACGCTAACCTGGTTGACTTAGACGTCTAGACGCCTTAGCATCCACGACATGCTTCGGGGAAGTGCTCCCGCAGAGTTAATTTCACCACGTCACGGCAAAAAGACAGAATAAAAAAAAATATGATTAAACTTTCAAACATCACCAAGGTTTTCCAGCAGGGTTCGCGCCAGATCGTCGCGCTCTCTGACGTGAGTCTTCACGTCCCTGCCGGGCAAATTTATGGCGTAATCGGCTCATCTGGCGCGGGGAAAAGTACATTAATCCGCTGCGTCAATTTGCTGGAACGTCCGACCAAAGGCCAGGTACTGGTTGATGGTCAGGATTTGATGTCCTTCTCCGAGAAAGCGCTGACCCGCGCACGCCGCCAGATTGGTATGATTTTTCAGCACTTTAATTTGCTGTCGTCACGTACTGTCTTTGGCAATGTGGCACTGCCGCTGGAGCTGGATAACCTTTCTTCTGCTGAAATCAAAAAACGTGTTTCCGAGTTGCTGAGCCTTGTGGGCCTGGAAGATAAACATGATGCTTATCCGGCCAATCTTTCCGGCGGTCAAAAACAGCGTGTGGCGATTGCGCGCGCTCTGGCCAGCAATCCTAAAGTCTTGTTGTGCGATGAAGCGACCAGTGCTCTTGACCCGGCGACCACCCGCGCAATTCTTGAATTGCTGAAAGATATCAACCGTCGCCTTGGATTAACTATTTTGTTGATCACGCACGAGATGGATGTCGTTAAGCGCATTTGCGATCAGGTTGCGGTGATCAGCGATGGCAAATTAATCGAGCAGGATAAAGTGAGTGAGATGTTCTCACACCCTAAAACCCCGCTGGCGCAGCAGTTTATTCAGTCAACGCTGCACCTGGATGTCCCGGAAGATTACGCCGTACGTCTGGTTCCTGAACCTGAAGCCGGTCGGGTACCTTTGTTACGTCTGGAATTCACCGGCCAGTCCGTTGATGCGCCTTTGCTTTCAGAGGCCGTGCGCCGTTTCGACGTAAACAATAATATTATCAGTGCTCAGATGGATTATGCCGGCGGCGTGAAGTTCGGGATTATGCTGACAGAAATGCACGGTGCAGAAGAAAACACTCAGGCAGCCATTCAGTTCCTGCATGAAAATCAGGTAAAAGTAGAGGTACTCGGTTATGTCTGAGCCAATGATGTGGTTAATGGGTCGGGGGATTTGGGAAACTGTCATCATGACACTGACCTCTGGCTTCTTCGGTTTCGTTCTGGGTCTGCCTTTTGGCGTGCTGCTTTACGTCACCCGTCCGGGGCAGATTGCAGAGAACAAAAACGTCTATCGCGTGATGTCTGCGCTGGTTAACATTTTCCGTTCTATACCTTTTATTATTCTGCTCGTCTGGATGATTCCGTTCACACGTCTGATCGTCGGGACTTCAATCGGTTTACAGGCGGCAATTGTCCCCCTGACCGTTGGCGCGGCGCCATTTATCGCGCGTATGGTTGAGAATGCGTTGCTGGAAATCCCAAGCGGTCTGGTTGAAGCCTCACGCGCCATGGGCGCCACGCCAATGCAAATCATCCGTAAAATCTTGTTGCCGGAAGCTTTGCCGGGTCTGGTCAACGCAGCCACTATCACGCTGATCACTCTGGTGGGTTATTCTGCTATGGGCGGTGCTGTCGGTGCCGGTGGATTAGGGCAAATCGGTTATCAGTACGGTTACATTGGTTATGACGCAACTGTAATGAATACGGTATTAGTCCTGTTAGTCGTTTTGGTGTATTTAATTCAGTTTTGCGGCGACCGCATCGTAAAAGCAGTCACGCATAAATAATGAAACAACAGCTGTAATAGCTAACCCTGCGAATAATTTTTATCCGCTTATTGAGGAAAGGACATGTCTAATAAATTTAAATCCATTGCAGTTGTCGGCGCGCTTCTGGGAACGCTGGCTTTAGTTGGTTGCGGGCCGAAAGAACAGGATCCTAACCATATTAAAGTGGGTGTGATTGTCGGTTCTGAACAGCAGGTTGCTGAAGTTGCACAGAAAGTCGCTAAAGAAAAATACGGTCTTGACGTAGAGCTGGTGACTTTCAACGACTACGTGCTGCCAAACGAAGCGCTGAGCAAAGGCGATATCGATGTTAACGCCTTCCAGCATAAACCTTACCTGGATCAGCAGATTAAAGATCGTGGTTATAAACTGGTTCCGGTCGGCAATACTTTCGTCTACCCAATCGCCGGTTATTCTAAAAAAATTAAATCTATCGATGAGCTGAAAGATGGCGATCAGGTTGCACTGCCAAACGACCCGACTAACCTGGGCCGTTCATTACTGCTGCTGCAAAAACAAGGTTTAATCAAACTGAAAGACGGTGTTGGCTTGCTGCCGACTGTTCTGGATGTCACTGAGAACCCTAAAAACCTGAAACTGGTTGAGCTGGAAGCACCACAACTGCCACGTTCACTGGATGATGCAAAAATTGCACTGGCTGTAATCAACACCACTTACGCCAGCCAGATTAACCTGACGCCAGAGAAAGACGGCATCTTCGTTGAAGATAAAGAATCTCCGTACGTTAACCTGATCGTTGCGCGTGAAGACAATAAAGATGCTGAAAACGTGAAGAAATTCGTTCAGGCTTACCAGTCTGACGAAGTTAACGCCGCAGCGAACAAGATCTTCAACGGCGGCGCGGTGAAAGGCTGGTAATTCGCGAATGTCAGGAACTCAGTATTTATCCTGATAATTACTCTCGCAAATATTCCTTTCACAAATAAATTCAAGGCGGGCTTATGCCCGCCTTGTTATTTCCTCAATACCTTGGTTCAATAACGCCACATTCTTTCCTGTAAACATATTAAAAAAGCAGAGGACATACCATGCGTGCTTTACCTCTCTGTTTGTCGGCACTTTTGCTGGCGGGTTGTTCCCTGACTCAACACACACAGCCAACAACCACTGCACCTGTTGTTAAAGAAGAGCCAAAACCTGTCAAACCAAAACCGGCTCCGGTTCGCCCTGCCCCCGTCAAACTGTATAAAGATGCTGAAGCTCTGGTCGGAACACCTTTCCGCGACCTGGGTGAAGTTTCTGGCGAGTCTTGCCAGAGCGATCAAAACGATACGCCACCAAGCCTTGCGGCTGCGCGTAAAAGAATGCTGACCCGCGCCTCTTATATGAAAGCAAATGCGGTGCTATTGCATCAGTGCGAGATCGTCGGCGGCGTCCCTGGCTGTTTCCAGCAGGCAATTTGTCAGGGTTCGGCTCTGAATGTCACCTTTAAATGACCTCATTTTCTTTTGAGCAAATAGGGACCATTCATTCTCCCTACAAAGAGAAATTTGCTGTTCCGCGCCAGCCGGGGTTAGTTCAGGATGGAGGCGGCGAATTACATCTTCATGCTCCTTATAACCAGCCCGAGGCCGTACGCGGGCTGGAAGATTTCAGTCATTTATGGGTGATGTTCATCTTTCATCAGACGATGGACGGGGGGTGGCGCCCGACGGTGCGTCCGCCGCGCCTTGGCGGCAATATTCGTACTGGCGTGTTTGCCACACGTTCAACTTTTCGCCCCAATCCGCTGGGTATGTCGCTGGTTGAACTAAAAGGCATTCACTGTCAGGGGCAGAGTGTGATTCTGCAACTCGGCAGTCTCGACCTCGTCGATGGCACCCCTGTTGTTGATATCAAACCTTATCTGCCGTTTGCAGAAAGCCATCCTGAAGCCCGTGCGGGTTTTGCCCAACATGCGCCGCAAGCCGATATGCCCGTGGAATTTCTCCCTCAGGCAGAATCTCAACTGGCAAAACATGCAGGAAAATATCCGCATCTGCGCCGCTTTATTACACAGGTATTAGGGCAGGATCCGCGTCCTGCTTACCGCAAAGGTGAATCTACTGAACGGGATTACGCCGTTCGCCTGCTGGAATTTAATGTCCGCTGGCGGGTTGTAGGTTCTCTGAATCAGGTAATGTCCCTCGACGAAGACTAAATTTCCTTTGCGTCTCTTTTGGCAACACCAACTCGCTGGTAAACTAAGCCACTTTTCACGTTTTGGCTGCCACTGGCAGCCCGATTGCAATTTGCAGTGCTAACGGAACCAACACATCATGCGTACTACTCAATATCTGCTCTCTACACTGAAAGAGACGCCAGCCGACGCAGAAGTCATCAGCCACCAGCTGATGCTTCGCGCTGGTATGATCCGTAAACTGGCCTCCGGCCTGTACACCTGGCTGCCAACCGGCTTACGTGTTCTCAAAAAAGTTGAAAACATCGTACGCGAAGAAATGAACAACGCGAACGCCATTGAAGTGTCTATGCCAGTAGTTCAGCCCGCTGATTTATGGCAGGAGAGCGGACGTTGGGAACAATACGGCCCGGAACTGCTGCGTTTCGTTGACCGTGGCGAGCGTCCGTTCGTACTGGGTCCAACCCACGAAGAAGTCATTACGGATTTGATCCGTAATGAAGTCAGTTCCTACAAACAATTGCCGCTGAACTTCTTCCAGATCCAGACCAAATTCCGCGATGAAGTTCGTCCGCGCTTTGGCGTGATGCGTTCACGTGAATTCCTGATGAAAGATGCCTACTCGTTCCACACAACGCAGGAATCCCTTCAGGAAACTTACGATGCGATGTATGCGGCTTACAGCCAAATTTTCAACCGCATGGGTCTGGATTTCCGTGCTGTACTGGCAGATACCGGTTCTATCGGCGGCAGCGCATCACATGAATTCCAGGTTCTGGCACAGAGCGGCGAAGATGATGTCGTGTTCTCTGATTCTTCTGATTTCGCGGCTAACATTGAGTTCGCTGAAGCATTAGCGCCAACGATGCCACGCGCTGCAGCATCTGAAGAAATGCGTGTTGTTGAAACACCAGATGCTAAAACCATCGCTGAACTGACTGAACAGTTCCAGGTGCCGGTTGAGAAAACCGTGAAGACCCTGATGGTTCACGCTACCCCGGAAAGCGGCCATAAACTGGTTGCCCTGCTGGTTCGTGGTGACCATGAACTGAACGAGATCAAAGCCGAAAAACTGCCACAAATTGCTGCTCCGCTGACTTTCGCAACAGAAGCTGAAATCCGCGAAATCGTTGCAGCAGGCCCGGGGTCACTCGGCCCGGTTAATCTGCCAATGCCAGTTGTTGCTGACCGCACCGTTGCCGCTATGAGCGATTTCAGCGCTGGCGCAAATATCGACGGTAAACATTACTTTGGTATTAACTGGGATCGCGATGTTGCGCTGCCAGAAGTGGCAGACATCCGTAACGTGGTTGCCGGCGATCCAAGCCCGGACGGTCAGGGTACTCTGGTTATCAAGCGCGGTATCGAAGTTGGCCACATCTTCCAGCTGGGTACTAAATACTCAGAAGCGATGAATGCAACAGTTCAGGGCGAAGATGGCCGTAATCAGGTCATGACCATGGGCTGTTACGGCATCGGAGTGACCCGCGTGGTCGCTGCGGCTATCGAACAGAACCACGATGACCGTGGAATTATCTGGCCGGACGCCATTGCCCCGTTCCAGGTTGCGATTCTGCCAATGAACATGCACAAATCTTTCCGCGTGAAAGATGCGGCGGAAGCGTTGTACAAAGAACTGCGTTCACACGGTATCGATGTGATCCTCGACGATCGTAAAGAGCGTCCGGGCGTCATGTTTGCAGACATGGAACTGATCGGTGTTCCACACCACGTTGTGATTGGTGATCGTAATCTGGACGCTGAAGAGCTGGAATACAAAAACCGTCGCAGCGGTGAAAAACAAATGATTAAGCAAGGCGATATTGTTGAATATCTGCTGAGCCAGATCCCGCGTTAATATTTTAGCGACAGACGTTCGCCCATTAAAATGCCCGCATTGCGCGGGCATTTTTGTTTGTACAATCCGATAAAAGCTTAAAGGCTAAGGGCAAACTTTATTGGCATCAAAGCTGATATTCTTATCCGCAACAACCGCCCGTTGCATTTGCCCCTCTTCCATTGAAGGTTCTGTCATAAAGTGGCCGTCCATCGAGATGAAGACCAGCTGGTTCGGCGCTTTACGCGCAGCAAGGTAGCCAGCTTCCAGCGTTTTATTGGCAGACATCGGGAAAATATTACCCGTTGCGCAATCTTTAAAAGAGGCCGCATCGGCGCTGTATTGCATCATGCCGGTCAGTGCCATTGGCGTTTTAGGCAGGCTCTGCTGCACAGGTTTCAGCGTGTAGTTGAATGAAGAAACGATCGGCTCACCGCTGTGATCAAGCATTTCCAGATTTTCATCTTTTGGATGGAAATAGCGCTTCTCGCCATGGCTGTCAGTCAGCACCAGTTTATCTGCCGTACGCGCCCAACGGCCGTAGCTGGCGAAGCTCTGATCGCCCTCTTTGCTGCCCTGATACACTTCCTGCAAGATGTAAGTCCCGTCCTGTTGCAGGAACAATGAGGTTTTTAAGCCGCTGCAATCTGCGCAAGGCAAAACACCGCTGTAACTTTGCTGCATCGCCTGAAGCGGTTTTTCATGATTGAAGGCAGCGGTGTGGCAGCCGAACAGTGACAGCGCCCCGAGCGCCAGCACTGCCGTGATAATGATTTTTTTCACAGTTTCTCCCCTACTGCTTTTTCCTTGTGCTGCGATAAAGATTGTCCTGCAACACGATTTAAGGCTGACGAATTTTGCCTCGTAATGCTTTTGTGGCACCTTTGCGCACTTTACTTTCTACGCGACGAATTTTAGACCCTTTGGTCGGCTTCGTCGCCCGGCGAGGTTTTTCTACCACCATCGCCTGCGAAATCAATGTACTCAGCCGGGCTACAGCGGCTTCTCGGTTCTGCTCCTGACTCCGGTATTCCTGGGCTTTAATGATTACCCAACCGTCAGCAGTAATAGAATGGTGATTGAATGCCAGTAACCGCTCTTTGTAATATTCTGGCAAACTTGACGCTTTAATATCAAAGCGTAAATGGATCGCCGTTGATGTTTTATTGACGTTCTGACCACCATTTCCCTGCGCGCGGATCGCCGTTAATTCGATTTCGCTGTCAGGGATTTCCAGTTTTCCGGAAAGGATTAGCACGCTGATTACCTTCCGTCATTTCCGGCAAACTCTTTCCATTCAGAAAAATGAATTTCCAAATTACTCTGAGCATCGGAAAGCCAAATAGTTCCGTCCTGTAAAGTTGCCTGTAAATCCATGGTCCTGCTGCCAAAAGCGGTCAGCTGATTCAGAAGCTCATCTTCTAAATATCGAATGCGAAGGTTGTTAAAACCTCTGACCTTCCCTTCAATTTGTGACCACCAGACTTTTGCCGCTCTCTCACCATAAGCGTAAAGCACGACTTCGCGCGATTGGTTACAGGCTTTTTTCAGACGCTTCTCATCCGGCAACCCTAATTCAACCCATAATTCAATGCCGTTATGATCGTTTTTACGCCAGATTTCAGGTTCGTCTTCCGCACTTAATCCACGGGTAAAAGTCAGGCGTTCATCTGCATGATAAATCCATGCCAGCAAACGCAGCATCATTCGTTGTTCTGTTTCTGAGGGATGCTGGGCCAAAGTCAGGTTGGCGTCATGAAAGAAATTACGATCCATATCAGCAATATTGATTGCTGCTTTATAAATTGTTGCTTTTAGCGCCATGGGAAACCTCTTGATATCAGACGCACAGTGTACTTGAAAGCGTCCTGCCTAAACCAGTTTTCCCCCGATGGACCTTCTGAATAAAGGCTGTACGCAAACGATTTACCTTTACAGGCCTGCTAATAACTCACACTCTCCTGTGCTATAGTCGTTAAATACTGAGAGTTTATCTTTCTGCGCTTTCCTCAGAGGGATACGCTTTTTAGGGAGAACTTATGCAACAATACTGTGAGTTGGTACGCCGTAAATATTCTGAAATCGCCAGCGGCGATCTCGGATATGTGCCCGATGCGTTGGGTTGTGTATTGAAAGCATTGGACGAAGTGGCAGCGAATGCTGAGCTTCCGTCTTCCGTTAGGGACCAGGCGGCCTACGCCGCCGCTAACTTATTGGTGAGCGATTATGTCGATGAATGATGAGTACCAACCCATCAATTGTGATGACTACGATAATCTCGAGCTCGCCTGCCAGCATCACCTGGTTTTGACGCTGAAGCTGCGTAGCGGAGAAGTCGTTGAGGCAAAAGCCAAAGATTTGTTAATGCGTAAGAAAGTGGAGTATCTGGTGGTCGAGGCCAGCGGAGAACAACGCGATCTGCGGCTTGATCATATAGAAAGCTTTAGCCATCCGGAAATTGGCACGGTGGTCGTGAGCGCAGAATAAGCGAAAACCTCCGTGACTATGACTAACGGGCAATCTCAGGGTTGCCCGTTTGCATTTCTGCAACCACCCCATTTCCTATTTAAGCGGCGTCAGACTGGCATAGTAAGCTGCCAGATCACTAACATCCTGCTCAGACAGTGATGACGTAAAAGCCTGCATGACACCCGCCTGCCCGCCGCTGCGTTCTCCTTTCTGATAAGCACGCAACGCCAGTGCAAGATAATCTTCATTTTGCCCGGCCAGATTAGGGTAAATAGCATTAACCGCTTTTCCCTTTGCGCCGTGGCATGCCGCACAACTTGCCGATTTAGACTGACCATCTGCACTGTTTCCCTGAGCCAGAACCGGTGAACTCAGCAATATCAGCGGCAATAACCCTGCCATTGCCCGCAACAAAATTCTCAGCATTACAACTCCCAAAATTAACCGCTTACTATTTTATTGAGCAACCGGACCATAACAGCCGCCATTGCCCTTCGTTATTTTCAGCCAGTGCCTGACGGGTGATAAAGCAGCCAGGTGCAGCAATAAGCTGTTCATTGTAATAAACCAGCGGAATGCGATCCCGTTGCCAGGGCGGCACGCCTAACTCAGACCACAACTTTTTCGCCTGACGGGCACGATCGCGCCCAACCTTTTCAATCATCCCGGAAGCATGAAAGCGAACGGTGATCGTTTCTCCCGCGCGCGGCTGACGGATGACACAGCTTTCATCATCCGCATCACGAATTGCAGAAACTGATAAAACACCCAGAGCGTCAGGCAACAGAAGTTTGTCAGCAGGATCCCAGCTGATGACCTGATCCTTGAGGGATGAATATTGGGGTAACAGATACAGACGCTGGCGATAACGTCGCACAACAAAACTCCCAAGCTGAAGCTGCGCCTGTGCATCTTCACGGCTTAACGCCACTTCATCCCAAATTCTCTGGAGCTGTTCGCGGGAAGGCATTTTTGCTTCACGGCCAGCCAGCCAGCGGCGCAGCAGCGCGGAACGTCTTGCCGCCGAGAAACTCCCCATGCCCTCAACAGATAAACTTCCCCGTTCATCTGTTAACGCCGTCAGGGACTCACTGAGCAGTTCATCAAGCAGGGATTCCTGTTCCGCACATAACGAAGCGCTGCGGGCGGTGGATTGCGCGAAATGCGGCCAGCGCGCATAGAGCGAAGGAAGAATATCGAGTCGCAAAAAATTACGATCGAAACGGGCATCACAATTGCTGTCATCCTCGATCCACGTCAGCTGATGTTGATCTGCGTATTCCTCAAGCTGATCCCGGCTGAGATCGAGCAACGGCCGCATCAGCCGATAACCCAGCCCCATACTGTCCGCGCTCATCGCCGACAAACCCGCAGGGCCACTACCGCGTTTGAGCGCCAGCAAAAACGTTTCACACTGATCGTTAAGATGTTGCGCTGTCAGTAAGACTTCGCCTTCTTCCAGCTGTGTTGAAAATGCCTGATAGCGCGCAGCTCTTGCTGCCGCTTCAATCCCGCCATCACGGGCATTTACCTGAACCTTGATGACCGACAGCCCGATATTCCTCAGCTGACAAAAATCATGGCAATGTATCGCCCAGCCATCCGCAAACGGGCTTAATCCGTGATGCACATGTAATGCCCGCAGCCGTAAGTCCGGGATGTGGTTGTCCCGCAACTGCGCAAGACCAGCCAGCAAAACGGTTGAATCCAGACCGCCGCTAAATGCCACGCAAAGTTTTCGCGCAGACCCAATTTTGCTGCGCAGATGTTCAGTCAGAAACAGTGCTGACGGATGACGATTCATGAGATTACCGGGATTCGTAAAGCTCTAACGGCAGGCCGTCGGGATCGGTGAAAAAAGTAAACTGTTTGCCGGTATAAGGATCTGTTCTCACCGGTTCGCAAAAGACACCGGCGGCTTCCAGCGCACTGACGGACTGCCCGATATCTTCAACGCTGAACGCCAGATGGCGCAAACCGCAGGATTCAGGCCGGCTTGGACGGGCAGGTGGATTTGGGAAGCTGAACAACTCAATCGTATACTGGCCGTTCAGTGCCAGATCGGCTTTCCATGAATCACGTTCTTCGCGGTAAAACTCGCCAAGTAAGATAAACCCAAGAATATCGCAATAGAAATGTTTACTGGCCTGATAATCAGAACCAATGACCGCGATGTGATGAACCTGGCGAAGATTAAGCATGATGATTTCCTGTTAATTCCTGCTGTGCACGTTACTCAGGGTGTTTGCAGACGTCAATAAAAAGCCCTCACGAAGAGGGCGGTTTGTTAACCCGCTTCCGGGAGTTTTAAAACTTTTACCAGATAGCGCCCGTCTTCTGTGAGACGGGTTCCATGAATATCCGTTTCAAATCCCGGATAACGCTCACCGATAGAACACAGCATGATCAGAAAATCGAGAACGGCCCGGCTCTCTTGCGTAATCATTTCACCGGGCATCACCACGGGTACGCCCGGTGGATACGGCAGAATCATATTGGCAGAGACTTTGCCAATCAGTTCGTCAATGTCGCACTCATCGATATGCCCGCGCACCTGATGCTGGAACATTTCATATGGCGTCATTTTCATTTCCGGCAACACATCAAAAGCCTCGATCATCAGACGTGGAAGATCATGGCGGACAATCAGTTTGTGGATCCCCTGAGCCAGATCCTGAATGCGCATATTACGGTAGAAATCCGGATCTTCTGCATAAAGGTCCGGAAGCATATTTTTGACCCGAAGATTAAGATCATAGCTGCGTTTGAAGTCCGTCAGCCCGCGCATCAGGCTCATGGATTTGGTTTTATCAATACCAATGCTGAACAGGAAAAGCAGATTGTACGGACCCGTTTTTTCCACTACCACGCCGCGCTCATCAAGGAATTTCGCCACCAGTGCCGCCGGGATCCCCTCTTCTTCGAGTTTGCCCATTTCATTCATGCCGGGCGTCAGGATCGTCACTTTGATCGGATCCAGATACATATGATTGGTATCGGCATCAGCAAAACCATGCCAGTTTTGATCCGGATTCAGCGGCCAGCACTCTGCTTCATCAATATGCTCAGGTTGCCAGATATCGAAGAACCAGCCGTCAGTTTCCTCACGCAGCCGTTGTATCTCATTACGGAAATGCAGCGCACGTTCCACAGAACGGTTGATGAGCCGCCGTCCGGGGTTTCCGCGCAACATAGCCGCCGCAGTTTCTGCCGACGCCACAATGCCGTAGTTCGGCGATGTGGTGGTGTGCATCATGTAGGCTTCATTAAAGGTGCTTTCGTTATAGTCGCCTTTAATGTGAATCATGGAAGCCTGTGAGAAAGCCGCCAGCAATTTATGCGTCGACTGCGTTTCATAAATCACTTTGCCGGGAACCCGCTCGCCACTCATTCCACTTTTGCCATCATAAATCGGATGGAAATTGGTGTACGGCACCCACGCGGAATCAAAGTGAATCGACGGTACATCCAGCGTATTTTTGATGTAATCCGTGTTGTAAAGCAGCCCGTCGTAGGTGGAATTGGTGATCACCGCATGCACGGGCCAGGTGGCATTTTCGGTCTGCGCGATCTTCTCTTCAATGCTTTCACGTGTGAATTCCCGTTGCGGGATCCCGCCCAGAATACCGTAGGCATTGCGGTTCGGACGCAAATACACCGGCACGATGTTGGTCATCATCATCAGATGCGCCAGAGATTTGTGGCAGTTTCGGTCAATCAGCACGGTGCTGCCCGCAGGCGCGGCGTACATCCCGACAATTTTGTTTGCCGTGGATGTGCCATTGGTAACGATATAACTTTGCTCCGCCCCAAACGTTCGCGCGATGTATTCCTCCGCCTCTAAATGCGGGCCGGTATGGTCGAGCAGGGAACCGAGTTCCGTTACCGAAATCGACACATCCGCTTTCAGGGTCTTAGCCCCGAAGAAGTCATAAAAAAGCGTTCCGACCGGGCTTTTCAGAAAGGCCGTACCGGCCATATGTCCGGGCGTACAGAAGGTATATTTCCCTTCTTCCACATAGGTAAATAACGCTTTGGTCAGCGGCGGTGTGATGGTGTCGATATATTCATCGGTGTACTGGCGAATACGCTTGGCAATATCATCGGCAGCAGCCAGAGCATACTCGAAGAAATACAAGACCATACGCATCTCATTGACATCAACGTCCAGCGTGGAGTGCGTATTGATGAACGCGTAAAGCGGCAGGTATTCATTCAGTTCATTGATTTCCGTACACAGCTCTTCACTGTGCTGGTCCCAGTCGAAAATCGCCCCGCAGATACGGGCATTATTTTCGATGAGTTTCAGTAAGTCAGCACGATCGCGTGGATAAATAATCTGGAATCCAAGAAGCGTCAGCGCGCTATCCAGTTCACGGATTGGCTCATCTTTATAGTAGGCCCCTTCCGGGCGCATGATAGCGATAATATTCATCTGACAAATCCTTCTGTTGTATATCTCTCAGGTATTTATAGAAACACGGTTAACGGACGCTGTGTACCCTTTACCACCGGGTTTCGACCAAAAAGAGGGAATTTAAGAATGCAGGAAAATCTGAGAAGGAAAAACGGTCAATAAAAAAGGCTATGCCGGAGCATAGCCTTTCGCAATACATTGCTGATATCAGCAGTAACCGTAAGTCATCAGACGCTGATAACGACGGTTGCGCAGTTCTTCAGTGCTCAGAACATCCAGATCGCTCAGGTCAGCTTCCAGTTGTGCACGCAGAGAAGCGGCCATTGCCTCAACGTTACGATGCGCGCCACCCAGAGGTTCCGGGATCACGGAGTCGATCAGTTTCAGCTCTTTCAAGCGCGGAGCAATAATACCCATTGCTTCCGCAGCCAGAGGCGCTTTATCTGCGCTCTTCCACAAGATAGACGCACAGCCTTCCGGTGAAATGACCGAGTAGGTGCTGTATTGCAGCATGTTAACTTTGTCACCCACGCCGATTGCCAGAGCACCACCGGAACCCCCTTCACCAATAACGGTGCAGATAACCGGGACGTTCAGACGCGACATTTCGCGCAGGTTGCGGGCGATCGCTTCAGACTGGCCACGTTCTTCCGCACCCACACCAGGGTATGCACCCGGGGTGTCGATGAAGGTGATGATTGGCAGTTTGAAACGTTCGGCCATTTCCATCAGGCGTAACGCTTTGCGATACCCTTCAGGTGCAGGCATACCGAAGTTACGACGAATTTTCTCTTTGGTTTCACGGCCTTTCTGATGACCAATGATCATCACAGCACGTTCACCCAGACGAGCAATACCGCCAACGATAGCTTTATCGTCCGCGAATGCACGGTCACCCGCCAGTTCATCAAAATCGGTGAAGATATGTTTGATGTAATCCAGGGTATAAGGGCGACGAGGATGGCGCGCCAGTTGGGCAATCTGCCAGGCGCCCAGATCAGAGAAAATCTTACGGGTCAGTTCAACGCTTTTCTCGCGCAAGCGTGCAACTTCTTCGTCCAGATTAATATCTAATTTTTCGTCTTGACGGCTGACTGCAGTCAGCGAGTCAATTTTCGCTTCCAGTTCCGCAATCGGCTGTTCAAAATCAAGAAAATTCAGACTCATAGCATTCCTATTTTAGTCAAATTCCAGTTCCACCTGCTCACTACCGACCAGGCCTCGCAAATCCAGCAACAGTTTGTCCGTTGGCGTAACACGCCATGACGCCCCGAATCGCAGCCGGGCTCTTGCATTTTCTCGTTGGTAATACAGATGCACTGGTATCGTCCCCGATCGGTGAGGTTCCAACGATTGGCGGAGACGGTTCAAAAGCTGGTCATCAATTTGCCTGTCAGTCAGCGAGATAGCAAGACCGCGAGCATATTTTTCCCGTGCTTCACTGATGTCCATTACATCGCGGGCCATCATTTTAAGCCCGCCACTGAAGTCATCAAAGCTGACCTGTCCTGTGGCGATAAGGATACGGTCTTTTTCCAATAAATGCTGGAATTTTTCCAACGCTTCGGTGAACAACATCACTTCGAGACGACCGGAACGATCGTCAAGCGTACAGATCCCAATGCGGTTACCGCGTTTGGTGACCATAACGCGTGCAGCGAGAACCAGCCCCACTGCGACGGTCATTTTACCCCGATCCGTCGGGTGCATATCTTTCAAACGCTGTCCGCCGCCATAACGTTCGATTTCTTTCAGATACTGCGTGATCGGATGCCCGGTCAGATACAAGCCGAGCGTTTCCCGTTCGCCATCGAGCACCGTTTGTTCCGGCCACGGCATCACGTTTGAGTAAGATTTTTCAACCTGTTCAGGCGCTTCGGCCAGAACACCAAACATGTCTACCTGACCAATGGCCTCCGCTTTCGCGTGCTGATCTGCCGCTTTCAGCGCGTCACTGAGAGAACTCATCAGAGCGGCTCGATGCGGCCCAAGCCGGTCAAAAGCGCCGGACATAATCAGTTTTTCAAGAATGCGTTTGTTCAGCTTTTTGACGTCGGCCCGCGCGCACAAATCAAACAACTCTTTGAAATAGCCGCCTTCATTACGCGCTTCAATAATCGCTTCAATCGGGCCTTCACCCACGCCTTTTATCGCGCCGATACCGTAAACGATCTCACCTTCGTCGTTAACGTGGAAGTGATACAGACCGCTGTTGATGTCCGGCGGCAGAATTTTCAGGCCCATACGCCAGCATTCATCCACCAGCCCGACAACTTTCTCGGTGTTATCCATATCAGCGGTCATTACCGCCGCCATGAATTCGGCCGGATAGTGCGCTTTCAGCCATAACGTCTGGTACGACACCAAAGCGTAGGCGGCTGAGTGAGATTTGTTAAAGCCGTAACCGGCAAATTTCTCTACCAGGTCAAAGATTTTAATCGCCAGTTCGCCGTCAACGCCGCGTGATTTAGCGCCATCTTCGAAGCCGCCGCGCTGTTTTGCCATTTCGACCGGGTTTTTCTTACCCATTGCGCGACGTAACATGTCTGCGCCGCCCAGCGAATAACCCGCCAGAACCTGCGCAATCTGCATAACCTGTTCCTGGTACAAAATGATGCCGTAGGTCGGCTCCAGTACCGGTTTCAGGGACTCATGCTGCCACTGGATATCGGGGTAAGAAATCTCTTCACGACCGTGTTTACGGTCGATGAAGTTATCTACCATCCCCGACTGTAACGGCCCTGGGCGGAACAGCGCCACCAGTGCGATCATATCTTCGAAGCTGTCGGGTTTGAGGCGTTTGATCAAATCTTTCATGCCACGGGATTCAAGCTGGAAAACCGCAGTGGTTTCCGAGCGTTGCAGCATGTCGAAACTTTTCTTGTCATCAAGCGGGATCGCAGCGATATCCAGCGGTGCTTCACCCGCTTTTGCGCGGCGCGCGTTGATCATTTCCAGCGCCCAGTCGATGATCGTCAGCGTACGCAGGCCCAGGAAGTCGAACTTCACCAGCCCGGCATATTCCACGTCGTTTTTATCGAACTGTGTAACCGGATGATTACCTTCGGCGTCGCAATAGAGCGGCGCAAAGTCGGTAATTTTCGTCGGCGCGATAACCACACCACCTGCGTGCTTACCGGCATTTCGTGTAACGCCTTCCAGCTGACGCGCCATGTCAATAAGCGACTTAACTTCTTCATCCGCCTCATAAATCTCAGGCAACTGAGGTTCAGCAGCAAACGCTTTTTCCAGCGTCATACCCGGATCCGGCGGAACTAATTTCGAAATGCGATCGACGAAACCATAGGGATGACCCAGCACGCGGCCAACGTCACGGATAACCGCTTTCGCCGCCATCGTACCGAAAGTAATAATCTGCGAAACGGCTTCACGACCGTACATTTCCGCGACGTGATCGATAACCCTGTCGCGTTTTTCCATGCAGAAATCGACGTCAAAGTCGGGCATGGAAACACGTTCAGGGTTAAGGAAACGTTCGAACAGAAGATCGAATTCAAGGGGATCCAGATCCGTGATTTTCAGCGCATAGGCCACCAGTGAACCTGCACCGGAACCACGTCCCGGCCCGACCGGCACGCTGTTATCTTTCGACCACTGGATGAACTCCATAACGATCAGGAAGTAGCCCGGGAAGCCCATCTGGTTGATAACTTTAAGTTCGATATCCAGACGTTCGTCATATTCAGGCCGACGTTGCGCGCGGACTTCAGGATCCGGGAATAAAAACTCGAGACGTTCTTCCAGCCCGATTTTCGATTTTTCGACCAGGAAATCTTCCGTGGTCATATCGCCGGTCGGAAATTGCGGCAGGAAGTATTCGCCCAGACGGATTGTTACGTTGCAGCGTTTGGCGATTTCAACACTGTTTTGCAACGCTTCGGGAATATCTTCAAACAGCTCGCACATTTCGTCTTCACTGCGCATGTATTGCTGCGAAGTGTAATTGCGCGGGCGTTTCGGGTCATCAAGCGTAAAGCCATCGTGGATTGCTACGCGGATTTCATGGGCATCAAAGTCCGTAGGAACCATGAAACGCACGTCGTTGGTGGCCACAACGGGCAAACCGCGCTCCGTCGCCAGCGCCACGGCGGCATGCAGATAGTTTTCTTCCTCTGCGCGACCGGTGCGGATCAGTTCGAGATAATAACGATCGGGGAAATATTGCTGATAGAACTCCAGGCATTGCTCAACCTGCGGGCCATTTCCGCGGATCATGAACTTGCCAACATCGCCCATTTTCGCGCCAGAAAGCAGGATCAGCCCTTCATTCAGCTCAGCCAGCCACTCGCGGTCAACAATCGGGCCCGCCGCGCCATAGCCGCGCTGATAAGCACGGGAAATGAGCAGTGTCAGGTTCTGATAACCCTGATTGTTCATTGCCAGTACGGTCAGCTGCGCAAGTTCATCGCCGAGGATTTCACTTTGAACATTCAGGTCTGCGCCGATAATCGGCTTAACGCCTGCGCCGTGCGCCGCACCGTAAAATTTCACCAGCCCGCACAGGTTGGTGAAATCGGTGATAGCCAGAGCAGGCATGCCGAGTGACGCTGCGCATTTCACCAGCGGACCCACTTTCGCGAGGCCATCCACCATGGAATAGTCGCTATGTACGCGCAGATGAATAAAACGAGGTTCGGCCATATCCAGAGTCCAGAAATATGTGAATTAAGAGTTTATGTGCCCGCTAATTTATAAATAAAAGTCAGGGGCAGAAACAAAGTGACGCGCTAGGCCAGTCCGAGTGCGCGTTTTACCGGCGCAAAACTGCGGCGGTGATGTGCTGTCGCACCAAGCCGGGCGAGACTTTCAAGATGCACCGGCGTCGGATAGCCTTTGTGTTTCGCAAAACCATATTCAGGGAACTGCAAATCCAGTTCAACCATTTCGCGATCGCGGGTCACTTTGGCAAGAATGGATGCCGCGCTGATTTCAGCGACTTTACTGTCACCTTTCACCACGGCCTGCGAAGCCATTGGCAGTTTCGGGCAACGGTTGCCATCAATCAGCACCATATCCGGCGTCAGTGCCAGGCCGGCAACGGCTCTTTGCATGGCAAGCATCGTGGCATGCAGGATGTTCAGTTCATCAATTTCATGCGGCTCTGCTCGCCCGAGACTCCAGGCCAGCGCCTTTTCTTTGATTTCAATGTATAACGCTTCGCGACGTTTTTCGGTGAGCTTCTTTGAATCCGCCAGCCCCATAATCGGGTTGGCAGGATCGAGGATCACCGCAGCCGTCACCACTGCGCCGACCAGCGGACCGCGGCCAACTTCATCCACACCGGCAATACACACGGCCTGCGGATAAACAAATAATTCACTCATCGGTTTGCCAGCTCCATTACGGCCTGAGCGGCCTGCTCATCAGCATCACGGCGAATGCTTTCATGCAATTCCAGGAAAATTTTACGCAATTCCTCGCTTTTTTCATCACCCGCCAGTAACGGCAGAAGTGCGGCAGAAAGCTTTTCCGGTACGCATTCGGTTTGCAGCAATTCGGTGACAATTTCCCGTCTTGCCAGCAAGTTTGGCAGGGATACATAAGGGGTTTTCACCAGACGCTCCGCCAGCCAGAACGTAAAAGGCTTCATGCGATAACCCACGACCATCGGGCATTTCGCCAGCATACACTCGAGCGCAGCGGTGCCAGACGCAAGAAGTGCAGCATCGCTCGCAATCATCGCTTCACGCCCTTTGCCATCGAGCAAATGCGCAGGCAGGTCAGGCGCAATCTCAGCCTTGATACGCTCGAATTGCTCGCGACGCCTGGCGTTAACCAGCGGCACCACGATGTGCAAATCAGGATAAGTCTGTCGCAGCTGTAACGCTGTCTTCAAGAAATCCGCGCTGAGCATTTCGACTTCGGCATGGCGGCTTCCCGGCAATAATGCCAGGCAATGGACGTCCTCAGGGATCCCAAGCGATGCACGAGCCGCCTGCTTGTCCGGATGCAAAGGCATGGCATCCGCCATCGTATGACCGATGAAGCGGCAGGGAACGTTAAATTTGTCGTAAAACGCTTTTTCGAAAGGCAGGAATGCAAGAACTAAATCTGTCGCCTTGCCAATTTTGAATACACGCTTTTGTCGCCAGGCCCACACTGACGGGCTGACATAATGGATGGTACGGATGCCGCGCTGTTTCAGGCGGCCTTCCAGTGTGATATTGAAGTCGGGAGCATCAATGCCCACGAAAACATCTGGCTGAAGTTCGCTGAAACGTCGGGTGAGGTCTTTGCGGATTTTCAACAGGCGTGGCAGCCGTTCTAAAACTTCCACCACGCCCATCACAGCCAGCTCTTCCATTTCGTACCAGGCTTCACATCCTTCCGCCTGCATCAGCGGACCTGCAACACCTACAAAACGGGCATCAGGATGATGTTTTTTCAGGGCTCGGATCAGCCCGGCGCCAAGAATGTCACCGGACGTTTCACCGGCCACCAGGCCAATTGTCAGAACAGGCTTTTGCATTGTTTTCCGTAGCGCAGATCAGCGAATAATGCCGCGGGTAGAGCGGCTAAAGAAATCACTGAAAGGTTTAGCTTTCGGGAATTCAGCGGCGATTGCAGCGATTTCCGGTTGTGCTTCTTCCAGCGTTTTACCGCTGCGGTACAGTAACTTGTAGGCATTACGGATTGCGTGCAGATCTGCTTTCTCAAAACCACGGCGCTTAAGACCTTCGATATTGATACCGAAAGGTGTCGCATGGTTACCCTGCGCAATGACGAACGGAGGGACATCCTGGGCAACGCCAGAACAGCCACCTACCATCACATGCGCGCCGATGATGCAGAACTGATGCACTGCGGTCATGCCGCCGATGATCGCAAAATCATCAACTTCAACGTGGCCGCCAAGTGTCGCGTTGTTCGCCAGAATACAGCGATTTCCAATGACACAATCGTGGGCGATATGTGCGTTAACCATCAACAGGTTATCGCTACCCACTTTTGTCAGACCACCGCCCTGAACGGTACCACGGTGAATGGTAACGCTCTCACGAATATTGTTGCGATCGCCGACCTCAACGCGTGTTGGTTCACCGGCATATTTCAGATCCTGGTTAATTTCACCAATGGAGACGAACTGGAAAATGCGGTTATCGCGACCAATTTTGGTCACGCCATTAAGAACTACGTGTGATTTAAGCTCAGTACCTTCTCCGATTTCTACCTGGGAACCCACGTAGCAGAAAGGACCGATATGCACTCCGGCACCGATAACGGCACCTTCTTCAACAATAGCGCTTGGATGAATAAAGGCGGTTTTGTCAATCATGTATTAAGACTCCCGGCGACGGGCGCACATCATTGATGCCTCGCAAGCAATCTCACCATCTACTTTTGCGACACCTTTAAAACGAGCAACACCACGACGCTCTTTAATGAATTCAACTTCCAGAACCATCTGGTCACCCGGAAGGACCGGACGTTTAAAGCGTGCATCATCGATTGCTGCGAAGTAATACAGTTCGCCTGGCTCCAGTTTACCCACGCTTTTAAATGCCAGAATACCGGTGGCCTGAGCCATCGCTTCCAGAATCAATACGCCTGGGAAGATAGGTTTGCCCGGGAAATGGCCCTGGAAGAACGGTTCGTTAAAAGAAACGTTTTTCACAGCGCGCAAAAATTTGCCTTTCTCAAAATCCAGCACGCGATCAACCAGTAAAAACGGGTAACGGTGTGGCAATAAATCCAGTATCTCTTCAATACGCAGAGTATGAGTGTCAGTAGTCAAAATACTCTTCCTGTCTATAAAAAACTGATGGCATCAATAACACGGCCTGCCAGACCCCAAAAAAAGGTCATCAGGCAGGCCGCAAATAGGAACGTATGTCGCAGGTTCACTCAACAAAGGGAACACAAAGCGTCACCGTAAATGGTAATTAATCTTTTTCGATTTTACGCTCGACAGCTTTCAAGCGCTTATTCATCTCATCAATATTCATTACCAACGCAGCCGTCTTACGCCAAACTTTATTCGGTTGTAACGGAATACCGGAGGAGTATACCCCAGGTTCAGTGATTGGTCGCATCACCATTCCCATTCCTGTTACGACAGCCTGGTCACAAATCTCCATGTGACCGTTGATAACACTGGCTCCACCGATTTGGCAGTAGCGTCCAATTTTCAGACTACCGGCCATAATAACACCGCCAGCCACCGCCGTATTGTCTCCAATCACGACGTTGTGTGCAATCTGGCATTGGTTATCAATGATAACGCCGTTGCTGATAATGGTGTCATCCAGCGCGCCGCGGTCAATCGTGGTGCACGCACCAATTTCTACGCGGTCGCCAATGATGACGGTGCCCAGCTGAGGAATTTTGATCCAGTTGCCGCGGTCGTTGGCATAACCAAAACCGTCAGCACCGATCACCGTACCTGACTGAATCAGGCACAACTCACCAATTTCTACGCGGTGATAAATAGAAACGTTGGCCCACAAACGTGTACCCGCGCCTATTTTTGCCTCTTTACCGATAAAGCAGCCTGCGCCGATGACAACATTGTCACCCAGCACAACGCCCGATTCGATGACTGCATTTGCGCCAACCGAGACATTCTTACCCAATGAAGCACTGTCTGATATCACCGCGCTCGCAGCAATATCCTGTGCCGGTGCTGGCGTAGTATCCAGCAACTGCGCCATACGCGCGTACGTCAGGTAAGGGTTTTTAACCACTAATGCCGCTGTAGGGCAAAATGGCAGATCCGCTTCCGTCAACACTACGGCACCTGCATGACAGGAGGCCAACTGTTCACGGTAGCGGCTGTTTGATAAAAACGTGATTTGCTCAGAGTGTGCGGAATGCATTGAAGCAACGCCGGTGATGGCAATTTCGCCATCACCGTGCAATTGTGCATCCAACTGCTGTGCGAGATCAGCCAGTCGAATTGAAGACATGTTTATTTAACCTGTTTCAGCACATCAGCAGTAATATCTTTGTCATTGCTTGCGTATGCAATAGCGTTTGCATCAATAACAACATCATAACCTTCTTTGCTGGCAACAGATTTCACAGCGTCCTGAATACGGCTCAGGATTTTGTTACGTTCTTCGCCCTGGCGACGACGGTTATCTTGTTCGAACTGCTGCGCTTTAGCTGAGAAAGCTTCGCGCTGAGCCATAACGTCTTTTTCGAGTTTAGAACGATCGCTGGCTTTCATGGTCGAGCCATCACGTTGCAGACGTTGCATTTTGGTTTGCAGATCACGTTCCTGAGATTGCAAATCAGTTGCACGACTTTTGAACTCGTTTTCCAGTTGTTTAGCCACAGCTTCGCGAGCTGGCATCTGTTGGAAAATGCTAGCGACGTTAACGATAGCAATTTTGTCAGCAGCCTGAACGCTAGCTGAAGAAGCCATAACTAAACCGAGGCCTGCGGCATATAACCACTTTTTCACTATAAACTCCTTCCATCACCCGTTTGTGCCAGATGGCACAGTAAATTACACAAAACACCCGACATTAAAACAATACACGGGCCGAAACCCGTGTATCAAATCCAGCATCAGGCCATTGCGATTCTGCTGAATAAACGCTTTGCAGACAAAACGTTACCAGGTTTTACCAATGTTAAACTGGAACTGTTCCGCTTTGTCGCCTTCGTATTTCTTAACTGGCTGTGCGTAAGAGAACACCAGCGGCCCCAAAGGAGACTGCCACTGCAACGCCAGACCAGAAGACACACGAATGTTGCCAGGCTTACTGTAATCAGGCACACCCGCTGCAATAGTTTGCGGCGTGTTTTCCCAACCTGTATCCCAGACTGTACCGCTATCCACGAACAGAGACGTACGCAATGAGTTAGCGTATTTCTCGCTAACAAACGGAGTTGGAACAATAAGTTCCGCACTCAGGATGGCCATTGCGTTACCGCCCACTGCATCGCTCGAATTATCAATCGGGCAGGTGCTGTACGAGGTATTAGCCGTAGTACATTTGTAATAAGCTGCTTTCGGACCGATGGTGTTCGACTGGAAACCACGAACACTGCTTGAACCGCCGGCATAGAAGTTGTCATAGAACGGCACTTCTTTGCCGCCCAGACCATCCGCATAACCTGCGCGCGCACGCCCCATCAGTACCCAATCACGATCCTGATTCAGCGGCATATAGCTGGTTGAATCGAAAGTGATTTTATAATATTCGTTATCTGAACCCGGCACGGTCACTTTACCGTTCAGGCTGGCTTTGGTCCCTGACGTCGGGAAGTAACCACGGTCAAGGTTGTTATAACCCCAGCCCAGATTCACGAAGAAGTCATCAGCACTGAAATCAGCATCTGAGTTATCGCTGGTCGTTACCGCAGGTTTCAGGCCCACAGAGTTCAGATAACGGAACATCGCGATCTGGGGTTCCATATTGGACAGATCGTTGTGTACGTAATCCAGCCCCAGACGCAATGAGTTGTTCTCATTGACAGGGAAACCAAGGTTGCCGCCAATACCGTAACTTCTGTTGGTATAGTCAGACAGGTCCGCATTATCCGCTTTAAAGTCGTTATAGAAAATACGACCGCCCAGACTCACACCGTCAACGGTGAAGTACGGATCTGTGATCGTGAATTCTGCGTACGTCTGGTAATCATTTTTCGTACCGCTGATGCCTACGGAGTTACCCGTACCCAGCCAGTTGTCCTGCTGGACACCAACCTGGAAGCTGACACCACTTTCAGTACCGTAACCGACACCAAAGTTGAAACTACCGGTGTTACGTTCTTTCACTTTGTAGACCACATCAACCTGGTCCGGTGAACCCGGAACGCGTTGTGTATCCACATCAACAGTTTCGAAGTAACCCAGACGGTTCAGACGCTCTTTACCTTTATCGACCAGATCATTACCTAACCAGGCACCTTCCATCTGACGCATTTCACGGCGCAGAACGCTGTCTTTACTGGTGTCATTGCCTTCGAAACGGATATGACGCACATAGAAACGGTTACCCGCATCTACGTTGATATGCAGTTTTACTGTCTTGTCTGCATCGTTAATTTCAGGCTGAGTAGTCACACGCGGATAGGCATAGCCATAACGGCCCAACATCTGCTTGATGTCGTTTTCCATCTTGGTGACTTTAGCGCCGTTGTACAGCTCGCCTTTATCAATTTTAGTCAGGCTCTGAACTTCAGCTGAGTGACCCGCCATGCTGCCGGTAACTTCAACGCCAGAAAGTTTGTACTGCTCACCTTCTGTGATGTTCAGCGTGATGTAGATGCCTTTTTTGTCCGGCGTCAGGCTGACCTGAGTCGAATCAATGTTGAAACGGGCATAACCGCGATCCAGATAGAAACTGCGCAGGGTTTCAAGGTCACCCGCCAGCTTTTGTTTCTGGTATTTACGGTCACCGACCACGTTCCACCAAGGCACTTCATCGCGCAACTGGAAGCGGGAAATCAGTTCATCAGTCGAGAAGGCATGGTTACCCACGATGTTGATCTGCTGAATTTTGGCAGAAACACCTTCGGTAAACACCAGTTTCAGGTCAACACGATTACGCGGTAAAGGGGTCACAACCGCTTTTACCGACGCACTGTATTTACCGACGCTGTAATAGAAATCTTCCAGGCCTTTTTCAATACTGCCGATGGTTGTACGGTCAAGCGCTTCGCCAACGCGGACGCCAGAGGCTTCCAGGTTTTGTTTCAGCATGTCATCTTTCACCGATTTATTACCGGAGAAAGTGATGCTGGCAATCGTTGGACGTTCCTTGACCTGGACAATCAGAGAATCACCATCGCGAAGGACACGAACGTCCTCAAAGTTGCCAGTGGCAAACAATGCGCGAATGGTATTACTGATGTCATCGTCAGTAACGGTATCACCGACACGAACCGGCATATTGAGTAACGCCGCACCGACGGCAACTCGCTGCAGGCCTTCGAAATGAATATCTTTCACTACGAAACCGTCTGCACCGTATACGGTGGCGCTGCCAAACAGCAGCGACGCTATGAGCAACTTTTTGATCGCCATCGTTGTTATGCGTTCTTCCTAACCTAATCTCCGGTCTTAAAGACGGGAGAAATCATTGAAAAGTGCAAGCCCCATCAACAACACCAGCAAAACTGAACCAATGCGGTAACTGAAGTCCTGAACTCGCTCGGAAACTGGCCCACCTTTGAGCTTTTCTATTGCAAGAAACAGCAGGTGGCCACCATCTAATACCGGTAACGGGAAGAGGTTGATGATCCCCAGATTGACACTGATGAGTGCCAAAAACGTGAGGTAAGACACCAAACCATACTCCGCTGACATTCCTGCGCCCTGTGCGATGGAGATTGGGCCACTCAGATTGTTCAGCTTCACATCCCCGGTAATTAACTTACCCAGCATGCTCACGGTGAGTTTCATCAGTTGCCAGGTTTTATCCCCGGCCTCATAAAACGCCACAAACGGACCATACTGACGGATTGTTTTGTATTCATCAGGCAGCGGCACCACTTTCGGGACCACACCAGCAAAACCCTGTATTTTGCCTTTACCTGCAGACTTCGTATCCGGCGTCAGTGTTAAAGCGACGGGAGAACCACCCCGCTCAACTTCCAGACTGATTGGCTTGCCCGGATTGTCACGCACCTGAATGACAAACGACTGCCAACTTTCCAGAATCTGACCATCGACTTTAACGATCCTGTCTCCGGCTTGCAAACCCGCCTTTTGCGCGGCTGAATCTGGCTGCACTTCCTGCAAGACAGATTCTATCTGCGGACCTCGTGGAATCATACCCAGAGAGACCACCGGATCCTGCTTTTCAGGATCAAACTGCCACTGACGTAAATTCAGTGTTTTCTCAACAACATTATTGGAGCCAAAAGGCGCAACTCCCACTGTCGTTTGATCATCACCAATCTCGCCAATCAACGCCATACGAACTGAATCCCAATCAGGCGTTTCGATACCGGCAACAGACTTTAGTTCCATTCCCGGAGAAATATTGGATTGCGCAGCGATTGAATTTGCAGTGACATTTGCAACAACCGGACGCACGGTCGGCACACCAATCACGAAGATCAGCCAGTATGCAAAAACAGCAAAGATAAAATTGGCAATTGGCCCGGCGCTGATGATAGCAGCACGCTGCCAGATTTTTTTGTTATTAAAGGATTGATGACGAAATTCAGGGGCTACAGCCTCGACGCGTTCGTCGAGCATTTTGACGTAGCCCCCGAGAGGAATAATGGCCAGCACATACTCCGTTCCTTGGCGATCGGTGCGACGCCACAATGCACGACCGAAACCAACAGAGAAGCGTTCAACACGCACACCACAACGACGAGCAACCCAGAAATGGCCGAACTCGTGCACGGTGATAAGCACCCCCAATGCAACGATAAAGGCGGCCAGGCTCCAGAGTATGTTCATCATATGTCCAACTATTCCTTAGAAAACTTCACCGTCTGCGACGGTTAATACACTAACAGCATCAGACAGGCGAATACAGGAACCGCAGCAGTCAGGCTGTCAATGCGATCCAATATTCCGCCATGACCCGGGATCATATGACCACTGTCTTTGATTCCGGCTTCACGCTTGAACATACTTTCCGTCAGGTCGCCCAGCACAGAAGCCAGCGCAGCAACCACAGAACAAATCAATAACGTTGCTGGCTGCACGCTCAAAGGTGCATACCGGCCAAACAACCAGGCTATCAGGGCAGATGTCACCAGCCCACCGATAAACCCTTCCCAGGTTTTCCCCGGAGAAACTTTTGGTGCCAGTTTATGCTTACCGAACAACTTACCAAACAGGTAAGCACCGGAATCAGCACCCCAGACCAGCAGCATGACATATAACAGCCACCACGCGCCTGTGTGAGGATTCTCAGCATAACCGTACTGACGCAACGCAACCATGCCCCAGAAGAACGGCACAATCGTCAGTACGCCAAACAGCACACGCAACACGCGCGAATGACGCCAGAATGCAGCGGAAGCCGGATACGCAACAACCAGAACTAACGCCAGACACCACCACGCCAGCGCTGCCCACAGCGAGCCGCTAACCTGTGGTAAGTAAACACTCTGATGATAAGCCGGAATGCTCAACATCATGGCGGCTAACAGAAAACCACACAGTATCGCCAGCCAGATACGCTGACTACGGGTTGCAAGCCCGGCGAGCTGACCCCACTCCCACGCGGCCAGCATGCACACCACTAAGGTGACAATGGCGAAACCCACCGGCGGCAGCAAAAAGAGTGCTGCAATAACTATCGGTATTAAAATCAAAGCTGTGATAATGCGATACTTCAGCAAATGTTCTCCCTAGGACGCATCGGCGCCGATAGGTGTAGTCCCCCCGAAGCGGCGCTCTCGCTGTGCAAACGCGGTCAACGCACCTTCAAAGGTGTTTTCATCAAAATCAGGCCAGAGGACATCGGTAAAGTAGAGCTCCGCATAGGCAATCTGCCACAGCAAAAAGTTACTGATCCGATGTTCCCCACCGGTTCTGATCACCAAATCGACGGGTGCCAGTTCGCTCATACAGACCGCTGAATTCAGCAATTCTTCTGTAATCTGCTCTGCCCGCAATGTACCGGCTTCAACCTGCCCGGCCAGCGTCTTCACGCCCTGAATAATATCCCACCGGCCACCGTAATTTGCAGCGATGTTCAGGGTCAGACCGTCGTTATTTTGAGTAAGTGTTTCTGAACGACGAATGCGTTCCTGCAGACGAGCACTAAAACGACTGACATCGCCAATGATCCGCAACCTGACATTGTGTTTATGCAGGCTTTTAACTTCGCTGTCTAACGCACGAACGAACAGCTCCATCAAGGCGGAAACTTCCTGAGCCGGACGATTCCAGTTTTCACTGCTAAAGGCATAAAGCGTGAGCGCATCAAGGTGATGACTGGCAGCAAAGCTTACCGCTTTACGCACTGACTTCACTCCCGCTTTATGACCGAATACCCTCATTTTACCCTGACGTTTTGCCCAGCGTCCGTTGCCGTCCATGATAATGGCAACATGGCGAGGTTGAGAGCAACACATATCAGACATCTGTTGATTTTCGAGGGACATAACGCGTACTCATTTCCTTTTATCAGAACACAACGGCTTTCCAGCTGACATAAGCCTGATATGGCTCACGCTACAACGTTTAGCTGACGCTGCACCTTTTACCGAGGGTGCGGCAACACGCGCAAAAAAGCCGTGTCTCCCTTACAGGCACGGCTTACACTGACAGATCACCGATTCACCTTTAACATTCAGGCTCAGAAAAGCCAAATCTACTGTCAGTGTGGCGCAGACTATACCATTTCAATGTGGCGCTAA
The DNA here is from genome assembly GCF_024808755.1 of Rahnella sp. BIGb0603. Taxonomy (NCBI): domain Bacteria; kingdom Pseudomonadati; phylum Pseudomonadota; class Gammaproteobacteria; order Enterobacterales; family Yersiniaceae; genus Rahnella; species Rahnella sp. BIGb0603. Next base: position 208,405 of record NZ_JANUEX010000008.1, on the reverse strand, counting down.
CAAACTGCTGCATAAGCACTAAACCGGTCTTATCGCGCAAACTGAGGAAGTTTATCCTTTGCCGATGCACGTGCGCGAGCGTCAATCTCCAACACTTCCTCAACAGACGTCGGTTCGGCGCTCACTAACTGCTCCATAACCTGACGATTCAGTGAAGCAATGTCAGTAAAACGAATCTCGCCATTCAGGAAAGCCGCCACTGAAATTTCATTTGCTGCATTCAGCGTGGTAGTGGCCGCCTGCCCGGTATTGCTGGCTTCGATAGCAAGCTGAAGGCAAGGATAACGCGCGTAATCCGGATCGCTAAACGTCAGTGCGCCCATCTTACAAAAATCCAGTGCTTCAACGTCAGTCGCCACACGGCGGGGATACGCCATGGCATGCGCAATGGGCGTTCGCATATCCGGTGAGCCCAGCTGAGCCAGTACGCTGCCGTCACGGTAGCGAACCATAGAATGGATAACCGACTGCGGATGGATAATTACTTCCATTTCGGCGGCTGACGCATTAAACAGCCAGCGCGCTTCAATATACTCCAGCCCTTTGTTCATCATCGTGGCAGAGTCGACAGAAATCTTGCGTCCCATTGACCAGTTCGGATGAGCGCATGCCTGTTCCGGTGTCACGCGGCTGAATTGATCTAAAGGTAATTCGCGGAATGGTCCGCCGGAACCGGTCAGCACAATGCGCGAAATCCCGTGTTCCTCGAGTGAAGCATAGCCCAGTTGTCTCTGAACGGATTCAGGCAAACTCTGGAAAATCGCATTGTGTTCGCTGTCGATAGGCAAAAGCTGAGACTGACTCTGACGCACGGCATCCATGAAAATGCGGCCGCAGGTCACCAGGGATTCTTTATTTGCCAGAAGAACTTGTTTGCCCGCACGAACGGCAGACAACGTCGGTAACAGCCCCGCAGCGCCGACAATGGCAGACATCACCTGATCGACATCATCCAGCGCCGCCAGTTCGATTGCCGCATCCGGGCCAGACAGGACTTCAGTGTTGATTCCCTGTTCCGACAAGATTGCCCGCAATTTGCGCGCAGAAGACTCATCCGCCATCGACGCATAGGCCGGACGAAACTCCAGACATTGCTGGGCCATAACGTCGACATTGCGGCCCGCAACCAGAGCCTTAACAGAGAACGCGTCAGGGTTAGACCGGACAACGGAAAGCGTGCTGGTGCCGACAGATCCTGTCGAACCAAGAATAGTCATTTGTTTCATGAAAATGCCCGGGATAACGCTCGTAAATTCGGAAAGTGCACAGTCTGAAACCTCTTATCGGGCTTGTCCATGAGATTGTGCAGACAGATAAAAGAATTGGAGGCCACTTAAAAACAAAGCGCCGCAATTGCGGCGCTTTGTGAGAGACATAGCCGGATTAGAAATCCATCAGCTCAGTTTCTTTTTCAGCTAACGCAACGTCGATTTTCTTGATGAAAATGTCAGTCAGTTTCTGAATATCGTCCTGAGAACGGCGATCTTCATCTTCGCTGATTTCTTTATCTTTCAGCAGTGCTTTGGTTTTGTCGTTAGCGTCGCGGCGGACGTTACGCACAGAAACACGGCCCTGCTCTGCTTCGCCACGAACAACTTTGATCAGGTCTTTACGACGCTCTTCTGTCAGTGCTGGCAATGGAACGCGGATGGTCGCTCCCGCAGAAGATGGGTTCAGACCCAAATCAGATGTCATGATCGCTTTTTCCACAGCCGCGCTGATAGAGCGGTCGAATACGGAAATAGCCAAAGTACGGGAATCTTCAACCGTTACCTGAGCCAGCTGGCGCAGTGGTGTAGATGAACCATAGTAATCGACCATGATGCCATCCAGGATGCCTGGAGAAGCACGACCGGTACGGATTTTGCTGATATGCGTTTTGAATGCTTCAACGCATTTATCCATACGGATTTCAGCGTCTTTTTTGATTTCGTTAATCACGTTGTGAACCCTTGAAAGCTGGTTACCTGGCAGACCATAACATCAGTATAGTCCGTGAATACTTATGCCAGCACAGGCTGGCTGAACGGTATGTTCAATTGTGAAGGATCACTCCGCGTTAGAAATCAGCGTCCCTTCATTTTCACCCATCACCACTCGGCGCAGTGCGCCCGGTTTGTTCATGTTGAAAACACGAATTGGCAGATTGTGATCGCGGGCCAGTGTAAACGCCGCCAGATCCATCACTTTCAATTCCTGTTCCAGCACTTCCTGATAGGTCAATTTTTCGTACAATGTCGCTTCCGGATTTTTCACCGGGTCGGCGGAATAAACACCGTCGACTTTGGTGGCTTTTAATACCACATCGGCTTCGATTTCGATACCACGCAGGCACGCTGCTGAGTCGGTGGTAAAGAAAGGATTGCCGGTACCGGCGGAGAAAATCACCACGCGGTTATGACGCAACAGGCTGATCGCTTCAGCCCAGCTGTAATTATCACAAACACCGTTCAAAGGGATTGCGGACATCAAACGTGCGTTAACATAAGCACGGTGTAACGCGTCACGCATCGCCAGACCATTCATGACAGTCGCCAGCATACCCATATGGTCGCCTACAACACGATTCATGCCAGCCTGCGCCAGACCCGCACCGCGGAACAAGTTACCGCCGCCGATCACAACGCCTACCTGAATGCCGAGTTCGACCAGCTCTTTCACTTCCTGAGCCATACGATCTAATACACTCGCGTCGATACCAAAACCTTCACTGCCCTGCAGGGCTTCGCCACTGAGTTTGAGCAGGATACGCTGATAAACGGGTTTCGCATTGGTAGCCATGGTGTCTGTCCTAGAAGCAATGTGTCTTAATGGATAGTCGGTCTTTACATCATAGCGCTGTCTGAATGGCCACACGCACAATGTAATGGGAATTTGGGGCTGGATAAAACGGAACCGCCCTTTCGCAGCGGTTCCATTTTAGGTGTATCAGATACTGATTAAGACTGTTTAGTCATCGCTGCAACTTCAGCAGCAAAGTCAGTCTCAACTTTCACGATACCTTCGCCCACTTCGAAGCGGATGAAGTTAACAACGTCAGCGTTGTGCTCTTTCAGAACCTGGCCCACAGTTTTGCTTGGGTCGATTACGAAAGGCTGACCAGTCAGAGAAACTTCGCCGGTGAATTTCTTCATGCGGCCTTCAACCATTTTCTCTGCGATTTCTTTAGGCTTGCCAGACTGCATAGCGATGTCCAGCTGTACCTGGTACTCTTTTTCAACAACTTCAGCAGACACGTCTTCTGGTTTAACAAATTCAGGCTTGCTTGCAGCAACGTGCATAGCGATTTGTTTAACCAGATCTTCGTCAGCGCCTTTAGCTGCGATCAGAACACCGATACGTGCGCCGTGCAGGTAGCTACCCAACACTTCGCCTTCCAGGGAAGAAACGCGACGAATGTTGATGTTTTCACCGATTTTTGCGACCAGAGCAACACGCTCTTCTTCGAATTGTGCTTTCAGCACTTCAACGTCGGTGATTTTGCCTGCAACCGCAGCGTCCAATACTTTGTCAGCGAAAGCCTGGAAACCACCATCTTTAGCAACGAAGTCAGTCTGGCAGTTAACTTCCAGAATCACACCGTAGTTGCCTTCGATTTTGGTTTTGATCACGCCGTCAGCAGCTACGTTGCCTGCTTTTTTCGCCGCTTTGATCGCGCCAGATTTACGCATATTTTCAATTGCCAGCTCGATGTCGCCGTTAGCTTCAACCAGAGCTTTCTTACAATCCATCATGCCAGCGCCAGTACGTTCGCGCAGTTCTTTTACCAGGGCAGCGGTAATATCAGCCATTGTATTTTCCTCGATTATCTCAGTGCAAAAAGGCTTTTTGCGGTGAGATATTTCTCGCATTTAAGATAAGCAAAGGGGGCCAATAAAGGCCCCCTAACCAACATATTTCAATACCTGGTTAATAAGGGCTCTGCTGAGCTTGCCTTATTATTCAGCTTCTACGAAGCTTTCTTCTGCCTGAACAGCCAGATCTTGCGAACGGCCTTCACGGACAGTAGCAGCAACAGCGCTCAGGTACAGATTTACTGCACGGATTGCGTCATCGTTACCTGGGATAACAAAGTCAACGCCATCCGGATCGGAGTTGGTATCAACAATGGAGAATACCGGGATACCCAGGTTGTTAGCTTCTTTGATTGCAATGTGTTCGTGATCAGCGTCGACAACGAACAGAGCATCAGGAAGACCACCCATATCCTTGATACCACCCAGGCTGTTTTCCAGCTTAGCCAATTCGCGAGTACGCATCAGCGCCTCTTTCTTGGTCAGCTTCTCGAAAGTACCGTCCTGAGACTGAACTTCCAGATCTTTCAAACGTTTGATGGACTGACGAACAGTTTTCCAGTTAGTCAGCATGCCGCCCAACCAGCGATGGTTCACGAAGAACTGGTCGCAGTTGTGTGCAGCTTCTTTTACCGCTTCGCTTGCTGCGCGTTTAGTACCAACGAACAGGATTTTGCCTTTACGGGCAGAAATCTTCTGCAACTCAGCCAGAGCTTCGTTGAACATTGGAACAGTTTTTTCCAGGTTGATGATGTGAACCTTGTTACGTGCGCCGAAGATGAATGGCTTCATTTTCGGGTTCCAGTAACGGGTTTGGTGACCGAAGTGAACACCAGCCTGGAGCATGTCGCGCATGGAAACAGTTGCCATGATAAAACCTCTATTAAGTAGTTGGGGTTATGCCTCCACGTATCCCATAACACCGACCCTGCAGAACGAATTCCCAGAGCACCCCGGCGAATGTGTCGATACGTGTGTGTTATTACTTACGTTAATAAGTACACAATGAGTGATTTTGGCTTTAATCCCTCAGCGTCGTTAAGACTCAGAGCGGATTGCCGGCGCGCTTTATACCATAAATAACGACCCGGCAGCAACTTTTGTTCACCGGATGACTTCCCGGAAAATGATAGTTTGGCAGGTAATATCAGGGCTGATACCATAAGCCACAGCTAATTATTGACGACATCGGTGCAGAAATAAAGCACACCCGATGTACAGAACCTGCAGGATTACTCATGGCAATTTCAATCAAAACCCCGGAAGATATCGAAAAAATGCGCGTCGCTGGCCGTCTGGCTGCGGAAGTGCTGGAAATCATTGAGCCTTACGTTAAACCGGGCGTCAGCACCGGCGAGCTCGACCGAATTTGTTCCGATCACATCGTCAACAAACAGCACGCCATTTCTGCCTGCCTGGATTACCACGGCTTCCCGAAATCGGTGTGCATCTCTATCAACGAAGTGGTCTGCCACGGTATCCCGAGCGAAGACAAAATCCTTAAAGATGGCGACATCGTCAATATCGACGTTACTGTGATTAAAGACGGTTTCCACGGCGATACCTCTAAGATGTTCATCGCAGGCAAACCGACCATTCTTGGCGAACGTCTTTGCCGTATCACGCAGGAAAGCCTGTACATTGCTCTGCGCATGATCAAGCCGGGCATCCGCCTGCGCACGCTGGGTAAAGAGATCCAAAAATTCGTGGAAGCGGAGAAATTCTCCGTGGTGCGCGAATATTGCGGTCACGGCATCGGCGAAGGTTTCCACGAAGAACCTCAGGTTCTGCATTACGATGCGGATGACGGTGGCGTTGTGTTACAGGCCGGTATGGCTTTCACCGTTGAACCGATGGTCAATGCCGGTGATTACCGTATCCGCACCATGAAAGACGGCTGGACAGTAAAAACTAAAGATCGCAGCTTGTCGGCTCAGTACGAGCATACTATTGTGGTGACAGATAACGGTTGTGAAATTATGACGCTGCGTAAGGATGACACCATCCCGGCTATCCTGACGCACGACTAACAGTTCCCCGCTCGGCGCAGAGGGGTTAAATCTGTCAATCAAACCGGCGAAAGCCGGTTTTTTTATCCTTAACGTGTAGGAATAGGCTGCGCATCTATGATTGAAAATTTCTCTGCTGAAAAGAGCCTGCTGCCGCAAACGACGCAGGAACTCACCCGCGCTTTCCCGCCACAGCCTGTTTCCCCTTCCGCCTACCCGGATGACGACTTAAACCGTCAGAGCCTCAAGCAACACATGGAACAGTTTCAGGTCTGGCTGGCAGAAGCTTTCAATGCGGGACAGCGCGCCGAAGAACTGGTCGATGCACGCACGCATTATATTGACCAGTTGCTGCAACGCCTGTGGACGTTTTACGGCTTTGACAATATCCCGGAAACCGCAATGGTGGCCGTCGGTGGTTACGGCCGCGGCGAATTGCATCCGCTGTCTGATATCGACGTGCTGGTACTCAGCCAGAAGCGCCTCAACGATGAGCAGGCGCAGCGCATTGGCGAGCTGATTACCCTGTTGTGGGATCTGAAGCTGGAAGTCGGTCACAGCGTGCGTACGCTGGAGGAATGTCTGCTGGAAGGGCTGGCCGATTTAACGGTCGCGACCAATCTGATCGAATCCCGCCTGATTTGCGGCGATGTCGCCTTGTTCCTCAACATGCAAAAACACATTTTCAGTGACGGTTTCTGGCCTTCGCCAAATTTCTTCCGTGCCAAAATTACCGAGCAAAAAGAGCGTCACCAGCGCTATCACGGCACCAGCTACGGCCTGGAACCCGACATCAAAAGCAGCCCCGGCGGCCTGCGTGATATCCACACCATATTGTGGGTCGCCCGCCGCCACTTCGGGGCCACATCGCTCGATGAAATGGTCGCGTTTGGCTTCCTGACAAAAGCCGAGCGCAACGAACTACTTGAATGCCAGAGCTTCCTGTGGCGCATTCGTTTTGCGCTGCATCTGGTGCTGCCACGTTATGATAACCGCCTGCTCTTCGACAGACAGCAAAGCGTGGCGCAACTGTTACAATATCAGGGCGAAGGCAACCAGCCCGTCGAACGCATGATGAAAGATTTCTACCGCATGACCCGCCGGGTTGGCGAACTGAATCAGATGTTATTGCAGCTGTTTGATGAGGCGATTCTGGCCATCGGGCCGAATGAAAAACCCCGTCCGCTGGATGAGAATTTCCAGCTGCGCGGTGACCTCATCGATCTGCGTGATGAATCACTGTTTGAGCACCGCCCGGAAACCATCATCAGCATGTTTCAGTTGATGGTTCGCCATCGAGAAATCAAAGGCATTTACTCCACCACGGTACGTTTGCTACGCCATGCACGCCGTCATCTGAAAGAACCGTTGTGCATGATCCCGCAGGCGCGTGAAACCTTTATGTCGATTCTGCGCCACCCCGGCGCCGTCTCGCGAGCGCTGGTGCCAATGCATCGCCACAGCGTTCTCTGGGCTTATATGCCGCAGTGGGGGCAAATCGTCGGGCAGATGCAGTTTGACCTTTTCCACGCCTATACAGTTGATGAACACACCATTCGCGTTCTGCAAAAATTAGAAAGCTTCGCCCATGAAGAAACGCGGCCAAAACATCCGTTGTGCGTGGAATTGTATCCGCGCCTGCCGCAGCCTGAATTGCTGCTGATCGCTGCCCTCTTCCACGATATCGCCAAAGGGCGCGGCGGCGACCATTCCATTCTCGGCGCGCAGGACGTGCTGGAGTTTGCCGAACTTCACGGCCTGAACTCGCGCGAAACACAACTCGTCTCGTGGCTGGTGCGCTGCCATCTGCTGATGTCAGTCACCGCGCAGCGCCGCGATATTCAGGATCCTAACGAAATCCAGCAATTCGCCGCCGAGATGCAGAGCGAGGTGCGTCTGCGTTATCTGGTCAGCCTGACGGTTGCCGATATCTGCGCGACCAACGAAACGCTGTGGAACAGCTGGAAACAGAGCCTGATACGCGAGCTGTATTTCGCCACCGAAAAACAGCTGCGCCGCGGCATGCAAAATACACCGGATCTGCGCGAGCGCGTGCGTCATCACCGCTTACAGGCGCTGGCGTTGCTGCGTATGGATAATATCGATGAGGAAGCGCTGCACCGTATCTGGAGCCGCTGCCGCGCCGATTACTTCCTTCGCCATTCACCGAATCAGCTCGCGTGGCACGCCAGACATTTGCTTGAGCATGACTCTTCCAAACCTCTGGTGTTAGTCAGCCGTCAGGCCACGCGTGGCGGCACAGAGATATTCATCTGGAGCGCTGACCGCCCGTATCTGTTCGCCACGGTAGCCGGTGAGCTGGACAGACGTAACCTGAGCATCCACGACGCCCAGATTTTCACTAACCGCGACGGCATGGCGATGGACACCTTTATCGTGCTGGAACCGGACGGCAGCCCGCTGGCGCAGGACCGGCACGAAGCCATCCGTTATGCGCTGGAACAATCGATGACGCAGGCTTATCAGCCGCCGCGTGCGCGACGCCCGTCACCGAAACTGCGCCATTTCAGCGTGCAGACCGAAGTCAGCTTCCTGCCGACACATACCGACCGCAGGACGTATATGGAACTGGTCGCGCTCGATCAGCCGGGTCTGCTGGCACGCGTCGGCGAAGTCTTCTCGGATCTGGGGCTTTCGTTACATGGCGCAAGGATTTCGACCATCGGCGAGCGCGTAGAAGACTTATTTATTCTGGCCAATGGCGAGCGCCGCGCGCTGGATAAACAAACTCGCAAGGAAATCACACGCCGATTAACCGAGGCACTCAACCCGGGCGATAAAATGTGATACAAGTACCATTATCTTTTAAAACCAATTCAGGAAAGAGAACAGGATGCAGCAACTACAAACCGTTATTGAACAAGCCTTCGAACGCCGTGCGGACATCACCCCGGCAAACGTTGACAGCGTAACGCGCGACGCCGTGAACCAGGTCATCAACAAAATCGACAGCGGCGAATTGCGCGTTGCCGAGAAGATTGATGGCGAATGGGTAACGCATCAGTGGCTGAAGAAAGCGGTGCTGCTGTCCTTCAGAATCAACGACAACCAGGTTATGGAAGGTGGCGAAAGCCGTTACTTCGACAAAGTCCCGATGAAATTCGCAGACTACGACGAAGCCCGTTTCCAGCGTGAAGGTTTCCGCGTAGTGCCACCGGCGGCAGTCCGTAAAGGCGCGTTCATCGCCCGTAACACGGTACTGATGCCTTCTTACGTCAACATCGGCGCATACGTTGATGAAGGCACCATGGTTGATACCTGGGCGACTGTCGGTTCTTGCGCGCAGATCGGCAAAAACGTTCACCTGTCCGGCGGCGTTGGCATCGGTGGCGTTCTGGAGCCACTTCAGGCTAACCCGACCATCATCGAAGACAACTGCTTCATCGGCGCGCGTTCAGAAATCGTTGAAGGCGTGATTGTTGAAGAAGGCTCTGTGATTTCCATGGGCGTTTACATCGGCCAGAGCACCAAAATTTACGACCGTGAAACCGGCGAAGTATTCTACGGCCGCGTACCTGCAGGTTCCGTCGTGGTTTCCGGCAACCTGCCTTCTAAAGACGGTAAATACAGCCTGTACTGCGCCGTTATCGTGAAGAAAGTGGATGCGAAAACTCTGGGCAAAACAGGCCTGAATGAGTTACTGCGCACCATCGAGTAAAATTAAATAGCGGGTAATTCAAAAAGATTACCCGCTATTTTTTTATCTTGCAGATGGCGAATTGTGTCATCAGTCAACGATTCGGACCGCTGTTTGGTTCATTATGATCAACAGATATTCTCCTAAACGAAGGTGGCGCTATGTATGACAATCTGAAAAGCCTGGGCATTAATAATCCCGACGATATTGATCGTTACAGCCTGCGTCAGGAGGCCAATAACGATATTCTGAAGATCTATTTCCGCAGAGACAAAGGCGAATTTTTTGCTAAAAGCGTGAAATTCAAATACCCACGTCAGCGCAAAACGATCGTGGCCGATAATGCGGGTCAGGGATATAAAGAAATTCATGAAATCAGCCCGAATCTGCGTTATGTCATTGATGAGCTGGATCAAATCTGTCAGCGCGATCAGGTCGAAGTGGATCTGAAACGTAAAATTCTTGATGACCTTCGTCACCTTGAATCCGTTGTGGCAAATAAAATTTCTGAGATTGAATCCGATCTGGAAAAACTAACTAACGGCCGCTGATTAATCACAATCCGAACCGCCATAAAGCAAAAAGGTCAGGTTTTAAACCTGACCTTTTTTATTACCTTGCGCTGCGCCTGACTGACTTATTTTCAGCAATAACTTATTTCAGCAGCTGGCCCCATTTTTCGGCCCACGGAATTGCCACGGTTTCCGGCTCAGCCGTTTCCATCGCGTCAACTTCCAGCATTTCGCCAATCCGGGAAGCGCCCTGCTCTTGCAATAAATCATCCAGCTTATGACCGCCGCCACAGAAATGATCGTAGCTGCTGTCGCCCAGCGCAATCATGCCATAACGAAGCTCTGGCTGATAACCGACGGTATCTCGAATCGCGGCATAAAGCGGCGCGATGCTGTCGGGCAAATCGCCCTGACCGGTCGTCGACGTCACCACCAGCACAAAATGATGGCGGTAATACTGCCAGGCTTCCAGTGTGCCTTCTTCAAACAGTTTGACGTCATGCCCCTGGCTTTTGAGCACGGTTTCCGCTTCTTCCGCTACCAGTAACGCATTGCCGTAAACCGTCCCGACAAAAATTCCGACTTCAGCCATGAGCTTCACTCCTGTATGATCTTAACGTCTTAAATTTGTGCACTATCCTGACCGTAAGCGGGGTCAAACTCAACCCTTTCAAGCCCGGGGACTTTTCCCTGCCAGCCGAACTGCTTCACGACATTTTGCCAGCGATGATCCCAGCGAGCCTGCAAGCTGAGCAACTCACCCGTCACCGGATGTGGCAACTGCATATGGCTGGCATGGAGCATCAAACCGGAACAGCCGAAATGCTCGGTCATACCGCGATTCTGCTTTAAATCGCCGTGTGCGCTGTCGCCGATGATCGGATGACGTAAATGCGACATATGACGGCGAAGCTGATGCTTGCGACCGGTTTCCGGCATGAGTTCCACCAGACTGTATCGGGCTGTATTGTAACGCCCGACGGCGACCGGCATTTCTACCTGCGCGAGCGAACGGTAATGGGTCACTGCGGGTTGAGGCGCTTTATCCGGATTCGTAAATTTATCGGCAATTTTATCCAGTTCTTCTGTCAGCGCGTAATCAAGCGTTCCGTCTTCAGTGACATAGCCGCGAACCACGGCGTGGTACACCTTGCTCATCTGCTGATTTTCAAACTGCTGAGACAATAGCCGCGCCACATCGCTCGACAGCGCCAGCAGCAAAACGCCCGACGTCGGCTTATCCAGACGATGAACGGTAAAAACATGCTGACCAATCTGATCGCGTAATGTTTGCATCACAAACACTGTTTCATGTCGGTCCAGCCAACTGCGATGAACCAGCATACCCGCAGGTTTATTCACTGCGACCAGATGTTCGTCCTGATACAAAATTTCCAGCATGTTAGTCTTCTATATTGAGCAAGTCGTCGAGGCGTTGCAGCTGGTTCAGCAACAGAGCTGCTTCAGGCATCGCTTCTTCAAAATAGGGGGTGATGGCAAAACGGGTAGGCAGCGGGGCTTCAGCGGCCAGCAACGCGTACATGCGTGGGATCAAAACCCATTGCAACCACTGATCGGCGGACATGGTATCCACCGAAAATGGCTCTTTGCTTTCAAAAGCTTCTGGTTCCGGCGGCGTGGCATGCCATAGCTTATCGTTGCGCATCGCCTGTTCGATATCTTCTAAAATCTCGCGAACCTGTTTTTCTGTATTCATGGTTACTCTCTTCGTTCATGGCCCGGGCAGCTTCTGCCGGGGGCGCAAAGCATAACATTGAAGGCCGGATGCCCCAACCTTCTGCATCGTATCCAAATTATCAATCAATCTATAAGTTTTTCATGGTGGCGGTAAAAGCCCGATACGGGCAAACTACCGCCACTTTTTTCTTCACAGATGTGTCAACATGTCCTCACAACATCCGCAAAAAACACACGCTACGCCAGCCAAAGCCATGCTGGCTTCCGTCACGGGTTACGCCATGGACGGCTTCGATTTATTGATCCTTGGTTTCATGCTGCCCGCCATCGCCAGTGAATTCGGGTTAACATCATCACAAAGTGGCTCGCTGGTCACCTGGACGCTGATTGGTGCCGTTCTCGGCGGCGTCATTTTCGGCCCGATAAGTGACCGCTTTGGCCGAATCCGCGTTCTGACGTTTACCATTCTGATGTTCTCCGTCTTCACCGGCCTGTGCGCTTTTGCACAAGGTTACTGGGATTTACTCATTTACCGCACTCTGGCAGGCGTGGGCCTGGGCGGCGAATTTGGTATTGGTATGGCGTTAATTGCCGAGGCGTGGCCGGTTGAAAAACGTAACCGCGCATCGGCGTATGTCGGGATGGGCTGGCAGTTGGGCGTGTTACTTGCCGCCTTCCTGACACCGATGTTGCTCGGCATTATCGGCTGGCGCGGGATGTTCCTTGTAGGCCTGCTACCGGCGCTGGCTTCTTTCCTGATCCGCCGCACAATGGGCGAACCAGAAGCCTTCGTCAAAAACACGGCCACTGATAACAAGGGGTCGCTGCTGAGCCGCATCAGATTATTGTTTCGTGACAAAGCCACCACCAAAGCCAGCCTCGGCATTCTGATCCTCTGCTCCGTGCAGAATTTTGGCTATTACGGGCTGATGATCTGGATGCCCAGCTATCTGTCGAAAAACTTCGGTTTCTCCCTGACAAAATCCGGTTTATGGACTGCGGTAACGGTGGTGGGGATGACGTTTGGGATCTGGCTGTTCGGCGTATTGTCGGACCGTTTCCCGCGCTGGAAAATCTTCCTGATTTATCAGATTGGCGCGGTCATCATGGTAGTGTGTTACGCGCAGCTTTCTGACCCGACGCTGATGCTGTTTGCCGGCGCGGTGATGGGCATGTTCGTGAACGGGATGATTGGCGGCTACGGCGGACTGATTTCTGATTTGTATCCGGTACGCGTCAGGGCGACGGCACAGAATTTGCTGTTCAATCTGGGGCGCGGTGTGGGCGGTTTTGGCCCGCTGGTGATCGGCCTGCTGGTTTCGCAGGTTTCCTTTACCGCCGCCATTAGCCTGTTGGCCGCCATTTACCTGCTGGATATTTTCGCCACGCTTTTCCTGCTGCCTAAAAAGCAAGGGCAGGATGACGTGCTGGGTGCGATTGGCTGACAAGAACAGATGCTCCTGTTCAATCAGGAGCGTCTTATAACGCGTGGGTTTAAAGCGCGTGAATTTGTAGCCGAAAAACAAAAAGTTGGGGGCACTGTTTTCACAGTGCCCCCGGTTCGTTTTATAGCAATCCAGCTACATTAGTGCTCCCTGCTCAATCCTTGAAAACTTTTCCTGCGGTTATCCTAACCGGCTGTCCTTCGCATCGTCCTACTTTCATCCTGACGGGCTATCCTAAGTCATCCTGACTATAATCCCTTGGTCATCTGTGACCCGCTCAGCTTCCTTTGTGAGCTCTCTTCTCCGTCCTGGAGGTGTCCCTGGTTTCGTCCTGAAACATCCTGGCATAATCCGATGCCGTCCTGACTCTTCCTGAGCCGTCCCCTGCTTTATGAATCAGCCATCATCCTGATGTTCTGTTTCATGCTTCCTTGGTGCACGACTAGAATCGTCGATTTCGACCTTGGGAGCAAGACAGTGTGTAAGCCAAAACCAGGGAATGCGAGCCGTCTTACAGGTGGAGAAAACATTATCCATTTGAAATAAAAGAGTTTATTAAATAAAGAGGGAGAGTAATTAAGTCAAATTAGCGAGATCTCTTACAGTCTTTGTGAGAGATCTCTCACACGCTTGTGAGCCATTTGAGCTCTGCGGGAATGGGGGGTTCAGAACAACATCAGGCGGGGTAAACAGCGGTCAGCATTGTAAGGAATTCTGGCAGCGAAGGCGAGAGTATCGTTCTTTTTTTGCTGCCGAACTGTTCCAGAACAACATTTCCGGTCACATTGCACAAAGAAACCATATCCAGCTCGGAATCCGTGGTGGCCAGAAAAACCGTCGGCGTCAGTTTCAGGCGTTTTTGTGTCACCAGATGGCCAATCAGATTCTCCTGCAAACGGGTAAAATCTTCAGGGCTCCAGACCTGAAGCAGGGTCATCGCATTACCCTGCCAGCTGGCCGTCATATCACCAGCGAACTGCGTGGTGTAAAACGCGTGTGCTTCCGGTCGCAACTGCAATTCCATCGCACGTTCCACATTTTCCAGCGTGGCCGCCGGGCTGAAAACCTGAGTCAGCCAGTAAACAACGTCATCATCGGTTTTCACCACACAAGGGGAATCGACGCCGAACAGCGCTTCGCTGGACGGCGGCATACCTGTCTCCTGCTGCCAGACATCGACATAACGCTGAGTAAATTCACGCAATGCTACAGATACTTCAGACTCCATAATTCTCTCATCTTCCGGTAAGGCTGGGTTAAACTGGTGGCTATTCCCTATTGTACCTATCTCTAAGCAAGGTGACAGCATGTCCTCTTATCAGGATAACCCCGCACTGGCGCAACTGACGCTGGGCAAAAGCACGGCTTACGTCGATCACTACGACGCTTCTTTATTACAGGCGGTTCCACGCAGCATGAACCGCGAACCGCTGGGCCTGTTCCCTGACAACCTGCCGTTCCAGGGCGCGGATATCTGGACGCTGTACGAACTGTCGTGGCTCAACGCCAAAGGGTTGCCACAGGTGGCCGTCGGTGAAATCAGCCTGAAAGCCGACAGCCAGAATCTGATCGAGTCCAAAAGCTTTAAGCTCTACCTCAACAGCTTCAACCAGACCGTGTTCCCGGACTGGCAGGCGGTACAGGAAACTTTAACGCGGGATTTAGGCGCCTGTGCTCAGGGCGACGTCACCGTCACCGTCAGCCGTTTGTCCGACATCGAAGGCTCGCCGGTCGGACACTTTGCAGGTATCTGCATTGACGACCAGGACATTGAAATCGACAGCTATGAATTCAGCACGGACTACCTTGCTGAATCCGCCGGTGAAGAAATTGTCGAAGAATCGCTGGTCAGCCACCTGCTGAAATCTAACTGCCTGATCACCCATCAGCCAGACTGGGGCTCCGTGCAAATCCAGTATCGCGGCCCGAAAATTGATCGCGAAGCGCTGCTGCGCTACCTGGTTTCATTCCGCCATCACAATGAATTCCATGAACAATGCGTCGAACGCATCTTTAATGACATCCTGCGTTTTTGTCAGCCAGAAAAGCTGGCCGTCTACGCCCGCTATACCCGACGCGGCGGTCTGGATATCAATCCGTGGAGATCTAACTTCCCGTTTGAACCTGCAACGGCGAGGCTTGTCAGACAATAATGCGGGGCATTGCTCAAGAACTGAGCTAACGCTCTGTCAGCATTGGTAAAAGCCTGATGACAAGGTTACTGTTAATTCAGAGAGAGATTCCGGGGACAGCGTATCCGGCGTTCTCTTTGCTATCAGGCTAGTGTTTTTGTTTGTCTTCCGCGATGCGACGCAAAAAACGTGATCCGAAAAATCATGCGTAGCGGGACTCAGCAGAAACATTCACAGCACCATTTGGTGTCAAGGAGCAACTTTGATTACACATATCAGCCCGTTGGGCTCAATGGATTTGTTGTCGCAGTTGGAAGTCGACATGCTCAAGCGAACCGCGAGCAGCGACTTATACCGTCTTTTCCGCAACTGTTCACTGGCCGTTCTCAACAGCGGCAGTCAGACTGACAGCAGTAAAGAACTCCTCGAACGTTTCGAAAGTTTTGATATCAACGTGCTGCGCAGAGAGCGCGGCGTGAAACTTGAACTGGTGAATCCACCGGAAGATGCCTTCGTCGATGGCCGGATAATCCGTTCATTGCAGGCTAACCTGTTCGCCGTCCTGCGCGACATCCTGTTCGTGAATGCCCAGATTTCCAGCAATTCGCGCTTTGAGAATTTCAACAGCGGGAATTCAGCCCATCTCACCAATATGGTGTTCTCTATTTTACGCAACGCCCGCGCGCTCCATCTGGATGAAGATCCGAACATGGTGGTGTGCTGGGGCGGTCATTCAATTAATGAAAACGAATACCAGTATGCCCGCAACGTCGGCAGCCAGCTGGGCTTGCGTGAACTGAACATTTGTACCGGCTGTGGTCCGGGTGCGATGGAAGCACCGATGAAAGGTGCGGCCGTCGGCCACGCGCAGCAGCGTTATAAAGCCGGTCGTTTTATCGGGATGACCGAGCCTTCTATCATCGCGGCTGAGCCACCGAATCCGCTGGTCAATGAACTGATCATTATGCCGGATATCGAAAAACGGCTGGAAGCTTTCGTGCGTATCGCTCACGGGATCATTATCTTCCCGGGCGGCGTAGGCACGGCGGAAGAACTGTTGTATCTGCTGGGTATTTTGATGGATCCGGAAAACAGCGATCAGGTTCTGCCACTGATCCTGACCGGGCCAAAAGAAAGCGCGGATTACTTCCTCGTTCTGGATGCCTTTATCAAAGACACGCTGGGCGAAGAAGCCGCTAAGTTCTACACCATCATCGTTGACGATCCGACCGAAGTCGCGCGTCAGATGAAACGCGCCATGCCGCTGGTGAAAGAAAACCGCCGAAACAGTGGGGATGCTTATAGCTTCAACTGGTCAATTCGTATTGCGCCGGACCTGCAACATCCGTTTGAGCCAAATCACGAAAACATGGCGAACCTGAATCTGTATCCGAACCAGCCACCACAGGAACTGGCCGCCGCACTGCGTCGCGCCTTCTCCGGGATTGTGGCCGGCAACGTGAAAGAATTCGGTATTCACGCTATCGAAAAGCACGGGCGTTTCAAGCTGCATGGCGACCCGGCATTGATGAAAAAAATGGACAGTCTGTTGCAGGGCTTTGTCGCACAGCACCGCATGAAATTGCCGGGCAGCGCGTACATTCCCTGTTATGAAATTTGCGCCTGACACCATTCAGGCTGCATTTCTGAAACAGTTCCCGGAGCGACGTAAGTCGCTCTGATTTTATGGATTTTGATGACCTGCTTATGGCAATACACCTGCTGATTATTGATGCCCTCAACCTGATCCGCCGCATTCACGCGGTCCAGGGTTCTCCTTGTCTTCTCACCTGCCAAAATGCCGCCAGACAACTCGTTCAGCACACACAGGCGACGCATGCCGTTGCGGTTTTCGATGAAGACGATCGCGCCGACAGCTGGCGTCATCAGTGTCTGCCGGATTACAAAGCCGGACGTTCCCCGATGCCGGACAACCTGTTTGCGGAGATGCCGGAACTGAAAGCGGGTTTTACCGCGATGGGCATCACCTGCTGGCATTCCGCCGGAAATGAGGCGGACGATCTGGCGGCCACACTGGCGGCAAAAGTCTCTTCCGGCGGGCATCAGGTCACGATTGTGTCAACGGACAAAGGTTACTGCCAGTTGCTGGCGCCGAACGTACAAATCCGCGATTACTTCCAGAAACGCTGGCTGGACATGCCTTTCGTGCGCGAAACCTTTGGCGTTTTACCGCAGCAGCTTACCGATTACTGGGGGCTGGCGGGGATCAGCAGCAGTAAAATTCCGGGTGTGCCGGGAATTGGGCCGAAAACAGCGGTGACATTGCTGACGCAGACCGGTTCGCTGGACGAGCTTTACCAAAGTCTGGAAGGTGTTCCGGAGAAATGGCGCAAAAAGCTGGAAGAACACCGCGAGCTGGCTTATGCCTGTAAACGGGTTTCCACGCTGCAAACCGATATCGCGCTGGATGGCAATTTACAGCAACTGCGCTTACCCTGAATTTTGCATTAAAAAAGGCGCTCTCCGAAGAGAAGCGCCTCATTAACAGACTGAATGATCGAAAGTATCAGCGGTCCCGCTCGTCGCGACGCCCACCAATTGCCGACCAGAAACGGCGGATGTGCACGGTCACTTCTTCGCGGTCATGATAAAGCTGCTTGGCAAAGATCTCCGCGTTCACGCCGTTTTCCTTCAGGCGCTCATCAATGCGTTCAAGAATGTTAGACACTTCCTCATAACGCTTCTTCATCGGCAACTTCAGGTTGAAAATCGCCTCGCGACACCAGCCGTTCACCAGCCAGTCGCACATCAGCGCGGCTACTTTCGCCGGTTTTTCTACCATATCGCAAACCAGCCAGTAGTTTTTGGTACTGGTGGATTTGTAGCGGAAACCATCTTCACGTAAGTGGATGACCTGACCGGTTTCCATCAGGCTCGGTGCCATAGGGCCGTTATCAATCGCCGTCACCATCATGCTGCGCTGGGTCAGCTGATACGTCCAGCCGCCCGGGCACGCGCCCAGATCGACCGCATACATCCCGCTCGCCAGACGCTCATCCCACTCGTCGGCCGGAATAAACACGTGAAACGCTTCTTCCAGTTTCAGCGTTGAACGGCTCGGCGCTTCGGACGGGAACTTCAGGCGCGGAATACCCATGTAGAACGGGGAATTGTTATTGCTGTAGGAATAGCCTACATAGCAGCAACCTGGCGCGATAAAGAACACGTGAACGACCGGGCGCAGGGCATTTTCTTTCTTACCCAACACGCGGCACTCGCGCATCGCAGAACGCAGCGGAACAGTCAGCTTACGGCAGAACTTGGTCAGCTCTTTGCTTTCGTTGGTGTCAGGCACTTCAACGCGCAGTTCGCCACCGTTGGTAATGACGTTCTGCACCATACCGACGATCGGCGAAACGCGATCCTCCGGCGGTAAATCTTTCAGGAGTTCGCCAACGACAATCAGCTGACGGGCAAAAATCAGCTCGCGGAAAGGCAGATTTTTTGCAATACGGTCAGCGTCATCCGGCTGATAACATTCAAACAGTACATAACCGCTGTTTTCTTTTACGCGGGCAAAACCGAAGATTTCCATCTTCGCGGCTTTGTCGGTAATTTCTGCTGCGCATTCTTTTTCAAAACCCTGACGGCAGTAGAGAGCAACTTTATTCATGGCGTTCGGCCTTTTTCTTCAGGCGCAGTGCGCCGATCAACAACAAAATCCAACCGACCAGAAATAAGGTACCGCCAATCGGAGTTACAAAAACGAATAACCGGAGATGAGACAGCGCCAGGCAATAAAGGCTGCCGCTGAATAAAACGGTTCCCAGCGCTAAAAAGGCGCTGCTCCAGTAGAACCACACATTACGCTGGCGCTGCATCGCAACACCTAAAATCATCACCGCCAGCGTGTGAATACTTTGATACGTTAAGCCGGTATGGATCCATGCCATTTCCGCCTCGCCGAGCGACTGGCTCAGGACGTGTGCGCCGAATGCGCCAAAAGCGACATAAACAAAACCGCTGATCGCGGCAAAGATCAACATTGAACGACTGGTCATTATGCGTTACCTGTTATCGTTGTTTGCTGATAAAGCCGCGAATTATCAGCTTTGTCAGCCTGTTCAGGAAAACCTTCCCCAGACTCAGGCATCACGCCTGATCGAAACGAAAACGCAGTTTTTCCTGCTCGCTGGCAGCGCGGGCGAGGATCCACTGACGAAAGGCGGCTATTTTACCCAGTTCTGCCTGACTGTCATGACAAACCAGATAAAAAGCATTTTTACTGATTAAAACTTCACTGAACGGACACACGAGACGTCCGGCCTCAATTTCCGTCTGCGCCATCACATTATTCACCAGCGCAATTCCCTGCCCGTGAACCGCCGCCTGAACGACCATCGCACTGTGGCTGAAAATTGGCCCCTGCTGAACATTTACCTGCTGCAATCCCAGCTGTTTGGTGTAGGCCAGCCAGTCACGGCGCGAGGCATCGTGCAATAACGTGTGATGACTCAAATCTGCCGGTTCTTTCAGCGGATTATCGCTCATCAGCAAAGACGGAGAACAAACCGGGAGTAAATATTCGGCATATAAACGTTCTGCCCGCAGACCCGGCCAGTTGCCGCGCCCGTGGAAAATCGCCACGTCCACGTCATCGGATAATTTGTCCTCTTCGCGGTCCACAGCCTGGATACGCACATCAATGCCCGGATAAGCTGAGTTAAAGCCAGACAATCTCGGCACCAGCCATTGAATCGCAAAGCTTGGCGGTAAACTGACGGTCAGCGCGCCTTTCGCGCTGCGCGCCTGAAGTTTGCGTGTGGCCTCATTCAGAGCCGAGAATATTTCTTTGATATCCAGATAATAACTCTGCCCTTCTTCGGTCAGTAACAATGACCGGTTGCGCCGGCGAAACAGTTTTAGCCCTAAAAAGTCCTCAAGTGACTTAATCTGGTGGCTAACGGCAGCCTGCGTGACGAACAATTCCTCAGCCGCCTTAGTAAAACTAAGGTGGCGCGCTGCGGCATCAAACACCCGCAGAGAATTAAGAGGCGGTAAACGTTTTGACATAGAATGGATACTTCTTATTCGCCGGTAAGCGGAGCGCCTGTCCGTGGGTTTTGATATTAGTTTTTTTAATCCGAGACATTATAATTTGTCCGTTGAGGATGTACAGGCAAAAACCTATAGTGGCGCCACTTCCTGAGCCGGAACGAAAAGTAGATTGGTATGAGGATGCTGAAATACTTTTGGCTTGTGGTTGTGATGTTGTGTTTGCAATTGTCTGGCAATCCGGACACGTAGCTTGAATGCTACAAACTTTTCACTTCCTGTACATTACCCTGTCTGTCCAAAGTGATTTTTCAGCACCGCAATTTGCGGTGCTTTTTTTTGCCCAAATTTCACCGCAGGACACGTTTTGTGCTGCGCATAATGTGACAAAACCGGCCACGTCGCAAGAGGGGCCGGTTTTGCCATAAAGCATCTGAGTGAGTGCCCGTCAGGTTCTCACCGGAGGGATCAGTTCCCTTCTGCCATTTCTTTAACTTCAGATTTATTGATCTGCTGCTTGTTGCCATACGCATCGGTATAACTGATCATACCGGTATCACTGTCGGTGCTTGGTTTGCCTTCAGCAACAATGGTCCGGCCATCGTTGGTGTGCATCACATAATTGCTTGAACAGGCGGCAAGTGTTGTTGTCAGCAGTGCGGCTGAAATTACGGCGGCGATCTTCTTCATCATAGACTCCTTGCAGATTAAAATGCTTTAAAATCCTGGGAAAACCCCAGGCTAATGCTTCTAGTCATCGTAATTCAGCATAACAAACCTCTGATAAATTTCCAGGTAACCATTCCTAAAATGAATAAGTGGCTTGTGTAACAGATAAATCTGTACTTTTTCATTCAGGCCGAAGGATCTGATTTCGTATGAAAGACTTTAAACCTGCTGATTTTCGTCAACAATTTCCCGCGCTGTCACAAGGGCAATGCTATCTCGACAGCGCTGCGACGGCGCTCCGGCCTCAGGCGGTAATTGACGCAACCCTGAATTTTTATACTCAGGAAGGCGCGACGGTTCACCGCAGCCAGCACCGCGCAGCGCAAATGCTGACAGAAGAATATGAGCAGGCCAGAACACGGGTTGCACAGTGGATTAATGCGCCCCGCTCAGAAGATATTATCTGGACGCGCGGCACGACGGAGTCCGTCAATCTGGTTTCGCAAGGCTGGCTGCGCCCGCAATTACTGCCGGGCGATGAGATTATTGTCAGCCAGGCGGAGCATCATGCAAACCTGATCCCGTGGCTGATTGTGGCGCAACAATGCCAGGCGCGCGTCGTCACGCTGCCTGTTGATGAGCAGGGTTTGCCGGATATCTCCGCTCTTCCGACCATTCTGAATTCCAAAAGCCGCCTGCTGGCATTGGGGCAGATGTCGAATGTCACCGGAGGGGTGCCGGATCTGGCACGCGCTGTCGAACTTGCCCATGCCAACGGAACGCCGGTCTTTATTGATGGTGCGCAGGGCGCAGTGCATTGTCCGGCTGACATGCAGGCTCTGGACATTGATTTCTATGCTTTCTCCGGCCACAAACTCTACGGCCCGACAGGCATTGGCGTGCTCTATGGCAAAACGGCGCTGCTGGAAAATATGCAGCCGTGGCAAGGTGGCGGAAAAATGCTGACACAGGCATCGATGACCGGTTTTACGCCTCAGACCGTTCCGCATCGTTTCGAAGCTGGCACGCCGAATATTGCAGGCGTTATCGGCCTGTCAGCGGCGCTGAAATGGCTGGAAACTGTCGATATGCCAGCCGCCGAAATTTATGCACAGCACCTCACGACGCTCGCAGAGCAACAGCTTGCGGAACTTGCAGGTTTCCGTAGTTTCCGTTCGCAAAACTCATCGATTTTATCTTTTGATATCGCCGGTGTGCACCACAGCGATCTGGTGACACTGCTGGCCGAACAGGGGATCGCACTTCGCGCAGGACAGCATTGCGCGCAGCCGTTAATGGAGGCGATGGGCATCAGCGGAACATTGCGTGCCTCATTTGCACCGTATAATAACGAAAACGACGTGTCGCGGCTGGTCGCGGCGGTAAAATACGCCCTGACGCTGTTAGCAGATTAATTTACACCGAGGAAAGCCATGTTAGCCCCACACCCTTTCGGGCATGAAATCACTGAAACATCCCTGACGGAAAAATTTGCTTCATTCCGTCATTGGGAAGATCGCTACCGCCAGTTAATCCTGCTCGCGAAATCCCTGCCGCCGCTCGATATTTCGCTCAAAACACCTGAAAATGAATTATCAGGCTGCGAAAACCGCGTCTGGCTGGGTGCCGAAAAGGCAGAAAACGGAACAATGCATTTCTATGGCGACAGCGAAGGACGGATCGTGAAAGGGTTGCTGGCCGTATTACTGACGGCCGTCGAAGGCAAAACGCCAGCGGAAATCCTGAAGCGGGATCCGCTGGCGCTGTTTGACGTATTAGGTTTGCGCGAACAACTGAGCACCAGCCGTTCCAGCGGGCTGAATGCGCTGGCAGAAGGCGTAACCGCTCTCGCCCGTCAGGCCGCCTGAGCCTGACGCTGAGCTTTCGCCATCATCTTTTTAAGGACATGGGAAACCGCGACAAAACCAAATGTGGCGGTAACCATGGTCGCCGCACCAAATCCGGAAGCACAATCCATACGTTTCGGCCCTTCCGCCGTCGCGCGTGAGGTACATACCGATCCATCCGCCTGCGGGTACATCAGCGGCTCGCTCGAAAATACACAATCAATGCCCAGCTTCCCTTTGCTGTTTTTCATGACATTAAAATCATTTTTCAGGCGTTCGCGCAGTTTCGCCGCCAGCGGATCCTGAATGGTTTTTGCCAGATCGACGACGGCGATTTGCGTCGGATCAATCTGCCCACCGGCACCGCCCGTTGTGACGACTGGGATTTTAAAGCGGCGGCAGTACGCCAGCAAAGCCGCTTTCGGACGCACGCTGTCGATAGCATCAATGACGTAGCTGAAACCTCTGTCGAGCATTTCAGCGACATTATCGGGTGTAATGAAATCGTCGATGCAGGTCACATTGCACTCCGGATTAATCGCCAGAATACGCTGCGCCATAATCTCAGTCTTCGCCTGCCCGACGTTTTCCCGTAAAGCATGAATCTGCCGGTTGGTATTCGTGACGCACACATCATCCATATCAATCAGCGTGATAGCGCCAATGCCGGTTCTCGCCAGCGCTTCCGCCGCCCAGGAACCGACACCGCCAATACCAATCACACAGACGTGCGCCTGCGAGAAAAGCTCCAGCGCCTGCTGACCATAAAGGCGAGCAGTACCGCCAAAGCGTTGCTGATAAGCGTCGGAGTATGTTGCTGTCATGAACGAAAAACCTCAGTGCGTCTGAAAACTTAATTTGATTGTGAATAAGCGGTGAACAGCGGTTTGCCGTTCTGCGCTGATTTTAACACCCAGACGCGCCCGTAGTGATTATAAAATCCTGCCGCATGCCCGGCATCTGTACCAATCCCCTGATACATATCGAAATGTTGTCCTTTAATCGCACCACCAACGTCCAGCGCAACCATCAGACGCATATGATATTTACCGGTAAACTTACCTTTATCATTCAGTTCAGGCACTTCTGCCAGCAGCGTGGTGCCTGCCGGAATAAGCGAGCGGTCGGAAGCCACCGAGGCTTTGGCAATCAGCGGAACACCGCTGGCACCGCGAACCGGCGCGAAAGCTTCAGGTTTAAAGAAGACAAATGACGGGTTTTGTTCCAGTAGTTCACGCACTTCAGCCGCAGAGTGAGTATCAGCCCACTGGCGAATGGCCTGCATCGACATATTTTCGCGCGCCACTTCGCCACGGTCGATGAGCACCTTGCCGATGCTGCGGTAGGCGTGACCATTTTTGCCCGCATAACCAAAGAACATATAAGGACGCCCGTCGCCGTAATCCACATAACCGCTGCCCTGCACTTCCATCATGAAGTTATCCATCAGGGAATTGGTCCAGGCGACCACGTAATTGTCACTTAGCGCACCGGAGTAAATAGAGGCGCGATCCGGCAGGCGACCGCGTTTTGGCGGCATCCGGTATAGCGGATACTGGAATTCGCCCTGACGGGTATAGCGCGCCTGCACAACGGGCGTGTAATAGCCGGTCAGCTGCACGTTACCAAAGTTATCGGCACCTTCCATCTGATAGGCGCTGAGGCCGTACTGGCTCAGGTTACGGGTGTCAGCCCCGGAGCGCAGCCATTGCTCCACGGCCTGAAACGTCGTGTTATTTCTCCCATATAAAGAGGAAGACGCGATTTGTACAGCAGCAACCTGATTTGAATAATCCAGCGCGTTGACCGGTTTTCCTGTGGCGTTCGGCTCATTCACGTATTCCAGCGCGTTGTCCAGACGGCCATCCTTATACTGCTGGCCCCGATCAGTCGGCCGCGAGGAACAGCCCGCCAACACTGCAATCAACAGACCACTCAGCAGATACTTACTCCAACGTCCTTTCATTGTTGCCGCGCTCTCTTACTTTCAGGGAAATGACTGGCGAAACGATAACAAACGGAATATCAGAAAGGAATTGCCACAGTATAAAAAAGTGTACTGAGCCAAATTGCCCCCCAAACGACGATTTTGTGAACAAAAACCCAGCAACTTGGTGCTTTATTTGAATAAATTCAAAAAAGGGTTGCACGAAATCTCATGGGGAGTATAGTTCGCCTCCATCGGACGCGGGGTGGAGCAGCCTGGTAGCTCGTCGGGCTCATAACCCGAAGGTCGTCGGTTCAAATCCGGCCCCCGCAACCAATTCGATTTCGATGTATGAAATGCTCAGTTGAATTGTTCGATGCAATAAAGCAGTATCACGGACGCGGGGTGGAGCAGCCTGGTAGCTCGTCGGGCTCATAACCCGAAGGTCGTCGGTTCAAATCCGGCCCCCGCAACCAATTCGGAACTGATGTACAATGATGTTCAGTTCGGATTCTGTGATGATGTAAAGCAGTACCAAGTAGTGACGGACGCGGGGTGGAGCAGCCTGGTAGCTCGTCGGGCTCATAACCCGAAGGTCGTCGGTTCAAATCCGGCCCCCGCAACCAACTACTTAAACAATGAATTGCATCAAACAACCAGCACCTTAAGGGGTGTTTTTTTGTATCCAAATTTCGGGTACAGCCCGGAATGGCTTCATATTTTCCACCATTCCCCTGCTTATTTCGCCCTTGCCGCCCCGCCTTCTGAAAACCAAACCTTAATT
The DNA here is from genome assembly GCF_024808755.1 of Rahnella sp. BIGb0603. Lineage (NCBI taxonomy): Bacteria > Pseudomonadati > Pseudomonadota > Gammaproteobacteria > Enterobacterales > Yersiniaceae > Rahnella > Rahnella sp. BIGb0603. The sequence goes on along the minus strand of NZ_JANUEX010000008.1, from coordinate 182,914 downwards.
CCTGCCATAATCGATTCCGCGACCTGCTGCTGAAAATGGGCAGTCCTCAATTTTTTCTCTTCGTTGATATTACTGATGAAAGCCGTCTCCACCAGAATGGACGGTATGTCCGGCGCTTTCAGCACGGCAAAACCGGCCTGATCGACTTTGTTTTTGTGCAGATGATTAATCTTCCCCATGCGCGTCAGCACTTCTTTGCCAAATTTTAGGCTGTCGCCGATGGTTGCCGTCTGAACCAGATCGAACATCGTATGATCCAGATAACGATCGCCGCTTTTGCTGACGCCGCCAATCAGGTCAGATTCATTCTGGGTTTGCGCCAGAAAACGTGCAGCAGAACTGGTGGCGCCTTTGGTCGATAAGGCAAAAACGGACGAGCCTTTTGCAGCGCGGTTTGTAAACGCATCGGCATGAATAGAAATAAACAGATCTGCCCGCAATTTTCGCGCTTTCGCCACCCTGACCTTCAGCGGAATAAAGACATCTTCATTGCGGGTCATATGCGCTTTCATATTAGGTTCACGCGTAATCAGTTTTTGCAGACGGCGCGCGATTTGCAAAACCACATCCTTTTCACGCGTTTTGTATTTACCAATCGCACCCGGATCTTCACCACCGTGCCCCGGATCCAGCATAATGACCAGCGGCCTGCTTCGGCCGGCCTGACCGTCTTTGGCCGTTTCAGGCGGCAGCGTTCTCGCCACATCGCCGCGATTGTAATCTTCCAGTAATGCCAGCAGCGGATCATCTTCCGCACTCACGGCACCGTCTTCCGGATACAAATCGACGACCAGACGGTTGTGGAATTCGGCGACCGGCCTGAGAGTAAACACATGAGGATTGATGGCCCGCTTGAGTTCAAGCACCATGCGCACCGTTTTGGTATCAAACTGCCCCACCCGCGCCTGGCGGATATAAGGGTCACTTTGCTGGACCTTTTCTCCCAGCCCTTTCAGAACGCTGTTGAGGTGAACACCTTCAATATCGACGACCACACGCGGCGGGTCGCTCAGCAGAAATTGCTTATATTTTAGTGGCGTACTGGATTCGAGCGTAATGCGGGTGTACGTGGAAGAAGGCCAGATGCGTACTGCAATAACCTGTGAGCTGGCAGCGAACCCCACTTTGCTCACACTCAGCATCCAGGAAGCCGCTACAGTTTGAAGAAGTCGTCGTCGTCCGGGATTGTGGTTATCGTCAGTCATGCAGTCTCAAAAGTATCTAAAAGTAAGAAATTGCTGATAAAAAACTCAGTTTATGGATTCTAACGAATCGTATCCTGCATGTCATTCCTAAACATTTATTCGATTAATCAATTTGTTGTAGGTTTGTAATGGGTGTTAAAACAAAAACAACGATTTCTTACTTGCTACACGCCGACAAAAGAATAAAAATACAAAAATTACGAATAAAAATTCATACGAGGTTTTGCCGTGAAGGAACGTAGTACAGAACTGGTTCAGGGATTTCGCCACACAGTTCCCTATATTAATGCGCACCGTGGCAAAACGTTCGTGGTCATGCTCGGTGGGGAAGCCATAGAACATGAGAATTTTAGCAATATTGTCAATGATATCGGGCTGTTACACAGTTTAGGCATTCGTCTGGTGGTGGTTTATGGTGCACGCCCGCAGATTGATGAGAACCTTTCTGAGCACAATTACGAGCCGATTTATCACAAAAACATCCGCGTGACCGACGCCCGGGCCCTCGAACTGGTGAAGCAGGCAGCGGGTTTGTTGCAGCTTGATATCACCGCGCGGCTTTCCATGAGTCTGAATAATACGCCACTGCAGGGCGCGCATATCAACGTGGTCAGCGGGAACTTTATCATTGCTCAGCCGCTGGGCGTCGATGACGGTATCGATTACTGCCACAGTGGCCGCATCCGCCGTATCGATGAAGAAGCCATTCACCGCCAGCTCGACAGCAATGCGATTGTGCTGCTTGGCCCGGTAGCGGTTTCCGTCACGGGCGAAAGCTTCAATCTGACGTCAGAAGAAGTCGCGACACAGCTGGCAATCAAACTGAAAGCCGAGAAAATGATCGGCTTCTGTTCTTCTCAGGGCGTCATCAACGATGAAGGGAATATTATCTCTGAGTTGTTCCCTAACGAAGCGCAGGAACGTATCGACCTGATGGAATCGGGTGGAGATTATCTTTCCGGCACCGTCAGGTTCCTGCGTGGGGCAGTGAAAGCCTGCCGCAGCGGCGTTCGTCGCAGCCACCTGATCAGTTATCAGGAAGACGGCGCGCTGGTTCAGGAACTCTTCTCACGTGACGGTATTGGTACGCAAATCGTTATGGAAAGCGCCGAGCAGGTTCGCCGCGCCACCATTAACGATATCGGAGGTATTCTTGAGCTGATCCGCCCGCTTGAGCAACAAGGCATTCTGGTTCGCCGCTCACGCGAGCAGCTCGAAATGGAAATTGATAAATTCACCATTATCGAACGCGATAACCTGACCATTGCCTGCGCCGCGCTTTACCCGTTCCACGATGAAGGAATTGGCGAAATGGCCTGCGTGGCGGTTCATCCCGATTACCGCAGTTCTTCACGCGGTGAAATGCTACTGCAACGCGTCGCCAGCCAGGCCAAGCAAATGGGTCTGAACCGGTTATTTGTTCTGACGACCCGCAGTATTCACTGGTTCCAGGAGCGTGGTTTCAAACCTGCGGAAGTTGACGTCCTGCCGATTCAGAAACAGGAAATGTACAACTACCAGCGCAGGTCTAAGATCCTGATTTCAGATCTCTGAAAATCAGAACCCATTATTCTGAGCATAAAAAAGGACGCTTTCGCGTCCTTTTGCTTTTACTGAAGTCTGGAAGTTTTATTTGCTGGTCTGCGATTTCAGAGCCTGTTGCAAGGTTGACGTATCCGGCCAGGTTTTGAAGCCTTCCGGCGCAGCATACTGCGGCGTTTTACTGTCGTTGCCGGAAACCTGAGACAGCATCGCCAGACCATCTTGCGCAACGACAGCCTGATGGAAATAGTCAGCCAGCTGAGTCTGCGTCAATCCGGCAATCACACGGATCACATTAGCCCGGGTATCAAACTGTGCATTTCCACGGCTGAAGTCATTGCCCAGACGATCGGCTTCTTCATCCAGCGTTTGCGGACGTTGCTGCATCTCATTCACCAGTCCCTGCTTATATTGCAGGAATTCATCATCTTTCATTTCCCGCAAACGCTTTTCAGCCTGCGGATAAAATGCCAGATAGCGCTGATAGAGATAGTCAGGTTGTTTGCTGTTACTTTGCAGCAGGAAGCCGATACCCCATTGTTTACCCACCGGGATCGGGAAGGCAAATACCGCGTATCCCAGCTGTTCCTGCGTACGCAGCTGGCTGTAGAACCACGGCTGAATAATCTGACCCAGCAGCGCACTGTAGCCCATACTCTGAACTTCGTCATAACCGCGTGGCACATACACCGCCGCCAATGCAGAATCTGTACTGGTGCCGGTACGCTGGATATTGGCTTTCATCGGCTCAGACACTTCAGCCTGCTTTCCGCGCCACCATTCGTTCCCGTGCGCGCCCAGCTTTTGCATAATCTGCTGTGACATCGCCCTGACCTGATCGGCGGTCATATTCCCCACCACCATCACTTCGACGGCGGCGTGGTGAATCAGCTGTTCACGGTAATTATTCACGTCATCAAGCGTAATCTGCGCGACTAACTTTTCACGCTCGGCGCGTTCGGTATACGGCACACGGGAAAGCAGTTGGATCGGCTGTAACGCCAGTTCGAAAGCTTTGCCTTTATCGGCTGAAGATAGGCGTTCCAGATACCAGGATTTCGCCTGATCCAGCTGTTCCTGCGTCGGCTTAAAGTTCGGATAGTTATCCACTAATGCCGCCAGCAAATCAGGCAGACATTCAGTAAAGCCGGTGGCGGTAAATTGCAGGCCATTATCCGGAGACGTCCCGAACGTAATGCCGCCGATGGACGCCTGATAGCTCAGCTGATCAAACGCGACACCGGTCAGATAATCCGTCAGGCCGTACAACACCTGATTTTTTGCCGAACTCAGTGCCTCTTCATTACGGAAAGACACCGTGACATTGGCTTTCGGTTCATCGGCGAAGTACCTGCTCGGCATATAGAAGACACGCAGCCCTTTATCTTCCACCAGCAACTCAGGTTTGGCCGCCGTCGAGTCTTTCGTCACCAGCGCCAGAGAATCGGGAATATAGGGATTCAGCGCTGGCAGCGACAACGTGATGCCCTGCGCCAGCGTTTTCCATTTTTCAAAAGTTTGCGGCGGCACTTTATCGACTTCGTAAGGTGCCTCCATAAAGTAAGCCATTTTGTTGTGCGGCTCATTCGGGCTGATGATCCAGTAGCGCGCATTTTGCGGCGTCATTTCATCCAGACGTGATGCGATTGCTTTGGGATCGTACTGATCGGTCAGATACGGCGAATCGAGCACATGTTCAACCGGAACACGGAGCATGGTATCCACCAGCCACTCCACATAATCCATATCTCGGGTTAACGCGGGATACCGGAAATCAAGCGCCATGACGTGAGCAATTTCGTCGAAATAAGACTTCTTAATACCCTGTGTCCGCATTTCGTTAAGATAACTGAAAATCGCGGCGATCACTGTGTCGCGCCGGGCAAGACCTTTATCCGTCAGGGAAACAGAGATATTAAATACCCCCATATTCCGGTTAACAATCGGGTCTGCTCCGGCGCTGATCCCGTCTGCATAACCTTGTTTCTGCAACCAGTCTGACAGCGTATTCGGGCTGCGGTTACCAATCAGATAGCTGATATAGGTATCTGTTTTACTGCGAAAATCTGCGCTGTTATTGTCGATGGCAAATTCAATACGCAATTCTTTGCGTGGCTGCGCGGGAACAAAATGGATGAATTCACCTTTTTGCTCTGTCGTCACCGTCGGTACGGTAATCGGCGGCACAACGGCATGATGGTTAGTGATCTTTCCGAAAGTATTGGCAGCCAAATCTGCCAGCTCCGGCAACGGTTTATTGCTGTAGATAACTCCTACCAGCAGATTGGCAGAATAATAGCGGTGATAGAACGCGGTGAGCTGATCGTGAAGTTTGCTGCCCGGTTTATCTTTTAACGTATCGAGATTACCACCGGAATAACGGGCCGCCGGGTGTTCAGGGTTTAACGTTTCGGCCCGAACCTGCGCCATACGCATCCCGTCACGCGAACGCGCCATGGTCAGTTCGGCATTTACCGCATTACGCTCACGGTCACCGTTAGCCGGGTCCAGCAATGGCTCACCGATGGCGTCCGAAAGGCGATCCACGGCTTCAGGCAAAGCATCATTTTCAACTTCCAGATAAAAGGCCGTACGGTAAGAAGCGGTGCTGCCGTTATGGCTGCCGCCATGTTTTTTAAGGAACTCGGAGAGGCTTTCAGGCTGAGGATACTTTTTCGATCCCATCAGAAGCATGTGTTCGGTGTAATGGGCAAGGCCAAGCTGGGAATCAGGGTCTTCCAGCGAACCCACGGGAATAGCCAGCGCAGCAAGTGACTTGGGCGCCTGAGGGTCAGAAACCAGCAATACCGTCATATCATTATCAAGCTTGATCGCCTGATACAGACGGGGGTCGTTCTGACTTTTATTAATAGCTTGTGCATAAGGCTGCCAGTTGGCGGCGCTTGCGACTCCAGGGGCCCAAAAGGTCAATAACAACAGTAACCCGGAAATTCGGGTAACCTGTTTCAACATTGCCACTCTCCCTCAATCGAGTAAATATGCCCGCGGGCACTAAAAATAAACAGTTCAACAACTGATGGATCTCAACCTGCTGTTTTCTGCTATCAGGTCTGTTCAGACCCCGCAGACGCAGGATAGTTGTCAAAAAAATCGAACCGGGATGAGCAGTCAGGAGCTCCGTCACATTTTGTTCCCGAACCGGACGTTTCCTCCAGGGGAAAATCACCCTGTTAAACCACTCTAAGCTGTTAGCCCGTCATTGCAAGCGGCTTGAGGGTATTTTCCCGACTTATTCTGAACCCGTTCTGCTGCCATTTAGCCATCCTATTTGCAGATCAGACGCTGCAAAATTGCCTGATATTTTGCAGGTGACCGGATAACAATATTGACCCGCTGGCATGATTGCCCGAAAGAAATCCCCGACAGTTGATATTCCCAGCCTTCCATGACAGTTTCGTGGCTCTGCCCGGTTGCCGCATAAGCTTCCAGCTGCGAATGAGCCTCTGACCACGCCTGTTGCACCTGCCACTGACGCATAAAACCATAGGTCAGTGACTGGTAATAATTCAGCAGCCCTAAAACAGACACCGACAGCAACAGTGCGGCTATCAATGCTTCCGGCAAGCTAAAACCCTGCTGTGAGATATCTTCTTTTCCGGATGCATTAACCATTACAAATCAGCTCATTAGTTTCCGGGCAGAAATCCAGCCAGCCTTGTTTCAGAGGGATAAAAACCAGAGTGCCGTCAGCCTTGTTTTTTCCACTGGCTTGCTGAAATTGCATGACAGGCTCACCGCCTTCGGCCATTTGCCCTTCCCCGCGCAGCAGAAATAGATCCGGACGCAGTGACGGGCGCACACAGACCCGGCCTTTTCCTGAAATCAGTAAACCTGCTGCCACATCCTGGCATTGCCAGTCTGAACCGGTAGAAGCCTTCCAGCTTTGCTGAACTCCCCAGGCCAGCACCGTTGAAGCATTTTCCCAGGCAATAACGAACCGGTGCTGGCTGGAAGTCAGCGCCAGGCCAGCCGAAAGTTGCTGCTGTAATGAGTTAAGGGCAATAAGCCCCAGCCCCATCATCACCATAACGCTCAATATAAGGGCGCTGCCGCGCTGGCGTTCCGCACCGGTAAAATTCACAACAGCCTTCACAAGTTATGCCCCGCAACCAGCGCGCCGACCTGCTGATGGATAAAAGGATTTCGGCTCCACCGGGCCTCGAGTTGTAAAGTAAACAAATGGCCGCCAGAACTACTGGTTTGTTCTGTGATGTTAAACCTTGTCACGCTGACTTCGGCAGGATCGAGTAATTTTTCCCAGCCGGAACCGCTACAGCCGGAGGCTCCGCGCTGGATTTCAATGCCTCCTTGACGCAGGCGATAGCCAAAATATTCAGATTCAGCGGTGCCGGGGTTTTCCCATTTTCCGTTGCGGTTCAGGTCGTAAATGGCAATGACGCAGGAGCCCGCCGCTTCTCCGTCAGCATTGCCGATAATGACGGGCTTTCCCTCACAAATGCCATTACAAAAACCAGCCCGTCGGAGATCTTTCTCCATCGTAAATGCCGTCTGACGCAGAAGCTGATCCAGCTGATAATGTCGGCCAAGGCTCTGGCTTCTCTGGCGCATCATCGGGTAAATTTGCGCGGCACTGAGCATCAGCATGCTTCCCAATCCCATCGCCATCATCACTTCCGGCAGCGTGAACCCGAAGTTATTGCGCGGGATTACTGGCATGACGCTATCCCAAGTAACGGCTGATTCTCACTGCATATCCGCAATCTTCCCCGAGCAGAAAGGACAATCCGCAGGCTGCCTGCCGCATTTTTCAGTGTGAGATGTCCCGGCATGGCCGAATTTCGCAATCCGTAAAAACCGGTCGCGTTGTCAGAAAAATCGAGCAATTCAATTTCAGGATCATCAACCGTAAACACCTTACTACCAGCCGCCTTGCAATCTGCCGCGCGCTGCCCGGTTCCCACGCAACCGCCCTTTCCACTCATCACCCACAGTATCGCGGAACGGTTGTAGTTGTTGGCACCGGTCTGAACGCCATAAAGATACAGGCGCAGCCGCTGAGCATGCTGCTCAAGCTTCAGCGCCTGCTGATAACTGCGCCAGCTGTGCATTCCCCACAGCGCGCACATCGCTACGATGACAACCACGACCATCATTTCTATCAGCGACATTCCCTGTTCTCCCGTCCTTTGCGTTGTTTTCATGGGGTCAGGTTAGGCATTTAAATTTTATCCGCTACAGGCAAAACGCATTTTTCCAGCACGCCTCGGGAACAATATGTGCAATAAAGGGCACGCAGCAAAATCGTTGTGCGATGCCTCGCAGGGATGAAATGAAATTAGAAATCACAACAGAAATTGTCAGGAAAAGGTGTAAAACGTACGGCAGCAGGGAGAAAGGTGTTAACGGAAATGGCCGCCTGACCAGAGTGGCAGGCGGCAAACAGCGAAGGATCAGACAGCGACGGGCGCTTTGATTGCCGGGTGCGGATCGTACCCTTCAATCTCGAAATCTTCGAAGTTGTAATCAAACAGGGAGGCTGGTTTGCGCTTGATAATCAGTTTAGGCAACGCGCGTGGCTCACGGCTCAGTTGCAAATGCGTCTGTTCCATGTGGTTGCTGTAAAGGTGAGTATCACCACCGGTCCAGACAAAATCGCCCACCGCGAGGTCGCATTGTTGCGCCATCATGTGGACCAGCAATGCATAGCTGGCGATATTGAACGGCAGGCCGAGGAAGATATCGCATGAGCGCTGATACAACTGACAGGACAATTTTCCGTCCGCCACATAGAACTGGAAGAAGGCGTGGCACGGTGCCAGCGCCATCTGATCCAGCTCACCCACGTTCCAGGCCGAAACAATGATACGGCGGGAATTAGGATCCTGTTTCAGTTGCTTAATCACATTGGACAACTGGTCAATTTGCGTGCCATCAGCCGCACCCCATGCACGCCACTGTTTGCCGTACACTGGGCCGAGGTCGCCGTTTTCATCTGCCCACTCGTCCCAGATGCTGACGTTGTTTTCACGCAGATAGGCGATATTGGTTTCGCCTTTCAGGAACCACAGAAGTTCATGAATGATGGAGCGCAGATGGCATTTTTTCGTGGTGACCAGCGGAAAGCCTTCCTGCAGATTGAAACGCATCTGATGACCAAAAATCGACAACGTGCCAGTACCGGTACGGTCGGCTTTAGGGGTGCCCTCATCGAGCACTTTCTGCATTAAATCCAGATACTGTTTCATGTTACCTCACGACAATTTTTTCTGCGGACGGCGATATGCCCAGACCATCATAATCAGGCCAATGACCACCATCGGGATGGACAGAACCTGCCCCATACTGATGATCCCATCGAACAGGCCCAGTTGCGCATCCGGCTGGCGGAAATGTTCGACGATGATGCGGAATAAGCCGTAGCCAATCAGGAATAAGCCTGATACCGCACCCATCGGGCGTGATTTGCGAATAAAGACGTTCAGAATGATGAACAATACGATGCCTTCCAGCAGCAGTTCATACAGCTGCGAAGGATGGCGCGGCAGTACACCGTACTGGTTCAGCAGCGGCTGCCATTTCGGGTCAGCGGCGGCAATCGCGATATCTTCCTGACGTGAGCCGGGGAACAACATCGCCCAAGGCACATCGGTGGTCACACGACCCCAAAGCTCGCCGTTAATGAAGTTGCCCAGACGTCCTGCACCCAGGCCAAACGGGATCAGCGGAGCAATGAAATCGGAAACCTGGAAGAAATTACGCTTGGTACGGCGTGCGAAAATCAACATCACGACGATCACACCAATCAGGCCGCCGTGGAAGGACATACCGCCGTCCCACACTTTGAAGAGATAAAGAGGATTATCGAGGAACAGTGGCAGGTTGTAGAAGAAGACATAACCGATACGGCCACCGAGGAAGACACCGAGGAAACCGGCATAGAGTAAATTCTCTACTTCTTCTTTTTTCCAGCCGCTGCCTGGCTTGTTGGCACGGCGTACAGCCAGCCACATTGCGAAGACAAAACCGACCAGATACATCAGTCCGTACCAGTGAAGAGATACCGGCCCGATGGAGAAAATCACCGGGTCAAACTGGGGAAACGCCAGATAGCTGTTGCTCATCTATCACCACAAATTGTTTATCATTATCGCCCGGTTAAGGGCCAGCAGGGAGCGAATAGTAGCATAGCCGGGAGGTTTTCCGGGGCTAAGCCGCTGGAAAAGTTCTGTAAAAAATCATCTCATCGTTCGCCGGAATGCGGCCACAGCAGAAGTCACGCGGTACAGCGTACCGCGAAGGGTGTTTATTTGCCGCCGCGGATCAGGCCGCCCAGCCCGCGTCGCTCCATAAATGCTGCCGTCATATGGCGGACATCCGTGGTGAAATGCGCCTGTAAAACGCGGCTGGCCAGCTCTTCGGCATCGTGTAATTCAATACGGCGGAGCAGATATTTTATACGCGCCACGCTGCGGCCGTTCATGCTGAGATTGCGGAACCCCATGCCGGTCAGCAACAGCGCGCCCATCGGGTCACCGGCCATTTCACCGCACAAACTGACATCCAGCCCGGCGGCTTCTGCGCTGGTGACAATCTGCTTAAGCACACGCAACATCGCCGGATGCAGGCTGTCGTAAAGCCCGGCGACGCGGGTATTGTTACGATCGACGGCCAGCAGATATTGCGTTAAATCGTTGGTGCCCACGGAGATAAACTCCACTCTTCCGGCCAGAGCCGGGAGCATGAAGATCATCGAAGGCACTTCAATCATGACACCCAGACGCGTCGGCGGCAGCTCATAACCCAACTGTTCTTCCACTTCACGTCCGGCACGATCAATCAGGCGTCGCGCTTCATCAATCTCCTCGAGGCTGGTGACCATCGGCAGTAAAATGCCAAGATTGCCGGTCGCCGCGTTGGCGCGCAGCATGGCGCGAACCTGAATCAGGAAAATCTCGGGCTGATCGAGCGTGATACGAATACCACGCCAGCCCAGACACGGGTTTTCTTCGCTGATCGGCATATACGGCAGCTGTTTGTCAGAGCCGATATCCAGCGTGCGCAGCGTCACCGACTTTTGCGGGAATAATTGCAGCATGCCCTGATACTGCGCGACCTGTTCTTCTTCCGAAGGGAAGCCGCTTTGCAGCATGAACGGAATTTCCGTGCGGTATAACCCGACACCGTCGACGCGGCTGCCAAACAACTTTTCGTGGTCAGCGCTAAGCCCGGCGTTGAGCATAACCTGTACCCGCTCGCCGCTCTTCAGCGCAGCCGGTTGCTCAACATCATCTTCGGCTTTCTGGCTCAGCTCCATTTCTTCGCTGATGAGACGTTTGTATTCCGTCACCAGAACGGCTTCCGGGTCAATCAGCAATTCGCCACGGTAACCATCAACAATCAGCTGACGCTGGCTCAGCAGCGCGGGCTGAATATCCGCGCCCATAATGGTCGGGACGCCCATCGCACGGACTAAAATTGCGGCATGGGAATTCGCTGCACCGTCGCGGACGACGACGCCCGCCAGCCGGTCTTGCGGAACTTCCGCCAGCAATGTCGCGGTCAGTTCATCAGCGACCAGAATGAAACGTTCCGGCCACTGAGTATTGCCCTGGATGGTATCGTCGAGATGAAACACCAGCCGCTGGCCGAGTGCGCGTAAATCGCTGCCGCGCTCACGCAGATAGGTATCCTGGAGGCTGGCAAACTGAGCCGCAAATTCTTCAACAACCTTTTTGACCGCCCATTCCGCCACTGCGCCCTGATCAATCTGCGCAAACAGCTCGCGCTTGAGGCGCGCATCATTGAGTAAATGGGAATAGAGGTCGAAAATCGCCGCGCTTTCTTTCTGCGCGCTGGCCGTGAAGCGTTTACTGAAACGGCGAAATTCTGCACCGGCATCTTCCAGTGCGCGGGTCAGCCGCTCGCGTTCACGAACGGTGTCCAGCGTGGACGCCATGTAGACATGCTCAAGCGAAGGTTGCGAGCTGTCCTGCCAGCCGATCCCAATCGCCACACCGGGCGATGCGGCCAGTGCCCGCACGCGGGTCTGACGGAAACGTCCGTAAAGCACATTAAGCTGTGCCTGGGAAAGGATTGCCGCCAGCTGCGTTGCCAGCGTGACCATAAAGGACTCTTCACTTTCATCAAACTGGCGATGCTCGCGCTGCTGAATAACCAGCACGCCCAGCAGCTGACGACGGTGAATGATCGGCACGCCTAAGAAGGATCGGAAAAGATCTTCTTTGACGGCAGGGATATATTTGAAACTCGGGTGGCTCTGCGCGTCGGCAAGGTTGATGGGTTCAGCCAGACGCCCGACCAGACCCACGATGCCCTGATCAAACGCCAGGGTAATAGTGCGCCCGCGAGGCTTTTTCAAACCTCGCGTCGCCATCAGATAGTAACAACGGCGGTCATTGTCAGCGAGATAGACGGAACACACTTCAGTGTCCATCGCCAGGCAGGTTTCGTTGACCAGTACGTCCAGCGCATCATTCAGGCTGGACGCCATTGCTACCTTTTCAACAATTTCTCGCAAACGCGTGAGCATTTCTTCGTGACTTAGCCTCTTTTACGACGATAAGCGGGTGATGTCTTTGGAAGAGAGACTTCCTGCATCGGCATGATAGTGGTGGAAAACTCCTTCATTACACGACGGTAGACATCACGTTTGAATGACACGACCTGACGAACCGGATACCAGAAACTTACCCAACGCCAGCCATCAAATTCAGGCGTGCTGCTGCGCTGCATATTGATATCCGCATCGTTGCACATCAGTTGCAGCAAGAACCATTTTTGCTTTTGGCCGATACAAACCGGCTTTGTGTCCCAACGCACCAAACGTTTTGGCAATTTATAACGTAACCAGTTACGGGTCGAAGCCAGAATACGTACATCTTTACGGCCAAGCCCCACTTCCTCAAACAGCTCGCGGTACATGGCCTGCTCAGCGGTTTCACCGGGGTTTATGCCCCCCTGTGGAAACTGCCAGGAGTGCTGACCGTATCGTCTGGCCCATAACACCTGACCCTGCTTGTCACAGATTACGATACCAACATTCGGGCGGTAGCCATCATCATCGATCACCGGACTACCTCAATAGCTTAAAATCATAGATGTTCTGATTGTTTCATACTACCAACAGGCGGTAAACCACTGGTTAACGCCGATCGGCATGAATAAAAATGGGATAACTCACAGTTATAACCAAAGTTATAAACAGATTTGGGAAAACATCCGAGATTTTATTCACTTTTTCTGTGGATAGATATGTGAAGAACTTAAGAGTAAGCGGGGTAAAACTCTCCTGAACTTATTTGCCCCAGAAAAATGAAATCCCATAAAACACTTAAAAAACATGCTATTGATAACCAATAAACACGTTATCCCACGTTCAAAAACGAGAACCAAATCACATTGGAAAGTGATCTGGCGAAAGATCGACCAATGACGTTTTTATCCACAGCGATCGACTAAAAGTTGACGTTACCTGAGCAATAATTGGATGAAACCCCATACGTCAAGCCTGTAAATCGAACCAGTGATCGGATAAACCTGAGGTTATCCAAGAAATCTGTGGATAACTAGGTGGAAGATCCTGTTTATTGTCGCCTTCAACAGGTGATCAACCTAATCTTTAGCCTGCAAAATCCGCCGGAATGCGGAAAAAAAACTAAGATAAATCATGCTATTATTCCTCCGCCGCGCAGGTATAACTTTTTATTCACCGTGCGGGATGAAAGCAGTACGAAATTTAATCTATTGAATGAGCATTGTTTTTTATGTCGATTCCTTTACCTGCAACACAACCGCCCCGTGACGAAAACGCACTGCTGCAACGCGCGCAATCTCTTGCGGGTCATACATTAGGCGAACTGGCCACACGCGCAGGTTTGCCAATCCCGGCGAATCTGAAACGTGAAAAAGGCTGGGTCGGCATGTTGCTGGAAGTGTATCTCGGTGCCATCGCGGGCAGTAAACCCGAGCAGGATTTTGCCGACATTGGCATTGAGCTGAAAACGATCCCGGTCGATTCCAGGGGGAAACCGCTGGAAACCACTTTCGTGTGCGTCGCCCCGTTAACCGGAAACAGCGGCGTGACGTGGGAAAGCAGTCATGTGCGGCACAAACTGGCCCGTGTGCTGTGGATCCCTGTAGAAGGCGAACGTCAGATCCCGCTGGCAGAACGGCATATAGGTGCGCCTTTGCTGTGGCAACCGTCGCAAGAAGAAGATGAGCAGTTGCGTCAGGACTGGGAAGAGCTGATGGATTTAATCGTGCTCGGTAAAGTCGAAAGCATAACGGCCCGTCACGGAGAATATCTGCAACTGCGCCCGAAAGCCGCGAACAGCAAGGCGCTGACAGAAGCTATCGGCGAGTTCGGACAGCCGATCCTGACACTTCCCCGCGGCTTTTATCTTAAGAAGCGTTTCACCGGCGCGCTGCTGTCCCGCCACTTTCTGCTTTGAATACCGAAATTTATAAAATTTCACACACCTTTTCTGCCACGTTGGATTCCTTTTGCTACGCTAGACTGTAGATCATTTCCCATAACGAAAAATCTTCGACGTAACCAAAGGAATAACAACGATGATGATGAAGAAAACTTTGATGCTGACCGGTGCTGCACTTCTGGTTTTTAGCCTCTCAGGCTGCGCCAGCGACTACGTGATTTCCACCAAAGACGGCAATATGATCCTGACCGACGGCAAACCCGAGCTGGATAAATCCACCGGTCTGCTCAGCTACACCGATGAACAGGGCAATAAGCGTCAGATCAACAACGATAACGTCAGCCAGGTCATGAAACGCTAAATACCGCGCCCCACTCCATCCTGCCTGATGCAATAACGCGGGTAGCCATACGTGCCACCCGCGTTATTGCAGGATAGTTGCCCCCTTCCCCCTTGTTCCTGCCTTGTATATAGTCAGTAAAGGCGCTTTTTCGTTAGGCTGACATTCTCAGATAGAAAGGAAGACCGGCAATGCAATATCACCGTATACCCCACAGTTCTTTAGAAGTGAGCTTACTGGGACTTGGCACCATGACTTTTGGTGAACAGAACAGCGAAGCCGACGCCCATCAGCAACTGGATTACGCCGTTGCGGCGGGCATAAACCTGATTGATACCGCAGAAATGTATCCCGTTCCGCCGCGTCCTGAAACGCAGGGCCTGACGGAAAGCTATATTGGCAGCTGGCTGAAAGCCCGCGGCAACCGCGAGAAGATCATTCTGGCGAGTAAAGTCGCCGGTCCTTCGCGCGGTAACGACAATTCCATCCGTCCGGGCCAGATGCTGGATCGCAAAAATATCCGCGCGGCGCTGGATGCCAGCCTGAAACGTCTGAATACGGATTATCTGGACTTATATCAGCTGCACTGGCCGCAGCGTCAGACCAATTTCTTTGGCAAACTGAGCTATCAGTACACTGAAGAACAGTCTCCGGTGACTTTACTGGAAACGCTTGAAGCTCTGAATGAACAGGTGCGCGCCGGTAAAATCCGCTACATCGGTGTTTCTAACGAAACGCCGTGGGGCGTGATGCGTTATCTGCAACTTGCCGAAAAGCATGACCTGCCGCGTATTGTTTCGATTCAAAACCCGTACAGCCTGCTGAACCGCAGCTTTGAAATCGGTTTGTCAGAAATCAGCCAGCACGAAGGGGTGGAATTGCTCGCCTATTCCAGCCTGGCGTTCGGTACGCTGAGCGGCAAATACCTGAACGGTGCGAAACCGGCCGGTGCGCGTAACACGCTGTTCAGCCGCTTCACGCGTTACTCTTCACCGCAGGCAGAAGCGGCGATTGCCGAATATGTCGCGCTGGCGAAAAAACACAATCTGGATCCTTCGCAGATGGCTCTGGCCTTCGTGCGCCAGCAACCGTTTGTCGCCAGCACGCTGCTGGGCGCGACCACGCTGAAACAACTGAAGATCAACATCGACAGTCAGGACCTGACGCTTGATGGCGAAATTCTGGTTGAGCTGGAAGAAATCCACAAACGCTTCACCATTCCGGCGCCGTAACAAACGCCATATCACAGCCATTAAAAAAGGGCGCTCAGCGCCCTTTTGTTTTTGCGAAATCGCTATAAAAACAGCATCACGCCAGACGACGTTTCTGCATATTCTTCCAGATCCACAGCCCGGTAATCGCCAGCGCAAACACCACGCCGAAGCCGATACCAATCGCCACGACCGGCGCGCCCGCCATCACCACCAGCGAATACAGGCCAAGCATCAGCAACATCGCCGTGTTCTCACCGAGGTTCTGCACTGCAATTGCATTACCGGCGCCGACGGAAATTTTACCGCGATGCTGTAACAGTGCGTTCAGCGGAACCACGAAGAAACCGCCGAGGATCCCGACAACCACCAGCACAATATACGAACTTAGCATGCTGGTTTGCAGGGCGAATACGACGACCGCAATCCCGATCGCGACACCCGCAGGCAGACAGCGTTTCACTGTTTCCAGGCGGATGAGTTTCGCAGCCGCACCGGCACCAAACACAATACCGATGGCGACCATCGCATTCAGAAGCGTCGGCGTTTTGTTATCGGTAATGCCGAGCGCCACCGGCACCCACAGCACCAGCAGGAAACGCAGCGTCACACCCGCGCCCCAGAAGAGGCTGGTACCGACCAGCGAAAAGCGGGTTTCGCCGTCCTGCCACAAGGTTTTGCAGGCGAAGAAAAACGTCCGCGTCATTTTGGACGGATTCCACGACTGCCCCGGACGCGCCGGTGTCAGCTTGGGAATAAACCAGTTCGCCGCGACCGCCGCGCCATAAGCCAGCACGCAGATACCGAGCGCAGCCAGAATGCTCCAGTCAGCCAGCGCGCCACCGGCCACCGATCCGAGAAGGATCGCTGCAATGGTCGAGGCTTCCATCATGCCGTTGGCTTTCACCAGCTGCTCGCCGCTGGCGATTTCACCCAAGATGCCATATTTGGCCGGTGAATACGCCGCCGCCCCAATCCCCACCAGCGTATAGCCGAGGAACGGGTTCAGTCCGGCGCAAATCACCGCCGCCCCGCCGAGTTTGAGCAGATTGGCAACCATCATTACGCGGCCTTTCGAGAAGCTGTCCGCGAACTGCCCGACAAACGGCGCGAGAATAATGTACGTCGCCACAAACGCCATCTGTAAAACCGGCTGGCTCCAGTCGGGATACAGCTGTTGTTTGATCAGCGCCAGCGCGGCAAACAACAGCGCGTTATCGCCAAACGCAGACAGAAACTGCGCGACGATCACCGCCGTCATGCTTTTCGACATCAGCGGCGCTGCCGCCATAGAAGGTTGGCTCATGCCTCACTCTCCGGGTTTTCTGCCATCTGGCGCAGGGTGACAAAATCAGGTTTACCGCTGCCCAGCAACGGCAAGGCTTTAACCACGCGAATATCGCGCGGCACGGCAAGTTCCGGCAGCCCCAATTCGCGGGCGGCTTTACTCAGGGCATCACGGCGTAATTCCGGGTCGGTGGTAAACAGCACTAAGGCCTCGCCTTTGCTGGCATCACTGCGTGACGTCGCTGCATGTTGTTTATCCGGTGAAGCTTTGATGGCAAGTTGCTCGACGCTTTCCAGCGACACCATTTCACCGGCCAGTTTGGCAAAACGCTTCACGCGGCCACGAATGGCGCAGAAACCTTTGTCATCCAGCGTGACGATATCCCCCGTGTCATACCAGCCAGCCTGCATTTCGCCGTCGGCGTTTTCGGCCTGTGGCGCTTCCAGTACGCCCGGATTTTCAACCCGCAGATAGCCTTTCATGATGTTCGGGCCACGCAGTTGCAGGCGTCCGCCTTCTTCAATACCCGGCACTTTAATCAGACGTGATTCCATTCCCGGCAAAATCTGACCGACGGTATTCACTTTCGCGGCCATCGGCACGTTAATTGCCACCACCGGCGCGCATTCGGTCACGCCATAGCCTTCGAGAATGCGGATACCGAATTTGTTCTGCCAGATTTCCTTGGTGCTTTCCGCCAGTTTTTCCGCGCCAGCAACGACATAGCGCAAGCGGGCAAAATCATAAGGATGTGCAAATCGGGCGTAGTTGCCGAGGAAGGTGGACGTACCGAACAACACGTTGCAGTTCTGATCGTAGACCAGCTCCGGCACAATGCGGTAATGCAGCGGGCTCGGATACAGGAACACGCGCGCGCCAGTCATGATCGGCGTTAACAGACCGACGGTCAGCCCGAACGCATGGAACAGCGGCAGGGAGGACATGAAACGGTCGCGGGGGGTGAAATCCGCCACGGTGCGGATTTGCTCAACGTTCGCCAGCAGGCTCGCATGGGAATGCACCACGCCTTTCGGATTGCCTTCGGAGCCGGAGGTAAACAGCACCAGCGCGGCATCGTCAGGTTGCTGTGGCAACATTGCGCGACGCGGGAAAATCAGGTGGAGCAGGATCCACAGTTTGTCCTGCAACGTGACGGTATCTTTTAAATCTTCCAGATAAACCCAGTTAGCTTCCGGGACATTCTCCGGCAGATGCGTCAGTTTGCCTTTTTCGAGGAACTGGCGGGACGTAATGATCGTTTTGATTTGCGCCGCTTTCATCGCGCTTTGCAGCCCTTTCGCACCGGCGGTGTAGTTGAGCAGCGCCGGAATACGGTTGCGCATCGACGCGCCAAACAGCGCTGCGGCCATGATCGTGGCATTCGGCAGCAGCATCCCGACGTGTTCCCCTTCGCGGGTGAAACGTTGCAGGATACGGCTGACGCCGAGGGATTTTTTCAGCAGGCCCTGATAAGAATCTTCCTTGAAAGAAACATCGGCGATGCAGGGTTTGCGGCGGCCATAGCGGGTTTGCGCCGACAGAAACGCCTGATACAACGTTTCCGGCTCGCGGGTTTCCATGCGCGCCTGCATCATCACTTTATGCAATTGCTCACCAGCCAGCACGCGGCGGTCGCGGGAACGCGCGGCTTCCGGCATCGGGATCGTCACCGGCGGCAAAACGTTGATTGTCACTTTCGGGAACCAGCGGATTTTGAAACTGCCGAACAGGCGACCAAACGGCGTAAATTCTGCGCCGTCAATGCGGATCGGGATCACGGTGGCCTGTGACTTCGCCGCGACAAAAGCGGCGCCGTCATAAATCTTCATTAATGAACCGGTGACCGTAATACGCCCTTCCGGGAAAACCACCACCGGACGCCCTTTTTCCACTTCGCGGATCAGGTGTTTAATCGCCATCGGTTTGGTCGGGTCCAGCGGCATGAAGTCCACGTACGGCTTCAGCCAGCGCATAAACCAGGTATCAGTAATGTTGGAATACACCGCGAACACCGGTTTGACCGGCAGAAAAAGCACCAGCAGCATGCCGTCTATAAAAGAAACATGGTTGGGCGTGAGCAATAAACGCGGGTAATCAAATGAGGATTTCGCCGGCGTGACCGTCACCCGGAACGCTATGCGGAACAGCCACCTGAACGCGGCGAAAAGAAAGTTATACATGTTTGCCATCTCCTTATGTGTCATCCCTGATCTTGAAAGAAAAAGGTTGGGGAAACAGCATACTATAAGCCGTTGTAAAAGACGCCAGTCGGAGAGAGTTTCGGAGGTTGCTTAACGACGTGCAGAATTGAGACAAAAAAAAACCTACGCATCCGCGTAGGTTGGTGCAAATTTAATCGGTATCAACATGCAGAGCACGTTGATGATTCACCAATCAATACCTCTGGGACGTTCAATTTAGCTGGTTTGTACGAACCACAGCCAGCAGGCAATCGAAACATAATTCCGCAAAGTGTAACGAGTGGTGAAAATGCCTCCGGTTTTAATCATTTAATGCTGATTGCGTTACTTCGACCAGGCAGCTCATTGCATTTGGCCCCTGCGTCAGACGCGAGGTGCCGATATCCAGCGTCAGCACATTCGGATTTCCCGCCTGCTCGGTTTCCTGCCATTTACCGCCAAAGCCCGGATCAAACCAGGCGCCGGTGGACATCAGCACCACGCCGCGCGTAATGCCGTCATTGAACGAAACCCCGGCCAGACAGCTGCCGCGCGCGTTATGCACTTTCACCCGGTCGCCGTCGTTCAGCTGGCGGCTGGCCGCGTCTTCAGGGTGCATAAACAGCGTTTCTTTCCCGGCCGTTTTGTTCGACTGCGCCAGCGGCGACTGATCGAGCTGGCTATGCAACCGGTCTTTCGGCTGGATGGAAATCAGATGCAGCGGCCACTCTTTGGCCGTTTCTGCGCCCAGCCACTCAACCGGCGGCTGCCATTCCGGATGCGGTGCGAAATCTTCGTAACCGTATCCGGCGATGGTTTCGGAGAACAACTCGATTTTTCCACTGTGCGTGCCCAGCGGATTAGCGCGCGGGCTTTTGCGGAATTCTTCGAAGAAGATGTAATCCTTCTCCGGCGTCGGCAATTCAACAAAACCGCGTTCCCAGAACGTTTCAAAGTCCGGCCATTCAACGCCGGTGCCTTTCTGCGCTTCACCGCACTGACGGTAAATATGGCGCAGCCACTGATCTTCGTTGCGCCCCTGCGTGAACGGTTCGCGGTAACCGAGACGGTCGGCGATATCGGCGAAAATATCAAAATCGTTACGCGCCTGATGCTGTGGCGCGATGGCCTGATGCATCGCCAGCACGAAACGGTCACGCGAAGAACCGCCGATATCATTACGCTCAAGCGAGGTGGTCGCAGGCAGCACGATGTCGGCCATCTGCGCTGCCGGTGTCCAGACGTTATCCTGCACGATCACCGTGTCCGGTTTCTGCCAGCCTTCGACCAGGCGGTTAAGCTGCTGATGGTGATGGAACGGATTGCCGCCGGCCCAGTGAACCAGATGAATATCCGGATAATTCAGCGTCTCGCCCTGGAATTCGTACGGCTGCCCCGGATTGAGCAACATGTCGCTGATGCGTGCAACAGGAATCGACAAACCGGAAGGATTCGGCCCGGCGCTGACGGCTGGGCCCGGCGTGTCAAAACGCGGATTGCCGACGCTGTTCATCGAACCGTGTCCAAACGAGAAACCGCCGCCCGGCAAACCGACCTGCCCGAGCATGGCGGAAATGGCGATCATCATCCAGTAAGGCTGTTCGCCGCGATGGGCGCGCTGCACGGAATAAGAACAGGTAATAAAGCTGCGCACGCCGATCAGATCGTCGGCCAGCCGCGCAATACGTTCAGCCGGAATACCGGTAATGTAGCTCGCCCACTCCGGCGTTTTCGCCACGCCGTCAGTATCACCGCGCAGGTACGCCGCGAGCTGCGGATAACCCACGCAGTGGCTGGCCAGAAACGCATCGTCCTGTGCATCCTTGCGCTGAATCTCATACGCGATCGCCATCATCAGCGCTGCGTCAGTGTTCGGGCGGATCGGGATCCACTCGGCATTCACAAACGCCGGGCAGTCATCGCGCATCGGGCTGATGTTAATCACCCGCGTGCCTTTTTTTGCCAGCTGTTCCAGCGCCGGTTTCAGCGTATGTTCAACCGCGCCGCCGGACGCCACTTGCGCGTTTTTCAGCGCCAGACCGCCGAAGGCAAGCAGGATTTCCGCATGCTCCACCACGCTCGGCCACGACGTGACGCGCCCGGTCAGTGGCGTAAATGTACCAATCACATACGGCAGGAAAAACTGCGCCGAGCCCCAGCTGTAATTGCCCTGCTGATCCACACCGCCGCCGCCGGTGAAATAAAAACGGCGCACCAGCGAACGGGCATGGTGTAAACGCCCCGCAGAAGACCAGCCGTAAGAACCGTTGAAAATCCCGGATGCGCCGTAGCGGTCGCGCACGCGTTTATTCTCTTCAGCGACCAGATCCAGCGCCAGATCCCAGTCCACTTCGACAAAATCTTCACGCCCGCGCAGCGAGCGATCACTGTTTTCGCGTTTTTGCAGCCAGGAACGGCGCACCGCCGGTTTGCGGATGCGTTTTTCCGAATACACCAGCGGCGCAATCGAATCGAGTAAAGGCGAAGGGTCAGCATCGGCGGAATAAGGCTCGCAGCGGATCAGGCGGCCATCTTCCACCACGGCGGTATACGCGCCCCAGTGAGCCAGTTGCGGGTAACGTTTTATCGGCATTTTTTCTTTTTCTCAGCGCGGGTGAATAGCATTAAAAATAACATTCGCGCCGTTCTCAGTTCAAAGAACAAATCATCTTAATCAAACCCATTTCGGCCCTTTCAGGCTGCGATTTCCGTTAAAGACGGCATTCTTTTCCCGTTACATGCGTCTTGCATCGAAAAGTTGCGATCGACATCCTTGCAGCCACCGGTCTTTTCCGCAAAACTGGGCAGTGTAAACGATTACCCTCACGGAATAGCGGAAGTGTTATGGCAACGATTAAGGATGTAGCAAAACTGGCAGGCGTATCGGTTGCGACCGTTTCACGCGTGATAAATCATTCTCCGAAAGCCAGTGAAAGCTCGCGGGAAGCCGTTCAGAACGCCATGCAGCATCTGCAATATCATCCGAATGCCAACGCCCGCGCACTGGCGCAACAGGCTACCGAAACCCTGGGCCTGATTGTGGCCGACGTGTCCGATCCTTTTTTTGGCGCGATGGTAAAAGCCGTCGAACAGGTGGCATATGCGACCGGCAATTTTCTGCTGATTGGTAACGGTTATCACAACGTGGAAAAAGAGCGTCAGGCCATCGAACAGCTGATCCGTCACCGCTGTGCGGCGCTGGTGGTCCACGCCAAAATGCTGCCTGAAGATGAACTGACCAGCCTGATGCAGCAAATTCCCGGCATGGTGCTGATCAACCGCACGCTGCCCGGTTTCGAGGAGCGCTGCATTGCGCTTGATGACCGCTACGGTTCATGGCTGGCAACCCGCCATCTGATTCAGGCAGGGCATCAGCGCATCGCCATTTTGTGTTCCAACCACGGCATTTCCGATGCCAGCGACCGTCTTCAGGGCTACATTGACGCGCTGACCGAACACAATATTCCTGTCGATGACAAACTGATTGCCTACGCCGAACCCGATGAAATCGGCGGCGAAAAAGCGATGGCGGACTTACTGGGATTAGGCAAAAGCTTTACCGCCGTGACCTGCTACAACGACCCGATGGCCGCCGGTGCGCTTTCGGTATTAAGCGATAACAGCATTGATGTGCCGGGGGAAATTTCTCTGATCGGGTTTGATGACGTGCTGATTTCGCGGTATCTGCGCCCGCGTCTGACCACGGTGCGTTATCCGGTTGTCGCGATGGCGAATCAGGCTGCGCAGCTGGCGTTAGCGCTGGCAAACGGCCAGCCGCTGCCCGAAACCACTCACATGTTCAGCCCGACGCTGGTGCGCCGTCACTCGGTGAGTTCTCCGGGGAATTAAAGGAATTGCTGGTAAACGCGGACAGGTTTGTCAGGGTAATCCAGCGCATCGCCGATGTATTTCCAGCCCAAACGTTCGTAGTAGCCGGTAAATTCAGCGTAGAGATAGAGTTCGGAAAAGCCGCTGCGGCGGCTGTGCTCCAGCACGAAAGCCTGCAATTCCTGCCCTAACCCGCGCGATCTGTAACCTTCATCAACGTACAGCGCCGCCAGCCAAGGTGTGAGATCCTGACGGCTGATTAAATCGCAGCGCCATAACCCGACCGTTCCCGCCAGCGTATCGCCCTCGAGCGCGATAAAGGTTTGTGGCAAATCCGCACCGCGCAGGCTGCTTTGCACCACGCTTTCAAAAAACGCCCGGCTGTTTTCACTGCCAAACGCTTTCCACAGCCAGTCCGTGACGGTTTCCTGAAATTCCGGGCGTTCGCTGAGATTGATGATCTTCATACTCAGACCAGTTTCCCCTGAAAAATCGGCACAGATTCAAACAGATAACCGTCGAACTCAGGCGCATCAACATCAGAAAGTTCCATCAGCGTGTTCTTCACATTTTCCATGTGCTGCCACATGGCCTGATACGAACCCATCACGTCGCGGCGGCGCAGTGCGGCCAAAATATTCTGATGATCTGCCAGCCATTTCAGCCGGTAACCGCGCGTGGCGATGTGGCTGTGTAATTGTTTCCAGAGCGGGCTGGAATCGCGATGCATCCAGATATTTTTGACGGAATCGAGCAGCATCTGGTTCTGCGTTGCACCGGCGATCAGCAGGTGAAAAAGGCGGTCGTTATCACCACTTTCGTCGTTGGCAACAATCGCGATTTGTTCCTGCTCCAGCGTGCGGCGCAGGTTTTCGATATCCGCCTTGGTCGCCATTTTGGCGGCAAACGCGGCAATATTACTTTCGAGCAACTGCCGCGCCTGTAAAATTTCAAACGGGCCAATCTGCCCCTGATACATCAGTTCGTCTTCGCCCTCTTCCTGCGAAGGAATGCGGATCACGTAAACGCCGGAGCCCTGGCGGATATCCACCGTGCCTTCGAGTTCCAGCATCAGCAGAGCTTCACGCACGATAGTCCGGCTGACGCCGTAGGTTTCAGCCATATTTCGTTCAGGCGGCAGGCGGGAACCCACAGCGAAATGCCCCTGCTTGATTTGCTCGCGCAGGTCGTGCCCGATTTCCTGATACTGCTTTCTGTCCTGCGAAACCACACCTTTATCCACACATTCACCCTGATGCAAAGACTGACAAATTGGCTCCAAAGACAGAGCCAATGGACCTACGCTGAAGGGTCAGTGTATCAAACTTAATGCCTGATCCAGCACTTTGGCGCCGTTCAGGGTTCCGTATGCCACCATGTCGATCACGGCGATGGGAATGTTGTGTTCATCCGTCAGCTTTTTATTTTCCGCCAGTTTGAACCGCACCTGCGGCCCTAACAGCACAACCTGAATGTCACGTCCGTAGGCCTCAAGTTCGTCGCGCAGATTATTTTCCGGGATGGCGTAAATCTTAAATTCCAGCCCGCGGGCTGCCGCTTCTTTTTCCATTTTGGTGACCACAAGGGAAGTGGACATCCCTGCCGAACAAGCTAAAACGAGTCGTTTCATAATGTTTCCTCGGGTTATTTATCTTCATCGTCCAGTGTTAAAGACAACACACCACTTTCACTCAGCGATTTAAACCAGTGAGATGATTTCTTCTGACGGCGATCACGGTTGTTATCAAGATCAATCTCGATCAGCCCGTAACGGTTTTTAAAAGCATTCATCGGCGAGACGTTATCGGTAAAAGCCCAGAGCATATATCCCTGACAATTTGCACCGTCTTCCCGCGCCTTTAATGTCCAGTAAAGATGTTCGGCAATAAATTCAATACGATAATCGTCCTGAATTTCTCCGCTGCTGGCATCACGGAACTGGCCTTCATTTTCAATGCCCATTCCGTTCTCAGCAATAAACCATGGAATATTTCCGTATTCCGTTTTAATGCGCATTGCAAAGTCATAAACAATTTTCGGGTAAATTTCCCAGCCACGGGATTTATTCATCCTGCGGCCCGGCAGTTCAAAATGTTCGTAGTAAAACGCGGGATGGAATGGCGTCTCTTTATTCCATTCACGGGACGGGGCTTTAACACGGTGCGGGTAATACAGATTAATGCCCACTTCGTCCACCGTGTTATTACGGATAACCGCCAGTTCCTGCTCTGAATAATCAAACTGCACGTGGTGCTTTTGCAGCAAATCGAGCAATTCCTGCGGGTATTCGCCTTTAATCATCGGGTCTAAAAATACGCGGTTATAGAATAAATCGTATAAATGCGCCGCCTTCTGATCGTGCGCCGCCGCTGAACGGGCGTACGTCACTTCCGGGTTTAAAATCACGCCCATCGTGCCGTGCGAACCGTAACCTTTACGGTGAAACAGCTCGACGACTTTGGCGGTTGCCAGCACTTTGTGATGATTCCACTGCATCCATTTACCGGTGTTCTGCTCGAAAGGCCAGCGGATTGCGTCCAGATACACGCGGGTTTGCACCACTACCGGCTCGTTGAAAGTGAACCAGCGGCTGACCTTCCCGGCGAAGCGCTCAAGCACTTTATCCGCGTACAGGACAAAAAGCTCAACGACTTTTTTCGAGCCCCAGCCGTCATATTTTTCAAGCAGATACGCCGGTAATTCGTAGTGTTCGAGGCACAGCATCGGCTCAATGCCGTTGCGCTTCATCTCATCCAGAAGATTGCCGATGTACGCCGCATATTCCTCATCAACCGTACCCAGTTCGTAGTCGGTGAAAAAGCGCGACCAGTTAACTGAGGTGCGGTAATGCGTCAGCCCGCTGGCCTTCATCAGCGCCACATCTTCTTTATAACGGTTAATGAAATCAGTGGCTTTCGCCGGGCCGTAGCCGTTGTGCCAGACGTGGCGGTTGTTTTTGTACCAGAGATCCAGATACGAATCCTGCCCGTCCTTTTTGCCACTCCAGCCTTCGGTTTGCCACGCAGAAGCCGCCGCACCGAGAATAAACTCGTCAGGAATGGTGATTGAAACTTTGCTCATAATTTTCCTCGTTGTCCCGGATTCAGGCCGTTGCAGCGCGTTTTTGCTGCTGCGCGATAGCGTCAATCTGCGCCTGTTCTGCACGGCGCGAAGCCACTTTGACGAACGGCAGATAAATCAGCACAGCCACCACGATGCAGCCAATTTGGGTAATCACCGCGCCCATCGAACCGGCGGTAGACAGCCAGGCGTTGATGATCGGCGGCGTGGTCCACGGCACCATGACCACGGCACGTCCGGCAAAACCCAGGCTGGTCGCAAAATACCCGATAGTGCCGGTGATGAGCGGCGTGATGATGAACGGGATCGCCAGAATCGGGTTGAGCATGATCGGCATGCCAAAAATCACCGGTTCATTGATGTTGAAGAAGCCCGGCCCCATGGATAATTTGGCGATTTCGCGCATTTCTTTGCGGCGCGTTCCCAGCATGACCGCCAGCAAAAGCCCGATAGTGCAGCCGGAGCCGCCGATGCTCATGTACACATCCCAGAACGGCATGGTGATGATGTTCGGCACTTCATGTCCCTGCTCGAACGCCGTCATGTTCACCATGATCGCGCCCAGCAGCAGCGGCTCACGGATGGGTTTGATCATCTGATTGCCGTGAATACCAATGACCCAGAACAGTTGCGCGACAAACATCAGCAGCAGAATGCCCGGCAGGCTTTGCATCACCGATTCCAGAGGACGCTGGATCACCTGATACACCGCGTCGTACAAATACATGCCGGTCACGCGATGGAAAACGAAGCCGAATGTGGCGACGATAACCACGGTAATAATCGCGGGGATCAGTGCGGAGAACGACGCGGAAACGTTCGGCGGCACACTTTCCGGCATTTTAATCCGCAGGCCGTTAACCTTTTCCAGGTGGGAATATATTTCCACCGAGAGAATGGCAATAAACATGCCAAGGAACAGGCTTTTGGTGTCGGAGAATTGTTTCGCCAGCACGTCTTTCACTTCCTGCATCTGGCCGTTGACCATCATATCGACGGTCGTCGGCGTGACGGCAATAAAACAAATCACCGCCAGCAGGCCGGGAAATAACGAACGCGAACCGTTAATTTTGCCCAGTTCAATACCAATTAAAAATACCGCGCCGATGGTCAGGAAACTCAGCGTGGCATAGTTAATACTGCTCATAATCGGTTTGAGCGTCGCCAGCCAGGAGAACATTTCAAAGTGGGCTAATCCGTTTTTCGGATCCATCACCATATTTGAAATTAAAACTGAGAATGCCCCCACGATAATGACCGGCATTAACGTGATAAAAGAAGCCTTAATAGCCATGATGTATCTGAGGCTATTAAAAGTATTCGCGAATCCCCCGAGAGAATCGATAAAACGGTCTTTCAGTGACATGACACCACCTCTTTTAATATTGTGTTTTGCTTTACAGGTGTTTGTTTCGCATTGACCTTTTGACGTATCAGAGGATAAAGGTTGAGTGCGAATATAAAGTCAGATTCCGGTTCTGAGAGAAATTCCGTCCATCTTTTGGGTCATTATTGTCTTAATGTGGCATGCCAAAAAATAGCGGAATACGAATTAATTTCTGTGACAGCGTTCTCACATGTGAATATTGGAATTCCAATATGATGAATTCACCCCTTTCTGGTATACCAATTTTGGAGATGTCGATGGAATTCGATCTGGAACAAACGGTAATGGAGTTATTGATCAACGCCGGGGAAGCGCGTTCTAACGCGATGATGGCGATTCAGCACGCCCGCAAAAAGGAATGGGAGCAGGCGGATGCCATGCTGAAAGCCTCAGACGATGCGGCGCGCGTCGCTCACAAAGTGCAGACGCAGCTGATCGGGCTGGATGAAGGCGTGGGAAAAATACCGGTAAATCTGATTATGGTGCATTCGCAGGATCATCTGATGACCGCCATGCTGTGCCGCGAACTGGCCGAAGAAATCGTGTTACTGAGGAAAGAGATGTTTGAAAAACAGTAAATTCAACACGAAACTCCCCTGCGAAAAAGTACAGAGAACTCGTTCAGCTCCTCCCCCTTCGCAGGGGGAGGAGCAGAGCTTACAGCTCTAAAGCGATTAACTCTTCCACCGTCTGCCTGCGACGAATCAGCCGCGGGACGCCATTTTCGAACAGTACTTCCGGCAGCAGCGGACGGGTGTTGTAGTTAGAAGACATCGATGCGCCATAGGCACCGGTATCGTGGAACACCAGATAATCGCCAATCCGCAACGATGGGAGCGGGAAGGTTTCAACGCCGCCGCCTGCCTGCTGGGTAAAAACGTCACCGGATTCACACAAAGGCCCGGCAATCACGGATTCCGTCAGCGCCTGACCGCTGAGGTCGCGGCCATCTGCCGGTAACAGCGAAATATGGTGATAACTGCCGTACATCGCCGGACGCATCAGGTCGTTAAACCCGGCGTCGCACAACACGAAATGGCGGCTGCCCATGTTTTTCACCGCACGGATTTGCGCCACAAGCACGCCGGATTCCGCCACCAGGAAACGCCCCGGTTCGATTTCCAGTTTCACTTCATGTCCGAGGTGTGCCGCAATCTGCTCACGCGCACGGTTCCACAAACCAAAATAGTGGCCGGTATCGATAGATTCTTCGTCAAAATGATAAGGAATCGACAATCCGCCGCCCGCTGAAATCGCTTCAATATCTTGTCCGGTTTCAATGACCTGGCGAACCATCGCATCACAAACCTGCTCAAGATGGCCGTAATCCACGCCGGAACCAATGTGCATATGAATGCCCACCAGTTTCAGGCCGTAACGGGTAATTTCAGCCAGCGCCTGCGGTAAATCGGCATGCCAGATCCCGTGTTTGCTGTTCTCACCGCCGGTATTGGTTTTCTGGCTGTGACCGTGGCCGAATCCCGGATTCACGCGCAGCCACACCGGATGCCCGGCTTTGTGCTGACCAATCTGACTGAGCATATCAATGGAACCGGCGTTTACCGGGATATCCAGCGCCGTCACACGTTCCAGCGTCGGCTGATCCAGCACATCGGCGGTAAACACGATTTCACTGTTTTCACGCCCCGGAATAAAACCGGCCACCAGCGCACGTTCTATTTCGCCCAGCGATACCGAATCCACCTTCACGCCCTGCTCGCGCATCAGGCGAAGAATATGAATATTCGAACAGGCTTTTTGCGCAAAGCGGATCACATCAAATTCACGTAACTGTGCAATACGTTGCTTAATGATTTCAGCGTCATACGCCCAGACCGGGCAACCAAATTGTTGCACAAGCGCCAGCAAATTCGCGGCGTTAAGTGCAGTGGACGTATCGTTCAGGGCGCGGGGCATAAGATTTTCCGTCAGATGAAGGCTGTCATATTTCGTTAAGTATGACGGCAGATGAAGCAGCGATAAAATATCTATTTCAGGCCAGTCTATTCATTTATGATATGGATAAATGCCTTGCCGGAATGCGATAAACTCATGCCCGCTCTCTCCTTGCGCCACATCGAAATCTTTCATGCCGTGATGACCACCGGCAACCTGACCGAAGCCGCCGCGCTGCTCAATACTTCACAGCCAACGGTCAGCCGCGAGCTGGCGCGCTGTGAAAAGCTGCTGGATTTGCAGTTGTTCGAACGCCTGCGCGGGCGTTTATACCCGACGGTGCAGGGTTTGCGGCTGTTTGAAGAAGTGCAGAGATCGTATTACGGGCTGGACCGGATCATCAGCGCAGCGGAAGGGATCCGCCAGTTTGAGCAGGCGCAGCTGTCTATTGCCTGTCTGCCGGTTTTCAGCCAGTCGCTGTTACCGGCGGTCTGTAAGCCGTTTCTCGACAAGTATCCTGACGTCAGTTTTAACATCGTGCCGCAGGAATCGCCGCTGCTGGAAGAGTGGCTGTCGGCGCAGCGCCATGATCTGGGTCTGACGGAAAACACCCAGACGCCCGCCGGTACTGAACGCCAGACGCTGCTGACGCTCAACGAAGTTTGCGTCCTGCCCGCAGGTCATCCGCTGGCGGCGAAAAAGCGCCTGACACCGCAGGATTTCAGCGGCCTGAACTTTATCAGTTTGTCGGCCACCGACAGCTACCGGCAGTTACTGGATACGCTGTTCGCCGAGCAGCAGGTTACCCGGCGGCTGGTGATGGAAACACACAGCGCCGCCTCGGTGTGCAGCATGGTGCGCGAAGGCGCGGGCGTGTCAGTGGTCAATCCGTTGACGGCGCTGGATTATGCCGAACGCGACCACGGCGTGGTGATCCGCGAATTCAGCGTCGCCGTGCCGTTTACCGTCAGCCTGATCAAACCGCTGCACCGCCCTGCTTCCGCGCTGGTCACGACGTTTACCG
The DNA here is from genome assembly GCF_024808755.1 of Rahnella sp. BIGb0603. Lineage (NCBI taxonomy): Bacteria > Pseudomonadati > Pseudomonadota > Gammaproteobacteria > Enterobacterales > Yersiniaceae > Rahnella > Rahnella sp. BIGb0603. Next base: position 152,494 of record NZ_JANUEX010000008.1, on the reverse strand, counting down.
AACATTGTCATCAGCAGGCACAACGGTTCGCAGAACGCCTCGAGGTGGTCGTCGGCGGCTGATCTTGTAAATGATAATCATTATCCATAACATGCGGGCACTGTCCCGCTATGGAAAATGAGGATCCCAATGAAAAAGCTGTTACTTCTGGCCACGCTTGCACTGACCGCCTGCTCGACCGCACCGCACAATACCGCCGTTCCCGCCACCGCGCCTTCAGGCCAGATTCAGGATTTACGCACCGGAAAAACGCTGACGCCGGATCAGCTGCTCCGCCAGCTTGCCGCCGCGCCAGGGGTCATCGTCGGCGAAAAACATGACAACCCCGCGCATCATCAGATTGAAAACTGGCTGGTTCAGCGCCTGCCGGAGATCCGCCCGCAGGGCAGCGTGCTGATGGAAATGCTGACGCCGGATCAGCAGCCGAAAGTCGATCAGGTAAAAGCCTGGCTGCAAACCGGCGCGCAAGCGCGGCCTGCCCGGGTTGCAGAGCTGATTAACTGGCAGAAAAGCTGGGACTGGACGATGTACGGCGATGTGGTGATGACCGCGATGAAAGCGCCGTATCCGCTGCTTTCCGCCAATCTGGATCGCAGTGAAATCATGGCATTTTACGAAAAACCCGTCTTCCCGGCAGGCGTTCACGCGGCGGATCCGCGGGTTCGTGATGCCATCAGCGACACCATCCGCACTTCCCATCAGCAAAATATCGATGCAAAGCAGTTACATGCGATGCTCGCCATTCAGCAACAACGCGATCGCCGCATGGCTGAGCGTCTGCTGGCCGCGCCTGCGCCCGCATTGCTGATTGCCGGGGGCTATCACGCCGGAAAAAGTATCGGCGTGCCGGTGCATATTCAGGATCTGGATCCTCAGGCGTCTGTCACCGTTCTGATACTGGCCGAAAAAGGCATAGTGATTGATCAATCACAGGCCGATTTTGTCTGGACGACGGCAGCCGTGGCGGCGAAATCCGCGCCCTGATAACCCCTGATTTATTGTGACTATTGAAATTAAATTGTGGAGGAATCGAAAGTTTCTTGTTAAGACCCATTACAAATGATTACTATTATCAAATAATATTGAATCTCATTATCATTTTAATGGACTAAATGACTACTTACTCTCCTTCCGGCTCTCCGGCTGCTGCGGCGTTTGTCTTCCGCCCTCAGCGCCGGAGTCTCGGCTTTCTCTTATCAGTGACGCTTCACGTCGCGCTGGCCGCATTTTTCCTGTGGTCCGCGCCCGTACCGCCACCTGTCGAACTGCCGCCTCCCGCCGTCATGCTGACGTTTTCCGCTGATATCGAAAATAACCAACTGACTAAACCGCTGCCGGTAGGCATTGTGCAGGCGGTGGATTCGGCTGCGTCCAGCCAGCAGGAAGCCGTGCAGCAGCAACAAAAAAACATTACGCCGCCGGTCAATGAAAGCGCGGAAATCAAACTGGTTCAGCAGCATAAGAAACCGAAAGAACAGCAAAAACGCCCGAAACCGGTACAGAAAACGCAGGAGCGCTCGCAGGATCAAACCCGCGCTTCCGCTGCCAGTGCTGCCGCGCCACCGGCAACCGCAAGCCTTTCCGACAAAATCGCCGCACCGATGAACAGCGATTCTACGCAGTCCGCCAGCGCGAAAGTGACATGGGAAACCCGGGTGAAGGTGCAGCTCAATCGCCTGAAAAAATATCCGCAGGATGCGATTGCGCGCCACCGGACGGGTGTCGCACAGGTGGCGTTTGTCGTGGATGCGCGGGGAGAAATTGTCAGCAGCCGCCTGCTGAAATCTTCCGGCACGATGTCGATGGATCGCGAAGCGCTGGCTGTTTTGCAACGCGCCAGCCCGTTGCCGCCACCGCCGGGCGATATGCTGAAGGCCGGACAAGTGCCGGTCAGTATGCCGCTTGAATTCACACTCAGCGACGGCGGCAGCCGGAAGTCGTAAAACCAAACGGTTAATACCTTTATTCCTGAGTCTTTCAGGGAAGATTTATTTTTTTCAATATCATCGGGCCACTATGACTTTTTCACGTTTTATTACGCTGTTACTGGCGGGGACTCTCTTTTTCTGCGCGACGGCAACTGCTGAATTCCAGCCGCCGGTCGCTGAAAAACATCCGCATATTTTGAGCAGTGCAACGGAGCGCCGGACGGACAATTATTACTGGCTGCGCGACGATTCCCGGCAGGATCCTAAGGTCCTGAATTATCTGCGTGCGGAGAACCAGTTCAGCGCGCAGGTCATGTCGCGCTGGTCAGATTTGACTGACACGCTGTATCAGGAAATGCGTCTGCGTCAGGGCGAACACACCGAATCCGTGCCCTACGAATTACGCGGTTATCGCTATCAGCAGCGATATTTGCCGGGCCAGGATTACGCACAATATCTGCGTCAGCCGGTTGGCGGAAATACCGTCTGGCAGACGCTGGCCGATGCCAGCCAGCGTGCAGCGGGCAAAAAGTTTTATCAGTTTGGCGGGCTGGAAATCAGTCAGGATAATCAGCAGATGGCCATTGCCGAAGATACGCAGGGGCGTCGCCAGTTTGCCGTCAGCCTGCGCAATCTCACCACCGGCCGCTGGCAAAACGACGTACTGCACAATACCTCGGGAAGTATGGCGTGGTCTGCCGACGGAAATTACCTGTTTTACATCCGTAATCACCCGCAAACGCTGATGCCGTATCAGGTTTATCGCCACAAAATCGGCACACCGGTGGCGCAGGACGCGCTGGTTTACGAAGAGAAAGATGGCGGATTTTACCTCGGCCTTTCCCGTTCGGCGTCCGGTGATTTCCTGATTATTCTCAGCAGCGGCAGTACGTCGTCTGAAGTTCATCTGATCCCGGCCGCCAGTCCGCTGGCGGTTCCGCAGCGCTTCACGCCACGTCGTGCGGGCGTTGAATATTATCTGGATCATTACCGCGGCCAGTTCTTCATCCGCTCCAACCTGCACAGCCCGCATTTCGGTCTGTATCAGACGGCTCGCATCACAGGTCAGTGGCAAACGCTGATCGCGCCAGACGATAACCGTGATCTGGAAAACTTCGCCCTCTTCCGCCGCCATCTGGTATTGCAGATTCGCAGTCAGGGACGTGTGCAGCTCGAACAGATAGGCCGGGAAGACCACAAAACGCGAACCGTGCCGTTCGATGAAGAAAGTTACATGGCGTGGCTGGGTTCCAACCCCAGCCCGGAAACCGACAAGCTGCGTTACGGCTATTCCTCGATGACCACGCCAACCACGATTTATGAATGGGACATGGCGACCGGTACGCGCACGCTGTTGCAGCAAAAGCCGGTCGAAGGCGTTGATCCGGCGAATTACGCCAGTCAGCGGCTGATGATCACCGCACGCGACGGCGTGCAGGTGCCGGTTTCGCTGGTGTACCGCAAATCGCTGTTTAAGAAAGGCCGGAATCCGCTGCTGGCGTACGGCTACGGCGCGTACGGCATGAGCATGGATCCGGCGTTCAGCGCCAGCCGCGTCAGCTTGCTGGATCGCGGTTTTGTGTTCGCACTGATCCACGTTCGCGGCGGCGGCGAGCTGGGCCAGCAGTGGTATCAGCAAGGGAAAATTGACAAAAAACCCAATACCTTCAATGACTTTATTGATGCCACGCAGGCGCTGGTAGAGAAAGGTTTCGGCCAGCCGGGGCATTTATATGCTCAGGGCGGCAGCGCGGGCGGTCTGCTGGTGGGTGCCGTCATCAATCAGGCACCGGCGCTGTTTCACGCGGTCGTGGCGCAGGTGCCTTTCGTCGATGTGCTGACCACCATGTCTGACCCGACGTTACCGCTCACCGAAGGCGAGTACGAAGAGTGGGGAAATCCGGCGCAGCACGCCGCCTATCAGACCATCAAATCCTACAGCCCTTACGACAATGTGCGACCGGTCGCTTATCCGAATCTGTTTGTGACAGCCGGATTGTACGACTCACAAGTGCCCTACTGGGAACCGGCGAAATGGGTCGCCAGATTACGCGCCATGAATCAGGGGAATTCCCTGATCTTACTGTCCACCGAAATGGCCGCCGGGCATGGCGGGAAATCAGGCCGCCTGAACCGCCTGAAAAATACCGCGCAGGAATACAGTTTCATCCTTGAGATGGACAAAAATAATAATAATCGCAGTCTCCGTTTTTAATTTATGGAACGCAATGCAAAGCAATAACGATTAGAAAATATCGCTCCTCGAGGGAATATGAAAAATACACTTTTCACCGGCATATTGAGTGCCGGTTTAACGCTGGCCGCACCGCTGGCAATCGCTGACACCACTGATTCAGAAAACAATAAAGAAACCGTCGCCTTCAGCCCGCTGAAAGTTTCCGCGGCAAAAGTAAACAGTGAACATGAAGCGATGGCAAAGCCCGGCGCGTTCAGCTCGCGCGGCGAAAACACCAACCTGCAATCGACCGATTCCGTGTTGCGCGGCATACCCGGCACCTTCACGCAAATTGACCCGAGCCAGGGCACGGTAGACATCAATATTCGCGGAATGTCCGGCTTTGGCCGCGTCAACACCATGATCGACGGCGTCACCCAAAACTTCTACGGCTCCTCAGTACCGGGCGGGATTTCCCACGGCTCGACGAGCAGCGCGGCGGGCGCACTGATCGACCCGAATTTCCTGGTCGGCATTGATGTCTCGCGCGGCTCCAGCGCCGGTTCAGCCGGGGTTAACGCCCTCGCGGGCAGCGCCAACCTGCGCACTATCGGCGTGGATGACGTGATTTTTTCCGACAATCCGTTCGGGATCCGCACCCGCTTTTCCGCCGGGAATAACGGCATCGGCGAAAGCGGTATGGTGGCGGTGGCGGGCAAAACAGACGCCTTCACCGACACCGGCAGTTTTGGCATTATGACGGCCATCAGCGGCAGTTCTATCGATGCTGATTTCAAAAATGGCGACGGTCAGAACAGCAGCGATTTCGGCTACGAAAAGAGTTACCGCCAGAATCCGAAATCCCAGTTAGTGAAAGTGGATATTAAACCGGATGAATTTAACTCTATTGAATTATCCGGGCGGCATTACGGGAATAAATTTACCCAGCGTGATATCCGCAGCGATGACTTCTATGTGAAATATCATTTCGCGCCCTTTTCTGAGCTGGTGGATTTTAATCTGATGCTCAGCACCAGCCGCGGGAATCAAAAGTATAACGAGGACACGCTTTATACTTTTTATAATACCGATGCCAGCAATCAGTCCGACGCTCTCGATATTAATAATACCTCACGCTTTACGCTTGCTGACGTGGATTTGGCGTGGAGTTATGGCAGCAAGCTGATGCGAAATAAGTACGATAAAAACATCAACAGCAACGCCTGGGATCCGGATAACCCCGATGCGGCAGAACAGTCCATCGAGAACAACACTTTCCAGCCTTCCGGCAAGCAGGATGTTTACAGTCTGTATACCGGACTGGAGCTGAAAAAAGGCATCTGGCAGGCCAACTTTGACCTGAATTATAGCTATTACGATCTCAGCGGATACAAACCGGCGTGCGATCCGCGCGTCGCCTGTTTCCCGCAGGGCGGACAGGATATTCATTTAACTGAAGACGGATTTAACCCGTCGGTCATGTTGTCAGCGGAAGTCCGGCCGTGGTTCCAGCCGTTCGTCAGCTACAGCAAATCCATGCGCGGTCCGAACGTTCAGGAAGTGTTTTTCTCCAACTCCGGCGGCGCCTCCATGAACCCGTTCCTGAAAGGCGAACGGGCTGAAACCTACCAGATTGGTTTCAACTCCACCGCCGGTAACCTGTTGTTTGAAGAGGATGCTTTCCGCCTGAAGGCCCTGTATTACACCAGCAGAATCAAGAATTACATCTACAGCGAATCCTTTATGGTGTGCCGCAATGGCCGCAAATGCAGCATCGGCGAAAATATTCAAAACGACTGGGAAGATGCCAGCGATGAGTATTCCGACAACATGTATATCTACGTGAATTCCCTGTCGCCGGTGCGCACGCACGGCGTCGAGATTGAAGCGGAATATGATGCCGGACGCGCCTTCGCCAAACTCTCGTTCAGCAAGGAACACACCAATCAGCCGACGTCGATCGCCACCGGTTCCTTTGGCGTCGGCAATATTAACGAGCTGCCGCAACTGTATTTCACGGTGGATACCGGCGTGCGTTTCCTCGATGAATCCCTGACCGTAGGCTCGCTGGTGAAATACACGGGGAAAACCCGCCGCACATCGCCGGATCAGAACTTCAACGAAAAAACCGGCGCGCTGGAAAACGAAGATATGCCGAAGATCCCGACGATTGTCGATCTCTACAGCACCTACGAAATCAACCGTAATGTGATGCTGAAATTCACCGTGCAGAACCTGATGGATAAAGATTATTCAGAAGCCCTGAATAAACTGAATTCTATGTACGGCCAGAATGACCCGGGCACGTCGGTTAACACAGCGCGCGGCCGGACGTATATCGCGGGCGGCGAAATCCGCTTCTGATCGCGTCACCTCAGAAAAAGCAAAAAAAGGCCACGCAGAAATCATTCCGCGTGGCCCTTTCAACACATTTCTTACAGGTTACGCGACGGCTTTCTCAGCCTTTTTCGCCGCACGGCGGAAAGTGATCACGCAAAGCACAAAGCCGGCTGCGCCCAAACCGCCCGCCGCCAGCGGAACAACGCTCAGGCCAAGCCCGCGTTCAATCACCACGCCGCCCACCCAGGCACCCAGCGCATTACCGACGTTGAAGGCTGCAATATTGAGCGTCGACACCAGATTGGGCGCGTGTTTACCGTAGGTCACCACGTTCACCTGCAAGGCCGGTACGGCGGCGAAGTTCACCATCGCCCAGATAAACAGCGTAATTTCCGCGGCCACCAGATGCACGCTGGTGAAGCTGAACAGCACGGAAAACACGGCGATCAGCAGGAAAGTCATGGTCAGGGAAACGCCCAGACGCCAGTCCGCCAGACGCCCGCCAACCACGTTACCGATGGTCAGGCCGAGGCCAATCAGCAGCAGCGTCCAGCTGACGCCGTGCTCAGAAACGCCAGTGATTTCGGTCAGGATTGGCGCGATATAGGTGAACAGTGCGAACATCGCCGCAGAAAAGAAGATAGTAATCGACAGCGACAGCCACAAACCCAGGCTGCCCAGCGCACGGATTTCTTTACGCAGATCAGTCGGTTCTTCTTCTTTCTTATCCGGCAGCTTTTTATACAGCGCAAACAGCGACGCCACACCGATGACAGAAACGACCCAGAAAGTTGAACGCCAGCCAAAAGCCTGCCCCAGCGCGGTGCCCAGCGGAACACCCAGCACGTTCGCCAGCGTCAGGCCGGTAAACATCAGCGCCACCGCAGAAGCACGGCGGTTCGGTGCCACCAGACTGGCCGCCACGACCGCGCCAATCCCGAAGAATGCGCCGTGGCACAGTGCGGTGATCACGCGCGCCAGCATCAGGAAGCCATAGCTATAGGACAACGCGCACATCACGTTGCCGATAATAAAGATGCTCATCAGCAGCAGCAGGGTTTTCTTACGCGGCAGTTTGGCGGTCAGCACGGCCATAATTGGCGCGCCGATAGCCACGCCCAGCGCATAGCCGCTGATTAACCAGCCTGCGGAAGGAATGCTGACATTCAGATCACCCGCCACATTGGGCAACAGCCCCATGATGACGAATTCGGTGGTACCGATGGCAAATGCGCTTAGCGCCAGTGCCAGGAGTGCGACAGGCATAAAAACTCCGGATATTTTAGTTATGTTTAATGGCTCCGGTATTCCACCGGATTGGCTTAAATACCACGTTGATCACACTTTTGACCAGACGCAGTCTGTGCCCTTACTGCCTGCAAAACGTTCAATATCCGGATTAATCTTTACATAACAATACATTGCATAAAATGCGATAAAAGCGGAAAAGGAACCGATTCCAGTAAGCGCCTTGCGCAGCGGCTCAGCGTTTTTCATCCGTCAGGGACAGCCAGCGCGGATGCCCTTTGAACCATTCCACCAGGAAATCGAGCAAAGCACGCAGCGCCGCAGGCATCTGCCGCCGTGACGCGTAAATCGCGTAAATCCCCATTTCCTGCGGCTGCCAGCCTTCCAGCAGGGAAACCAGCTGCCCGCTGGCAATCAGTGGCGCCGCCGAATAATAAGGCTGCATGACGATCCCCGCGCCTTCCACCGCGCCGGTCAGCAATACCAGCGATTCATTGGCGCTCAGGTTACCGCTCACCGGCACCGTCACTTTTTCGCCCTGATGCTCAAACTGCCACAGGCTTTTGCCAAAATAGGTGTACGTCAGGCAGTTGTGGACGCTCAGATCCTGCGGATGCAATGGCGTTCCCTGCGCGGCCAGATAAGCCGGAGATGCGCACACCACCGACGGACACAGTGCCAGCGGACGGGCAATCAGATTCGGATCCAGATCGTTAGTAATGCGCAGCGCCAGATCGATACGGTCTTCCACCAGATTGATTGCCCGGCTTTCCAGTTGCAGATCGATACTCACCTGCGGGTGTCGGCGCAGAAATTCGCTGACCGCAATCACCACCGCGCCCTGCCCGAAAGATTGCGAACAACTCAGGCGCAGCAAACCGCGCAGCGCTTCGTCACCGGTATCCGCCACGCTGGCCATTTCCGCCGCCACCGACAGCATTTTCCGGCACCGCGCCAGCGTGTTTTCGCCCGCATCGGTCAGGCTGAGTTTTCGCGTCGAGCGGTGCAGCAGGCGCGCGCCCGACCACTTTTCCATCTCCGACAGATAACGCGTCACCATCGCCCGTGACATATTCAGCGACTCGGCGGCATTGATCATGCTTCCGCGTTCGACGATGGCAACAAAGACTTGTGCAGCGGTAATTCTGTCCATGATTCATCCGGTTTATGCAACAAACAGTTGCGCATTATCCGGTTTTTCCCGCGGATTATGCAACGTACAGTAGATGCTTACTGAACGTGATTATTTTTGCTCTCTGAGGAAATGCTATGCGCTTGTGCCTGAAACCCCTGCCCCTGATCGCTGCTCTGCTGGGCAGCAGCCTGTCCGCTCATGCCGCCACCGCGCTGAAAATGGACGTTTATAACCCCGGTGAAAAAAGCGTATTTCCGGTGTCTTCTGAAATTATTACCGGCGAAAAAGACGCGGTGCTGATCGACGCACAGTTCCAGCGCAATGACGCGCAGAAGCTGGTGGAGATGATCAAAGCGACCGGCAAAAAGCTGACCACCGTGTACATCAGCCAGTCGGATCCGGATTTTTACTTTGGCCTGGACGTGATCCACGCGGCATTCCCGGAGGCTAAAATTATCGCCACACAGGCAACGGTCGATCAGATCAATGCCACCAAAGACGGCAAAGTCGCTTTCTGGGGCCCCCAACTGAAAGACAACGCGCCGAAATCGGTCGTCGTACCGGCTCCGCTGAAAGGCACATCTTTTGAACTGGAAGGCCACAAGTTTGAAATTCAGGGCGTGGATGCAGAACGTACTTTCGTGTGGATCCCGTCGCTGAAAGCCGTCGTCGGCGGTGTGCTGGTGAATGGCGACAACATGCATGTCTGGACTGCCGATACGCAAACCACGACATCGCGCAAACAGTGGGTCGAAGCGCTGGATGAAATCGCCGGGCTGAAACCGTCCGTTGTGGTGCCGGGGCATTTCCTGCCAGGCGCTTCTCAAACGCTGGAAGCAGTGAAATTCACCCGCAACTATCTGCTGACGCTGGAAAAAGAACGACCAAAAGCGAAAGATTCTGCCACGCTGGTCGCTGCGATGAAAAAACATTATCCGCAGCTGAAAGACGATTCTTCATTACAGCTGAGTGCAAAAGTATTGAAAGGCGAAATGAAGTGGCCGCAGTGAATACACTTTTTTAAATAATGAATAAAAACTGACGGCGATATTATTTATCGCCGTTTTTTATTTTCAGAAAGTATAGAACATTCTCTTTATTATTAATCATTGTGTTAGCCATTCGCCTTTCCTAAAAAGCCGAAAAATCCTTTATTAAACAATAACAACACATTAATCAGCAATTGAAGCCTCACTTTCCCCGTATTAGACTCCGCACGGCATTACACTTCCCCAAAAGGTACAGGGAAAATCCTATTCATTCTGGGATTACCCACCTCAATTTATATAAAGGAATATTATGAATTGGTATATCAAGGCACTTAAGAATTACTCCACATTTTCTGGCCGCGCGCGAAGAAGAGAGTACTGGTGGTTTACCCTTTTTAATGGCCTTATCTCAATGGGCGTAACTTTGATTGCCCTGTTATTTGGCGATGATTGGATTATATCGACGCTTTACTCTTTATTCGCGTTGTTACCGGGTCTGGCAGTTATGGTTCGCCGTAATCATGATGCAGGTTACAGCGGCTGGTGGATCCTCTGCCCCGTTTTTAACCTGATCCTGATGTTCTTCAAAAGCGATCCTGAAGATAACCGCTTTGGCCCTTATCCGGCGGAATAAAAGGGTGAAATCGGGTGCCAGATTGGGCACCCGCATTACTGAAAGCAATAATTCAACCTACGGTGTCACTCTGACAAATTGCCCTTCGGCCTGCACGTTGTGTCCGAAGCCGCAGTCACCGGTGGTATGCAGTTTCACGTTCTGCGGATCGAAATTCATGTCCACGCTGCATTCACCGTCACCCGCAGAGGCGTCGTCGGCTTCATGGTAAACCGCGTGATGATCTTTAATGGCCGTCACAACCGAAAATTCGCCGGTATTCGGGCCGTAATACAACGACATTTGCCCCATGTACATGCCGGTGAAATCGATTTTGAACTGCGCTTCTTCCGCTTTGACTTCCACCAGATTCCAGCTGCCGAAACCGGCATATTGCCAGTAAACGCCTGCCGGAGATTCCGGTTGCGGTAAGGCATCCAGTTTTGGCTGAATCTGCCCCAGATTGTACTGCGATTTTTTGTCCGAAGGCGCCAGCATCAGCCAGGCTTTGGCTTTCAGGTAATCTCCCTGCTTTATATAGGTCAGCGCGATGTTGTTGTAAGCCGTCGCAATCTGGTCCTGAGGTTTGTGGCAAAACTCACTCCAGGCCACCTGATTACGGAAAATCTCCCGCGCCTTGGCGAATTCCCCTTGCTGATACGCCACTTTTCCGGCGGCCGCATAGATGCCCGCTTTTACGCAATCATTCGCAATATCCGGTTCATCAATCTGAGCAAATGCCTCAACACTGGCAAAACATCCTGCCACCAGCAGTAAATTCACTGCGACTTTCATCAAACATCCTTCTACTTTTGTGGTCTACAGAGCTTCGTGCTGGAAAAACATCCTTACAAGTGGCTCATTGCTCTATCGCGCTGAGGCACTCATTCTGGGATGATTGGTTTCACAACATATCGATGACTAATGGCAATTATGACTAAAAAACCTGGGAAATCGGCGCAATGGGGCGCCGTCTGGCAGCTAATTAAGCCTTACTGGCGCTCAGAAGAAAAGTGGCGTGCCTGGGGCATGTTAACCACGATTATCATCCTCTCGCTGGCCGGCGTATACCTCAGCGTACAATTTAACGAATGGAACCGCGTTTTTTATGACGCGCTGCAAAACAGAAACTATCCGGTTTTCAAAGCCCAGTTGTTCAAATTTACCTGGCTGGCGCTGCTGTTTATCGTCATTGCGGTGTATCGCGTTTATCTGACGCAGGGCCTGCAAATGAGCTGGCGGCGCTGGATGACCGAAGAGTATATGGAGAAGTGGCTGACCAATCACGCCTATTATTACACGGAGTATCAGCATCAGGTCGATAACCCCGATCAGCGTATTTCCGATGACCTGAATTCCCTGACCAGCGGCACGCTTTCTCTGGTGCTCGGGCTGTTGTCGAGCGTAGTCACGCTGTTCTCCTTCGTGTTTATTTTATGGTCTATCAGCGGGCCGCTGTCTTTTGCGATTGCTTCCCATGAATTCACGATCCCCGGTTATATGGTGTGGTTCGCAATCCTTTACGCTGCCGTCGGTTCTGCCATCATCTGGTCGGTCGGTAAACCGTTAGTTCGTTTAGGTTTTAATCAGGAGTGGTTCGAGGCGAACTTCCGTTTCGGGCTGATCCGTATCCGTGAAAACAGCGATGCGATTGCGTTGTATCACGGCGAGAAAAATGAGCACGACCAGCTGACCGGCAAATTTGATTCCATCAAAACCAACTGGTGGTCAATCATGCGCGTCACCCGTCGCCTGAACATTGCCACCAACTTCTACGCGCAGTTTGCCAATATATTCCCGATTCTGGTGGCATCTCCGCGCTATTTCTCCGGTGCAATCCAGCTGGGCGCGCTGATGCAAATTTCCTCGGCATTTGGGCAAGTTCAGGACGCGTTATCCTGGTTTATCAATGCGTTTGATAATCTGGCAAGCTGGAAAGCCACCGTGAACCGTCTGGCCGGTTTCAATGCCGCCATTGATCAGGTGAACGCTCAGCCGCGCGGCATTAAAGTGAGCCAAAACGCAGAACATGCGTTGAAACTTGATAACCTGACGCTGAATCTGCCGGACGGCAGCCCGCTGTTCTGCAACGTTTCTGCGGCCATGAAACCGGGCGAACGCGTGCTGGTTGCGGGGCCTTCTGGTTGTGGTAAATCCACGTTGCTGCGCGCGATTGCCGGTATCTGGCCTTATGGCGCAGGCAATGTTTCGCTGGCCGAAGGTAAGCGCTATCTGTTCCTGCCACAGCGCAGTTATATCCCGATCGGGACGTTGCGCGATGCGCTGAGTTATCCGGACACTGACCGCGAATACACCGACGAGCAGTTGCAGCGCGTGCTGGAACAATGCCGTCTGCCGCATCTGGCGAAAACTGAAGTGCTGGATGACTACGCCAACTGGAGCCAGCGCCTGTCGCCGGGCGAGCAACAGCGTCTGTCGTTCGCGCGCGCCCTGCTGATCAAGCCTGATACGCTGTTCCTTGATGAAGCGACCAGCGCAATGGATGAAGAAACTGAACACCGGGTTTATTCGCTGCTGCTGAGCGAACTGCCGGAAACCTCGGTAATCAGCGTCGCGCACCGCAGCACGGTGGCGAAATATCATCAGCATTGCTGGCAGTTCAAGAATCAGGAAAACGGCCCGTGCGGATTCACCGCTTCGGCGATTTTGGCTGAATAAAATCTGACACCATCGTCCTGTGGTTTCGAAATACAGAAAGGTTGCTGATGTCAGCAACCTTTCTTTTTTGTGTGCTGAAACCCATTTCGCGCAGAAAATCAACAGCCTGTCTGGTTCAAATGTATACCTGACTATACAATTATCCTTAAGTGACTTTCTTTAAATCCGGAGGTTCAGGTCTGATGAAAATAGATAAAAACTCGTTCATACCGCTTTACCTGCAAATCGAGCAGCAACTTACCGAGAAAATCAGCGCGGGCGAAATCAAAGCCGGTGACCCGATCCCGACGGAAGCGGCGCTGTGCGAAATCTACGGCGTATCCCGCATGACCGCACGCAAAGCGGTGGATTATCTGGTGCGTCAGGGTCAGGTCGCCCGTTTTCGCGGGCGCGGCACGTTTGTCGTCGGGCCCGCAAGGCAGGAAAAAATCATTCTGCCGCTCGACCGCCATCTGACCGCCAGCGAAGTCGCGCAGGAAAATAATCAGCGCATCGAAAATCAGGTACTGGAATTTCGCCGGACGCCCGCCAGCGACGAAATCGCCCGCGAGCTGAATATCCCGGCGGGAACGGACGTCTATTTTATGATCCGCCTGCGGTTGCTGGGCGATGAGCCGTTCGTGTATGAACAATGCTGGATGCGCGCCGATAACCTGCCGGATATCAGCCGCGCGGCGATGACATCGTCGAAATACGCCTATCTGCGATCCAAAGGTTTTCAGCCTGCGGGCAGCACAAAACTGATTTCCGCCGAACTACCTTCCAATGAAATCCGCCTGGCACTGAATCTGTCGCGCGACCAGCCGGTGCTGCATTCGCACGCCGTGGTGTCGTTTACCGACGGCACGCTGTTTGAAGTTTCCGACGTCTACTACAACCAGAAAAATTACAGCTTCAGCGTCCATGCCAAAGTTAAAAGCTAGCGGCCATCAGGCTATTCCTGACAACTCCGCCTTCACCAGATTCGCCACCTGTTCAACCTGCGGGCCATAAATAACGTGAACATCCGTTTCGGTGATCCGTTTCACACCTGCCGCACCGGTATTCATTAACGTGCCGTCCTGCACCTGAGCCATATCTTTGACCTTAACCCGTAAACGGGTAAAGCAGCAGTCGACGGCGGTAATATTTCCCTCGCCTCCCAGACCGATAATAATATTTTTGGTTTTCTCGCCGGTTCCCTGCGCCGGTTTTGCACGTTCTTCGGCATCATTTTCATCTTCACGCCCCGGCGTTTTCACCTGCATGCGTAAAATAACCCAGCGGAAACTGAAGTAGTAAACCGGTGCATAGATGATCCCGAGGATCAGCGGATACCACCAGTGCGTTTTGCTGCCGCCCAGTACGCCGAAGATCAGGAAGTCGATCGCCCCGCCCTGCACGTTACCGATCATCACATGCAGCATCTGCATCAGTACGAACGAAAGCCCGGTCAGCACCGCATGCAGGATATACAGCACCGGCGAGACGAAGATAAAGCAGAACTCGAGCGGCTCGGTGATCCCGGTGGTAAATGACGCCAGTCCGCCCGCCAGCATCAGCGCTTTCACACGGCCTTTATGTTCGGGGCGCGCGCAGTGATACATCGCCAGCGCAGCGGCCGGCAGGCCAAACATCATGACCGGAATTTTCCCCTGCGCCAGGAACCGTGTCGCCTGCTGCGTAACGGCGTCCGGGATCATCCCCGGATCCGCCAGTGCGGCATTAAAGATATTCAGCGCACCGACAATGCTCTGATTATCCACCGTCGTTACCCCGCCAATCGGCGTGAAACGCACGGTTTCGTTGATGATGTGATGCAACCCCGTCGGGATCAGCAGACGTTCCGACGTTGCATAAATGAACGTCCCGATTTCTCCCGTGCGGCCAATCAGTTCGCCAACCCACTGAATACCCAGCGCAATCGTCGGCCAGATCAGCGACATAATGACGCCGACAACCGGCAGCACGAGGATGGTAATAATCGGCACGAAACGACGCCCGCCGAAGAAGGCAATCGCCGTCGGCAACACAATCGTATAAAACCGGTTATGCAGCCACATGGTGATGAGCCCGACCAGCACACCGCCCAGCACGCTCATGTTGTAGGTGAAAATCCCCAGCGTGTTGGTGAATTCGGCAGCGTAAATCATCGCGTTACTTTCGGTCATGCCCTTTGCGGTGAGCTTCGCAACGGTAATGGTGTCCGGTGAAATCCCCTGCGCCAGCAAACTGTAATTCACCCCGACGTGCAGCCCGACAAAGCCGATCACTGCGGAAAAGGCCGCCGTGGCCTTTTCTGCATTGGCCAGACCCATCGCGGTAGCAACGGCAAAAAACAGCGGAAGATTGGCGAACAATGCGCCGGAAACCTGACGGATAAACCCGATCACCAGCTGCAAAGTTTTCATCTGGGTAAAGGCTTCGCCGGTCACCGCCGGATTCTGTAACGCGGCCGCCAGCCCTAAGAAGATCCCGGCGGCGGCAATCACCGAGATAGGCGTCATCAGGGCTTTGCCCAGATCGTGAATTTTGCTGCCAAGTTTAATCATCTGAAATCCCTCAATTGGGTGGCTAAAAATAAGCCGTTAATTGAGTTAAGTCACAGAATGTATAGTTGTATAGACATAGAAGTCAGGAGTATGAAAGAGATCACAGTTTTGCGCGGTAAAAGAAGAGTGGGAATGGGATCTTCAGAGGACTTTGAGTGCAGCGGTAAAAGATGCAGATGAACATAGTGGAGGGTATTCAGCCCACAAGCCCCCTTCAGGTTTAAATAGTGGAATAAGTAAAGATCATCATTAACTTTATGACGTAGAAACCTTAAAAATAAATATATCCAACAAATGAAAATCAACGAAGGGATTAAGAGTATTTACTTTCCAATAGTAAATAACTTAAAAACATCATCGATATGAATAATTAAATAATCATCAACAATAAAAAACTTACCGTAACGCGTTAATCGATCGTTAAAATCTATTGGTGTAGAAAATTGTGACAATGATCACGAATCATTATGGTGCAATAGTTATTCTTCTCTCATTGTTAAGAACGAAATAAATACTGATTTAACCAAAACCGAATAATATATTTCCACCACCATCAACTGATATAAAAAGGAGTCATACCTTGCCGTGGAGAGATCCATCCAATAATAACATTGTAAGCTGGCTATACATTTTTATATTCGCTGCCTGGGGTGGCGTCGTCAGATACATTATAGATGTACGTTCTGGGAAAATATGCCGGAGTTTTGTGGCGGTAATCGCACAGGTTATTATATCTGCATTTACAGGCGTCGTTGCCGGACTCCTATCAGAAAGTATGGGATCGGGATTTCATACCACTCTGGCAATATGCGGTATATCTGGTGCTATGGGTGTTGCCGCTTTGGATTATTACTGGAGGAGGTTAACAGAAGGCTAACATGGAACATTTTAAATTCAGTAAGAGCTCAGAAGATAATCTGAAAGGTGTACACCCTGATTTATGCATAATCATGAGAAAAGCCTTAGCATTATCCCCTGTCGATTTTGGAATTTCTGAAGGCCTCAGAAATAAAAAGAGACAACTTGAGCTGGTCGCGAAAGGAAGATCATTGACCAATAACAGTCGGCATATTACGGGTCATGCCGTTGATATCTTTGCTCTGCCAAACAATGCAATATCCTGGGAGTTCAAATATTATCAGGCGATAGCCAACATAGTTTTTGAATTATCAAAAACACTGTCAATTGAAATTGAATGGGGAGGTAAATGGGATGATTTAAACGATGGCACACATTTTGAACTATCAAGAAAAGACTATCCATAATGAAGTGATGTAATCCCTCAAAGAGGAATTGCAACCTAACGTTCGTAATGAGCATTATACGGCGAAAACTTATTAATTCTAAGATATTAAATATCTCATGAACTGATACGCCTTAGTACTGCCTATATTACGGACAATAATAACCAACCATTTTTGAAATGGTTGTCAATATAAAATTAAAGGACTAACTATGAACACCGTAAAAACTGTAACTGCTGATGAATTCCCGCTGAAAGCTGGCGATAACCTGATTATGGTTGTCCCTCATCACGACGATACCATTTTGGGCTGCGGCAACTTTGTTATCGAAGCCCTCGCCCGTGGGGTTTTAACAACCGTAACGCGCGTCTTTGTCTCTTGCAGTCGCACAAACTTCTTTGCAAACTATCAGGAAGGCCTGTTGTCTGAGGAGCAAATTCAACGCGTCACTCAGGCACGCATCGAAGAAGATACGCTGGGCTGTAATGATCTCTTTGGGGGGAGTTATAACTGGCGACAGGGGATCATCGGCGAGTGGGATGCACCAATTCGCGGCTATTCAGGCCCTATGACCGCAGGTGGGGGTTCGTGGGGAGATTTCTCTACATTCCGTCCTGAAGAAATCGACATGTATAATCGTCTGATTACGCAATATATGTGGATGCTTCAGGAGGAAAATACCACCATCCTGTGCTTAATCGCCAATGGAAGCCACGTAGACCATTTCAACGTTCGCGAAGCTATGCTGCATGCGGCATTCCTGGTGGGTGATAATGCCAAAGCTCAAATTGTATTTGTTGAAGATGAACCCTACACTTCAGATAATACTGATCAACGCTTCGTTGAATTCGACAAACTCAATGCCCGTACCGGTAATGGCCTGACGTCTCTGGGCATGCCCTGCCAGCCTGGCCAGTATAAAAATACCCATATGCATGAAATTTTCGATGCCCATTATCGCACTCAGTACACGGATGATTATGAGGCTGACTTGAATAAAAATAATGACTTTATTATTTATACTCTGGATAAGGCAAAGTATAAATCAATAACCAAAGACACCAGTTGCACCGCAGATTATTGCGTATTAGCATAATTTACAATGCTGTCAATAATGAATACCAGCTCACCATGAGCTGGTATTTTTTTGAGATATTCCAGCTTAAGCCGATTCGCGTAAAACCAGCTGACTGGAAATAACAATTCTCTGAAAATCCTGGGCCGGTTCTTTGATTTTTTTAATGATAAGCGATGCCGCTTCGTATCCTGCTTCTTCGCCGGGAGATGAAACATACGTAAGGGAAGGAGAAGTCAGGTTGATATGCATCATATCTTCAAACCCTGCTACCGAAATTTGTTGCGAGAGAAAAATATCTTTCCCGATGGTGCGCCCGATACGATGCGCTCCGTTTATACATCCAATGATTGCAGAAGGTGAATGGCATAAAATCGCAGTAATATTATTGTATTTTTTCAATAAGTCGCCCACGGCTGCGGAGGCGGCAAAAGTACTCTCTTCGCATTCGGGAAGCCAATCTTCGCGAAACGGCAAACCATATTGCGCTAATGAATAGCGATATCCCTGCAATCGTTCTTCACGGATCAGGCAGCGTTTATTTCCGCCAAGATAAGCAATACCACGATGACCACGCTCAATAAGATAACGGGTAATATTGATCCCCGCTTCACGATTATTGCATTCGACACTATCCTGAGCACCTTCTACACCTGATTTTGAAACAATCACAACGGGTAAATGACTTTCAATAACCGGATCCGGGATCTTTTTCGACAAATGATCACAAGTGAGATAAATAACGCCGGCAACACCCTGCTGTAGGAAGGATCTCAGGCAGTGGCGTAGCGTTAATTCATCATTTTGTGGCTGACCCAGAAATACCATATACCCCTGAAGCTCAAGATTACGCACAATGCTGGCCATAACCTTCAGAGAAAACGTATCGCTAAAATCATCGATAATCAGACCGATAAGATTAGAAGTATTCGAGCGCAGGTTCGCTGCAGCTACGTTGTGGACATAACCGAGTTCGTCGATAGCCGAACGGATTTTCCCGATAGTCGCTTCAGAAATTTTTCCTTTCTGGCGCAATACCAGAGAAACGGTTGAAACAGAGACGCCCGCCCGTTTCGCGACATCAGTAATGTTTACTTTTTTCATCAGGCCTCTTGCTGCTTTTGTTCTTCTCAATCGATGGCATGCGGCCTCCCTGAGGATCCGGAACGTTATTGTCCAATTGTCTCACAGAATGCCCAGGTATTTCAGGGTTACGGGGTTGCCGGCATGACGTATCGAAAGGAATAACCGGGCCAGCAGAGGTGGCCCGTCTCATCCTAGGGCTTAAGCGTGATTTCAGACATTGTCTGGGCAATAAATTGCGCCCTTGCACCAAAAATCACCTGTATGCCTTTGTCTCCGACAAAGACTACGCCTCTGGCACCGACCTGATTCAGGCCATCTTTATTGACTAACTCACTCTTTGCTATCTCCAGACGTAAGCGTGTTATGCAGGCACTGATGGACAGAATATTTTCCTGACCGCCCAGTAACGTTATAATTTCATGAGAAATTTCCGTATCTGTTTTGTCATCACAATTCACCATCACCTCTGTACGGCCCGGTGTTTTAATATCAAAACGTCGGATAACAAAACGAAAAGTGAAATAGTAAATGATCGCCATCGGGATCCCCACGAACACGGCGCTGAGGAAGTGGGTCTGGTAGTCATTCAGAGACGGTAAAATGCCAAAAGAAATGTAGTCGATTAAGCCCGCGGAGAAGGATTTAGCAATATGCGCATGCAGCAGATACATGCACATATAAGAGACACCCGCCATCAATGCGTTGAAGACATACAACACAGGCGCAACAAAAATAAAAGTAAATTCAACAGGCTCGGTGATCCCCGTCAGGAAACACGTCAGGGCAGCAGAAAACAGAATACCGAAAGCAATTTTCTTATTTTTTGTATTGGCTTCGTGATACATCGCCAGACAAGCCGCCGGCAATGCAAACAACATCAGCGGAAACTCACCCTGCATAAATTTGCCAGCATTCTGGTAGCTATCGCTGCTAAAAGATTTAACCCCTTCCTCCAGCATTTTGAACCAAATTGTCTGATCACCGTGAATGACCTGCCCCGTTTGTGTGGTGTATTCACCAAATGAATACCAGAAGGAAGGATACCAAATGTGATGCAGGCCCAACGGGATAAGTGCACGTTCGACTGTGCCGAAAATAAAGGTCGATAACACCTGATTATCGCCATTGACCACTACAGAAAGCCCGTCAATCCCTGACTGGATGTATGACCAGACCCAGGGCAGTCCCATCCCCAACAAGAAAGACAGAAATGCCGTCGCGATAGCCACAAAACGTTTTCCGGAGAAAAAACCCAGGAATTCAGGCAATTGCAATGTATTGAATTTGTTGTAACACCATGCCGCAAGAATGCCGGAAATCAGTCCACCGAAGACCCCCATTTGCAGGGTCGGTATCCCAAGCACCATCGCATATTTCCCCCCGGCAGCCGCCATTTCCGGCGTGATATGCAGGAGCGTCCCCATCGTGACGTTGATGGTTAACACAGAGACAGCGGCCGATAAGGCAGCAATACCTGATTCTGCGGCTAATCCGACGGCGGAACCAATCGCAAATAGCAGTGGCAGATTGTCAAAAATGACACCGCCCGCATTCATCATCAGAGGTAAATGAAAGCGGTCACCAAAAGCCAGCAAAAGTCCCGCCGCAGGAAGCAATGAAATGGGCAGCATAAGCGCCCTGCCTATCATGGACAGTTTCGACAACGATTTTACAAAACCTGAAAACATCTTCATTAGTAAATATCCCTATTAATTAGTTCGTTAACTCAAGTATAACGTTCTACTATAACGTTATACTTATCATGTCGAAATGGCAGAAATATTGATACTGTGGCCAGTCATTTGGGAATGGATTTTTTTGATAGTGTGAAGCAGCACAGCGAGAAAGCGGTAAAAGACGAGATATTCAGACAAAAAAAAGCCCACATCGGACTGTGGGCACGGGGGTTGCAACTGGCCGTCGTTCAGTACGGCTGGCAACAAGCAAATGTGAGAACTGCTCGCTCTCGGGTCTTAAGGTAACGGCTGTCGCCCGTAACCTTCAGCCTTTTCTGGTAAGCAGTGGGTTAAAATGTATAAATTTGTTTGATCTGAATCACACTTTCCCAATCACCAACAATTCATTCACTTTCAGAATATTTAACTGCTTATCATTCTTAAGAACTATCAATTAGTTTGCTAAGTAATGATATTCCTGCCCTTTACCACTGCACAAAAAGTTTAAAACCTTATAATTTCAATGGATTATACAGCAACATTTTCTTCATAATTCGAAACATTGACTCATGGGTAATGACAATATCCTTACACAGCGAAATACGGCGCTCTCGTATAGTGGGGGACTTGTTGAGAACGGTTATTCTCAATTCCCCAAAAAGAGTGAATTCTATGCGCCTGAAGTTTCTTTCTGTCAGTACGGTTGTACTGCTTTCCGCATGTGATGGTTCCGCCGGTTCTGCTTCTCCGGCGGCACAAGTGCCTGCGGTCAATGTCGTCACTCTGCACAGCCAGCCCGTCACGTTAACTACCCGTCTGCCCGGCCGCACAACCGCGGTGCGCAGCGCCGAAGTTCGTCCACAGGTCAGCGGCGTAATCCAAAAACGCCTGTTTGTGGAAGGCAGCGAAGTCAAAGCTGGTCAGCAGCTTTATCAGATTGACCCCGCCACTTATCAGGCGGCCTATGACCGCGCGATGGCGACATGGAAAAGCGCCGATGCCACCGCGCGCCGTTACAAACCGCTGGTCGAAGCGCAGGCCGTCAGCCGTCAGCAGTATGACGACGCCGTAGCCGCCGAGCGCGAAGCCGCCGCCGATGTCGAAACCGCCCGCGTGAATCTGCAATACACCAAAGTGTACGCGCCGATTTCCGGTCACATCGGACGCTCGCTGTATACCGAAGGGGCGCTGGTGACCAGTGGCCAGACGGCGTATCTGACCACGATTGACCAGCTGAATCCTATCTACGTGGACGTCAGTGAATCCTCACAGGATTTACTCAAACTGCGTCGCGCGCTGGCTTCCGGCAAATTACAGTCGGCCGGTGAAAACGCCGCACAGGCCACGCTGACGCTGGAAGATGGCAGTAAATATGCGCTGCCGGGCAAGCTGGAATTCTCAGAAGTGACGGTTTCGCAAAGCACCGGTTCCGTGACGCTGCGCGCCTCATTCCCGAATCCGCACGACGAATTACTGCCAGGCATGTTTGTTCACGCCGAGCTGCAACAAGGCATTGATGACAAAGGCATTCTGGTACCGCAGGAAGCCATCATGCACGACGTGAAAGGCGCGCCGTACGTCTACGTGGTGAAAGCCGATAACACCGTCGAACAGCGTTCCGTCACCACCGGTCAGATGATGAACGGCAACTGGTTAGTGAATCAGGGGCTGAATGACGGCGATAAAGTGATCACCGACGGATTACAAAACGTCAGGCCTGGCGCCAAAGTGAATGCCACCGAGCGCAAAGCCAGCGCCCCTGCCGAACAGGCTAATCTCGCGATGACCGATCCTTCTGCGCAATAACGGGTGAGCTGAATGTCTACTTTCTTTATTAATCGCCCGATATTCGCCTGGGTGGTCGCCATCGTCATCATGATCGCCGGTGCGCTGTCGATCATGAAACTGCCGATCAACCAGTATCCGAATATCGCGCCTCCGGCGATTTCCGTCAGCGTCACCTATCCGGGTGCTTCGGCGGAAACCGCGCAGAACACCGTCGTTCAGGTTATCGAACAGCAACTTAACGGGCTGGATAACCTGCGTTACATCGAATCGCAAAGTAACAGCGACGGCAGCGCCACAATCATCGCCACCTTCGATCAGGGGACCAACCCGGATATCGCGCAGGTTCAGGTGCAGAACAAAGTGTCTCTGGCCGAATCGCAGTTGCCGACCGAAGTGGTCAATCAGGGGATCCGTATTGCCAAATATCAGGCCAACTTCATGCTGCTGGTCAGCCTGATTTCAACTGATGGCAAAATGAGTAACTCGGATCTGAGTAACCTGCTGGTCACCAAACTTGAAGACCCGATTGTCCGTACCAAAGGCGTCGGCGACTTCCTGGTGCTCGGTTCAGAGTATGCGATGCGTATCTGGTTAGACCCGGCGAAACTCTATAAATATCAGCTGATCCCCAGTGATGTCAGCGCCGCCATCGAAGCGCAAAACGTGCAGGTGTCTTCCGGTTCTCTCGGCGGATTACCGACGGTGAAAGACAGCAAACTCAGCGCCACCATCATCGGTAAAACCCGTTTCGACAGCATTAACCAGTTCAAAAACGTGCTGCTGAAAGTGAACGCTGACGGCTCGCAGGTACGTCTGAGTGATGTCGGGAATGTGGATCTGGGGCCGGAAAGTTACTCCATCTCATCTACCTTTAACGGCAGTCCTTCTACCGCTATCGCCCTGCGTCTGGCGAGCGGCGCGAACGTGCTGGATACCGACAAAGCGGTGAAAGCCACCGTCGCCGGGCTGGAATCGTCCCTGCCTGCGGGCGTGAAAGTCGAGTTCCCGTATCAGACTGCGCCGGTGGTCAGCGCTTCCATTGAAGAAGTGGTGAAAACGCTTATCGAAGCCATCGTGCTGGTGTTCTGCGTCATGCTGTTGTTCCTGCAAAACCTGCGCGCCACGCTGGTCACCACGCTGGTGGTGCCGGTCGTTCTGCTCGGGACTTTCGGGATTCTGGCGGCCGCGGGGTATTCCATTAACACCCTGACCATGTTCGGGATGGTGCTGGCGATAGGCCTGCTGGTGGATGATGCCATCGTGGTGGTGGAAAACGTCGAACGTGTGATGACGGAAGAAAAGTTATCGCCCAAAGAAGCCACGATTAAGTCGATGAAACAGATTCAGGGCGCCCTGTTCGGGATCGCACTGGTGCTGTCGGCGGTATTAGTGCCGATGGCATTCTTCGGCGGCTCGACCGGGATCATCTACCGTCAGTTCTCCATCACTATCGTTTCCGCGATGGCGCTTTCGGTTCTGATGGCACTGATTTTCACCCCGGCGCTGTGTGCCACCATCATCAGACACAACGACGAGGAGAAATCGCAGAAAGGCTTCGCCGGCTGGTTTAACCGTAATTTCGACAAAGGCGCGATGCATTACACCCGCGCCGTCGGCACGGTGATTTCACGCCGCCGTTTGTTTATGTGCATCTATCTGCTGATCGTGATTGCCACCGGCTTTATGTTTACCCGCGTGCCCACCACTTTCCTGCCGGATGAAGACCAGGGCGTGATGCTGGTTCAGGCCACGTTGCCGGCCAACGCCTCATCACAACGTACGCAGGAAGTGCTCGATAACGTCCGTGAATACCTGATGGATAAAGAAGGCGGGATTGTGTCGTCGGTGTTCACCGCCAACGGCTTCAGCTTCGCTGGTCGCGGGCAGAACGTCGGTATCGCCTTTGTGCAGCTGAAAACCTGGGCGAAACGTCCGGACGCGGCGCAGAAAGTTCAGGCGCTGGCGGGTCGTGCAATGGCGCATTTCGCCACCATCAAAGACGCCCGCGTGTTTGCTTTCGTTCCTCCTGCGGTCATGGAACTGGGTAACGCCACCGGCTTCGACTTCTTCCTGCAAGACACCAACGGCAAGGGTCACGCCGCGCTGATGGCCGCACGTAACCAGTTCCTGCAACTGGCGTCACAGGACAAACGCCTGACCGCTGTGCGTCCTAACGGCATGGAAGATGAGCCGCAATATCAGCTGGAAATTGACGATGAACGCGCACAGGCGTTGGGTCTGAGCCTCGACGACATCAACAATACGTTGTCGGCGGCCTGGGGTTCGGCGTACGTGAACCAGTTCATGTACAACAACCGCGTGAAGCGCGTTTACATCCAGGGCAAGGCGGCTTCGCGTGTCACGCCGGAAGATTTAAACAACTGGTATTTCCGAAATTCCAGCGGCGATATGGTGCCGTGGAGCGCCTTTGGCAGCGGTAAATGGGTTTACGGTTCACCGCGTTACGAGCGTTTTAACGGCGTGTCCTCCGTCGAACTGATGGGCGCACCGGCACCGGGCTACAGCTCGGGCGACGCCAACGACGCGGTAATGGAAATCGCGGCCAAATTGCCACCGGGTTACAAAGTGGCATGGCACGGCCTGAGCTATGAAGAAAAGCTTTCCGGCTCACAAACTCCGGCACTTTATACCCTGTCGATGATCGTGGTGTTCCTGTGTCTGGCGGCACTTTACGAGAGCTGGTCGATTCCGTTCTCGGTCATGCTGGTGGTTCCGCTTGGGATCTTAGGCACCATCGGCGCGGTATTGCTGCGCGGATTATCCAACGACGTCTTCTTCCAGGTCGGCCTGTTAACCACCGTCGGACTGGCGGCAAAGAACGCCATATTGATTGTCGAGTTCGCCAAAGAGCTGCATGAGAACGAAGGCATGTCGGTTACGGAAGCGGCGATTGAAGCGGCCAAACTGCGTATCCGGCCAATCATCATGACCTCGATGGCCTTTATTCTGGGTGTATTCCCGCTGACGATTTCCAGCGGTGCGGGCGCAGGCAGCCAGCATTCCATCGGTACCGCCGTGGTTGGCGGGATGATTACGGCGACCTTCCTGGCAATTTTCTTCGTCCCGATGTTCTACGTGACGATTGTAAATCTGTTCACCCGCAAATCGAAAAAACAAGACAAGGCGCTTCCTGCGTCTGAGGCAACACACCATGAATAAATCGCATTTCGCGCTGTCACTTATCGGCGCGTTTACACTCACCCTGCTGGCGGGCTGTACGATGGAGCCGCATTATCAGCGCCCTGCGCTGCCGGTCGCCAGCAACTGGGACGGTGCCAAAACCGGTGCCGCACAGGATATCGGCTGGAAAGCGTTCTTCAGTCAGCCGGCGATGAACCAGCTGATTGGTATGTCCCTGAAGAATAACCGCGACCTTCGGGTCGCGGCGTTAAACGTCGATACCGCCCGCGCTGCCTTCCAGATTGACCGCGCCGCGCTGCTGCCGACCCTCGACGCCAGCGCCGGTGAAACCAACCAGCATCTGCCGGGCGGATTGTATTCGACGCAAAGCACCGGACCGGTAACATACCAGCAATACAGCGCCAATCTGGGCGTGACGTCTTATGAAGTTGACCTGTTTGGCCGCGTGCGCAGCCTGCGTGATCAGGGGCTGGAAACCTATCTCGCCACCGAAGCGACGCAGCGCGCAACCCAAATCTCGCTGGTGTCTGAAGTGGCTTCCGGTTACCTGAGTCTGGCGGCGGATAACGACCTGCTGAAACTGGCGATCAATACCGCCAACAGCCAGAACAAATCCTACGAGCTGACCAAACGCAGTTACGACTCCGGCATCAGCACCTCTCAGGATCTGGTGCAGGCCGAAACCACGGTACGCGCGGCGCAGGCCGATATCGCGCAGTACACGCGCCAGGTACGGCAAGACGTGAACGCGCTGACGCTGCTGGTTGGCACCACCATTCCACCGCGTCTGCTGGCGGACGCCACCCTGCAACAGGACTGGAAATTCCCGCAGACACCGGCTGGCTTACCGTCTGATCTGCTGACACGACGCCCCGATATTATTGCAGCGGAACATACGCTGAAAGCGGCCAACGCCAACATCGGCGCAGCGCGTGCTGCGTTCTTCCCGAGCATTACACTGACCGGCACCGCCGGTTCTGAAAGCGGCAGTCTGAGTAAACTGTTCGACGGAGGCACCGGCGCGTGGTCATTTATGCCCTCGATCAACATTCCAATCTTCGACGGCGGTGTGAATCAGGCCAATCTCGACATCGCGAAAGACACCAAAAAAATTGATATCGCCAACTATGAAAAAGCGATTCAGACGGCGTTCAAAGAAGTGTCTGATGGTTTAGCCGGTCAGGCGACTTATAAAGACGAACTTCTGGCGCGCCAGCAGGACGCCGACGCCAACCAGCGCAACTACGATCTTTCGCAGATGCGCTTTAAAGGCGGTATAGATAATTATCTGAGCGTACTGGTCGCGCAACGCTCGCTGTACTCAGCCCGGCAAACGCTGATCACCACACAACTTGCCCAACTGAATCAGGACATCAGTTTGTATAAAGCGCTGGGCGGGGGATGGAAGGAGTAGGTTTTGAATAATTGCAAACGCCGACGGAAGCCGGCGTTTTTTTAAACCCGTAGACTCATCATCCCGTAAAAATACTCATCGCAGAATCTTCTCCCCTTTTGGCCATGATCGAGACAGGGCATTCGACAACGTGGATGAACTCAATCCCACGCTGCGCGATATCGCGGCCAATGTCGTGCCCCGTTTACGCAATGCCGCAATGATGTCTGCCTGATGCCAGTCAGCGGGTGAAAAATTATCCCAAAACGGGATAAAACCGGAGGAATATTGTTCAGTTCATTGATAGATAAGATGAAATGTAATATTGATGAGTTAGCTGAGCTAAATACTGATAAAAATTATTTTGGTGGGAATTTTTTCACCGAGCAACTATTAATACCCCACCCCAGCCCTTCGCAGGAGAGGAAGCCGATTGGGCTTTTAACTCCTCCCCCTGCGAAGGGGGAGGCTGGGAGGGGGTATTAAAAATAAAATCAGAAGGTTAACATTGTCTTTCGACGCATAATTTCATTTCTCAAATGCTCAAGAACTTCAGGTAATTCCTGCATAACCTGAAGATTCGTAAACCGGATAACTTTCATTCCTGAATCACACAGAAAGTCCGTTCTGATTTTATCCGCTGCCATCCCTTTCTCACTGAAATGACTTTCACCATCCAGCTCAACCACCAGCCTCACCTCTCCGGCGTAAAAATCGACGATATAGCGCCCGATCCCATGCTGACGGCGAAATTTAGTACCCAGCGCTTTACACCGGATCGCCTGCCATAAAACAAACTCTGGATAAGTAAGATTTCCCCGCAGATCCTTGCGTAATTCTTTCTGTTTTGAATCATTGAACATGCCACCACCGCGATGTCTTTAATACCCCCCACCCAACCTCCCCCTTCGCAGGGGGAGGAGCCGTACTGAGAGTATCTGCAAATGCGGTGATGATATTTTTCTCACACCAGTGCTGCGGCCTTCATTCCAATCTTTTTTTAAAAGCCCCGCTGTCTTTATTTTAATAAGGCGAAGCGTCCAGATGCACAATAACTTTATAGCTTCCATTATCGAATGAGGATATATCGCCACGAACGCGAAGATATAGATGATCATTGCTGGCTGTGACCGTAGCCTTGCTGTCAGATGTAATCATGAATGCCCTTTGGTCATCAATGTGAGCCATAAAATCATCCTCACTTTTCGTCGCATCGTACAAATAATAGTGGTACGAAAATGACGTCATCGCTCCGGCGCTGGCCTGGGTTATATATAAGGTGACCAGGTTATTCACTTTAACCGTCTTATACACCTCCTGCCCCACTGGAAATTTGAGAAAGTGAATGACCCATGCGATTAACATAAACGCAAAAAGTACAGGCACCAAAACATGGCGTTTTTTAAAAACCCGTTCTTTTTGCATAATCGATACCACACTTTATCCAGAACTGATCGTTTGAGTCGTCACCGTCGTCTTTAAGCCATAAATATGCCGGGATTGGCATTCTGATAAATTCCTTTTTAAAAAGTGAGGCAATACGTTATGCCCGTATGTTTTCACAAACCATTCGAGAACCTTTAAAAATGGAATTTTCAGAAATTTGTTACTGGTGAACTCCCCTTGTTTCCTCATTTGCGCCTGCCGTCACGCTCGCTAAGTGTTTCTTTATGTTAAATTTGTTAAAATATTTAGACAATTTTTGAGCGAAAAGCTTTTGCCGTGCGGCTTCCGCGCGGGTTGATGGTGTAATTTTAAGGAAACAATATGGGCATCACTCGTCGTGATTTTCTCAACGGTGTGGCTATTACGGTCACTGCCGGTATGACTCCGTTTGAGGCACTCCGGGCTTCGCCGCAAACGGCCACGCAGTCGTTGTATTACCCGCCTTCCCTCACCGGGTTGCGTGGTAATCATCAGGGTTCTTACGAAGCGGCGCATATCCTCGGGCGCGAAGGCAAAAAGGTCGAGTCTTCCGGTTTGCCTGTTGAGGATGAGTTTGATCTGGTGGTGGTCGGGGCCGGGATCAGCGGGCTTGCGGCGGCGTGTTTCTGGCAGGAACAGCACGGTAAAGATCAGCGTATTTTGCTGCTCGATAACCATGATGATTTTGGCGGGCATGCCAAGCGTAATGAATTCCACGTTGAAGATAAAATGCTGCTGGGCTACGGCGGCAGTGAGTCTTTTCAGTCGCCGCGTACCAATTTCAGTCCGGTGGCAATGGGTCTGCTGAAAACCCTGAACGTCGATATCGAGAAGATGGCGAAAGACTTTGATCAGACGTTTTATCCGGATTTACATCTGAGTCGTGGCGTTTACTTTGACCGTAAAAACTTCGGCGTCGATAAAATTGTCAGTGGCGATCCGGGTCGTGCGGTCGCAGATGATATCCCACCCGATCGCCTCAATGGCCGCGATATTACTGCATTCATCAGCGATTTCCCGCTGCCGGAATCAGACCGTCAGGCGCTGATCGACCTGCACACTGAATCGAAAGATTATCTGCACGGCATGAGTCAGGAAGAAAAAACCGCCTGGGTCGACGGGCACAGTTATACCCAGTTCCTGCGCGAAAAAGTCGGGCTGAGCGAAATCGCTATCCGCTATTTCCAGCAACGTACCAATGACTTTCAGGCGGTCGGGATTGATGCCACCTCGTGCAGCGATGCGCGTATCTGCGCCCTGCCGGGGCTGGAAGGCATGGGATTACCGCCGCTGGATGCCGAATCGCTGGCCGATCTCGACGAGCCGTATATTTTCCACTTCCCGGACGGCAATGCTGGTTTAGCACGACTGATGGTTCGCCATCTGATCCCGGACGTGGCGCCGGGTAACACGATGGAAGATATCGTGCTGGCGAAATTCGATTACAGCCAGCTTGATAAGGCCGGACAGCCGGTGCGCCTGCGTCTGAACAGCACCGGGATGCATGTCGCCAACGTGGAACATGAAGGTAAACCGGCGGTTGAAATCACCTATATGACCGGCAGCACGCTGCATCGGGTTCGTGCCGGACAGGCGGTAATGGCCGGATACAATATGATGATCCCGTATCTGGTGCCGGAAATTCCTGAAGCGCAGAAAGCCGCACTGAAAGAAAACGTCAAAGCCCCCCTGATTTATTCAAAAGTGGTGATCCGTAACTGGCAGCCGTTTATTAAACTCGGCGTCCACGAGATTTATTCCCCCGCCGCGCCTTACAGTCGCGTGAAGCTCGATTATCCGGTGGATATGGGCGGCTATCAGCATCCGCGTGATCCGAATCAGCCGATTGGCCTGCATATGGTTTACGTGCCAACACTGCCGGGCAGCGGCCTCAGCCCGCGCGAACAGTCGCGTAAGGGGCGCGCGTTATTGCTTGGCACCTCGTTCGATGTGCATGAAAAGATGATCCGCGATCAGCTTCAGGGCATGTTCGGTGAAGCCGGTTTTGACCATCAGCGCGACATCATGGCGATCACCGTCAACCGCTGGTCGCACGGCTATTCCTATTTCCTCAGCGGGATGTTCGACGACGAAGAACAATCGCAGAAAACCATTCATCTGGCGCGTACACCGGTCGGACGTATCACCATCGCCAATTCAGATTCCGACTGGAGCCCGTACGCTAACTCGGCAGTGGATCAGGCCTGGCGGGCAGTGAATGAACTGACGGCCATGAAGAAGGTGAGCGCATGAAAAAGCTGATGATTTTTGCCACGCTGATGGCCACGGCGGGTTCTTCGATGGCGATGTCCGAAGGGGAATATGTCGCTAAATCCGCTGACTGCGCGGCCTGCCATACGTCGCCGCAGGGTAAAGATCTGACCGGTGGCGTGCGTTTCGCCACGCCGGTCGGTGAGATTTATTCCACCAATATCACGCCGGACATTCAGCACGGTATTGGCAGCTACAGTTTTGAAGAGTTCGACAAGGCGATGCGTAAAGGCATTGCCAGAGACGGTCATGCGCTCTATCCGGCGATGCCCTACACCTCTTACGTGAAAATGAGCGCGAAAGACATGCGCGCGCTGTATGACTATCTGATGAAGGAGGTGAAACCACAGCCCGTGGCTAACCGTGAAAATGACATCAGCTGGCCAATGTCGATGCGCTGGCCGCTGCGCGCGTGGAACAGCGTTTTCCTCGAAGAAGGCGAATTTACGCCTCAGGCGGATAAAAGCGAACAATGGAACCGGGGCGCTTATCTGGTCCAAGGCGCCGGGCACTGTGGTGCCTGTCATACACCGCGCGGCTGGGCACAACAGGAAAAAGCCGTGGATGAAAAAGACAGGGCGTTTCTCAGCGGCGGCGAGCTCGATGGCTGGTCTGCGCCCTCCCTGCGGGGCCTGAAAATGAGTCAGCCGGAGCTGGTGACGCTGCTGAAAACCGGTCGCAATACTCATGATGCGGTCAGCGGCCCGATGGGGGAAGTGATCACCAACAGCACGCAGTTTATGACAGATGACGATCTTAACAGCATGGCGGTTTATCTGCTCAGCCTGAAAGCTGAGCCGCAACCGGCACCGGCCAAAAAAGCCGTCGCGACACAAGCCGGACAGCAGACGTTTATGCGCTACTGCTCGACCTGTCACGGCGTGCAAGGCGACGGGAAAGCGTTTGCCATTCCGGCACTGGCGGGCAATCTGACCGTCAATTCAGAGGATCCGCAAACATTACTGCGCGTGATCCTCTACGGAGCCCGGACGCCGGTGACGGCAGAGCATATGTCCAACACCATGCCGGGCTACGGCTGGACGCTGACCGATCAGCAGGCCGCCGATCTCACCAATACCCTGCGCGCCAGCTGGGGAAATCAGGCAGCAGAAGTTACGCCGGGTGATGTGGCGAAGGCGAGGAAAGCGGGGAAATAAGGGTTTGTTTCACCGCAGGTAAAACGGGCTCAAACAGCTACTCCCCCTGGGAAGGGGGAGTTGACCGAGTTTTTATTATTTACCCACATCCCCGTTCCAGCCACCGCCTAATGCGGCGATTAGCTTAACGCTGGTGACCATCTGGGTGCTGAGCAGTGACAACACGCTTTGCTGCTGGGTCAGGCTGGTGTTTTCGGTGGTGGCAACGTCGAGATAGTCGATCATCCCGGCCTGATACTGGTTGTTGGTGACGCGCGCGGATTCTTTCGCGGAGTCGGCGGCGTTCTGGCGGGCAACAAGTTCGGTGTCGATCGTGTGCAGCTCGACCAGATAATCTTCCACCTCCTGCATCGCGGTTAACACGCTCTGGCGATAGCTCGCTACGTCGGCGTCATACGCGGCTTCGGCTTGCGCCACTTTGCCGCGGGTGGCGCCGAAATCCAGCACCGTCTGGCTGAGTTCCGGGCCTAAAGACCAGACACGATTTGGCAGTGAGAACAGGTTGTGTAACGCCGAACTGGTGAATCCGCCGCTGGCGCTCAGAGTCAAATCAGGATAATACGCGGCAGTTGCCACACCGACGGCGGCATTGGAAGACGCCATGGTGCGTTCAGCCGCGGCGATATCAGGACGTCGCTGCAACAGCTGCGAGGGGATCGCGTCCGGCATCGCAGGCAGGTTCAGTTTCACGTCACGCGCGGCGAGGCTGAACTGGGCCGGTGGCTTGCCGATCAGCACCGCAATCGCATGTTCCAGCTGCGCGCGCTGCCATTGCAGGTCGAGTGCGGAAGCTTTGGTACTTTCAAGCTGCGTCTGCGCCTGAGCCAGCGTGGCGCGCGAGGTATTGCCGCCCGCGTACTGGTTCTGTATCACGGTCAGGTAGCGCTGATACGCATCGATACTTTGTTTGTACAGCGCGATTTGCTGATCCATCACGCGCAGCTGGAAATAATCCTGCGCCAGTTCAGACTGCGCACTGAGCGTCGCGTCAGCCAGATCGGCCTTGCTGGCCTGCGCGCTGGCATCCTGTTCTTCTGCCGTGCGGCGCAGTTTGCCCCACAGATCCAGTTCCCAGCTGGCGCTGAGCTGCGCCGTTTGATTGTTGGAAACGGACGATGAGGTGCCGCTGCGCGTGCTGCCGGCGGTGGCATCCACGGAAGGATATAAGTCGGAACGCGCCTGCGTCACCAGCGCCTGTGCCTGGCGGTACTGCGCGGCGTACTGCGCGACGTTCTGGTTGGAAATCTGTACCTGCGTCAGCAGCGATGACAGTTCAGGATCCTGATACACCGACCACCATTCACCTTTGGCCTGATTGTCTTTCGGAATAGCCGCCGTCCAGCCTTTGGCTTCTTTAAATGCCGTTGGCATCGCGACATCAGGCCGCTTGTAATCCGGGCCGACGGTACAGGCGCTGACCAGAAGTGCCAGCACCAGCGGAACAAGACGGAACACTAGAGAACGCGGTTTTTGCAGAGTCATCGGATTCGCTTCAGGGTAAGAATTCATTGTTTTATCAGTCATTAGAGCTGACCTCCGGCGGTGTCACATGCGGGCGCAAACGGTGCCATAAACGGTGCGTCGCGCGGCTGGTGCGATCCATATACAGGTAAACCACCGGCGTGGTGAATAAGGTAAGGATTTGGCTCAGCGCCAGCCCGCCGGCGATCGCCAGACCCAGCGGACTGCGCAGATCTGCGTCACCGCCGCTGCCCAGCGCCAGCGGTAACGCCCCGAAGAAGGCCGCCAGCGTGGTCATCAGGATCGGACGAAAACGCATCAGACAGGCCTGGGTGATCGCCTGTTGCGGCGACAATCCGAGCCGTCGTTCGGCATCCAGCGCGAAGTCGATCATCATGATCGCATTCTTTTTCACGATACCGATCAGCAGCAGGATCCCGATCAGTGCGATGACCGTCAGCTGAGTATTGGTCAGCAACATCAGCAACAACGCGCCCAGACCGGCCGACGGCAGCGTCGAAAGAATGGTCAGCGGATGAATGTAACTTTCATACAGCACGCCTAGCACGATATACACCGCCGCCAGCGCCGCCAGAATCAGCCACGGCATGGTTTTGGTCAGCGCTTCGAATGCCTGCGCCGTACCGGCGTAACTCCCGTGAATGGTGTCCGGCAAACCAATCTGCGCCATGGCGGTTTTCAGCGCGGCCTGCGCATCTTCCAGCGCATAACCATCCGCCAGGTTGAAGGCAATGGTCGTGGTCGCCGTCTGGCCCTGATGCGAAACCGACAGCGGCGAATTCGCCCCGCTGAACGTCGCAAAAGCGGATAACGGCACCTGCGCGCCCGCGTCGGTCACCACGTAAAGCTGGTGCAGCACATCCGGGTTGCTGGTGTAATCCGACGTCAGGTTCATGACGACGTGATACTGGTTCAGCGTTTTGTAGATGGTGGCGATCTGCCGCTGACTGAAGGAATTGTTGAGCAGCGCGTCGATCATTTTCACGTTCACGCCGAGCCGCGTGGCGCGATCGCGGTCGATGTTGAGCATGATTTCCTGCCCGCCGGTCTGCGAGTCCGAATCCACGCCGGTCAGCTGTGGCAGTTTCGCCAGCGCTTTCTGCACTTTCGGTGCCCATTCGCGCAGCAGAGAAAGATCGTCAGCCTGTAAACTGTACTGATATTGCGCGTTCGCGCTGCGTCCGCCGATATGCAGATCCTGCGCGGCCATCAGGAACAGCTGCGAGCCCGGCACTTTGGCGGTCGCCATCATCAGACGGTTAGCCACCTGATTGGCGGTCGCGGTGCGTTTGTCAAAATCTTTCAGGCGCACGAAGAAGGTGGCGGTGTTACGCGCACCAAACCCGCCGCTGCCCGCTGAACTCATAACGGCTTCTACCGCAGGATCGTCCTGAATGATCTTGCTGTATTTCAGCACCTGCGGCTGGATCGACTGAAATGACGTGTTCTGATCCGCACGCAGCATACCCATCAGCATGCCGGTGTCCTGATCCGGGAAGAAGCCTTTTTCCACCACGGTATAGAGATAGAAATTGAGGATCACGGTGAGGAACAGGCCGACCAGCGTGATGAGCTGATGGCGCATTACCCAACCGAGCGCGGCGGAATACGCCGCCAGCAGCCGGTTCAGGCCACGCTCGATCATCCGGTAAATGCGCGGCTGTCGTTTTTCCACCGGCGGTTTACGTTTCAGAAAACGGGCGCACAGCATGGGCGTGAGGCTCAGCGACACCAGCATCGAGATTATCAGCGAAACGCTGAGCGTGACCGCAAATTCGCGGAACAGACGCCCCACAATACTGCCCATCAGCAGGATCGGGATGAAAACGGCGATCAGCGAAAGCGTCATCGAGAGCACGG
The DNA here is from genome assembly GCF_024808755.1 of Rahnella sp. BIGb0603. Classification (NCBI taxonomy): domain Bacteria; kingdom Pseudomonadati; phylum Pseudomonadota; class Gammaproteobacteria; order Enterobacterales; family Yersiniaceae; genus Rahnella; species Rahnella sp. BIGb0603. The sequence continues at coordinate 117,236 of NZ_JANUEX010000008.1, read as the reverse complement.
TAAAGCTGACTTCCTGCGCGCCTTTCAGCGCCGCGCGCACCGGCCCCATTCCTTCCTCTATGTGCCGCGTAATATTTTCCAGCACGACAATGGCGTCATCGACCACAAAGCCGGTAGAGATAATCAGCGCCATCAGCGAGAGGTTATCAAGGCTATAACCGAGTAAATACATCACCGCGCAGGTACCGATTAATGACACCGGCAGCGCCAGCGCGGGGATCAGCACCGCATTCCAGTTGCGCAGGAACACGAAAACGACCGCAATGACCAGCAGCGTGGCTTCCAGCAGGGTCATTTCAGTGTCGCGCAGGGAAGCGGAAACGTTCGGCGAGCGGTCGAGCGCCAGATTGAGCTGAACGTCGCCCGGCAGGCTTTCTTTCATCAACGGCAGCGCGGCTTTAATGGCTTCGATGGTTTCCAGCATGTTCGCGCCAGCCTGACGCGTCACGCCAATCATTACCGACGGCGTGCTGTTGTAATAGCCGACGTTATATTTATCTTCAACGGAATCATAAACATTGGCGATATCGCTGAGGCGGATTGCCGAACCGTTGATGTAAGTAATAATCAGCGTTTTGTACTGTGCGGCGGTACTTTGCTGGCCGTTGCCTTCAATCATCCACGACTGATTCGCGCCTTGTAGTAACCCTTTCGGCAAATTGCTGGTGCTGTTGGCAATCGCGGTGCGGATGGTGTCGAGGGAAATGCCGTAAGACGTCACCGCCTCCGGGCGCAAATCAATACGCACGCCCGGCAGCGCGGAACCGACCAGAGAAACCTGCCCGACGCCGTTGACCTGTGCGATTTTCTGTTGCAGCTGGCTGGAGGCAATATCGTACAGCTCACCCTTGCTGCGCGTGGCCGACGTCAGCGCCAGCATGATGATGGGCGCATCCGACGGGTTGGCTTTGCGGTACGTCGGCAGCGACGGCATGCTGCTGGGTAATAACGATCGCGAGGCGTTGATCGCCGCCTGCACATCGCGGGCGGCACCGTTAATGTCACGGTCTAAATCGAACTGCAAAATGACGCTGGTGGAGCTTTGCGAGCTGCGCGAGGTCATTTCCGTCACACCGGCGATTTGCCCGAGCGCCCTTTCCAGCGGCGTGGCGACGGTGGCCGCCATGGTTTCAGGGCTGGCACCCGGCAGGCTCGCGCTTACCAGAATGGTCGGGAAATCCACCTGCGGCAGCGGCGCGACCGGCAACAGGCGATACCCCAGCAAACCGAGCAGGAGGATCGCCAGCGTCAGCAGCAGTGTCGCGACCGGGCGGAAAATGAAGAAACGCGAGATGTTCATCGGTTATTCCGCCCGCTGTGCTGCACGCCGGTGACGTGGGTTAAGGCGGTGAGATAAACGGTCAAACATCAGGTAGATCACCGGCGTGGAGAACAGCGTCAGGATCTGGCTGAAGATTAACCCCCCGACGATCACCAGCCCCAGCGGCTGACGCAGCTCGGCGCCGGATCCGCTCGCCAGCATCAGCGGCAGCGCCCCCAGCAATGCCGCCATAGTCGTCATCATGATCGGACGAAAACGTAATAAACAGGCCTGATGGATGGCTTCGCGCGGCGAGAGTCCCTGCTTGTTTTCCGCATCCAGCGCAAAGTCGATCATCATAATGGCGTTCTTTTTCACGATCCCGATCAGCAGGATCACCCCGATCAGGGCGATCAGGCTGAATTCCGTTCCGGCGAAGATCAGCGACAGCAACGCGCCTACGGCCGCCGACGGCAGCGTGGACAGGATCGTCACTGGGTGAATGAAGCTTTCGTACAGAATGCCCAGCACCACATACATGGTCAGCAGTGCAGCCAGAATCAGCCACAGCGTATTGCCGGTGGCGCTTTCAAACGACGCAGCCGCGCCCTGATAACGCAGGGTGATGCTGTCCGGCATGGCGATATCCGCCACGGTCGTTTTGATGGCCTGCTGCGCCCGTTCCAGCGAATAGCCGTCTTTCAGGTTGAACGATACGGTTACCGCCGGGAACTGATTCAGACGCGCCTGCAACAGCGCACCGGTGCGCATATGAATTTGCGCAATCGACGTCAGCTTGATCATGCCGTTGGTCGCGCCGGAATTGGTGGTGGTCGCACCGCTGTCGGACGTCGTTGTTGAGGCCGTGGTCGCCGTGGTGGCCACCGTGCCGGACGTAGACGTGCTGTTGTTGGTCGCCAGATATACATCATCAAACGAGGCCGGAGACTGCTGGAACTGCGGTGCCACTTCGAGCACGACGCGGTACTGGTTTGCCTGGGTAAAGATAGTGGAAACCAGACGCTGGCCGAATGCGTTATACAGCGCGGTATCGACGTCTGACGCCGTAATGCCGTAACGCGCAGCGGCATCGCGGTCGAGTTCGACATACGCAATCTGCCCCTGATTTTGCAGGTTGCTGACCACGTCGCTGAACTCCGGCAGCGCGCTGAGTTTTTCCAGCAACTTCGGCGTCCATTCCACCAGATTTTCGCTGTCGGCGTCGTCGAGTGTGAACTGGTACTGGCTTGGCGTGACCTGGTCGTCAACGGTCAGATCCTGAGAGGCCTGCATATAAAGCTCAATGCCCGGCACGCCTGCGGTTTCCTGTTTCAGGCGTTCGATAATCGCCGGTGCGCGCTCGCTGCGCTCATCAAAAGATTTCAGGCTGATCTGCAAACGTCCGCTGTTCAGGCTGGTGTTATTGCCGTCCACGCCGATGGTGGAGGCCACACTTTCGACGTCCGGATCGTTGAGGATTGCCGCCGTCAGTAACTGCTGCCGACGCCCCATTTCACTGAAAGAGACGTCCTGCGATGCCTGCGTGATGCCCTGGATCATCCCGGTATCCTGCGACGGGAAGAACCCTTTCGGCACAATCACATACAACAGCGCGGTAAAGACCAACGTCGCGGCCGCCACCAGCAGCGTGAGCTTCTGGTGATTGAGCACGACGATCAGCATGCGGTCGTAAGCGGCAATCATTTTGTCGAAGAACTCGCCGCCTTTGCGGTAAAACTTACTCTGTTTTTCTTCCGGCGTGTGGCGCAGTAAATAGGCGCACAGCATCGGAGTCAGCGTCAGGGAAACAATCATTGACACCAGAATCGACACCGCAAGCGTGATCGCAAATTCACGGAACAGACGCCCGACGACGTCCCCCATAAACAGCAGCGGGATCAGTACGGCGATCAGCGAGAATGTCAGGGAAATAATGGTGAAGCCGATTTGCTGTGAACCTTTCAGCGCCGCCTGCATCGGCGTTTCGCCCTCTTCCAGCCGCCGCGAAATGTTTTCCACCACCACGATGGCGTCATCAATAACGAAACCGGTGGCGATGGTCAGCGCCATCAGCGAAAGGTTGTTGAGGCTGAAACCACACAGGTACATCACGCCAAAGGTGCCAACCAGCGAAAGCGGTACGGCCACGCTTGGGATGAGTGTTGCCGCGACATTGCGCAGGAACAGAAAAGTGACCATCACAACCAGCGCAATCGACAACAACAATTCGAACTGAACGTCGCTGATCGACGCGCGAATGGTTTGCGTCCGGTCAGACAAAATGCTGACTTTGACCGATTCCGGCAGGGCTTCCTGCAATTTCGGCAACTGCGCTTTAATGGCATCCACAACCTGAATCACGTTCGCGCCCGGCTGACGCTGAACGCTGATAATGATCGCTGGCTGCTTGTTGGCCCAAGCGGATAAATACTGGTTTTCCGGTGCTTCGGACAACGTTGCCACATCGCGTAAACGCAGCGCCGCGCCGTTTTCATAATTCACAATCAGATTGCCGTACTCATCCGCCGTGCGCAGCTGATCGTTGGCATCGATAGTGATCGAGTGATGCGGGCCGTCGAAACCACCTTTAGAACCGTTAACGTTGCTGTTACCGATCAGCGTATTAATGGTTTCCAGGCTGATGTTGTGCGCCGCCAGTTTGCGCGGATCGGCTTGCACGCGGATAGCCGGCTGGTGCCCGCCTGCGAGTGTCACCATACCGACGCCGGAAATCTGCGACAATTTCAGCGCCACGCGGGTATTCACCAGATCCTGCACTTTGGTCAGCGGCAGCGATTCGGACGTGGCCGCCAGCGTCAGTACCGCGGCATCCGCCGGGTTAACCTTTTTATAGGTCGGTGGATTCGGCAGATCGCTGGGCAGCAGGCTGTCGGCGGCGTTGATCGCCGCCTGCACTTCCTGTTCGGCGACGTCGAGCGAGAGATCCAGCGAGAATTTCAGCGTGATTATTGAAGAACCGCTGGCGCTGGTGGAATACATCTGGCTCAGACCCGCCATCTGGCCGAGCTGGCGTTCAAGCGGAGCGGTGATGCCCGACGCCATAACGTCCGGGCTGGCGCCCGGATACAGCGTGGTTACCTGAATGGTCGGATAATCGACCTGCGGCAGCGCCGAGGTCGAAAGCATGTTGTAGGCAAAAATCCCCGACAACAGCACGGCGACCATCAGCAAAATGGTCGCGACCGGCCGGAGAATAAAGAGGCGTGAAGGATTCATTTAGACCCGCTGTCTTTACCGGCTTCGTTTTTACCCGCGACAGCGTTGTCAGCGCCGGTGGTCGCTTTATCCACGCCGCCGCTTTGCTGACGTTCTTTTGAAGAACCACCCGCTGCGGCCGCATCCAGTGAATTCGCCGTCACGATCTGAACTTTCGCGCCGTTGGTCAGGCGGTCAATCCCCGTCGTCACCACCTGTTCGCCGGGATTCACACCCGATAAAATCGCGACCTTATCGTCACCGAAGTCCGGGCCGGATTTCACTGAACGGCGCTCAATGGTGTTATCGGCTTTCACCACGTAAACGAAATCGCCGTCGCTGCTCAGCTGCAATGCTGCCGCCGGGATCACCGTGGCGTCTTTCAGCACGGACACCTGCAAACGGGCATTCACAAACTGGTTCGGATACAGCTTTTCATCGGCATTATCAAACAGCGCTTTCAGCTTGATGCTGCCGGTGCTGGTGTCAATTTCGTTACTGATAAACTGGAGTTTGCCCTGATCGAGGACTTCGCTGCCGTCCTGATTAAACGCCGTGGTCGGCAGCTGATTTCCGCCGCGCAGCGCTTTGAGTAAGGTTTGCAGATTGCTCTGCGGCACGCTGAAGGTGACGGCAATCGGCTGAGTTTGGGTGATCGTGACGATACCGGTGGTAGAACTGCTGGTGACCATATTGCCCGGATCAACCAGACGCAAACCGACGTGCCCGCTGACCGGTGCGGTGATTTTCGCGAATTCAAGATTCAGCTTGGCCGCCGCGATTTGTGCCAGATCGGCTTTCACAGCGCCCGCATACTGACCGGCGGTCGCAATCTGGCTTTCCAGATCCTGACGCGCTAAGGAATCCTGCGCATACAGTTTGCGGTAGCGCGCTAACGTCAGTTCTGCACTTTTCGACAACGCCTGATTCTGCGCCAGATCGCCCTGATATTGTTCCAGCGTCGCCTGATAGCTGCGCGGATCAATCTGCGCCAGCAACTGCCCTTGCGCGACTTTCTGCCCTTCGGTGAAATACACCTTCATTAACTGGCCATCAACCCGGCTGGTCACCGTCACGGTCGCATTCGCCACCACCGTACCCAGCGCACGCAAATAAACAGGGACATCCGCCTGCGTGGCTTTTCCTGCCTGCACCGGTGTATCCATGCCCATCATCATCTGACCGCGCATCGCCCGCATACCGCCGCGGCCGCCCGCCCCTTTTTTTGCCGTGTGATCAGACGCGCTTTGGTGGAAAGCAAAAAACCAGACCAGGATCGCAGCAACGATAATGGCGACGATAACCCACACAAGGGTGCGTTTTTTGGAACGAGAAGAGGCAGTCGGCAGCATAAATTTCTTGGTTTCGCAGTATTAATGAGGAGAAAACAGCTGAAATAAGACCTTCAACCAGAGATTTTCTTATGTACTTCATTCAAAAGTGACAGCGCATTATCCCTAAAAGTGCAGGTGGCTGTTTTTAGGACAACGTAAAGATTTCGTTAGCAATTAAGAAATTCCATTTCAATCGCCCGCGTGAATTATACGCGCTAATTTTGCCTCCAGGCATCCCCAATGTTAAGAGGTAAATGAGAATGAATATTGAAGACGCTGACAGAAAAGCATCAGGAAGTGTCAGGTCATCTCGAAATTTTGTCAGGAAAACGCAGGGTTAGGATAGAAAATGACCTGTCATACCCCCTCAACGGGTGATAAAACCAGAGGTAAATCCTGAAAATTAGACCTATTGATAATTTATATTGTTTGCGCTGACCCCGACTTGATATGGTGATTTTTCTGATTGTTTTTCATCTTCATGGCAGGAATTCAGAAGAATGCAGACAAAATTTCAATCCAGACCGGTCATCGGTGTCACATTGGACAGTGAAGACGCCGGTGGTTACGCCGATTTTCCCTGGTATGCGTTACGTCAGAATTACATGAGCAGCCTGGCCGGGCTGGGCGCGGTGCCACTGGCATTGCCGCATCACGCAGAACTGGCCGACGAATATCTGGCGCTGTGCGACGGAATTGTCGTGACCGGCGGCGCGTTTGATGTCCCGCCGGAGTTGTTTAACGAAACGCAAAACAGCGATCAGGTTCGCCTGAAACCGGGCCGCACTGAATTCGAAAAGGCCATCGTCAAAGGCGCCATGCAGCGCAATATGCCGCTGCTGGGTATTTGCGGCGGTCAGCAACTGCTGGCCGTTTTAACCGGCGGCACGCTGCATCAGCATATTCCCGATGCACTGCCCGACGCGCTGGAACACAGCACGACGGTGGATACCGAAAATGCCGGTGGTAAGAAACGCGCGCGGCATCCGGTTGAAATTGTTGAAGGCACATTATTGAGCCGTTCGGTCGACCGTGATCATTATGAAGTGAACAGCTCACATCATCAGGCGGTGAAAACCGTCGGGCCGGGCAGCATCGTCAACGCGCATGCACCGGACGGCGTGATCGAAGGCATTGAGTGCGAAGGGTATGATTTCTGCCTGGGCGTGCAATGGCACCCGGAATATCTGCAACATCAGCAGGATACGCAGTTACTTAACGCGTTTGTCGCGGCCGCGTCGCGCTACCAGCAGGCGATGCGCTCAGCCGGTAAAGCGATGACAGAAGTGATGACCGATGTGATTGCACGTACCGGAAACGAACAGGCATGAATCAGGCGGCGCTGAAAGCCAGAACCGATGAGAAGCTGCGCGAGCTGAATATCGACCCGGCGGTTATCGCGCACCGCACGCTGCCGTACTTTGAAGAAGTCAGTGAGCACTTACTGGTGGACGCAGAAACGGATGCTGATACCGGTAAAATCTACCGGCTGATCGCGCCCGCCACTCAGGCATGGCGCGAGATGAAACGGCACGCCGCCGCCGACGGCGTGGACATTTATCTGGTTTCCGCCTGGCGCAGCCTTGATTATCAGGCCGGTTTAATCCGCACTAAGCAAGCTGCCGGGATCGCGCCGGAAGACTTTTTCACATCGCTGGCACCGCCGGGATGCAGTGAACATCACACTGGCTGCGCCGTGGACATCAACACTCCCGGCTGCGACGAAGTCACCGGTATCTTCGGTGAAACCGATGCTTTCCGCTGGCTTGAAGCCAGCGCCGCGCGCTTTGGCTTTATGATGTCCTTTCCGCCGGATAATCCGTGGGGATTCATTTACGAACCCTGGCACTGGTGCTGGCATCCGGCAAAAAAGTGAGTGACGCCCGTCACATCTGCCATAACTAAAATTGTCCCCAAAACATTTATCTGTTAGGCCAATTTTCTGTTTCATTTTTAGAACAAATAAAACACACTATGCCTTCAGAAGGCCTTCCGCGTCGGAGGCCTGATCTTTACACCTTCTTAAAAAGTCATAAATTTCAATGCAATCAGATACCGTTTCGCGCAGGACAGCATGGCTTCGCGTTGTGATGATGGCTATAGCCGCGTTCATCTTCAACACCACTGAATTTGTGCCTGTCGGGCTGCTTTCCGACATCGCCGCCAGTTTCAATATGCAGACGGCGCAGGTCGGCCTGATGCTCACCATCTATGCATGGGTCGTCGCGCTGATGTCGCTGCCACTGATGCTGCTGACCCGTAACGTTGAGCGAAAGCGTCTACTGATCGCGATTTTTATCCTGTTTATCGTCAGCCACATTTTATCCGTCGTCGCCTGGGATTTCTGGAGTCTGGTCGCGTCACGCGTCGGTATCGCCCTCGCCCACGCCATTTTCTGGTCGATTACGGCCTCGCTGGCGATCCGTGTCGCCCCGGCCGGTAAAAAAACGCAAGCGCTGAGTATGTTAGCCACCGGCACCGCGCTGGCGATGGTGCTCGGGCTGCCGCTCGGGCGTCTGATTGGTCAGTATCTCGGCTGGCGCACCACGTTCATGAGCATCGGCGTCGTCGCGCTGCTGACGCTGATTTGCCTGATTAAATTGCTGCCGCCGCTGCCAAGTGAGCATACCGGTTCGCTGAAAAGCGTACCGATGTTATTCCGACGTCCGGCGCTGGTAGGGATGTATGTCCTGACCGCGCTGATAGTGACTGCTCACTATACGGCGTACAGCTATATCGAGCCGTTTATCCAGACCGTCGCGAATATGGGTGAAAACTTCACCACGTTTCTGCTGCTGATCTTCGGCGGTGCAGGGATTTTCGGCAGTATCCTTTTCAGCGTGCTCGGTAACCGTTTCCCGGCCGCCATGCTCAGCGGGCCTATTCTGATGGTGACGCTCAGCATGTTGTTACTGTTTGTCGCGGCGATGAATCCGGTCGCTATTTCAATACTTTGCGTCATCTGGGGGCTGGCAATGATGATTATCGGCCTGGCGATGCAGGTGCGCGTGCTGGCACTGGCGACCGATGCGACCGACGTTTCGATGTCACTGCTTTCCGGCATCTACAATATCGGCATCGGCGCGGGCGCGCTGATTGGTAATCAGGTGAGTTTGCATCTTGAAATGAGCAACGTCGGTTATGCCGGTGGCCTTCTCGGGTGTATCGCGTTTGGCTGGTGTCTGACGATTTTCAAACGCTACCCGCAGCTGAAAATTACGAGCTGATTCGGTAAGAATGTTTCAAAAAAAAGCCCAAATGCGATCCCTGCATTCGGGCTTTTTTGTTTAACGTAACAATTTCAGATTTCCTGTCAGCGATTTAATCCACTTCTCCGGCCCGACAAAACCGACGCCATCCAGCACTTCATCGTATAAATCCCGCAACGGGAAAGCTTGTTCGTATTCCTCAAACGTATGCATCGTGCGGGCAAATACCGGGAATGGCACAACACTGCACTCCCCTTTCGCTTCAAGCGCTTTAAACATCAGTGCCTTAATGTGATCCGGCGTCGCCTGTAAAATTGGCAGCGGATATTTCGAGATAACGTCAGTGCTCACCCCTCTTGCATCACACAGCGAATGGCCTGCCAGCATCGGAAATTTTGCCGCCAGACCGATACCAATCACTCCCGCCGTATTCGCCAGTAAACCGTGCGGAAGCTCAGGATTGAGGATAATTGCCACCCGGAGAGTGTCTGCCATGTTTGCGCCCTTTTCATCGTTATGGATGCAAAAATCATAACCGCCTGCGGCTGAAAGGTGCTTTCTTTTATCGCTGTAAAATGCCCTAATCCGGTCATTCCTTTCCGAAAGCACTCAATAACAGGCAAATTATGTCCACATCAGAAATTTTACCGGCAGACATTCGCATTCTCAGGCAACTTCAAAAATCGGGGCGCATGACCAACCAGGAGCTGGCCGAAAAAGCCGGCATGGCGGCGTCGCCCTGCTGGCGGCGGATGAAACAACTGGAAGAGAACGGCGTGATCACCGGTTATCAGGCCAATATCGACAGAAAAAAAATCGGCCTCGGACTGCTGGCGTTTATTCGCGTGAAAATCGACAGCCACAGCGAGGAAGATGCACAGCGTTTTGAGCAGCAGGTAGGCGCGTTGCCGCCAGTGATTGCCTGTTATGCAATTGCCGGTGACGCAGATTTTTTGTTGCAGGTGGTGGCGAAAGATCTCGACAGTTTTTCCAGTTTTGCGATGGAAGTCGTGCGGCGTTTACCGGGGATTAAAGAGATGCAGACTTCGTTCGTGCTGCGGGAAGTCAAACCGCTGGATGCATTGCCGCTGGACGGTTTATAGCCCGCTGCCCGGCGGCACGGATTATTTCCTGCGCAACGTGACGCGCTTTTTTACCGCCTTGCCGCAACCGGGTTTTGCCCAGACTGGCAAGGAATATATGCCCGGCCCTTATGCTGTCAAACATAATTCAGCCATTATGCGTATTCTCAACGATAAATAGATCACATAACTATTACCGGAAATCATTCCGGCCTCGCCAGCTAACAGGCTTTTAGCTCTGATAAGGCAGCGTCACATTCTCAGGGGCAAACGATGAAACACATTTTCTATAGCAAAACAAAGGAAGTATCCGTAAGTAGTGTTAATGGGAATTTATAATCATTCCATTCAGTATTTTAAGAAATTTTCTGTAAATTATTCAGAATTTTCTTTCCACATCCCAAATGACTTAAGTTTTTCACGATAACACCCCCCTAAGATATAAAAACAGGAAGGCAACCCTCACTTATTATAATAAAAAGCCTAAACCCATAGAAAAATCTTAAATAAAAATCCTATTCATTCATAAGTTAAATATAAAAAACAAATTTCTATGCGATTATGTCATCTGGTAAAATTAATCTCCCTCCCTTAATGACAATAGCAGCTATTTACCTGCACCCCCAGTGGCTCAAGGGATTCAAGAGAAAAAAGAATGTTGCCAGCCAACTCAAAAGGCCTGTTCATCGATGAAAAATAGGATAAAACCTCGGTAACGAGCGCATTTTCTGTATTGATTAATTTGAGTTAAGGAATATCATGACGAAACAAGGCGCTTATTTAAATGCATCCGCTACCTGCGTCTTTTTATTAACTCGTTAACTGAACCCGTTTGTGGCCTTGCAGGAAGCAGCGCTCTACGTTTCTGCGTGTCGCAAAATGAGATATTCCCACTCCAGACAATATGCAGAAGGTTACCCATGTCTAATAGCTTCCAGAATGAGATTCCGAAAGCGCGCGTTAATATCAAGCTTGACCTGCACACCGGTGGACTACTAAAAAAAGCCGAATTACCGTTAAAGCTAATGGTAATGGGCGATTACAGTAACGGAAAAGAAACTCGCCCGTTATCAGAACGCGAAAAAATCAACATTAATAAGAATAACTTTAATAGCGTGCTGGCTGAATTCAGCCCTTCCCTGAATCTGATCGTTGAAAATACGCTAGCTGGCGATCACAGCCAGGAAGATATCTCTCTCAACTTTAATGACATGAAAGATTTTGAGCCGGAGCAAGTTGCCCGACAGATCCCACAACTCCGCGCCATGCTGTCAATGCGTAATCTGTTACGTGACCTCAAATCAAATCTGCTCGACAACGCGACCTTCCGTAAAGAACTCGAAACCATCCTGAAAGATCCGTCACTGAGCAACGAATTGCGCAATGAACTGGATGCTCTGGCGCCGAAGGCGTAACCGCCTCCAATTAATGGATTAATGCGAGATAATGCTTATGTCAGTTAATAACGAAAATGCTTCTTCCCATCAGACTACTGTTCTGGAACGTACTGAAGCAAACACTGTTTACAGTTCCCTGTTTGATAAAATCAACCTCAAACCCGTCTCTTCGCTGGGTGACTTGAATGATTTTCAAGATACTTCCGCACTGGCGGACGTCACTGCCGACCAGCGCGTCACAGCCGCTGTTCAGGTCTTCCTGGAACGCCTGAAACTTTCTGGCCAGACCGTTGAACGCCTGGATAAAACCCTGCTCGATCACCACATCGCCGATCTTGACGATCAGATCAGTCGTCAGCTTGACGAAGTCATGCATCACCCTGAGTTTCAGCGGATCGAGTCAGGCTGGCGTGGTCTTAAATTCCTGATTGATCGTACCGATTTCCGCCAGAACGTCAGAATCGAGTTGCTGGATATCTCTAAAGAAGACCTGCGTCAGGACTTCGAAGATTGCCCTGAAATTATCCAGAGCGGTCTGTACCGTCATACTTACATTCAGGAATATGATACGCCCGGCGGCGAACCGATCGGTTCTGTGATTTCTAACTACGAATTTGATGCTTCAACGCAAGACATGGCGTTGCTGCGTAATATTTCTAAAGTCTCTGCTGCGGCACATATGCCGTTCATCGGCTCCGTCGGCCCTAAATTCTTCATGAAAGATTCCATGGAAGAAGTGGCTGCCATTAAAGATATCGGCAACTACTTCGACCGTGCGGAATACATCAAATGGAAACACTTCCGCGAATCTGACGACTCCCGCTATATCGGTTTGACGATGCCGCGCGTACTTGGCCGTCTGCCTTACGGCCCGGACACCGTCCCTGTCCGCAGCTTCAACTACGTCGAAGAAGTAAAAGGCCCGGATCACGATAAGTATCTGTGGACTAACGCTTCGTTTGCCTTTGCCGCAAACATGATCAAAAGCTTCATCAAAAATGGCTGGTGCGTGCAGATCCGTGGTCCGCAGGCTGGCGGTGCAGTAACAGAGTTGCCGATCCATCTTTACGATTTGGGCACCGGCAATCAGGTGAAAATCCCTTCTGAAGTGATGATCCCGGAAACGCGCGAATTTGAGTTTGCCAACCTTGGCTTCATCCCGTTGTCTTACTACAAGAACCGTGATTACTCCTGCTTTTTCTCCGCAAATTCAGCACAGAAACCTGCGCAATTCGACACCGTTGCAGCGACTGCCAACAGCCGTATCAACGCCCGTCTGCCGTACATCTTCCTGCTGTCACGTATCGCGCATTACCTGAAACTGATCCAGCGTGAAAATATCGGTACGACGAAAGACCGCCGTCTGCTGGAGTTGGAACTGAACAACTGGGTTCGCACGCTGGTGACTGAAATGACCGATCCGGGCGACGATTTGCAAGCTTCCCACCCGCTCCGTGATGCGAAAGTAACCGTTGAAGATATCGAAGATAACCCGGGCTTCTTCCGCGTGAAACTCTATGCAATTCCTCATTTCCAGGTGGAAGGCATGGACGTGAACTTGTCGCTGGTATCTCAGATGCCGAAGGCTAAGGCATAACGAAGTTACGATGAAAATTTATCGTCCGTTATGGAATGACGGGGCCTTTTTGGCCCCGCAACAGTTCCAACAACAAGCGCGCTGGGACGCCTTTGTCGCAGATACAGTGGCAAATATGACACTTGCTCATCCCTGGGGTGTCATTGATGTCGCTTTCGACAGTGGCTCATTGGCCATCTTTCGTCTGAATGCACTTCGGCTGGTTGTCCGCTTCCCAGATGGCACGCTCATTGATACCGATCTGTCGGACAGTCTTCCACCAGCTTGCGATTTATCATCGGTATCAGATCGTGATCACGTGGATGTCGTGTTGGCACTTCCTCTTCTGTCGGCTAACGGCGGTAATCTGGATGACGGACAGGACAGCGAGCGTCCGCGCCGCTGGAAACAGGAGTGGGTCACCGTACAGGAACTGTCAGGTCATGAGCGAACTGAACTGGCAGTCATGCGTCATGCGGTCACACTCCGTTTTGCTCATCAGGAAAATAGCGCATATCTGACCTGCCCTGTCACCCGTCTGACGCGTAATGCCCAAGGGCAATGGATGCCGGATAATGACTTTATCCCACCCATGTTAGCTCTTGCGGCAAGCCCTGTCGTCGTCACGGAACTCGGCGATTTGCTCCATCGCCTGCAAGCGCGTCGACGCCGTCTAATGGCGATGCGCCGCGAAAGTAATGAAAGGATGGCTGATTTTGCCGTGGCTGATGTCTCTCTGTTCTGGTTACTCAATGCGTTGAACAGCGCAGAGCCCGTGCTGACAGAGCTTTATCAGGCACCCGCTCGTCACCCGGAGCTGTTCTATCGCGAACTGGTCCGGCTCGCGGGTAGCCTTTTGACATTTTCTCTTGAGCATAAAGCTGAAGACATTCCGCTTTATCAACATGATGCGCCAGAGCAGGTTTTCCCACCTCTGTTCACTCTGCTTGATGCTCTGCTCGAAGCCAGCTTGCCGTCCCGCATGATAGCTATTGAACTGACATATGAAGGTCAGTTCTGGACAGGCTCTCTTCACGACGCTCGTCTTCGCGAAGGAGCTGATTTCTATCTTTCTGTACGTTCCTCCATTCCTAATCACCTTCTTCAAACTCAGTTCCCGCTGTTGTGTAAAGCAGGCAGCTTTGAAGACGTATCAGATGTGGTCAACGTGGCGTTGAATGGTGTTGTCATGAAAGCCTTGTCGCACGTTCCGGCAGCAATTCCGCTTCGTCTTGAAAACCAATACTTTGCCCTTGATCTCAATAGCCCTGCTGCGCAAGCCATGCTGGATGCGGGTAACTGCGCGTTCTACACGCCAGGATCGTTAGGCGATATCAAACTTGAACTGTTTGCGGTGCTTCGCTCATGAGCAAAATGAATACATCGATTATTGATGAAATCTTTTACCCGTGCTGGCTGATGGTCAGCCAGTTGCGTAACGGTCAGGAAATCGAAGACGGGGAAGCGTTGTACCGTCGGGCACGTGAATGGATTGATTGCGCTCGTGAATCTTTGTCGAAGGCTGGTTTCAGTGAAATTAGTTGCGACCATATGTTGTACACACAGTGCGCATTACTGGATGAAAGCGTCCTGAATCGTCAGAAACAAGATAGCGGGTACGCAAAATGGATCAAAGATCCACTCCAGGCTCGTTACTTCAATACGCTTAACGCCGGCGAAGAGTTATGGGAGCGCATTCGCACGGTTCTTAATGAACCCGCTCCGGATACAGCCGTACTAACTTGCTTCTATCGCGCCCTGACTCTTGGGTTTTCTGGTCGATACCGTGAACAAGGTGACGAACGCCGAGAAGACGTTGTGCGTAAACTGAGCCAGTTAGTACCACCCTTTATTTCGGCCCAGGATACGCCGATAGTCTCGCGATCATCTCGCCTTCGTTCCGGGCGTAAAACCTACTGGTTCTCATGGGTCGCAGGAATCGTCGTACTGATCGCTTTGTGGTTCGCGCTGAACTCAACCCTGGTGCATATGGTGTCTCAACTGACGGGGACCCAATAGCGAATGCGTGGATTAACACAGCTATTACTTCTCCTTCTGGCGACCTGCCTGTCTTTGTGGCTCATACTCGGCTTTTGGCCATTGGGAACTGGCAGCCGTGTAGCGCTGAGTATGCTTGTGATCATCCTCGGCGGTACCGCCGGTTATTTTCAATGGCGCAGACAAAATCGTAATGATGTTGCTTTCGCACACATAGCCGATACGGTTCTTCCACCGGAAGATTTTCAGGGTGCCGTTGTGCTTATTTGCGGTGACAGTGCCCCGTTATTTTCTGCGTCCGTTCCTTTTCATGAGACACAGCAGGGTTGGTATTTGCCGGTTGCAATGCCCGAACACTTGTCCATGATGGCTCAACATCTGGCATCTGAACGCCCCGCGCTGATCGCCCAGGTCTCAGTGTTACTGGCCATCATTCCAGAGCAGCATCAGGACAAAGATGACTTCATTCAGTCACTGCGCATATGGCACCGGGCTATTGTGCAATGCAAAAGCTGGCTGGCTGGTATCCCCCCTGTATGGGTTAGCATCTGGCTTTCCCCGCCCGATGTAGCATCTGTGCAAACAGAACGTTGGTACACAGTCACTCCAGGTCAGAAAGACGTTCAGGTCCGGGAAGCCGGTTCTGGCGTAATGCCGCTGTCAGTCTGGAGCCAACAACCGGATGCCAGAAACGTACAGGAAAGATTAAGTGCCACTTTCTGGATGGAAAGCCTTCTTCCCTGGCTTAAGAGCCATGTTCAGGACATCTTTGTACAGCGCCAGGGCGATATTCCCGCACTAATCCCCTGTATCTGGGCTGTCTGTTTTTCGCCTGTGACAGGCTGTCAGGACAATTTGTGGCAGAAATATGTTGCAGGTTCTACCACTCTGGCGCCAGCCCCAACGACAATGCCGGACTGCCTGGCGCTGCCGGAAGCGTTGTTACCCTATTTACCCCGTCGCCGCGGTATTTCCCGTCTGATGCAGACGTTGCGAATTGCCGGCTTACTGTGTGGCATATTTTTACTTTTTGCGCTGCTCGCATCGTTTATCAACAACCAACGCTTAATTCAAAGTGTGAGTGATCATCTCGCACTGTACAACCGTCTCACTGGTACCCCTCCGGCTCCGAAAACTGTCGCTCAGCAGCAACTACGCGCCGATGCGCGTTTGCTGGACGAATGGCTACGCAGCGGCGCACCAATGCGTATGACATTAGGGTTATACCAGGGAATGCGACTAATCCCTCCTCTTGAGGCTGCCATTAACAGCTGGTCACCGCCACCGCCACCTCCACCAATCATCAATAAAATTGTGCAAGGTCCTAAAACCATTCGTCTTGATGCCTTATCGCTGTTTGACGTCGGTAAATCCGAGCTCAAAACAGGGTCAACAAAGGTGCTGATCAATGCACTGGTTGGGATCAAGGCCAAACCAGACTGGCTTATCGTCGTCGCAGGCCATACCGATGACACTGGCGATGATAAATCCAATCAGGTTCTTTCACTCAAACGCGCTGCATCGGTTCGCGACTGGATGCGTGATACAGGCGATGTCCCTGAGAGTTGCTTTGCAGTACAGGGATATGGTGAAAGCAATCCTATTGCAACAAACGACACCCCGGAAGGCCGTGCGGCTAACCGTCGTGTCGAAATCAGTCTGGTGCCACAGGCCAATGCCTGCAAGGCGGCAGCAAACCAACACGTTTCAAATGATTGAAACGTGGTCAACCTAGAAATGGAGAACTACCCATGGCAATTCCTGTTTATTTGTGGCTGAAAGACGACGGCGGCGCGGACATTAAAGGCTCCGTAGACGTAAAAGATCGCGAAGGCAGTATCGAAGTCGTTGCACAGGATCACAACCTGTACATCCCGACCGATAACAACACCGGCAAACTGACGGGTACCCGTATTCACACCCCGTTCCTGTTTACCAAAGAGATCGATTGCTCCAGCCCGTATTTGTACAAAGCAGTGACCACCGGTCAGACCTTGCGTTCTGCTGAGTTCAAATGGTACCGCATCAACGACGCTGGCCAGGAAGTGGAGTATTTCAACACCAAACTGGAAAACGTCAAGCTGGTGAAAGTCGCACCAAAAATGCACGACATCAAAGATCCTGCGATGGAAAAACACAACCATCTGGAAATGATTGAGCTGCGTTACGAAAAAATCACCTGGACTTACAAAGACGGCAACATCATTCATTCCGATTCATGGAACGAACGTACCACCGCGTAATTCCCTACAGCAGACGGTTCGCCGTCTGCTGTTTTTGTTGTTTCCAAAACTGCCCTGCTTCCCGGACGGTTTCGTAAACACCAAATAATTCGGACATCGACCTTATGGGCCTGGGTTCCTGCAAAGGAAAGGCTAAGGGCGGTAGCATACCCAAAAAAGGAATTGAGCATGGAACACCAGTCAGCCGTTTTACTTCGTCGTCTGAACCCGTATTGCGCGAAAGCGCTGGAAGCTGCCGCGACGCTTTGCCAGACCCGCGCACATGCGGAAATCACGCCTGAACACTGGTTGCTGAAACTGCTCGAACAAGGCGAAGGCGACATCACCGTGCTGGCCCGCCGTTATGAATGGGACATGGACGCGCTCTGGCAAAGCCTGCTGGCCCACCTCGATGCCCTGCCGCGTTCCGTGCGCACCCGTCCGCAACTCTCCGATGATTTGCAGACGCTGATGAAATCTGCGTGGCTGGCCGCCTCTTTGCAGGACGACAATCAGACTATCCACAGCGTGAATCTTCTCGAAGCCCTGATCGCCAAACCTAAACTGCTGCGCTGCGAAGGCCTGTGGCCGCTGTTCAGCCTGAGTGAAGAACATCTTCGCCGTCTCAAACCGATGCTGGATGCGGTGTCCGAAGAGCGTTCAGCGCTCCAGCAACAGGAAAGCCTGAACATGCCGGTGTCCTCGCTGAATGAATCTTCTGCCACGCCGAAAGCCGACAATCTCTCCAGCCACGGTCTGAACGAAGCCCTGCAAGCCGCACTGGATAAGTTCACGCTGGACGTCACCGCAAAAGCGAAAGCCGGGCAAATTGATCCGGTATTTGGCCGCGATAACGAAATCCGCCAGATGGTCGATATCCTCTCCCGCCGCCGTAAAAACAACCCGATCCTCGTGGGCGAACCGGGCGTGGGGAAAACCGCGCTGGTGGAAGGCCTTGCGCTGCGCATCGCGGAGGGGAACGTGCCGGACAGCCTGAAAACGGTCAGCCTGCGCACGCTGGATTTGGGGCTGCTTCAGGCCGGTGCGGGCGTTAAAGGGGAATTCGAACAACGCCTGAAAAACGTCATCGACGCCGTCCAGCACTCCCCGACGCCGGTTATCCTGTTTATCGACGAAGCGCATACCATCATCGGCGCAGGCAATCAGGCCGGTGGCGCGGACGCCGCCAACCTCCTCAAACCCGCCCTTGCCCGCGGCGAACTGCGTACCATCGCCGCCACCACCTGGTCGGAATACAAACAGTATTTTGAACGCGACGCCGCCCTCGAGCGCCGCTTCCAGATTGTCAAAGTCGACGAGCCGGACGACGAGATGGCCAGCCTGATGCTGCGTGGCCTGAAATCCCGCTACGCCGGACATCACGGCGTACACATTACCGATGAAGCGGTAAAAGCCGCCGTCAGCCTGTCGCGCCGCTATATCACCGGCCGCCAGCTGCCGGACAAAGCCGTCGATTTGCTGGACACCGCCAGCGCCCGCGTCCGTATGAGCCTCGATACATTGCCGGAAGATTTAACCCGTCTGAAAGCGCAAATCACCGCGCTGGAAATGGAAGAACAGGCACTGCTGGAAGATATTGCGCTGGGCAACAAAACGCACGGCGATCGCCTTGAAAAGATTGAACAGGAGACCGATCGTCTGAGCAAACAACTCACCGCGCTGGACACGCAGTACCACGCGGAGAAAGCCCTGACGCAGCAACTGCTGGAGACCCGTCAGGACATCAGCCGTCAGGAAGAGATCGCCAGCCTGCAGGATCAGCTCAGCCATTTGCAGGGCAATGCGCCGCTGCTCTCTCTTGACGTCGATGTGCGCACGGTTGCCACCGTGATCGCCGACTGGACCGGCGTGCCGTTGTCCAGCCTGTTAAAAGACGAACAGACAGATTTGCTGCAACTTGAAAATCACCTGGGGCAGCGCGTCATCGGGCAGGATCACGCGCTCATGGAAATGGCGCAGCGTCTGCGCGCTGCGAAGACTGGCCTGACGTCGGAAAACGGTCCGCTGGGCGTATTCCTGCTGGTCGGGCCGAGCGGCGTGGGTAAAACCGAGACCGCGCTGTCACTCGCCGACTGCCTGTTCGGCGGCGAGAAATCCCTGATTACTATTAATCTCAGCGAATATCAGGAAGCGCATACCGTTTCCCAGCTGAAAGGTTCCCCACCGGGCTACGTCGGCTACGGCCAGGGCGGGATTCTGACCGAAGCCGTACGCAAACGTCCGTACAGCGTCGTCCTGCTCGATGAAGTCGAGAAAGCGCACCGCGACGTGATGAACCTGTTCTATCAGGTCTTCGACCGCGGCTTTATGCGCGACGGCGAAGGGCGCGAGATCGACTTCCGTAATACCGTCATCCTGATGACCGCCAACCTTGGCAGTGACCACATCATGCAGCTGCTGGAGGAACAACAGGAAGCCACTGACAGCGATTTACAGGAAATGCTGCGCCCTGTCCTGCGCGATCACTTCCAGCCCGCGCTGCTCGCCCGCTTCCAGACGCTGATTTACCGCCCGCTGGCGGCAGACGCGCTGCGCACCATTGTTGAGATGAAACTGGCGCAGGTCGCCAGACGCCTGAACAAACATTACGGCCTGCAAACCACCATCGAAGAAAGCCTCTACGACACGCTGGTCGCCGCCTGCCTGCTGCCGGACACCGGCGCGCGTAATATCGACAGCCTGCTCAACCAGCAGATCTTGCCGGTGCTGAGCCAGCAACTGCTGAGCCGCATGAGCGGGCAACAACGCACCACTTCACTGGCGCTGGGCTGGGATGAAGAGGAAGGGATTACGCTGGAATTTAGTGAATGAATAGCGCTCTTATTAAAGGATAACAGCTATGGACAGTGCTAAAGATATAGCCAGAGAAATGCTGGATGCAATTAATATAAATAGTTCAGGTTTTTTGGAGGCAGCAACTAAAGGATTTATTTCTTTTCCTGTTGGGCTCGGTTATCTGGGTCGGGACTTTTTTGATACAGAGCACCGAAGAGAAAATCAGGATGATAAATACAGGTTGACCAGATTGATTAAAAGAACAACTTTGAATAAAGAAATCATTGAAATAGTTATTCAGCCCTTCATTGATGATTTCATTTCTCATATTGACATGAACAAACTGGCATCTTTTGCAAAAAACGTAGCAGGAACCCTATCTGGGAAATTTTTATTTTCACAAATCACCGGATATAGTATCGGAAAAGCGATTACATCTCAGGGGCTTGCATCATTTATTTCAGGAGGGGCCGTGGGTGCCCTTTTAGCTATTGGTGCGGAAGCTTCGAGAGCTATATACACATCAAGATATTTACGCGAGAAAAATCAGGCTATGTATACAAAACTGAATCGCATGGGAGACTTGGATCTTCTTTATTATCTCGTTGAAGATATTGTAAAACCTTACGAGAAAGCGTGCGAGATGGCTGAAACAGACCCCGGGAAATTTAATAAAGTTTGTGAATATTATTTTGGCGGCTTATGAGCATCAAAGATTTTTTCCTGATTATTGTTTCACGTTTTGTCGCCGGGGTAGGGATGATGATAGGTACTGCCAGCGTGGTTTATTCTGTCTGGTGCTTCTTTTTTTCTCACAAGCCTTACCATTTACTTTTTGGATGCGCAGGTATTCTGGTCTTTTTCATTGGCTATGGCCTTTATAAATTCGCACTTATTTACATTTATGACGAATGGGATCATTATCACTAGCCAATTATATTACCAGGAAAGCCCCCTGTTTTATTTAACAGGCCAAATTACACTCCCATTAATTACAAAAAAATGGACAGATAACTATCTGTTTCAGATCGAGTTCCAATATTGACTAGAGATCCCATGAGCATAAAAGAGTATTTACGTATTATTATTTCCACTCTTATGGCTGGAGCAGGAATGCTACTGGGACTAATTAGTCCAATTTTCTCCATCTGGAGCATATTTTTTTCCCCTAAGCCTTATCACTTCCTTTTGGGATGCGCGGGTATTATGGCCTTTTTTATTGGCTATGGTCTTTATAAATTCGCACTGACTTATATTTATGACGAGTGAGATCATTATCGCTAACCATTAATATCAACAAAAAAGCATAGCTAATTAATTTAATCTTATTATTTTCGGGGGTAGGTAAATATCCATATGGGAAATATATCTGAAATGGCAAAGAAAGACAACAAAACAGGTCAATACTTGAAATCATTGCGGGGTATTAATTTCTCAATACCCGGGTTCCCTGAAGGGCTGACATTTAGCAGATCCAGAAGAATAAAGGACGCTAATTTCCCTGCCGGAACTACCGCCCGTTGTGTTATCGATTCTGCAGAACCTATAAAAAATCAATAAAACAACGTGCTCCTCTCCCCCAATCAAAGGATATAAATCGTTGCAACAAAACTCAACTTTCAAACTTGCCAATACCGTCAGTATTGAAAATACTAATACAGCGACTATTACGTATGAACGATGCAAATGAGCATCCTTTTATATTGCAGAAGGATGGCAACCTTGAAGCGCTGGCGAAAAAAGATGTTCATCTGACCAGTGCGGAAGGAAAAGTCACCGTCACGGCATCTTCCGAACTCGTACTGACCTGCGCAGGCGCGTATATCAAAATCAGCGGCGGCAATATTGAACGGGGAGCTCCGGGAAATATTCTGCTCAAGGCTGCAAACGTACAAAAAATAGGGGCCGCAAGTTTAAATTCACAACCTGTTGAGTTCCCCAAAGGCTTCAATGAGTTCTTTGTGATTAAAGATGAAAAACCGGTAAGCCCCGTCCGGACTATCTGTATAAATTAATCACATCTAAAGGCGAAGAGATAATGGGCAGAACGGATGCTGAAGGAAAGACAACAACGGTATACGGCGCAACACCGGGCAGCATAAAGCTCTACACGGAAGATGACTAACAGGGAGTTGACATGACTGATTCAAATAAACCCATTGCCGAAGCTCAGACCAAAGCACAGGGGACGGGCACAGACGCACAAATTAAGTCCAAAGATAAAGGCGTCATCTATTTCGAGCTTTCGACCGGATACTATTATGTCGTAGATGGTGAAACAGCCACTACGATTGAAGATGAAAACAACCGCCTTCAGGGACTTGTTGAGAAACAAATCAACGCAGCCAAAGCCTTTTCAGATATTCAGGGACAATGCCTAGCTGCACCAAAAGATCCGGTCCTTAGCTCGAAATACAGCCAGCTGGAACAAACTCTGTTTGATGCCAATAAAAATCTGAAAAGTGGCCTTAACTTCCTTGAACCCATGCAGACTGCTGACGATACTGAAGACAAACTTCATTCATTGAGCGAAATTGACAAAAATACTGAAAAATTGATCGAAGTACTGCCTATACGCAAATCTGGCGGTAAAGGAAAGGTTATTTATGTTCGCCCGAGCCTGAACAGTAAAAGATGGGAACCTTACTTACCGGAACAGGCAGAAAGCGGGAAAGCCAGCTTTATCAAAAATGGGAAAATCGATAAAGAAGAACTGCATAAACAACTTAAAGACGTCAGCGTTAAAATTAAAAAAGACTGGGATATCGTCGATCCTGCTGACCACACAGGCTCCTTATTCGCCTGGTCGGATAAATGGAACAAAGCAGCTAAATTTCAACTGCATGATGATAAAGATCAGTCAGGGTCAGATCATTTCGATGCTTCCGCCGGTGCGCAGCTTTTGCGTTATACCGCCGGTGTCGGTGCCAGCCTGGAATTCGACCCTGTCAATATGGAGGCACAAGCCAAAGTCAGTGGCAGTGCTGAATTTGCCATGTGGGAAGGGAAAGCAAATTTTAAAGTGATGTTCCCCCACCGCTTAGGCTGGTTACCTTCAGTGCCGAAGCGTGGCGGCGGTGAATGTGTGCTGGGATATTTTCGACTGGATCTGGAAGTGGTAGCTACCAGCAGCGTGGGGGCGTCCTTAACTGCGGAACTAGGGATAACAATAAATAAGAAACCCGATGGAGACGAAACGGCAGGTATAAGGGGGAGCGGTTCAGACTACCAACCCACTCCGCCACCGGGTGAGAGAAAAATCAGTTTAACCAAAGTTACTGAGAAGTCGGAAGTCAAAGGTGGTATTCGTGCTTTTGCAGGCGTCGAAGCAAAAGGAGAGGTTTCAGGTTCTGTTATGTGGAAAGAGCCCGAGAAGATGACCTCGACAAAAGAGGATGATTATAAAGCGATTGCAAAAATAAGTGAAAGCACATCGTACTTAAATGGTGCAGGTTTTGAAGCGACGTTCGAAATAAAATACGCCCAAGGTAAAATATATATAGCCTGTCATGCTGGTCTTTGTTGGGGAGTTGGTGCTAGTGGAGGGATTGATTTCGAGGTCGATGGAGGGCATCTCTTCGACTTTCTTAAATATGTTTACTATTTGCTGCGAGATGCTGACTATCAGAAACTGGCAATAATAATAGCAGAAGATGCATTCGATTATTTATTAAAATTAAACTTATTAACAATGGTCGGTGACTCTGAGGCTGTAAGAGCAGTTTATGGGTCAGCCCAAAAATTAGATATAGCCCTTACAAAATACTTCAAACAAAAAAGAAACAGACTGGATTTCATAGATAAGATTAGTGCCAACAACGAGTTATGTCGTTTCTCTACACCAGAAGTAAAAGGTAATATGCTGGCCATGTTGACAGAGGAAGATTTTGTTGATGCATTAACAGATATATGGGAAGGAAATAGACTATCATTGAAGCAGGGCGTGATGAATATATTACGCTGGGTGCAGTCCAAATCAGAATATGAAAACGTCTTGCAACATTGCTCTCTTAATTTAGGTGAGAAAAAATATTCAGACTGGAAGATAAAGCATAAGCAACTCGCAATACGCATGTATTTTGGTGATACATCAACCATCGACTTAGGAAAAGTAACTATGATCAGCGATGGTTTTGGTGAAACTTTTGAAGCTTTATATCCTTCATTAAGTGATCTTCCTATGGCTGGATTCCCCTTCGTCCCCAATGACTCTATAGACTATACGTTAGTAAAAGATTCAATTAACCGTGATTATTATCCTAATCAAGCACTGGTTTAATTTAGAGGAATGGCAATAATGACCTGTAGAAAAACATCATTGTTAATAATTAGTATCTTATCTCTCATTGGCTGTGATCAGAAAGAACAATTCCTCAAAGAAACCATGAAGAATATGATTTTTGTCGAGGGTGGTAGTTTTGACATGGGTGATATATGCCTCAAGGAACATGGGCAACCCTGTACCTTTGCTAACGAAAATGCGAGTTTTCCGGTTCATACTGTCACACTTGATGGGTTCTATATTTCAAAATACAAAGTAACGTATAAGAGTTATGATTTTTATACAAAAATCGAAGACCTCCCCATGTTGAAAATTGATGAAGATTGGTTGGACAAATATCCTAAACTGCGTGGCGAGAATTTCCCTGCTACAGCCAACTGGCAGTTAAGCGCAGACTATTGTCATTGGCTTGCAAAAGAGTCGGGATTACCATTTGATTTACCAACTGAAGCGCAATGGGAATATGCTGCGCGAAATAGAGGCAGAGATGTCCATTACGGAACAAACGATGGTCAGTTCATCTTAGGAGTAAATGTCCCCTCGTACGAGCAACAGAAAAAATATTCTGGATTTGCACAAGGCCTATACGCAGTAGGCCAATTTCCAGCTACTCAACTGGGTTTGTATGATATGGCTGGTAACGGGCAGGAATGGATGCGGGATTGGTACAGTAAGACCTACTACCAGCATAGCCCGCAGATAAATCCAGCAGGTCCAGAAAGCGGGACAGAAAAATCGCTCAGAGGCATGCCAATTGCTGACAGCAAATCAGATAATGCAACACCAACAGCAACTACGATGTTTAGAACGGGAAGAGAACCGCTTATGAAAGATAACCCGCCTGGATTATGGTCCAAGTATCACGGTAATTTCGACCAAGCAACTGCTGCAGATAAAGAATCTGACCCGTATAAAATTGCTGAACGAGGGTTCTATCCTGATGTAACTTTCCGTTGCGTAATTAACGCCCAATCCTTACCAGAAAAGTATCGCTAACAGTTAATGCGAAGGAATGCGCGTTAGCCCTACAGAACAATAATAATCATAACCCTAAGTTTATTTCTTATTTTTGTTTGTGACCAAAAAGAGCCGAACCACAAGGCATCATTAATAACATGGATTTTATCCAGGGGGCACCTTCGAAATGGGTGATAACTGTCTTAAAAAATATGAGCAAACTTGTACCTTTACCAATGAAGGTGATGATAACTGGGCTCATGAAGGTGAAGCCCAAATCAGAATATGAAAACGTCTTGCAAGATTGCTCTCTTAATTTAGGTGAGAAAAAATATTCAGACTGGAAGATAAAGCATAAGCAACTCGCAATACGCATTTATTTTGGAGATACATCTACCATCGACTTAGGTAAAGTAACTATGATCAGCGATGGTTTTGGTGAAGCTTTTGAAGCTTTACATCCTTCATTAAGTGATCTTCCTATGACAGGATTCCCCTTCGTCGCAATGACTCTATAGACTATAACCAGAAGATTTAGCCAAGTACTTCCCTGAAGGAAAAAACCCTGACAGGGGAGCGGACCTGACGTTTGGCGACCATTTTATGACAGCCTATATGCCCTATATAAACAATAAACTCCTTGAACTAATCGATGATAAAGGCCTGAGTAAGAAAAGACATTTCACTGAGCATAAAGACAATGTCAAAAAGTTTGAAGAGCAGATGAAGGAAGAAGGCTTTCAAATGCCGGAGAAAGAAGCAAAAAGAAACATACAATTCCTGAATCTGGAAAAAATGCTGGATATCTCGTTAGAGACGACGCTATCAATAAAAAATGGGAATGATATTCTCGAGCGCTTTGCCTGTTATGGAGAAGAGGAAATCGAAAATGCATAAAAAAGCAAATATCCTGACAATCTGTATCTCTGCATTCATTTTAAGTAGTTGTGCCAGTGCAACAGATAAGATGCTATCTCCACCATCCGATACCCAATGGGTTAACGTGGAAGTCAAAAACCCTTCCCAATACAAGAAACCCTTCCCGCTGGAGGTGAGGTATATTTCTCATAAATGCCTGAAAAAAAGAATCAGCGGAGTAGACGGTTCCGTTATTACAGAACCCAATTACAACGTCATTAATATGCCCCTGCTGCAAGGAACCAATGACATATGGAAAGCGAAGGTAGCAATGACCGGTGGTGGTACCTGCGAATGGACATTAAGTGCGTTTAATTTAGGGATTGAATATATTGATGCCACCCATCTGGGGAAAGACCTGGTACCTGGTACAGCTGTCGGCGCTACAATTGCTTTTGATGACGATGCTTCACGAAATGGGCAATTTAGTTTTTCTCAAGGAGATTTAAGTCTTGAACCTAAATATTACCCTTTAATTGAAGTAAATAACCGTATAAATAAAAACACCACATTAAATTTATTTGGCGAAGAAGATTTCTTACAAAAAAGGATTAACCGTATTTCTAAATCTATAAGCGTGAACTATAGTCCTAAAATTGACGAATCAAAAATAGTCAGGATGGTTGCGCCTAAAGAATATAAAATCGGGGCTTTCTATAAAATAATTTATCCTGATGGTACGGTCATTTCTGATGGTTCAACTCATCCAGATATAAAAAAACTCGAGAAGTGACCTATGTTTAAACAAGCAAACATACTGACAATCTGTATCTCTGCATTCATTTTAAGTAGTTGTGCCAGAGCAACAGATAAGACGCTATCTCAATCATCCGATACCCAATGGGTTAACGTGGAAGTCAAAAACCCTTCTCAATACACGAAACCCTTCCCGCTGGAAGTGAGGTATATTTCTCATAAATGCCTGAAAAAAAGAATCAGCTGAGTCGACGGTTCCGTTATTGCAGAACCCAATTACAACGTCATTAATATGCCCCTGCTGCAGGGAAGCAATGACATATGGAAGGCGAAGGTAGCAATGTTTAAACCGCTACTGTATCGATGTTCAGGGTTGTGATGCCTATCTGGATGTAGAATCATTTAACGGGCAGGAAAATGTAAGTTCCGGCTATCGCTATAAGATCGACTTCACGAGTAGTGACAAAGATATCAGTGTACCAGCAATGTTAAAAGGCAGTACCACGCTCACTATTTAGACGACCGGGACTTTACTTCCGGGCATTTCAGTACCTCAGGTACACAAGGTCATTCATGGTGTAGTGACCCACTTTTCCCGCCAGTCTGGTTCTGCTGACGAAGCGCATTTTCAAATTACTCTTGAACCTTTCTTTGCACTTTTAGGTAATCAGAAGCGTTCACATCGATTCTTCCTCAATAAATCAGTTCCGGAAGTGGTGGAACAGAATCCAGCAGAGTTTAATAAAATATGCGGGTATTTTTTGGAGGGATTATGAATATAAAAATAATGGCACTGGTCATTGCTTCATACTTTGCCTGCACCCTCGGCTCAACATTTGGCACTATAGGTGTGGCTATTTCTGTTTGGTACTTTTTTGTTTTCGATAACGTAAACCGATTTTACTTGGAGGAGCAGGACTTCTGTTAGCTTGTATTGGTTATTGGATCTACCGCCTGTCGTAACAGGTGGGATGACTATTACTAGTCGCCTCTATTACTCAATGCTTATTCATTCTACAAATAAAATGTAATTCTAGAATGCAGGAAATAATAAAGAAAAAAGGATTTCAAAATGACTGGAACCACGCTTAACCGCTATACCCTGACTATTCCATCCTGCCCTCATCTTCTGGACGTAGAGAGTTTTGACGGGCTGGAGCAAATAAGTGAGCTTTATCATTACACGATTAAATTCACAACACTTCATCCTGACCTTACCCCGGAAATGTTACTGAATAAACCCGCCACCCTGAGCATGGGAATTGGTGATCTGTTCAGCCCGACCGAAGGGAAAGTGGTACACGGCGTGGTCACCAGCTTTCAGCGCCTTGCAGGATCCCGCGATCAGGTTCGGTATGAAATTATTGTTAAACCTTTCCTGGCACTTCTGGACAAACAGTTCCGCACCCACCGCTTCTTCGTCAATAAATCCGTGCAGGACGTCGTTGAACAGGTGCTTCAGGAACATGGCCTTAAAGGCTGGGAATATGAGTTTAACCTCAAGCAAACTTATCCAAAGCGCGAGCAGATAAACCAGTATCAGGAAAGTGATCTGGCCTTTATCGAGCGCCTGCTTTCCGAAGTGGGGATTTTCTATTTCTTCAGCCTGCAACCTGATACGCAAACCGAAGTGATCCACTTCGCCGACAAGCAAAGCGCTTATGAGTTTGGTAAAACGCTGCCGCTTAACAGCCCGTCGGGCATGAGCGACAGCGGAGCAGAGTCGGTCTGGGGGCTGAACATACAGCAGAATGTAGTGCAGGCCAGCGTCACCGCCAAGGACTACAACTACCGCGAAGCGCAAAAAATACTGCAATCAGCTAAAGCTGATGCAACGCGTGGCGACGATGAAGGGATCAATTATGGAGACGTATATCACTATAAACCCCGCCATCTGGATACCGGCTCGAAGACCGATCCGGACGCCGAAACCGGTAACTTCGTGGCACAACTCGACCATGAGCGTTTTTTATCTCAGCAAACATTGATCACCGGCCGCAGCACGGGCTTCGCGCTACACCCCGCCCAGGTGCTCACCGTTATTGATACCGCTATCCCGTCCACGTTGCCTGAACAATTGTCTCTGCCGATGGTGGTGATACGCACAGGATTTTTCGCCAGCCGCAAAGATGCGTTGGTAGTAACCCTCGCCGCCGTCCCCTACAGCGAAACTCTCTGCTGGCGTCCTGCCCTAAAGCCGCGCCCAAAAGTCAGCGGAACCATGATGGCTCGCGTCACCAGTGCAAAATCTAACGATATCTATGCCTGGCAAGATACGTCGGGTTTGTATCGCGTGAAATTCGATGCTGACCAGGACGATAAAATCCAGGGGCAAGAAAGCATGCCCGTCCGCCTCGCCAAACCTTACGGCGGCGACATCTACGGCATCCACTTTCCTTTGATACAAGGTACGGAAGTCGCCATTGCCTTCCACGACGGCGATCCTGACCGCCCGTATATCGCCCATGCCCTTCACGATTCCCGCCACACAGATCATGTGACGGAAGATAACAACACCCGAAACGTTATCCGTACGCCTGCAAATAACAAACTGCGGATGGAAGACAAGCGCGGCGAAGAACACATCAAACTCAGCACCAAGTACGGCGGCAAGACGCAGCTGAACCTCGGACATAACGTCGATTCTGGACGTGCAAAACGTGGTGAAGGTTTTGAGCTGCGCACGGATGAATGGGGAGCCATTCGCGGAGCAAAAGGTCTGTTTATCAGCGCGGATGAGGCGGATGTCAGCAATCAGATGCTGGATATGCAGGCCGCCATTGCTCAGCTGGAAAACGCCCTTTCGCTGGCACAAAGCCTGTCAAAGGCCGCCGAAATTTCCAAAGCAGAAAAAGCGGATACCAGCAGTCAGGAAACACTTAATAAATCTCTTGAACAGCTAACAGCCGCCGGAATCCTGATACACGCGCCACAAGGTATCGGCATCGTTAGTCCGAAAGCCGTTCGCCTGGCCTCGGGCGGTGAAAGCATTGGGTTAATGTCGGGAAACAACACTGACATCAGTGCTGGAAAAAGCTTTACCGCCGTCGCAGGGGAAACCTTGAGCCTGCTGGCAAGCAAATCAGGGATGAAGTTAATCGCGGCCAAAGGGAAAATAGATATTCAGGCACAGGATGACAATATTGAAGCCCTTGCGAAAAAGGATATCAGTATCACCAGTGTAGAAGGCCAAATTTCGGTAGCAGCTTCGAAGGAACTTGTACTTACCTGCGGTGGTGCCTACATAAAAATAAGCGATGGCAATATTGAGCTGGGAGCGCCGAAGAATATTCTGCTAAAAGCTGCCAATGTACAGAAGGCTGGCCCTGCGAGTATCAATTCCCCCCCCCTGAATTGCCAAAAGGTTTCAGTGGTAGCTACAGTCTTACTGACGAAGACGGCAAAATCATGTCTAAAACTAAGTATAAGATAACAACCGCAGAAGGAGATATATACACCGGTTTTACGGATGAAAAAGGTAACACGTTACCCGTTAACACTGTATCGCCTTCATCTCTTATTATTGAAATACTTAGTTCGGTAAAAAGTTAACAATAAATTAACCACCAGATTAATTAGGAATATCCGAATGGCTGAGTATCACAAATATCAAATTATTTCTGGCCAAGACCACCAGACGAGTAATTCACAAACTCCACAAACAGTTGTTGTAAAAAAAGTACCAGTGAAAAGTATTACGCTAACTATTGGAATATTTTTTGATGGGACAGGAAATAACGTAGATAACATCAACTTTAGATTAAATAACTGTAAACCTTCTGATTTTAATATCAGTGATAAAGATGCCGCATCTTTTAATGAAGTATGTCTCAAAAAAAAAGGTGTCGATGGTTTCATTACAGATAGTTACATGGGGTACTATACAAATGTACATTGGTTACATTTGCTGTATAAAAAAGACAGAGGAGTCGCCGAGCAAGATTTAGAGGCTCAGATTGCAGTGTATATTTCGGGTATTGGGACTACATCAGGAGATTCAGATTCTGCTTTGGGGCTAGGTATTGGTACCGACAAAACAGGGGTTATTGGCAAAACAGATGACGCAATAGAATTGATGCAAAATGAAATTCGAAACTTCATTAACTCGAATAAAGACACGCATTTTGCAATCGAGAAAATTCGGTACGATATTTTTGGATTTAGCCGTGGAGCTGCCGCTGCCCGCCATTTTTCAAATCGAGTTTTATTACAAGAGAGAGCACTGATTGATGCCATTGATGATGGGCTTTCTGCCATAAATCATCATGGTAGGCCTGCGGGTGAAACTCGTTTTCTAGGGTTATTTGATACTGTGGCTGCAATTGGCGGTCTTTCTGATGCATTAGACCCACATGGCCCAGATAATCAAGATGTTATGCTAAATCTTCCAGGTGAAATAGCTGAAAGAGTATTTCAAATCACAGCTATGCACGAAAGCCGTTATAATTTTAGCTTGAATAGCATCAAAGAAACTTGGCCAGAACTGATGCTTCCTGGAGTCCATTCTGATATTGGTGGTGGTTATAATCCAGAGGAATATGAGAATTTATATGTTACCGAACCAGACTTTGACACAATATCATTCATGGGAGAAGTCGATATTGAAAACTCAGCTGTATACCGTCGAGCCAAAAAAGAATTAAACAAACTAGAACGTTATCCAAGCATTGCCCCTATTATCAAAACTACAAATGAAATTGGGGTCAAGCATTGGTTTGGGCGCCGGGATAGTGCAACCGGTATGTCTGTTCGCTTGGGAGCGGCAGGATATATTAAACGATCCATAACTAATGATTGGTCCAAAGCAATATTGTATGTAATGTACGATGCTGCAAAAGAGGCTGGCGTATTACTTCAAGAAATAGATAAAGAAAATCCTGATATGGCAATACCCCCTGAACTTGAAAGTTTGACACAAAAGGCTATACAGCAAGGTCAAGCGATACGTAGTGGAGGAGTGGCAACTCAGTTTACTACAAGTGAAATCGAAATTCTCGGGAGGTATATTCATTGCTCTGCTTGTTGGGATAGTGTTGCTGTTGATGAAAAAGGAAATACTATTGATAAAGGATATGCTCTTACTATCCAGTTTACAAACAGACCAGCTAAACACTGGCAGCGCGCCATGTATAATATGCAAGGAGTTGCCCTATGAAAGTTACAAGTTACCTTAAAGTAATTATCTGTGTATGCACGATTTTATGCGGTTGTGATGAACATAAATCATCACTTAATCTTAAAAAATCACAAAAAAGTGATACTGATTACTTATCACCTTATAAGGAGTGGTATTTTAGTTTTATTATACCTAGATCTTTACCTGCCCTTCCTACTTACTTAGAATTACTTGACACAGATGGCATAGCTTATCATTTTGAAACGCTTGATTGGCCGCAAGGTGAAAGCATTGGTAAATGGAATGAACGCAATGGCTATGGAACACCAGCTTTTAATAAAGCTAAAAACCCGCCACAGTATATTCGTTTCTGCTGGGACTCTGTTATTGATAAAAAAACATACGAAACAAAAATTACATTTTATAGCGATACGTGGTTAAAAATGATTACACCTGAACCTGAATGGAGTGATAAGAGTAAAAATTATTATCATCGCTATATGATTATTAGTCTAGCGCCGGAGGGAAAGGCTCGTGTTTGGCTTGAGGATAACGGAAAGCAAGATCTATTACTTACAACTCCTAAGATATCAACTGTATCCGGGAAGGATCTAACTTTTTGTAAGGACAAAACTAAGCATCCCAATGGATATAAGTATTATGGTGAAACTTCTGAATTTATCAAAAACAAAAAATATCCTTATGGTGTATGGTGATTTTAGATGTGCAACATTATATTATTGTCTAGAGTCTTTAATACCGCAAAACTATTAGCATGCTAGGCATGGGGTTTATTATTTTATTCTTAACATGATAACTTTAAGCACCTCGGGAAAAGTAATTAATTCAATACTATATTAATCATATTTTGAAGAGTGTATTTTTAACTTCATTTATCCTGAACTGTTCCCCGAGAACGTAAATAAGTGCCGAATTAGGACACATAATCTTTTAGATATTCCTGAAAAAAATTATTCAACAAACGCTGGAGATAACTGGATGTCTGGCACGAAAGTTGACTGTTGCGGATATGGAGCTGCTTTCGAAAAAATTTATAATTCATTAAGCGAACTACCTATGCCAGGTTTTTCTATTACATCGAATGACTCACTTGATTACGCGCTATTCAAAAACCCTTTAAACAAAAATTATTACGACGCAAGTGAAAGATTGATTTAAATAAAATGGGCTACCTATGAAAAAATCAAAAAAAATCGCACTATGCTTCAGCGTTTTGGCGCTAACAGGTTGCGACAAAAGTGATCAGGCCATCATTCAAGCTATGAAGAATATGGCTTTTGTACAAGGAGGCACTTTTGAAATGGGAGATATATGCCTGAAAGAATACGGGCAACCTTGTACCTTTGCCAATGAAGGTGCCAGTTTTCCTGTACACACAGTCACCGTAGATAGTTTTTACATAGCGAAATATAAAGTCACCTACAAAGACTATGACTTCTATACAAGTAATAAATACTTAGCCAGCTTAAAAATAGATAAAATTTTACTGAAGTCATATCCAAAGCTTAGAAATAGTAATAATCCAGCTACAGCAAACTGGCAACTGGGCAAGGATTATTGCAAATGGCTTGGTGAGAAAACAGGATTACCATTCGATTTACCGACTGAAGCACAGTGGGAATATGCAGCCCGCAATCGTGGCCAGGACGTTCATTATGGAACTAATGATGGTCATTTTAAGGTAGGTATTAACGCCCCTTCTTACCAGCAGCAAAAAAAATTTTCTGGTTTAGGAGCTGGACTCCTACCAGTTGGCCAATATCCCCCTTCCCCATTAGGGCTATTTGATATGGGGACTAATGGTCAGGAATGGATGCGTGACTGGTACAGTAAAACCTATTATCAGCATAGTGAACAAAATAATCCAACCGGACCTGAAGACGGTACAGAAAAGTCGCTTAGGGGAATGCCTGCAGAAGACAGTCGCTCAGATGATGCTGCGCCGACAGCAACGACTATGTTTAGAATGGGCAAAGAACCACTGTTAAAGGATTTTCCTCCAGACCTGTGGGATAAATATAATGGGGACTTTGAAAAAGCAGCAGCTGCCGATACAGAAAATGACCCTTATAAGATTGCTAAACGTGGTTTCTCCCCTGGAGAAACTTTCCGTTGCGTAATCAACGCGCAGTCATTGCCGGCGAAATATCTTAAATAATTTGAGCAGCTGAAATGACGCAAGGAAGGAATAAATGAACTTCAGGATATTAGTTTTCATTGCCGTATCTGTTTGCCTTTCAGGTTGTGACAAAAGTGATCAGGCCCTCACTCAAGTTATGAAGAATATGGTCTTTGTGCAAGGTGGCACCTTTGAAATGGGTGATACCTGCCTGAAAAAATATGGGCAGCCTTGCACCTTTGCCAACGAAGGTGCAAGTTTTCCGGTACATACCGTAACGGTGGATAGCTTTTATATTGCTAAATATAAAGTGACATACAAAGACTACGAACGATATACGCGTAATACAGGTCTACCTGACTTAAAAATGGATGCTGGTTTTCAAGAAGACTATCCAAAATTAAGAAGCCCAGACTTACCTGCAACGGCAAACTGGCAACTGAGCAGAGATTACTGCCAATGGCTCGGTGATAAAACAGGGTTGCCCTTCAATTTACCTACCGAAGCACAATGGGAATATGCTGCCCGTAATCGGGGTCAGGATGTTCACTACGGAACAAACGATGGACATTTCAGAGTGGGCATTAATGCTCCGTCTTATGAACAACAAGAAAGTTATTCAGGAGTGGGAGAAGGGCTCTTACCCGTAGGAAAATATCCCGCTACCCCACTAGGATTATTTGATATGGGGACCAATGGCCCTGAATGGATGAGCGATTGGTACAGTAAGACATACTACCAGCATAGCCCACAGCACAATCCAGTAGGGCCAGAAAATGGCACAGAAAAATCGCTTAGAGGAATGCCAACCGAAGATGATAGGGCAGATGACAGTGCTCCTACGGCAACAACAATGTTTCGAATGGGGAAAGAACCGTTATTAAAAGGCATACCGCCGGAATTTGGATCAAAATATAATGAAGACTATTCCAAAGCAAAAGCAGCAGACACAGAGAATGACCCATATAAAATTGCAAAACGAGGATTTATTCCGAATGTAACTTTCCGCTGCGTAATCAACGCGCAGTCATTGCCGATGAAATATCTTAAATAATTTGAGTAACTGAAATGGTGCAAGGAAGAAAAAATGATCTTCAGGATATCAATTTTGACAGCCTTATCTGTTTGTCTTTCAGGTTGCAACAAAAGTGATCAGGCCGTCACTCAAGTTATGAAGAATATGGTCTTTGTGCAAGGTGGCACTTTTGAAATGGGAGATATATGCCTGAAAGAATACGGGCAGCCTTGCACCTTTGCCAACGAGGGTGCCAGTTTTCCAGTTCATAACATCACACTCGATAGTTATTTTATTTCCAAATATAAAACAACATATAAAGACTACGACCTTTTTACAAAAAACAAGGGGTTGCCTGACCTTAAAATTAAAAAACTATATTCACGTGATTACCCGAAACTAAGGGACTCTAATAACCCCGCGACTGCCAACTGGCAACTAAGCAGAGATTACTGCCAATGGCTCGGTAATAAAACGGGATTACCTTTCGATTTACCTACTGAAACACAGTGGGAATATGCTGCCCGTAATCGCGGGCAAGATGTTCATTATGGAACTAATGACGGCCATTTTAAAGTGGGCGTCAATGCCCCTTCTTACCTACAGCAAAAAAATTACTCGGGTTTAGGTGCCGGACTTTTGCCCGTTGGCCAATTTCCTGCCACACCCCTAGGATTATTCGATATGGGGACAAACGGACAGGAGTGGATGCGGGACTGGTACAGTAAAAGCTATTATCAGCACAGCCCGAAAAATAACCCAACCGGGCCCGATGAAGGAACTGAAAAATCGCTCAGGGGAATGCCGCCAGATGACAACAGGGCTGATGATGCGGCACCCACTGCAACAACAATGTTTAGGACAGGGAAAGAACCATTGCTGAAAGGCGTTCCACCTGGATTGTGGGATAAATATAATGGGAATTTTGATAAAGCAAGAGCAGCTGATACCGGGAATAATCCCTATGAAATTGCAAAGCGAGGATTTTCTCCCGGAATAACTTTCTGTTGCGTCATTAATGCACAATCATTGCCTGACAAATACCTTCATTAATATCATTTTTCAACTACCATAATTCTCTTTTAGGTACACAATCAATTACAGCAATAAATATTTCCAAGGACAAATCTCGCACATACCTTGTGGATTTTTCATTCCCTACATAAATCTGACGTCCGCTTCTAAAACAAACACAGCCCACATTTTACTGGAGTACCTATGTCTAAAGGTTTCGTATTACTCGGCGATAAGACAACCCACGGCGGGCAGGTTATATCTGCAACGTCAACGATGCTCGTCAATGGAAAAAAGGTGGCGTTGTTGGGTGATAAAATAAGTTGCCCTATACCATTCCATGGTATCAACGCCATTATCGAAGGGTCTCCGGAATGGATGTCTGATGGCAAGGCAATTGTTGTTAATGGCTGTCGGTGTCAGTGTGGATGCCAGGTCATCTCCAGCTCACCTGATTGCGCTATAGGATAAAATATGGTTTGGGAACGTAAGAAAAACATTATCCCGGATCCCCCTAAGCCTCTTTTGATAAAGAGTTGGTTTTTGGCGGCTATTTTTTCCATCGTCTTCAGCATATTGTTATTTGTACTGCATGCATCAGAAAAACTTTATTTTCTGCAACAAATAAATATTTGGGTCATAACCAGTGTACCAATCGTCTTCTGGGTAATTTCTTTATGCCTATGTAGCTTTTTATATGGACGGGCTTTAAACGAAAACCAATTTTTGAATGCAGAATCACAAAATGCTCAGAAGCAATGGCAAAACTGGGCGGAGCGTTATATCGCCGTCATTGCACACACGATTTTACTGCCGGATAAAATAACATCTTCATTTATAGCTAATGTCCCTAAAAATTTCCCACCGCAATACTCTCTGACAAGGCGTATTTGTTATCTGCCTGATCAAGATGAAATATCAGTTTTACTCCAAAGCATCGCCCCTGCGCTGGAGGTGCTGCCGCCAGAACTTAAGCTGAATATCACTCTTTTAACTGACGCCACAGAGAAGATTCAGCAGCAGCAACTTCAGGCGTTTGCGGCGAGTTGGAGATCCCTGTTGAAAGAACGCCCTGCCCCCGAGAACATCAATGTCAGGACATCATTATCCTACGGCACTCTCGATGACAGATTAAAAGAGGGGGGGGAATCAGCAGACCTGTTGGTAATTTTGCAGCAGCACGGCAAGGAGATGTATTCCGACGGGCTGGGTATTTTTCTCCTGACGACCGATGACGTGGCTCAAAAGTACCTGTTGTCGTTAAAAGGGCGCCTCTTACGACCCATGACTACAGAAGCCAAATCCATTCAGCCAGATTTATCGCTGTTTATGGAGACACAAGTGTTGTCGCAAAAAGCATTAGGGCTCATCGGAGACAGTGTGGAGTTGACCAACCTCACCTCACAGCTTCTCCCCGTGGCGGAAACCTTTGGCACACCACTTACAACGGATACTATTTTGGTTCAGGAACGGTTTACCGGTATTCCTGGTCCTTCCTCTGCCTGGCTGACCGCCGGGCTAGGGCTTGATTTAGCCCTTCATTACTCATCACCTTATCTGGTGTTCGCACGTACAGAGCAACACTGGTTTATCAGTACAGTTTTATCAGGGAGTCATAATGAGATTGTTCAGTAACCCTTGGCGATTAGGCAGCGGAGCTGCCTTGTTGGTCACAATCGCCTGCGCAATAGGCTGGCTTATTTGGCACTATGGTAACCACATTGGCCTGGATAGCCGTGCGCAGAAAATCACGGTGGGTTTACTGGCTGTCCTCGTTATTATAGTGCTCCGGATTGCACCTCAGTTTGTTAGTTTTATTCGTCAGAAAAAGCACCAACAAAAGGGACGAGAAGCGCAGGAATATCCTGAGCAAGAAGCAAGGGTTGAACAAACCCCACCGCGCCATGTCACCGTGACTGAAATCCGTCAGGCATTACGCCAAACTTACGGACGCTTCTGGTTCCGTAAAGTCCGTATTTTACTGCTCACTGGTAGTGCGGCTGATGTGGAGCTACTCACTCCCGGCCTGACGTCACAGTACTGGCAGGAAGACAGCGGCACCGTATTGCTGTGGGGCGGTGATTTAGGTGCACAGGCAGATTCAGCGTGGCTCAGCGCGTTGCGGAGTATCCGCCGCCGTCCGCTGGATGGCGTAGTCTGGGTGACATCTGCGCTGGCTCGAACTACAACTGTCGGTGTGCCTGAAAACAAAAATACGTTATCTGCGGATATGATGGACAGCGTTGCAAAAGCCTTCTCAGCCCGCTTCGAACTTTTGGGCTGGCGGTTGCCGCTGTACGTATGGTCACTGTATTCCAGCATAAAAGATCAGGAAGACCGCATCACGCAGCCCGTGGGGTGTTTGCTCCCTGCCGGATGCAAGCCCGATGAATTAAGCACTCAGCTTGCCGGGCTGATCCCTGTCCTGATTGAACAAGGTACGCAGCAGGTTGGCGCAAAAATCAGTCATTCCTTTTTATTACAACTGGCAGACCAGTTAACACATCTGCCGGAGTCAATCGCCGGGCCGCTGGCCGCACTGTTAAATCCGTACCGCCCTTCTCCGCTGACCGGTGTGATGTTCAGCCCTGCGTCAGTCGATGCGAAGCGTTCGGTGAAACACCATTGGGCGAAGGATAACCGCTGGGATTTGTTGATTGGCTCATTGCTTTCACTGCCTGCAGGTCTTGCCCCAAAAAAACTGGGATTTGCCTGGGGTAGATTGCTGGCGATAGTCACAACCGGCGCGATGGTGTTGTGGGGGGCCGGAATGGTGATGGCTTTTATGGTCAATCGCAACACCATCAATACCAGTGAATCACAAGTGAAACTGGCGGCAAATACAGAGCAACCTCTTCCTGCACGCCTTCAGTCTCAGCTTGATTTACAACATACGCTGGACAGACTCCAGTTCCGCCAAATCAACGGTACGCCCTGGTATAACCGCTTTGGTATGAGCCAGAATGATACGTTACTGGCAGCACTCTGGCCGCACTACGGCGCAAGCGCTCTGCCTTTGCTGCGCGATGCCACCGCGCAGCATCTCTCGGCGCAGCTTGAGACCCTGACACAGCTTCCACCAAATTCCCCGCTGCGCGAAAAACTGATGCGCCCGGCTTATGACCAGTTGAAAATGTATCTGATGCTGGTACGCCCCGAAAAAATGGATGCTGCATGGTTTAGCAAAACGTTGCTGAGTGACTGGCCGCAACGTACCGGCGTACCCGATGGCGTCTGGCAAGGCAACGGGCCCGCCCTGCTCAATTTTTATGCCCGTAATCTTCCCCGACATCCCAGCTGGCGTCTGACGCCCGATGAAAATTTGGTTAATCAGGCGCGCACCCTTCTGATCCGCATGATGGGCGCGCGCAACAGCGAATCGTCGCTTTATCAGAAGATGCTGAGTCAGGTTGCGCATCAGTATGCCGACATGAGCCTGTCAGATATGACCGGCGACACCGATTCATCACGTATTTTCACCACCGAAGAAGTTGTGCCGGGTATGTTCACCCGCAAAGCCTGGGAAGAATCGGTAAAACCGGCAATTGAAAAAGTGGTCAGTGACCGCCGTGAAGAAATGGACTGGGTTCTGAGTGACAGCAAAACGGCTGTGCTGGAGCAGAACTCTCCGGAAGCTCTGCAGGCGCGGTTGAAAGAACGTTACTTCGCAGATTTCTCTTCCAGCTGGCTGGACTTCCTGAACAGTCTGCACTGGCAACCGGCGCAAACATTATCAGATGCTATCGATCAACTGACCCTGATGGCGGACGTGCGTCAGTCACCGCTGGTGGCGTTAATGAATACCCTGAGCATTCAGGGCAAAACCGGGCAAACCAATGAGGCGCTCTCAGACTCACTGGTGAAATCGGCCAAAAATCTGTTAAACCGCGATGAACAACCGGTTATCGATCAGCAGGCTGGTGCGCGTGGGCCACTTGATGCGACTTTCGGCCCGGTGATTGCCCTGACAGACAGTAAGTCAGGTGGGAATACCACTCTGAGTCTGCAAACTTTCCTGACCCGTGTCACGCAGGTTCGCCTGAAACTCCAGCAGGTCGTTAATGCCGCCGACCCGCAGGCTATGACGCAAACCCTAGCGCAGACCGTATTCCAGGGCAAAGCCGTGGATCTGACTGAAACACGTGATTACGGCAGTCTGGTGGCGGCAAGTCTGGGTCAGGAATGGAGCGGGTTCGGACAAACGATATTTGTTCAACCCATGGAACAGGCGTGGCAACAGGTTCTGGCACCGGCCGCTGAGAGCCTGAACGCACAATGGCAGACGGCGATTGTCAATGACTGGAACAGTGCATTTGGAAGTCGCTACCCGTTAAAAGATACCGGCAGTGAAGTCTCACTGCCGCTGATGGCACGCTACCTCAACAACGACAGCGGGCGCATTGCCCTCTTCCTGCAAACCCGCCTGAACGGTGTTCTGCATAAAGAAGGAAGTCATTGGGTTCCGGACAGCATCAATGCGCAGGGTCTGAGCTTCAGCCAGACATTCCTGGATGCCATGGATACGCTGAGCTCCCTGTCTGATGTGGTGTTCACCAACGGTGAAGCGGGTATGCACTTTGAGTTGCGTCCCGGCACAGCCAAAGATGTCATGCAAACGGATTTGGTTATCGATAACCAGAAGCTCAGTTATTACAACCAACTGCCCGTATGGAAACGCTTCACCTGGCCAAATGATACCGAAGCGCCGGGCGCCAGTCTGAGCTGGATCAGTACGCAGGCAGGGACACGCCAGTTTGCTGACCTGCCGGGTGCATGGGGGTTAATCCGCCTGCTCGATAAAGCGTCTGTTACGCCATATCAGGGTGTGAGCAGTAGTTTTAACATTACCTGGAAAGCACCCGATGGCAGGCCATTAAATTACACCTTGCGCACCGAAGCCGGAGAAGGCCCGCTGGCCTTGCTGAAACTGCGTAACTTCAAACTGCCTCCACAAATTTTTCAGGTAAAGGCGGTAGCGCTGGAACCGGCTGAAAAACCTTTTGATCCCGACGCAATCGCTGAGGAACAGTAATGGCCACATTAATCACATTGCAAAACGCTTGTTCTGCAAACCCGGAGTCACTGCTTGAGAAGGCACAACAACAGACCGCTCTTTGGGAAAACTGGCTTCAGCCGGTAACCACAGAAATGCCTGCTGGCGAAGACCCCGGCTACGATGATGACTTCCAGCAGATGCGTGAAGAAGTCAATAAACTCTCTGGCGCAGATACCACACTGACCTGTGAACTGGCCGAAAAACTGCTCACGTCGCACTGCAAAGATGTGCGCGTTGCCACTTACTACATCTGGGCACGCCTGCATCGCGACGGCGAAACCGGGCTGGCGGACGCACTTTCCCTGCTGGCCGGGCTGATTACCCGTTTTGGTGAAACCCTGCACCCACAGCGCGCAAACAGCCGAAAAACGGCACTTGAATGGCTTTCGGGATCGCGCGTTCTGGATAGCTTGTCACTGTTCCCGGAGGTTAACAGCGCTGATTTTTCCCGCATCGTGGGCGCGCTGACACTCATCGAACAGAGGTTAAGCACTTGGGAAGAGTCTTCCAGACCGCAGTTGGGTGCACTATACGCTGTGCTGGAAAACCGTCTCGCGCAGTCCGGTGGCTTTGACGCCGTTGTCCCGCAAAACAGCACTTCGGCAAGCTATCCGACGGGAAACACGTCAGCAGACTCACCCACGCTTAAACCTGTCTCTTCCGGACGCGATTTACTTGAACAGGCCAAACTTCTGGCGAAATACCTGCGCGACCAGCCAGACGGCTGGCTCTCAGGCCATCACCTGATGAAAAGCATTCGTCTGGATACGTTGCATGAATTGCCACCGCTGGCTGCCGATTCGCGCACCCGACTCGCTCCGCCAAAACCGGAAAACCGTGCGCTGCTCAAACGTCTTTATCTGCAACAAAGCTGGCTGGAGTTGTTAGAACAAGCCGACAGCCTTTTCTCACAGGGCGTGAACCATCTCTGGCTGGATTTACAGTGGTATACCCATCAGGCGTTGCTGAAAGCCGGCGCGCCTTATGAACGCTGGGCAGACATTATTCAACAGGACCTGAACGGCTTGTTAACCCGACTACCGGGCCTCGAAGGGCTGGCTTTCAGCGACGGCACTCCATTCGCCGATGAAGTCACGGTGAACTGGATTCACCAGCAGGTGATGACCTCGTCTGAAAACTGGAGTAACGAACCTTCAGCTTCTGCCAATGCAGCAGGTGATGACGACATTCTGCAACTGGAGCCGGAAGCACTGGCTCAGGCCGACAGCGATGGGATCGAAGCGGCACTGAACTGGCTGCAAAACCGCCCCGGCACCCGAACACCACGTCATCAATGGCTAATCCGCCTGTTGATGGCACGCGTCGCCGAACAGTACGGCAAGAACGATATGGCGCTGCATCTTCTCGGTGAACTGGATGGCAACGGAGCCCTGCTGACGCTCGCGCAATGGGAACCCGAACTGCTGTTTGAAGTGAAAGCCCGCCGTCTGAAACTGCTGCGCATGAAAGCCAGCCGCGCGGATACAGATAAACCTCGTTTATACGGTGAAATGGAAAGTTTACTCGCCGGACTTATCGCCCTCGATCCGGCACGTGCTGCGGTGTTGTGCGGTTAAATCATACATAAGGACATGCCCAAACCATGGATATTCTTCAAAATGCGGTGGCGGCCCTGAGCGCCACAACGCCGAACCGTTACCGCCTTGATATTCCCTCCTGTACGTCACCGCTCGACGTTGAAAGCTTGCGCGGTGACGAGGGCATAAGCCGGACATATCGCTACTCCATCACATTCACCAGCACCGACCGCGATATCGACGCCGCTCAAATGTTGCGTAAACCGGTCACGCTGACGATGGGCACCGGACTGCTGCAAAACCTGACCGCCCAAAAAGTTGTCCACGGCGTTATCACGGATTTCCAGCGTATTTCAGGCTCTGCCGACCAGACGCGATTTCAGATTACCCTTGAGCCTTTCCTGGCAATGCTGGGTAACCAGTTCCGCACCCATCGCTTTTTCGTCAATAAATCCGTGCGGGACGTGGTCGAACAGGTGCTTCAGGAGCATGCCCTCAAAGGCTGGGAATATGAATTTAATCTCAGGCAGACTTACCCGGTGCGTGAGCAGATAAACCAGTATCAGGAGAGTGACCTGGCCTTTATCGAACGCCTGCTCTCGGAAGTCGGAATTTTCTATTTCTTCAGCCTGCAACCGGACACACAAACTGAAGTCGTGCACTTTGCC
Organism: Rahnella sp. BIGb0603; assembly: GCF_024808755.1. Taxonomy (NCBI): domain Bacteria; kingdom Pseudomonadati; phylum Pseudomonadota; class Gammaproteobacteria; order Enterobacterales; family Yersiniaceae; genus Rahnella; species Rahnella sp. BIGb0603. The sequence goes on along the minus strand of NZ_JANUEX010000008.1, from coordinate 73,745 downwards.
GATAAGCAAAGCGCCTATGAATTCGGGAAAACATTGCCGCTGAACAGTCCGTCTGGCATGAGCGACAGCGGTGCGGAGTCGGTCTGGGGGCTGAGCATCCAGCACAACGTCGTGCAGGCCAGCGTCACCGCCAAAGACTATAACTTCCGCGAAGCGCAAAAGGTCAATCAGTCCGCCAAAGCCGACATGACGCACGGCGACGGTGAAGGGATGCATTATGGTGACGTCTATCACTATAAACCCCGCCATCTGGAGTCCGGTGCGAAGACCAACGCGGCCGCCGAAACGGGTAACTTCATGGCGCAACTCGACCATGAGCGTTTTCTGGCCGCACAGACGCTGATTACCGGCAACAGCACCGACGCAACGCTGCACACGGCGCAGGTGCTCACGGTGACCGACGGCCGCATTCCGTCCACGCTGCCCGAACAGTTATCGCTGCCGATGGTGATTTTGCGCACCGGATTTACCGCCAGCCGCAAAGAGGCACTGAGCGTCACCTTCGCCGCCGTGCCCTTCAGCGAAACGCTGTGCTGGCGCCCCGCGCTCATGCCGCGTCCGAAAGTCAGCGGCACGATGATGGCCCGCGTAACCAGTGCAAAACCGAACGATATCTATGCCTGGCAGGATGCGTCAGGTTTATATCGCGTGAAATTCGATGCCGACCAGGACGATAAAGCGCAGGGTCAGGAAAGCATGCCGGTGCGCTTCGCGAAGCCGTACGGTGGCGACGAATACGGCATTCACTTCCCGCTGATTCAGGGCACGGAAGTCGCCATTGCCTTCCACGACGGCGATCCTGACCGCCCATACATTGCCCATGCCCTTCACGATTCACGTCACGTCGACCACGTGACCGAAACGAATAATACCCGCAACGTCATCCGCACACCGGCAAATAACAAACTGCGGATGGAAGACAGGCGCGGTGAAGAACATATCAAACTCAGCACCGAATACGGCGGCAAAACGCAGCTCAACCTCGGCCACAACGTGGATGCCACGCAGGCAAAGCGCGGTGAGGGTTTCGAACTGCGCACCGACCAATGGGGCGCACTGCGTGCCGGAAAAGGCATTTTCATCAGCGCCGATGCGCAGCCCGCCGCCAGCGGCAAACAGCTGGAAATGGATGACGCTATTGCGCAGCTTGAACAGGCGCTGACGCTGGCACGCACGCTGGCGAAAGCGGCGCAGATTGCCAAAGCGACGCCGGGCGATACCGGCAGCCAGAAAGCGCTGAACGCCTCGCTGGCAAAACTGAAAGCGGCGGGCATTCTGATGTCCGCGCCGCAGGGCATCGGCATCGTCAGCCCGAAAGCCGTACGCGTGGCGTCAGGCAGCGAAAGCGTCGGGATGATGTCGGGCAGCAATACCGATATCAGCAGCGGCAAATCCTTCACCGCCGCGGCGGGCGAAAGCGTCAGCCTGCTGGCACAGAAAGCCGGGATGAAACTCATTGCCGGTAAAGGGAAAGTGGATATTCAGGCGCAGGACGACGAACTGTCCGCACTGGCGAAAAACGATATCACCGTCACCAGCGCAGAAGGAAAAATCACGGTCACCGCCTCGGAAGAGCTGCTCCTGACCTGCGGCGGCGGTTACATCAAACTCAGCGGCGGGAATATCGAGATTGCCGATCCGCAAAACATCTTATTTAAGTCAGCCAACTGGCAAAAGATGGGGCCGGCGAGTTTAAACCCATCTACGCCTCCAATGCCGAACAGTGAGATGTTTATCGCCGATCCTGACGTTACCCCGCAGCCATTGCGCATCAGTGTTCCGCAAGCGCCGAACGCACCGGACTCCAGTTGGGCTGGCATGCCTTACACCCTGTATGCCGATGGTGCACTGTTCCAGAAAGGGGTGCTGGACAAAACCGGCCATCTGGACATTGAGCACCAGACAACCACCAAAAACTACCGTATGGAAATGGCAAACGGTATCAGCTATCAGATCCCCGTCGTCGGTGCTTACCGCAACGCGGAGCAAGGGAAGATGGCGAACCGCGGTCTGCAGAATCATAGCCCGGACACCAGCCCGGACGTGAACCAACCGGCCTCACACACTGAACTCCGTAATGTGTATGACGAACTTCTGAAAGGCCTCAGCGATAAGGAAGAAAGCGAATGAGCCAACATGACATAGTGTCTCCCATTGCCCTGTCTGATACGGACCAGTGCACAATCATTCCCCCGTGGTTTGTTGAAGAAACTGAATATCATCCCACGCAAGCCACTTACCTGCCGCTGGTCAACGGTGAAGAAGCCTTCCGGGCGGTGCATGAAGCCATCGCTAATGCAAAGAAGACCGTCGATATCATCTGCTGGGGGTTTCAGCCCTCGATGTACTTTATCCGTGACGGCAAAGAACCCTGCATTGGTGAATTACTCATCAACATTGCCCGTGATAAAAACATTCAGGTCCGTATTCTGGGGTGGGAATCACCTTTCAACTCCGGCGGGGCAGCTGCGGGTGAGTCTAATGTACCCGGTAAGGATATCATCAGGATTGGTGACAGGGAGGGCCAAACCGCTACCGATAAACAACATGCTTATGACCGGGAGTGGTTCAAAATGTTTTCAAATTCTGGTGAATTGAAAAAAGCAATTAATGGCCCCATCGTTAGCCCCAGCGAACCTGCACGAAATTCCCCAACCCTCACCCCTGTATTTGTCGGGCGCGGGTTTGACTTACTTGAGCGCGCCGAAATTGCTTACCGGGAAATGTTGCTCAGCGTTGACAGTGGCCTCTCCTTTTTGTCAGCGGCTGCTATGACAGTCGCCCCTACCCATCATCAGAAGACCGTGCTGGTAGATTATGAATTACCGGAAGATGCTGTTGGTTTCGTGATGGGACATAACATGCTGGACGAATACTGGGATACAGATGCGCACTCAGCGAAGCGTCGTCCATCAGATACAGGTAAATGGCTAAAGGATGAAGACACATGCGAGCCTGATAAAGGGCCGCGTGGTAAATGGCCACGGCAGGATATGTCCTGCAGGGTGACTGGCCCGATCCTCGAACACCTTCATCAAAATTTTGCCCGCGCCTGGAACAGGGAAACCGAGGAAAATCTGCTTCTGTCACGTGATGCCAAAGCCGCCGCTAAAAAGCTCAAACCACGGGCGGACAACGGTACTCCGGTGATGGCCCAGCTCCTTCGTACGCAGTTGCGGGAAGGTAAGCGCGATATCGAAAAGCTTTATCTGAAAACGGTGAATAACGCAACGCAGTATATCTACATTGAGAACCAGTACTTTCGCTGGCCACCGCTGGCTGAAGCGATTAAAAAGACGGTTTCCGCGCAGATTGAGGCCGGGCGTGATCCAAAAAAATATGACCCTTTGTATCTGTTTGTGGTGTCAAACGTTACGGATGAAGGTATCGGGGCAGGTACCATAAATACTCAACGTATGCTCGAAAGCCTTGGCCGTGCAGATACAATCCCCGAAGTGACGAAACAGCGTAAAATTGAACAAGTTAACCTTCAAATGGGAGGCAGTAGCGATTATCCGACTGATACGAATAAATACCTTCAGGACATGCTTAAACAGCAATCTGAAAATAATGAAAAAATTAAGGAAATAAAAGACAGTCAGATCATACCAATATCCATCCCAGGCCTAAAAACGCATATTTGCTCGTTGGTAGCCCCGGACTCTCCGGCAGATAAATGGATGCCAGTATATGTTCACTCAAAAATAATGATTATCAATGATGTATTTACCACGCATGGCTCGGCCAATATCAATACCCGCAGTATGGAAACCGACAGCGAAATGAACATCGCTCACGATTGGGGTGATGTGACTAAATCTTTGAGACAGCGATTATGGAAATTACATACTAACGGGGTGGGAATGCAGGATGACCCTGCTGAAGCTTTTTTGTCGTGGGAAAGGATCCTCAAACAGAACGAAGATAACCAACAACCTGCAACCAAAGCAGCCCCTGAGGCTTCATTGGTTAAGTTCTTATATAACGAACCAACGCTAAAGGATCAGGACTGATGCCCCGGTTTTTATTGTTTTCTTTTCTTCTACTTGCAGCCTGTGATCAAAGTATTCCTTCCCAAAATTCAGGAACCAAGGAAGTCCCTATGGCCCAACTTTCCGATAACGATTCTAAATTGGCGTTTACCTGCAAGCATGAAACCATCCCGGAGGCATCCGCTGATGCCGACGTGTTGTTTAAATATGCCCGCTGGCTGCAAAAAAATAATCTTCTGAAACAAGACAAAGTCGTAGATGAAGAAATCGAACGCTTGTACCGAATTGCAGCTGAAAACAGTCATTATAAAGCCAGCATCAACCTGCAAAATGGCTCAATGCGTGGACAATATTCCCTAACCGCAGATGAACGTCTACGTTTTAGCCAGCAATTGGTTAATGCAAAAGTTGCGACTGGTTATTACTTTCTCGCCATCTACCTTCAACATGGCACAGCCGGATTACAGGAAGACCAGGAACTGGCTTTACGTTACTACCGCAAAGCAGCAGATGAAGGTAATCCAGAAGGTCAGGCCTTTGTCGGTGAGAAGATGGCTGGAGGATTAGGTATAGCTCCAGAAGTTGGTCGACAGATGCGCCATTGTGCCGCTGTTCAAGGCAATGGGGAGGCTGCAGGTTCTCTGGGCGTTAATTTAAAAGGTTTGCGGCGATACCAGGAAGCTCTTGAAGCATTTCAATTAGGCGTTGCCGCAGGTGATGAAACATCTGCAGGTTGGTTAAGTGCTGCATTTTCCGGCCCCGAACCGACCAATACACTAGACTATTTAGCGCTGAAAAAAGACCCTGAGCGCGCCCGGCGCTATAAAGCAATCTGGAAAGTATTATCGAATGCCTCTTATGCCAGCCCTAAAGTCCCTGAAATCAACGATATCGTCCCGCTCCCACCTGCCTCGCTGCCCGCCTGGGACGGTAAGCTGAAATGGGTCGAAGCAGATGATGCCAATATAGCGCCACCAAGACCCAGCGGAGCCCTGATTGAGCAACTGGCTAAAGATAAACAGCTCAACCCTGAAACCGGCAGGCCGCTGCCGACCTCGCCAGATTTTAATCAAACCGCTGCCGTACATTTGCTGTGTAAAACCGGTGAACCCTGCCCGAAAAGCGGTTACTGGCAGATTGCCTGGCTACCGCGTGAAGGGCTCAGCCAGAGCGCCATTATCGCGTTCCGCGAAGGTGACATTATGCCCACTGATCGGGTGGATTTTTACCGCCCACGCATGTGGCCGCTTAGCGACAAACATGTCCAGCAGGACCAGCACGTCGAGTGGCGGTTCGTAGGCGAGGTGTAATTTCCCTTCGTGACAGGTCAGCAGCAGTTCCCCTCAACGGATATAAAGCAAGGAATGCAGATAATGAATATCTACAAAGCCACCCCACGGATGCACCGCCTCCTGCTGCTCTTCTGCTTGCTGCTGGCAGGCTGTGATCAGGGAAAAGCCCCGGCATCAGTCAATAAAAGTCCGGCGATGGATCCGCTTTCCACTATCAACGCCCGTCTGGCCTTTAACTGCAAACACGAAACCATCCCGGAGGCTTCCGCTGATGCCGACGTGTTGTTTAAATACGCCCGCTGGTTACAGAAAAACAATCTGCTTAAGCAAGACAAAGCGACAGATGCACAAACCGAGCGTTTATACCGCATTTCAGCGTCAAACGGGCATGTTAAAGCCAGTATCAACCTGCAAAATGGCGCGATACGAGGCCAGTTCAATCTTAGTTCAGACGAACGTCTGCGAATGAGCCAGAAACTGATTGAAGCGAAAGTGGCGACCGGTTACTACTTTATCGCTATATATCTTGAACGCGGTGCGGCCGGATTACAGCAAAATCCGGACATGGCACTGCGCTACTACCGCAAAGCGGCGGATGAAGGAAACCCTCAAGCATAAGCTTATGTAGGTCATAGGCTTGCTCCAGTTAAAATGTCACCGGAAATTGCTCGTCAGATGCGCCGTTGTGCAGCTGAACAGGGTAATGGTGAAGCTGCACAGGCTCTTGGGATCGATCTTCAAATTGATGGATTATATAAGGAGGCGATGGAGGCATTTCAACTGGGCGTAGCGGCAGGTAATGAAAGCGCTTCCAGTTTCTTAGAGCATGGGTTTGACGACTCTGAGCCGACCAATGGTTTGTATTATTTGGGTCAGCAGAAAGATCTTGAGCGAGTTCGGCGCTACAAGGCAATCTGGAAAGTATTATCGAGTGCCTCTTATGCAAGTCCCAAAGTCCCAGAAATCAACGATATCGTCCCGTTGCCACCTGCCCCGCTGCCCGCCGCCAGCGGCAAACAGCTGGAAATGGATGACGCTATTGCGCAGCTTGAACAGGCGCTGACGCTGGCACGCACGCTGGCGAAAGCGGCGCAGATTGCCAAAGCGACGCCGGGCGATACCGGCAGCCAGAAAGCGCTGAACGCCTCGCTGGCAAAACTGAAAGCGGCGGGCATTCTGATGTCCGCGCCGCAGGGCATCGGCATCGTCAGCCCGAAAGCCGTGCGCGTGGCGTCAGGCAGCGAAAGCGTCGGGATGATGTCGTGCAGCAATACCGATATCAGCAGCGGCAAATCCTTCACCGCCGCGGCGGGCGAAAGCGTCAGCCTGCTGGCACAAAAAGCCGGGATGAAACTCATTGCCGGTAAAGGGAAAGTGGAAATTCAGGCGCAGGACGACGAACTGTCCGCACTGGCGAAAAACGACATCACCGTCACCAGCGCAGAAGGAAAAATCACGGTCACCGCCTCGGAAGAGCTGATCCTGACCTGCGGCGGCGGCTACATCAAACTCAGCGGCGGGAATATCGAGATTGCCGATCCGCAAAACATCCTGTTTAAGTCGGCCAACTGGCAAAAGATGGGGCCGGCGAGTCTGAATACTCCTCCGGTGACGTTGCCGGAAGGCTACGGTGCAGTTTATGTGTTGCAGGATGAAGAAGGAAAAGCTATTCCACTCACTGAATACCGCATAACAACGGCAGAAGGAACAATTTATACAGGCGTTTCTGATAAAAACGGTAAGACAGCGCCAGTCTATACCGCGGCTCCGGACAGGATGAATATAGAAATTCTGGGCACTAAATAGGACGATATTAAATTCAAGGAAATTGCAGAATGGCACAACGTAATACATGGGAAGCCAGTGATGGTCAGCATACCTCTGACGTAAAAGTTTCAGAAAAAATCGTGATTTGTAAGCGTAAAGAAGTGCCCGGCATCACGCTCACCATCGGCATGTTTTTTGATGGCACTGGTAATAATGTTTTCAATATAGACAAGCGCCTCCTTGAGACCTGCACCCATATGGATGTGGGAATGAATACTGAAGACGCGGCATCCTGTGCCCAAAAACTGGGTAAAAGCGGTAATGGTGCAGGGAGTTATCTTGGGTATTATTCGAATATTCATTGGTTGAATACTCTTTATTCGATTGATGATGAAATAGTTGAAGAGCAGTTATTATATCAACGAGCAGTTTACATCCAGGGAATAGGCACCCAAAAGGATAAGGATGACAGCCCTATAGGTATGGGTTTAGGGGTATTGTTTGAAGGGGTCGTAGATAAAACGGATGAAGGTATTGCACAAATAGCAAATGAAATTAGTTTATTGCTTAAAAAAAGTGACGGTATTACATGCGCTATAGAAAAAATTCAGTTTGATATCTTCGGCTTTAGCCGCGGTGCTGCTGCTGCCCGTCACTTCGCAAACCGCGTCAGAAACGGCGATCAGGCCATTCAGGAAGCAATAACGAAAGGGCTTGATGGTAGAAATCAGCATGGAAAACCCGCAGGAGAAGTTCGTTTCCTTGGGCTATTCGATACTGTGTGTGCAGTTGGCGGTGTAAAAAACATGCTGGACATCCACGGTGGAGTAAATCCCGGTATTGAGCTGGCACTGCCGAAGGATATTGCACAAAACGTGTTTCAGATTACGGCAATGAACGAATGCCGTTATAACTTTAGTCTTAACAGTGTTAAAGAATCCTGGCCTGAGCTTCCCCTGCCCGGCGTGCATTCCGATATTGGCGGTGGCTATAACCCGTAAGAAAAAGAATATCTGTTTCTCACCAAACCTGAATTTGAAACCGTCAGTGAAAATATTCCTGCTGAGATGACGGATATTTACCGTCATTGCGAAGCTGAAGTTCCGGATTTACAGAAATTATCAAATCTGGGCTCTGTTATTCCTTCGGGAGTGGTAAAGGTCGAAACATGGTATGACTACCTGGTTAATCCGGATAAGAAACGGGCCGGCATTACTGAAAAGCGTGTTGGTGCAGCGGTCACTCTGGAACGGGTGGTCACGAATGACTGGTCAAAAATCACCTTACGGGTAATGTTTGATACTGCGCAGGACGCTGGATGTGCGTTTGATCCTATTCGTAATACGAATACAGATTTGAAATTGCCACCAGAATTGGAACCTCTTTGCCAAAAAGCCGTTATCCAGGCAAAAAAGGTTGTAGTTGGAGGAACGCCCGCTCCTTTTTCCCCGGATGAAATGAAACTGATTGGTAAATACCTACATTGTTCAGCCAACTGGAATGCGGTGGCATTTAAAGATGTCTGGCTCGACGGGAACAACGTAAAAGTCATATATGGCGCGGCAAAAACCACTGAGCTGTTTGGCTTTGTCAATCGCCCCAATCCGGGGTGGGTTCGTGCCGTATGGAATATGCAGGGAGAAGTAGCATGAAAATAATAACAGGTCTGTTATCGCTGTTGCTGCTGGCAGGCTGCAGCAGCAATGCACAGACGCAGAAAGGGAATTTTAAAGCCCCCTGGGATGAATGGTATTTCACATTTTCAACCCCCAAGGCTCTGCCTGCCCAGGTCACACTGGTGAAACTGCTGGATACTGATGGCTATGGATATGTTTTCCAGACCATAGACCAGCCGCAGGGGAAAAGCGTAGGAGCCTGGAGCAAATACATTGGGAAGGGTTTTTCTACGTTTAATAAGGCAAAAGCGCCACCGCAAATGATAAAATTTTGCTGGGATTCAATTATCGATAAAAAGGTCTATGAAACAACATTATTCTTCCCACCTGGCATACAGAATAAAATGATTAGTAAAGAGCCGGACTGGTATAACGCGAAAGAAACTTATTATTTCCGTTATATGGTGATTGGTCTGGCACCAGAAGGGAAAGTTCGGGTGTGGTTGCAGAACAATGGCAAACCTAACTTATTGCAAAGCAGTACAAAAATAACCACCGTTTCTGGTAAAGATTTGGACATGTGTAAAGGAGTGACTAAAAGTGATTTTAGCTATGATTACGATGACGATATCAAAGCCTTCATAAAAGACAAAAAATATCCCTACGGAAGCTGGTGAGTCATTATCGTATGTATACAGATTACGCAGGAAGAAGAAGCATGAAAATAATAACAGGTCTGTTATCGCTGTTGCTGCTGGCAGGCTGCAGCAGCCATGCACAGACGCAGAAAGGGAATTTTAAAGCCCCCTGGGATGAATGGTATTTCACATTTTCAACCCCCAAGGCTCTGCCTGCCCAGGTCACACTGGTGAAACTGCTGGATACTGATGGCTATGGCTATGTTTTCCAGACCATAGACCAGCCGCAGGGGAAAAGCGTAGGAGCCTGGAGCAAATACATTGGGAAGGGTTTCTCTCCGTTTAATAAGGCAAAAGCGCCACCGCAAATGATAAAATTTTGCTGGGATTCAATTATCGATAAGAAGGTCTATGAAACAACATTATTCTTCTCACCTGACACACAGAATAAAATGATCAGTACAGAGCCGGACTGGTATAACGCGAAAGAAACTTATTATTTCCGTTATATGGTAATTGGTCTGGCACCAGAAGGGAAAGTTCGGGTGTGGTTGCAGAATAATGGCAGACCTAATTTATTGCAAAGCAATACAAAAATAACCACTGTTTCAGGTAAAGATCTGGATATGTGTAAAGGAGTGACTAAACACCCGGACGGGTATATTTACTACGGCGATACGCCCGATTTTATAAAAGATAAAGAATATCCATATGGAAGCTGGTGAGTCATTATCGTATGTATACAGATTACGCAGGAAGAAGAAGCATGAAAATAATAACAGGTCTGTTATCGCTGTTGCTGCTGTTGCTGCTGTTGCTGCTGGCAGACTGCAGCAGCCATGCACAGACGCAGAAAGGGAATTTTAAAGCCCCCTGGGATGAATGGTATTTCACATTTTCAACCCCCAAGGCCCTGCCTGCCCAGGTCACACTGGTGAAACTGCTGGATACTGATGGCTATGGCTATGTTTTCCAGACCATCGATCAGCCGCAAGGTGATAGCGTGGGCAAATGGGACTCACATAATGGCCTGGGTTTTTCACCATTCAACAAAGCAAAAGCACCACCGCAAATGATTAAATTTTGCTGGGATTCAATTATCGATAAAAAGATCTATGAAACAACATTATTCTTCTCGCCTGACACACAGAATAAAATGAGCAGTTCAGAGCCAGACTGGTATAACGCGAAAGAAACTTATTATTTTCGTTATATGGTGATTGGTCTGGCACCAGAAGGGAAAGTTCGGGTGTGGCTGAAGAATAATGGTAATCCTGATTTATTACAAAGCAGTACAAAAATAACCACCGTTTCAGGTAAAGATCTGGATATGTGTAAAGGCGAAACAAATTTTCCTGATGGATATGAGTATAGTGAGGGTATAAAGTCATTTATAAAAGACAAAAAATATCCCTACGGAAGTTGGTGAGTCACTATCGTATGTATACAGATTACACAGGGAGAAGAAGCATGAACATAATAGCAGGTCTGTTATCGCTGTTGCTGCTGGCAGGTTGCAGCAGCCATGCACAGACGCAGAAAGGGAATTTTAAAGCCCCCTGGGATGAATGGTATTTCACATTTTCAACCCCCAAGGCTCTGCCTGCCCAGGTCACACTGGTGAAACTGCTGGATACTGATGGCTATGGCTATGTTTTCCAGACCATAGACCAGCCGCAGGGGAAAAGCGTAGGAGCCTGGAGCAAATACATTGGGAAGGGTTTCTCTCCGTTTAATAAGGCAAAAGCGCCACCGCAAATGATAAAATTTTGCTGGGATTCAATTATCGATAAGAAGGTCTATGAAACAACATTATTCTTCTCACCTGACACACAGAATAAAATGATCAGTACAGAGCCGGACTGGTATAACGCGAAAGAAATTTATTATTTCCGTTATATGGTAATTGGTCTGGCACCAGAAGGGAAAGTTCGGGTGTGGTTGCAGAATAATGGCAGACCTAATTTATTGCAGAGCAATACAAAAATAACCACCGTTTCAGGTAAAGATTTGGATATGTGTAAAGGCGAAACAAATTTTCCTGATGGGTATGAGTATAGTGAGGGTATGAAATCATTTATAAAAGACAAAAAATATCCCTACGGAAGCTGGTGAGTCATTATCGAATGTATACAGATTATGCAGGGAGAAGAGGCATGAACATAATAACAGGTCTGTTATCGCTGTTGCTGGCAGGCTACAGCGGTCATGCACAGACGCAGACACTTACCCTGAGTCGTTACTCCTACGCTCACCCCAAAGTGCCTGAAATCAACGATATCGTCCCGTTGCCACCTGCCCCGTTGCCCGCCTGGGACGGTAAGCTGAAATGGGTCGAAGCCCGTGAAGCCAATGTACCGCCCACTAAACCCGGCGAAGCCCTGATTGAGCAACTGGCTAAAGATAAACAGCTCAACCCTGAAACCGGCAGGCCGCTGACGACCTCATCGGATTTTAATAAAACCGCTGCCTTACATTTGCTGTGTAAAACCGGTGAACCCTGCCCGAAAAGCGGCTACTGGCAGATTGCATGGCTGCCGCGTGAAGGACTCAGCCAGAACGCCATTCCTGCCTTCAGCGGGTATGACCTCCTCAATATTGGGTAAAACAATGGCGAGCATATATAAATATCGAGAACTTAATTATCGCCCAAAAAAAATAATAGCAGATGATGAATAAATAAAAAAAATCACTCATTCATTGACTAACGGGAGAAATATTTCGGAATAAAAAGACATCATTGCGCGGTCCATATCATAAAAGAACCTCCTAACATAGGTAATAGAAAAACCAATGACCCATTTCACTCAAGGAGCAATAAGCAATTCAGAAAATAGATAAACAGCGAATTGCACGACAGGTAATTTACTCAATGAATTAATGATAATTTGAAAAGATTTCATTTATTCAAGTTAAAATAAAACCCACTTCCACACATAATTTTTTATAAGACCATTAGCCTATTTAATCATTCAGTAATCCGATGCGACTTTGGCCATTTACTTATCAGTCGCAACAGAAATCAATTTATTCTGGAATAAAATGAAAGATCAAACCCTGCGTTATTACGATGCTGAAATGCGCTATTTGCGTGATGCAGCTAAAGAGTTTGCACAAACTCATCCTGACCGGGCGGCGATGCTCGATCTCGATAAACCCGGAATCCCTGATCCTTACGTAGAACGTCTCTTCGAAGGTTTTGCCTTTTCGATGGGCAGACTACGCGAAAAAATTGATGACGACTTGCCGGAGTTTACCGAAGGACTGGTGAGCATGTTGTGGCCGCACTATCTGCGCACCATTCCCTCACTTTCTATCGTGGCACTTACGCCTGATGTCCCCGCAATGAAAATGGACGAGATTGTTCCCGTCGGCATGGAGGTTTACTCCCGCCCTGTCGGGCCCAAAAACACTGTCTGTCAGTATCGAACGACACGCGACGTCGTACTTAATCCGCTGGTTGTTTCTAAAGTAACGATGGCAACGGAACCTGATGGGCGTTCTGTACTCCGTCTGCGTCTGACGTGCAGTTCACAGGCCGACTGGTCACAGGTCGATTTGCGACACCTGTGTTTTTATCTGGCAAGTGATGCGCCGGTCAGCAGTGCGCTGCATCTGGCGCTCACCCGCTCCCAGGCGGCACTTTATCTGCGCCTCCCCAATCAGGATGACCGGATAAAACTGGATGGCTGGTTCGCTCCCGGCGGTTTTGCCGACGAGGATCTGCTGTGGCCAAAAGGTGATAGTGCATTCAGCGGCTATCAGTTACTGCTGGAATATTTCACCTTCCGCGAAAAGTTTATGTTTGTACACCTTAACGGGCTGGAAGACATAACGTTGCCTGCCGGCATCCCTTATTTTGATGTCGAAGTTGTGTTGAACAATCAGTGGCAAAGCGATTTACCGGTGACTGACGATGCCCTTCAGCTGCACTGCGTACCGGTCGTAAACCTGTTCACGCTGGAAGCTGATCCGCTGATTGTAAACGGGTTGGAAAATGAGTATCTGCTTCGCCCGCGCCGTTTGCAGGACGGCCACACCGAAATCTATTCCGTAGACTCAGTAATCGGATCGCAACGTACGGCAGACGCTACTTATGTCCCATTTACCAGTTTCCGTCACCGCGGCGGCATGCAAAGACGCCATGCACCCGAGCGCTTTTTTCATACCCGCGTGAAGCGTGGCGTAACAGGATTGCACGATACCTGGCTGATTTTGGGCGGGCAGCAATGGGAAGCTGACAGACTCTTTGCACGTGAGGCGGTTTCGCTCAAAATTACGGGCACCAACGGTCAGTTACCCCGTAAAGCATTGCAAAGCACCCTGCTCGACCGGTGTGAAATGGTGCTCCAGACTCCCTTAAAAGTGCGCAATCTCTGCAAGCCAACACTGCCCTCGTACCCGCCCGCCGAAGATCATTTCCAGTGGCGTGTACTGAGTCACCTCGGTTCCAGTTATCTCAATCTGATGAGCAGCGCGGAAGTATTGCGAGGGACACTTGAACTGTATAACTGGCAAGGCGACGAAATGAATAACCGCCGCCTGGATGGCATCCAGCATGTGCAGCATCACCAGATCCAACGTTTTGAAAAAGGTTTTCTGCTGCGCGGTATCGATATCGAAATCACATTGGACGGAAATGGTTTTACCGGCGATGGCGATATCCATCTGTTCGGCGAAATGCTCAACCGTTTCTTCGCTCTTTATGCTGATATTCATTTATTCAATCAGTTAACCCTCATTGTCCAGCCTGCCGGGAAATGTATCCGATGGAAAGAGAACCACAATCAGCGCCTGCCAGGCTGATCGAACAACTGAAAGATTCGCTCCCTTACACTCAATTTTATCGCTTCTGCCAGTTGATTGAGCAAAGTCAGCCAGAAGCACCCGCATTGGGCAGCCACTGGCAGGTCCGGCATGATCCGATCCGTTTTCGTCCGCATCCGGGAATGGGATTTCCCGCCAGTGAATTCAAACGGGTCGAAATACCCGATCAACCGCATCTTCCCCCCACTATCCGGACCACATTTATGGGGCTGTATGGTGTGGAATCGCCGCTTCCGACATCGTATATCGACGATATAACTCAGCGCCGCGAAGGGTATGAGGCCGTCAGCGATTTTTTAGATATTTTTAACCACCGTCTGATCACCCAGTACTACCGCATTTGGCGAAAGTATTCTTACCCGGCGAGTTTCACCACTGGCGGTACGGACAAAACGTCGAAATACCTGCTCAGCCTTTGTGGCCTGGGTATTGAGGGTTGTGCGCATAACATTGCTACACCCGTCTCACGTTTTCTGGCGCTGACCAGCATGATGAGGCTGCCCACCCGAACCAGCGAAGGCATTATCGCGCTGGTGCAGTTGCTGGCACCGGATACAGAGGCCAAAGTCATACCCCATGACCACTGCCGTATTCCCCTGCATAAACCGCTGACTATGTGCGCGCGTCAACCGGTAAATATGAGCAACAGTCCGGTGATGGGCAATCATGCGACAGATGTTAACAGTCAGGTATTACTACAACTGAAAACTGATAACCCCGATGAATCAAGAGAGTGGTTGCCTGGCGGGCAATTGCATACCGACTTACTGGCTTTATTGCAGGTGTATCTGGGATCACGGTTACATGTACGTTTACAGTTGTCCGTTTTGCGAACTTTATTACCTGATGCCCGGCTTTCTTGCCAGCCCAAAAGTTCTGGCATTTTGCTTGGCAGAACCGCAGTGATGCGTTCGCTGCGAACTCGTTCAGCGCTGCAAATCAAAACCGAAATGATCACAATTAATCTTGGCCGCTATCAGCGCATTCAGGAAAATATTCACCGAAGGGAGACCGATGAACATGGCGATTACCGCTGGTAAAACCCGCTTAGCGTTACTGACACTTGCAACAATTTCAATGCTGAGCGGGTGCGGGCTGACACAAAAAATCAGCGATGGCACTGTGTCCATGACCAAATCTATTTTCTACAAACAGATAAAAACTCTGCACCTGGATATCAGGGCACGGGATGCCATCAACAACAATGACAGCGGTGCTCCGCTGGCAACTGTGGTGCGTATTTATCAGTTAAAGGACAGAAAAGTCTTCGACGGCACGGATTATCCTTCTCTGTTCGCTGAAGACAGCCAGGCAATCAAAGCCGATCTGATCTCTGAAAAAGATATCCGAATTCGTCCCGGCGCTGCCGTTACGATTGATGTTCCAATGGATGAAAAAACTGAGTTCGTCGCCATCGCCGGACTTTTCCTGGCACCCGATATTGCTAACAATACCTGGCGCGTGGTGCTGAGCCGTGAAGATCTTGATCCGGATAAAGCTCGTGATATTGAGCTGAACAATCATGGACTCACGCTTCTCCCTCTCAAGGATGACTAACTATGTCTCAACCTTCTCTTTACGAAATGCTGCTGGGCAATTTCGCCGGCGGCCTCGATCTTCACCATGTGAGCGAAAAGAATCAGGTGATTCTCTCGGTTCTCGACAATATGCAGCGCATCCTTAACTGCCGCGCAGGCACGCTCAGTCATTTACCCGACTACGGCTTACCGGACATGAGTAAGATTTTGCAGGGAATGCCCGGCACAGCACATTCCCTGATGAACGTTCTGTCAGAAACACTGCTGAAATACGAACCTCGGGTAAAGAGAATTAACGTCATATTATTGCCCCAATCCCGGCCAGGTCAGTTGGAATATGCCATTGACGCAGAGCTTAAAGAGTTCGGTTTAATTCGATTTGGTACAGAATTTATGCCGGAAGGTCGGGTACTTATGCGGCATATGAAACAGCAGAATTATGTGTGATAGCCAGATTTGATTCTGAATATCACCTCTAATCATCAATGACAGAGGAAATATGTCAGCGAAAGAACGTTTTTTAAAAAAACTACAGGACAAACAGCCGGGCCGTAACGTATTTGAAAATAGAGCTCAGGCTGACATCGCAGAGTTTCAACAACAGATGAGTCAGCTTCAGGAGAAGATGGAGACATGGTTGACAGGCACGGGTATTCAGACTCAAAGCACTTCCGTTTCATTGGTTGAATTGCTTATAGGCGGGAAGACCTTCAGCATTCCCGGGATTCAGCTTCAATATGAAAACAGAATGGTGAAATTCACGCCTGTTTTTTTATATGGCCAGGGCGTAACGGGATGTGTGGAAGCCAGTCTCTGCGGTGAGGGGATTCCTACCTCCCTTTGTCGTTTGTTTATGCGGTCTACAGAGCAAAATCACTGGACATGGCGTCCGGCGGGTTGGTCTACACAACCTGGAGGAGTGTTCAGTGAGGACGTATTTTTCAACATGATTGAAGGCTTATTGTCGTGACCTTTAACTCCATCATCTGAACACTTAAATCCACAGGCCTTCGGGAATATCGCGGAAGGCCAGTGCAAATACATCAAATAAGACAGCAGAATTACATCAGTTAAGGAAAACGCCCATGTCTATTGAACGCCAGCTGCGCACCGGTGGCGACCCTCGCGCGCTGGCTGATTATGCCATTTTACGCGAAGAACTGAGCAAGCTGACTCATCCTGCCCGTCCGGACGTGAACTGGCAGAAAGTTGAACAACTGTGCCTGCACCTGTTTCAACAAAACGGAATAGAGCTGCAAACTGCTTCATGGTATACGCAAGCCAGATTGCAACTTACCGGCCTGGCCGGACTGAATGAAGGGCTGGCTATTCTCGAAGCATTGGTTTCCCGGCAATGGTCCAGTTTATGGCCGCAGCCTGCACATGCCCGTGTGGAGATACTGTCCGGCCTGAGCCAGCGTCTGCACCAGTCATTGCGAAGCATGACACTGGAATATCGCGATTTACCGCAAATTTATCAGGCGGAGAAGTTGATCGTCGCACTGTGCGATACGTTGCAGCGTATAGAACTTAAGCACGTTAGCCAGCTGGAAACATTGAGCAGTTTTATGCACGGCGCAGCCGTCAGGCTCGAGAATATGTATGCCACAAATGACTCAACTATCGTGCTTTCTTCAGCAGCGATAGAAAAAGCCGAAAAAGAGTTACCTGCCCAGCCGCGTGAACAGTGGATTTATGTCGCACAAGCAGAACCGGAAGAGTCACAAATTATGATGAGTTCCCCGGTGCCAGCAAAACGCTCAATTCAGTGGAAAGGATTTGTGGCCGGTATTGGGGCAACGCTGCTGGCTGGCGCAGGGATCTTCACGGGCACCACAGCGTTCCATCACGCTGACGCGGGTCAACCACTCATGGCGCAACTTACGGTATTACCTAAACCGTTAAATGCGCACGCACTTGAAACGTTGAAAGTGCAGCAGGCAGACATACTACAACGTGATGCCCCAAAGTTTATTGCCGCAACGCAACAACAGATGTCTCGCCTCGCATCGCTTTCGCCACGTTGGGCGCAAGACACAGGTATACAGTTGGTGAAGCAGGCAAAAACCTTATGGCCAGATAACCCGGAAACTGACCGCCTGGCAAAAAACTGGACGCAACAGCTTAATGCCAATGCTATTCCAATAAATGATCTCAATGGCTGGCATGATGCGAATGCGCAACTGCAGCAACTGGCAGACAAACTCAACGGACTGGATGAGCAACGCGGAAAATATATGACCGTCTCCCAGCTGAAATCATCGGTATTTACCCTCCAGCAGACACTTAACAATTCTCCACCCGTTGAAGAATCCTTGAGAAAACTGGCCGAAATAAAACAACAAAATACTGAGGTTCCGCCAGCACTGACGATTCAACTGGATAATCAGTTTTCTCAGTTAATAAACAGGTATGCATTACTCACTCTGGGGCAGGCTAAGCCTTAACTTAAGTTCCAATCAATCAAAACGGCCAGGGAAGGCTTTTATAGAGCATTATTAAGAGGGCATTTTTAACAGTGGGAGAACCCATCTAAGCGCAATTGGAGTGACACTCTGAATTTGCAGCTTGAATAAAAGTTGCATCATCAGCCAGAGCCAATCTTGCTTCAGGCAAAAAAAATTGACGCACAACAGGCGCTTTTATATTGTCAGGTGATGAAAAAATTCCTGCGCGTTACCCGGACAACAACGACCACAACCCTGTTAACGGGTTGTCTGGATGCTGTGCGTTAGAAAAACTGAATCCAACACAACCCGCTCGCAATGGCCGGGTTATCATTTTTTCTCCTGGCCAAAACGGCACTTTAAGGAGAAATATCTTGTCTGATCCCCTGATAAAAAAACGTGCATTATTAATTATTGATATGCAGGTCGGCCTGTTTAACGGCCCGGATAAACCCCACGATGGCCTGCGGGTGCTCGCCAATATCAATTGCCTGATTGAAAAAGCCCGCCACTCACAAATACCCATTTTTGCTGCCCGCCATACCGGGCCCGCAGATTCCCCCTTTGCGCCGGGCACACCACTGACACAATTAGTGCCGGAGCTCAAAATTGATAACTCACACGATAAAATTTTCGATAAAACTCGTCCGAGCTGCTTTTCGGGAACCGGGTTAGGAGACTGGCTGCATCAAAAATCAATTGATGAGCTGGTTATAGCGGGGATGAAAACGGAATTTTGTATTGATACAACTTGCCGTGCGGCAGCCGATCTGGGATTTCGCCCTGTTCTGATTTCAGATGCGCATACCACAATGGATACGCCCATTTTGCCCGCCCCGGCAATTATTGCTCACCACAACCGGACGCTAAACGGCCCTTTCGTTAAGCTGATTTCAACCGATGAATATGAATTCTGGCACCAGTAAATAGTTTTCAAAATTAATAGTTTGAAGACACTTGGCATAGGTGATGGATGTGTCATCAGAGTAAAACCCACGTCTAAACGCTGGTTTACTTTGGTGGCTTCCCGCTTTAGATTTTAACCTCATAGCTGCAAGACAAAACCCGTAAAAATATCGCATCAACATTTTAAGAGATTTTGAATGAAACAACGCTTCCCACGCGTGATTACTAAATAGTCATGCAATTAAATGCGCATAAATATGCAAAATTTCTTTTACCCGACGCCGGTTTTGCGATATTAATATAGGCATTGAGACCTTTACCAGACTGACCTAATTCATACAGGATTTTATCGATGACAACTATTCTTAAGCACCTTCCTATCAATCAGCGTGTGGGTATTGCATTCTCCGGCGGTCTGGACACCAGTGCCGCGCTGCTTTGGATGCAAAAGAAAGGAGCGATTCCTTATGCCTACACGGCCAACCTGGGCCAGCCTGATGAAGAGGATTACGATGCCATTCCGCGTAAAGCGATGGAGTACGGTGCCGAGAAAGCTCGCCTGATTGATTGCCGTAAACAGCTGGTTGCCGAAGGCATTGCCGCTATTCAGTGTGGCGCATTCCACAACACCACTGCCGGTGTGACTTATTTCAACACCACGCCGCTGGGCCGTGCTGTGACCGGCACCATGCTGGTTGCCGCAATGAAAGAAGACGGCGTGAATATCTGGGGCGACGGCAGCACCTATAAAGGTAACGATATTGAACGTTTCTATCGTTACGGCCTGCTGACCAATGCTGAACTGAAAATTTATAAACCGTGGCTGGACACCGACTTTATCGATGAACTGGGTGGTCGTCATGAGATGTCTGAATTTATGATTCAGTCCGGTTTTGACTACAAAATGTCGACCGAAAAAGCTTACTCTACTGACTCCAATATGCTGGGCGCGACGCACGAAGCCAAAGATCTGGAATTCCTGGATTCCGGCGTCAAAATCGTTAACCCGATTATGGGCGTAAAATTCTGGGACGAAAATGTGGTCGTCAAAGCGGAAGAAGTGGTTGTCCGTTTTGAACGGGGTTATCCGGTTGCACTGAATGGCGTGACCTTTGACGACAGCGTTGAGCTGATGATGGAAGCCAACCGCATCGGCGGTCGTCACGGTTTGGGTATGAGCGATCAGATTGAAAACCGTATTATCGAAGCCAAGAGCCGTGGCATTTACGAAGCTCCCGGGATGGCACTGTTGCACATCGCTTACGAGCGTCTGCTGACCGGTATCCATAACGAAGACACCATCGAGCAATACCATGCGAATGGCCGTGTGCTGGGTCGCCTGCTGTATCAGGGCCGCTGGTTCGATCCACAAGCTCTGATGTTGCGTGACTCCGCTCAGCGTTGGGTCGCCAGCGAAATCACCGGTGAAGTCACTTTGGAACTGCGTCGCGGCAACGACTACACCATCATGAATACCGTGTCTGAGAATCTGACGTACAAACCAGAACGTCTGACCATGGAGAAAGGTGATTCTGTATTCTCTCCTGATGACCGTATTGGTCAGCTGACCATGCGTAATCTGGATATCACCGATACCCGTGAGAAGCTGCAAAACTACGTAGAGACAGGTTTACTGACCTCATCTGCTTCTACCGGTTTACCGCAGGTGGATAACAATAATCTGCCACGCGGCTTGCAGGTAAAGAATAAGTAATTTTAGCTAAAACGAGTTTGCTGGAACTTACATGAATCAGCCCCCTCTCCTTCGCCGGTGAGGGGGCTGATTTGCATCGTTTTATATTCTGGTATCAAAATTTAGGCAGCTAAAAACGTCGTACGGGAAATACGAATAAACGGGATTAGGGAGCAAATTTTTTGGGGTAATAAAGAGGTTTAGAGAAGGAAGTTTTTGGAGCGGGTGAAGGGAATCGAACCCTCGTATGCAGCTTGGGAAGCTGCCGTTCTACCATTGAACTACACCCGCATCGGTGTGCGACTGGCATTATAACCGGTTACGGCGGCGGAGCAAGGCGTGATTGCGGATAAGCGCTGGAGTTTTAAGCAGTTAGCGCATCGCGTGATCTGCCGCATGAAAAAGGGCGCCGGAGCGCCCTTTTGTTGTTTCTGAGGCAACTTATTTTTGTGTCTGCGGACGCATCGCCGGGAACAGAATAACGTCACGGATGGTATGGCTGTTGGTGAACAGCATAACCATACGGTCGATACCAATGCCCAGACCGGCAGTCGGTGGCAGGCCGTGTTCCAGCGCTGTCACGTAGTCTTCATCAAAGAACATCGCTTCGTCATCGCCGGCATCCTTCGCAGAAACCTGGTCAGCAAAGCGCTGTGCCTGGTCTTCTGCGTCATTCAGCTCGGAGAAGCCGTTACCGATTTCACGACCACCGATGAAGAATTCGAAACGGTCAGTGATTTCAGGGTTCTCATCATTACGGCGCGCCAGCGGAGAAACTTCTGCCGGATACTCGGTAATGAAGGTTGGCTGGATCAGTTGCGCTTCGGCGGTTTCTTCGAAGATTTCAGTCACGATACGGCCCAGACCCCAGCTCTTCTCGATTTTGATACCGATAGATTCAGCGATAGCGGTCGCTTTAGCCAGATCGTCGAGATCGGCAACGTTGGTTTCAGGACGGTATTTGCAAATCGCTTCACGCATGGTCAGCTTGGCAAAAGGCTTGCCGAAATCGAAGGTCTGGTCGCCGTACTGCACAACGCTGCTGCCCAGAACGGATTCTGTCAGGGTGCGGAACAGAG
Source organism: Rahnella sp. BIGb0603 (assembly GCF_024808755.1). NCBI lineage: Bacteria > Pseudomonadati > Pseudomonadota > Gammaproteobacteria > Enterobacterales > Yersiniaceae > Rahnella > Rahnella sp. BIGb0603. The sequence goes on along the minus strand of NZ_JANUEX010000008.1, from coordinate 51,950 downwards.
TTTCGGTCAGAACGATCAGGTCTTTGTAATCCGCGTATGCCATGTAGAGTTCCATCATAGTGAACTCTGGGTTGTGACGCGGAGAAACGCCTTCGTTACGGAAGTTACGGTTGATTTCGAACACGCGATCAAAACCACCAACAACCAGACGCTTCAGATACAGTTCCGGCGCGATACGCAGGTACATGTCGATGTCGAGTGCATTGTGGTGAGTGATGAACGGACGAGCCGCTGCGCCACCCGGGATCACCTGCATCATCGGGGTTTCGACTTCCATGAAACCGTTTTCCACCATGAAGCTGCGGATGCCAGACATGATCTGAGAACGGATCTTGAAGGTTTTACGGGAATCTTCGTTAGCGATCAGGTCGAGGTAACGCTGACGGTAACGCGCTTCCTGATCCTGCAGGCCGTGGAATTTGTCCGGCAACGGTCGCAGTGCTTTGGTCAGCAGACGCAGTTCAGAACAATGGATCGACAGTTCGCCGGTCTTGGTTTTGAACAGTTTACCGGTCGCACCCAGGATATCGCCCAGATCCCATTTTTTGAATTGCTCGTTGTAGATACCTTCGGCGAGATCATCACGCGCAACGTAAAGCTGGATACGGCCACCCACATCTTGCAGGGTCACGAAAGACGCCTTGCCCATGATACGGCGGGTCATCATACGGCCACCGACAGTGACTTCGATGTTTAAGGCTTCCAGCTCTTCGTTAGTCTTTTCGCCGTATTTCGCATGCAATTCATCAGAGATGCTGTCACGACGGAAATCGTTAGGGAAAGCGATACCGGATTCGCGCAGTAAAGCCAGCTTCTCACGACGAGATTTCAGCTCGTTGTTAAGATCTGGTACGGTTTCTGCGCTTTGCGCTGCTGGTTGTTGCTCAGACATTTTGGTTCCTCATAACCCGGCTTTCAAACTTGCCTCAATGAATTTATCCAGGTCGCCATCCAGTACGGCCTGCGTATTTCGCGTTTCGACGCCCGTGCGTAAATCTTTGATACGGGAATCGTCCAGCACGTAAGAACGAATCTGGCTGCCCCAGCCGATGTCAGACTTGTTGTCTTCGAGCTGCTGTTTGTCCGCATTTTTCTTTTGCATCTCATACTCATAAAGCTTCGCACGCATCTGCTTCATGGCTTGATCTTTGTTTTTATGCTGGGAGCGGTCGTTCTGACACTGAGTCACAATGTTAGTCGGAAGGTGGGTAATACGTACCGCAGATTCCGTTTTGTTGACGTGCTGACCACCCGCGCCGGACGCGCGGTATACGTCGATACGCAGGTCGGCAGGGTTAATTTCGATTTCGATATCGTCATCCACTTCCGGATACACAAACGCGGAACTGAAAGACGTATGGCGACGGCCACCGGAGTCGAACGGGCTCTTACGCACCAGGCGATGAACGCCGGTCTCAGTACGTAGCCAACCGAACGCATAATCACCGATAATTTTGATGGTCGCAGATTTAAGCCCTGCCACTTCGCCGTCAGATTCTTCGATAACTTCTGTTTTGAAACCCTTGGCTTCTGCCCAGCGCAAATACATACGCAGCAGCATGCTCGCCCAGTCCTGTGCTTCAGTACCGCCAGAACCCGCCTGAATGTCGAGATAGCAACTGGCGCTGTCGTATTCGCCGGAGAACATGCGACGGAATTCAAGCTGTTCCAGCTTGCCGGTCAGCACATCAAGTTCAGCGATGGTTTCGTTGAAAGTGTCTTCATCGTCGGCTTCAACAGCCAGTTCCAGCAGGCCGGTAACATCCTCGGCACCCTGCAACAACTCATCAATGGTTTCAACGATAGCTTCCAGAGAGGAACGTTCTTTACCCAGCGCCTGTGCGCGTTCAGGTTCGTTCCAGACGTCCGGCTGTTCCAGCTCGGCGTTTACTTCTTCGAGGCGTTCTTTCTTGGCATCATAGTCAAAGATACCCCCGAAGAACGACTGTCCGCTCGGACAGGTCCTGAATGCGGTTTTTAACCGGATTAATTTCAAACATGATTTTTCGCGTCTTACGTTAGATTCGGAGTTGGCCCAATGCCATTCGAACCGCCGATTCTAACGGAATTAGCGGTCTTTTTATAGCAACGAGCCGTTTTTTTGCAGGGTTTATTGCGGGTGGAAATCGCTTATTTCGGCCATAAATGCTCGATGATCAACTGAACGCTGCGATTTCCCCGAAATTCATTGATATCCAGCCGGTATGCCAGCTGCACTTCGCGGATACTGCTGTCCGGCCAGAATGTCGGATCGATGTTAAACGCGATGCCGTCGAGCAGCGGGCCGCCGCCGACAGGTTCGATCATCAGCTTCAGGTGGCGCTCTTTCAGTAATTTCTGTTGCAGGATACGAAAGGTGCCGTCAAACGTCGGTTCCGGGAATGCCTGTCCCCACGGGCCGCCATTGCGCAACATTTCTGCGGTATCAATCGTCAGCTCATGCCCGGAAAGTTCGCCGTCCGACCAGACCACGCCTTCAAGATGTGAAGGATCCAGCCATTCACCCACCAGTTCAGCAAAACGATCGCGAAACTCGTCGAATTTGCCTTCTTCGAGTGACAAACCTGCCGCCATCGCATGACCGCCAAACTTTAACATAAGACCGGGATTGAGCGTATCCAGGCGCTCGAGCGCATCACGCATGTGCAAACCCGCAATTGAGCGACCAGAACCTTTGAGAATACCGTCGCCCGCTGGGGCAAACGCGATCACCGGCCGGTTAAAGCGTTCTTTCAGGCGCGAAGCCAGAATACCCACGACGCCCTGATGCCATTCCGGATGGTACATCGCCAGCCCGAAAGGCAATGCGTCGGTGCTGCGCTCAAGTTTGTCGCACAGCGCCAGCGCTTCAACCTGCATGCCCTGCTCTATTTCACGACGCGTCTGGTTCAGCGCATCCAGATCGCTGGCCAGCGCACGTGCCTGACCGATATCCTCGCTGAGCAATAACGCCACGCCGACGGACATATCATCGAGGCGACCGGCGGCATTGAGCCGTGGCCCGAGCGCAAAACCTAAATCACTGGCGCACAATGTGCGGGCTTCGCGCCCCGCCACTTCGAGCAACGCGCGGATCCCTGCCCGGCATTTTCCGGCACGGATTCGGTTAAGGCCCTGATACACCATGATGCGGTTGTTGGCATCAAGCGGCACGACGTCCGCGACCGTGCCCAGCGCAACCAGATCCAGGTGTTCCGCAAGATTAGGAACCACCAGATTGTTTTGCTCAAACCAGCCGCTTTCACGTAATGCACTTCGCAGCGCCAGCATCAGATAAAACGCTACGCCGACACCTGCCAGCGATTTAGACGGGAACTCACAACCGTGCAGATTGGGGTTAATGATCGCTTCGGCGTCCGGCAACGTTTCGCCCGGCAGGTGATGGTCGGTAACCAGCACCTGAATGCCTTTGGCGTGAGCAAGCTCCACACCGGCGTGCGATGAGATCCCGTTATCGACGGTCAGGATCAGCTCCGCACCGCGCGATGCAGCCTGTTCCACCACTTCCGGGCTGAGGCCGTAGCCGTCTTCAAAACGGTTCGGCACCAGATAATCCAGATTACCGCATCCCATACTGCGCAAAGAAAGCAGCGTGAGCGCCGTACTTGTTGCGCCATCGGCATCAAAATCGCCGACGATAATAATGCGCATCCGCTCGCTCAGGGCTTTTTGCAGCAATTTCACCGCAGTAGCGATGCCATCAAGTTGCTGATACGGCAGCAAACCTGCTGCGCTGCGCTCCAGCTCTTTGCTCTGCTTAACGCCACGGGCCAGATATAACCGGCGTAATAACGGGGAAAGTTCAGCGGGAAGATCCACGCCAGTTGCCACCTCACGGCGGCGAAGTTGAGTCTGCAAGGTCACGAAAAATCAACCACCGGTTTTATGTGAAGGATCACGCTGGTCAAGCATCGCGGCCATTTCTTTTGGCGGCTGATAACCCGGGATCAAAGTACCGTCTTCCAGCACAATGGCCGGAGTGCCTGTGACGCCAAACTGCACGCCCAGCTCGAAATGTTTCGCGATATCGCTGCTTTTACAGGTCGCCTGCGTGATGTCATCTCCACGCATCGCCGCATCAAAACTGGTTTTGCGGTTGCCGGTACACCAGATGGATTGCATATCTTTTTCAGTTTTGGAATTCAGCCCCTGACGCGGGAACGCCAGATAACGCACGGTAATGCCGAGGTCGTTATAGTCCTGCATTTGCTGATGTAGCTTGTGGCAATAGCCGCAGGTGATGTCTGTAAAAACGGTGATCACATGCTTCTCGTTTTTGGCCTTGTAGATAATCATCTCGTTTTGCAGCGCATCGAGCTTTTTCACCAGCGCTTTATTGGTCACATTAACCGGCTGGCTGCCGCTGACGTCGTACATCGGACCCTGTAAAACGTGTTTACCATCATTAGTGATGTAAATGACGCCGCTGTCCGTGGAAACCGCGCTCAGGCCGGTGACCGGCGTCGTCTGAATTTCGGCATTGTTCATTCCCAGCTTGTTCAGCGTGGCTTTGATTGCAGCATCGTCAGCCTGCGCCGCGGAGCTTATACACGCAGCCAGAAGGGTCAGCAGCATTAAACCTTTTTTCATCATTTCGTCCTTTTTCCCTGGCACGTCACGCGCGGGGATGATGTTGTTGATGTAGCAGTTTGAGTCGTTCAGTCGCTACATGGGTATAAATTTGAGTTGTTGATAAGTCACTGTGGCCTAACAACATTTGCACAACGCGGAGATCTGCACCGTGGTTTAACAAGTGGGTTGCAAATGCGTGGCGCAACACGTGGGGGGATAACCGCTCCGCATCAATACCGGCAAGGATCGCATAGTGTTTGATGCGATGCCAGAATGTCTGCCGCGTCATTTTCTGCGCCCGGTTGCTGGGGAATACAATATCCAGAGACTGACCGTTCAGCAGCCACGGCCTTCCGTGCTCGAAATAATTCTCCAGCCAGTACACCGCTTCTTCGCCCATCGGCACCAGCCGTTCTTTATTACCTTTACCGATAACCCGCACCACGCCCTGCCGAAGGCTGATATCGCTGAGCGTCAGCCCCACCAGTTCGGAGACACGCAAACCGGTGGCATAGAGCAATTCGAGCATGGCTTTATCACGCAGCTCAAGCGGAACATCCACCACCGGCGAGGCCAGCAGCGCATCAACCTGGGCTTCACTCAGATCTTTGGGCAAACGCTGCGGAAGTTTCGGCGAGGACAACAGCGCCGTCGGGTCATCCTGCCGCACCGATTCGCGGTTCATGTACTGAAACAGGCGACGCATCGCACTGAGCAGGCGCGCGGAACTGGTCGCTTTATAGCCACCTTCAATGCGCTCAGACAGAAAAGATTGTAAATCTTCGGCGCTGACGTGCAGCAAATCTGTTTCGTTATGATGCAGCCAGCCCAGCAGCGATTTCAGGTCCTGACGATAAGACGAGAGCGTATTTTCTGCGAGATTGCGCTCAATCCAGAGCATATCGAGAAACTGTTCCGTCAGACCCTGATCGGCCTGATTGACAGCTTGCGCAGCCTGTTCAGGCGTTAACTCCTGATGGCCTGCATTATCTTGTTTTGGCATCCCGACTCCTGTTGCTTGCGTACAGACTACACCCGCCATTATGCCTTTCATTCGCCCAAATCTGCTACACTGCCTGCCATTCGTATTCTGATGACGTTATGGCAGCAAGCATGAAAATTGGACTTTTCTACGGTTCCAGCACCTGTTACACCGAAATGGCCGCGGAGAAAATTCGCGATATTTTGGGCGAAGAGCTGGTTGATCTGCACAACATTAAAGATGTTGATCCCGATAAGATGGAAGACTACAGCATCCTGATCCTCGGCATCCCGACATGGGATTTCGGCGAAATTCAGGAAGACTGGGAGGCCGTCTGGAATGAGCTGCCTACGCTAAAATTGCGCGGGAAAATTGTCGCCATGTACGGCATGGGCGATCAGCTCGGTTACAGCGAGTGGTTTCTCGACGCGCTCGGCATGCTTTACCATCAGTTGCTCCCGATGGGCGTTCACTTCATCGGATTCTGGCCGACGGAAGGTTTCGAATTTACCAGCCCGAAACCGCTCAGCGCCGACGGTAAACATTTTGTCGGCCTCGCGCTCGACGACGTAAACCAGTTTGATCTCACCGATAAGCGCCTGCAACAGTGGTGCGAGCAGATCCTGCTGGAAATGGACGCCCTGCTGTAGCCGTTCGCCAACGAACCAGTAATTACCTCAGCCCGGTTCAGCCGGGCTACGGGGATCTCCGCTCAGCAAGATCTGGCGCAAGTGCCGCCATTCATCCGGCCCCATACTGTCAGACGCCAGCCATAGCCGCTGTCTTGAGCTGCGCATCGCCTGCGCCAGCCCGCCTTTGCGTTTTTCACGACGCAATGTCAGCAGCACACCGCTGCTGATCATCCAGACCGGCTGCTTAATTTGCCATTCATGGCCACGCCACAACAGGCGGTTATCCTCAAGCAGGACAATTTCGCCGGTACGGGCCGTAATACGGCGTTGGCTGCGGATGCATTCAAAGAGCACCAGCAAAAGTAATGTCATCCATACCGGCCAGTAGCCGGCAGGCCAGGGTGCCAGCAAAATCAGTAACATCACACCACCGTAAGACCCCAGTGAAATGAGCTGACTGCGCCAGGACACCCTGAGATCACATCGCCACAGGGCCACGGGCTTTGTTTCTAGTCTGAATGAGGGCCACCATGCGCTGCAATTCTGTGTCTTGCGGCTCGCCGTGATTCATCAGCCAGTTGAACAAATCCGGATCGTCACAGGTCAGCAGACGGGCAAACAGTTCTTTGTCGGCATCGGGCAGCGAATCATATTCATGTTCGAAAAACGGCATGATGGAGATATCCAGCTCGCGCATACCGCGGCGACAGGCCCAGTGAATACGGGAACGGTTATTGATATCCAGTTGGTTTTTGCTTTCCATAATGAGACTCTTTTTTTGGGATACAGAATGAGAATTCTTTTATATAGAAAGCGATTCTATCAGCCGTCAGCCGTCATAAGTAACTTTTCAGTGCCCTGTTTTGTCAATCTACGTGATGTGCCGTAAAACCTGCTGCAAACCTGTCACTGGCTTTACATTCTCTGGAAAGCATCCCGTAAAAGGCACCAATAACTGTTTTCAAAGGCGGTAGGCTCTTTTACCATGAAGCATCAGTCACATTTCATTGACCGGGATAAGAAAATGGCTAACGCATTCCCCTTTCCACCGCAAAAACCTTCAGCGTCTTCGCATCTGCCGCTGACCCTGATTTCACTGGAAGACTGGGCTTTGGTGACCATGACCGGCGCCGATACGGTGAAATACCTGCAAGGTCAGGTGACGGCAGACATCGATGCCCTGCCGGTCGATCACCACATTCTTTGCGCCCACTGTGACGCCAAAGGGAAAATGTGGAGCAACCTGCGTCTGTTCACGCGTGGCGATGGCATGGCCTATATCGAGCGCCGCAATCTGCGCGACACGCAGCTGAATGAAATAAAGAAATATGCCGTGTTTTCGAAAATTACGTTTACCGCCGATGATGACGTGGTGCTGCTCGGTGTGGCCGGTTTTCAGGCCAGCGCTGCGCTGACGGGGTTATTCTCGACGCTGCCAACAGCAGAACAGCCGGTCGTACAGCAGGATGAAACGACTCTGCTGCATTTCTCCCTGCCCGCTGAACGTTTTCTGATCGTCACCAGCCCGGAAAAAGCCCGTCAGGTAGTGGAAGAACTGGGTGAGCAGGCGCAGCGCAACGACAGCCAGCAGTGGCTGGCGCTGGATATTGAAGCCGGTTTCCCGGTTATTGATACCGCCAATACTGCGCAGTTTATCCCGCAGGCCACCAATATTCAGGCGCTGGACGGGATCAGTTTCACCAAAGGTTGCTACGCCGGTCAGGAGATGGTCGCACGGGCAAAATACCGTGGCGCGAACAAGCGCGCGCTGTACTGGTTATCCGGTAAAGCCTCAAAAGTACCGGCTCCGGCTGACGATCTCGAACTGCAACTTGGTGAAAACTGGCGTCGAACCGGCACCGTGCTGGCGGCAGTTCAGCTCAGTGATGGCACCGTCTGGGTTCAGGCCGTTCTTAACAACGACCTGGAAGCCGACGCCAGCCTGCGCGTTCGCGATGATACAACCAGCCATTTAAGTATTCAGCCGCTGCCGTATTCGCTGGAAGAGACTAAGTAATCCGAAAGCTCGCTGCCGCCCTCTTCATGACCGAACGGTTAAAAGAAGGCGGCAATTCTCAACGTGATATCCGGCTTAAGCGTGGTGATGTTTGCCTTTCTGATTAAGCAAATCGACATACGCCTGATCCACCAGTTCCTTCCGGTCAATCCCCAGCCGTTCAAGCAAATCCTCAGCAATCGCAATGCCCTGCTCCGGTGTTTCGCTATCTTCGAGCACCACTTCAAACTCCAGATAATCGCCCAACCCTTTTACGCGGTCGAGATGCAGACGGGTTTGGCCGAGCATAAAAAGCGTGCGCTGCTTGATAACCCTGCCTGCCGCACCGTAGGCCAGTGTGAGCGTTTCGCGCAGACTGTCAGGATCGTGAGTTTCAGAAAGCATATAGAAGCTGGTTTTCGGCCCTGCCTGATCGGGTCGCTGATAGAAGATCAGTTCGCCACGATCCGCCGCCAGCGTGCGCAGTTTCAGGCGTCCGTGCGGGCAGATAAAAAAGGTATCATCCTGCCCGATAATGTCCGGCAGTCCGTCGGATATCAGCGCAATCTTTTCGTACAGCGAGGAAAAATCATCAACCTTCGCTTTAATCTCAATATTTCTGGCCATCGCTTACTCCCTTAAAGTTGACTCTTTTTTACGTGTCTTTGATGAACATCCGTTGACCTTACCGTGACAGAATGCTCCGCGGCAAGGAGGTTTGATCTCGCTTACTAAATACGCAATAAGAGGCTGCAAAATCGGATCAGGGTGCTAACCTCATGGGAGTTTTTGGAAAACTGAGGGAACGATGATGACCAAAATTTTTACGCTGACTCTGGCACCTTCACTCGACAGTGCCACACTAACACCCAAGATTTATCCCGAAGGGAAACTGCGTTGTACCGCGCCGGTCTTTGAGCCTGGCGGAGGCGGCATTAACGTTGCCCGCGCCATTGTCCACCTTGGCGGGCAGGCGACAGCGCTGTTCCCGATTGGCGGCCCGACCGGAGAGCATCTAAAGCAGTTACTTCTTGATGAAGGGATAGCTACCGAAACAGTAGAAACCCAGGACTGGACGCGACAAAACCTGCATGTCCATACCGAAAATACCGGTGAGCAATACCGGTTTGTCATGCCCGGTGCGCGGCTGACGGAATCTGAATTCGCCAGCCTGAGTGCAAAAATCGAAAATATTCATGCCGGTTCAATACTGGTGATCAGCGGCAGTTTGCCACCCGGCACGCACATTAACGCGCTCACCGATCTTATCCGCAAAGCGCAGGACGCCGGTTTGCGCTGCATTCTCGACAGCTCCGGTGATGCACTGGCCGCGGGCCTGAAACTGGGCGGTCTGGCGCTGGTGAAACCAAACCAGAACGAGCTTTCTGCGCTGGTCGGGCGGCCTCTGGAAAATCCGGGCGACGTGCTGGCCGCGGCGCAGAAAATTATCCGCGAAGGCGGAGCCGAGCGCGTCGTGGTTTCACTCGGGCCGCAGGGTGCACTGGCCGTTGATGCGCAAGGTGCATTCCAGGTGGTTCCGCCGCCGGTGAAAAAAATGAGTACCGTCGGTGCGGGTGACAGCATGGTAGGCGCGATGACGCTCAAACTCGCCGCCGGTGCTGATCTGCACGACATTGTGCGTTTCGGCGTTGCCGCGGGCAGCGCAGCGACGCTGAACATCGGCACACGGCTGTGTTCGGATAAAGATACTCAGCAGATTTATCAGTATTTATGCCAGCAAACACTGGCACATTAATTCCCTGAATGCGTTCCGCGAGGTCTCCCGGCGTCGCGGAGCGTAAATTCTTTGTCACACCTTCACGTATTTCCTTTCATTAGCAGATAAACTCGCAGCATCGGGTGTTGCATGCACCTTTCACATCACGCCAGAAAAGGCCGGAGGCCAGAGTCCAGAATGATATGGATTATGCTTGCTGCAATTGTTGTGGTTTTTATTGTGGGTTATTGGTTTATGACGGCAGACACCCGTAAAGCGAACGCTTCTCTCGCCAGTCTGTTGAAAATTAAACCGGTTTACATTGATTCAATGCTGCTGGAAATGGGCAAAAGACAGAGCCAGATGTTTATCCGCTCCATCAGCGGTGGCTATGCTGAAGAAATCCGCAAAGCGGCCTACGTTGTCTTTATTTATCAGACATTTATCAAAGATGCTTCGCCGGAAAATATTGTCCGCTGGCGGAACATTCTTGTGCGCGCGCACCTGCCGCCTCAGCTCAGCAGTGAGCACGCCGAACTGGCGCTGTTCTACTTTGCTGAGCTGGATATTGAGCCTTTCGAACTGGCGCAGTTTCGTCGCGATTACAACGAAACCTACAATCAGATCCATCTGGTCTGATGTTCAGAAGTGTTTCACCCATGGCCCTGGCGGGGCCATTTTTTTTGCCTTCACGATGAAAAAGCAATCTCAGTCAGGAAAGCCCGCGGCGACCCGTGCAAAGTAAGTGCCTTGAAGGAGCGGAAATGAATCACGAAAAAACTCATCTTTATCAGCGGCGTTTTCAGCAGGTGTTTGCTTATATTGAGGCGCATCTGGACAGCCCGATGACGGTTGAACAGCTAAGTGAAGTGGCCTGCTTTTCGCAGTTTCACTTTCACCGCCAGTTCAGCCAGTTTTGCGGCGTCAGCGTCAGCCGTTATATCACGCTGATGCGGTTGAAAAGAGCCTCTTTCCGGCTGGTGCAAAATCCGCAGGAGAAGATCATTGAGATTGCGTTTGATGCCGGATTTGAAAATCCGGAGTCGTTTTCCCGTGCCTTCAGGAACACTTTCGGCCTGACGCCCAGCGAGTTTCGCAAAGCTCCCGTCTGGGTTGACTGGCATGTGCATTTTCAATTTCCCGGCAGGGAAAATCAGCAGAGGCTGGAAAATATGGATGTGAAAATTATTGAGGTTGCGCCAGTGAGCATTGCGGTGCTGGAGCATCGCGGTGACCCGATGACGGTGAACAATACCGTCGCGAAATTCATTGAATGGCGAAAAGCGTCGGGGCTGTCGGATTACACTGTACGCGGGACATACGGTATTCCCTACAACGATCCGCTGGTGACGCCGGGTGAAGATTTTCGCTTTGACGTTTGCGGGGAGTTAAACCCTGAATCGGGCGGGCGTGTGCCCGAAAATCCACAAGGCGTGGTGGCGAAAAGCCTGCCGGGCGGGCGTTGCGCCGTGGTCAGGCACGTCGGAGCGTATGACCGCATCAGCGACAGCGTGTATTATCTTTACCGGGAATGGTTGCCGCAAAGCGGAGAGGAATTACGGGATTTCCCGGTGTATTTCCGCTATCTGCATCTTGATCAGGAATTACCGGAACATGCGCAGCAAACCGATATTTTGCTGCCGTTGAAGTAAGTAAAGGAACATCAGGCAGCGCTGCCTTGGCTGATACTGAACGGCAGCGCTGTTTCTTCCGGATTATCTGAACACGTTATCCAGATAACTGGCCAGGATCTGCCGCGAGCTGAAACCGTGGCAGATGCCATAATACGTTTCGTTGTCGCTCGAGACATCCAGAGGGAAGTTTTTATACGCATCACTGCTGCGAAACGATGCCGTCGGTTCGGCAAAACGTTCGCTGCGCTCTTTCAGCGCCGGGTGTATTACCAGGGCAGTCCGGCCAAACCGCGCTTCCCGGTTTACATACACATAGTGTTCGCCACGGCGATAACCGTATGCTTTATCATCAATATAATCGCGTTCAAATCCGGATGTTTCCAGAACGCGTGCCACTTCATCTGGCCGTAAATACATGGTTGCTCCTCGCTTCTTTAACCGCAAGGCGACCTTACCGCAATAACTCTGCCAAACAATGCCTAAATCCTGAGTTTTGGCGTATTTAGGATTTATCTAAACCCCAAAACCCTGCTATGAAAAGGCTATTCGGCGGGTTTTTTGGTGCCGGTTTGCATCCATAATTTGAGGGTGAGCAGCCACGCCACTACTACCATAAAGGCCGCCGCCAGATAGATAGAAGGCGTGCCGAGATGGGAAATAATCAGACCGGCAACAGGCCCGGTGATGCCCAATCCGAGATCCAGAAACGCGGAATACAGCCCCAGCGCCGTGCCCTGATTCTGCGGCGGAACCTGTTTCACCGCCTCGACGCCCAGCGCCGGAAAAACCAGTGAAAAACCAGAACCGGTGAGGAACGCACCAAGCTGAACAGACAGCGGATCGTGCCCCTGCCAGATCATCAGTAAGCCCGCGATTTCAAAGACGAAAGACACCAGCGAAACCCGCAGGCCGCCAAAGCGGTTGATCATGTTGCCGAAAACCAGACGCGCACCCACAAACCCGAGGCTGAATAATGTGAGGGTAAACGCCGCGCCGCTCCAGCCTTTGTCCGCATAATAGAGCGTGATAAAGGTGGCGATAACGCCGAATCCGATGGTGCCAAAACCGAGCCCGAGGCCGTAAAGCCAGATGCGCCCGACCACTGCCTTGAAGGCAATCCGTTTGCCAGCGGTGACAGAAATCGCAGCTTTCAGGCAGGCCAGAACGGCGGCAATGGCGGCGGCAACCACAATCAGCACGGCCACGCCCATCAGGCCAAACGCATGATTGAGCATGACGCCGAGCGGCGCGCCCACGGCCATCGCGCCGTAGGTCGCCACGCCGTTCCATGAAATCACCCGCGCGGTGTGTTTCGCGCCCACCGCGCCAATTCCCCACAGCGTGGTGCCGGTGCTGCCAAAGCTTTCACCTACCCCAAGAAAAACGCGCGCCAGACACAATAAAAGCAGGCTCGCCAGCGGCCAGTCAGTCAGGAAAAATGCCGCAGCGTAGAAAATGCCGCTCATTGCGCAGCAAATCAGGCCGAAAATCACCACCCGTTTCGGCCCAAGAAGATCGGCATAGCGCCCGGCATGCGGACGGCTGATCAGGGTCGAAAAATACTGAACACTGATGACCAGACCGGCCAGCACGGAGTTATACCCCAGCGTGTTATGCACAAAACCGGGCAACACCGCGAGCGGCAAACCGATGGTCAGATAGACGACGAAAGTAAACAGCATGAACGACAGAATGCGTTTGTTGAGCATTGCGTTAGAGCGAAATGTACTTAAAAACATGGGCAGAACCGGGATGAAAACGCTGCGAGTGGAATCAATAGCATAAACAGGTTTCGGGGAGGATCAAACGTAAAACGGCGCAAAAAATGTTATTGGCTGTAACGCTCAAAAGCATTTGCAGAGAAATCTGAGCCGCATCACGCAAAGCCGCGCCACACCTGATTTCTCCTGACAGCTACATGACCTGAAAACACCCCCAGTCATAGCCCGATGTTCTCAAAGAGCCCTCCGGTACAACATTTTGGTCTATGCTTTAGTCATTAGCAAAACGAAAGCTACAGTTCACAACAAGGAGAGACAGAATGGCTAAGAAATCAGAACAGACAATCGATCAGGACGTAACCCTGCTGGCTGACACGCTGGATGAAGTGCTTCAGTCTGCCGGAAATAAATCCAAGGACGAACTGGATAAACTCCGCAGCAAAGCTGAAGGCGTGTTACGCGACGCCCGTTCACGTTTCAACGGTGAAACACTGACGAAGCATGCCCGTGACGCCGCCGCGTCCGCGAACGACTACGTAAAAGATAACCCATGGTATGGCGTGGGTGCCGGTGCAGCTATCGGTATTGTTATCGGTGTCCTGCTGGGACGTCGGTAACACAAGAGGCAATTTGCGGTGTTTCATTCCTGTGTCGGGATTATCTGAAACATCCGCGTGGCTCCCTCATTGCCGCGCAATTGCTAAAAAGACGACGGAGCCCCCGGGCTCCGTTTTCTATTTGTGGCTTTCGCTGAAATTAAAAACGAATGCGAAAACTTTTTGACTGACAGGGCTTAAATTCGCCCATTTGCCCGCCACTATTTTCGGTGTTTACCCTCGTTTCATCCATGCTGACTTCCTGCCATCCGCTAAGTGTCGCATTGACCTGCAGGCTGTCTTGCAGACTTTGCGTTTCGGAGGGGTTATAAACCCGCACAATCAACGCTTCGTCATCTTCGGCTTTTTTCAGTGCACTGAGCACCGAACCCGAAATACATTTTTGCATCAGGCTGAAGCGCGAAGGCGTTTTGTTGTCCGTCAGGTTTAGCTTCATCGCGTCGTACGGAATTTTGTTGTAGGTGCGCACCGGCGTCAGGTAATCACGCGCATGTTGCATCACGCTGGCCTGGATGTGATCGCCGCTGAAACCGAACAACGCAAAACGATAAAGCTGTTTGCCGGGCATCTGAGAATCCGGCGTCGGCATTTTGATGCCTGAAGGGCGACCCGGGCGCAGCAGCAGGTTTTCTTTCCCGAGTACGCCGACAGCGCGGAACAGCGTCAGGGCGAAAGTATCGCGCTTTTCGCCCACCACTTCGAACTCGCGCAACCCTTCTGTAAAAAGCGCCAGCCCCTGATGACCGTCCTGCAACGCCGCAAAATTCATGAGTTGCCACACCGGCACCGGCGCTTCTTTCCAGCCTTCCGCCTCCCAATTTTTCATTGCCGTATCGTCCACAGGGCGGGTGATGCAGCCGAACTGATTGTCGGCCACCACCGTCTTGCTGGCAAACGGTGTGGGGATGAGCACGCGCAGCCGGTGATCTTCGGCGTGGTTCTCAAGAGCCAGTTCAATCTCAATCCGTCGGCTGTTTTTCGAAAGCGTTACGTTGACGGTCACGGGAATTTCACTGTTGAGAATGCGCATTGCGCGATCTTCCAGCGTGCGCGGCAGCGGCATTTTCAGTGCAATGACCGCGGTACTTTGCCACGGCTGATGCTGATAACTCACGTCTGCCTTTAGCGCGCCAGAGGTCAGCCGCCATTCATCGCGCGCCGGGGAATAATCGTATTCATCGCCATCGTCGGAACCGTTTTCCAGTTCCAGAACCTGCTGATAGCGGCGGAATGTCTGCTTATCGAGAATATCCAGCGTGCCGTTCGGATTGACCGTCACACGGTAATAATCGTTTTCCAGGGCGTCTTCACCCTTCGGCGCAGGCAGCAAAATCCCCGGCTGGTGCGGTGTGACGTTTAACGTCACGTACCCCATCGCCGGCAGGGTGGCGCAAAGCTGAATGTCGTATTCCATGAACGGATCGTAATTGCCGTAATGCACAATTTGCCGGTCCACCAGACCCGGGTCGATCTCCCGCGTTCCGCGGATAAAATAAGGTACAGGATGCCCCTGGTCGTCAGTCAGGCTGAAAGATGAGGCACGGACCCTTAAGGTGGTATTAATGGTTTCCTGACGCGGATGCAGCGAGAAATTAAACAGCCCCAGCCGGTCAGCGGTGTGACCGTCAGGTTGCAGGTTGTCGATAATTTTACGCAGCGTGAACTGAATGAGGTTTTCGGCCATGTCATCGGCAAGAATAAAGCGCGACATAATTTCCTGATGAACCTTGTCGCTGCAACAACAACCGATGCTGTCGTGCGCGTGGTTCTTCATGATTTCCTTCCACATTTTTTCAATCAGACCATGGTGATAATCAAAACCTAAGCGCCAGGCAATGGAACACAGCGGCTCAAGCACATTGACGATTTTGTTCTCAATCGCTGCATTGGCCTGTTTGATATCCATGCGGGTCGATGAAATGGTGCGGTGAACTCGCATATATTTGCCATCATTAAATTCTCCACGCAGCAGCGCCAGCTGAGGTCTGATGGCGTCAATACGTTGAAATATGTCTTCAAAACGGCTGAGCTGGAAACTGCGCTGCGGGTAAATGCGGCGCAGCATCTCCATGATGGTAAAGATATTTTGCTGGAGCGGCATCTGGTCATGACCGTTGGGCAGCAGGATATCGCCGGTCAGTGACGCGGCTTCCAGCACCGGCAGATATTTATCCAGGCGTTCGCGCAGCGCATCTTCATCCTCCGGCAAGTATTTGCCAATGGCATAACCCAGCGGCAGCACCTGCGCGGTGACTTCACTGCCGTCATTACTTTGCCAGCGGAATTCCGTTTTATCCGTGCCATGACGCTCCGAGCACCCGCGCCAGAACATGGCATGTTGCAGGCCAAAACCGTTAAAGATATGCGGTAGCTGGGAAGACATGCTGAATGAATCCGGCAGATAGCCGATTTTCATAGGCTCACCAAACTCGCGGCAATCGCGCATGCCGTACAGCAAATTACGCAGGATGGACTCGCCGCAAACCACCATCGTGTCGGTCTGTGTATACCACGGCCCGATGATAAGCTTACCGGCTTCTACCAGCGCCTTCACGCGCGGGCGGTTGTTCGGGCAAACCGCAAAATAATCTTCGAGGATCGCCGTTTGTCCGTCCATCACATAAAACGGATAGTCGGGGTCATTCTCCAGACGATCGAGGATCTCCGCCATATTGTTAACCAGCAGGATCCTTGAGGCCTCGGTGGTGAAATACCATTCGCGATCCCAGTGCATATGCGGCGTCAGATGAACGCGGGAAACTGTCATAAAATCTTTCCTTTCATGCCCTGCAAGGCAGGGCGCAATGTGAATAAATGAGGGAGTTTAAGAAGAAGGAGCGTCACCGGAGAACTGCCCGCGGCGTACGGCGTAGCCCCGCCAGCTCAGCAAAACCAGCGTGGAAATCACCGTGCCTGCCAGCGCCGCGCCCAGCCAGACTGCCGCCGCCTGCCACCCGCCTAATCCGCCGTCGTGGAGCAGAAACAGGGAGAAAATGCCCGCACCCGGCGTGGAAAGGCCGATCCCTGCCGCGCCGACAATCGCGCCCGTGACAACGGATCCGGTCAGGAAGGAGCCGATAACACGCAGCGGATCTTCAATTGCCATCGGGATCGCCCCTTCAGTGATCCCCGCCAGGCCGAGCAGCCAGGTGGATTTTCCGGTTTCGACTTCAAAGGATTTGAACAGGTGTGGCGCGAGCACAGTTGAAGCGGTCACGGTGAAAGCCGAGACCATTTTGGTGGCCCCGAAAATGGCATACGGACCGTAAACGCCGTTTGCCATCGCACCAAGACAAAAAGCGTAGGCCGCTTTGTTGACAGGCCCGCCCAGATCGAAAGAGCACATGAAAGCAATCAGCGCGCCAAGGACAATCGCGTTACTGCCGGATAATCCGTTCAGCCACACGGTCAGGCTGCTGTTGAGCAACGCGACGGGTTCACCAATCACAAAGAGCATAATGCTGCCGGTAATCAGCGTTCCGAATACCGGATAAAGGTAAAACATCAGGAAGCCGTTGAAACTGGCACTCAGCCGGACGTGCTTTTTCATCCAGCGCATGACGTAACCGGCAATCAGCCCGCCCGCCACACCACCGAGAAATCCTGCGCCGATCATGTTGGCGCACAGTCCGGCGGCAAACCCCGGCGTCAGGGCCGGTTTATCCGCCAGCGAATACGCCGTGTAAGCCGACAACACGGGCACCATCAGAATGCCCAACATACCGCCGCCAAGCTGGCGGTACATCCACAACCACGACTCTTTTTGCGCGTAAAGTTCCTGCCAGCCAAACAGCTGTGCGATCAGCACTGTCACCGCCAGCACCGAGCCGCCGGCCACAATCATCGGTACGGCAAAGGAAATTCCGCTCAGCAACGCCTGCTTCAAATCTGCCTTCACGCTGTTTTCCGGCGGCTTTACCGGCGCGGATCCCAGTGTTTCGCCGGGTTTACGCTGCATCGCCAGCGCCTGTCGCAGCAAGGCTTCAGCACGGCGGATAGGCTCTGCCACCGGTACCCTAATGCACGGGATCCCGTCGAAGCGCTGACTGTCTTTGACTGCCACTTCGGCGGCGAAAACGCAGGCCACGGCGCGATCGCACTGAGCGGCAGTGATGGGATCCTCAATGCCGTTAGCGCCCTGCTTTTCAACATGTACGCGAATACCCAATTTTTTAGCCGCCTTTTCCAGATATTCAGCCGCCATATACGTGTGCGCGATGCCTGCCGGACAGGCGGTCACGCAGACCACCAGCGGTGTCTCTTCAGGCAAAGCCTGCGGGTCATCAATTTCCGGCGCAGCCTCTTCCCGTAATAATGTCAGTACCTCCTGTGCATCGCGCGCTGCCAGCAATGCAGCACGGGTTTCATCATCCACCAGCCGCGTGGTCAGCGCCGTCAGTAACTGCATGTGAGTCGATCCCGCTTCGGCTTCAGGGATCGCCAGCAGAAAGATCATATTCACCGGCTCATCGCCATCCACACCCTGCCAGAGCAGCGGTTGCCGCAGTGTCGCCAGCGCAAAAGCGGCACGCTTCACACTGGCAGATTTACCGTGCGGAACGGCCAGCCCTTCGCCCAGCGCGGTCGGGCCTTCAGTCTCGCGTTCAGAAACTGCATGCAGGAAATCCTGCGCATGATTAAGGATCCCCTGCTGATCCAGCCGCTGAGCAAGAAAAGCGATCGCCTGTTCGCGGCTGGCAAAAGTGGTGTTGAGATGTATCAGTTCGGGTGAGGTCAGTAATGTCAGATCCATAAAGTTGTCCTGTCTGAATCGATGAAACATCAATATTTGTATTATTGTTGTATTGTATTTGTATTAAACAACAAAGAGGCATGGACTGAATGTGATCCAGATAGAAGATTTTTCGTTCAGTTGTATTGTTTTTGCCGGGACGGACGAACTGCTACACTCTGCCTAAACTGCTCTGAAGGAACCTGAAACGTGAGTAATCAGCCACTTTACCGCCAGATCGCGACGCAGATCCGCGATCAAATCCAGCGCGGAGAAATCAAAACAGGCGACGCGCTGCCAACGGAATTACGACTGCGCGAGCAGTTTGGCGTCAGCCGGGTGACGGTACGGCAGGCGATTAAGCTGCTGGTGGAACAGGATGTGCTGGAAAGTGTGCAGGGCAGCGGAACTTACGTGAAGGAAGCAAAGGTCAATTACGATATTTATCAGCTGACCAGCTTTGATGAGAAGTTACAGCCTCTGGACAGGCCGTCGCACAGCGAGGTGCTGGCATTCTCCATCCTTAAGCCGCCGATCGGTATCGCCGAAGCGCTGGCGTTATCTGAACAGGCGCGGGTTTATTACATTAAACGGCTACGCTTTATTGTCAGCAAACCCGTCACACTGGAAGAAACCTGGATGCCGCTGGAACTCTTTCCTGATCTGACCTACGAAGTGATGCAGGGGTCAAAATATGCCTGGATGGAGCAGACCAAACATCTGGTGATTGACCGCAGCGAACAGGAAATTATTCCGTTGATGCCGACCAAAGAGATGGTGTCACTGCTGGGCGTGGCGGCTGATCAGCCGATTTTGCAGAAGATCTCGAAGGGATTTTTGGCGGACGGCACGGTATTTGAATTCAGCCGCAATACCTTCCGCACCGATGATTATAAATTTACCCTGATCGCCCGACGGATGCCGCACTGATCAGCGGCTGTTTTCAAGGACGTCGGCCAGACGCTGCACCAGCCCGCTGGCATGCTCCTGCGAGCTGATATTCGGAAATCCCATCAGCAGTCCGTTCGGGCGCAACGCATCGCTACGCTCACGCCACTTAACCTGCCAGTCGGAAAGCGCCTGTACCGCCAGTCCCTGTTCGCGGGCGTTTTTGGCGATCAGGGAATCATCGAGATGAGCACTCAGACTGGTGGATAGCTGGATGCCGCCAGCCTGCTGATTCACCCGCAATATGTCCGCCGGAAACTTCGCCGTCAGCGCCTGTTCGAGATAACCACGACGTTCAGCATACAGTTGGCGCATACGTTTCAGATGCCGGTAGAAATGTCCCTGTTCGATAAACTCCGCAATGCTGCTTTGTATCAGAGGTGGCGTGCCGCAAATTCGCAGCGGGCAATAGGCCCCGATTTTTTCCACCAGACTTTCCGGCACCACCACATAACCGCAACGGAGCGCCGGAAACATCACTTTGCTGAATGTTCCTGCGTAAATAACCCTTCCCTGCGTATCCAGACTTTTCAGAGAAGGCAGCGGCTGGCCGTGATAACGGAATTCGCTGTCGTAATCATCTTCGATAATCCACGCCTGCTGTTTCGCCGCCCACTCAAGCAGCGCCATGCGTCGCGCTAAACTCATGGTCACACCGGTCGGACTCTGATGAGCGGGCGTAACGACGGCAAACCGTGCAGCAGAAAACTGCTTAACAGCCTGCGGAACATCCATGCCCTCATCATCGACTTTCACCGCCCTGGCAACCGCCCCTGCCGCACGAAAGAATGCCTGTGTCACCGGATAACCGGGGTCTTCCAGCCACACGCCATCACCGGGTTGTAACAGGCTGCCGATGATCAAATCCAGCACCGGTGCGTATCCGCCACAGATAAAGACCTGTTCCGGGCGGCAGGTAAATCCTCGGGAAAGTTGCAGATAGCGTGCGACCGCATTACGCAATCCGTCGGTGCCCGCCAGCGGCGGATGGCCTAAATCATTCATGCTGGTGTGACGGATTTGCCTTGAGACAATGCGCGACCAGATAGCACGCGGGAACGCATCCAGCGCCGGAAGGCCGAGCTGAAAAGGCAGCGAAGATACTGAAGGCAACATCGGGTTGATGGGATCAGATGCGGCGTTCTTCCTGACCGGCGCTGGCGCGGGGACGGATAAGCTTTCCGGCGCGCTGACCACCGTTCCGGCCTGTCCGCGGCTTTGCAAAAAACCTTCCGCCATCAGCAGGCCATAGGCATTTTCCACCGTCGCGCGCGCCACGCCGAGTTCACTGGCCAGCGCCCTCACCGACGGCACGCGGCTGTCACGCTTGAGTTGCCCGGCCATGATCGCCTGTTTAACCCGCTGATAAATCTGGCGGTAAAGCGGTGCTTTGCGCCGGGGATCGAGCTGAAAGGAAAGACTGAAGCCGCGCATCATGACCTGCTTAAATAGGTATTTTATGGCCCTGTAGTATAGACCATACGAAGCGTAAAGTAGCGGTCACTGAGACGCACGATGCGTCACTCTTTGCTGAAAAATTTACTTCAAAAAATCCCAGAGGAAATCATCATGACTGCACTTCGCCTGCCTTACTATTCTCTGTCTTCTTCCGTGATGGAGCCGATGAAAGCGGCGCTCGGCGCACTGGAAAACGGTCCGCTGGATAACGTGATTATCGAACTGGCCTTCCTGCGTGTTTCGCAAATTAACGGCTGCGCCTATTGCCTGGATATGCATTCCAAAGCGCTGCGCAAAATGGACGTCGCGCAAACTAAGCTGGATCAGCTGGCGGGCTGGCAGGTCAGCCACGCGTATTCAGAACGTGAACGTGCGGCGCTGGCCTGGTCAGAATCGCTGACGCTAATTGCCGCCACCGGTGCACCGGACAGCGCCTTTGAACCACTGAAAGCACATTTCAGCGACGTGGAAATTTCAGAACTGACTTTTGCTATCGGCCTGATGAATGCGTTTAACCGTCTTGCTGTGGGTATGCGCCAGTAAGTTTCACACTTTGCGCAGTGCATTTTTTAAACAATCCGTTGCGCAAAAATCTGAACCAAAAAAGTTTCTCCCCGCCAGCCCGCTTCCTGCGGGCTTTGTCGTTTTTGCAATAAGCAAAACTGGAAAAACTACATATTGTGTGGTTGAAAATTTAAATCACCACATCTAGTATTCAATCCATCGGGACGCCACGATGGCACCGACTCTCGCGCCTTTCCCCGGCTGAAACAGCCACACAGCGGACAGGCAAAAATTGTCTCTGATTTCTTACTAGATGGAAATACGAATCATGAGCATTATTATTTACAGTAAACCAGACTGTGTCCAGTGCAACGCGACTTACCGTGCATTAGATAAACAAGGCATCGCTTACCAGGTTGTCGATCTGACTCAGGATGATCAGGCGCTCGGGCAGGTTCGCGCGATGGGTTATCAGCAGGTGCCGGTGATTGTGGCCGGTGACGACCACTGGTCTGGTTTCCGCCCGGACAAGATCAGCGCCCTGCGCCAGCTTCAGAACGCGTTCTGAGGGCAGGCGGATGAATCCGTTGGTCTATTTTTCCAGCAGTTCAGAAAACACCCATCGCTTCGTCGGCAGAACAGGATTGCCGGCGATCCGCATCCCGACAGACAGACAGCCTGAAAAATTGCGCGTTGACTCACCGTACATTTTGGTGGTGCCGAGCTACGGCGGCGGATCGGCCAAAGGCGCGGTGCCCGCACAAGTGATCCGTTTTCTGAACGATGAACATAACCGTTCACTCATCCGCGGTGTTATTGCCGCCGGGAACACCAACTTCGGCGCAGCGTATTGCATTGCCGGCGACATTATTTCCCAGAAGTGTCAGGTGCCTTACCTGTACCGCTTTGAATTGCTGGGAACGCCGGAAGACGTTGCAAAGGTCAGACAGGGAGTAACAGAATTTTGGCAGCGACAGAACTAGCAATCACCGACCCCGGCACCCGCAGCCCGGACTATCACGCGCTCAACGCGATGCTGAATCTGTTCGACGCGAACGGTCAGATCCAGTTTGATAAAGACCGCCTGGCCGCGCGCCAATACTTCCTGCAGCACGTCAACCAGAACACGGTGTTCTTCCATAATCTGGCCGAGAAACTGCGTTATCTGGTTGAGGAGGGCTATTACGAAGCCGCCGTGCTGGATCAATATGCTTTTGAAGACATTAAGGCGTTATTCAAACAGGCTTACGCCAAAAAGTTCCGCTTCCAGACCTTTCTGGGCGCATTCAAGTATTACACCAGTTACACGCTGAAAACCTTCGACGGCAAACGCTATCTGGAACGTTACGAAGACCGCGTATGCATGGTGGCGATGACACTGGCACGCGGCGATATTCAGCTCGCCCGCCATTTTGTCGATGAGATAATTTCCGGCCGCTTCCAGCCTGCTACGCCGACGTTCCTCAACTGCGGCAAAAAACAGCGCGGCGAACTGGTTTCCTGCTTCCTGTTGCGCATTGAAGACAACATGGAATCCATTGGTCGCTCGGTGAACTCGGCGTTGCAGCTTTCCAAACGCGGCGGCGGCGTGGCGTTTATGCTGACCAACATCCGTGAAGTCGGCGCGCCAATTAAGCGTATCGAAAACCAGTCATCCGGCGTCATTCCGATCATGAAAATGCTGGAAGATGCCTTCTCTTATGCCAATCAGCTGGGTGCACGTCAGGGCGCGGGCGCGGTGTATCTGAACGCCCATCACCCGGATATTCTGCGTTTCCTCGATACCAAACGCGAAAACGCCGACGAAAAAATTCGAATTAAGACCTTGTCGCTCGGCGTGGTCATTCCGGACATTACCTTTGAACTGGCGAAGAACAACGAAGATATGTACCTGTTTTCGCCTTATCACGTCGAGAAGGTCTATGGCGTGCCGATGTCTGAAATCAGCATCAGCGAGAAATACCGCGAAATGGTGAATGACAAACGCATTCACAAAAGCAAAATCAACGCGCGCGAATTCTTCCAGGTGCTGGCGGAAATTCAGTTTGAATCCGGCTATCCGTACATGATGTTTGAAGACACGGTAAACCGCGCCAATCCGATCAAAGGTCGCATCAATATGAGCAACCTGTGTTCGGAGATTTTGCAGGTGAATTCGCCGACCCTCTACGGCGAAGACCTGTCTTATCAGGAAATTGGCAAGGATATTTCCTGTAATCTCGGCTCACTGAATATTGCCTCAGCCATGGATTCCCCGGACTTCGGCAATACCGTTGAAATGGCGGTACGCGCGCTGACGGCGGTGTCGGACATGAGTCACATCCGCTCGGTGCCGTCTATCGATCAGGGGAATCAGGATTCCCACGCCATTGGCCTCGGGCAGATGAATTTGCACGGCTATCTTTGCCGCGAACGTATTTACTACGGTTCAGAAGAAGGTCTGGATTTCACCAACATCTATTTCTGCACTGTGGCTTTCCATGCGATCCGTGCGTCGAACCAGATCGCTATCGAACGTCAGCAGTCATTTAAAGGTTTCAAAGATTCAACTTACGCCAGCGGCGCTTATTTCGACAAATATGTCGATGAGGCATTGGCCGCGAAATGGCAGCCGAAAACTGACCGCGTGCGTGAGCTGTTTACTGACGCCGGAATCGCGATTCCGACCACCGCAGACTGGGCAGCGCTGAAAGATTCTGTGATGCAGCACGGGCTGTATAACCAGAATTTACAGGCGGTGCCGCCCACCGGTTCGATTTCTTACATCAATAATTCGACCTCAAGTATTCACCCGATTGTGTCCCGCGTGGAAATCCGCAAAGAGGGCAAAATTGGCCGTGTGTATTATCCGGCAGCGTTTATGACCAACGACAATCTGGATTACTACCAGGATGCGTACGAAATCGGTCCGGAAAAAATCATTGATACCTACGCCGAAGCGACGCAGCACGTCGATCAGGGGCTGTCGCTGACGCTGTTCTTCCGCGATACCGCCAGCACGCGAGACATCAACAAAGCGCAGATTTACGCCTGGCGAAAAGGCATCAAAACCATTTATTACATTCGTCTGCGCCAGATGGCGCTGGAAGGCACCGAAGTTCAGGGCTGCGTTTCCTGCACGCTGTAACTGACTGAAAGGATTTAAAAATGAGCGCAGTAAAACAATTGTTAGTACCGCAGCCGGTCAGCAAAGCCATCAACTGGAACAAAATTCAGGATGATAAAGACCTCGAAGTGTGGAACCGTCTGACGTCGAATTTCTGGCTGCCTGAAAAGGTGCCGTTGTCGAACGATATTCCGTCATGGGCGACGCTGAGTGCGCAGGAGAAACAGCTGACCATCCGCGTGTTTACCGGCCTGACGCTGCTCGATACCGTACAGAACGTGGCCGGCGCACCGACGCTGATGAAAGACGCGGTGACGCCACACGAGGAAGCGGTTTACTCGAATATCTGCTTTATGGAAGCGGTGCATGCGCGTTCTTACAGCTCGATTTTCTCGACGCTGTGCGCCACCGTGGACGTGGATGAGGCTTACCGCTGGAGCGAAGAAAACGTCGCGCTGCAAAATAAAGCGGCGATCATTTTGTCGTATTACGACGGCGAAGATCCGCTGATGAAGAAAGTCGCCAGCGTGTTCCTCGAATCGTTCCTGTTCTACTCCGGTTTCTATCTGCCGATGTACTGGTCGAGCCGTGCCAAGCTGACGAATACCGCGGATCTGATCCGTCTGATCATCCGCGATGAGGCCGTTCACGGTTATTACATCGGCTATAAGTTCCAGAAAGCGCTGGCGCTGGAAAGCGAAGAACGTCAGCGGCAGATCAAAGAGCAGGCGTTTGATCTGATTCAGGATTTGTACGACAACGAGATCCGCTACACCGAAGAACTGTACGACGGCGTGGGCTGGAGCGAAGACGTGAAAAAATTCCTGCATTACAACGCCAACAAAGCGCTGATGAATCTGGGCTACGAAGCGCTGTTCCCGGCCAGCATGGCGGATGTGAATCCGGCGATCCTTTCCGCGTTATCGCCAAACGCCGACGAAAACCACGACTTCTTCTCCGGATCCGGATCGTCGTATGTGATCGGCAAAGCCGTGAATACTGAAGACGAGGACTGGGATTTCTAAACAGCTCCTTGCGAAGGGCTGCTTGTGCTCCTTCCCCTCACACGAGGGGAAGGTTGGGATGGGGTGTTGGTTCGCAGACGACGCGGCGACTGAGAAGCCATTAATACCCCACCCCCGCCCTCCCCTTCGCAGGGGAGGGAGCTAAAACCTCACTTTCTGATGTTGCCGTTATTTTTCTCAGCGTTAGTATAGAAACAGTGTTTCAAAACCCTACGCCATTAGAAAAGGAAACATCATGTTGTATCAGCCCTCAACTTCACGCTATGAAACCATGCAATTCCGCCGCTGCGGTCAGAGTGGTTTAAAACTCCCTGCACTTTCTCTCGGTTTATGGCACAGCTTCGGCCATGTCAGCCCGCTGGAGTCCCAGCGAGCATTGCTGCAAAAAGCCTTCGATTTGGGCATCACGCATTTTGATCTGGCGAATAACTACGGGCCACCTCCGGGTTCTGCCGAAGAAAATTTTGGCCGGTTGCTGAAACAGGATTTCGCCCCGTACCGCGATGAACTGATCATATCGACTAAAGCCGGTTATGACATGTGGCCGGGTCCGTACGGCTCCGGTGGCTCGCGCAAATATCTGCTGGCGAGTCTCGATCAAAGCCTGCAACGCATGGGGCTGGATTACGTTGATATCTTCTATTCCCACCGCGTGGATGAAGAAACGCCGATGGAAGAAACCGCGGCTGCGCTGG
Source organism: Rahnella sp. BIGb0603 (assembly GCF_024808755.1). Lineage (NCBI taxonomy): Bacteria > Pseudomonadati > Pseudomonadota > Gammaproteobacteria > Enterobacterales > Yersiniaceae > Rahnella > Rahnella sp. BIGb0603. The sequence continues at coordinate 25,611 of NZ_JANUEX010000008.1, read as the reverse complement.
CGTATGCGGTGCAAAGCGGCAGGGCGCTGTATGTCGGGATTTCGTCTTATTCGCCGGAACGTACGCAGAAAATGGCGGAACTGCTGCGCGAGCTGAAAGTGCCGCTGCTGATCCACCAGCCGTCTTACAATCTGCTGAACCGCTGGGTGGATAAAAGCGGCCTGCTGGATACGCTGAAACAAAACGGCGCGGGCTGCATCGCGTTCACGCCGCTGGCTCAGGGGCTGCTCACCGGTAAGTACCTTAACGGGATCCCGGACGGTTCGCGCATGCAGGTGGAAGGCAATAAAGTGCGCGGGCTGAATGCAAAAATGCTGTCAGAAGAGAATCTGAACAGTCTGCGTTTGCTCAATGAAATGGCGCAGAAGCGCGGTCAGAGCATGGCGCAAATGGCGCTGAGCTGGTTACTGAAAGACGATCGCGTGACGTCTGTGCTGATTGGTGCCAGCCGTCCTGAACAGCTGGAAGAAAACGTCAGGGCGCTGGAAAACCTGCGCTTCACCACCGAAGAGCTGGCGGCGATTGATCAGCATGTCTCAGACGGTCAGTTAAATTTGTGGCAAACATCGTCAGATAAATAATCAGTAATTAAAGGGCGGAGAGTATTAATCCGCCTTTTTAATTTATAAGTGTTAACTCATTAATTCCAGACGTCGCGCTGTTTCATAATGGTTGACCCAATACTGATTATCCAGTGACGATATCGTCACCCCTTCAATTTTAGAAGCATGAATAAACTGATTATCGCCAATATAAACACCCACATGGCGATCGGCCTCTGTTGTTTTGAAAAAGACTAAATCACCGGGCTGAAGGTTATCTTTATTCACCTTTTTGCCATTTTTAATTTGCTCAAACGTCGTGCGTGGCAACGGATGATGCAGGGAGTCATTGAACAGATGCTGCATCAGCGCTGAGCAGTCCACGCCTTTGTGGGTCGTGCCCCCCAGATGGTACTGAGTGCCTTTCCAATGGGAATACTGAGATAATAATGCCGTTTTAATTTCATCAGGATTGCCATTATCTGCGGATAAAGGCGCTTCGTTATGTAATTTAAAAATTTCTTTATGGGAATAATTCTTTTTCCCGAGAGACGTGAATTCCTTTGGCAATTCGAAGGCAAAGGAATTAATGCTAAAGAATGAAGAGACTATCAATAATAAAAAATAAACCAGGGTTTTAATGCGAAACATACGAACGTTCTTTTTTCAAAAATAGATTTTATCCTTACCTGTAGACCAGCGAACGGGGCGGGTGACTCTTCGTTGAGTGCGCAAATAATAACCGATGAGCAAAAAATAACCACCCCAAAACGAGTCCAAAATGAGACTTTCTAATTTTTGCAGGTTTGCCCCCTTTAACGGAAAAAGGGGGCGGAAGGAACTCAGGAGAAGAACTTCGCCAGCACGAAAAGCCCGACGGAAACGTTGATCGCACCGCCGATACGGGTGGCGATTTGTGCGAAAGGCATCAGCGTCATACGATTGCCGGACGTCAGAATTGCCACGTCGCCGGTGCCGCCCTGCCCGCTCTGGCAACAGGAAACAATCGCCACATCAATGGGATGCATACCGATTTTTTTCCCGACGTAAAAACCGGTGCCGACCAGCGCCAGCACGGTGGTCACGATCACCAGCAGATTTTGCACGGTAAACGCGTTGATCAGTTCCTGCCAAGGCGTAATCGCCACGCCCACCGCGAACAGCACCGGATAAGTCACCGCGGTGCGGAAGAATTTATATACCGTCATCGAGCCGTGCTGAATGGTCGGTGACACGCCGTTAGCCAGTTTCACCAGCACTGCCGCAAATAACATACCGACCGGCGCGGGCAGGCCGATCCATTTCTGTCCGAGCATCCCGACCATGTACAGAAGGATCGCCAGCAGCGCACCACAGGCCAGCGCATTCACGCCCGGATTTCCTTCGAATTCATCAGTCCCGCTGCCGAGTTCACCTTTCTTCGACGGCATCAGCTGACCTTCGCCGGTGAGATGCGGATAACGTTTCCCCAGCTGGTTCAGTACGCCCGCCAGCACAATCGCTGTCAGGCCGCCGAGCATCACGATCGGCAGAATACGCCCCAGCGCCACGCCCTGCTCCATATGCAGGATAGTCGCGTAGCCCATCGACAGCGGGATCGCGCCTTCACCCACGCCACCGGCCATGATAGGCAGGATCAGGAAGAAGAAGGTTTGCACCGGTGGTAAACCTAACGCGGTACCCATCGCCATTCCGGCGATCATCCCGACCACTTCCCCGCACAGCATCGGCACGAAGATCCGCATAAAGCCCTGGATCAGCACCTGGCGATTCATGCTCATGATGCTGCCGACAATAATGCAGCAGATGTAGAGATAGAGAATGTTGGTGGATTTATAGAATTTGACCGTGGAATCGACCACAACGTCCGGCAGCAGACCGTAATGCACCATCGCGGACGGAATAAAGGTGGCGCAAATCGCCGCCGCGCCGAGTTTGCCGACCACCGGCAGCCGCTTTCCAAATTCGCCACAGGCAAAGCCGAAGAAGGCCAGCGTCGCGACCATCACAACGATATCGCTGGGCAGTTTGCCGTTCAGGCAATCCAGCAGGATCAGCACGCCCGCCAGCAGGAAAAACGGCAGCGGAATAATCCCTATCTTGTAGTTATCCAGAATGTGCCACCATTTTTGTCTGGCAGACAGGCCGGAAGCTTTTGTTTTGTTGACAGCGATGTAGGAATCGTCGGTTGTGCTCATGGCATTGCCTCTTTCTTGGTAATACTTTTCTTATTGATGATCTGAGCATATGAAAATGGCCGGTCAGGCGGATGTGAGGTTGTTCAAATTAAGGCCGCAGGGATAAAGGTTGTTATGGTGTTTATGGAGTTAATGCGTCCAAATTTATAAGGATTATCAGATAAGTAGTAAAACCCGCAATTAACCTTGCAATCACTGTGTGAATTACATTCTATTTATCTTCTTCGTTCACAACTTCGCTTATGTCAGATTACGGCAGCGTTTTCGCCGTGATAGGCTTATTCGATGTGTGTGTCAGGGCTGGCTTTTGGCGGGATGTATGAAATTAAGATTACCTTTTCAGGTAAAGCTCTTTTTATCTCTGGTGGTATTTTCCTGCCTGTTGCTGGCACTGCTGGGCGCTATTTTATTTCATATTATTGACCGCCAGCTGCATCACGACCTGGGGCAACGCGCCAAAGTTCAGGCCAGCGAAATCGCGCTGATGCCGGGGCTGGCGCAGAAAGTCGCCCGTCGCGATGTGCCGGGAATTGCCCGTCTTATCCAGCCGTTACGCGATAAGAGTGATGCGAGTTATATCGTGATTGGTGACGTCCGCGAGCGGCATCTTTATCACTCGGAATCCCCGGACAGAATAGATCTGCCGATGATTGGCGGCGATAACGCGGAGGTGCTGGCCGGGAAAACCATTATATCGGTGCGTCAGGGCGGCATCGGTGTTTCATTACGCAGCAAAGCGCCGATCCTCGACGAAAATAATCAGGTCATCGGCATTGTGTCGGTCGGCTATCTCACGTCTTACATCGACAATATTAACGGTCACCGTCTGGCGCAGGCCGGTTTATACGGTCTTCTTCTTTTATTACTGCTGTTTATTTTCTCGTGGATGTTTACCCGTAACGTCAAAAAACAGATGTTCTGGCTTGAACCCAAGGATATTGCGCTGCTGGTTCGCCAGCAAAAAGCGTTGCTGGAAGCCATGTATGAAGGCGTATTTGCGATTAATGCCGAGAAGCAGCTGATTTCCATTAACCGCGCCGCCCGGGAATTACTCGATATCCGTCAGCCGGAAAACGAGCTGATCGGCAAACCGCTGGAAGAAGTGCTCCATACGCCGCCCGCGTTCTTTACGCAAAGCGGTCTTCAGGACAATAGCAGCCGCCATGATCAGATAACGGTGCTCAACCAGCGTCAGGTAATCATGAACCGCGTGCCTATTGAGCTGGAGCCGGGCAAAGAAAGCGGATGGGTGTTCAGTTTCCGCGATAAAAATGACATTAATACGCTGAGCAGCCAGCTGAGTCAGGTGAAACGCTACGCCGATAGCCTGCGCATCATGCGCCATGAACAGCTGAACTGGACGGCGACGCTGGCCGGTTTGCTGCAAATGCAGCGTTACGATGATGCGATGCACTATATTCAGGCACAGTCAGAAGGTGCGCAGGCGGTGCTGGATTTCGTGTCGGCACGCTTCACGTCGCCTGCCCTTTGCGGGCTGTTGCTGGGAAAATTCGTCAGTGCGCGCGAGAAAGGCGTGGAGCTGGTGTTTGACCCGGCCTGCCAGTTAATCCGTATTCCGCCGGTCATCGGCGAAACCGAGCTGATGTCGGTGATCGGCAATCTGCTTGATAACGCCGTGGACGCCACGCTGAAAGCCGGCGCACCGATTTCGCCGGTAGAATTGTATATTTCAGACAGAAACCGCGAGCTGCTGATTGAGGTGGCCGATCGCGGTGGCGGCGTCGATGACACCCTGAAGCCGAATCTGTTTGAGCAGGGCGTCACCTCGAAGCCTTCCGGCGGCGATGAGAAGACCGGCGCGGAACACGGCATCGGGCTTTATCTGGTGGCCGGTTACGTCCGTCAGGCGGGCGGCAGCATCGAAATCTCAGACAATGCGCCTCAGGGTACGATATTTTCAGTGTTTATCCCGTATCCGTCAGAGAGGTCAACAGGACAGCAACATGAATAACAGCAGCGCACTCGATGTCGTGATTGTGGAAGACGAGCCGCACCTTGCCGGTCTGCACCGTGATTTTATCGAGCAAAACTTTAACCTGCGCGTGGTCGGGATTGCCGCCACGCTGGAACAGGCCCGTTCGTTATTGCGGCAGCATCAGCCGAGGCTGGTACTGCTGGATAATTACCTGCCAGACGGCCAGGGCGTGGATTTGATCGACAGCCCGCTGCTGAAAAGCTTCGACTGTTCGGTGATTTTCATTACGGCGGCCAGCGATATGCAGACGTGCAGCCACGCCATGCGCAGCGGCGCGTTTGACTACATTATTAAGCCGGTGTCGTTTCACCGCCTGCGCAGCTCGCTCGAGCGTTTCATGCAACTGGTGCAAACCCTGCGCAATGTGAAAGTGGTCGATCAGCGGGCGCTGGACAAACTGTTTAACCTCCCCGCCAGCGACACGCCGCCAGCCCCTTCTGCAAAAGGGATTGAGCCGAATACGCTCGAACTGGTTCAGCGGGTGTTCACCGCGAAACCCGACGTCAGCTGGTCGGTGGAACAGGTGGTTGAGGAGGTTGGGATCAGCAAAACCACCGGCCGCCGGTATCTGGAATATTGTGTGGAAATTGGCTTTATCGGCGTCGAGATGCAGTACGGAAATATCGGCCATCCGAGGCGTCTTTACCGGAAAATAGTGACTGAGGAAAAATCCGCCTCCTGAACCCGAATTATGGCGTTCTGCCCCTCTGAATTTCGCCTTCACGGCCAGCGGTTCCGCTGGCCAAATTCCCACATTTCACCCCGCACAGTGCGATTATTTCCACAAATATTCACCTTTCAGACAACCGGTAAATTCAGGGCTTTCAGTGCAAGCTGAAATCACTATTTACACATTGCAAATCCCGCCATGGAATTTGCATTAAATCCCCCTGAACCACGCTATTTAAACCACTAAAAACCCCACAAAACAAGAAGGCATTAAATCATTAAAAATCAACTAATTAATTATATATTAAGCAAAACGCACGCATCAGATAATTAGGCATACAACAATAAACACAGCGCCCTTAAAATTGTCATTAAATGTCAACCTGCGCTGACGTAAATTAGACACGCACAATACATAAAAATACGCCACCAGAAACACAACCATGAATATTCATGAGAAACATTGAGACTTGTCTCAGAATTTTGGTGTGTTAGGGTATAAAGCGTTCACTATTTTGTAACAGGCAAAAAACTATACGTTTCAACAGAAAAATTAGACATCAAGCCGATACGGCTATTTATATCCAAGGAATGCATATTGCATGGCAATTAAAATCGAAGTAAAAAATCTTTATAAGGTGTTTGGCGAGAACCCGGAACGCGCTTTCAAGATGATTGACGCTGGCAAGGGTAAAGAAGAAATTTTCGAGAAAACCGGTCTGTCACTTGGCGTTAAAGATGCCAGTCTGGCCATTGAAGAAGGCGAGATTTTCGTCATCATGGGGTTATCCGGTTCCGGTAAATCCACCATGGTACGCCTTCTCAATCGTCTGATAGAGCCCACCCGCGGCGAAGTGCTGATTGACGGCGAAGACATCGCCAAAATCTCAGAATCAAAATTACGCCAGGTGCGTCGCAGTAAAATCAGTATGGTGTTTCAGTCATTTGCGCTGATGCCCCACCTGACCGTGCTGAATAATACGGCGTTTGGTATGGAGCTGGCCGGTGTGCCGGTGGAAGAGCGAAATGCCAAAGCGCTGGATGCGCTGCGTCAGGTCGGGCTGGAAAACTATGCCAATTCTTATCCGGATGAATTGTCCGGGGGGATGCGTCAGCGTGTCGGCTTAGCCCGTGCGATGGCCAATAACCCTGACATTCTACTGATGGATGAAGCCTTCTCGGCGCTCGATCCGTTAATCCGTACCGAAATGCAGGATGAGCTGGTGAAGCTGCAAGCGCAGCATCAGCGCACCATCGTGTTTATTTCCCATGACCTCGACGAAGCCATGCGCATCGGCGACCGCATTGCGATTATGCAGGGCGGCGAAGTGGTTCAGGTCGGTACGCCGGAAGATATCCTCAATAATCCGGCCAATGACTATGTCCGCACCTTCTTCCGTGGCGTCGATATCAGTCAGGTCTTCAGTGCCAAAGACATCGCCCGCCGTCGTGGCGCGCTTATTCGTAAAACCCCCGGTTTTGGTCCACGTGCCGCACTCAAGCTGCTCGAAGACGAAGACCGCGAATATGGTTATGTGCTGGAACGCGGACAGAAATTCATCGGCGTCGTGTCGATTGAATCCCTGAAAACCGCGCTGAAAGCCAATCAGCCGCTGGAAAGTGCCCTGCTGGAATCTCCGGCACCGGTGCAGGCAGATATGCCGCTCAGCGAACTGATTTCTCATGTGGCCGCCGCGCCTTGCGCAGTACCGGTGATCAATGAGGACAATAACTATATCGGCATTATTTCCAAAGCCATGCTGCTTCAGGCTCTGGATAAAGAAGGGGGTAACGAATGAGCAACTCAACCATAAACAATACAGTTTTTCAGCACGCGCAGGCGGCTCAGACTCAGCCACTGGATGCATCCGTTGATCCGTGGAGTGCCGATAACGCCAGCGGTGGCATTGCGCCGCAGCCTGACGCAGCAGCCAGTTCCGCACCTGCCGATGCCGGTGGCGATCCGTGGGGCGGTGGCAGCGATGCCGCAACCAGCGCACCTGACACCACACACCACGCCGCCGCACAGGCCAACGACTGGCTGAGCGTCGCACCTGAACAGCATCAGCATTTCAATATTCTGGATCCGTTTCACAGCACGCTGATCCCGCTCGACCACTGGGTAACCAACGGGATCGACTGGCTGGTTGGCAACTTCCGTCCGGTATTCCAGGGGATCCGCGTGCCGGTCGATTTCGTGCTGAGCGGTTTTCAAAGCGGGCTGGAATCATTACCAGCACCCATTGCGATCCTGATTTTCGCCCTGCTCGCCTGGCAGATGGCGGGTTTAGGCATGGGTGCTGCTACGCTGGTTTCTCTGGTTCTGATCGGCGCAATCGGCGCGTGGTCACAGGCCATGGTGACGCTGGCGCTGGTTCTGACCTCGCTGTTCTTCTGTATTCTGATCGGTTTGCCGATGGGGATATGGCTGGCGCGCAGTCAGCGGGCGGCAAAAATTATCCGGCCTCTGCTCGATGCCATGCAGACGACACCGGCGTTCGTGTATCTGGTGCCGATCGTCATGTTGTTTGGTATCGGTAACGTGCCGGGCGTCGTGGTCACCATCATCTTCGCCCTGCCACCGGTCGTGCGTCTGACGATTCTGGGGATCAACCAGGTACCGGAAGATCTGATCGAAGCCGCGAAATCCTTCGGTTCCAGCCCGAGTCAGATGTTGTTTAAAGTTCAGCTTCCGCTGGCGATGCCGACCATCATGGCCGGTATTAATCAGACGCTGATGCTGGCGCTGTCGATGGTGGTTATCGCCTCGATGATCGCCGTCGGGGGGCTGGGTCAGATGGTACTGCGCGGTATCGGCCGTCTGGATATGGGCCTCGCCTCGGTCGGTGGTGCGGGTATCGTTATTCTCGCCATCATCCTCGACCGCCTGACACAGTCTATGGGCCGCGACAGCCGCAGCAAAGGCGGCCACCGCTGGTTCACCCGCGGACCGGTTGGTCTGGTGATGAAGCCTTTCGTCAAAAAAGCCTGATTCACACACTGCACTTTTCCCGGCGGTTCGCTGCCGGGAACTCTCAAAAGCTAAAACAACGCAGTCCACTCTTACGTATTCATAAGCCACAAACTTAATAAGAATAAGGGTTCACCATGCGCACAATTCAGAAAAAAGCACTCATCCTCGCATTATCCATTGCGACACCCGCCGCTTTCGCCGCTGATTTACCGGGCAAAGGCGTGGTCGTGAAACCTTTGCAAAGCACCATCGCAGAAGAGACTTTCCAGACGGAACTGGTTAACCGCGCCCTGCAAAAACTGGGCTACGACGTTCAGCAAACCGGTGAAGTGGATTACAACGTCGCGTACACCGCCATCGCCAGCGGCGATTCGACGTACATGGCGGTGAACTGGGAACCGCTGCAAAAAGACATGTACAACGCCGCCGGTGGCGATCAGAAATTTTACCGTCAGGGCACCTATATCAGCGGCGCGGCGCAGGGTTATCTGATCGACAAGAAAACAGCCGACAAATATCACATTCATGATTTGTCGCAGCTGAAAGATCCGAAGATAGCCAAACTGTTTGACGCCGACGGTGACGGCAAAGCCGATATGGCCGGCTGTAATCCGGGCTGGGTATGCGGCTCCGTCATCAATACGCAGATTAAAGCCTACGGCCTGAGCGACACCGTTACCCAGAACGAAGGCAACTATTCGGCGATTATTGCCGATACGCTGACCCGCTATAAATCCGGCAAACCGGTGCTGTATTTCACCTGGACACCTTACTGGGTGAGCAACGAGATGAAACCGGGCAAAGACGTAGTCTGGCTGACCGTGCCGTTCTCGGCCAATCCGGGCTCACTGAAAGACATGGATACCACGCTGCCGAACGGCAAAAACTACGGTTTCCCGGTCAACAACGAACACATCGTGGCGAACAAAGCCTGGGCTGAGAAAAACCCGGCCGCCGCGAAACTGTTCGCCATCATGAAACTGCCGCTGGCGGATGTGAACGCGCAAAACCTGAAGATGCACGAAGGGGAATCCTCTTCTGATGATATCCAGCAGCACGTTGACGGCTGGATCAAAGCACATCAGGCCACGTTTGATGGCTGGATCAAAGAAGCGGCCGCCGCAGCCGCCACGAAATAACCGATGAAAATCTCAGAGGAATTTATGAAAAAGACAGGAATCTGGGCGGTTGCCGCCCTCACCACATTTGCCACAGCCACAACGTTCGCCGCCGATCTTCCGGGTAAAGGCGTCAGCGTGACACCGATTCAAAGCACCATCAGCGAAGAAACCTTCCAGACGGAACTGGTGAATAAGGCGCTGGAAAAACTGGGCTACGACGTTCAGCCGACCCGTGAAGTGGATTACAACGTCGGCTACACCACCATTGCCGCCGGTGACGCCACGTTTACCGCCGTGAACTGGTCACCGCTGCATGATGAAATGTACAAAGCCGCCGGTGGCGATAAAGTTTTCTATCGTGAAGGGACGTATGTGACCGGCGCAGCGCAGGGCTGGCTTATCGATAAGAAAACCGCCGAGCAGTATCACATTACCAACATCGAACAGCTTAAAGATCCGAAACTCGCCAAGCTGTTTGATACCAACGGCGACGGCAAAGCCGATCTGACCGGTTGTACGCCGGGCTGGGGCTGTGAAGCCGCACTGAACGAACAGCTGAAAGCGTACGGTCTGGAAAAAACCGTGACACATAATCAGGGTAACTATTCCGCGATGATCGCCGACACCATTACGCGATACAAAGAAGGCAAACCAATTTTCTATTACACCTGGACGCCGTACTGGGTCAGCAATGTGCTGATCCCGGGCAAAGATGTGTTGTGGATGCAGGTGCCGTTCTCCGTCGTGCCGGGTGATAAAAACGCCGATACCACACTGCCAAACGGCAAGAACTACGGTTTCCCGGTGAGCACTATGCATATCGTGGCAAACAAAGCCTGGGCTGAGAAAAACCCGGCCGCCGCGAAGCTGTTTGCCATCATGAAATTACCGCTGAAAGACATCAATGCGCAGAATGCTGCGATGCACGCCGGTAAAAACTCGGATGCTGATATCGATGCACAGACCGACGGCTGGATTAAAGCCCACCAGGAAGAGTTCGATGGCTGGGTGAAAGAAGCTGCTGCGGCCGCGAAGTAACGCCGTTACAGACTCAGTAAAACCCGCGGGCGGAGAGAAATCTCCGCCCGTTTTTTTTTGGGGAGCGTATTGAAATAAGCGCTATTGCAAAACCCAATAGTTGCCATGAAAACTATTCATTGGTTTAATATTTTAACTCAAACGATAATCGTTTTTCGCATTCCCCTGCTTATTCAATAAGATCTGTTATCCCCATTATGAAAAAAACGACCACACATTCCTCCCTCAGCCCCGCGCTGATTATTCTGATGGCAGTCGCCACCGGGCTCGCCGTCGCCAGTAACTATTACCCGCAGCCGCTGCTGGAAACCATTGCGCGTGCGTTCAGCCTTTCCGTTAATCAGGCCGGTTTTATCGTCACCGTCGCTCAGCTGGGTTACGCCTGCGGCCTGATGTTTATCGTGCCGCTCGGCGATATGTTTGAACGTCGCGGGTTAATCGTGCTGATGACACTGCTTTCAGCCGCCGGATTGCTGATCACCGCGATGGCACCGACGCTGACTATCATGCTGGTGGGGACGGCGCTGACCGGGCTGTTCTCGGTGGTGGCGCAGATTCTGGTGCCGCTGGCGGCGACGCTGGCTGAACCGGAACGGCGCGGCAAAGTGGTCGGGCTGATTATGTCCGGCCTGTTGCTGGGTATTCTGCTGGCCCGGACGGTTGCCGGTGCACTGGCGACACTCGGCGGCTGGCGGACGGTGTACTGGGTTGCCAGTGCGCTGATGATTATCATGGCACTGGTGTTGTGGCGAAAACTGCCAAAACATCAGCAACATACGGATCTTAATTATCCGCAACTGCTTAAATCCATTTTCACCCTGTTTATCCACACGCCAGTTTTACGCACCCGCGCGCTGATCGGTATGTTCTGTTTTGCCAACTTCAGTATTCTGTGGACGTCGATGGCGTTCCTGCTGGCCGGTCCTGCGTATCACTATTCCGAAGGGGTGATTGGCTTGTTTGGTCTGGTCGGCGCAGCGGGCGCACTGGCGGCTACACGCGCCGGACATCTGGCCGACAAAGGCAAAGCGCATCTGACAACAACGGCGGGGCTGGTGCTGCTTTTACTGTCCTGGGCGGCGATTGCTTACGGTCAGCATTCGGTGATCTCCCTGATCGTCGGCATCATCGTTTTGGACCTTTCGGTTCAGGGTGTACACATCACCAATCAAAGTGTGATTTATAAATCGATGCCGGAAGCGCGTAACCGCCTGACCGCAGGCTACATGACAACGTACTTTATTGGCGGCGCGGTAGGGTCTCTGGTGTCGGCTTCGGCTTATCAAACGGCGGGCTGGTATGGGGTCTCGGTGGCAGGCACCATCATGTGCGTACTGAATTTACTGGTCTGGCTGAAAGGGTATAAACACAAGCTGGCCTGATAACGTACGAAATTACATCAGGAGGGAATCATCACCCCTCCTGATTAGCTTGCGAATAATCATATTAGAAATTTATTTGAACCAAAGGGTGTTAACAATACTTACAGTCTGGTAATGTTTACGCCATAAATTATTCGCCGGCATCCTCCCGGTTTTCACAATGTTTTAAATACCCATGCACAGCAACCCTGATCTCGAAGCGCCTGACCCCGTTCGCGTTTCCACTTTCGCACAAGGTATTACCGATAGCCTTCCTATCGTGATTGGTTATCTTCCTATCGCTTTTGCGTTCGGCCTCAGCGCCGTCAAACTCGGTTTCACGCCCGCTGAAAGTCTGCTGTTCTCCATACTTATCTATGCTGGCGCCAGTCAGTTTGTGATCACCGCGCTGCTCAGCGCAGGGATGTCTCTCTGGGTTTCTGCTCTGACCGTGATGGCCATGGACGTTCGCCATGTTCTCTACGGTCCTTCGCTGCGTAACCGTATTGCAGGAAAACTCAGCGGCAAAAAAACCGCACTCTGGGCGTTTGGCCTGACCGATGAAGTCTTTGCCGCCGCCACCGCCAAACTCGTCCGTGATAAACGCAGCTGGAGCGAGAACTGGATGTGTGGCATCGCGCTTTCTTCCTGGCTCTCGTGGGTTTTCGGCACCGCCGTCGGCGCACTTTTCGGCAATGGTCCGCTGGAAAATTACCCTGCCATTGAAGCTGCGCTCGGATTCATGTTGCCCGCCCTTTTCCTGAGTTTCCTGCTCGCCGCTTTTAAGCGCCAGCAAAGCATGGTGTTTGTCGCCTCGCTGGCCGGTGCGCTCGGCGGACTGTTGTTCTGGTCGATCCCTGCCGCTATCGGATGCGGCCTAGGCGCCGGATGTCTGGCCGCCCTGCTGCAACCCGCAGCCTCAGCGGGCACCACGGAGGTCACCCCGGATGAGCACTAATGTCATTCTGGTTTGCCTGCTGGTCGGCGCCGTCAATTACCTCTTCCGATATTTGCCACTGCGCATGGGCGCGCGGCAGAAGTCGGGGACACTGAAAAGCGGCCCGCTATCCCGCGTGCTCGACAGCATCGGTATCGCCTCAATCTGTGCATTACTGGTGGTGTCCAGCACTCCGGAAATTCTTCGTGATCAACAAAAACTGCTGCCTTCACTGGCCGGTTTTGTGGTGCTCGCGATCATTTTCTGGCGAACCAAAAGTATCATTATGGCCACGCTGTCCGGCGCTCTGGTGTACGGGTTGGTGTTCAAGGTGATGCTGATGGCCGCAGGCTGAAGACCATTTTTTACCGCAGAGTAACAGCAGAGCAAACTCTGCCGAATACTTTAAACATCGAATAATTCACTGGAGTTATGAATCACACTAATTGCTAAAGAATTGGTGATTCATGACATTGATATTATTAATTACCATCGTTACTATGTCATCTGTAACTAATGAGGCTTCTCATATGGACAGTTCGTTCGCGCCAATTGAACACATGTTAAATTTCCGGGCTAAAAAGCAAAAAGATTTCCCTTATCAGGAAATCCTGCTGACGCGCCTGTGTATGCACATGCAAAGTAAATTACTGGAAAACCGCAATAAGATGCTGAAAGCGCAAGGCATCAACGAAACGCTGTTTATGGCTCTGATCACACTTGATGCGCAGGAAAGCCACAGTATTCAGCCTTCGGAGCTAAGCTCAGCGCTGGGTTCTTCCCGCACCAATGCCACCCGTATTGCGGATGAATTGGAAAAACGCGGATGGATTGAACGTCGTGAGAGCGACAATGACCGTCGGTGTCTGCATTTGCACCTGACGGCCGATGGTGAAGCTTTTATCCAGAAGTTACTGCCGCCTCAACATAAGAGCCTGCATTTTCTCTGGTCAACCCTGGACGCAGATGAGCAGAAGCAGTTAGAAACCCTGACGCGCAAACTGTTAACTCGCCTTGATCAGATGGATGCGACAGCACTACAACAATTCTAAATTTCTGTTCAGGTAAACCACACATGTCACTCCAAGCTCGCTGGAGGCTTACGCCGCTGTTTGCCGTTTTGATTTTGGCTGGCTGCGCCTCCAGTAATAATATTGCTCCTCAGTCGTCGCTGCTGGATACCCAACAGCTTCATCTGCAGCAGGCAAAAGTCAGTTCTCTGACCATCGGCCCACAGTGGTGGCGTAGTCTTAATGATCCGCAGCTTGATAACCTGATGACCACGACGTTGCAAAACTCGCCGTCATTGCGTCAGGCCGCGGCTCGTGTGCGCGAAGCGCAGAGCGTGATGGGCGAAGCAGATGCAGCCAATGGCCCCTATCTGGATTTGAATGGTTCGATGCGACGTGAACGTGTGGCTAAAAACACGATCCCGCCGTTCCTGACCAGCTATCCGGAAGCGCCAATCTATGATAACAGCAACAGCCTCGGGCTGAATCTGAGCTATGAGTTTGACTGGTGGGGTAAATACCGCAATCAGGTGAATGCCGCGAAAGCACAGGTGGATTCCGCCCGCGCCGAGCAGGCAGAAGCCGCGCTGACGCTGACCAGTTCGGTGGCGTCAGCCTATTATCAGTTGCAGGCCAATCTGGCTTTGCAGGATGTTCTGCAACATGAAGTGGATAACAACCAGCATCTGGCGGATTTGCGCAAAGCGCAGTATCAGGCCGGTGTCTATGGCATTGAAATTCCGCAACAAACCCAGGCGCAGGCCGACAGTGCTAAACAGCAAATCATCAACCTGAAAGCCCAGACCGAACAGCTGAGACATCAGCTTTCCGCGCTGGCGGGTCAGGGGCCTGATGCGATGAACGGACTTCACGCCGTGGCATTGCCACCGGCTGAAGCGCTGGCACCGAAAGGCGAGCTGACGCTGGATTTGCTGGGTAAACGCCCGGACATTACTGCACAGCGTGATCTGGTGGAATCTTATTCCCAGCGCGTCAGTGCGGCCAAAAAAGAGTTCTACCCAAGCCTTTCCATCAGCGCCTTTGGCGGTCTGACGACCACCAACTACGGCGGCACCAGCCCGAATCTTCTGGAAGCAGCCAGCAAGGCCTGGAATATCACGCCAGCGATTTCGCTGCCGATATTCCACGCGGGCGCACTGCGTTCCAAACTGGGCGAAGAGTCCGCGTTATATGATCAGTCCGTTGAGTCATATAACCAGACCATCCTGAACGCCATCCAGCAAACTGCGGATGCCATTACCCTCTCGAAAAGCGGCGTTGAACAATTGCAGCAGGCTTCTTCTGCCGCTAAATCGCTGGAAGAGGTGTATCGCGTTTCGGATGCAAGATACAACGCTGGCGTCATCGGACGGGATGAGCTGTTAAGCAGCCAGTCAGCGCTCCTGCAACAGCAACAGGCGCAACTTACCGCCAGCAGTCAGCTGATGCAGGCAAAAATCAGTCTCATTCGTGCGCTCGGGGGTGGCTATCAGGCCCCGGCTGCGAACCAAAAATCATAATAAAAGACTCAGTGTGGAGAAGACCATGAGCGCAAATGCCGAAACTCAGGCAACGCCGCAAGCTCCGAAAAATAAGAAGAAAACGCGCAAAGTCGCGATGCTCTTGTTAACCGGGATTTTCATTCTTATCGCCATCGCCTACCTGTTCTACTGGCTGCTGGTGTTACGTCATTTCCAGTCTACCGATGATGCGTATGTTGCCGGTAATCAGGTTCAGATTATGGCGCAGGTGTCAGGCAGCGTGACTGACGTCAATTTCGACAGCACCGACTTTGTCAAAAAAGGCGATGTGCTGGTGACTATTGATCCGACCGATGCGGAACAGGCGTTTGAACGTTCTAAAACGGCGCTGGCTAACAGCGTCCGCCAGACGCATCAGCTGATCATCAACGGCAAACAGTATCAGGCAAATATCGCACTGCGTGCGACACAACTACAACAGGCGCAGTCTGACCTGAAACGCCGTATCGTGCTGGGCAACGTTGACGCGATTGGCCGTGAAGAACTGCAACACGCCCGTGACGCCGTGGATACCGCGAAAGCGCAATATGATGTCGCCATACAGCAATACAACGCGAATCAGGCGATGATTCTGGATACGCCGGTCGATAAACAACCGCAGGTGATGCAGGCCGCGGCACAGGTACGTGACGCATGGCTTGCCCTGCAACGAACCAAAGTGCGCAGCCCGATTGACGGTTTTGTTTCCCGTCGCGCGGTTCAGGTCGGACAGCAAATCAGCCCGACCACGTCTCTGATGGCCGTTGTTCCTGCTCATCACATCTGGGTTGATGCCAACTTTAAAGAAACTCAGCTGGCGAATATGCGTATTGGTCAGGTCGCCACCGTCGTCAGCGATATGTACGGCGATGACGTGAAATATCACGGCAAAGTGGTCGGTATGGATATGGGCACCGGCGGCGCGTTCTCGCTGCTTCCTGCACAAAATGCGACCGGCAACTGGATCAAAGTGGTTCAGCGCCTGCCGGTGCGTATTGAGCTTAACGATCAGGAAGTGGCGGAACATCCGCTGCGCATTGGTTTGTCCACGCTGGTGACGGTTGATACTCAAAACCGTGATGGCCTGGTGCTGGCTGATACCGTGCGTTCCGAACCGCTGTACCAGACTTCGGCTCTGACACTGGATCTGGCCCCGGCTAATGCCATCATTGCTGATGTTATTCACGCAAATGCGGGCTAAAACCTCCGGAGGCCTCTGTGGCAAATAAACCGCTGGTAGGCGCCCCGCTGGCCTGGATGACGGTGGCTTTGTCTTTGGCCACCTTTATGCAGGTGCTGGACTCGACGATCGCCAACGTGGCGATCCCGACCATCGCCGGGAATCTGGGTGCCTCGAACTCACAGGGCACCTGGGTGATTACGTCGTTCGGGGTGGCAAACGCCATCTCGATCCCCATCACCGGCTGGCTGGCAAAGCGCATCGGTGAGGTCAAACTGTTCCTGTGGTCCACGATACTGTTTGCGCTTGCGTCCTGGCTTTGCGGGATGTCCAACAGCCTGGAAATGCTGATCTTCTTCCGTGTGCTGCAAGGCGTGGTAGCAGGTCCGCTGATCCCGTTATCACAAAGTTTGCTACTGAATAACTATCCGCCGGCCAAGCGAAGTACCGCGCTCGCGCTCTGGTCGATGACGGTGATCGTCGCCCCGATTTGCGGGCCGATCCTCGGCGGTTATATCAGTGATAACTTCCACTGGGGATGGATCTTCTTCATCAACGTACCGATCGCCATCGTGGTCGTTGTGCTGACGCTGAGAACCCTGAAAGGCCGCGAAACCGCCACGCAGATCCGCCCGATCGACAGCGTCGGGTTGGTGTTACTGGTGCTGGGCATTGGCGCATTGCAGGTGATGCTCGACCGGGGCAAGGAGCTGGACTGGTTTAACTCGACGGAAATTATTGTACTGGCGGTCGTGGCGGTGATCGCATTGTGCTTCCTGGTTGTCTGGGAACTGACCGATGACCACCCGATAGTTGATCTGTCACTGTTTAAATCCCGAAACTTCACCATCGGCGTACTGTGTATCAGCCTGGCCTACATGCTCTACTTCGGCGCGATTGTTTTGCTGCCGCAGCTGTTGCAGGAGGTCTATGGTTATACCGCCACCTGGGCGGGTCTGGCGTCCGCGCCGGTGGGTATTCTGCCGGTGCTGATGTCGCCGATTATTGGCCGCTTCGCACACCGTCTGGATATGCGAAAACTGGTGACGTTCAGCTTTATTATGTACGCCTACTGTTTCTTCTGGCGTGCATATACCTTTGAACCGGGGATGGATTTTGGTGCTTCTGCATGGCCGCAGTTTATTCAGGGCTTTGCCGTAGGCTGCTTCTTCATGCCGCTGACCACCATTATTTTGTCGGGATTACCGCCGGAACGTATGGCGGCAGCCTCCAGTTTGTCGAACTTTATTCGTACGCTGGCGGGGTCTATCGGGACGTCAATCACCACGACGATGTGGTCAAACCGGGAATCGCTGCACCATGCGCAGCTGACCGAAAACATCACACCGTACAACCCGGCGGCGACGCAGACTTATCAGCAGCTGGAAGGGATTGGCATGAGCCATCAGCAGGCTTCCGGCTGGATAGCGCGGGAAATTACGAATCAGGGGCTTATCATCTCTGCTAACGAGATTTTCTGGTTATCCGGCGGGGCATTCCTGGTACTGCTGATCTTAATCTGGTTCGCCCGTCCGCCATTCAGCAGTGGCGGTGGCGGCGGTGGTGCGCACTGATTTCATGTCATCAGTAAACACGAATCAGTAAACATCAGAAAGCAAAACGGACGCTCAGGGCGTCCGTTTTTTTATGGGTGAAAATCAGGATTTACGCCTGATTCTGACGCCACCATTCAGCCAGCAAAATACCTGTCGCAACGGAAACGTTCAGGCTTTCCACTTTGCCCGTACCGCCGATAGACACGCTCAGGTCGCCCTGCTGCCATGCGCTGTCGGAAAGGCCGTCGCTTTCTTCACCCAGCACCAGCACCATTTTGGCAGGCAGCTCAGCTTTACCGAGCGCCGTCCCTTTGTGGCTGGACGTGGTCACGATGGTGTAACCGGCTTTACGGAAGGTCGCCAGCACATCAAGGAAGTTATCCGCACTGATAGCTTTAACGTGTTCTGCGCCGCCTTCAGCGGTACGCACGGCTGCACCGGATTCCAGCTGAGCCGGATCCTGAACCATCATCCCGTTGATACCAAAATGCGCACATGAACGCATGATACCGCCGAGGTTGTGCGGGTTACCGACGTTTTCCAGCGCCAGCACACAGTCTTTCGCAGGAGCAGATTGCAGATAGGTTTCTGCATCCAGACCCTGACGTTTTTTAATCAGGAAACACACGCCGCCATGATGCTCGGTGCCGGAAGCTTTCACCAGCTCTTCGTCTTCAACCACGTGGTACGCTTTGCGGTTTGCCGCCATCCAGCGCAGCGCCTCGCGGAAACGTGGCGTGACTGATTGCACAAACCACGCGCGAACAATCGCATCAGGACGGCTGGCAAACAGCGCCTGACAGGCATTCTCGCCGTAAACGCGGGTTTCTTCCTGACGCTGACGACGCAGCTGTTCAGGGTCGATGAAACTTTTACCGCTGATACCACCGTGATCCGGTACGGATTCATCCGCCGGTGCACGGGAAACGGTTTTCCATGGTGAGGAGTACGGACCGTCGTCTTCACGTGCCGGACGACGCGGGCGATCATCACCACGACGAGGTGCAGGGCCGCGTGAATCGCCACGGGAATCGCTGCTACGACGCTCATTGCGGCGGGCATCGTCAGGACGGGAACCCTGGCGAGGTTTATCGCCCGGACGTCCTTTATTGTTGGAAGGACGTTTATCGTTGTTGCGGTTATCGCCGTCGTCGTCACTACGGACGTACATCACTTTGACTTTGCCGTTCTTGCCACTGAATGAATCGTTCATTTTTCTCTCCACCTACGCGCAGGGCGCGAAGATTACCTGATGTCTGTGAGCTAAGCCACAGGCTTTCGACCAAAAGCTAAAAACTATCGTATTCATTGAATAAACCGCGTTGTTTCCGTGACGTGGTGCCTCCATACTTACAACATACAAGTAACATATCAGCCGCTTTATTAACCATTTTTAAGGGTAAAAGCGGGTTTCTGGTTGATACCCTTCTCACGTTAAGCAATGTAGAGGCTATTTATGAATACGGTTTGTTCATCATGTCAGGCCACCAACCGCCTGCCTGAGGATCGTATCGACGACGGCGCGAAATGCGGCCGCTGCGGTCATGCACTTTTTGAAGGCGATGTAGTTCACGCCACTGCCGCCACGCTGGACAAATATCTGCAGGACGACCTGCCGGTTGTCATCGATTTCTGGGCACCGTGGTGTGGCCCGTGCGTGAACTTCGCGCCTATTTTTGAAGATGTTGCGCAGGAACGTGCCGGTAAAATCCGTTTCATTAAGGTTAATACCGAAGCAGAACCTGAACTGAGCGCGCGGTTCCGTATTCGCAGTATTCCGACCATTATGGTGTTTAATGAAGGCAAAATGGTCGATATGTTGAGCGGCGCAATGCCTAAAGCGCCTTTCAACACCTGGCTTAATGAATCATTGTAACGCATAAGCCGTTATAAAGCCCTGCCGATGGCCCGCCTCAGCGCGGGCCTTTTTGTACGTTCAGCAGATGCTGCTTGCCAGCGAACGGCGGGTGATTAAAATAGCCGCTTTTCGAATACCGGAATGCTTATGTCAGACAACGCCGTCCTTCGCCTGCGTGAGCAGCGTTTAGCCCGATCGACCCGCCCTTTTCTGGCCCGGGGATCCCGTGCCATTCGTTGCCAGGCATGCCTGTTACCTCAACGTCATTGCATCTGCGCCACGCGTGAGATCCATCAGGCGAACAGCCGTTTCTGTCTGGTGATGTTTGACACCGAGCCGATGAAGCCCAGCAATACCGGTCGCCTGATTGCGGATGTTTTGCCGGATACGCAGGCATTTCTGTGGTCGCGTACGGAAACCGATCCGGCGTTGCTGGATGCCATTTCTGACCCGTCGCGCCAGCCTTACGTGGTTTTTCCGGCGTCTTTCGCAACGCCGCCGCGTCAGGTCTTTACCGAAGTCCCCGAGGGCAGTAAACCGCCGCTGTTTATCATGCTGGACGGCACCTGGAATGAAGCACGCAAGATGTTCCGCAAAAGTCCGTATCTGGATAATCTGCCGGTATTCTCTCTGGATGTAAGCGCCAGCTCCGGCTATATCCTGCGTGAAGCCTCGCGTCCGGAATTGCATTGCACCGTTGAAGTGGCCGCCGCGTTGCTCGAAAAAGCCGGCGATACACAGGCGTCGGCGGGTTTATCACGACTTTTTACGCACTTCCGCACGCAATATCTGGCAGGAAAACCCCATCATCCGGTGCATCAGCTCACAGCAAAGAACGAAGAAAGCCTCTAGAATCATGGGAACATGATGAATCGGAGAGACGATGAGCCAGCGCGGACTAGAAGCACTATTACGACCTGAGTCGATTGCCGTCGTCGGCGCCAGTAATAAACCGGGGCGCGCCGGCTATCTGATGATGCGCAATCTGCTCGACAGCAGCTTCAACGGCCCTGTTTTGCCGGTCACTCCGGCTTATCGCGCAGTCTGTGGCGTTCTGACCTGGCAGGATGTCGCCAGTCTGCCGATGTCGCCTGATCTCGCCATTCTCTGCACGCACGCAGACCGTAATATGGCGCTGCTGGAACAGCTCGGCGAGCGTGGCTGCAAAACTGTCATCGTGCTTTCCTCTCAACCCGATCAGTTCGCGGAACTGAAAGCCTGCGCCCAGCGTTTTTCAATGCGGCTGCTTGGGCCAAACAGTCTCGGCATTCTCGCTCCCTGGCAAAAGCTGAATGCCAGTTTTTCTCCGGTGCCGATCCTGCCGGGCAAACTTGCGTTTATTTCACAATCGGCCGCCGTGGCTAATACCATTCTTGACTGGGCGCAGCAGCGTGCCGTCGGATTTTCGTATTTTGTCTCACTGGGAGACAGCCTGGATATCGACGTTGATGATCTGCTTGATTTTCTCGCCCGCGATACAAAAACCAGCGCCATCCTTCTTTATCTGGAGCACATCAGCGATGCCCGGCGTTTTCTTTCTGCTTCGCGCAGCGCATCACGCAACAAGCCTATTCTGGTCATCAAAAGTGGCCGCAGCGGACAGGCTCAGCAGCTACTGAACAGCCCGCTCAGCCTCGATGCAGCCTACGATGCCGCCATCCAGCGTGCGGGTTTGCTGCGCGTACAAGATACGCATGAACTGTTTTCGGCCGTCGAAACCCTGAGCCATATGCGCCCGTTGCGCGGTGAGCGCTTACTCATTATCAGTAACGGCGCTGCACCGGCGGCGATGGCGTTAGATCAGCTGCTGTTGCGTAACGGCAAACTGGCAAAGCTGGGGAATGAAACGAGCAAAGCGCTGACTGGCATTCTGCCGAAGAACATTACCGCCTCTAATCCGCTGGATTTGCATGATGACGCCACGCCTCAGCTATATCAGTCGGTGATAATGGCGCTGCTCGACAGTACAGATTACGACGCCCTGCTGGTGATACACGCCCCGAGTGCCGCAGCGCACGGCACAGTGACAGCAAGCGGGGTGATAGATGTCGTTCGAAAACATCCACGCGGAAAATACATCACGCTGCTGACAAACTGGTGCGGGGAATTCTCCTCACAGGAAGCGCGCAAGCTGTTCAGTACCGCCGTGATCCCGACTTACCGCACCCCGGAAGGCGCGGTAACGGCGTTTATGCATATGGTTGAATATCGCCGGAATCAGAAACAGCTGAAAGAAACGCCTGCGCTGCCAGCAGACCTTGAACAAAATACCGATCAGGCTCACAAACTGATTGCACAAACGCTGGCAGAAGGCACCACGCAGCTTGATACACATGAAGTCCGCGCGATTTTGCAGGCGTACGGAATGAATGTGTTGCCGACGTGGATCGCCAGTGACAGCGCTGAAGCCGTAAATATTGCCAGCCAGATTGGTTATCCCGTTGCGCTGAAACTGCGTTCGCCGGACATTCCGCATAACTCTGAAGTTCAGGGCGTCATGTTATATCTGCGCACCGCCAGCGAAGTGGAACAGGCGGCGAATGCGATATTTGACCGCGCCAGAGAGGCATTTCCGCAGGCGCGAATTCTGGGTCTGCTGGTACAGACGATGGCTAACCGCCCGGGCTCTCAGGAATTACGGGTAGTCGTAGAGCAGGATCCGGTCTTCGGCCCGCTGATTATGCTGGCCGAAGGCGGAACTGACTGGCGTCCGGAAAGGCAGGCAGCCGTTTCGCTTCCGCCCCTGAACATGACGCTGGCGCGCTACCAGGTCGTGCAGGCATTGAAGAGCGGTAAAATACGCGGTCGCAATGCGTTACATCCTCTCGATATTCCCGCCCTGAGTCAGCTTCTGGTTAACGTGTCTAACCTGATTATTGATTGTCCGGAAATCGAACGCCTGGATATTCATCCTTTGCTGGTGTCCGGTAATGAACTCAGCCTGCTTGATGTTTCCATGCAGCTTTCTGCACATTCTGCCGGGACACCATCACGACTGGCAATCCGTCCTTATCCGCGTGAACTCGAAGAGCACGTTATACTGAAGAATGGACTGCCTGCACTGTTCCGCCCGATTCTTCCGGAAGATGAGCCGCTGCTGAAAGCTTTCATCCTGAAGGTCACTAAAGAAGACCTGTATTACCGCTATTTCAGTGAGATTAATGAGTTCACTCATGAAGATTTAGCGAACATGACGCAGATTGATTATGACCGTGAGATGGCTTTTGTCGCCGTGCGTACAGAAAATGAAGAAAGTGAAATTATTGGGGTCACGCGAACCGTTTCGGATCCCGACAATATCGATGCCGAATTCTCCGTACTGGTACGATCTGATTTGAAAGGTCTGGGGCTCGGGCGACGTCTGCTGGATAAGATGATTGATTATGCCGCAGAGCACGGCCTGCAACGTCTTACGGGCATCACGATGCCGAATAACCGCGGCATGATTACACTGGCTAAAAAACTGGGATTTGACGTCGATATTCAGATTCAGGACAGTATTGTTAATCTGTCTCTGGCACTGGAAAAGCGCCGAAATTCACAGCAGAAAACCGTGAGCCTGAGCGATGAACAGGCAAAAGATGCGCACATGCGGCAGGACTAATGGTATTATCGACCGATTGTGCGGTCACCACAGTTTGTCTGTGCCGCTAAAATCATTACCTGAAGAGAGAAGAAGCGCACTGTGATGTTGTCAAAATTCAAACGTAATAAACATCAACAACACCTTGCTCAACTGCCAAAACTCCCCCAAACAGTTGGTGCTGTAAAAACGCTCTACTGCCCTACCGATTTCCGTAAGGCACTGCTTGAAGCCATTGTTAACGCCACCCAACGGATTTATCTGGTTGCTCTCTATTTAGAGAACGATGATGGTGGTCGCGATGTGTTGTCGGCGCTGTATGATGCCAAGCAGCGGCGTCCTGAACTGGAGATTTGCGTGCTGGTTGACTGGCACCGCGCTCAGCGTGGGCGTATCGGCGCAGCTGCGGCCAATACCAATGCTGACTGGTATTGTCGTATGGCGAAAGAGCATCCTGAGCTTTCCGTACCGGTCTATGGCGTACCTGTGAATACCCGTGAAGCCCTGGGCGTTTTGCACCTCAAAGGCTTTGTTATCGACGATCAGGTCATTTACAGCGGCGCGAGTCTTAATGATGTGTATCTGCATCGTCATGAAAAATATCGTTATGACCGTTATCAGTTGCTGACAAATACTACGCTGGCTAACACGATGATCGACTTTATAAAGAAATCGATCCTCACTGCCGCAGCGGTTCAGCGTCTCGATCGTGAAGATCGCCCGAAAAGTATTGAGATTAAAAACGAAACGCGTCAGTTTCGGCAAACCCTGCGCACCAGTGGTTATCATTTCAAAGACAGCGCCGGTAATGATGAACTGGCGGTCACGCCAATTGTAGGCCTGGGCAAGCAGAATGAATTGAATCGTACGATTCACCATTTAATGGCCAGCACCGATCATAAGCTGACGCTGTGTACTCCTTATTTCAATATGCCTGCAATGCTGGCGCGCAATATCATTCATTTGCTGCGCCGGGGTAAACAGGTTGAAATTATTGTGGGTGATAAAACCGCTAACGATTTCTATATTCCGCAAGATCAGCCTTTTAAAATCATCGGCGCCTTGCCTTATTTGTATGAAATCAATCTGCGCCGCTTCCTGAGCCGTTTGCAACGCTTTGTCGACAGCGGGCAATTAATTGTCCGGTTATGGAAAGATGGGGACAATAGTTACCATCTGAAAGGTATGTGGGTGGATGACCGCTGGCAGCTGATCACCGGTAATAACCTCAACCCACGCGCCTGGCGTTTGGATCTGGAGAATGCCATTTTGATCCACGATCCGCTTAAAGAGATGGCGGTTGAGCGTCAAAAAGAGCTGGAACAGATCCGCCAGCATACGCAAGTTGTCTCTCATTACATGGAACTGGAAAGTATTCCTAATTATCCGGTTAAAGTACGTAAACTTATTCGCCGTCTGCGGCGGATTCGAATCGACAGATTAATCAGCCGAATTCTATAATTGGCTATACTGAAAGCCTGATCATCCTGATCGGGCTTTTTTATATCTGGAATTTCATTTTATGACGCCATTACTCCCTTCTTCCGTCAGACTCTCTGTCATCAGCCTTATATTTTTTTGCAGCGGTTGTACCCATTTCGCCAATGACCAATGGACAGGTAAGGACAAAGCCGGGCACTTTGTTGGCTCTGCGGTATTAGCGGCAGCAGGCACAGCCTACGCAGATAATCAGGGCAGGAATGAAGCGCGCAGTCGTTCATTCGGCTTATTATTTTCAGTCGGCCTTGGGGCGACAAAAGAGCTTTATGATAGCCGTGCGGGAGGAAGTGGCTGGAGCTGGAAGGACTTTAGCTGGGATATTGCAGGAGCGGCTGTCGGATACAGCGCTTATCATCTGACGCACTATTAATAAGCAACCATTTACCGTGAATATGTTGAGACTGAACGCGATATATTGCCTTCAAAATTCACGATGCTTCACCCAAATTTCCCATAGCAAAAAGCCCTGTACGTCAGTACAGGGCTTTCCACTTATTTGATGCCTGGCAGTTCCCTACTCTCGCATGGGGAGACCCCACACTACCATCGGCGCTACGGCGTTTCACTT